>NZ_UGOX01000001.1:447500-1647500 GCF_900461555.1 Legionella quinlivanii | reverse complement strand
TCTGTCTTTTCATAGAATACACACTCATTCAGTAATAATGCTTTATTCGAGGAAAAATTCAAATGAATGGTAGCCAGCTAAGTCAAATAATGAATATTGCTCAGGGCCAGGCACAACAAAAGAAATTACCAGTTAAAACATACTACCAGCTCCCTGAGAGCCTTAAAGCGATTCGATTCAGCGACGATGATGAAGTTGTCGTTGCCATGTATAATCTTAGTCTGATTTTATCGTCATTTGAGATACATAGGAATGACCGTGTACACAGAACCACTTTATCCGATAAGCTAAATAAGCATCTCAAGCGGGCTTTGCAACAAGATGATCCCGTCGGCACTCTCACGATGAAACTCCTCATTGAACATCATAAATCGCTTCCAAACAGCAAAACCACCAATGAACTTATCGAAAAACTCTTTGAACGTTCTCTGCCTCAAAGCTATTGCAGCTTGGAATTGGAGGGCGTGTTGAGCTGTATTAAAAAAAGCACACTGCCCAATAAAGACAAGTTGATGCGAATTTACATAGATCACGCCAAGCGAGAGTATAATAAGAAAAGTTTGTCAAGAAACGATCTTGTTTCACTAAGCCACGCATGGGAGAAAAATGTACAATACTTTTTATCCCGTGATGATCTGCGCTGGCTAAAAACCTGCTATGAATATCCTCAATCCCCTATTTATCATCTGAAAGGAGGCTTGATTATAGCTGAACGACAACTGAACAAATCACCCAATCAATTATATAAGGACATGTTTTATTTTACCCTCATCAGCGCTATAGCCCTTTTTTCAACAGACTTTGATAAACAACCGAATAAGGAAGCAACCGCTTTACCCGCTTCTTCAGAAAAAGATATCAAGCAATACTTTATTGCAGGTTTGTATTGTCTGTATCTTCTCTCCCTGCCTTTGCGTATGGTCAGTTCATTGATGAGCGCCTGCGGCATGTTCAAATCACAACAACCCACCCCACTCGTCTTTCCAGATTGGGCTTCCAGGAAGCTTGACCGGCTTGAAGGAAACAAATCTGCTGAGGGACCCCGTGCTCCTTGAAGGAGCTACCATCCTCCTTCATAAGGACGGTGCAGTTTTAATTCCTTTAAGGAAGAACCACGATGATAATGCAAAGCCATAATCTCTTCGTTGGTTTTCGGATCTTTGAAGCGGTGGTAGTCGATGGCAAAAAAACGATGTCGATTGCCATTCGCTTGTAAGCGATAGAAATTCAGGCCAAAACCGCCAACGCTTTTGTAACAAAGAAAAGCAACACTTATGTTTCCTTTTTTCAAGGCAGCATAACTGGCAACAGTTGCCGTTATTACGCTGGCAACACCTGCTGTAAATCCTTTACTCTCTTCACCAGTTCCAATGTCTTCGGACATTTTTAGTTATTTTTTAACATTTTTTTGGATTATACTTAATTAATACTTCTCACGCTATGATAAAACGGAGTTACATTTTTCATGGACTTGATGACTAAAAAAGTAAAAGAAAAACTAATGGAGCATCTCTTTGATAACACCGCCAAAGCCATTGCATTTACATTAATTCTGGCACTACTAATCACTTTCTATTTAAGCTACCAAGACATTCCACTAACCCAGACCGGTTTATGGCTTGGCATTCTCTGCGCCATATTAATCCTTCGGCTTATAATCGCAATCCTCGCCATTAAAAGCCCGCAACATAGGCAGTTCTGCTACTGGAGTTTAGTCATTACCGGTTTTCTTTTAGGAGCCATGCTGGGACTTTTTTTCTGGTCATTTTACTGGGACATGTCTATATCCCAGCGTATGATTCTATTACTTTTTTTTGCGGGACTCGCAACGGGAAGCACTATTTCCATGGCCGCCTCACCGCTTTCCTATGCCGCCTTTGTATTACCAAACTTTCTGCCAATAATTTTTCGATTTTTGATGGATTCCCATGATGATTCTCGTCTGGTTGCCATCGTTCTGATTATTTTTCTAAGTTATCTGGGTGTTATTTTCAATGCAAATAAGAAAATGCTTCGCAAAAACATTATCCTTTTAGCGCATGAGAGCGAACTCAATAGTCAGCTGGAACAATTTAATCAGAAACTTAGTATCGTTTCGATTACTGATGAGCTGACTCAACTGGCCAATCGACGGTATTTTCAGGAGCGTTTAATAGCGGACTGGATTCGGGCAAAGCGCGCTTCGCTTCCCCTGACTTTAATGATTATTGATATTGACTATTTTAAAGAGTGTAATGATAACTATGGTCATCTTTATGGTGATGAATGCCTGAAAGAAATTGCAAAAGCCCTGACTGAAGTGGTAAAACGTCAAACGGATCTGGCCGCTCGCTATGGCGGGGATGAGATGGTTGTAATTTTATACAATACCTCGCTTAATGATAGTGAGCAATTCGCCATGCGTCTTAAAGAAGCAATTGATAGTCTGAATATAAAAAATGAGTATTCACCGATTTCAAATCGATTAACTGTTTCGATTGGCGTGGCCAATACAGTCCCGGCGATTGATGATGATTATGAATCTTTATTCACGAGGGCTGACAAAGCGCTTTATGAAGCCAAATTGAATGGAAGAAATTGTATTGCCGTTTCCAAATAACAATAACAAAGGCAAGAGGTACGATGAAAAATAAAACTGCTCTAATCACCGGCGCTTCAAGTGGCATTGGTAAAGCATGCGCGCATTCTCTAGCCAGACAAGGCGCACGATTGATCCTTGTTTCCCGCAGAAAAGAACGTCTGGCTGAACTGGCTGAGTCTTTGAAAAATGAGTTCAACACAGAATCATTAATTATCGCTGTGGATATAACCCGCAAACTGGACGTAGAATCTCAGTTGTCGAATCTACCCAGTGAATGGAATAACATTGACATTCTAATCAATAATGCGGGATTAGCTCTGGGCAGCGATTCCATCCAGACGGGTGAGATTGAAAACTGGGAGCGAATGATTGATACCAATATAAAAGGCCTCCTCTATGTCAGCCGCCTCCTGATTCCTGACATGATTGAAAGAAAATCGGGACATATCGTGAATATTGGTTCAATAGCGGGACAGGAATGTTATCCCAATGGCAATGTCTATTGTGCCAGCAAGCATGCAGTTCGTGCCATTACTAAATCCATGCGTCTGGATTTACTGGGTACATCAGTTCGAGTTTCAGAAATTGCCCCCGGCGCGGTAGAAACCGAGTTTAGTATTGTTCGCTGGAATGATGAGCAAAAAGCCAGAGAGTTTTATCGCGATTTCGACCCGCTTCTTGCTGAAGACGTGGCGGAAGCCGTCTTATTTTGCCTGACCAGGCCTCCCCATGTTGATATCGCAGAAATTACTATCTTGCCTAGTGCTCAGGCTTCAGCGAACTACATTAGCCGCAAAGGCAAGCAGAAAAAAGGATGATGCTGGCATTGAGGAAGATAGACATCATAATAGTGAGTAGAAAATATGGCTCATAATTTGCCTTTAATCACAACCCTGGCAACGGCCTTGGGATTAGCACTGATTATGGGCTTTATTGCAATCAGGCTTCGCCTTCCTACTCTGGTGGGTTATTTGTTTGCAGGAATTATCATTGGCCCCTTCACACCGGGTATTGTCGCCAATCCTCATATAGCCGCTGAGTTTGCTGAAATTGGGGTGATGCTGTTAATGTTTGGCGTTGGACTTCATTTTTCAGTGGATGAACTACTCGAAACTCGAAAAATTGCATTGCCTGGCGCGTTGTTGCAAATTCTGGTCGCCAGCTGTCTTGGTGCGACTGTTTCCTATTTTTGGGGATGGAACTTTAGTCATTCAATTGTATTTGGCTTAGCCTTATCTGTTGCAAGCACCGTAGTACTAATCAAAGCCCTGGAAGCTCAAAGTCTACTTGGCACAATTAATGGTCAGATTGCCGTTGGCTGGCTGATAGTTGAAGATATCGCAATGGTGCTCGCTCTTGTGTTTCTGCCCTTTATCGCTCTTTGGTCGGGTACATCCGAATTGGCATCTTCTGACAAAAATCTTTGGCTCACCCTCGGAGTAACCATTTTAAAAATTTCATCCTTCGTAGCAATCATGCTGCTTATTGGCAGATGGGGATTACCCAGATTATTGTGGCAGATTACCAAAACAGGCTCTCGAGAACTATTTACCCTCTGCATCATTGCGGTGGCAGTAAGCATTGCATTTTTGGCTGCCAGGTTATTTGATATCTCATTTGCACTCGGAGCATTCTTTGCAGGAATGATTCTCAGAGAATCACGATTTAGCCGCCGTGCGGCGGAAGAGTCCTTGCCCTTCAGAGATGCTTTTGCCGTTTTATTTTTTGTTTCTGTGGGCATGTTGTTTAATCCCGCTATTTTTATAGAACAACCTTTAAGAGTACTTATTGTTGTATTGATTATTATGCTGGGAAAATCGATAGCCGCGGCTATCCTCGTGCTTTCATTTCGCTATCCACTGAACACTGCACTCACTGTATCAGTCAGCCTGGCGCAAATTGGGGAGTTTTCATTCATCCTCGCAGGTCAGGGCGTGCAGTTAAAGCTGCTCCCGGCTGAAGGTCAGGCATTAATACTCGCAGGAGCTCTAATATCCATAGCGCTAAACCCCCTCTTATTTAAATCGATTGAATATCTCCAACGATGGCTTACCTCTTCGCCCTTTTTAATGCGCTTTTTTCAGCGCGCCACAGACCCTTTAACCGAGTTACCGCTTACCACACATGAAAAATACCTTTCTGAGCATCTGGTATTGATAGGATATGGCCGCGTTGGAAAACGTATCGGTGAAATTTTGACAGCTCGACATATTCCCTATGTGGTGGTGGAGCAAAACCGCGAGTTAATCGAAGATATCAGAAGCCAGAATATACCTGCGGTATATGGAAATGCCTCAGATCCCTCGACACTAATTCAGGCTCATGTGGCACGGGCTGCCATGTTGGTTGTAGCCACTTCTGATCTTTTTAATATTCGGCAAATGGCTGATATCGCCACGAAATTGAATTCAAAGATCGAGCTAGCTATTCGAGTTGAAAATGAAGACGACAAAAACATGCTCGCCAAAGAAATTGACGCCGAGTATTATTTGAGTGAAGAAGAACTTGCTAAAAGCATGGGTAAACATATCTTAAGCCTGTTTGAAAAGCCTCAATGATTTCTCTGCTGGGTTTAAACTGTCTGCGAATTCATTAGGTTGGGTCCTTGGCCTAAATGGCACTTACTTTAGGGCTGAACCACTACTCCCTACGTCCCTCGGCTTGTCCCTGAGAGATGGCCACAAAATTTAACCATCCTATTAGGCCTACGTACCCCGCTTTATGCGGGGTATCCAAGTAATGCGTCTTATTGGCAAAAGCATTTTAAAACCCACTACCATTTATGGATACCCCGCATAAAGCGGGGTACGTAGGCTCTTACGAGGGACGTAAGTAAAGTCTTAAGGCAGCGCCTTAGGCCCTTGGCCGGCCAAGGGCCAACCTACAATAATTTGGTACTGATGCCAAGACGGGAGTTGTCAGAAGCCAATTATGATTTTTTGAGCTGATCTATTTCTTTTTGCAGCTGGGCAATTTGTTGCTGTAACCCGGTCTGCACTTGCTGCAGCTGATCCTGAGATTGGGTGTTCATTTTTTGAATTTCATCTTCCAGTTTATTCTGCATTTCTTTTAGCTGAGCCTGCATCTGATTGTTTAAAGTAGTGATCTGTGTATTGTTTTGATCCTGCATTTGCTTCAACTGCCCTTGAATTTGCGTATTCAAGGATTGTATATCAGCAGGTGTATTGTCAGCCCAGGCGTTAACAGAAATCAAGGCAGTAAGAAGAACAGCAGTTTTTAAAGTCGTCATAATTATCCCTAAAAAATATTTATCCTTGCTACTTTAACTCATAAGATCGGTTTTTTGAACTGGAGATGCTGATTCTTCTTGCGCAGAAGTGTGCCTTCTTCTTAGATCAAAGCTATATCTTCCTTCGTCTTGTTTGGGATTAAACGACTCCATAGAAGGTTGCTCCCCCAGTGAACCGGTCTGCTTCCTTTTGATATGCTTTAGGAGTTTGCCATAAGAGGCTTCAGTTTTCTCAATAACAGCCCGCGGATCAGCAGTGCTTACATCCTTAACCGCCCTTACTGGATAGAGGGCCTCTCCTGCGTAGCGCATAGACTTATGGGTCGAAGCAAAAAAGCGATGGGTTGCATGACCTGGTTTGGCACCAAAGAGTCCGGCAATACGGGCAATACCCATCTCGGCAGTGTATACAAATGACTTAATAATAGAACTAAATCCGCTATAAAACAGAAAAACCATCGAGCTCGAGAACGTGACCAATCGAGTGAGGTCTTTTTTGGTTTTCTCGAACAAATCTCCACCGGCTCTTTTTATAGGCTCCCAGGGATGAGGTTTCTCAACAGCCCAGGCTGCCAGGCTCAAAATGATAGACCAGCCAAAACGACTAACCGCCGGAATATAACTTAAGGGAATTGAGAACAATTGAAAAGCAATGGATGGATGGGCTGTTTCCGGATATAAGATTTTCTTCAGAGCACGGCTATCTTCCTTGGAAAAGTGTTTATCAATTTGTCTTGATAAAGCAAAAAGATGTTTTGAGCCCATTTTGGGAATATCATCTGCGTTGGATGATAACCAGTAAGCTAATAAGAATCGATCAATAGTGGCTTTATTCGTTGCATAATATTGTTCAACAAAGCCTTTGATGTCCTCAGGTTTGAGTTCAAGTTGTTTTGATCTTACTCGCTCGCCATACTCTGCGATTAATGCTTCATAAAATAAAACAGCGATTTTGGCACCGACAAAGGGATAGCCGGCATGTGGATTATTGCCCAGATCTTCCAGCACCCTTTTACTAATCCAGGGTATGGGATGTCCGGCTATACCATTCGCCAATACATAACCAATACCATAAGCCGCGGCACAATACGCTGCAATCGTTAATGGATCTTCACCAAACTGGTAAACAGCATTTGCGGCCTGGCTATTATAGCCGTCCATCAATGCATTCCAGCCTGCCGCAAGGACCTGAGCCTGGGTACATCCACCGCCGATTGTAGCAGCGAGCTTGGAAGCGCCTAATGAATAGGAAAAATGACTGAACCAGTTAACATAATTCGCACCAAAAATAGCAGTACTTACACCTGGCAAATAAATCACTGCAGCCCCAACCCCATAGGCGCATGTGAAAATTACACCGGAAACTGGATCTTTTGCAAAACCGTGTGTGAAAAAACTGCTGAATCCATTAAGTCCTCTGGCAACCGCTGTAAGAATATCATTCTGCTCACCGGAAGTTAGCGGATAATCCGCCTCGGCAAACAGACTATCTGCATTATACTTAATTTCAGTATTTACTTTGCAGCGTTCCAAAAGCTGGTTTAATCGTACTTCTTCTATTTTTTTAATGGTTTCACATTCTTCCTGAGCAGATGCCAGGGTATCGCTCAATTCAGGTATTTCCGAGGTTGCTTTCCAATCTTCAAGCATGGCAGCGGGTAAACGGAATACCAGACTGCTTCCGAAATCCTTAATTCCGCTAAAAATATCCCCTATCGCATAACCCACTTGCTTTATAAAATTCCAGGGATTTACCCAAAGAGGCTGATTGGGTTTTGCATGAGCACGAAGCTCTGCTGCTACCAAATGAAAATTTTTATTTTTCCAGCTTTCTTCTTCCCAGTTTCTGGTGGGTAACACAAAACTTTTAATGAAATTTAAAAGAAAATAGCCGAGACTTTTTAATTGGGGAACGATACCGCGATGGGCTTTCCAGCGGGTAGCGGTAATAGTATCGAGTTCTTCGACATCACTTGAATTGCTGATTTTTGGAGCCTGTCCTTTTTTAAGCTCCAATTTATCCCAACCTTCAATAAAACTTATTGCGAGTAATACCTGTCGTTCGCGAGCAGGTGTTAACTCCTCAAGATTAAAGTCATAAGTTACCGCTTGCTCTTTGTCGAGCGCGAAATCGCCATGATGAGAAGGATTGACGGGGTTTCGCAGATCAGGTAAATGATCATCCAGTTCTTTTCGTGCATCCTCGATAAAATCGTTTAAATTACCGCGGGTCAATGCAAAAAAGCGTTTATTACTAAAGCTAAGATCCTGATTGATTCCTTGCAATTCATATAAATTCTGATGTATCTGCTGCTTGATAAATTCCAGAATCGACTCATGACCACGTGCACGATTAAAACGGCGAAGATTATCAGAATTTTTTTGAATTTTTTGAGAAAAATCCAGAGCTCTTTGTATATCCCCCTGAAGGTCATCTTTCAATTGCCTCAAAGTCCTTTCATCGAATCCAGGACAGTCCACATCGGAAAAATAGCCATCCAGCTCATTGCTGATCTGCTGCAGTTTTTGAATATAACGCTCGAAATATTTTTGGATTTTTTTAGCTGAATTATCTCGATTAACAAGCGACTCAAGATCCTGCATCGCTTCAAATCTATCCTGGTATAGATCCAGGAAGGCTAGCTTCATACCCGCTGAGTTGCTTACCATGCCCTTGGCCGCTTGCTCATGGGCCACAATGCGATACTGGCCCAGAGAGCCAATGATTTTACTGGTCAGAGAGTGAGTTTTGATAATACCCCAGCGTGTTGCCTGTTTAATTTTTTCGGCAGAGCTTTTCCATAATACGGAATGCTCATGGCCGTTTTGTTTTACAAAAATCACTTGGCCATTGCTTTCAGGTCGAGTATAAATTTCCTTTTGGAAAATATCTTTACGTTTCGCTGCCGCGACAGATGGTATGGAAGAATCTTGAGGAAGAGTCAGTCTGCTGCTCTCGCTGTCTAAATAAAACGCTCTGATTCTTTTATCTTTATATTGTTTAAGCAGTTTCTTTGCACTTAATGGATAGGGCATACAGGCTCTGTCGTTCAAATTTTAATGATAGTCATTGATCAATTATACGCTTGTTATATTAAGCAAAACTTAAGAAAAAAGTAACATATTAAAACAAATCTCACGTCTCGCGCATAAGAAAGAGCCTACGTACCCCTAAGAGCCTACGTACCCCGCTTTATGCGGGGTATCCATAACAATGGTAGTGAGTTTTAAAATGCTTTTGCCAATCAGACGCATTGCCTGGATACCCCGCATAAAACGTGGTACATAGGGGTTTAAACATTATGATTATAATCAATCTGTTATGTTCAAATTTTGTGGCCATCTCTCAGGGTTTATCGACAGAATCCAGTGATCTTTATGGACTCCAACTATTCTATTAAAATCACCTGATTACTGTTATTATCACTGATTTTATTGGTATAAACAGAATGGAAATTAATAAAAACAAGATATGGTTTCTACAGATGGCACGAGTAGTCGCTTGTTTGTTAGTGGTTTACTCCCATTGGTACGGACTTCTTACAAATACCAATTATTTAGTTCGATTCCTGTTTCCAAATAGCCAGCCCAATTTTCCCACAGCTACAATTACTGAATATCTGGGGATATTTACAGCAGCTGTAGGACTAAACTCTTTTTCCAGCGTTCATTTTGGTCTAGGTCTGTTCTTTATTCTAAGCGGCTACGTCATCCCGCTTTCCCTAAAAAAAACCAATCCCTTTTCCTATCTGATTAGGAGATTATTTCGCATTTATCCCACTGCTATTGTCTGTATGATTCTGGCTGCTGGGGCAATGTTATTAGCGGGCTACTGCCTTGGTTCGGCACCTTTTCATTTTTTAAAATATAAAGTTATTATCAGCAATTTTCTGTTAATAAGAGACTTTATAAATGTCCAGTTCATTGAGTACTCCACCTGGACCCTGGAAATTGAAATGCACTTTTATTTAATCTTTTTTTTATTTTTTTATTATAAAAAAGAAAAAAATCCCTTGAGTTTTATTCTTCTGGCAGCGGCTTTGGTGGCGATCTATAAACTTAGCTGCTCATTTCCATTGACTCGAGTCTGGGTGCTTCGAGTTCAGCAGATCGTATCAATCAATTCGGCTTATTTAAGTTTTATGTTTATCGGAACGACGATATATTACACCTTAAGCAAACAATGGACTTATACTACCGGACTTTTGACTGCGGCTGTATTATTAATTTTAAATTATATTTCTCTTCACACAGGCCTTCAATTTGAGGCTAGCGGCAGCAAAATATTCATAAACCATCTCTATGTTTTACCCTTCTTCCTGATTTTATATGCCAGCAATTCCCGTTTACCTTATAGCAAAACCTTAAATGGCATCGCTAATTTCTCTTATCCTCTCTATCTAACCCATGGATTTATTGGTTACAGTTTATATTTTATCTGCATGCTGTTTACTCAAAGTATATTGTTTTCGGCGGTATTTGCATTCAGCCTGGTGTTAATATTAGCCACTCTGATTCACAGAAAGGTCGAAAATAAAGGAATTGAATATTCTAAAGAGCTGGTGCAAAAGATAGAGCAGCGAGGCGATAAAGAAGTTGTTTTTGCATAATCTATCAATTTTAAAGCGCATTATTGATGCGCTTTAAAATCTGAGAGGACCATGTTATGCAGATTCCATACACAGGACAGATTTTCTGATTTCAGAAATGCAGCGGCCATTCCAGATATAATCGTAGTGGCCAGCCTGTACGGGAATGCCAAGAGCAGGTGGTCGAAAAATAGCCACACATTGTCCTCCAGCTCTTCTGGCACTTGGATACAAAATACCCCATTCATTCCTCAGTTTAATGCGTCGCCCAAACTCCTGGCTTTTAGAATAAGACTCCAGGGCGGGGCTACAAATGGACGCGTAACGATCGTTGCAAATGCTGACCAGTGCCTTGGTTACCTTTGCCTGATATTCACGCATTTGGATAATACAGGCTTTTTCATTGGAGGCTTTGAGGAAGATTTCACGGTGAAATTTTGTTTCAGCAATAGCCGTTTCGACCGAATCAGCTGCATAATAAACTCCATAAGAAGAGCCATCGCTAAACCGGGAGACGCCGAAATGGGTAAAAGCAGCCATTAACGGTGTAGAGCCTGGACCATATACCCAATCCTCTTTAGGCAGCAAGGAGATTCGTCCGTACTCATTAGCCAGACGATCATTGGTCAATCCTTCAAGAAGAGCAATCTCTTCCAGCTCTTCTGCACTTTCTGCCCAGTCAAATAAACTAACGGGCGGGTATCTTGAAGGTATTAGTCGATGCGTTTTAGCCTTATAATCAATATACTCATAATCCATTAATATCCTCGCCAATAATCAAGAAAGCGCCTTACGTCTGCAAGACGCATCAAGCTGCCGTCCAGCATAAATTCCCTTGGGGTCTTGCCATTAAATGGCGGTAAGCTATTTGCCCGCTCGATCCAGGACGTCGCCTGTTCGCTATCAATAAACAAGATTCGCAAATCTTTATAAATTCCCAAGAGTAATGAAATTCGCTCTTTTTCATCTTTGGACAAGCGTCCTTCCAACTTGTTTATCCCTTTATAATAAGTTGATGCGGCCATATCACCCATTAAAATACGGGCCTCATCAGTATCAAAATGGAATCGCTCCATTAAATTCTTTAATGATTTCCAGGCTACGCCATCGGAAATGATTACAGCAGGATTAACAGAGACTTTCATGAAATTCTCCACTTGTTCCAGTCTTGCATGCAATTTTATTCATATACAAGACCACTTTTTATAATTTTAGAATAAATTCTAAAATTAGACAAGCAATCCCCTTGCATCCATATCAATATTTTGTAACTCTGTTAAAATTAATTTAATTACGAAGAATCTATATATGCGCTTGATATTAATCATCTTATTAAGTGTTACCCTCTTTTCCCCTACTTACGCAACAGCTCTTTCTGAAGAGCAGCCTGATCCTTTAAATCTCAAATGGCTGGATAAGTCGGTATCCCCAGCGGATAATTTCTTTGCCTACGCTAATGGAACCTGGCAAAAACAAAATCCTATTCCGCCAGAATATGCAGTCTGGGGCAGTTTTTATATTCTTCAGGAAACTGTACAGGATAGAATTCATCAAATGCTGATTGCACTATCGGGTAACAAAAACCTTCCTGAAGGCAGTATTGAGCAAAAGATTGGTGATTTTTATTTTAGTGGAATGGATGAAGCCACTATTAATCAGCTGGGCATATCTCCCCTACAGGATATGTTTGACTCAATTAACTCCATAAAAAATACTAAGGATTTGCAGCAGGTTATTAGTAAGCTTCAGTTGAATGGGGTAAGTGCCTTATTCAATTTCGGCAGCATGCAGGATTTTAAGAATAGTAATGAAATGATAGGCGCTGCGATGCAGGGAGGACTAGGATTACCTGATCGCGATTACTATACAAAAACAGATAAAAAGTTTCAGGACATTCGCTCTGCTTATGTTCGACATATCGCCAAAATGCTTGAACTGGCTGGTGATGACGCTGCAACGTCTCTTAAGGAAGCAAATGAAATTATGCAGCTTGAAACCGCTTTAGCTAATGCTTCTATGACTCAAATTGAGCAGCGAAATCCCCGTGCCATTTATCACATGATGGCTGTCAATGAACTGAATAAAATAACCCCTCAGTTTTCATGGCCGGCTTATTTTAATCAGATCGGTCTTGAGAAAATCGATCATATCAATTTGGGGATGCCCAACTTTTTTAAGAAAATGAATACGTTACTCACAAGTGTTTCATTAAACACCTGGAAAAGTTACCTCCGATGGCACGTACTTGACGCCTACGCCCCCTACTTATCGAAAGCTTTTGTTGATCAAAACTTTCGAATGAGTTCTCTTTTAACCGGTACAGAAAAACTTCTGCCTCGCTGGAAACGGGTAGTAAATACCGAAAGCCAGGCATTAGGTTTTGCTATCGGTAAAATGTATGTTGAAAAATATTTCCCGCCTGCGTCGAAAGCTCAGGTAATGGAGATCCTAAATAATATTAAGCAGGCTTTACGGGATGAGTTGAAAACACTGCAATGGATGTCGCCAGCAACGCGAGAAGCCGCACTGAAAAAACTTGAACTGATGAAAGAGCGTGTGGGTTATCCTGAGAAGTGGTGGGATTATTCAAGTCTCAAAATCGACAGAGGCGCTTATGTATTGAATGTTATCAGAGCCAGTGAGTTTCTGGTCAAAAGGGATTTGAACAAGATTGGAAAACCCATTGATAAAACCGAATGGAGCATGACCCCGCAAACGGTCAATGCCTATTATGATCCTTCAATGAATAATATTAATCTCCCTGCAGGCATTTTACAGCCGCCTTTTTTTGATCCGAAGGCTCCAACCGCGGTCAATTATGGGGCGATTGGTTTTGTCATCGGACATGAAATAACCCATGGTTTTGACGATCAGGGCGCGCAATTTGATGGTTATGGGAATCTGAAAAACTGGTGGAGTGCTGAGGATTTGAAAAAATTCAATGCAGCCACCCAATGCATAATGGAGCAGTTTTCACAATATAAAGTCGATGATCTGTCAGTTCAGGGTAAACTGGTAATGGGTGAAGCCACTGCAGATCTCGGTGGATTGACTCTTGCCTATAAAGCCTTTAAACATTCGCAAGCATATAAAGATGCTAAAACTATCGATGGGTTCACCCCCGATCAGCAGTTTTTCCTGGGGACAGCTCACGTCTGGGCTTCCAATATCCGCATGGCACAGATGCGCACCCTGATTATGACTGATCCGCATCCGCCAATGATTTACCGCGTCAACGGTACTTTAGCGAACATGCCTCAGTTCCAAGCCGCTTTTGGTATTAGCGGACAAAGTCCAATGGTGAATCAAAAGCGTTGTGTGATTTGGTAGGAATGTAGAATTGGCAAGTATTTGAACAATAGTTGCCCCGCTACGTACTGTGCATTATTCACATTGAATATCATCAAGATCAAAAAGACTGCATAGCCTCGTTTAAATGCCTCAAAAAACTCCAATTGTGGGAAATTCGATTATTTTATCCTCTTATCGAGGTTCCCATGGGTTTAATAACTCTAATCCTGAATCTTCGAAATCTTTTATATTTCTTGTTACAACCACCAATCCATGAACTAAAGCTGTCGCTGCAATTAATGCATCTCTTTCTGACCGACGATCAGGTATATGAAGCTTAGCGCATCGTTGTGCAACTGCAACATCTATGTTTAAAATTCGATCTACAAAGGCAGGTAGCACATGGGCATTAAGCCACGTGCGCAAAATCGCTCCCTGAGAGGGATCTGCACGTTCCTTCTGTAAAATCCCCATTTCTATCTCAAGTATGCTAATTACTGATAAAAATAAGGATGCCGTAGATGCGGCTCTAGCCCACGATATTACATTAATATTAGCTTTGGCACCTTTTCTTATTTCTGATACAACATTTGTATCCATTAAATACATTAATCAAACCCCTCTGTACGATAAATATTTCCTTTTAGCGTTGGTGCCTCAAAGTCTAAATCTGCTGTATCAGGCATAGCTAACAAATCAACTATTGTTTCTTTAGTTTTAGATAATTTTAAATAGTCTTCAATTGTTAAAAGGACATGAGCCGGATGTCCTCTATCAGTAATAAAAACAGGCCCATGCGCAGAGGCCTTCTTTATTTTACTGACATCTTGATTAAATTCACGACTAGAAAAAGTGGAAATTGCCATTGCCAATCCCTTATTTGTAGTTACATATCTACAATATAGAGCAAACGTAGCTACTTGTCTACATTCTTTATACATTAATCTATCAACATTTTGAACAATGGTTCTGACAATCCACTAACCAGACCTTTGTAATATTTTTGAATTAGATAGGTCACTAGAGGCACACAAAAATCAACCACGGTAAGACGGATCATCGCTGCGGATAAACATTTGCGTATAATATATCCAGCCCCCTTCAATTCTTGCAATACCAATACCGGTCAGATTGTAATTACCAAGGATATTGGCCCGATGACCAGGGCTTTCCGTCCATCGTCTGGCAACCTCTTTCGCCGGAATTTTCATATAGGCAATATTTTCAGCGCCTCCCCGACACAGCTTAATTTTTTTGTACACCACATCAATCCGCTTATTAAATCCCTGATGTCCGAATGGCATTTGCTTTCTTGCCATTTCCAAACTATGACGCTGGGCTTCAATCGAAATGAGCGGTACTAATTTTAAAGGCGGCCGATGGTGCTGAGCTCGATAGCTGTTAATGTACTCAAGAATCGTTTGCTGAATTGCCGCATCACTTTGAACCGTTTTTTTGGATGTCGAAGCGATTACTGAATAAGAGAGCAATAAACCGAGAACACCCACTAGTATTTTTTTCATATTAACTCGCTACAAATGGATAAAAAATTGTCACGAGCAGAACTATCAACCAAAATGAAGATTTTGTCTACAAAGATTTTAGCAATTGCTGAGTAAAACTGGCTCGTAAATAGAAGCCGCGAGGCAAGGTCCGGATTTTTTTGCCTTCAGCATCAAATCCATCGCATAAGGAACGAGCATTGGCAGCCTTGGGTCTAACCTGGAGATATTCCCCCATTGAGGCATCAATTTCTTCAAGGCGCCCCATTCCAATCATTGTAGAATGCTCATGCCAATCGTCAGAGAGGATGCACTCTTGCTCCTCACTGGGAGACCATAAGAACCCGCTGCCTATTCGTCTTTGCTCAAAAGGGATCATAGTATCACCCTCAACCGGCACCCATAAAATCCTTTTTAGCTTTTGAAAGCATTGGGATTCTTTCCATGTTTCCCGGTGAATGCTGGTTAAAGAAATACTGGTCACAAACGTGGATTCAGCAGGCTTTCCCAGTGCATTTAGGGGAATGGTCTTTAATTCAACACCAAGATTCTCAAAATCAGGAACTGCTTTAGTGCCAGCCGTTGTTCCCAAAGCCAGTTCAATAGCTAAGCCGGTCCAACCTTTTCTCTGGCTTTGTTTTTGCGGGATTGTGCACTGTGTTAAACAGGCAAGCTGGCTAAAACTCAAACCAGCAATACGGCTACAGCGAGTCAGTAACTCGCTCTCGCTGCTTAACACGTTTTTGCATAACGAAAGGCTCATAATCGGTTGCTTTTTCTTTTAATTCAACAGTAATCGGTGGTATGGGCGGTTTAATTCCTGCTTCCTTGAATTTCGCCATGATGGCAAAGAGGACCTTGGATCGTATTTCAACCCGCGTGTTGAACTCCACGTTTATAAAATATCGTACCTCAAACTCAATCAAGGCTTCATCAATTTGCTTCAGAAACACCTGGCAGGGCGGATCAGGCACAATTTCTGGAATTGTCGCCAGTACTTCCATAATAAGGGTTTGAACCAGACATGGATCATCGGCGCGGCTCACTTTCACAGGCACTACCGTTCGGATAATACTATCCTGATGGGTCCAATTGGTGAATGGCTTGTTAAAGGTTTCAGCATTAGGTATTAATACTTCCATATTATCCCAGGAAGATACACGCATCGAACGAATACCGATATGAGCTACCTTGCCTTCATAGCCCCCCAGAGTGATTAAGTCTCCTTCCCTGACCGGCCTCTCAATTAACAGCATCAGGCCGCCTACGATATTGCTGGCGAAATCCCTCAGGCCGAAACCCATCCCGACAGCCAGACCACCGATCACCATTGACATGCCGCTAAAATCCAGTCCCAACACTCTTAGTGAGATAAAACCGCCTACCAGAATGACCGCGTATTGAGTAAAAACGGAAAGACTGTTTCTAATTCCCGCGTCACGGGCATCTCGATAGAGCCACCGGTAGCAAAACTCTCGGGTCCATTTGGAAATCCAGGCACAAATTGAAAACAGAAGAAGGAATTCAAGTACACTGATAGCTGTGATTCGTATACCCGACAAATTAACGATGGGGTACTCGCCCCATTGATGAAACTTACTGATAATAAGCGAATCAGAATGCCAGTCAAACAGCTGAAATAATACGTATAAAGAAGCCATTAACAACATAATACGTAATATTCTGTCAATGGGCTTGAGAATAACCTCAATCCACAACCAGCCATTTTTTAGACTGGAAATCATCCATTCCGACAATAATTCCAGCGCATCAAACATCAGGCCGCGGAGAAGTACATATCCTGTGATAATCATCAGGATCTGTACCTGATAGATACTCATCGTCCAGGCAAGATTGATATAACCAATAAGGCCCAGGGAAGCAGTGGTAAAAACGGTAAACGGTATTAATACTTCAAGCAATACAATGGCATGTCTCAGATATCTTTTCTTCGACTTTAATAAGGGATGGAGTAAATGCGAAATGAAATCCTTGCTCTTCCAGATCACAAGAGAAACTGCTAACAAAAATAACATGAACAGACGGTTGAATATATCCTGAATCAAGATTGCCAGCGGCAGTTGATGACTAAATACCATCAGAGCAGTAGTCCATCCTCCGGCCATCAGCAGCCATTTAAAACGATAATACAAGCGAACGTCTTTGCCCGATGAGTCGCTGATCCGCTCGAGAAGTGATCGTCTGGCGATTAAAATAAGGGTTCGAAAAGTTAGCCAGACCAGTAACAGATTGAACAGCATCTGGTAGTTGGAAAACGGAACATAATTGCCATAAAGAAGCACAAACAGAATGGCAGACACTGTCAGATGCGGTAAGTTTTTTTCAAATAAATTAAGAACACCATCATAGAGATGACCAGACAAACGAGAGCGCTCCTTATCATTGCTTCGTTTCAATACTCTGCTCAGTGCCAGAGCGCTGGCGAGAATGACACATACCCCCATCCACAACAGCGCGGCCGGAAAAGTATCCTGCCATAGATAATTATCCCTGGCCTTAAATGCGAGCGACTTGCAATAATTGTAAAATTGGGTAGGAATATGCGCCAGTTGTTTAAAAATCTCTGGCCAGCTGTCAATACGGTACTCAGACAAACTTTGCCTGACCGCCAATTGCTTTTTAAGTTCCTGCTGATGATTCTCGAGATCCTCCTGAAGGGTTTCCTCCTGAATCGAGATACCGGCAATTCTTGCATTAACTACCCGCAGCAAGGAATTAAACTGCTGCTTTAAATTGGGATCATTGAGATGAGGAAGTTCATTTTTTAACATGACAACCATTTTCTTAAGCGACTGCTCCATTTCAGATAGCTGACTGATCATATTTTTATATATTTCTGTCACTGTTTGCAGTGTGCGAATATCGGGGCTTTTCAACAGCAGAAAATCAGCTCGGGCTAATTTACCCTGCAGATTTAATTCAGCAATTTTGTGCTGAGTCAGATTAATGACCTGGTTATTCAGAAGCAATCGCGCTTCAAGACCATAGGTCGCTTTGAAATTACTGCTGGTTTTGATATCTTGCTGCAATTTTAAACTGTTTTGAAAAAGCTTTTGTAAAGAATCATTCAGCTTATCTTCCTGAGCATGGAGGCTGGTGAGCTGCTCATTCATCTGTTCTTTGGATTTCCATAGCTCCAACTGGTCTTTCTGAACTTGCAAAATCTCCTGATAACGTCTGGCAAGTTTTAAATTTTCATTAATCAGATCAATAGTTTTTTTATTAATATCGTTTAATGTATTGATTTTTTCAATCTTTTCCTGAGAACTGATTTGCGGAAGCTGGCTTGACGGAAATTGCTGTAATTGTTTCAAGCGTTGGCTAAAATCAGCCTGAAGCTTTTTCTGGTTAATCAGAAAACTTTCAAGACTGGTAATTTTGGCCTTATTCAATGCGATGGTTGCATTATTTTCCTGCAATCTTTTTTGATATTCGTCCTGGTTTCCTGGCGGTGGCAGTGTTTTTACTTCGCCAATAGCAAGGGTTAAGCTATTTTTTTCCTGAGTTAAATACTCAATGAGTTGGCTACTGCCGTTGCTATTCGCAAAACTAAACGCAGAACAAGCAAGCAAAATACCAGTGATGAACAAGATTAGAGTTTTTTTCACTTTCTTCTTATCAGTAAAGTCAATTTTCTCACTGCAAATTGACAAGTTAATTCACAATTGTACCACATTGCACTTAATGTTACCAATTTAGTTTGATTTCACGACCTGCTAAAGCTCGGATAACAGCTTTTAATCTCTCTTCCCTTAAAGTCCTCTCTCCCCTCAGGGGAGAGAGTTAGAGAGAGGGGTTAAAATCAACCCTCACCCTAGCCCTCTCCCAAACTTGGGAGAGGTGATTTTCTCTTAGGTTTACGCCCACGCCGGCGCAGGAATAAGAAAAAATTCCTTAACTTAATGGCAACGGGAGTTAGGAAGATGGACTAAAATCAACCCTCACTTTTTCACTTCCCTTTCGCCGTTGGAGCAAGCCGAATTCCTAATTCATTTAATTGCATTTCATTCACCGGGGTTGGAGCATTAGTCAGCAAACAAGACGCCGATTGCGTTTTAGGAAAAGCAATCACATCACGAATAGACGTTGAATCAGTCAATAGCATGGCCAGCCGGTCAATGCCCAGGGCAATTCCGCCATGTGGAGGACAGCCGTATTGAAGTGCATCGAGTAAAAAGCCAAACTTCTCCTGCGCCTCCTGCTCATCAATGCCCAATAATCTGAAAACAGCCTGTTGGAAATCATACTGATGAATACGAATGGAACCGCCCCCTATCTCGTAGCCATTGATCACAATATCATAAGCCTTGGCAAGCACTTGCTCAGGGTTATTCTTCATCATGTCAATATCCAGCTTTTGTGGTGAGGTGAAGGGATGATGCATCGATTGCAGGCGGTTTTCTTTTTCATCCATTTCAAACATTGGCCAGTCGGTAACCCATAACAATTGCCAGCCAGGCTGCACCAACTGTCTGTCATGACCCAAACGCACTCTCAACGCGCCCATTGATTCATTGACGACTTTATTTGAGCCGGCACCGAAAAAGACCACATCGCCAGTTTGCGCCTGCACTCGATCCAGAACCGCATTGACAATAGACTCATTTAAAAACTTGAGGATTGGCGATTGAAGCCCTTCATAGCCGAGGCTTCGATCATTGACTTTGATGTAAGCAAGTCCTTTAGCGCCATAAATACCCACGAAATCCGCGTAACCATCCAGCTCTTTTCGAGTGAGCTCACAACCTCGCGGTAATTTCATAGCAACCACACGAGATTTTGGATTCTCAGCGGCCTCAGCAAAAACCTTGAACTCACATCCCTTAACCAAATCTTCAATATCGATTAACTCTAAAGGAATACGCAAATCAGGTTTATCGCTGCCAAAACGGCGCATGGCTTCAGCAAAACTCATTCTGGGCAGTGTTTCGGGTAATTCAACCTCTAACAAGTCCTTGAATACTTTTTTTAACATTCCTTCAATGAGAGACTGAATAGCGGACTCATCAATGAATGACATTTCAATATCAAGCTGGGTAAACTCAGGTTGACGATCTGCCCGCAAATCTTCGTCCCGGAAGCAGCGTACAATCTGGTAATAACGATCGAAGCCGGACATCATCAGCAGCTGCTTAAATAATTGCGGAGACTGAGGTAAGGCATAGAATTGGCCTGGATGTACTCTTGACGGCACCAGATAATCCCGGGCACCTTCCGGCGTTGCCTTGGTCAACATAGGCGTTTCAATATCAATAAAATTCTGTTCGTTTAAATAATCACGAATTGCACGATTCATTTTATGTCGGATAATCAGATTGTCCTGCATACCCTGACGGCGTAAATCAATGTAACGGTAGCGATAGCGTAGATCCTCATTAACCACCTGAAACTCATCAGGCAGAAAAGGAGGTGTCTCGGACTGATTCAGAATTTGTAATTCAGTTCCCAGAATCTCAATTCGCCCAGTCAGCATTTTATCATTTATCATCCCGGATGGACGATTGCGCAGCTTTCCTTTAAGCTGCACGACGAACTCATGCCGTAACTTCTCCGCAACCTGAAACACATCAGAAAGTTCTGGCTCATAAACCACCTGAACAAGACCGGAGCGATCACGCACATCAAGAAAGATAACTCCCCCATGATCGCGTCGATTATGAATCCAGCCACAAATTGCAACAGTTTCCCCAATCATTGTTTCATTTACTTCAGTGCAATAATGTGAACGCATAGGAGCCGCCTATCTATAACTATTGTTTAACAATGTCAGCAGTCGAAGACTGCATAACGCCAAGAGAAATGATGTATTTTAATGCTTCATCGACACTCATTTGAAGCTCAATCACTTCTTTTTTAGGAACCAGAACCAGAAAACCAGACGTGGGATTCGGTGTGGTTGGAATAAATAAAGAAAGCATGTCCTGCCCGCAATGGCTGGTTAGCTCGTCCGTTGTTGAGCCGGTCAGAAACGCAAGACTCCACAACCCTTTTCTGGGATACTCCACTAATATGACTTTCCTGAACGCCTGGCTGTTGCTGGCAAAAACAGCCTGAATGACTTGCTTTGCCGCGGTATAAACCGAACGAACCAAGGGGATACGAGCCAGGACGGCTTCGCCCCAACCCACCAGACGCTGTCCAAAAAAGTTCGTAGCAATGATTCCAGTAATAATCAGAACCACCAGGGACAAAATTACACCAAGGCCCGGAATCCTCATCCCAATCAGGGTTTCAGGTTGATAGGCCTGCGGCAGCAGAGCAATGGTGCTATCGAGCAGTTCGATTAGGAATCGAAGTATTACCAGGGTTACTAAAATGGGCAACCATACAACCAGACCCGCAAGAATAAAGCTGCGCAGGGATTTGGATTTCAATCAGATTCACCTTTTACCTTAGTGCTTTCTGTTGTGGTTCCAGACGAGCCTTCAGAAGACGACTCTTTTTTCTGTGCCGGCTTATTTTTATTCTTGAAATCAGTAACATACCAGCCGCTGCCTTTCAGCTGAAACCCTGCTGCGGATATAAGCCTTACAGCGGTATCCTCAAAACATTGAGGACATTGCTTGATTGGGGTATCACTTATTTTTTGCATCAAATCAAAATGATGATGGCAACTTGTACATTCATACTCATAAATTGGCATCATACGCTCCATTAAATCGGTGTGCCTCGGGTAATGGAACCAACCACTCCCCTTTAATCATATATTAACCCATAGCTGTAGTCATGGGTTCCCGTATCTTTACAATTATAACGGACTAGAGCCATAACAGACAATCAGATCATGTCTTTATTTCCGTCCAATAGAAGGCCTTTGTGATAATCAGTCCTGCCCAGGTACGGCATTTGCAGACGCTCTTTTAAGGTAGTGATGTTTTTTTCAATTTCAAGCATCTCTGGGTCCAGTATATTCGCAATCCAACCAGCGACAGGACAATGGTTGGAACGCAGGACGGAATCCGTTAACAGCGCATGATTGAGACAACCTAATTTCAAGCCCACCACAAGAATAACAGGTATGTTCATTAATCGGATTAGATCAATCCAGGACTCCTGATCATTCAGTGGAACGAATAGCCCCCCAGCCCCTTCAATTAAAAGATAGTCAAAGTGAGTATATTCTTTTTTTTTACAGAAGTTTGCAATCTTTTCGGCGGTCAGAATAACATTTTCAGCGCCGGCCGCCAAATGAGGAGAGATTGGCGCAGCAAAATGCCAGCCATTAATCGGAATTTCAGGCTTAAGATTATGCTCTGTAAGCCTTACTAAATCGCTGTATACTGCCTTGCCATTTTCAAACACACAACCTGAAGCCACAGGTTTTAATGCCAGGGCTGATTTATCGCGGCCATGCAGATAATCTAAAAGTTGGCAGGTCACATAGGTTTTACCACAATCAGTATCCGTTCCGGTGATGAAATATGACTTCATTGAATGAAATCCTCCAATATATAAATAAACTCTTCCTGCTGCGACAAAAAAGGCATATGGGCTGATTTTTTAAAAAGATGATAATTAAACTGCGGATAATGTGCCTGCATGGCTTCGAGGACAGCAAAGGGAGTAATGGAGTCAAGCCGCCCAAAGCAATAGGCTATCGAAAAATTAGCCGATGTGAGCGGCTTTCGTAAATCCCATGATTCCAGAATCTCAAGCCCTGCTTTCAAAGCAGCCGTTGCAGGCAACGTATCAGGTAAAGCGCTGCTCTTACGGCGAGCCTGTAGAACTACAAAATCTTCCAGTGTCTTTCTTGGCTGGGTTTCGAGGTTTGCCAGAAATTTTTTTAAAACCTGTGGATTTACGCCGGGCCAATCGTCTTTCTTTATGAAGCAAGGCGATGCGGCGATGTTTATTAAATGGCTTACCCGCCCTGATTCAAGCGCCAGACGGGTCGCGTATAATCCTCCCAGAGACCACCCTGCTACAGCAAATTCCTGGGGTAAATGTTCAAGCAACATTTGCTGGAATTCATCCCATAACATGAGGCTGGTATGGCCGAAACCGGGTAAATCCACCAGATAAATCCTGTACTTATCCTGTAACAAAGCCGCAGTTGAAGACCAAACACGCTGATCGAATCCCCAACCATGAAAAAAAACCAGAGCGCGATTCTTTGGGTTACCGATTATATTAATATTAATTTTCATAGAATTCATGTAAACAGGCGAATAAATAATCAATGTCTTCCTGACGATGACTGGCGTTTAACACAATGCGTAAGCCAGTTTCCTTGCGTGATACGGTGGGCTGTCGCATTGATAAGGCTATTATTTTACGTTCAAGCAAGCGCGCAGCAAAAGCAGCAGCCAATTCAGGACAGCCCAGTTGCAATTGCTGAATTGGCGTTTCTGAATCGCGCCAGCATAGAGGCGACCTGCTGACTTGACTTCGAAAGTAATCTATCAATAACCGAATATAAATACGCTTATCATTGGATTTGCTGACTACTTCCAGTGAATGTAAAAGACCATATGCCATTGCCGGACTGATCGCCGTAGAATATATTGTAGAGCGGCCTGATTGAAATAGAGCATCAATCCATTCATGGCGTCCAACAACAATCGCCCCCTGAGCGCCCATCGCTTTTCCAAAGGGAATAATGCGTAAGGCAATGTCTTTTTGACTCAAGCCATAAAATGCCGACGCTCCCCGCCCTATCTCTTCCAGAACGCCAAATGAATGAGCCTCATCAATTATACATTCATAACTGTGTGCCAGAGCATCTTGAGCAACTTGTTTTAAATCAGGTTGCTGCCCGCTCATGCTAAAGATGCCTTCGGAAATAATGACTCCGCCGGCATTGGCTCTGTTTAGCTTGTTGAGTAAGTCACTCCTGCTATTGTGCAAAAATCGACTATAGCTAACACCAGAATACTTAATACCATCATAAAATGACGCATGAACTCCCTTATCAATGAGTAAATGGGTATCCAGTTTTGCGAGCATTGAAATCACAGCCAGATTGGCCGCATAACCTGAACTGAATAGCAATGCAGAGTCGACTTGCATAAACTGGCAAAATTCATTCTCCAGCATTTTATGCGTAGGATGATAACCGCAAACTGCCTGAGAAGCGCCGCTGCCGGCAGGGTAACGTTCAAAACCCCTTCGAAACGCCTGTCTCACTTGCTTATCGGCGGTTAAATTTAAATAATCATTTGAACTGAAATTGCAAAATCCGCTTTGCTCAAACACATGCCGGCTGCGATATAATCCTTTCGTTTTAATCTCATCCAGATAAAGATTGATCTTCTGCTTCATGCCATGCTGGTTTCCAGACCCAGTTTCTCAAACAATTGTTTATCCCTGGCCCTCTGCGGGTTTTCCTCAGTAAGTAATTTATCGCCAGCAAAAACCGAGTTAGCTCCGGCAAAATAGCACAAAGCCTGAAGCTCGTCGCTCATTGCAGTTCTCCCAGCCGTCAATCGAATCATACTTGCAGGCATCAGCAGTCTTGCTGTTGCAATAGTACGAACCAATTCAATACCTTCAGCAGGATTGGCTTTAGCCAGAGGAGTTCCTTCCACAGGGATTAAGCGATTGATGGGCACACTCTCGGGCGGAATTTCCATATTCGCCAGGGTCATCAAAAATTCAATACGGTCTTCCCTGGTCTCTCCCAGGCCAAGAATACCGCCGCAACATACATTAATCCCGGCATCGCGCACATGCTTGAGCGTCTGTAAACGATCATCGAAGGTTCGGGTTGTAGCCACTTTGTTATAATAAGAAGGCGAGGTATCAATGTTATGATTGTAATAATCCAGTCCAGCGTCTTTCAGAAAGGACGCCTGCTCTTCAGTTAACATTCCCAGCGTCATACAGGTTTCCATTCCCAGCGCCTTTACTTCCTCGATCATTGTTTTCAATTGGGGAAGTGCTTTCTCTGGAGGGCAACGCCAGGCAGCCCCCATACAAAAGCGTTTGGCACCGCCCTCCCTGGCTTCTCTGGCA
Organism: Legionella quinlivanii; assembly: GCF_900461555.1. Lineage (NCBI taxonomy): Bacteria > Pseudomonadati > Pseudomonadota > Gammaproteobacteria > Legionellales > Legionellaceae > Legionella > Legionella quinlivanii. The sequence goes on along the minus strand of NZ_UGOX01000001.1, from coordinate 1,622,312 downwards.
GCCTGAAGCACCTGTTCCAGACTCATCAGCTTTTCTTTCTCAACATGGGTTTTATAATGACCGCTTTGAGAGCAGTAACCGCAATCTTCAGGGCAGGCGCCTGTTTTAATACTCAGTAAAGTAGCCACTTGCAATTGATTTGCGGGATGATACTGGCGATGAGTCTGATGGGCCATAAAAATCAAATCATTGAAGGGTTGGGAATAGATTGCGGTCACCTCTTCCAGGCTCCAGCCGGCATCTGGTCTGTTCATTCAATACCTCGCTTTTATTATTTTTTCAGTACGTATTATTCCGGCTTCAAATTCAAAAACCGAGAATCAATCCCGTCAGGCACTGCCCTGAGATTTAACGCCTACTCCTACGTCCCTCGGCCGAGGGACGTAGGTATATCAATGAGCCCCACTAAATTAAAATTTTCATATCAATCGCAGCATGATAAAGTGTTTGCCTTTATTGTCAACCTGAGATTTTAAAATGGTTAACATAGACTGTATCGATAAAGATTTACGACACATATGGCATCCATGCATGCAAATGAAGGACTTTGAGCAGTCTCGGCCTGTAGTGGTGAACAATGCAAAAGGAAGTTATCTTTATACTGATAAGGGCGTATTGATTGACGCTATTTCCAGCTGGTGGTGTAAATCCCTGGGACACAGACATCCTGCTATACAATCTGCTATAAAAAAACAACTTGAACAATTTGAGCAGGTAATTGCTGCCAATACTACCCATCCGGCTCTTGCAGAACTGGGTGAGCAATTGGCTTTTTTGAGCGGAAAACAGCATTCATTTTTTGCCAGTGATGGCAGTTCGGCTGTGGAAATCGCTCTTAAGCTCGCCTTGCATACCTCTCAATTAAAAGGAAACCATGAAAAGCGTGACTTTATCGCTTTAAAAAATGCCTATCATGGCGAGACATTGGGCGCTTTAGGCGTTAGCGATCTAGGTATTTACAAACAACCCTATGAAGGTATTGGTCCTCGCTGTCATTTTATTGAGTCGATACCTTATGTTAATCACTCCAAAGATCCTTTGTGGACTGACTGCAGCGGTTATTGGGATAAAACCCTCGATTCACTGGAATCATTAAAATCGACTGCCTGTGCGATTATCGTAGAGCCGATTATTCAGGGAGCGGGCGGCATGCTTTGCTATAGTGCTGATTTTTTGCTCAAACTGGCACAATGGGCGAAAGCGAATAACATCTATCTGATCGCGGATGAAATTATGACTGGAATGTGCCGCACAGGCGAATGGTTCGCTTTTCAGCATGCCGGAATTCAACCTGATATGATTTGCCTTTCCAAAGGCTTAACCGGGGGTACCATTCCCTTAAGCTGCGTGCTGATTGATGATGAGATTTATCAATTATTTTACCATGATTATGAAAAAGGCCGCTCCTTTCTTCATTCGCATACCCATAGTGCAAATGCAATCGGTGTTGCCGCGGCTTTGGCTGCTATCAAAACCATGCAGCTTGAAAAAACAGAGCAACAAGCTACCCGACTGGGGCATATGATGCATTCTCTTTTTAAAGAGATCGCAGATAAAACTAATAAATTACATAATGTTCGCTCAATTGGTGCGATGGTTGCAGCCGAACTTGTTCCCAATCCTAAACACAGTCGAACAGGTTTTTATTTTTATCAGCAGGCATTAAAGCGAGGAGCATTATTGAGACCGATGGGTGATACCATTTATTGGCTTCCCCCATTGAACAGCGATGACGAAACCATTGTTAAATTAGCCGAAATCACATTAAACTCTATTTATGCCACCTATCGCTGACATTTAATTTAATAGAGCCCAATGAACGCCGCTCAACATCGCTATAACCACCTGTTTACCCGGTTCACTATTTTGTGGCTGCTATTTACGCTCATTATTTTAATTGGCACATTCTATTACCATTGGCAGCAACTGCATATTCAGCATCAAAACAAATTAATCGCCGAAGCGAATAAAATAAGCAAGCAATTCGATCATTTTGTCTCTATCAATCTGGAGTTATTTGGCTATTTGGAAAGTCCGCCAGACCTTTGCCGGAATTTAATGCCAAAACTTAATGAAAAACTGTATAACAACCCTTTTATTTCAGCAGTAATAATTACTAATTATAGAAATGAGTTACTATGCTCAACGCTAAAAAAATCAATCACTCTTCCCAAACCCAGCCATTATAACCCTTCTTTCTCAGGTCCTTACAAGCTTGGAGAGGGCATGGATGAATCCTTCTTAATACAGCAACAGCTTGGCGGTTACACTATTGGCCTTCTCGTACTTGAAACTGTGGTTAATAATTTCATTGAAGAACGCAATCAGAATTTTTCGGAAATTGATATCTACGATAATGAAACGAAACGGATATTGTCGAGAATTGGAAAGACCGCTCATAATTATATCCATATTCGTAGACAGTTAAAAAACGCAGATAATATCCACCTTGATTTTTTTGCAAAACAGGCAGCAATAAGCAATTATTTTGTAATGAAGGAACTCATTCTTAATCTTAGCCTTCTCCTTTTATCTCTCCTGGTTTATTTGTATTGCTCGCATTTGATAAGCCATCGTCTCTCATTGACCTATGCCATCAATGATGCAATCCGCTCACAGCATTTTCACCCGGTTTACCAACCCATATGGAACTCCAGTGAGGACAGGTTTTTAGGAGCAGAAGTTCTAATTCGCTGGGAAACTGCCGAGCAGGAAATTATCATGCCTGACTTTTTTATCGAGGAAGCAGAGCGATCCGGCTTAATTATCCCGATTACCTGGCAACTTATTGAACGCGCCCTTTCTGAAACCGCTGAATTATTAACAGCGCATCCTGAATTCCATCTGGCATTCAATCTTTCAGCCCACCATTTCAGACATCCTTATTTCTTTTCTGAATTTTTTGAATTTTGCAAAGCGAAAACTATTCGGCCTCAACAACTTATCCTTGAGTTAACGGAAAGAGAGTTCCTGGATAAAGATAATCCGCAAATCATCAGACAAATGCAGGAATTAAAAAAGCTCGGGTTCTCCATTGCTATTGATGATTTCGGCACAGGGCATGCAAGTATCAATTACCTGCAACATTTTCCTTTTAATTATCTTAAAATTGATAAATTATTCATTCAGGCAATTGGCACAGGCGCGGTAACTGAGAGCTTAAATCAAGCCATCATTGATCTGGCCAATACCTTGAAATTATCCATAATTGCAGAAGGCGTTGAAACAAAAGAACAATACGATTTTCTATTAGATAAAGGAGTATACTGGATGCAGGGCTGGTATTTTGCCAAAGCCATGAGTCGGGATGAGCTTCTTGATTTAATCCGTTATAAGGCTAGATGATGATAAAAAAATATAATGCTTTAATTCCCGCGCTTCTTTTTATAGTGATCCCTTCTGGTTTCAGCCAGCCGGGGAATGCAGAAGAAAACTGGAAATGCCGTGCTTATGATCAAACAAAGAAAGAGTGGCTGGCCGTTAGCAATTATGAATTGACCGCATTAAACAAAGCATTTGATTCCTGTAAAAAAGAAAGCCAGTTCCCGCTTACCTGTAAAGCGACACGCGCTAACTGCGAGGGTTTTGCCGATGGGCATTCGCTAAGCCCTTTGTGGCAGTGCACTGCGCTCGATGATGACGCGCAAGCCTGGTTAAGTATTTATTATCGGCATCGCGATGACGCTGTATTTTCTGCAAAAGAGTATTGCCGCAATCATAGCAAAGTTCCGGAAACCTGTTATGTTAATTTGTTAACTTGCAGAAATATTAATCAGCAATATTGATTGAGGCTCCTATGTTTACCATTGGCTTGACCGGGAATATTGCCAGCGGCAAATCAACCGTTATTAATCTGTTTAAATCACTGGGCGCTAATATTATTATTGCCGATGATATCGCTCGCGAATTAACACAAAGCGGCTCTCCCGCTTTAGTAGCTATCAAAGCCCATTTCGGCCCTTCGGTAATCACAGCCGGCAATGAATTGAATCGGGCGGCATTAAGAAGGATAATATTTGACAATACAAAAGAGAGGCTTTGGCTGGAAGCCTTACTACATCCCCAGATTCAAAAAACAATCGCAGAACGGGTAGCTGATCATAATTCAACAACTTACAACGTTATCGAGATCCCTTTATTAAAAGATCGGAATAACTATCCCTATCTGGATCGGGTTTTAGCTCTTATAGCCAATGAAGAGGTACAAATTGCACGGGTCATTGCCCGGGATCACTGTGATGTCGTCCAGGCAAAAAAAATTATTGCGTCTCAACCCAGTATCGAGGATCGAAAAGCAATTGCAGATGACTTACTGATAAACGATGGGAATCTGAACGAATTAACAAATAATATCAAAAATTTGCATGAGAAGTATTTACAATTGGCCATGCTAAAGCGATCATAAATCTTTAATCCGATTTTAGCCCAATTGAGCAGGCTAAGGATAGCATTCTACATGCAGCAAGAAACAATTACATTTCAACTGGCGACCCATTCCTTGCCCAAAATTGCCTTGCGTCTTGAATGCCTGCATCAGATTATAAAAGAGGCTTGTGCCGAATATCATCCCGTTATTCATCATTATGCCTTGCAAAAGCTTATCGAAACTGTTCAACTGATTCAAAAACCTGAATTAAAAAGTCGGTTTCTTAAGGAGTTAATGCGCATAGAACATAGCGTTAACAGAAGCAATGCGCTCTCTCCCGAACTATATGCCCGCTTATTTACACAAATTCAGATTTTATCGAATACCATCGGACGTTTTGGAGATGATATTCACCAGGATCCTTTTCTCAACGCAATCCGTACCGCCCAATCCAGCCAGCATCTTGACTGTGAGGCGCATCCTCCTCAATTAATATTGTGGATGGAATCTTACCCCGAGTTCAGACAGAGTCAGTTGAGCCAATGGCTTGGATCCCTGCGCCTTTTACATGATACCGTCAGTATCTACCTGAGTTTATTGAGAAACAGCGCCGACTATTTTCAGATTAGCCTGAATAATGGATTTTATCAGCAACAATTACCGCCCCGTTCTTCCTGTCATCTTATTTTGCTGCGTATGGAAAAAGCCTCAGGAATGGTACCCAAAATGCAGCTGGGACATCATGGTTTGAGTTTAAGCTTATGTGAAATGAGTACTATGCGCGAGATCAGAGATAGCAATGCGAAGCTCGATATTGCGATTTGCCAGCTTTAATTTCACCAGTCGACAAGCAGGAATTTTTTACACCCTTCTTTCCGGGCTTTTATTTGGGCTATTAGGTTATTTTGGGATGAGCCTTATTAATGCTCAGCTTTCCGTATATAACGCTCAATTCTGGCGATTTTTAATATCAGCAATTTGTCTGTCGCTTATGCTGCTCCCTTCTTTAAGCAAGACAAGTATTGCAAAAATCGAATTATTCAAGCTTTTTTTGTGCGGCAGTTTTTTTTACAGTAGCTGCGCGATTTTTTATTTTCAAGCCAGTAAGCATATTGGTTCGGGTTTAGCGATGATTATTTTCTATACTTATCCAGTGATGGTCATGATCACCAATAAAATGGTTTTTCACATTTCAATCAGCAAAATATATTACCCCGTAGTACTAATGATTGCCTGCGGACTTATTTTATTGACTAATGGCAGTATCAATAAAAACCTGAATTTATCAGGCATTTTGTTTAGCCTGATAGCAGCATTTTTGTATGCTCTTTATATCCTTTGCGGCAAAAAAAGCCCCGTTCCCCCTTTACCTGCCAGTTTGATGCTGTGTTTAGGCTGTTTACCGACTTGTTTTTTAGCCGCCTGGCTTGATCAATCTTTCTCAGTTCCCAACGGTTTTCACAACTGGATTAATTTGCTTGGACTAAGTATTCTTTGTACCGCCCTTCCCATAATGTGTTTGTTAAAAGGATTGCAATATCTTAATACTGTTCAAGCCTCTATTCTCTCCGTGCTTGAGCCCATTTTTGTTTTGCTGTTTGGAGTGCTTCTTTTAGGAGAGCAAATCAATTTAATTCAGATGGCAGGGGTAATAGTGCTGCTATGCGGTGCCTTCTTATCCCTGCTTTTTTGATGATAATACAATTCCGTCTGCTGCGGGAAAATCTCTGTTTTACATACTGAAATAATGCTTACTGTTTTCAAATTGCAGACTTGTGGCTTTTTCCTGCTTTTCTAAAATTACACCAATATAAATAGCTAAAGCCGGTCCCTGACTAATACTGGCCGCTGCTATAATCAAATCACTGATACTATTTAGCGGTTCCCCATGCAAGCTTTTCTGCTGTTTAAATAAGTCAATGGCTCGCTCTCTGATGCTTCCGGAAGTTGTCAAAGCGGAAATGCCTCGACTGGTGTGTCTTGCTTGAAAATACTCTTTCAAAACAGCATGGGCTTTTTCTACTTCACTGCCGTTTGTTTTATCCCAAATTTCACCAAGAGTTAATTCTATGCTCATATTATCTCCATTAGATACTGTGAGCCCTAATATATCACATTTTGATGAATTTATATACACACCCATAATTATACCTCTCCATCGTATATTTCCTGAGTGTACTGGTGAGGGAAAAAATTATTTGAAGTGGTATAAAACTGTTGGTAGAATTTCGCTCAAAACAAGGAGTAAGTTATGACAATCAATAAAAAAAATAATTCCAATCCCAATCAATTCTTTACTCGCATTCCTGAAAATATTCTTGACGATAAAATTCCTACCATGAGAAGTGTGCTTCTCCTTAATCGCCCTGAAGAAATCAAAGAAGATGAGGAAAAAATCAGTTCCTCAAGTGGATTGGGCAGGCCAGGGTTATAAAGATGAATGCTTATCTTCCCTTTGAGCAGATTAGCGCCGTTCCTCAAAGGAATATGTCCAGCATTCTGCATGAAGCCTATAAACATCGATTTATTCACAGCCTGATCAAACTGATAAATTATGCCCAACAGGTCCTGGATAAAGATTATACTGCTCTAATCGCTCGACTAGACCAACTAGAGCCCGAGAGCAAAAACTATATTTCACCCTGGCTTTACGCTCACTATTTCTGGCTTCTGGAGGCGATGCGAAGCGATTCTGTATTGGAGGTGAATCGAATTATTCGCGACATTATTTTTAATACGCAGTGGATTATCACTGAAACTCAGATTTCTTTGGGATTACAGGAAGATTGGGAAAAAAAGATCTTTGCCGAGGAAGTAAACATTGCCTTTGGTTCAGATCCATTAAATGCTTATACCCCGCCGCAAAACGAATTATTTGAATTCAAAAACCAGGTTTCAACTGCACTGCAACTCATCAAAACAGCTGACAATTGCTTTATGGAGGAAGTAAATGAGTTTGTATCTGCCATTTATCTGGTAAAAAGTGAAGTGAAAATAGTTGGAGCGACTTCCCCGAAGTTTTTTGGAGCGATTTATTTGTCTCTACCTGATGGAAATACTCCTGAATTTTCTAATCTATTGTTGATTGAGCATCTTGTTCATGAAACATCTCATTTATTTCTTAATAGTATTCTTGCTCATGACCCACTGATTTTAAATGAGGAGGATAAAAACTATGTTTCTCCAATTCGCAGTGATTTAAGGCCGATGCTGGGTATTTATCATACAAGCTTTGTATTAAGCCGGGTCATCAGAATTTTTAAAAAGCTGAAAAACCTGGATTTGCATGACAATCAGTTGCTTGAATCAGCCATTAAAAATTTATCAGATAAATATCATCAGGCTTACGCTACCACGCATGCAGAAGGAATTCATACCGAGCTTGGAAAACAGATTTTACTATCCACACAGGAGTGCGCACGGGCTTGATATTAATACAGTCCCCACTGGTTGTGGGGACAACAAAAGATACAGACTTAAATATAATACTTATCCACAGTATTAGGCCATGTTGCCATATCAGGCCAATTGTCCTTATCAAAGCCGTATTCACGTTTTAATTTGGATTTATCCACATTTAAAATAAAGCACTCTTCGTCTTTATTGTAGCTGATGCTTTTCCACGGGAAAGCATAATACTCTTCACCCAGGCCCATGAATCCACCAAAGCCAAGGACCACATATCTTGCTTGTCCACTGAATTTATCGAGCACGATTTCTTTTACTTCACCGAGATCTTCCAGGGCTGGTGATTTAACATCGACACCAATGACATCGTCAGTCCTTACAACCATTTCAGAATGATTATCCATAATAAATACTCCCTTATTATCTTAATTTTAAATAGCCAAACAGAGTAAACACAGTAATGAAAACAGAGCGAGGAAAAATCCCTCGATTGGAGTAACTTGGAGTAAATTGATACTTAACTGCCTTTTAAATTTAGCTGATAGCAAGAAAAATGCAAGGAGTTTTTTAAGCAAACTCCCAGCTTAAACCCAGTTTGAATTGCTCAAGTTTGGGCGTGAATGCCGTTCGATAAGTCACAAATTGCAGACCTGTCGAAGATTTAACCTGAGAACTATTGCTAAAATTATTCAAGGAATTGTAATCCCATTCCAAACGCAGATGCAGCTGATTTATAATTTGTATTTGCGTTCCTATACCTAATTGTAATCCTTCCTTATCCTGGTCTGAAGCAAAGCTTCCGGCAAAAAAACCGAGAGAGCCTGTCTGAATAATATGACCACTAAGTTGAATATTGTCTTTAATCCATCCTAATCGTCCATATAGAAGAACAGCTTCTGAAATATAATAACCTGGTTTAAGGGCAAGTCCGTATTGCCATCGCTGTTTATATTTACCGCTTAATTCACGGGTATAAAGATTATTCGACTGCAAAAAACCGATATCGCCATCGTTTGAGCTCTTGTCGTAGAATGCTTCCAGGCCAAGATCAAAGCGCTCTATAAAGCGGTAATGATAGCCAGCGAACAATTCCCCCCCAAAACCCTCTCCGCTCCAATCAATGCGGAATTGGTCGAGAAATGGGCCTGACGGGGCGGTTTCAACCCGTTTGAAATCATATTCCGCATTATCTTTTATTCCGCTAGCGCCAATATAAAATCCATTTGCTGAGGCAAAACTAATTGTGTTTGCACAGAAAAATATCAGCGAAAGACAACTTAAACGCTTTAGCATTCCTAAACTCCTTGTGAAAACTTCATTTGGACCATTTGATTTAAAAACTTTGAACACTCCTGCAATTGCAAAATGTCCACATACTCATTGGCACGATGTGCCTGCTCAATACTCCCTGGTCCGCAAACTATTGTTGGAATACTTGCCTTTTGAAATAAGCCTGCCTCTGTTGCATAAGCGACTTTCAGCTTCTCCTGCTCGCCCGTCACCATCCTGGCCCATTGATTAATCTCGGCATCGACTGGTGTGTTTAAACCCGCGGTTGCTGCGATATTATCGAGAATAATATTAGCGGCAGAATGTTCCAGTTTCATCTTCGGTAATAAACGAGTATTGATATAATCCTTGATCTCGCTGCGAATTTCAGTGGCACTGTCTTCTGGCAAATTTCGGAATTCAAAAATAAATTCACAAAGTGCGGGAATTGTATTATATGAATTTCCTCCGCTAATCAGATTGGTGGTTAAGGTTGTACAAGGCATATCATAATGCTTGTCCTGAATACCCGATTGCTTGAAACGATCGGCCATGCCTCTGATATAACAAATCAAATCCGCTGCATATTCAATTGCATTACAACCTTGGTGTGTCAGCGAGGAATGGGCCGCTACGCCATGCACGCTGCAGCGGAATGACTCCTTGCCTTTATGAGCTATCACAGGCCGCATACTGGTCGGCTCCCCGACAATACAGGCTGCAGGATTAATTCCCTGTCTTTTAATATGCTCAATCATGAAAGGAGCTCCAAGGCAACCGACCTCTTCGTCATATGAAAAAGCGAAATGGACAGGATGTGCCAGCTTCATTTCTTTAAACTGGGGAATCATTGCCATAACCACCGCAATGAAACCTTTCATATCGCAAGCACCTCGCCCATAAATTTTCCCGGCAATTTTTGTCGCTTTGAAAGGATCAGTTTCCCATTGCTGACCATCGACTGGTACGACATCGGTATGACCAGAGAGGACTATGCCTCCCTCAATACGCCCATCAAAAGCCGGCAGACTCGCAAATAAATTAGCCTTGGGCTGCTTGCTGTCATGAATCAGCGATGAGTGAATTCCCTGAGACTCCAAAAAAGTCTGTACATCATGAATCAACTCAAGATTGGAATTTCTCGAGGTTGTATCGAAGGCGATTAAGCGATCAAGCCACTCAAAAACGTTCATATGAATTCCTTGCATTGGGAAGCATATTAAGAATGGCCTTAACATGCTAGTATGAAATATCCTTGTTTGAAAATTACCTGATTTTCAAACTATTTAAGACGTCAGTCAACGAAAAAATAAATGAGTAAACCTGTTTATCACCAGCTTTATTTCAAGGTGCTTCTCGGCATCTTATTGGGAACACTGTTAGGACATTTCTTCCCCCCTATTGCCATTAAAATGCAAATTCTGGGTGATGGTTTTATTAAGCTGATTAGAATGATGATTGCACCAATCATTTTTCTAACCATTGTCATGGGTATAACCCAGGCCAATGATATAAAACAAATAGGCCGAATCGGGATCAAGGCGATTATTTATTTCGAGCTGGTAACCACCTTAGCTTTAATTATTGCGATTTTTACCGCCAAGTGGGTGCAACCAGGTTCGGGTATGAACATCAGTGCAGACACTATTGATAAGCAAACTATTGCATCGTATGTCTCGCAGGCTGAGCAGTTCGACTCCAGTCATTTTTTTCTCAATATAATACCCGACACCCTCATTTCAGCATTTGTCAAAGGGGATATATTGCCAGTACTTTTAGTCTCTTTATTAACCGCATTCGCCATACTACGCTGCCGCGAGGCACAACATGTACTTAATATTTTTGATGAATTATCGGCGGTATTATTTTCCATGGTAAATTTGATTATGAAACTCGCCCCTGTCGGAGCATTTGGGGCAATGGCTTTCACAGTGGGCGCTTATGGCATCGAAACACTGGTTTCTCTCGGAAAGCTTCTCTTGACTGTATACCTGACCTGCTTTCTATTCATTTTCATTATATTAGGCAGTATTGCGCGTTTAAATGGCATTAGCATTTGGCGTTTTCTGGTTTTTGTTAAAGAAGAAATTCTCATAGTGCTTGCCACTTCTTCTTCAGAAGCCGTATTACCTCGTATGATTAGTAAATTGGAAACCTTAGGCTGCGATAAATCAGTGGTTGGTCTGGTATTACCCACTGGCTATTCGTTTAATCTGGATGGCACGACCATCTACCTGGGCATAGCTACCGTGTTTATTGCGCAAGCCTTTAACATTGATTTAAGCCTCAAAGACGAACTGCTCTTAATGTTGATTCTCATGTTGACTTCAAAAGGAGCTGCTGCAGTCACTGGCGGAGGTTTTATTGTTTTAGCAGCGACATTGTCTTCTCTTCACACCCTGCCTGTTGAAGGATTGGTGCTAATCCTGGGCATTGATCGCTTTATGTCAGAGGCTCGCTCGATTACTAATTTAATAGGAAATGGGATTGCCACTATTACAATAGCCAATCTTGAAAATGATTTTAACCGCGAACATGCTTCCCGGCTTTTGAGTGCTGAAAACATGAATAATTGACTGATTTTCTTCCGATTTTTGATCTAAATTACCGCTTATTTTTATGAAAAAGGGTAGTAGATTATCAATTAACCTTCATGTACAATTAATTTTGCTTTTAATGTATAAAAGCATTGGATTGATAGATTTAACTAAAATAAGGAAGTTATGATGAATGTCATTGATACACAACACTCTTCTCAAACTACAAGACAAGAGCAAGGTCTACAGGATTTGGTTTACAGCCTTGTAACTCGTTTTCTGGCTGAAAATAAAAACAAATCCATAACTGATCTCTATGACATGATTCTTTCTGAAGTAGAACCACCTCTTTTAAAAGCAGTAATGGAAAAACGCCGGGGCAATCAGCTCCAAGCTGCAAAAATGCTGGGAATAAGTCGTGGTACAATCAGAAAAAAATTACAGCGTTATTTCGGTACAAAATATTTTCGTTTAACTGACGAATAATATCCTTCATTGATTGTTATTCAATAACCACGATATACCCCGTTAACCATACGGGGTATATATATTACGAATTGTTCACTATCTAGCTGTCGCAACAAAAATCTTTAGACTAATTATCGCAGGTTGGGCCCTTGGCCCAACATTAGTTTGGAGTGGTGCAACCTTTTGTTGGGCCAAGGGCCCAACTACAGGTAATTTCAGAATTGACTTGATATATTGCCTAATTTACGCAGATAAAAGCAATTTATTGACACGGCTCACAAAATCAGCGGGATTATCCAATTGCCCACCTTCTGCCAGTACTGCCTGTTCAAAGAGAACCGTGACCCATTCGCCAAATTGCGAATCATCCTCAATACCATGTAAACGCTTAATCAGTGCATGCTGAGGATTAATTTCAAATACTGGCTTTGATTCAGGAACCTGCTGTCCAGCAGCTTGCAGAATTCTTTGCATTTCCAATCCCATATCTTGTTCGTCAGCAACAATACATGCAGGTGAGTCAGTTAAACGATGCGTGAGAACAACCTCTTTAACTTTATCGCCAAGAATATCCTTGATTTGTTTAAGCATTGGATTTAAAGACTCTTCTTCTTTTTTGGCTTCTTCCGAATTAGTTTCTTCAACATCCAGATCAATTTTACCCTTGCTTATTGATTGAAGTTTCTTACCATCAAACTCACTAAGATAACCAACCAGCCATTCATCAATTCGATCACTGAGGAGTAATACTTCAATACCCTTCTTTCTGAATATTTCAAGATGAGGGCTGTGTTTTGCAGCGTTGTAGCTGGACGCAGTGATATAATAAATTTTATCCTGTCCTTCTTTCATGCGTGAAACATAATCGGCCAGCGTTACATCTTGTTTTTCAGAATTGGTATGCGTACTGGTGAAGCGTAAAAGTTTGGCAATTGCTTCCCGATTTACGAAATCTTCAATAGGTCCTTCTTTTAACACCTGCCCAAACTCATTCCAGAATTTTTGATATTTTTCCGGTTCCTGTTCTGCCAGTTTTTCAAGCATGCCTAATATTCGTTTAGCGCAAGCAGCACGAATCGAATCAACCTGCTTGTTATCTTGAAGAATTTCCCTGGAAATATTTAAAGGTAAATCACTGGCATCAATAATCCCTTTAACAAAACGCAGATATCGGGGTAAAAATTGTGCTGCGTCATCTAAAATAAACACCCGCTTAACATATAACTTTAAACCATGCTTGGTTTCCTGTTGCCACAAATCATAAGGGGCATGTGAAGGAATATAGAGCAAGCTGATATAATTATTTTTTCCTTCCACATGATTGTGAGACCAAATCAAAGGCTCCTGAAAATCATGAGAAATATGCTTGTAGAGTGTTTTATACTCGTCTTCGCTGATTTCAGATTTTTGCAAGGTCCATAAAGCTGTTGCTTTATTAACCGTTTCAAAGTCAGAGGATTCTTTATTCTCGTCCTCTGCTTTTTTCATTACGATAGGCCAGCAAATGTGATCTGAATATTTAGTAATAATACTGCGAATACGCCAATCACTCGCGAATTCCAAATCGTCCTCTTTAAGATGAAGTGTAATTTCAGTACCGTGATGCGCTTTGTTTTCCTGGGCAATTGTAAATTCCCCATCACCGGTGGATTCCCAAACAATTCCCTCTTCTGCAGATAAACCAGCACGACGGCTTTTTACAGTAACTTTGTCCGCAACAATAAATGCAGAATAAAAGCCAACCCCGAACTGACCAATCAGATGAGAATCCTTCGCTTTTTCACCTGTTAATTGACTTAAGAACTCCTTGGTTCCAGACTTGGCAATCGTACCCAGATTACTGACCGCTTCATCCCAGCTCATGCCAATTCCATTATCTTTAATTGTAATGGTTTTTAATTTTTCATTACAATCAATAGTAATCTTGAGATCTGAATCCCCTTCATACAGAGAAGCATCAGATAATGCCAGGAATCGTAATTTATCCAGCGCATCCGACGCATTGGAAATTAATTCCCGCAGAAAGATTTCCTTGTTTGAATATAATGAATGAATCACTATATTCAGCATTTGCTTCACTTCGGTTTGAAACCCCATTGTCTGCTGCTTGCTCGCCATTTAAGTCATTCTCCAGCTAAGTAATGATGTGATTAATAGATTGACTAATTTCCGTGCTGAGCCCTGATATCAGAACCCCCACAATTTGGTAAATAGTCTATGCTGCCGGTTAATATAGGGATTGAAATTCAAATTTCAAGAGTCCAGACTGAAAGATACGTTATTTAATTGGATGCTTAACCATTCCAACCCGTGGACGATGCATGTAGATAGTGATCGGCTCGCTGGTGTAAAGTACATTCCCTTCCGCATCTACAGCCTGAACAGCAATAGTATGACTACCTCGCTTCACATCGTTTAATGCAAAAATTGTCGTGGCCTGCGGATCGCCTAATGGCTCGCCATCATAAATAATCTGCAATAAATTCCCCTTTTTAAGCTCTGGTTTGATATCCACAATAATGGGTATATAGCCTTGGTTATTCCGAATTGTTGCTTCATTCTGAGGTTGAGTTACTGCCAGATAACTGTAGCTTTGTTCCTCCTCTTCATTTTCTTTTTCATCGCTTACGGGCTGATTTTCTGTTTCGGCAGGCTGGTTGTTGGCAGGACCGAAGGTCTGGGCTTCCGGAAGTTCTATTTTTTCAGCACCAGGATGCGGTTTATCACTGAAATGAACATTACCATTACTGTCTGTCCATTTATAAATATCCGCATGAACAGCACTTGTCGTTAAGAATATTAAAGATGAGCATAATATCACGCCGCATTTCCGCATAGTGGTTCCCTTAATATGCTTGAACCAGGCCTCGGCTCACTGCCATTGAGTTAAGTAATTGGGTCATTCCCGCGAAGGCGGGAATCCATTCCTCAATTGGCATTATAGCTCGCTCAGAGATGGGTCCCCGCCTTCGCGGGGAAGACATTTTGATATACAACCGAGCTTACCCGCAGGCCTGACAACTAAGCTTAGAGACTATAGTAAAGCTCGAACTCAAATGGATGCACAAGACTTCTGACCTGGGCTATCTCAGCTTCCCTCAAGGCGATATAGCTTTCAATAAAGTCCTTACTAAATACATCACCTTGCAACAAGAACTCCTGGTCTGATCTCAGATGACGAATTGCATCTTCAAGAGATGCGCATACTGTGGGCACATCAACCAGCTCTTCCGGAGGCAAGTCATATAAATCTTTATCCATTGGTTGCCCTGGATGTATTTTATTCTGAATACCATCGAGACCCGCCATCATCATTGCAGAGAAAGCAAGATAGGGGTTAGCCGTGGGATCCGGGAAGCGCACTTCAATACGACGCCCTTTTGGATTGCTGACATGAGGTATACGAATAGCTGCCGAGCGATTTCTCGCTGAATAAGCTAATAATACGGGAGCTTCAAAACCGGGAACCAGCCGCTTATAACTGTTAGTAGCCGGATTGGTAAACGCGTTAAGCGCGCGGGCATGCTTGATTATACCGCCGATATAATACAAGGCGGTTTCAGACAAACCCGCATACTTATCTCCGGTAAAGAGATTTACACCATCTTTGGCCAAAGACTGGTGGCAGTGCATACCATTGCCATTATCACC
This sequence comes from Legionella quinlivanii, assembly GCF_900461555.1. Taxonomy (NCBI): domain Bacteria; kingdom Pseudomonadati; phylum Pseudomonadota; class Gammaproteobacteria; order Legionellales; family Legionellaceae; genus Legionella; species Legionella quinlivanii. The sequence continues at coordinate 1,606,613 of NZ_UGOX01000001.1, read as the reverse complement.
TACCAGAGGCTTGGGCATAAAGGTTGCAGTCTTGCCATAGTTATGGGCTACATTCTGGATTACATACTTCAGAGTTTGCATCTGATCCGCTTTGTGAACCAGAGTGTCATAACGCGTTGCGACTTCGCACTGGTTTCCAGTGGCCACCTCATGATGGTGCGCTTCAACGGGAATACCCAGCGACTCAAGGGTAAGACAAATGGCCGAGCGGATATCCTGGGAAGAGTCCACAGGAGGAACAGGAAAATAACCGCCTTTAACTGAGGGTCTGTGGCCAATGTTTCCGCCTTCAAACACTTTGTCCGAGTTCCAATGGGCCTCATCAGAATCAATGGAATAAAAAGCGCCGTTGATACTGGTTTTCCAACGCACGTCATCAAAAAGGAAAAATTCGGGTTCGGGGCCAAAATAGGCAGTATCGGCAATTCCCGTGGATTTCAAATACAGTTCGGCTCGCGTCGCCAAAGAGCGAGGATCGCGGTCATATCCCATCATCGTCAGGGGATCAACCACATTACAGCGAATAATTAAAGTGTTATCCTGATAGAAAGGATCAAGTAAAATGTTGCTGCAATCAGGTACCAAAGCCAAATCAGACTGATGTATTTTCTGCCATCCTTTAATGGAGGAGCCATCAATCATTTTCCCATTTTCCAGAAAATCATCATCAATTGAAGAAACAGGGATACTGATGTGCTGCTCTTTCCCGATTGTATCTGTAAAGCGCAGATCAACAAATTTTGCTTCATGTTCCTTAATTGCATCAAACACTGCTTTCTTACTCATTGTTTTCTCCAAGATAACCCGCTATAAAGTGTAACCCAAGTGACAGATTAAAACTAATAGATTAAACTCGTCAAAAGCAATTGAATGCAAAATAGTTATGGCCGCCTATCAATATCTGGCATTAAATAAATCAGGCTCAAACGCCAAAGGAGTTATTGAGGCTGATTCTGAGCGTCAAGCCCGACAGCTTTTACGCGAAAAAGGTTTAATACCCACACAAATCAAAGCGGTACACAAACAGCAAACGCATGTTAAGGGGCGACTATCAGCGCAGGATTTGTCTTTGTTAACTCGCCAGTTAGCCACCCTGCTCGCCGCCGGAATCCCTGTTGAGGAATCTTTGCAGGGAGTCAGCGAGCAAACCGAAAAGGACAAGGCCAGAGAGTTAGTGATCGGTGTGCGGGCGAAAGTCCTCGAAGGGTATTCTCTGGCACAGGCCTTAGGCGAATTCCCTAACGCCTTCCCTGAATTATACAGAGCAACTGTAGGAGCTGGAGAACAAACTGGCCGCCTGGATATGGTGCTTGAGAAACTGGCAGACTATACTGAAAACCAGCAGGAAACCCGGCAAAAGATACAGCAGGCTTTGATCTATCCTTCGCTCATGATTATCGTTTCTACCGCAATCATCAGCTTCCTTTTAGCCTTCGTTGTTCCCAAAATTATTGAGGTATTCACCAGCAGCGGCCAAACGCTGCCCGAAATGACCAAACTGCTAATCACCTTTAGTGATTTCATCAAACATTATGGCCTTTATGTGGTGGGCTCCATCATCCTGTTAATTTTCGGATTCAGGCGCAGTCTGAGAAATATCAAAATTAAAACCGGGTGGCACAAACTGCTGCTACGATTACCAGTCATATCCTATTTGAGCCGCTCGGTCAACGTAGCACGCTATATCCACACATTCGGAATCCTTTTCGCCGCAGGCGTGAGCGTACTTGAAACCATGCGTGTTTCAGCAAGCCTCATTACCAATCTGGTCATGCGACAGGCATTTGATGTGGCAGCTACCCGCGTACGTGAAGGAACATCTATCAGCCATGCTTTGAAAGAAACCGGCTTTTTAAATCCGATGGCGATTCATCTAATCGCGAGTGGTGAAAAAAGTGGACAAATTGCTACTATGATGGAGCGCGCCGCATCCCATATGGATGCCGAGGTTCGCCGGCTCATTGATACAGCGCTCACCCTGCTTGAACCGCTGGTTATTTTAATGATGGGAGCTGTCGTTTTATTCATCGTTCTTGCTACTTTACTTCCTATATTTTCAATGGAGCAACTAGTGAGTTAGGCTAAGACGTCTTGCTGTAGCCAGAACCGTTTTCATTACGTTATAATCAAATTCAGACATTACCAGGAGCAGGTATGAAATTTCAAAAAGGGTTTTCTTTGATTGAAATTATGGTTGTAGTGGTTATTTTGGGTATTCTCGCCTCTATTGTGGTTCCCAAAATCATCAGCAGACCAGATGAAGCCCGTGTCGTTAAAGCAAAACAAGATGTTCTCGCCATACAAAACGCGCTCGATCTCTACAAGCTCGATAATGGGTTTTATCCCAGTACGGATCAGGGACTTTTAGCATTAGTTGAAAAACCAACAACCAGTCCAACACCTCGTGACTGGAAGCAATACCTAAAATCGCTGCCCAAAGATCCCTGGGGACGTGACTACCTTTATCTGAATCCGGGCGAGCACAGCGATGTGGATGTCTTTACCTTAGGTGCTGAAGGTCAGCCCGGCGGAACAGGAATCAATGCCGAGATTGGAAACTGGGATGCCAAATGAACGAGGATTTACATTAATTGAAATACTGGTGGTCATTTTAATTGTTGGAATTGCCGCCAGCGTTACACTTCTTGCTTTTGGTGATTTCGGAGCCAGTCGACGAGTTCAACTCAGTGCAGAGCAATTTGTAAACTATATCAAACTGGTTCAGCAGCGTGCCATTCTGGAAATGAATACCCTTGGAATTAATGTTAATAAGGAAGGATATGGCACCTACCGTTTTGTTGAGGCAAAAACCTGGGAGCCGATGCCGGGTAAAGGCCTTTTTCATTGGCAAACCTTCCCTAAGAATATTCTGGTCACGCTCAAAACCACTATTAAAAATAATTCTAAACTCCCTGATATTATTATCAATCCCACGGGGAATATGTCTGCTTTCACGCTCAGTTTTGGCACAGAAACCAACCCTGAACAGCTGAATGTTATTGGCGAGCATGATGGGGAAGTTTTCATTAAATCCGGAAAAAAATGAAATTAAAGGTCAGAAAAACAACTCAGGCTTTTACCTTAATAGAAGTTCTGCTTGCTCTTGCAGTTATTGCCATAGCATTAACTGCACTGGTGAAAGCAACCGCTCAGGATGTTGCTCATACTCAGCGCCTTAAAGAGAAAATGATTACGCAATGGATTAGCACTCAGGGAGCAGCAATGGTACAGCTGGGGTTATTATCAGTAACCACAACCCAGGAAGTTACACAGATTACCACGATGTTTGGCCAGCGCTGGTATTGGCGTGTCAAACTGGTCCAGACCCCCATTAAATCCTTGCAGCAATTAATTATCACTACCAGTAAAAATCAGGCAGGGCCGTTTACAGATCCGGTAATCGCATTCAGGTACCGTCATGCGAGTTAATAAGGGATTCACGCTGATTGAAATTTTGATTGCTTTGGCTGTGTTTGCCATTATGGCCACCCTGACTTCTTCCGCAATGTATTACGCATTTAATACCCGAAGCCGCGTCACGGAACAGGCTGAACGTCTGGTTGATTTGCAAATGGCTATTATTATGATTGAACGGGATACCGAGCAAATAACCAGTCGTCCTGTCAGAGGAAATGAAATGCGTTTGTTCCCCGCGTTTACTGGCCAACCGCTATATCTTGAGTTTACTCGTGGAGGATTAACCAATCCTTACAGTGTTGAGAAGAAGAGCAGTTTGAGACGGATTGCCTGGCTGTGTAAAGGGGATAAGTTAATCAGACGAAGCTGGGATGCTCTTGATGCTGTCAATCGCAATAATTATCACGATAAAACCCTGCTGGAAAATATGAAAAACTGCAAATTTGCCTATCTCGACGAAAACCTGCAGGTTTTACCGGAGTGGCGCGAGTCCAGTGTCTCCAGCCCTGGAAATACACCGACCTTACCGAAAGCAGTCCAACTTAAAATTGAACTTGGCGATTGGGGAACTGCCACCTTTTTATTTATTCTGCCGGAAGGACTCTATGCAAAAATTGCCTGATTCCTCAATGCAAGTGACACAAGATAAATCCTCTATCCTGAGTCGGGGAAGTGCGCTTATTTCGGCCTTGTTTATTATGACGCTGGTGGCAATTGCCGCTACTGCAATGAGCAGCCGGCTGCAATTGGATATCTACCATACCCGCATCGCCATTCAAAGTGATGATCTCTATTTAGCATCTCAGGCCGTATCATTTTGGGCAATGGGAGAGCTAAATAATAAATCCCGTTTGTTTTTGTCCTCTGATCCGAATGGTAAATTAATGGATTTTCCAGCGAAAATGCAGGGTCTCTATCCTAATATCCGCATTCAGGGCGGCCTTTATGATCTGCAAGGTCGGTTTAATCTGAATAATGTTGCCGATAAGCGCTACAACCTTCTTTTTTTTCATCTTCTCAAACAAGTCTTACCCAAGCTTAAGAGGCCGCAACGTCTAGCTATAGCCGATGCCATTTTTCAGTGGATTAGCCCCTATCAGCCGGGGCGTGGGCAGGATCAGTTTGTATCCTATTATATAAAGCAAAAACCGCCGTACTATCCAAGCCAGCAATTCATGACCAGCGTCACCGAATTGCGTCTGATAAAAGGGGTTGATGCAAACACTTATCAGGCTCTGGAGCCTTATACAATAAGTTTGCCGGAAATAACGACAATTAATCTGAATACCGCTTCGCGGCCAGTACTTGCAGCTCTTGGAAACAGCCTGGACCCCAGCCAGGTTGATCAGATTATCGAGGCGCGTGGTCCTAAAGGGTTTAGCGACCTGAAAAAAATCACAAAATTATTGCGAAAATTTAATATCCGAGCTGAACTGATTACCCTTGAAAGCGAGTTTTTTTTAAGCATTGCCAATGTCAGCAGTGAGGATTTAAATATGGTCAGTTACACCATCTTCAAACGTCAAAAGAATAAAGACGGCAAATTGACGATTAGCCTGATTAGCGAAAGCATTAACAGTTTGTGAAACACACTCCATTTATTCGTCCTCTTGCCCTTCCGGAACTGGCTTGGTGTTTTTCAGAACATAATATAACTGATCGCCAGATTGCTTTTCTTCTGAGGTTAAACGAGGTTCTAGTCGAGCTAATTCTTTCTTGGCCTGTTCGTTATTATTAAGCGATGCCAGCTTCAACCAGGCATAAGCTTTGGTGTTGTCCTGACCTACACCCAAACCTGCCAGATACAAATAGCCTAATTTACCTTGCGCGGTTACATTGCCCTGGGCTGCGGCTTTTGTGAACCAATAAGCAGCTTGCTGGTAATCTTTATCGATACCAGTACCACTCATTAATAGCTGTCCCAATTCTGATTGGGCCTGAGAATGCCCTTTCTCAGCCGCAAGCTGATACCAGTAAGCGGCTTTTCTGGGATCAGCATCGATTCCTAAACCATTTAAATATTGATAAGCCAGATAGGCCTGAGCATTTCGATGCCCCTGGACCGCCGCCTTTGAAAACCAATAGGTGGCCGCTGTCTGATCTTCGGTGATACCGTATTTGCCAGTATATAAAAGCGCAATGCTGTATTCCCCTTTGGCATCACCTTGAGATGCGGCTTTGTCATACCAGTAAAAGGCTTTTTCCACATCTTTATCTGTTCCCAGCCCCATCATATACTGATAGCCCAGATTGACCTGTGCTTTCGCATAGCCTTGCTCTGCTGATTTTTTAAACCATTCAAATGCCTTGCTGTCATCGGGATTCCTTACCCCGTCACCAGTAGCATACATTAATGCGACATTTCGCTGGGCAATTGCATTGCCTTGCTCTGCTGATTTTAGATACCAATTAAAGGCTTCTTTATAATCCTGCGTCATCCCCTGGCCAGTATCATATAAAAATCCGAGACTTAATTGAGCAAGTGAATTATTTTTGGCAGCAGCTTTTCGATACCAATCGGCTGCCTTGACAGCGTCTTTGTTCACTCCATACCCATATTGATACATTCGACCAAGCAAATACATAGAGTCATCATTTCCTTGCTCCGCAGATTGAACTAAATGGGGATAGGCGGTAGTGTAATCACCATTTTCAAACGCCGAAAAACCAATGATCTCATCAGCGAATGCCAGGTTGCTTGCAAGGCACGCTGCGAAAATTAAAGAACGCATGAATACTCCAGGAAAATACAGCCTCTTATTACAAGAGTAGGCCATGCAGCTCATAATTCAACCACGAAAAGGGATTATGAAGGCAAATTATGAAATTTTTTTGTTTATATTTGCTTATATTTAGTTCGCCGCGAATCCTGATTGTATTTATCGGGATCTAGCGGCGAAGATGAAAGGCCTGGCTATCACAGTGCTTCAAAAATGGCTGCTGCGCCCATCCCTGTACCTATACACATGGTGACCATACCATATTTACCTTTTATACGACGAAGCCCATGAAGGAGGGTTGCCGTTCTGATGGTCCCTGTTGCTCCCAAAGGATGGCCTAAAGCAATGGCTCCACCAAGCGGATTTACTTTTTCCGGTGGTAAGCCTAAGGTTTTTATAACAGCCAAAGCTTGAGCCGCAAACGCTTCATTCAGCTCAATCCAGTCCAACTGTTCAATAGAAAGACCAGCCTGCTTCAATGCCAGTGGGATTGCATTGATTGGCCCAATCCCCATCACCTCAGGAGGAACACCTGCTACAGCATATCCCAGTAATCTTCCCATAGGCTGCAAATCAAATTGCTTCAGAGCCTGCTCGCTGGCTAGCAAGGCAATTCCAGCTCCATCACTGGTTTGAGAACTGTTACCTGCTGTCACCGAACCTCTGGCAGCAAATACAGGCTTCAGCCGAGAGATCATTTCATAAGAAGTATCCGCTCGCGGGCCTTCGTCCTTACTTATCAATTTCTTTTGCGAATTGACTTCCAGGTGGTTAAGATCTGCCTTACGATCGATAATCTCCACAGGTACAATCTCGGCATTGAAATAGCCTTTTTGTTGGGCAGCAGTTGCTTTGGCATGACTTTGAGCAGCAAATTGATCCTGTTCTTCTCTCGAGACACTCCACTGTTTAGCAACATTCTCCGCCGTAATTCCCATTCCATAAGCTATAGCTACCTGCTCATTTTCAAAAATGGCAGGATTTGCAGTATATTTATTTCCTCCCAAAGGAACCATTGACATACTTTCAACACCGCCAGCAAGAGCCAGCAAATGATTCCCCTGAATAAGTGAAGCTGCCGCCGTAGCAATGCTTTGTACACCTGAGGAACAGAATCGATTAATAGTCATGGCCGGAACAGACTGAGGCATTCCAGCCAGTAAAGAGGCAATACGAGCCACATTCATCCCCTGCTCGGCTTCAGGCATGGCGCAGCCAATGACCACATCACAAACCGCTTCCCAATCCACGGTACTATTTCGTTCCCTTAAAGATCGTATTGTGTGAGCAAGCAAATCATCAGGCAGAGTATGCCTGAATACGCCTCGAGGAGCCTTGCCAACCGGTGTACGCAATACATCCACAACATAAACATTAGTCATTATCAAGTCTCCTATTAATTGCGCAATGGCTTCCCTGTTTCCAGCAAAGAACTGATTCTCGCATGCGTCAACGGATTGCGGGCCAGATTCATGAACGCTTCACGCTCCAGCTTGAGCATCCAGTCTTCATTAACCATCGTGCCATTATTCACATCTCCACCGCAGATAGCCGATGCGAGCTGACTTGCGAGATAATAATCATATTTGGAAATAAAGCCGCCTTCCAGCCAGTTAATCAACCCGGCTTGTAATCGGGCATACCCCTCTCTTCCTGCAACTTTGAAAACAGCACCCCGAATAGGCGGTTGATAGTTGGATGCTAACATTGCTTCAACACGCGACAATGCAGCATATAATACTTCATGACTATTCATGACCCAGGTATCTGTGTGTTTCAGATAGCCCAGTTGTTGAGCATCAGCAGCACTTGCACCCACAGTGGCTGTTGCGATTTGCTGAAAATAAGCGCTGAGAAATAAGAGCAGATCGGCATCCTGCGCTTTCTCGGCAGCTCGCATTGCCATTTCTTTTGTTCCACCACCCGCTGGAATCAAGCCGACTCCTGCCTCCACCAACCCAGGATAGGATTCAAATGCAGCGACCACTGCATCGCAATGCATAATCAATTCACATCCACCGCCCAGAGCACGCCCTCTTAATGCAGCAACCACAGGGATTGGGCTGTATTTTAACCGTAGTACGGTCTGTTGAAATTGCTTAAGCATCGTTTCCAAAGCAGCAAAATCATTTTTCTGAATCAATCCCCCAACCCCTTTTAAGTCGGCTCCTGAACTAAAATTGGATGCATCCTGCTGATATACAATCACGCCTCTACAATGCCTTTCAGCAATGTCCATAGCAGCCGCCATGCCATCCAGAACTGCCTGACCAATCGTATTCGCCTTGCTTTTGAAGGAAATTAAGCCGATATCATTTTTGAAGCGGGATAAGCTCAGGCCTTCATTTTCATATAATTTGTCCAGTTGTGCGGGATGCTCAGTTAATACGAGCTCCGGAAAATATTGCTTGTGGTAGACAGAAAGCGAGCTGCGAGGGATAAAGCTCATGCTTTGAGGTGAGAAGGCGCCCCCTTCATGATAAAACTGATGGACTCTGGAAAGCCATGCAGGCAACTCCGCCTTGCTCATTGACGATCCTTTGGATATCGCATCCTTAATCGCTGTAATCATAGATTCAAGGCCAGACTGCTGCCAGGTTTCAAAAGGCCCCTGAGCCCAACCAAATCCCCAGCGAATGGCAAGATCCACATCGCGAACGTTATTGGCAATCGATTCAAGATGATAGGCGCAATAATGGAATAAATCGAGAAAGCAGGCAGCCAAAAACTGGGCCTGTCGATCTTTTGAGGAAAGTAAGCCGCTCATTCGTTTTTGTGGATCGCGTTCAGACATAATTGACTTTAATTCAGAACTAATTTCGCCGCCGGCTGGACGGTATTCCTCTGTTTGCCTGTCAAACACTTCGATCACTTTTCCGGGTTTACGATAAATGCCCTGTCCGCTTTTCTGACCCAGATGTCCCTGCTCGATCATTTTTTCTAACCAGGCAGGCAACACAAAGCTGTCATGCCAGGGATCATCTTTCAATTGCTCATACATGGTATGAACCACATGTTTCATTGTGTCTAAACCCACCACATCCATTGTCCGAAATGTCGCGGATTTGGGACGGCCTAATAATGAGCCGGTAATGGCATCTACTTCGTCCAACCCAATCTGCATTGCTTCAGCATGGTGCAGTGTAGCCAATAAAGAGAAAACTCCAATGCGGTTTGCGATAAAATTGGGAGTATCTTTTGCGTGAACAACCCCTTTGCCCAGGTAGCTGGTTAACCAGGTTTCCAGATGAGTTAATAAGGTATTGGAGGTAGTAGTCGCAGGAATTAATTCTGCGAGATGCATATAGCGCGGCGGGTTAAAAAAATGAACACCGCAAAAACGCTCTCGTAATGACGCGGGCAATACCTCAGCCAACGCATTAATGCTCAAACCGGAGGTATTACTCACCAAAACCGTTTTGTCACCCACAAACGGTGCGATTTTTTGATAAAGCGACTCTTTCCAGTCCATTCTTTCAGCAATTGCTTCAATAATTAAATCGCAGGATTTAAGGTCTTCAAGATGCTCATCATAATTTCTCGCCTGTAAAAGCGCAGCAGTTTTGGCAGTTCCCAATGGAGCAGGTTTTAACTTAACCAGATTGGCAATCGCTTTATCGACAATACTGTTCTTGTTAGTGTCTTTTGCTGCCAAATCATATAATAGACAGGAAATGCCGGCATTAACACAATGAGCAGCAATTTGCGCCCCCATGACTCCGGCACCCAAAACTGCAATTTTTTTTATATAAAATGGTTCCTGCATAATCATATCCTTTTATATGGGTTTAGTTATGACCTAACGGCCGATTGAAAGCTATAAACTGCCAGCCATATCAGAGCCTGTCGGGAGAAAGTTGACAGACTCTCAAGCATGATACGGCTATTGAAGAGTTTCAGGATAAATTAAATTTTATCCCCTGGGCAAGCGGTAGATCATTACCCCAGTTAATCGTATTGGTCTGACGACGCATATAAGCTTTCCAGGAATCAGAACCAGACTCTCTGCCGCCGCCTGTTTCTTTTTCACCGCCAAAAGCTCCACCAATTTCAGCACCTGAAGTGCCAATATTGATATTGGCTATCCCGCAGTCGCTTCCCATTGCACTCAGGAAACGCTCCGCGTGCTTGAGATTTTGTGTAAACATAGACGAGGAAAGCCCCTGAGGAACACTGTTTTGCAGTTCAATGGCTTCTTCTATGCTGCTAAATGGCATGACGTATAAAATAGGCGCGAAGGTTTCTTCCTGAACCACATCCCAGCTGTTCTGCACGTCGGTTACCAGTGTAGGCTGTACGAAATATCCTTTTCGATTCAGGCTTTCTCCACCAGCGACTATTTGCCCGCCGGCTTTTTTAACACGCGCAATGGCCTGGCAAAATTGAGAAACCGCCTGTTCGTCGATCAAAGGCCCCATCAGATTATCAGGGTTGAGTGGATCGCCAATGGTTATTTGCTCATAAGCATGCTGCAGTCTGCGAACTACTTCCTTGTACATAGACTGATGTACAAACAAGCGTCTGGTTGTTGTACATCGCTGGCCTGCAGTTCCAACAGCACCAAATACTATTCCGGGAATCGCAAGGTTAAGGTCTGCTGACTCATCCAGAATGATTGCATTATTGCCGCCAAGTTCCAGAATGGTTTTCCCAAGGCGAGCAGCGACTTTCGCAGCCACTGTTTTACCTACTGCGGTAGAACCAGTAAATGAAACCAGGGGGATTCGTTTATCCTCAACCATCATGTCGACTACATCATGACTGGACGGAATAATCAGCGAAAAAATTTCCGGGCAATTATTTTCTTTTAATACCTTATTACAAATATTCTGCACAGCAATCGCGCAAAGAGGCGTTTTTGCAGAAGGCTTCCAGAGAGTCACATTACCGCAGATAGCTGCAAGAAAGGCATTCCAGGACCACACCGCTACAGGAAAATTGAAGGCTGAAATAACACCGACAATTCCGTAGGGATGCCATTGCTCATACATCCGATGGTTTGGACGTTCAGAGTGCATAGTATTACCATAAAGCATACGCGATTGGCCCACCGCAAAATCTGCGATATCAATCATCTCCTGGACTTCACCGTCGCCTTCCTGTTTGGATTTACCCATCTCCAGAGAAACGAGACTTCCAAGCCAGTCTTTATGTTCTCGCAAAGCCTGTCCCATCTGGCGAATAATTTCTCCTCGCTTCGGTGCAGGATACTGACGCCATGCCAGGGCAGCAGCCTCAGCTCGACTCATAATCTTCTGATAGTCATCACTTGAACAGGTAGCAACCTCTGCAATTTTTTCTCCAGTAGCTGGAGAGTAGGAAATCAGCTTCTCTGCTCTGCATTCACTCTGCCAACCCTGGCCGCTATAAGCGCCGGCATTCGTATCCTGAATACCTAAATGCTTCAAAAAATCCATCGATTATTTACTCCTAAGCGTAATATTTACCAAAACGATTGGACAGCACATCCGCGAGGCGGAATTTTTCCTGGAGCACCAGGCCGTGATATTCATTTGCCTGTCCTAAAACCAGGTCAACTACGGCGCATACTCCCGCAGCAGTGCTGACTTGAATAGCAGACCATTCCAAATCTAAAATAGTTTCCGGGTATACCTTTTTAACATAGCTCTTTTCAGTTAACTCACCATGCTTTATTCCCTCAACAGTTACATACACAATCACAATGTCCTGATAGGTCTTCGGGATGGCCTTTTCGAGAATTCGTTTTAATGTGCCTCGGTCCTCGTTGAGTTTCAGATCATTCATCAGCAGGCGCATTTTTTCACAATGCCCTGGATATCGCATCGTTTTGTAATTCAAAGTCTGAATTTTATTTTTATACAAATCAGCCAGACTTCCCAATCCTCCGGATGTGTTAAAAGCTTCGTATTCACAGCCGTCGATTTGTATTGACTCAAGTCCTTCCAAAGGTTGCATGACAACCGGTTTACCCGCTTCGATGCCAAAGCATGGATTTCCATACTCATTGATTACACCGTCGGTAGACCAGGTTAAAGAATAATGAAAAGCATTATTAGCGCGTTGTGGTAATGCACCTACACGAAGCTTGGCATGAAAGCATTCATCGAACTCCTGCATCAGGCTGTTCGCAGCGATGCTGATAAAACCAGGAGCCAATCCACACTGAGGCACAAACGCTGTTTCTGCTCCCTCGGCAATTCGCTTTACAGCATCGGTAACTGAGGTATCTTCAGTCAAATCAAAGTAATGGGCTTTTGCCAGTTTTGCCGCTCTGGCGACATGGGTATTGAGAAAATAAGGGAGGCTTGAAATGACCGCAATGATTTTATTTTTTTCGATGTAGGATTGGGTTGACTCTTCATCGGTAACGTCTAACGCTACCGTCTTAACCTGCGGCATTGTTTGCAGCAAGCGCGTTACATCGGTACCAGAAAATTCCAAATCTGCCAGGTGAATCTGATAATCCTTGCTGCTTGCTAGTAAACAAGCGATGAGACTTCCGATTTTACCTGCACCTGTAATCATAACATTATACATAGTTATTCCCTTCCGTTAGAAAACAGTTGTCATCCTACACAAATAAAACCGGTTTGCATACCTTGAAAAAAAACGATTTTTATGTAGCGATTACAACTCGGAAAAAATGATTTAAAACAAATCAAGTATAGACAGCCAAACCTCCTTTGGAAGTTCTTCATAAGAATTTTTCTCAATATAAGAGTCAAATATCTAAATAAAAAAAATTTATCGTATTCTTTCTGGTGATCTTGTTGACCTTTGAGCTTTAGTATCCTATCGTTCTTTCATTTAATGAAACTCTGTCATGACCAGCGCCGTCTCCTTTGAGCCACTGCAGATTGAAACCACAAAAAAATTAACCTGGATGCATTACTTCAAATTTTTCATATTCGGCTTGTTATTACCGCTGGGATTTGCTCCCTTTCATATACCGGGCATGGCGATTCTGGGTGTGGCTCTCTTCTATTATGGACTCTGTGCACATTCCACAGGGTCTGGTTTTCTGCGTGGATTATTTTTCGGCCTGGGCTTCTTTGGGCTTGGGGTGTCCTGGATTTATGTCAGCATTCACGAATATGGTCATCTACATCCAGTGCTCTCAGGATTAATCACCCTGCTTTTCATCCTGTATTTATCATTCTTTCCTGCATTGCTTGCTCTTGTCTTTAACTATTTTTCAATTAAACGTCCCACAATTACTTCAGGATTATTCTTCAGTGCACTTTGGGTCATCAGCGAATTTCTGCGTGCTTCCATTTTAAGCGGCTTTCCCTGGCTTCTGCTTGGATTCGGTCAATTTGATGCACCGGTTAAATACCTCTTACCTGTTTTAGGGGTTTATGGGGCTAGCTTTCTGACTGTGTTTGCTGCCACGCTGCTGGTTTGTGCATTCGGCGTTGAGCCAAGAAAACAACTGACTTATCTTGTGTTGTTTGTTTCAATTATTCTGACTCCGCTTGCATTAAAACCCATTGAGTGGGTCCATGTATCGAGCACGCCGGTGTCCATTGGCGTCATTCAGGCCAATTTGTCCATGCGCGACAAGTGGGATGAGACGCTGTTCTGGAAACTTCTTGATCGCTATCAGAAAGATATTATCAGTTTACTTGGTACAGAGCTAATTGTGATGCCGGAATCGGCTATTCCGCTCCCCTCTTCCTATATAAGTGACTTTCTTGATGACTTAAGGGAAAAAGCAAAAAACGCAGGCAGTGGAATTCTTTTGGGGATACCAGAACCCACTAAAATCGACGCCGACGACTATTTCAATGCATTAATCAGTCTGGGCGAGGCTCAGGGGTTTTATCTAAAGCAGCATTTAGTTCCATTTGGAGAATATATACCTGCTATATTTCAGCCATTGATGAATTGGTTACAGATCCCTGACGCCAATTTAAAGCCAGGAAAAAACGCGCAATCCTTAATCAGAGTTCATAAGCATCCTGTCGCCACGCTTATTTGCTATGAACTGGCCTATGGAGAATTGCTTCGAAAGCAGTTTCCCCATGCGGAGTGGATTGTTTCTATCAGTGATGATGGCTGGTTTGGACACTCGCTCGCCATGTATCAGCAACAACAGATTGCCCAGGTACGCTCCCTGCAAACCGGAAGATACCAGGTTGTCTCGAACAATGATGGATTATCGTCCGTCATTAATACGCGAGGGGACATAGTGACCTCGCTTCCCGCTTTTAATGCCGGTCTGCTCCGCGCGTCCATCTATCCGGCGACTGGCAGCACGCCCTGGGTGCTCTTAGGGGATTGGCCGATACTAATCCTCTCTTTTGGCTTTTTTCTATGGGCCATGATATCTGGATTTCCTAAGAAACAGCATCAGTAAACTATTGCTGCTAAGCACAAGAGGGGTTATCCTAGGCAGCTTAAGTAATCTAATGTAGTGACTATGGATACTAGTTATAAACCACAAGAAGTAGAAGAACAGGCCCAGCAATACTGGCATAAGAAGCAATGCTTCAATGTCACTGAAGACTTGAACAAAGAAAAGTTTTATTGTTTGTCCATGTTCCCCTATCCAAGCGGAACGCTTCACATGGGCCATGTGAGGAATTACACTCTTGGCGATGTAATTGCAAGATATCAGCGTGCCTTAGGCAAAAATGTTCTGCAACCCATTGGTTGGGATGCTTTTGGCCTTCCAGCAGAAAACGCGGCAATAAAACACGGAATTCACCCTGCCGAATGGACTAAGAAAAATATTGCAGCAATGAAAGAGCAATTTCTGCGCCTGGGAAATGCTTATGACTGGAAACGCGAAATAGCAACCTGTGATCCGGATTACTATCGCTGGGAGCAATGGTTTTTTATCAAGCTCTATGAAAAAGGTTTGGTTTATAAAAAGAATGCTGTGGTCAACTGGGATCCTGTTGATCAAACTGTTCTGGCTAATGAGCAGGTAGTCGACGGGCGTGGCTGGCGTTCCGGAGCGCTTGTCGAACGACGCGAAATTTCTCAATGGTTTATTAAAATCACTGCCTATGCCGATGAACTTCTAAAAGATTTGGATACACTTGAAGAATGGCCTGCACAAGTCAAGCAAATGCAGCGTAACTGGATTGGCCGTTCCGAAGGCTGCGAGATTGGCTTTCAGGTTAATGAATATCCCAAACGACTTAAAATTTATACCACTCGGCCTGACACCCTGATGGGTGTCACTTATCTCGCCGTAGCCCCTGATCATCCCCTCGCTAAAGAAGCAGCGAGTCATGATCCTGCGGTTCGAGAGTTTATCGACAGCTGTCAGGGAATTCGCATGGCGGAGGCTGATCTGGCAACTATGGAGAAAAGGGGGATTGCAACCCGCTTCTCAGCATCGCACCCTGTTACTGGAGAAAGTATTCCCGTCTGGATTGCCAATTTTGTATTGATGCAATACGGCTCAGGAGCCGTCATGGCGGTTCCTGCTCATGATCAGCGTGATTGGGAGTTTGCTAATAAATATAACTTGCCGATTAAGGAAGTGATTAAACCGCTTGGCGATGTAACTCATAACTATGATAAATCAGCCTTTACTGAAGAAGGTGAGTTAATTAATTCCGGCGAATTCACAGGCCTGACTTCTTCCCAGGCTGTAAGCACTATTGCTAATTATCTGGAAAGCAGGGATTTGGGTAAAGTTACGGTTAATTACCGTTTGCGCGATTGGGGCGTTTCCCGTCAGCGCTATTGGGGCACTCCTATTCCCATGATTTTCTGTGAAGAATGCGGCATCGTTCCAGTGGCCGAACAAGATCTCCCGGTAACACTGCCGGATGATATTGAATTTACAGGAAGTGGATCACCTCTGGCGCAGTCCGCAAAATTTTTACAGACACGCTGCCCTAAATGCGGTCAGGATGCCACGCGAGAGACCGATACCTTCGATACATTTATCGAGTCTTCATGGTATTACGCGCGCTTTGCCTGCAAAGGTCAGGACAATGCCATGCTGGATGATCGCGCTAAATACTGGACTCCCGTAGATCAATACATTGGCGGCATTGAACACGCCGTTATGCATCTTTTATATGCCCGATTCTTTCATAAACTGATGCGCGATGAAGGCCTGGTTAATTCTGATGAGCCTTTTAAAGCGCTGCTGACTCAGGGAATGGTATTAAAAGATGGCCATAAAATGTCAAAGTCATTGGGTAACGTGGTTGACCCTAATCACTTGATTAATACTTATGGCGCGGATACCGCACGTCTTTTTGTCATGTTCGCCGCGCCTCCCGAGCAATCATTAGAATGGTCTGATACCGCAGTGGAAGGAGCTCATCGCTTTTTGAAGCGGGTCTGGGCTTTCGCTCACAAAAATCAGCAACTGTTTACTGAAGTTAACAACGCGATTTGCAATGGAAATGGGCATGTCGATTGGCAGCAGGCTGATAATAGATTAAAAAAATCACGCCTGACTGTAAACCAAATCCTGGCTCAGGCTTCTAATGACTATGAGAAGCAACAATTTAACACCGTGGTTTCTGGTTGCATGAAATTGTTTAATGAGATTTCTGATTATTCAATAGAAACTGAGCATGACAAATATTTCATTCATGCCAGCATGAGTGTCTTATTGCGATTACTCGCCCCCATTACGCCTCACATCTGCCACCATTTATGGCAGCAACTGGGCTATGAAAAAGCAATCATTGACGCTTCCTGGCCAAAAGTCGACAAAAGCGCATTAAAAACCGATCAAGTTGATTTCATTGTCCAGGTGAATGGTAAATTAAGAGCTCAATTTACCGCTCAGAGCGATGCCTCCGAACAAGAATTGATTGAAACAGCAACCAGGGAAGCTCATGCCTTTGTTGAGGGTAAAAGCATTAAAAAGGCGATAGTCGTTGCTCACCGTCAATTGATCAATTTGGTGGTATAGTTGATGTTTAAACGCTACTTCCTCGCAGTATTCATCATCTTGTTAGCAGGATGTGGTTTCAAGCTGCGCGGAACCTATGAAATACCATCCTGGTTTAATAATGTGGCACTAATAAACCAGGGTGCACAACCTGACCTGCATTTGCAATTAAAGGATCAACTTCAATCCTACGGCATACGCGTTCTTTCATCTGCCAAAGGTTCTTCATTTATGTTAATTCTTGAAAAAGATACCATTCAGGAACAAATCACCAGTGTCGGAGCCAGTACAACGCCCCGTCAATATCAGCTTATTTATACCGCAGTCTATTCTCTGATCAAAACAAATGGCGAACCCTTGCTTTCTTCAAATCAGGTTACGGTAACCCGACAACTCACAGTAAATAACAACAGAATTTTAGGGTCCAATGCAGAGGAAACTCTTATATACAGTGAAATGCGCCGTGATGCAGCCATGCAAATTATGAATCGAATTAATCGCAAGCTAAGCTAATTTCATGTTAAACAAACTAAACCATCTGAATTTACCACCGCCAGACAAATTTCTTCCCGTATATTTAATAACCGGACAAGAGCCATTTCAAGTAAATCACTATGCGAAAGTGTTAATATCCGCCTGGCAAACACGTCATAAAGACGATTGTGATACCAAAATACTGCAAATTAATTCAACAGCAGATTGGACTATGCTACGGGAAGAGGCAAGCAATTTCTCACTGTTTAGCAGTATGATGATTCTGGATGTACGCTATGATAAAAAAACACTGGATTCTGCTGGGAAACAATTTCTTGAAACCTATTTATCCTCTCCTAACCCGCAATGTTTGCTTATTCTTCGAGCACCCGATTTGACGCTAAAAGCCCTGCAATTTATCAGTAATCATCCGGCTATTATGATTATTGCTGCAAGCCCGATGAATGCTAACTCCTGTAAGGAATGGATTGCCTCTCAGCTTAAGCAACACTCATTTATCTTTGATGAAGCAATTCCTGCGCTTATATATCAATATAATGAAAATAATCTTCCAGCCTGCGCTCAGGTATTAGAAAAAATCAAATTAATTGCAGAAACCAATACTCGATTGACATTGAAGGATGTAGAGGAGCACTTGCACAATCAATGCGAGTTTTTAAGTTTCGAGCTGGCAGACGCCTGCTTATTAGCTAACCAAGCCAAAGCGCTCCTTCTTCTCAGGCAATCCAGCCAAAATAAGACCGAGCCCAGCTTAATCTTATGGATATTAAGCCAGGAAATTAGACTACTCATTCAATTGAAGCATAAAACAGGACACTGCTCATTTCGCGATGCAGCTTCACAACTAAAGATTTGGTCAACAAAGCTAGGCTATTATCAAACCGCAATCAAGCGTTTTGAAATTGCCTTTCTGGTTCATCTGCTAAATCAATGCGAGCTTTTAGACAAAAAAATTAAAAGCGCTAACCAGCCCGGTCAAATCTGGCGTAATCTTGAGTTAATAGCCATAGCTTTATGCTCGGGGAAAAAGGTAGGTTATCTTGGATAATGTATTAATATTTGGCGGAACCTTTGATCCTGTGCATAAAGGACATTTGAGCATAGCCGAAAATGTGCAACAGCATTTCCAGTTCCAGCGTTTTATTTTTTTACCCTGTAAATTACCCTTGCTAAAGCAGAGCGCGGCAGCTTCCCCTACCCAACGACTAAAGATGTTAGATCTCGCTCTGGCTGATTATCCGGTTTCCTATCATTTTGAAATTGACGAGCGTGAGATTAATCGTCCATCACCATCATATACAGTTACAACACTCGAGAGTTACCGCGAGGAACTGGGAGAAAATGTCGCTTTGACTCTGCTGATGGGGATGGACAGTTTCCATCAGTTACCGCAATGGCATCAATGGACCCGGATTTTGGAGTTAGCAAATATTCTGGTGATAAAACGGCCTGATATTAGCCCGAGCGAGAGTAGCAATCTGAGGGAATCGCTTTCCAGACATCTAACTAAAAGAGAGCATGATCTGAAAAATACCGCACAAGGGCTTATTTATTTTTTTGATGCCGGCGCCTATCCCATTTCCTCTACCGAAATTCGGAAAAACTCTTTATTGAACTCTGAAAATATGCCTGAATCAGTGCTTGAGTTTATCACTCATAATAAGCTTTATCTCTGACTACATGAAAACTTTAAAACGAACCAAATTGTTTGGCAATTAATCTTTATGTTACAATTAAATCCAACTTATAAAATGTTAACCTTATGCCTCGAATTGTTTTTTACGGTCATGCTTCATTTGACGCAACGTCCACTGATTGTACAATCCCGACAGACACCAGTCTTACCATTTACTGCTCACCAGGTAGTTTATTAAATCAGGAAGTTTCTAATGCCTTGGCTAACGGAGAGCTTCTTACAGCAAAGGATATTTCGGTATCAAAAGCAACATGGTATTTGATAAAAAATGGATTGAATCCAACAGACAAACCCCATCATGAAAGTTTTGACACCTATCCTTTAATTTTAAGAGCGGGGGATAATGTGCCCGATTACGTGCTTTCTTATGCTGATATTCCGGCTATGAATCCCCCTTTAAGCCAGGTTCCTACCCAGGTAGTACAGGTAAGAAAAAAAACTTCGCTCTCTCAGCTGCTAAATCAATATAAAGGTCAGGATCTTCATTGGGGTGCTTGTGGGTTTGCTCAAGATTCTAAAGACATACGTGCAGTAGGATATGGCTATGCATTTTCTTTAAAACCCGACTCAGCTCTGAAAAATATTTACATGAAACCTCAACCCAGCGAAGAAGAAAAGAGAAACCAAAGGCTTAAGCGTTTTGGCTCATTTTTTAGGGTATCAGATGAGCAGGAGCACTTATTGAATCATCCCAGAAAAAAAGCCTGTTATACGTCTGGTAAAAATTTTAGTCCTTCAGAATACAGCCTCCCCAACCCCTGCTCCAAGGAGCCGGGCTGCTTGTAAAATAACGATAAATAGCATTCTGCTACGGTGCTGCGACTGTACAGGGTTAATGCGTCTGATTGGCAAAAGCATTTAAAACCCACTGCCATTTTTATGGATACCCGGCATAAGCCTGAGGAATCCCCTCATTTTTTCATTCAACAAATACGTACTTATTAGATCAAAACGACACTATAGTAGATCTGTTTGGGTAATCATTAATCATCCGTTGACTATATAATAATGAGGGGAGCCCTCAGGCATTAAGCGGGGTACGTAGGCTCTTACAGGATGGTTAAATTTTGTGACCATCTCTTAGAGCCAGGCGCAGTACTTGGGTTAAGGTTAAACGCTGTTTTTAGTAAGTCAAAAAAAGGGCTGTTTAGAAGTCCATTTAGTGCTTCCAGGCATCTTCTTTTTTCTCTTTGTAATCCTCAAACGCTTTAATTAAACCTGATAACACTTCAGCACTTGTTTCAAACATGGCTTTACACTGTGGCTCATCAATTAGTTTAATGTCTTTTCGCAGATGGTCGACCTGATCTTTAAAAGCTTGCTGCATCTTATTGACATGATGCAAGACATTCTCATTGTTCGCAGTCATTCTAGGCTCCTGACATCCTTTAATAAAAGTATAGACGGCGTTTTGGAAATACTATCCGAAGTTATCATTCAAGGAGCAAAATGGCGAATCGGAAAGATATAAGCTTTGTAAACTGCCAAAGCTTATATCCAATCTTAAGATTGAGACAACTCGAAGTCGGATGGAAAATCAGCGAGGCTGTTTGTTTGATCCAGCGATTTAGCCTGATTAATTAAATCGGGTACCTTACTTGAAATCCAGTCGACTACAGGAGTGAACTTGGAATAAAGGCGTGATTGGCTGACATATTCTTCCTGCGGGAGAGAGGTCATACGAATAACCACAATGATTAATGAGACAATAAAAACACCGCGTATAAAACCAAATCCCATCCCTAATAATCGATCAGTACCGCTCAACCCGGAGCGTTTTAATATAAAACCAAGAAGCGCATTGATAATACCCCCTACAATTACAGTTGCAGTTAAGACAATAATGAAGGAGGCAATTTTTTTAACCGTTTGATCCTGGATATAATTTCCTAACCAGGGGTATAAAACAGAAGAGTAATTGTATGCAAGCCAAATAGCCACAATCCAAACTGAAAGGGCTATCAATTCTTTCAGAAAACCACGGAATAAACCGGTAATAACTGAAAGACCAATTATGAGTATGATGGCGATATCAATCCAGTACCATTGCATCTTTAGCTGATTCCTGTTGTAGGTACGACAAATCCATTAATCTGCATCGCGCTAGCCAGCTGTGTTCTTAGCTTCAGAGCCTGATCTTTCTGATTCATTTGTCCAACCAGTACTTTATATGCAATACCGTTTTTGCTTTGGACTTTGTTATAGGAAGCCTGAAATCCTTTACTTTTTAGCTTGTTAACCAATGCAATCGCATTCTTTTGCTGTACAAATAAAGCAACCTGAACTGAGTAACCTGTTTTGCCAGGGAGAGCTTTGGACGTAGGCGCTTTGGCTAATTGCTGAATCTTTGCAACGGGTTTAGCCTGGGTTTTAGCTGCTGGAAGCGATTTGCTGGCCAAAATAGTTTTTGGCAGTTCTTTTGCAGGAATGGCAGCAGGTATACTGGCCAAAGGCTTTTTCTGTTCAAGAGCCACTCTTTTTACATCTTCATTTGATGCCGCATGTGAAGAGTAAGATACACTATTGTGTTGAGCCAGCTCAGCGGGTGGATTACTCATCACGTCTGCTTTATCTTCCTGTGCGCGGGCTTCTTTCAGAGCATCAGGATTATCAATCTGAGCACTGGCATAGTCTATTGTTTTTGTTCCATTAACCGGACTTAAGGGCTCCGCTTTGGCAATAGTCGTCGCAGGTTGATAATCTTCGTTAGCTGTTGGAATGTCTACATGAGCCACTTTAACCGATTTAAACATGGTTTCTTCATCAGATGCAGTGACCTGAGGCAGCACCGGCTTTGGAGGCAGCTTGATGGAAATACTTGAGGGCCCTTCCAGGCGCTGACTTGATTTTTTCATAATTGCCGGAGCAAAAATAGCTCCTAAAGAGATAATTACAGCAAGTCCAATAAGTCTGTGCTTAATACGCTCGTCCATTACTAATGTCATAGTAACTCCTCCAGGTAAGAATCAGATACTGCATTTAAAACAGCACCTACCAGAATAAAAGATCCGAAGGCAATAATTAAATCGCCTGCTTTTGCCTGCCGGAATGCCGCTTCATAAGCTTCTTCAGGGCTACTAAAATAGCCTTTTGTTTGCTCAATATTCTCAGGCAACTCTTTTAATAATTGTTCTGCAACACAGGCGCGCTTACTCTCAAGCCTTGCAGGATACCAATAATCAACCAAAGGTAAAAGTGGCTCGACTATTCCTTTTATGTCTTTATCATTTAAAGCAGAAAAAACCGCATGAATATTACCATGTATTTTTTGCTGCGTCACAAATTCTGCCAAAAATCTTGCAGATTGCGGATTGTGCGCCACGTCTAAAAGGAGTCTCTTATCGTTTTGTTCGATCATTTGTAAGCGAGCCGGCAAATGAACGCTTTTAATGGAAATGGCAATGTCCTTATCTTCTACCGGTAATTTTTCGCTTAGAATTTTTGACGCGATGACAGCGGCTACAACAGAATCTGGATGTAGATGGGGTTTAGGGAACTGAAGTAACTGTGTTTGAAAATTAATCTCAAGAATATCATCTGCAATTTTATACGAATAATCCTGGCCATTAATAAATACTGGTTTTGCGACATCCATTGCTCTTTTTAAAACTGAGGAAGGCAAATCGGAAGCAGCTCCTATAAACGCTCTGTTGGAACGAAGGATCCCTGCTTTCTCGGTTCCAATCGCATCGAGGCTTGTTCCAAGATATTCCTGATGATCGAAGTCGACCGTGGTAATAATTGCCAAATCATTATCGATAATATTGGTAGCATCCAGTCTTCCGCCTAACCCAACCTCTAAAACTACCAGATCAAGATCATGTTGTTCAAAATGCAATAAGGCAGCGAGTGTTGCCATTTCAAAGAAGGTCAGCGCGGTATCTTTTCTTGCAAAATCAATAAGTTCAAAGTAATTTTCAAGTTGCTCGTCTTCAATCGCTTTTTTATTAATCCGGATCCTTTCGTTAAAAGCAATCAAATGCGGTGAAGTATAGACACCGACGCGATATCCTGAGTTGGAATATATTTCTTCAAGGGTAGCTACGACGCTGCCCTTGCCATTGGTCCCCGCGACCGTTATAACGATTGGCCCAGGATTTAATAAATCCAATTCATCAGCAACACGTTTGATACGGCTCAACCCAAGCTGGATTTCCTGGACATGCCGGTTTTCCAGCTCGTTCAGCCATTGCTTTAAGGTTTTCCCGCTCCTTTTCATGATCTTACAAGCTACGGTGCGACAACTTGGCAATTAACTCAGCGATAGTGGGTCGAAGCGACTTTCTGTCAACTACCATATCAATATGACCATGCTCAAGCAAAAACTCACTGCGTTGAAAGCCTTCGGGCAAGGTTTGCCGAACTGTCTGCTCAATGACCCGAGGACCAGCAAAGCCGATAAGCGCATTGGGCTCAGCAATAATAATATCGCCCAGGCTGGCAAAACTTGCTGAAACGCCTCCTAATGTGGGATCAGTCAGTACCACTATAAATGGCAGATTGGTCTCGGAGAATTTAGCGAGAGCGGCTGAGGTTTTAGCCATTTGCATTAGGGAAAACAAGCCTTCCTGCATTCTTGCGCCACCGCTTGCGGTAAAGCAAAGATAGGGCTTTCTTTCTTTAGTTGCCAATAAGACGCCGCGTACAAACTTCTCCCCCACCGTTGCTCCCATAGAGCCGCCAATGAAGTTAAACTCAAAGGCGCTTGCGATGACAGGCTGTCCAATAACACTGCCCTTGG
Source organism: Legionella quinlivanii (assembly GCF_900461555.1). Lineage (NCBI taxonomy): Bacteria > Pseudomonadati > Pseudomonadota > Gammaproteobacteria > Legionellales > Legionellaceae > Legionella > Legionella quinlivanii. The sequence continues at coordinate 1,582,689 of NZ_UGOX01000001.1, read as the reverse complement.
CAAGTAATAAAGCTTCTTTCTCGCCTGTTGCTTTTTGCGCCTGGACAATACGATCTTTATATTTCTTTGAGTCCTTAAACTTCAGTCGATCGATAGGCTCCAGATGAGCCGCTATTTCCTCAATACTCCCCTCATCTAAAAACTGTTGCAGACGCTGACGCGCTGTCAGGCGATGGTGATGATTGCAATTAGGGCATACAGAGAGGTTCTTGATTAGCTCGGTACTATAAAGAACAGAGTTACATCCAAGGCATTTTACCCATAAGCCTTCGGGCACGCCTTTTTTCTGTGATGCTTCTGTTCTGACTTTTGAAGGTAATAATTTTTTTAGCCAACTCATAGATAAGAATCCGTGGATTGAATTTGACGCGCAACAGTATAACCTGATTTTTTATCTGAGGCTTGTTTTATTCACTATATTGTTCGTATTTAATTGTTGAACAATAATCTGGCTCGGCTGATTAGCATCAAACTGTTTATTTTTTCTACACACCATGAATTTTAAATAAAATTTTCCCGTTTTTCTCGCATTTTTTAAAATAAAGTGCTACGCCCCCTAAAGTTTTTTTGTTTCTGTCCGATAACTAAAGTGGGTACGGTGAATTCAAGGGTCGAATTCCCGGTAATAATATAATCCCCAATCCAGGGATTCAGGCACGAGGAGATTTTGGTCATGACTCAAGTGATTAATACTAACGTGATGTCATTAAATTCCCAAAGGAGTTTAAATGTATCACAAAAAGGCATGCAGACGGCCATTCAACGTCTTTCATCCGGTCTGCGCATTAACAGCGCTAAAGACGACGCTGCCGGACTAGCCATTTCTGAAAGAATGACATCACAAATCAGGGGTATGAACCAGGCAATACGGAATGCGAATGATGGTATATCATTGGCTCAGACTGCAGAAGGGGCAATGCAGGAAACGACCAATATCTTACAACGTATGCGTGAACTATCACTGCAATCAGCTAACTCATCGAATAACTCTGGCGACCGTCAGGCTATTCAGGAAGAAGTTGTTCAGTTACAAAGCGAGCTCGATAGAATTGCTTTAAACACTGAGTTCAATGGTCAGAGAATTCTGGATGGCTCGTTTTCAAGTGCAAGTTTCCAGGTAGGTGCCAATGCAAATCAGACGATCAACTTTGCCATTGGAAGTATTAAAGCCTCATCAATCGGCGGTATCGCAACCCAAACGGGTACTGAGGTATCCAACGCTGCTTCGACTGATATAACAATAGCCATTGGCGGCGGTGCTGCCACAACAATCAACTCCAGTGCCGGATTCACAGGCAATGCCCAGCAGGATGCTACTTCAGCCTATGCTAAAGCAGCGGCAATCAATGATGCTGGAATCGCCGGTTTATCTATAAGTGCCAATACCTCAGGAACTCAGACAGTGGGCGCAATTGGGGGTACAGCAGGTGACACCTATAACCTGTCTGTCAATGGAGTAGCGGTATTTACTAACCAGGACGTTGCAACTGCCTTATCTAACACGGCGCTTCGTGATGCAATCAATGGCGTGAGCAATCAGACAGGTGTCATTGCCAGTTTAAATGGTGGGGATCTGACCCTAACCGCTGCAGATGGCCGTAATATTGATATCACGGAGAGCGGAACCGGTTTTACTGCTGGTACAGACGGTATTAGCGTTACCGGGGGCGATTTTGATGGTACGTTGCGCGGCAGTCTGACTATAAGTGCAACCAATAGCATCTCTATTGGCGGAACCGTGGCTACATTAGGCTTAAATGCTGCTATCGCCAAAGACTCTCTGGGAGTAGACAGCATTGATGTGGGTACTGCAGCCGGTGCACAATCCGCTATATTGCGACTGGATTCAGCCTTAAGCTCAGTGAACTCGAACCGCGCTGCAATGGGTGCCTTGCAGAACCGATTTGAATCCACTATCGCCAATCTGGCAAACGTTGCTGAAAACCTGTCTGGCGCAAGAAGCCGAATTCAGGATGCGGATTTTGCCGCTGAAACGGCTAACTTAACCAGAGCCCAGATTCTGCAACAAGCTGGAACTGCGATGCTGGCACAGGCTAACAGCCTGCCACAATCTGTACTGTCCTTACTCGGCAGATAATAGTAAATACTAGCCTGCTCTCTGATCGGAGCAGGTTATTTTAGCTTATATCCTTCCTGTATTCGATTAAGTGGGAGGTCGAAATGAAGATTGAGTCAAATAATATTAAGTCTAATTCTTTGGAACAGGAATCAATTGGTATTCATGAGAACATTAAAGTCGGTTCTCAGCCCTTTTCCTCCAGTCCATTGAGCTCGGCGCAAAGTAAACAGGCCATTGATAAAGCCACCGGCGTTCTTCAAACTATCGTAACAGAGAAATTATCAGATAAAGTCATACGGAAGATGCCGCCAGATGAATACTTGAAACTGCTAAGTCTGGTTGATGAAATGATTAGCGGGTCTATTGATAAAAAAGTGTAACTGAGTTGCAATATAAATCTGATTAGATATTAAGGATAACAGCGTGTCAGGGATAAGTTCGCCAGGAGTTGGCTCAGGGTTAGACATTAAATCAATCGTTGAAGCGTTGGTAAAAGCGGAAATCACCCCCGCTAAAAACAGAATTGATCGACATGAAGCGGATCTGGTGGCAGAGCTTTCAGCCCTTGGTCAAGTGAAAAGCGCGCTCAGCAAATTACAAAGCAGCCTGATTAAACTGGGTGATTTAAAGCAATTTAATTCATTAAAAACCACCTTAAGTGATCCCAATGCCTTGCAGGCCACTATTGGTGATAATGCTATTGATGGTCATTATGATATTGAGATTATCCAGTTAGCCGCCAAACAAAACCTCGCTTCCGGAGCCTTTGCCAACGCATCCTCTCCTGTCGGTCAGGGATCATTGACGATTGAGTTTGGAAGTTACAGCAACGATCTCAGCAGTTTTACCCTGAATGCAGATAAAGACCCGCTAGTTATTACTATTGGCGCAGGTCAAAGCAGTCTTGTTGCGATTCGCGATGCGATTAATAACAGCGACAGCGGCGTGCAGGCAGCCATTGTTCAGGACAGTCAGGGCGCGCGGCTGACTTTAAGCAGCCCCTCGACCGGCAAGTCGTATGAAATGCGAATTACTGTAAATGATACTGATGGGAACAATACCAACGGCACAGGCTTGTCAGCACTGGCCTATGATCCGACAACCGGTGTTAACTCAATGCTTCAAACTGCAGAGGCTAAAGACAGCCAATTCAAAATCAATGGTTTACTACTCACTGAAAGCAGTAACCGGATAGAAAATGCGATTGCCGGCATTACTCTGGATTTGAAAAAAGCTCAGCCTGGAACACTTATTTCACTCGGCGTTGAGGCGAATCGAGCACAAACCACCTCATTAATCAGGGAGTTTGTTAAACAGTTCAATGACAGCATGAGCAGTCTTAATAATTTAACCAGCTACGATCCGACTACAAAAAAAGCAGGAAGTCTTCAGGGTGATACAGGAATAAGAAATCTAAAATTTTCATTGTCAGCATTGGTCAGCGATGTCAGTCAGGATGCTTCCTCCCCGCTTAAAACCCTGGCTGATCTGGGCATTAAAACAACAAAAAGCGGCTTGCTTGAGATCAATGAAGACCAGTTAACCAAAGCACTGGACATGCACTACGAATCCATTGGAGCCTTTTTCGCCAAGTCGGCAAAGGCTTCCGATAGCAATGTGAAAATCAACCTGGTTGGTGCTGATATCAAGGCAGGAACCTATGCGCTAACGATTGACTCCTTCAATCCAGGAGTTAGTTTAAGCGGTACCATCGGCGGTTTAATTGCGACCTCTTCGAATGGGTTAACACTAAAAGGCAGCGGCGCTTATAAAAATCTTTCAGTTGATATCACCGGCGGCGGGATTGGCGCGAGAGGAAATATTACCGTAACCAATGGCCTGGCAGTGAAATTTAATGATTTGATTGAACAATTGCTCGATGACAAGGGCAGTTTAGTTGATCGCACCAGCAGTCTAAATAATCAAATTGAACGGATTGCCGAGGATCGCGTTCAGCTCGATTACCGTACTCAGGAGCTTGGTAAACGCTATCTGAAACAATTTACAGCCCTTGATGGTTTATTGTCCCAGATGCAAAGCACCAGCAATTTCTTAAGCCAGCAGCTGGCAAATCTGCCCCAATTGACCTTGAACAAGAGATGATTATGAAAAACAGGTATGAGCAAGCAATTAATCAATACAAATCTATCGACTTACAGACCCGAATAGAATCGGCAAATCCTCATGAATTAATAAACCTCCTTTTGCAAGGGGCCCGATCGCATATTGCGACAGCTCAAGGCCATATCCAGCGACAGCAAATCAGTGAGAAAGGTGAGCATATTTCCAGAGCTATCAGCATTCTCGATGGCTTAAGAACCAGTCTTGATCACGAACAAGGTGGAGATATTGCGGTTAATCTGGATCAACTATATGACTATATCCAGCAGATCCTGTTGAAAGCCAATCTGCATAGCGATTCAGATCTGTTAGCCGAGGCAAATTCGCTGTTGGCAACAATCCACCAGGCATGGCTTGAAATGCCAGGAGTTGCTGCTAAAGAATAAAAACCAATCTGGCAATCACAATTTAATCTAAAAAAATATAAAGTTTTTTCTAGTTGTGCCGTTATCAAGATCAACCAGTTGATAAATTGGGGGTAAAATCATGAGACAATGGTGCAAAATAATAATATTAATGATTTCTCTCCTTCCCGCTGCATGGTCAGAAAGTCGATTTGGAGAAACGCTTTGTAATGATCCGGATTATTTTTGTATGAAAATCAAATCCGGCGACACATGGGCCAGCCTTTTTCCTAATGAGGAATCACGGGATTTGGTGCGGCGCATTAATCGTATGAACATCAGGCTTAGAACAGGAATGGTTATCGCGATACCTAAAAACCTGGACAGAATAACTATCTACGATGTATCCCCATTCCCCCGCTACATTGAATCCGACGGTGAGAAAACTATTTACATCAGCCAGAAAAAACTGGCATGGGGCGCCTATGATGAAGACGGTGAGTTACTTTGGTGGGGACCCATCTCTTCTGGAAATCCACACTGTCACGGCGTTTATGGAGGCTGCTCAACCCCGACGGGTTCTTTTCGCGTCATTAGAAAACAGGATATAGACTGTATATCTACTGCGTTCCCACGGCGTGCGGATGGAAATAATGGCGGTGCAGAAATGCCCTATTGCATGCATTTCTTCCGCGGGTATGCTTTACATGGCAGTAATACAGTTCCCGGGTATCCTGACAGCCACGGCTGTATCAGGATGTTTACAGAGGATGCCCGCTGGCTAAACGAAGAGTTTGTCAGTGTTCCTGAGGATGGCGAAAGAGGGACTCGGGTAGTCATCGATGATCCGAATAGCTGATTAAACTACTGTAACAGTGAAAATGCACCAACAACTCCTTGCTGAGCTAGCTGTCGCTTCAGGTTATCCGTCATGTTGCGCTCGGCAAAGGGGCCTACTTTCACCAGAAACCGCTCATTATATTTTTCAACAAATACCGGTGAAGGAGTGATACGAGCCAGCTTTTCCCTTAGCAATGCAGCCAATTGCTGGGAATTGAAGGCACCAGCCTGCACATAATAATAAGCAATATGCGGTTTACCGGGCTCCCTGACAGTTAAGGCCTCAATTTCTACCGCGGCGGTACCCTTAGGCAATAAACCCAGCTTGCTTGCTGCTGCATAAGAGAGATCAATGACCCGATCATCGTGGAAAGGGCCTCTATCATTCACCTTGACCACCGCCTCCCGTCCATTCTCAAGATTTTTTACCCGGACATAGGTGGGTAAAGGCAGGGTTTTATGCGCAGCAGTCATTGCGTACATATCATAGTCATCCCCGCTTGATGTTCTCCTGCTGTGAAACTTGGTTCCATACCAGGACGCGATACCTTTAGTCTTATAGCCGCTGGCACTACGCATGACCTCATAATTATGACCATTTACAGCGTAAGATCCCGGATTTCCATAGCGGCTAAAGGGTTCGTAGACCGGATTTACTTTATGAAAACGCGTTGGCGGCGCGCCTGGAGGCGCCCCATCTTTTTGCTGAGCTGTAAACTGCTTTTGCCGGACTGATGAGTGATTTCCTGGCACAGAAACAGTTTTACCCCCTTCTTGTACGGGAGGCTCAATTGTATTTACAGGTCCATGGCAGGCAGAAAGCAACATCAATGGCAAAAACCTAATCCAACGCATAAATTCTCACTTTAGTGGTTTTAGTGATTATGAAAAATAATTTATATTCTACGAAAATTTTGGGGCTGACGATAGAACCTGCCTGCACTGCCTTGAATCGACTTAAAAAAAAGCGGTAGCTAATCTTCTAAGAAGATAATTGGAGGGAGACTAATGCTGTGTTAGACTAACGGGATTTTTGTAATAGCGAGTAAAATAATAAAATGAAGTGTTTGCAAATTTATTCCAAAGTGGCATTGGCCGCCTCTCTTTTTTTCCAAAGCGCTGTATTTTATGCTGATACAGCTTTGCCTAATACCCCGATTCCAAGCCCGACTATTACCAATAAACCTCTTATAACCCCTTCTCCTCCAACCCTGAATGCTAAAGCCTATATTCTTATTGACGTCAATAGCGGCAAAATTATTGCGGAGAAAAATAGTGAGGAGCAATTACCACCTGCAAGCCTCACAAAAATGATGACTCTTTATGTCATCTCCAATGCGCTGCACAACGGCCAGATCCATTTGACGGATAATGTCAGAATCAGCCGTGAAGCCTGGAAAACAGGCGGCTCAAGAATGTTTGTCAAAGAAGGCCAGATGGTAAGTATTGAGGATCTTCTGAAAGGAATTATTGTTGATTCAGGTAATGATGCCTGTGTCGCTATGGCGGAACATCTCGGCGGCAGTGAGCCTGGCTTTGCTGAAATTATGAATCAACAGGCCCAGCAACTGGGGATGGTGAATAGTCACTTCACCGACAGTACCGGCCTGCCTGATCCCAATTTACATACTACTGCCAAAGATCTCGCTATTCTGGGACGTGCGCTGATTACGAACTTCCCTCAATACTATCACTGGTATGGTCAAAAATGGTTTACTTACAATGGAATTCGCCAGCCTAACCGTAATCGTCTGCTGTGGAGAGATAGTCAGGTTGATGGGGTTAAAACAGGTCATACCAATGATGCGGGTTTTTGCCTGGTATCCTCTGCCAAACGAGATAACATGCGCCTTCTGGCAGTCGTACTAGGCTCTCCAAGCGATTCAGTCAGAGCCGATGACAGTGAACGTCTTCTGAATTATGGTTTTCGTTTTTTTGAAACACATCCTCTATATAAAGCAGGGCAAAGTATTACCAAAGTTCCTGTATACAAAGGCGCGTCCAGCGAGCTTAATGTAGGCTTACTGCAGGATCAGTACATCACCATACCCAATGGCCAATATCAACGCCTGAATATCACAACCACTGTAGCAGAAAGTCTCCAGGCACCGATTGAGAAAGGCGACAAGATTGGTGAGCTGGTTGTTCAATTTGATGAAAAAACAATTGATACGCACCCCGTCTATGCGCTCGAACCCGTTGAAAAAGGCGGCATTTTCACCCGCATGAAAGATTCTGTTCGTTTGATGTTCAAGCATTGGTTTGGATAAAAAAACAAATGAATCAATTCGTTTATCTAAATGGACAAATCACACCCAGCCACGAGGCGAAGGTCTCAATCTTCGATCGTGGCTTTCTGTTTGCTGACTCAGTGTATGAAGTTATTCCAGTCTATGACGGACGCCCCTTCTTTGTTGAAAAGCATCTCAGACGTCTACAGTCCAGTCTCGATAAATCCAGAATCCCTGAGCCGCAAATAGATTGGCTGCCTGTGCTCGATGAGTTAATCAGACTCAATGGCAATGGCGACATGCAGCTCTACATCCAGATTACCCGAGGTAATCAGGGAATGCGTAAACATGATATTCCTGCAGAATTAAAACCTACAGTAGTGGCCTTTACTCTACACAGCAGTTTTCCCACTGCTACCGCAGCAGAAGGGCTTCATGCGATTATTCTTGAAGATTATCGCTGGGAGCGATGCGATATTAAATCAACAGGCTTGCTGGCCAATGTGTTACTCAATGATGAAGCGATCCGTCAGGGGGCCAATACCACTATCCTGACCAAAAAAGGCTTTGTGACAGAAGGAAGTGTCAGTAACATTTTTCTGTTGGGCAAAGACAACATTGTCCGAACACCGCCTCTGAATCACTTTTGTCTTCCAGGCATTACCCGCGAAATTGCATTAGACTTAATAAAAGAGCTTAACTGGAAATTTATTGAGGAGCCTATTCCGGTACAAGATATTTTTACTGCGTCCGAGCTGTGGATTACCAGCACTACTAAAGAAATTTATCCCGTTACCCGAGTCAATAATTTTCCGATTGGCGATGGTAAGGCGGGAATTTACTGGCAGCAAATTAATATCCGATACAAAGAGATGGTTAGAAAATTATGAATGATAAACCCAGTCTCATTGAATTTCCCTGTGATTTTCCTTTAAAAATTATTGGGAGTAATACAGAGCGTTTCGTGGCTGAAATAACCGAGATTGTTCTGAAACACTATCCGCAGACACCGGATCATAAAATACAGTCTAAAAATAGCGAGAGAGGAAATTATGTCTCGGTTACTGTGACTGTATTTATTTATGATCAGATTTCACTGGATAATCTGTACCGGGAGCTTACCAGCCATCCTGATATCAAAATGGTTTTATAATGATAATACGTAATCTTGGACTACAAACCTATCAGTCCGTTTGGGATGAAATGAAGGCCTTCACTAGCAACAGACAGATGGAGACCAGCGATGAATGCTGGCTATTGGAGCATTTTCCAGTATATACCCAAGGTCAGGCAGGCAAGCCGGAACATTTACTCAATCCAGCAAACATTCCTGTCATTCAATCCGATCGTGGCGGTCAGATTACTTATCATGGTCCCGGCCAGTTAGTCGCCTATGTTTTAGTGGATTTAAAGCGAAGGCATATCGGTATTCGCACCCTTGTTTGTCAGTTGGAAGCCTTGTTGATTGGCTTGTTAGCCAATTATCAGCTTGAAGCCACAACTCGCTGCGGTGCTCCGGGTGTCTATTTTAATGAAAAAAAGATTGCATCTATTGGATTACGGGTTAAAAATGGCTGCACATATCATGGAATTGCACTGAATGTGAATATGGACCTGCAACCCTTTAAAGGCATAAATCCCTGTGGCTTTAGTCAGTTAGAGATGACTCAGATGAGTGACTATGTACCAGGCATTGACTTGGCTGAGGTGAAACAAGACCTTGCAGCACTTTTTTTAAAGCATTTTAAAACCTGATAAGCATGCAATTATTCTCCCATTACATTGAGCCTCTGATCTCATGGCTGCAGTATAATCCGCACTGGGCATTATTTTTTACTTTTTTGGTTTCATTCTCTGAATCCCTAGCCATCATTGGCAGCATCATTCCTGGGTCAATCACAATGACCGCAATAGGTATCCTGGCAGGTACCGGCGTGATGCGTGTGGATTTGACACTGATAGCAGCAATTCTAGGAGCCATTGCAGGCGACAGCATTAGCTATCTCATAGGTTACACCTTCAGAGACCGTATTATTTCGATCTGGCCTTTTAAACGCTATCCTAATCTTTTAACCTATGGCAAGGACTATTTCAAACGCCACGGTGGTAAAAGTGTGTTGATTGGTCGCTTTGTTGGCCCGCTCCGCTCGATCATTCCGGTTATTGCCGGCATGATGGGAATGAGCCAATGGCGTTTTTTTATTGCCAATTTTATTTCAGCTATCGGCTGGTCCCTGCTTTATGTTCTGCCTGGTGTATTGATTGGTGCAGCAAGCTCCGAGCTTTCGCCAGAAAGTGCCGCACGCCTCTTGGTGGTCGTCTTGCTGTTACTCGGCTTAATCTGGTTATTCAGTGTAGTTTTAAAGTGGATAATCGTCAGAGTCAATCGATTATTACGTACAAGTCTGCATGACTTTTGGTCCTGGTCAAGCCGGCACCCGCATCTGGCCTCGATTATCTCCAGATTAACGCCTGCCAATGAAAGCAATCATTACCAAACGGCGGGATTATGCCTGGTTTTTCTTGTCTGTTGGTTATGTTTACTGATTATTTCCTTTATGGTTTACGATCAGAAAGGTCTTTATGTATTAAATCAGCCCGTTCATTTATTTCTACAGAGCTTGCGCGGAATTTCCTTCGACAGCTTTTTTATCATTCTGGTATCGGTAATTAGCCCCATTAATTTACTCGCAGTGTGCGCTGGGGTGTTCATCATTTATTCCTGGCAACAGAATTGGCGGCAGGCGGCCTACTGGATCAATCTGCATTTAAGTTGTGCATTGCTCATGTTATTCATTCACTGGCTCATACCAAGCGCCAGACCAGAGGGTCTGTTAAATATTCAGAACGGTAACTCTTATCCTTCCATTGGTCTGAGCTTTGCAACTGCCCAATACACTATGCTCATGTACTTCAGCAATGATTTGCATAAAAACAGAATTACCAGAACATTTAACAGTCTGGCTATCTCAGTATTAATTCTGGCGGGTTTTGGCACTATTTATTTAGGAGATCACTGGTTGACAGATATCTTGTCAGCCTATATGGCCGGATTAGGCTTAAGCACTATTCACTGGCTCTTTTATCGTCGTAAAATTTCTCTTATTGTCAGTCCTCTCTGGCTAAGATACTTTCTACTGGGGCTTATTCTTGGCGGCACATTGCTGAGAACCTTGCTGCATCATGATCAGGAAATTAAAAACCACCAGCCTTATTATGCGCAGTATGTTTTTACCGATGCCCGCTGGTGGAACCAGACAGCTCCTCTTTTGCCTGCATTTCGTACAAATCGAATCGGCAAACCAATTGCTTTATTTAATGTGCAGTATGCCGGCTCAATCAATCATCTGGAGGAAGAGTTAGCCCGTAAAGGCTGGCACAAGCAAAATGACTCATTGTTCTATGCCTTACTTAAACGGTTCAGTAAAAATTATTCTGCAGAAATCCCTCTGATGGCCCCGCTTTATTTGAACCGAAAACCAGTCCTGGTAATGACCTTTAAACCTGGTCGTCGAAAACCCATGCTTATTCTGAGAATGTGGCGTTCAAATTTTCATTTAAAATCAATGAAGCAACCAATATGGGTTGGCACACTGGAGTCGCATCAGGCACCGAAACTGTCCAGCAAGGAAAAGACCTATACTATCAATATTCTGCATTTCCCTTTGTATTATATGAGCAAGTCTCTTCATATCTTTCCCCAGAAACAGATTAAATTCAATCTTGCTCATCATCAGGGCGTCGAAGTTCCCAAAGAGACGGTGATACTGATCATCAAAGATCTGCCGCAACGAATTCCAGAAGGATCTGAACAAAAGTTATAAACGTTGCTGCTCCCAATCTGATTGACGTGCAAAATCCTGATCAGCCACAAATCTATTACTTGATCTTTCATAAGCTGTAGAGCAATATAACTAACATCAGCTTATCGCGCAGGCTAGGCAATAATTCTATAGGTGTAGATTAATTCAGCGCCAAGATGTCTATTTAAGGAATATAATATGATTTCATTGATGAATTCTATCTATTTTATTTTTCCACTCATTAGTCTGGTATTGCTCGCCTATGGTTTCAAATCCAGTCATAAAAACTATATTTCTCTGGCACTCTGGCTCAGCCTTATTGCGGTATTGCTCGAATACAAAACAGCGGGTGGAGAGATTCTTGGCAGTTATTTTAATTACAAGCATGCTGCTGTCTACTCTCTCAACCTGATGGTTCTGATCATTTGTATTGTTTATCTGCTATGTTATTCGTTTAGACAGTCAAAAAGCATTCTTTATCGTTATATATCCGGTTTAACAGCAGCAATCGCAGTAACGGGTGCAGCAATATTAATTAGCAATTTATGGATTAATGCGTTTTTCATCGAACACCGGCTGCAAAACACACCACTTCTGCAGGTGGCAAGCTTCCAACAAGTTGAATACTGCAACTATAGTTATGTTTTCTATAAAATAAGCCCTGAAGGTAACGTTCAATACATGTGTCCCAATTATTATGGTCTGCTTCCATCAGTTGGCGGTTTGCGCACTCCCCCAGCCCATGTTTTAAAGCAGCTGCCACCTCAGTTACAGGCTAAATTCACTCATCCAGGGGTTAATTCAAAAATGCCGTAAATACTCATTTCGATTGCTGTTGACAATTTGTTCTATTGATTATTTTTTGGTACTATCGTGAAAAATTTATCTCATAAAAAGACCATGCAGCGACTGCTAATCAGCTTATTAATTATATTTAGCCAGTCATCTCTGGCAATGGCTCCCAAATTGAATTGGAACCAAGCCGTTGATAATGCCATTATCAGATATGGTTTACGTACCGAGCCTGAATTAATTCGTTTTTTCTCCAAAGCCAATGTGGCTTATCCTCCAAAAGAAATCGCCCTGCTCGCCTTTAAACAGGAAAGGCAGATTGAGTTATGGGCTAAAAACGATAATCATGAATGGAGACATATCCATACCTATCCATTAACTGCATTTAGCGGCCGTCTGGGCCCTAAACTAAAAGAAAGAGACGGACAAATCCCGGAAGGGGTCTATAAACTGGTTACATTTAACCCTTTTAGCAGCATGCACTTGTCAATGATGATTAATTACCCAAATAATTTTGATCGGCTGCAAGCAAGCAAGGATGGGCGAACAAAATTGGGGGGTGATATATTTCTGCATGGGAAATCACTCTCGGTGGGCTGCCTTGCTGTAGGAGACAAGGCCATTGATCAATTATTTCTTTTAAGCCGCAGAGTGGGTCTTAACAATATCAAGATGATTATTGCGCCTAATGACTTACGAGTTGCCAAACCAGCAACTTCAAATTTTGCCCAACCCAGATGGCTGCCTGAGTTATATAAACAAATCACTGATGCCTTGCATCAATTTCCAAAGGATAAAAAAATAGCCTGACTACCGTCTATCAACGCCTTACAAAGCTCTGTCATTTCCGCGTAGGTGGAAATCCATTCATGATCCGGCACAGTGCACGCGATGAAAATAGATTCCCGCCTGCGCGGGAATGACACAGCATGCACATAAATGGAGTGTGATTCATGGGGATATACATCAGATTTCGAAGCCTGAGTTTTATTTAGCGTCTTCCAAAAGACTAAAGTAATCATTTTCACAAAATTGATGCATGATCCTGGCCGTAGCACCCCATACAAATTTGCTTTCATGAAGAAATCGAATAGTTTTGAATGTTAAGCCCCCTTTTTTAAACTCAATTTCCTGATAATTAGCTTGTATGCAGATCTGATCAATCGGAAGCATAAATAGTTCAGAGACCTCTGCAGCATTGAGCGTGAAAGGCTCTATTGAATTAACGGAGGCAAACCATGGGTGAATAATATAACCGGTCAGAGTATGCTCTTTTTCCATTGGACAAATTAATCGAACCCGCTCAGCTGTAATACCCAGTTCCTCACGCAACTCACGTAAACCGGTGTCTTGGAGGCTTCGATCCTCCTCTTGCCAACCGCCGCCAGGAAAACAGATTTCCCCCGGGTGGCTGCGCAGAAAAGGATTGCGTATAGTCAGCAGCAATGATTTACTCTTTTCTTCAAAAAGAACGATGACCGACGCTATCTTATTTTCCATTCTCTAATAATCCTTTCAGGATGGGATTAATTTTAATAAAACACTCATCATATTCCTTATCACACTCTGAATCTATTACGATCCCACCACCTGCGGCAAACAAGAGTTTATTCCCCTTTGCAGTAATTGTCCGAATAGCAATATTCGTATCAAATCGCCCATGCCTGGAGAAATATCCAATGCTTCCACAATAAACCCCACGGCCAAAGGCTTCACTTTCAGCTATTACTTTCATTGACTCTAATTTGGGAGCCCCTGTTATCGAACCTCCAGGGAAACAGGCCCCAAACGCTTCAAACATGCCAATATCTTCTCGGCATTCCGCTTCAATATGACTGACTAAATGATGAACGCCTTTATAGCTTTGAAGTTCGCATAACTCAGTAACCCTGACGCTGCCTTTTTTAGCAATTTTCCCAAGATCATTTCGAAGTAAATCCACAATCATTATATTTTCAGCACGATTTTTTTCAGAATTTATCAATGCCAGTTTGACTGCATCATCGTTCGCTTCATTCTCATCATTCCTGGCAGTACCCTTTATGGGAGAAGTCCTTAATTTACCTTGTTTGTAAGTAAGAAAGCACTCGGGGGAAAATGATAAAATATCTGCGTTTTCAAGCTTAATGAATGCTCCGTAGGGAACAGGATTTAGTGCTCGAATTGCTTGATAAATGGCATAACTATTGCCCTCATAATTCAGAGAAAAGCATTGAGTTAAGTTGGCCTGATAACAGCGGCCTTGAAATAGCGCTTCCTGAATAAAGCCAAACGAGTTTTGATAATCGTCATAGGAAATAAATGAGCTTAGGGGGAGCTGAATTTTGTAATCACCATTCGTAGCGGCCTCCTTGCCTGCCTCCACCCATAATTCCGCCATTGCAGCGGCTATTTCCGAAGTTTCCTTTCTGGTATTGGCAGTGAATAAACTCACTTTTTTTAAATGATGATCAACTATAATTGCCCAATCATATAGCCCCAGGTGAAATAATGGCATCCCCTCCATGTCAGGGTGGGTTTTCATCTCTATTCCGGCGAGCTGACAAGCCAAATCATAGGAAAAATAGCCTATTGCACCTCCCTGAAATGGCAAATCGCAGTTTGAGTAGACAGGCGGTAACAAAGAATCGAGATAAATGAATAGATTACTTAAATCCGATAGGTGCTTTTCGTTAACAAGGTCATAAGGGAATGCTGTCAGAATATCAAAACGGCCGCGAAGCTGATCTGCGCTTTCAATAAGCACAAAGCCAGATAATTGACTAAATTTACCATAGTTATGACATAAATTTGACGGATAAGATAATTCTAATATATTATAGTCGAACAAGTTACATCCTTTTTGTACAATTTAACCTAATAATGATAATTTAAATTGAAAAAGGATTCCATTAAATTTCTCAACTATCAACTGCATATGAAAGTAAGTTTTCTAAAGGTTATACCGAATTCTGCCCTGCTCTGGGAGTACGATCCTGAAT
Source organism: Legionella quinlivanii (assembly GCF_900461555.1). Lineage (NCBI taxonomy): Bacteria > Pseudomonadati > Pseudomonadota > Gammaproteobacteria > Legionellales > Legionellaceae > Legionella > Legionella quinlivanii. The sequence goes on along the minus strand of NZ_UGOX01000001.1, from coordinate 1,567,497 downwards.
CCAATACAGCCGAGTATCTTTTTAAGACAGAAAGTGATCTGCTTAAAGTGGTGACACCCCGAGCCGCCATTGTGGACGCGATGAAACAAATTAATGGGATCCGACTAGAGGACAGCCGAGCGGTCATTGATGATGTAAAGGAATTTATAAAAACTTATCCGATTCTGGAAGTACCAATGCCACAATCAGCTCCGGAAAAGACAGGTAAAGCGTCGGACATAGAAAAAACAAATCTGCCCGGTTTTTCCATGTTCAAACGCAACACCTCAACCCGTATCCAGGGAAGCAAAGCCGCCAAAACCCAGAGGGCATCTTTATCACTGGAAACCTATTCAGAAAACAGAGAGCGAACAAAGAGTCAAATCGCTGATACATTATCTGAAGACTCCCGTCATTCTGTACAGTTGCCAATTATGCGCCAAAGTTCGCCCTTGAAACCGCTTGATGCTGCCGCGCTATCCGCTAAAGCTTCCTACATCCCCGGAAGTTTTAATATCGACACAATCATTCCAAAAGACAGATCACCTGAAGCCTGGCGCCAAACCCTGGTGTTTCTTGATGCGCTTGGTGAGAAAACAACTAAAGACAAACAAAAAAGTGCTATGCAGCTGTTAAGAGATGAGCAGGATATCATCAAGGAATTACACCTAATCGAGATGAGCAAATTATATGAAATAAAAGGGGCACTCATCCGAAAACTTAAAAAATTTCTCGAAATTATTGAGAACGCTTTACAGCAGGTCGATCCTAAATACTCTTTTCCCGCAACAATCTTTTCTTATTTTCGAAAAGCCATTGTTGAAGCGATGGTAAATACAGAGGAAAATCTCAAAGCCTATGCAGAGATTAATGCCAGAACCAGCAAATCCAAATCAGAGGCGGCGCGATTTATAAAACGCCAGGCTGAAAAATCGGAACTTGTAATGGGTCGCTTATTAACTTTTCATTATTTTACCAGCTCTGAATTAACTCAGATCCAGGACGATAATCTATCGCTGCAATCTTATCTTGCACAAGTCAAAATCAAACTTAAACCCAAACGTCAGAAACTTAATTTATTACTAGCTGGAATGACTCAGCTTATTCTTGAATCTCTTGAATATGAATGGATGTTCAAAAAAGAAATTGAACATATTTCAAATGAGTATTCTAAACATCCTCTGCAAATTGAAATTGCCATGCTTGAATCCGAAAAAGATGGACAGGCGCATTGCATGTACTCTGTTTATGCTTTGATCAAAGGGGCTCTTTCACCTCCGGAATTACATAAAAAATCAAATAGCGAACTGGATCGCTTTACTTTTTCATTAATGGGCGAGCTGATAAATTATGTGCATTTGCAATACTATTGTGCCTCACCTTTTGTTGGCAATATCATCTTAAAAGGAACATGGAAAGACGAGCATAAAGACCCCAGGGATTTCTATATTTATGAGGACTTTGCAGTGCAATTAAGAAGCTCTTTAAAAGCGCTGGTAAACCCCATCCTTTATTCAAATGGTAAATATGCCTTTCCCTCGGAAGAAAAACGATTCAACTTGGTAAATGATTCTAAGGAGGAAACAGTTCCTTTTAAAACACTTTTGCTAAATCACCTCACCCAGAGCATCGATAAGCTCATCATAAACGCCTCAGACCAGATAGTTTCTGCTGCCAGCAATTCTGACCTGAGTACTGAAGAGACAGGAGTATATGAGCCGGCAGAAAAGGAAAGCGCTTCATTAGCCCTTTAGATAAAACTGTTTCAAACAAGGATGGTTTTTAAGAGAAATAATGAGTATTCTATGGCGATATGTTGTGAACAAGGAGAAATTCCGTGACAACAGTCGCCCAGTTTGAAGTACAGTTTAATCAGTGTATTAATGAAAATGGCGAGGCTTGCGCTGCTTTGCCTGACTTTGCGAAAGAGGATCACATTCTGCAGGATCTCTACCGTATTATGGTAAGAACACGCATTTTTGATCGAAAGGCTATCGCGCTACAGCGTACCGGAAAGATGGGAACCTATGCTCCTATCAACGGCCAGGAAGCCATCTCAACGGCCATAGGCCATGCCATGCGACCGGAAGACGTGCTTGTTCCTTATTATCGCGATTATGCCGCGCAATTCCAGCGTGGTGTAAAAATGTCGGAAATTCTTGCTTATTGGGGTGGCGATGAACGTGGGAGCCATTTTGCCAATAACAAGGAAGATCTCCCAATTTGCGTGCCGATCGCGTCACAATGTCTACATGCAACAGGCGTGGCTTTTGCCTTTAAATATCGACACCAACCCCGTGTGGCCGTAACCTGTATCGGCGAAGGCGGTACATCGGAAGGTGATTTCTATGAAGCTATGAACGTCGCCGGCACCTGGAATCTTCCCGTGGTTTTTATCGTTAACAACAACCAGTGGGCTATTTCAGTACCCCTTTCCAAACAGACAGCAACAGAAACTGTCGCGCAGAAAGCGATTGCCGCTGGCTTTGCAGGCGTACAAGTGGATGGCAATGATGTATTAGCCTGCAGGAAAGTCATTGGCGAGGCCATTGAGAAAGCCAGACGCGGTGAAGGACCAACGCTCATTGAAGCATTGACTTATCGTCTCTGTGACCACACCACAGCAGATGACGCAACACGCTATCAACCACAGGATGAAGTAGACGCAGCAAAACCCAAAGAGCCTATTAGCAGATTCCGTCATTTTCTTGAAGAAAAAAAATTATGGGATGCAGCCCGCGAAGAGCAGCTCACTATTGAGGCCAGCGCTGAAGTACAGGCCGCAGTCGATGAATATCTTGGTCAGAAAAGGCAGCCGATCACCAGCATTTTTGATTATCACTATGAAACCTTACCCGATTATCTGATTGAACAACGCGCCATTGCAATGGAGGAAGCAGACAATGCCTGAAATTACCCTCATAGAGGCAGTTACCCAAGCTCTGGCTTATGAATTGGCGCATGATGAGAACGTCGTTGTCTTTGGTGAAGATGTCGGAAAAAATGGCGGCGTGTTCAGAGCCACTGTCGGTCTTCAGGAGCGTTTTGGCGAAGATCGCGTTTTTGATACGCCTCTGGCGGAGTCAATGATTGCCGGATTATCCGTGGGCATGTCGGTTCAGGGGATCAAACCCGTTGCTGAATTCCAGTTTATGGGCTTCATTTATCCTGCATTTAACCAAATTCTTTCTCATGCGGCGCGTATGAGAAATAGAACGCGTGGCCGTCTGCATTGTCCGATTGTTTTCAGAGCTCCCTTTGGCGGCGGTATTCGTGCCCCTGAGCATCACTCAGAAAGCACTGAAGCCCTTTTTACTCACATACCCGGCTTGCAGGTGGTGATTCCATCCTCCCCCAGAAGAGCCTATGGCTTATTACTAGCAGCAATCAGAAATCCTGACCCAGTAATATTCCTGGAACCCAAACGTATCTATCGCCTGGTGAAGCAACCTGTTGAAGATAACGGTGAAGCGTTGCCCATTGGAAAATGCTTTACCTTGCAACAAGGAAGCGATGTCACTCTGGTCAGCTGGGGAGCCAGCATTCATGAAACCATGCAGGCTGCCAAACAATTACAGGAAGAAGGGATTTCCTGTGAAGTGATTGATGTGGCGACTATTAAGCCTTTGGATATTGAAACCATCATTAACTCGGTCGAAAAAACCGGGCGCTGCGTGATTGTTCATGAAGCAGCAAGAACCTGTGGGGTTGGTGCAGAGATATCAGCACAATTAATGGAAAATTGTCTCAGTGATTTACAGGCGCCTGTGCAGCGTGTTACGGGTTATGATACGGTAATGCCCTATTTCCAACTTGAAAAATTTTACATTCCGAGTGTCCAGCGTATTAAGGACAGCGTACTCAGTATAATGGAGTAATTATGAATATTTTTAATCTACCTGATTTGGGTGAAGGTCTGCCTGATGCTGAAATTCATGAGTGGTTTGTAAAGGAAGGCGACCAGGTCAAACTGGATCAACCGCTGGTGTCAATGGAAACTGCGAAAGCAGTAGTAGATGTCCCCTGTCCTCAGGACGGTACCATTGTTAAATTATTTGGTAAACCTGGCGATGTGTTGAAAACCGGCACTCCTTTAGTTGCATTTGCTGAGACAACCGCAGCGAGAACTGACAAGGGCACCGTGGTGGGCAATCTCGAAGAGAGCCATGATGTCAGTGAAGATAATTTTACCATCGGCTCAATCAGTCCCTCTGCATCGGATATTAAACGCCCTAAAGCGACTCCTGCAGTGCGCGTTTTAGCTAAAAAACTGGGCGTGGATCTGTGCACCCTTGCTGGCACAGGTCAGCATGGGATGATAACACGTGACGATGTGGAACGCGCAGCAAGCCCTAAATCAACTTTACCCGAAGGATTTGAACCTTTACGTGGTGTACGACGTGCGATGTTAAACAGCATGGTTCAATCTCATCAGGTTATCGTACCGGTCAGCATCTTTGATGAGGCCGATATTGAAGCCTGGCAGCCCAATCAGGATATTACTGCTCGTCTCATTCGTGCAATAGCCGATGGGGCAAAAAAAGAGCCTGCCCTCAATGCCTGGTTTAACACTGAACATTCTGCTCGTAAATGTTTTGAAAGTGTTCATTTGGGTCTGGCAATGGATACAGAAGATGGATTGTTTGTGCCAGTTATTCATGACGCAGATAGAAAATCTGCTCAGGAGCTAAGAACCATCATCGATGAATTTAAAAAATCAGTCCGTGAACGAGCTGTTCCCGCAGATAAGCTAAAAGGAGCAACGATCACCCTGTCAAACTTTGGAAAATTTGCGGGTAAATTCGCGAGCCCGATTATTGTTCCACCAATGGTTGCTATTTTAGCCGTAGGTCGTTTGTACAGCGGAGCAGTTGCCACAAATGGGCAAGTAAAATCACACCGATTACTGCCTCTTTCTCTAAGTTTTGATCACCGGGCGGTAACTGGTGGAGAAGCCACCCGCTTCCTGGGTGCTGTGATTGAATCATTACAAAAACCGGAATGATTTAGCTAACTTCGTACCGCGGCTTGCTTGCGGTACTACCCCCTCTGCCTACGTACCATGACTTGCTTGCGGTACTACCCCTCTACTTATTACGTACCCCGACTTGCTTGCGGTACTACCCCTCTGCTTACGTACCCCGACTTGTTCGGGGTATCCAGATCAAATCGGCTGATAAACACAAATCTAAACACAAATCTTTTTCCAAGCATTACTGGATACCCCGAACAAGTCGGGGTACGTAGAGTTATTTTGAATGAAATAATCGAATGTCGGGCGAAAGCGCCCGATCTACGTTTAGACTGTATCACCGAACCATTTTATGATGAGTATCCAAAATTACAAGCGCTTGTCGTGCGTCCGCTTGTCCCGCTGCGGCTGCCCTGTTGATCCATTGCCAGGCTTTCTCTCTGTCTTCAACAACACCTCTGCCATAATAATACATATAACCCACTGCATATTGCGCATCGGGCTGACCGCCTTCAGCGGCAGGCAAGAGGTGAATAAAGGCTTTCCTGTAATTCTCGGCGCGAAAGCAGGCAATCCCTTCATCGAAATTTACAGCTCTGAAACAGGCCGTCTGTAAAAAACAACAAATTAAGAGAATGATTAATTTTGAAACTAATCGCATACTGGCTAATCCTTAAAAAGCGGCTTGACCGGCCCATCAAAATGGAGCTGGTTTTTAGGTAACTTGATGCTCTCTAAAGCACCATTATGCAAAACAACGATATCCTGCTCATTGATTGATTTAATCGTTGCGCCACCCGGTAAGCTATCCCCAATGACATAAAGTCGCTCCTGACCTCCCGCAGAACGTATCAATACCTGTGAGGCGTTTTTTTCCGGCGAATACATGATTCCTACTATCTCAAGATCAAGCATTGATTCTTTAATATCTTGCCCTGATAAATTAACAGGAACATAAACTCCAAACAATGCTGCCTTAAAAATAGGGGACTTTTTATTCAGCTCTTCCTGGCTCGTTCCAGGTTTGACCCTCTCAATATTTAATTCAGCAGAACTCTGCTCCTGAGAATTTATCGCAAGAGAGTACATTTCAGTCAGGAATAAGCCCAGGAAAATCGTAAACAGAAGGATTGCGATTAGTTTCACCGGCTCGCCGAGCAGTTCGGAATTTAGTTTGGTCAGCCTCACAACACTCTGATAGATTGAAATAATTACCCTAGTTTAAATTAAACAGCATCCGGTTTAAACTGCAAAAACGAAATTTAGCCCTCATTATGCTGATTTCTATTCCGACGATTGAGAAGAAGCAGGTATCTGGGCTATATTGAACAAATAACAGGATATTTTTGCCAAGGACTTGCAATGCAAACACAAAATGAAGCACCTCACGTTCGATTAGCTACAATGTCTCGCTGGTATGTCGTCTCAAGAGCCATTCATGCCATTGCTTCGCTTGGAATTGCAAATTGCATGACGGAAACACCCGTCAGTGTTAAAGAAATTGCAGCAAAGAGCGGCACAGATCCCGAACTTCTAGGAAGACTTATGCAGTTTTTAAGCTCCTATGGCTTATTTGAATATCAGGCACCTGACGCCTATGCCTTGACGGAGCTATCAAAACCGCTTCGCGATGATGATCCTCATTCTGTGCGGGATGTCTTGCGAATGGTTGATGATAACTGGTGGGATGCTTTTTCAATGCTTGATCACAGTATAAAAAATGGTAAATCAGCATTTGAACATAAACATGGCGAAGAGTTTTTTACTTTTCTCAGCAATCATGCTGAAAAGCAGGCAAATTTCGATAGAGGGATGGCAAAACTCTCGACCTACGATGATGAGCCCATTGCGAAATGCTACAACTTTGGCCAGTTTCAGTCTATGGCTGACATGGGAGGCGGACGCGGTGGAATGGCAAAGGCCATTCATAAGCATTATCCAGAACTATCCATTACCGTATTTGATACTCCGTCAGTTATTGATCAGCTGTCAAACTCTGACTTTCCTTCAGAGATACAATTACAGGCCGGGGATTTTTTTGCCGAAATCCCCTTGGTAGATGCCTATTTATATAAAGGGGTTCTTCATGATTTTAATGACGAAATGATGAAAACCATTCTCACTAATTGTTATCAGCGCATGCCGCACTCTTCCAGGTTACTGATTGCAGAGCAGGTGATGCCAGTTAATAACCTGCCGCATCCTAACAAAACGATGGATATCGTGATGATGGTATTATTGGATGGCAGACAACGCTCACTGGCTGAGTGGCAACAATGCATTGAACCAGCAGGCTTTGAATTTGTGAGCAGCTATCCAACTTCCAGTGTGTTTACTTTGATGGAATTCAGACGAAAGTCCTGACATTAAGGAAAGCCATTACCCTCTCAGAAACGATAGTAATGGATTTCCTTTCGATTGAATCGATTTGGCTCATAAGCTCTCAGCTCGATAGTGCATTCTCCTGACTCTATCTCTATCAGATAAAAACTGTTTCGATCATCGCAGGTTCGTTGGCATGACAAAGACCCAGCATGCAGCAAAGCGAACGACTCCTGGTCATTTTTTTCGAGAAAGCTGACATTCGCATAATGCAGATGTCCGGTGCAAATCAGATGAACAGCAGATTTTTTAAGTGACTTAATAAACTCGCTTGTGTTGCTTAATGGCCTGTGCAAGCCCTCAAAATGCTGAAAGTTGTGATGAAAAAAAAGAATATTCAACTTATTTGCGGCCTCACTAAAATAAGTTTCGATTTTCTTTAAACTATCCGAAGAAAGCTTACCATCTTTTATACTGTAAGGATTAACGCTATTGAGTCCCAGAATGCGCACGCTTTCATTTTCATAGCTCACTTCCATCGAATTTGAAATAAAATGCCGGTATTTATCGAACGGGGTAAGAAAACGCTGAATTAAATCAAATGCAGGAACATCGTGATTTCCTGGAACAATCAAAATCTTGCCTGGCAGACGGGAAATGAAAGCTTTCAGATCACGGAATTGTTCAGAGCGGGCGCGATGAGTCAAATCCCCGGAAATTATAATAATTTCTGGCTGGATGGCAGCCGCTTCTATCAAAAAACCATGTATTATTTCCTGTCGATGTAATCCAAAATGTAAATCGGATATGTGAATAATTTTCATGAGCTAACCAGCAAGTTTAGTGAGTCGGGTAATAATTGATATTTTAATGGCAAACTCATTTTATGAGCATCACCATCCAGAGATACACTGATTTCTTTATATTTTTCAATATTGATTTCTAAAGGATAACTGCTGCAGGTTGCTTCAAAATGATTATTGTTTCCCATCAATACATCGAAAATCTTGGTAATCTCTATTCTTCCATGCTTTAAATAATAAAGTCCCAGCTTATGTTCATTGAAGCTTTCACGAACGAATTTAACGGGAAACTCCCAGCTATAACAATTATTACTAATCATAATAAATGATGACCTAAGGCGAAGATCCATTTCTTCACCGTTAAGCCTGATGCTGTATGTTTTATGAGTGCGCAGAGCGTGTATAAAACTGGGTATATAGCCCAGCCATTTATTAATCCGTTTAGCATAGGAGTCTCGTTTTTTTGCAAAGCGCGGATAAAATCCGATGGAAGAATTATTTATAAATACATGGTCATTGACCTGAGCAATATCAATTTTTTTAACAACAGGAGAGTGAAGAGCACTAATGAGCTCATCAATCGTTGTTGTCAACTCTAACTCTCTGGCAAAATGATTCAAAGTCCCTAAGGCCAATACGCCCATTGTGGTAGTCGAATTGACTAGCAACTGGGCAGCACTGCGAAGCGTTCCATCGCCACCTCCGATTAGAATTAACTCATATTTCTGCTGACAGAGTTTAATAGTGCCCTCGAGAGACTCTGGCGCTACCGAAAAATACTGATACTGGAATCCTTCCTCCGACAAGCGCGATAAATAGCTATTGATTTTCTGTGCATTTCGCGCCTTTTCGTTAACAACGATAGCAAAATGTCTGGTATCCAGATTACTCATTGTTTATACAGGTCGAAACGAACGGTTAGAAGGAGCATGCTTTCTCATCCATGAAATTTAACAGGTATTATTAAGTGTAATCGAATCGTTGTCAGTTATCGAGTGTCCATGACCTCACTGCCGTTACGTTAAAAAGCTTTAAACCCACCCTACGTCCCTCGGCCGAGGGACGCAGGTAAATATCTTAAGGCCGGCCATTAATTATGGCAGTGAGCCATGACCAGGATCCTGAATTTTAGCGAATTAAATCAAAGGTCTGCTTTTTACCACACTGTCAAGCTCAATCAAGCATTCCAGTAAAGGTTTCATTTGATCCAGCGGCCAGCTATTGGGGCCATCGCTTAACGCCTGATCAGGATGGGGATGAGTTTCCATAAAAATTCCCGAGATCCCTGCAGCTACTGCCGCACGCGCCAAAACTGGAACAAACTCTCTTTGCCCTCCCGAACTGCCATTATTACCGCCTGGAAGCTGTACAGAATGCGTTGCATCAAATACAACAGGACAATTGGTTTCCCGCATGATTTGCAAAGAGCGCATATCAGATACCAGATTATTATAACCAAAAGTAGCACCGCGCTCGCAAACCATGATCTGCTCATTACCACAAGCCTGAGCCTTGGTTACCACATGCTTCATTTCCCAAGGCGCCAGAAATTGCCCTTTTTTTATATTAACCGGCTTATTCATTGCAGCTACTTTTTGAATGAAGTTGGTCTGACGGCAAAGAAATGCAGGCGTTTGCAGCACATCAACAACGCTGGCCACTTCAAGTAAAGGCGTATCTTCATGGACATCAGTGAGTATGGGTACTCCAACCTCTTTTTTTACCTTTTCAAGAATCATAAGCCCCTTTTCAAATCCTGGCCCTCTGTAGCTGCTCAAAGAAGATCGATTGGCTTTATCAAAAGAAGATTTATAAATAAACGGCAAACGGAGCTGGCTGCAAATCTCTTTTAAATAACCCGCAGTTTCCAGAGCAAGCGATTCACTTTCAATAACGCAAGGGCCTGCAATTAGAAATAAGGGAGCATTTAATCCTGCTTCAAAACCACAAAGTTTCATAACTTATCCTTTTTTTGAGAATAGCTTCTGGCTGCCAGAACAAAGTCTTTGAATAGCGGATGCCCATCACGTGGAGTTGAAGTGAATTCCGGATGAAACTGGCAGGCTACAAACCAGGGATGGTCAGGTAATTCTATCATTTCAACCAGCATTCCATCAGCCGAACGGCCTGAAATGCGCAAGCCTGCATCGGTCAGGTGTTCAATGAAATGATTATTGACCTCATAACGATGTCTGTGGCGCTCAACGATCTCATTTTTCCCATATATTTTGCTGGCAAGCGAATCCGGTTGTAATCTACAGGATTGAGCTCCAAGGCGCATTGTCCCCCCAAGATCGGTATGTTCGTTGCGAAGATTAAGGCTGCCGTCTTCATCCATCCATTCACTAATTAGTCCAATAACCGGATAAGGAGTAGACGGATTAAACTCGGTTGAATTGGCATTATCCAAATGAGCCACATGACGTGCATACTCAATAACCGCTGTTTGCATGCCCAGGCAAATTCCTAAATAAGGAATATTATTTTCACGAACATGGCGAATAGTTTCAATTTTTCCTTCAATGCCTCGCAATCCAAAGCCGCCAGGAACAAGAACAGCGTCTATATCGCCTAATGCTTGTACGCCTTGATTTTCAATCGATTCTGCATCGATATAAACAATTTCAACCTTGGTCTGACTATGAATTCCAGCATGACAAAGTGCTTCATTAATGGACTTATAGGCATCATTCAGCTCGGTATATTTCCCTACCATGGCAATTTTAACTTTACTGGTAGGGGCGGACTGTTTGTCGACGACAGCTTTCCACTCATGCAAATCAGCCGCAGGAGGATTTAAGCCCAGCTTTTTAACCACAATTTCATCCAGCCCCTGAGCATGAAGAATCATTGGAATCTGATAAATGCTCTTGGCGTCTTCTAAAGAAATAACGCCTTCAGTTTCAACATTGGTAAATAAGGCAATTTTGGATCGATCTGCCTGCGACAGGGCTTTTTCCGAGCGGCAAATTAAAATATCTGGCTGGATACCAATTGAGCGCAGCTCTTTAACTGAATGCTGAGTGGGCTTGGTTTTTGTCTCACCGGAAGTAGGGATATAAGGCACCAGTGTCAGGTGGATGTATAACGAATGTTGGGCACCGACTTCAATACGCATTTGTCGAATTGCTTCAAGGAACGGCAATGATTCGATATCGCCCACTGTACCGCCAATCTCAATTAATGCAATATCGAACTGATCAGCACCGGCTTTAATACAATGTTTGATTTCATTGGTGATGTGGGGGATTACCTGAACTGTCCCCCCTAAATAATCCCCCCGCCGCTCTTTTTTTATGACCGTTTCATAAATTTTTCCAGAGGTGAAATTATTACGCTTGGTCATTGTGGTACGAACAAAACGCTCATAATGTCCCAAATCCAAATCGGTTTCTGCACCATCTTCAGTGACAAAAACCTCTCCATGCTGAAAAGGACTCATTGTGCCAGGATCAACGTTAATGTAGGGATCAAGTTTGATAAGCGTGACTTTGAGTCCGCGTGCTTCGAGAATAGCCGCAAGAGAAGCTGCAGCAATGCCTTTACCCAGGGAGGAAACGACTCCACCGGTAATAAAAATATATTTTGTCATAATGACCCCGTTACGATGCTCTTACTCTTGATAGAGCGAATTAAAATATTTTGCATATGAACGGGATTTAATTTTAACAAAAAACGTCCATAAATGACACATTTTTATTGAAGCAATCAGGAAAGTTAAGCGTTTGGAACGCTCTGTCAGACAGAGCGTTAAGTTTCATCTATTCAATGGACAACAAATGCCCCAGTTTCTGCTTCTTGACTTTCAGATAATTTCTGTTGGCCGCAACAGGCGGAATCAGCAAGGGGACCCGCTCCGTTACCTTAATACCGTATTTTTCCAAAGCAATTACTTTCTCCGGATTATTGGTAAGCAGTCTTAACGAATCTATACCAAAATGCTTAAGAATCTGATAGGCCATCGCATAGTCACGACTATCAGCAGCAAATCCCAGATTTAAATTGGCTTCGACGGTATCCAGTCCTTTATCCTGCAAAGCATAGGCTTTTAATTTATTTTTAAGACCAATTCCTCTGCCCTCTTGTCTTAAATAAATCAGCAAACCACCTTCCTGTGACAGCTGGGCCAGAGACTGGTTCAGTTGTCCTCCGCAGTCACAACGGCATGAACCAAACACATCCCCAGTAAGACATTCTGAATGAATGCGTACTAGTGGCAGCTTATTCCCTGTTGCCGGCTTTTTTAACAGGGTAAAATGTTCAAGACCATCGATCTGATTATCAAATACGGTCATTTCAAAATCCCCATACTCCTGCGTTGGAATTATTGAGGATGCCGCAGGAACTGCCAGTGTTTCATGCTGTATTCGATAATCAATTAAATCGCGTATCGTTACCAGTGGTATATCATGGCTTAGTGAAAACTCTTCAAGTGCGGCAAGACGGCTCATTGAACCATCATCATTGATTATTTCACAAATCACCGCAGCAGGGACAAGGCCTGCCATTTTAGCCAGATCAACACTGCCTTCCGTCTGGCCCGGTCTCTCCAAAACGCCACCCTCTCTGGCACGCAAAGGGAAAATGTGGCCAGGTGAAATAATATCCTCAGGTCTGGCATCTGGCTTAACCGCTTCTCGAATAGTGTGGGCACGGTCTTTCGCAGAAATACCCGTAGATACACCTTGCGCTGCCTCGATAGAAACGGTAAATGCGGTTCCATAGGGAGAGCGGTTTTTACTTGCCATCATCGGCAATCCCAATCGTTCTATCAAGGAAGCAGCCATTGGCAGGCAAATCAGGCCGCGGCCCAATTTAGCCATGAAATTGATTGCTTCCGGAGTTACATGCTCGGCGGCTAAAACCAAATCTCCTTCATTTTCCCGATCTTCATCATCCATAAGAATGATCATTCGCCCGGCTTTTAATGTTTCTATTGCCTTTTCAATAGTGGCAAATGTCGTCATTCGGTTACCTCTCTTTTCAATTGCAGCAATGATGAAAGCTGATGAGCCATTACACGTGTTATATAATCAAACTCAATATTTAAACGTTGCCCTGCTGACATATAAGGGAATGTGGTATGAGCAACCGTATGAGGAACCAGCATTAAACTAATGCGCTCGTTTTCTACCTTGTTTATAGTCAGGCTGACTCCGTTTAAAGCGATACTTCCCTTGGGCAACAGGAATGCTCTGGCAGGAATAGTAAATTCCTCAACAGTTAGTTCCAGACACTCACCAATCGGTTTAATTGAAGTAAGCGTTGCCATCGCGTCAATGTGACCGCTGACATAATGACCGCCAAATCTTGTGCTTGGCAGCATTGCCCGCTCGATATTCACTTTATCGCCCTCTGAAAGAGTACCTAAAGTACTCGAAGCAAGGGTCTCCGCAGATATATCAAATGAATACTGTTGTCCATGTTCAGGCAGTAAGGTCAGGCATACGCCATTGACGGCAATACTTTCTCCTGCTTGAAAATCACTCTCGAGCTCGGGTAAAGTTAACACCAGGCGTTTTGCCTGATTATTGTCTGTATTGGATCTGACCTCACCCAAGCATTGAATTAATCCGGTAAACATTATTCCTCCTGCCAGTCTATGCACGCTATTACATTGTCCCCCGCGATTTGCCAGTCAATTGAATATTTACGCGATTGAAAGAAATTATCGCCATGATATGCAGAAGTTGCCAGCTGGCCAAGAAAACCGGGTACAATATAAAGATAGCTGCGCTGTGGTAATTTTTGTTCGTGAAATGTTGAAAATAATTTACCGCCAGCCTCCAGCCAAACATCATGAAAGCCCCAAAGCCCTAATTGCTCGAGTACATAAGTGAGATCGATGTGCCCATTGATCATGGGAGAAGGATAATAGCTGCAATTCGGATTCAAATGAAGCGGGGAATGGCTTTCATCATGAAAAATATGGCAATGCTCGGCTGAGGAAAAAATTTTCGCATCATCGGGAATGCTTAGTCTCGTATCAAGAATGGCAATTTTCTTTTTTTTCTCAAAATCAGGCATGCGAGCGTTGAATAATGGATCATCCTTTATAACAGTCATTGCGGAAGTCAAGATCACATCCGTATGCAAGCGATTAAAATGAGTAAAACGAGAACACTCCTCATTGGATAACTGAACTCGAGCGCCCTCCTCGCCGGCTATTTTACCGTCTAGGGTATGTGCGATTTTAGCAGTAACCCAGGGACGCCCTGTCCGTGTCCAAAAGGCATAACTCTGATAAAATTGCTCGATTTCAGGCATTGGCCAGTAGATGACCTCGATTCCCTTTTCCTGCAATATTTGCGTGCTGTTATTGGCGGCAACCAGAGGGTTAGGATCTTTATAACCATAGATCACTTTGCTGATACCAGCAGAAATAATGATATCCACACAGGGAGGTGTGCGCCCCCAATGATTGCAAGGCTCCAGGCTGACATAAAGACTCGCGCCGCGGGCTTGTTCGGCCACTTGCTCCAGCACCGAGCGCTCAGCATGAAATGACCCTGCGCCTCGGTGATAGTCGGACGCCAAAACTTCACCATTCAGCACAACAATTGCACCAACACTGGGGTTGGGTGCGCAACTTCCGCGCCCGATCCACGCTTGTTCAAGTGCGGCGAGCATAAATTGATTGTGCATGATTAAATCAACGAGTTAAAATTAGACATGATATCAAGATCTTCTATTTTTTAGTAGTCTGTGAATAACAGTATACTGTAAATTCAACGCAGGGTACCTATAAACTGTAATCAGGTATAAACTGAAACGATGACCTCTAACAGCGAGAAATCCTTTATGAATGGAAAATCAGGCAAATGCTTACGCCTAGTTTCCCGGTGTCTGATGCTATTAACAGTCGGGCTATTGTCGCCTTCTATTCATTCCTCATCTCCACTCACTCCTTATTCAACCCAGGAGCTGGAGGAGCTTGAGAAAGAATTCGTCCAGCAGATAAATCAGTCTGAAAGTATTGAGCGAAATCCATTGGCCAGTCAGTATATTAATCATATCGGCAAACGACTGGCAAAATTTGCGAAAATTCCAACCCCCTATTTCTTTATTGTCAAATCGAACGAGATCAACGCCTTTGCAGGTCCTGGAGGGTATATTGGCGTCAACACACAGCTGATTCTCTCCACCAGAAGTGAGAGCGAACTTGCCGCGGTGATGGCCCATGAAATCGCTCACGTCCGCCTGCACCATTTATATCGCCTTATTGAACATGAAAAGCAAATGCGTATCCCCATGCTGGCAAGCTTATTGGCTGCAGCAGCTCTGGGCGTTGTAAATCCTACACTGGGCAGCGGCGCCATGATGGCTTCACTGACTGGTTTTGCGCAAGATAATATAAATTTCACACGGGCCAATGAAAAAGAAGCAGACCGTATTGGAATCGATATGCTGATACGTGCAGGATTTAACCCTCAAAGCATGGCTGATTTTTTCAAAAAAATGCAGGAAAGCTCGCGCTATTATTATACTGCCAATGTACCTGCTATTTTACGCACCCATCCTCTGGATGAAGACAGGATTGCTGAGGCGGAAAACCGGATTCCCCATTCGGCCAAAAAGCAATACCCGGACAATCTCGATTATCGTTTATTTAAGGAGCTTATCCGCACGTCGGTTGCAAAAGATAATCGTCAGTTAATGGATTACTATCAAAAAGAATGTAACCGGCACAATTCGGCAACCGCCTGTCAGTACGGCTATGTACTCGCCCTGCTTAACCTGAATCAATACCAGCAGGCAGAATCTCGCCTCCAAAGTTTGCTGGTTAATGACAAAGATAATCTTTTTTATCAGATTGCGATGGCTCGGGCTGAAACAGGCAATAAGCAATACGCTGCCGCCTTAAAACGCCTCGAAGAGCTTCAGGGAAATTACCCGGATAATTATGCTGCCATGATGGCGCATGCCCAGGGATTAATTGCCGCCGGCGATGCTAATCGGGCTACTGGCATTTTACTTAAAGGTTCAAGAATTTTTAAAAGAGACTTACCGCTTTGTGAGGAGCTGGCACAGGCTCAGTCTGCCTCCGGAAAAAAAGCCTATGCCTATTTTACTGAATCTCAGTGTCAGCTTTTACAGGGACGTCAGCGCGATGCCTTACGGAAATTACAATTAGTTAAAACAATGGCAGCCAATGACAAATATTTACTGGCAAGAACCAATGCAATGATCGATGAGATCAAATTTATGCTCTCAGATTGAATTTAGCGAGTAGCCTGGTTGGCGCATTGCCACAACCGGGTTTTGTAACTTGGGCAGCATGAAAACCTGTTACCCGATAAAATCCCCTCTCTCTAACTCTCTCCCCTGAGGGGCGAGAGGACTATAGAGAAGATTCATTTTAAGCGAGTAGCCTGGTATCTGGTCACCACTAATCCAGGCCCAGTTTTTTCAGGCGATAACGTAATGTTCTGAAACTAATCCCCAACAGTTTCGCAGCAGCGGTGCGGTTCCATTTGGTTTTTTCCAGTGCCTTCAATATCATTTCTTTTTGTTGTTCGTGCAATGTATTGTCTAAATCCTGATAGCTGTCCGGGGTTTCCTTTTTAACTGGAGGAAGTTCAGCCTGCGGCAGATTTAAATCGCTCACATGAATGGTATCGCCTTCGCACAAAGCCATGGCTCGCTCAAGAATGTTCTCAAGCTCTCTGACATTTCCCGGAAATTGATAGGTTTGTAATGCCGCAATTGCCGTTTTACTTATCGCAATAGGCCGTTGCTTATGGACAAGGGCAATTTTCTTTAAAATGTGACTGGCTAGCAAAGGAATATCATCCAACCGCTCTCGTAAAGGCGGCACTCTTAATTCGATAACATTCACCCGATAATAAAGATCCTGGCGAAACCGCCCAGCTTGAATTTCATCATGAAGGCTCTTATGGCTTGCACTTAGAATACGGACATCGACTGATACTTCATTGTAATCGCCAATCGGTTTAATGGCTTTTTCCTGTATCGCGCGTAATAATTTGACCTGCATTGGCAAAGGTAACTCGGCGATTTCATCCAAAAAGAGAGTTCCGCCATTGGCGGCGACAAACAAGCCGGTTTTATCAGCAATCGCACCCGTAAAGCTTCCTTTTCTATGCCCAAAAAATTCGGACTCCATCAGTTCAGCAGGAATAGCCCCACAGTTCACTGCAATAAACGGTTTTTCAGCCCTTGGTCCCTGATGATGAATCAACTGAGCGACTAATTCCTTCCCGACGCCCGATTCTCCCAAAATAAATACAGGAGCCTGGCTGCGAGCCAATTTGTTAATATTTTGCCGTAACTCTTCAATGGAGTCACTTTCACCAATAATCTGATCTCGAGGAAAGTTGGCGCTCTCTTTGTGAATACTAAGCGCAGTTTTGACCAAATCTTTTAACATCTGCAGATTAATTGGTTTGGAAATATAGTCAAACGCACCGGCTTTCAATGTGTTGACAGCCCCCTCCACATTTCCATAAGCTGTTATGACAGCAATAGGAATATGCGGTTTGTGTTGCTGAACAAAATGGACAATTTCAATACCCTCTCCGTCTGGAAGCCGCATATCTGAAAGAATCAGAGAATAATCATGCTGTTTAATGCGCGTGATTGCCTCCTCATAACTTCCGGCTGTATCGCAGGATAATTGCATTCGATTCAGAGTGAGGCTCAACAGTTCGCGAATATCGGGTTCATCATCTATTATAAGAATTGTTGTTTTATTCATCATGCTGGCCTGTTGTTTGATTCATTGTAATTATAAATATCGCCCCTTTTTCCGCGTGTGAAAGCGTTAATCTGGCATTGTTCATTTCGCAAAGGTCCCTGGCCAAATAAAGCCCCATTCCCAAGCCGGTTCTTGTGGTACTAAAAAAAGGCTCAAACACCTCATGCTTTAATGACAATGGAATACCTGCTCCGGTATCGGCAATAATCATCTCTGTGTGACCCGCGTTGATAATCACCTGGATTACAATGTTCACCTGGCCTGATTTTTCTTTCCCGTGTTTAATTGAGTTATCACAAAGGATAATAAGTATTTGCTCCAATTGGCTTTTATCAAAGTAGATTACAGCACCTGGCGCTAAAATTAAGTTGATTAAACAGGGATGAGATGCCATAAAATCATTGCGAAACTCTTCTAAAAATTTCTTTAAATCAAATGACTGAGGTTTTGACGGCTCACCTCTCGACATTTGCAGCACATTTTTTATGGCCTGATTCATGCGATTGCAATTGTTCATAATTAATTGTTTTAAACGACTATCATCTTTATTAAGACTATCCCCCTCCCCCATTAACTGAACCGCATGAGAAATTGCCCCAAGCGGGTTTCGTAACTCGTGAGCAATACTGGCAGAAAGTCTCCCGAGAGAGGCGAGCTTCAGTTGCTGTGCCTGTTGAGTAATCAGCGACAGATCTTCCAAAAAAATTAAAATGGCTGTTTTAGGATTACAATTAACTGCTAGAAAATTGGCTTTTAAAGGCGGCTCTTCCAACATGGTTTCCCAGGTTTTTTTCCCAGTCCTTAGCTGCTCTGAAAAAAACATGGTCTTATCATACAGTTCAGTAGAAATTTCTGGCAAGACTAATAATTGGTCCTGTTTATTTTTATTAAAGAACATTCTTGCCGCCGTATTGATTAATTCTATCTCGGAGTTTTCATTAATGTAGATGATTCCTGAGTGCAGGCGTTCGACAATATATTCATTAATTTGCTGAATATTTTCAAGTTTTCTGCCGCGATTCTGGGCAATGGCTTCAGTTAACTGCACACGATGAGCTAGATACCAGGCTGTTAGCGCCGTGGCAAATAACCCGGCTCCATGTACCCCGCTATTGAATATATCAGTGGTACTGCTGTCAAGAAAAACATACTCAAGAATGTGAATACCGAGTAAAGTTGTGCTTGCAATGGCAGCGAAAAATACCGCCAGACGGCCTGGAACCATCATGCTCAACATAGCGACATTGACATTAAGCAGAATTCCCAGGCTACTGCCGATTTTGCTAAATGCGTTGATAAGCAGGGATAGCATCACAATATCAATAATCCCCCCGATCAGCACCTGGGTTTTGAATGCAACCTTTTTCTGATGATGTAAATGAAAAAAACAAAGAGCAAAGATCAGATATAACGCCAGTGTGCTCAAATACAGGAATAAGCTGTATTCGAGCCTGGACTTCAGATAAACAGCCAACAATATAAACAGCAGGATACACACAATCCGAAGACAGTTATAAACCCCAAGTACCTGCCACTGTCGAAAATCCGCTTTGCTTTGCACTCCCTTGCCCCTTATTATTACGTCCCGTGGCTTGTCCCATAGATATCTGCATATCTCTGAAAACAGAGTCCGCTCCTGGCTCCTACGTTCCTCGGCTTGTCCGAGGGATCCATAGATCCAATCCTGGCATGAGATTCTGGATCCCTCGGACAAGTGTACAGCAAAGGGACCCAGGGAATAGTGGGTATAGCTTTAAAGCAGCGTCGTTAGCTTCCAGAGCCTCCCCTCCCGCCTCCTCTGGGTCCCGGAAGGTTTGAGGGCGCATCATGTTGTGCGCTGGAAGGATTTCCACCCCCTCGGGTGAAAAATCTCCCAAAACTCGCCATAATGCCTGTTCGCGCGGGAGCAGCGGCGGCTACAGGTTGCGGTGCTTGCCTGTTGGGATTTAAAGCTAGAGAATGTTGAATTCCTAATTCAGCCGCTTTAGCAAATAACTCTTCTACTCCATGATTGTCTCTGGCGCTGGTTGCGATAAACGTACAGCCTTTCTCGACGGCAAACTCTGTAATAAGAGTCGAGTTTGCATTTGGCATATCACTCTTGGTACCAGCAAAAATAACAGGTATGGCAGAATTAAACGTTCTTCTGAGGTGTTCATATTCATTCTTTGCCTCTTGCAAACTGCCGGGGTCGGTCAGATTTACTGTTATAATAAAGGTCTTGGCATACGCGCCCCATCTATTATTTCTGAAACGACGAGTTTCACTATCGCCCATATCCATGAATGTTGCCAACGCTCTGACACCTGCTTCATTCTGATAGGCTTGAGCGAACCTGAAATACTGATCTTGTACGGGTACATCTGAATAACTATCGTTAAGATAACGTTGCATCAGACTCGTTTTTCCACTATTTCGTGGGCCGATAATGATGACAGGTAAATGTTCATCGGTGTTAGTAATCTGGGAACGATTGATACGACCAACGGTTATAATATTTTGATTATTTTTAAGAATTTGATTGTATATTTCTTTTAATTCATTATCAAAACTGGCTTCCATGTTATTTGGAAGATGGGATATGTCTCCTTTGGCTAAATCAATCAGCGCTTTTATCGCACCACGACTTGTTCCCCAGGAAGAGCTCTCACTACTTAATAACTCGAGTCTTGCCATGACTTTCTGATTCTCTATAAGAGAACGCATTTGATCAGCCATCCGCTGAGGAAGATTATCTAATTTGTCTTCAAAACCATTTATAACCTGCTCAGGCGTTTTTGCAATCATTTTTTTAAGGAACGCTTTCCCTAGATTATCAAGAAAAGCGCCTAGCTTAGACTTGTCAATTAAAGGCCATAATGCTTCCAGAGCGCCAAGGTCGGCATCTTTACAACTCTCAAGCACTGGGCCGATTTTAATGGTGTCACGTTCTCTTCTGTCCACATTGATGTTACGTATCAATGGGATTAAGGAGGCATACGATGTAATCGTTTCTTTAAAATACGGTTTAGCTAAAAAATTATTAACGATAGCGATTTTGGACCTGCCGCTTAAATGGTAGGTATCTTCATCTACCCCGCTCACCAGATTGATTAGAGCTGCAGTGTTTGGTACCAGTTCTGCAAGTTTGGTATCCCCTAATTGCTGCAAATAGACCATTTTGTCGGCATCTGTCAATTGCCAAAGCGCGATTCTTAATGCTTTGGCATCCTGAATACTGTTCAACGGCGGACAAAGGCTGTCAACCGTCTGATGAAACTCAGGAACTGCGGTGGCTGGCAATAAACGGCTTTCATTCGCTGGTTTATCCGCGATTCGTAAAGTAATGCCAAGGCTGGGGTATTTTCCTAGCAGAGCACTTATGGTCTCCGCTCGGGATTTTGGATTACCCTCCAACTGTGCAAAGAGTCGTGCATTCCCTGCAATTCCTGTAGTAATATCCGGTTGGTAAGATATTTTTTCCTCCATAAGCTTTGTAAAACCATCCTCTTTTTCTTTAAGTTTTTTTTCCAATTCGGTTTTTTGGTTATCTAACGCACCTTCTTGAATTTTCCGCACAAACCCGGGAATCCATTCCTTTAACTCCTGCTCCTTCTCCCGATTAATAGTGCTTAGTTCAGCGGCGTTCACCTCGACGCAAAATTCAGTACCCTGAACTTCTCCATTGGCTCTTACACCGGGGTTTTTCATACGATTCCAGATTGTGCCGACAGTATCCCGATACTGAGGAACAGTCATTGCAAACAATCGGCTTTGCTCATCCTTTGTCAATTTATCCAGAAATTCTGCAAACTCCAAAATCCCTTCGTTCGCATCAGCGCCAGCATTATGTTCCTGTCCGCCGCGTCCCCCTTGAGCTCTACCATGAGCTCCCCCATGACGCAACTTTTCGATAAAGCGGGTAATGTACCCATGCATTGACTGATCCCGTTTAATATAATCCCGAAGCTCCTGAGCCGCTTCATGAAACGCGGTAGCCGCAGGAGAATGTTTAATCACCCTTTCGCGCTCAGTTTCAGTCAACACTTTTGATTGTCCCTCTTCCAATGTGGTGTGCTTAAATACACCGTCCTCTTTTGCAAAAGACAGACAATCCGCCACCATGATAATACGCGGATTGTTTACATCGTCGCTAAGAACAAACTGCCAGGGCTTTAAATCAAACAAATCTTGCCCGGACATCTGATCCGAGAGATCAATATTAAACATTAACAGCTTAACCGCCTCCTTGTTAACAACGGGTGAGAGCCTTTCTGCAAGCAGCCAACAAATTTGATTGATAGGGGAGTGGGGATTGAAGGTATATGCCAGGTCCGTTTGCTGAATGCGTTTCCAGCGATTCGCCAGAAAGTCGATAAAGGGTTGGCATTCCTCTGCTGTTAACTCCTTATCTGACTTAGTTGCCCTATCAATTAATGCGCTTAATTCCTCATAAGTTTCCAGCAGCTCAATTCGTTCGATCTCATTTTTCCAGCCTAAGCGTTCTGGTCTAATGTATTTTTTTAGTGCTTCAATCTCTTCCCCTAACGCCTTGACGCTGGTCATAATGAACCCCAAAATATCATTTTATATAAATTATAAACATAAATAACAACTTTACTACTTTTAGTTTGTAAATTGCGGGGTTTTCTCCGTATCTATAGGTATTTATACTCTTTGACAACACAGTCAGCTCTAAGCGTCTACGTACCTCGACCGAGGCCTCCTCCTCCCGGCCAAGCGCCACGGCATGTCCGGGGCATCCACTTCTGTCCTTTGAGTGATCTGGATCACCCGAACAAGTCGGGTGACGTAGGGCAAAGTCGGGTGACGTAGGGCGAGTCAGGTGACGTAGGGCGAGTCAGGTGACGTAGGGCGAGTCGGGTGACGTAGGGCGAGTCTGGTGACGTAGGGCGAGTCGAATCAGATTCGCACTACGGAGAAATTAATTTTTGGCCAGTAACCAGCCCTCACTCAGCGGGTTTTGTTTCTCTGATTGCGGCATAATCTTTGGCTGCAAGCGCCTGTCGTTGATTGAGCTGTTCCTCAACTTTAGCAGCCCATTCCCTATAGCCGTCATCCGAGTTATTAACACATTCAATCAGCTCGGAGCCCATTCCGGAACCATAAGAAAAAAGGAGTAAACGGCTGTCGGGAGGGGTATGAGCCAAGGCATAGGCAAACATAATCCATAGGCTGGCGGTATAGGCATTGCCGCAGCGCTGATTCCAGGTCATAAACGGATTTACACGTTGTTCATAGAGCTCATTGATTTGGGCAGCATCAAAACCTAAACTCTCCCCTACTGCATTAAATGCCTTATAGACCATTTTGGGAAAAGGAACATGAAAACATAAGGCACTGTATCGATTTAAAAAATCCACAGGATTCTCATCTTTTACCATTTTTTTATAGCAGGAAACGGCCGCCTGTTTATAACATTCCAGACTAAACTGCCCATTCACTTCGGGATAATGTTTGTCCAGCGGTTTCCAGAAATCAAAAACTGGCTCACTGTAGGCAATGGTGTGACCGACATTGATGGTTGCGAGGTTGGCAGGCCCCACAATAAAAGCCACAGCTCCGGCACCCTGAGTCGGTTCCCCTGGATCATTCTGGGCGTATAAGGCTTCATCCACGGCAATAACCAGAGCGACTTTTTGCTTATCCGGATTAGCCTGATACCATTCGGCCGCCTGCAAGAGAGCCAGTGTACCGCCATAGCAGGCATGTTTAACTTCATAGGACCGTACATAGCCCTGGATCTTGAGTTCAGATGCAACCCATGCACTTAACGGACGGCTATAATCAACAGGAGTTTCTGTACCCACCGCAATTAAACCGATGTCCTCAACACTTCCACCCCAACGTTTAATTGCATCTTGCGCTGCCTGTATAGCCAAATCAATGACCGTGTATTGATTTCCGCAAAGCGCCATTTCATTTAACCCCAAACCTTTGGTATATTTTTCTGCTTCAACACCGCGTAGCCTGGCTAGTTCATTCAGATGCATATAAAAGGGGGGAAAGCTTATTCCTATACTGGTTATTCCTACACTTGAACTCATTTTGTTATGACCTGCGCATTAACAACGTTGTACAAATATAGCCCATATTCTTATAAAACGCCTTCCCGGAACGGGTATTTAATTACAATTTATTCAGAGTCCCTATCCTTCATAATGTCTGCAAGCGAACAATTTTTACTCATCGCTTCTGCCACCCAGCTTCCAACCTGATGATGCGCCTCCCGGAAAGCTATTCCCTGCATCACTAGAGTTTCTAAAACCGCTGTGGCATTAAGAAAACCTGAATGGGCTTTTTCCTGCATTAATTGAATATTGAATTGCAGGCTTTCCAAAAATGGGGTCATGACTTCAAGACATGCGATAACCGTATTGCAGGTATCAAATAATGCCTCTTTATCCTCCTGCATATCCTTGTTATAGCTAAGAGGCAGGCCCTTCATCACTGTCAGCATCCCCATCAGATGACCAAAGACACGCCCAGACTTACCGCGAATTAATTCAGGAATATCCGGGTTTTTCTTGTTAGGCATAAGTGATGAGCCTGTAGCGAAAGCATCATCAAGGTTTACAAAATTAAACTCCTGAGTTGCCCAAAGAATCAAATCCTCACTCATTCGCGATAAATGCATCATCAAAATACTGGCAAAACTACCTAACTCAATTACAAAATCACGATCGCTTACCGCATCCAGTGTATTGGAAATCACTCCGGAAAAACCAAGCTGACTCGCCGTCCAGGCTCGGTCAAGCGGTAAACTGCTTCCGGCAAGCGCTCCAGCGCCCAGAGGGGAATAGTTCATTCTTGATCGCCAATCCGCTAACCGGCTCAGATCGCGCTCAAACATTCCCTGATAAGCTGCAAAATATTGGCCCAGCTTCACCGGCTGCGCTTGCTGCAAATGGGTGTAACCTGGCATCCAGTCGCCATCGTGTTTATCCGTTAACCCCTGCAAACAGGCTATGAGCTTTTCAAGCAGCAATTTGATATGCTGCCCGGCATCCCGTGCGTACAATCTTATATCCAGGGCAACCTGATCATTACGGCTTCTGCCGGTATGAAGCTTTTTCCCTGTTTCCCCAATTTTATCAATTAGCAAATGCTCTATTAACATATGAATATCTTCATGATCTTCAGTCAATGAATGAATTCCCTGCCTGATTTCCTGTCGGATAGTCTGCAGTGCATTGCAAATCGC
Organism: Legionella quinlivanii; assembly: GCF_900461555.1. Lineage (NCBI taxonomy): Bacteria > Pseudomonadati > Pseudomonadota > Gammaproteobacteria > Legionellales > Legionellaceae > Legionella > Legionella quinlivanii. The sequence continues at coordinate 1,542,499 of NZ_UGOX01000001.1, read as the reverse complement.
CTGTGCCTCTTCTTCATTCAGCAGTCCTTGTCTGGCTAACATCCTGGCATGCACCTGACTGCCGGCGATATCCTGCTCATAAAGAATATGGTCAAAACTCAGGGACGCGTTGAATTGGGCAGCCCGCCGATCCAGGCTTTTTTTAAAGCGCCCGCCCCAGACCTTACTAGTCATTTTCGACCTCCTTATGCACCAGACCGTATACTTTGGCAGATAAAGAATAGAGATTAATAAAACCTTCGGCATCTTTTTGGTTATAAATACTGTCTGCCTCGAATGTCGCCAAAGCCGGGTTATGTAAACTAAAGGGTGATTCCATGCCACAGGGAATGATATTGCCCTTGTATAACTTCAGATTCACTGTGCCGGTGATATGCTTTTGTGTGACCTCTATCAATGCATCCAGTGCTTCCCGAGCCTGTGAGAACCATCGTCCCTCATAGACCAGATTGGCATAGTGTTGTTGCAGGGATTGTTTAAGATGAAGGCAGCTTCGCTCCATACACAAACTTTCAAGCATTTTATGCGCTTTGTACAATACAGCCGCAGCTGGCGCCTCATAAATTCCGCGGATTTTCATACCCACCAGCCTGTTTTCTACCAGATCAGCCACTCCAATCCCATGTTCACCCGCTTTTTCGTTTAACTGCAGGAGAAATTCCACAGGCTTTAAACGTTCTCCGTTTAACATAACCGGAATTCCTTTTTCAAAATTAATGCTAATCCATTCAGCCTGGTCTGGCGTATGCTCTATTGGAGCGGTCATCAGTAAGACATCGTCTGGCATACTCGCAGCAGGATCTTCAAGCACTCCGCCTTCGTGAGAAATATACCAGGCATTATGATCACGGGAATAAGGCGCTTTTGGGGTGACCGGAACGTCAATTCCATGCTTCTGTGCATACTCAATTGCCTGCTGTCGGGATTTTATTTCCCAATGCCTCCAGGGGGCGATAATTTCAAGATGCGGGGCTAATGCCTTGAAAGTAAACTCGAAGCGCACCTGATCATTTCCTTTTCCAGTCGCCCCATGAGCTACCGCTTCGGCCTGCTCCTGCAGAGCAATTTCCACCAGCTTTTGAGCAATCAAAGGACGTGAAATGGTACCAAGAATGTATTGGTCTTCATAAAGCGCTCCGCATTGGACCAGTTTCCAAAGGTACTGCGTGACAAACTCTTCTTTGACATCCATTAGATAGGCTTTGCTCGCACCACTGGACAAGGCTTTTTCTTTTATTGCGCTTAAATTTTCCTGTTGCCCCAGGTCGCAAATCACTGCGATGACCTCTGAATCGCTGTAATTTTCTTTTAACCAGGGAATCATAACTGAAGTATCGAGCCCGCCTGAATAGGCCAGGATGATTTTTTTAATACGCTTTTCCATTTATTCCCCCCTGGTAAAATTGCTTTAAAAACAATATTGGATTATCGATTGTGGCAGGCTGAATGTCCGCTTTCAACTCCCCGTCTTTCAAAAGTATGATCCGATCAGCTATGCCAGTTAAAAACTCTAAATCATGTGACGCGATTAACATGCTTCCCTGCAATTGTTTAACACTGTCTAACAACTGCGATACCTCACTGGTTTTTGCGCTGTCCAGACCAGAAGTCGGTTCATCGCATAATAAAAGATCAGGCTTCATCATCAGACTTCTGGCCAAAGCCACTCGCTGCTGTTGTCCACCTGAAAGCTGACGTGGATACACATTCAGTTTGTCAATCAGTCCCAAGGCATTCAACAGCTGTTTTGCTTGCGCATAGTGATTTATTTTCGGCTGCTTTAGAGAAGGGGCATAGATTAGATTATTTAATACAGTCATATGCGGGAATAATTGAAAATCCTGAAACATAAATCCGGTTTTTCCACTCAGAGTAATGACGCCTGAATTGATAGGCTCAAGCCCCTGAATGCATCGAAGCAATGTCGATTTCCCGCTGCCTGATGGGCCTGCCAGACCCACTATAGTATTTGGCTTAATCTTGAAACTAAGCTGGTTCAACACCGGCATTGAGCCGTAATGTTTTGTGAGATTATGAATGTACAGCATGATGACCTCTTTTTTCCAGAACTCTTCCGGCCAATTCAATGAGCAACACCAGGCAATAATAATATGCACCAGCAATACAAAGAGGCAGGAAATAAGTAAATTGCTCTGCAGCCACGGTTTGGGAGCTCCTCATAAGATCCATTCCGCCAATCGTGGATATCAAGGCAGTTTCTTTCAGTAAAGCAATTACTTCATTAATCATTGCCGGCAAAGAGTTACTTAAAACCTGCGGTAAAATAATATCCTTCCACAAATAGCAGCCTTTGATCTCCAGGGTACTGGCAGCCTCAAACTGCCCTTTCGGCAAGCTTTCTATTCCGGCACGAAACAATTCGGCAAAATAGGCAGAACTATTTAATCCAAAGGCAATAATGCCCGCGATTAAAATATCAGGGTGCAATCCTGTCAGAGTCGGCATTGCGAAATAAATCAGGCTTAGCTGCAAAATTAAAGGAGTTCCCCGCAGTATCGAAATGATCCCCTTCACAGGCAAAGAAACGATTGATTGATAACGGCAGATGGCCCAGAAAATCCCGAGGGTGAAGCCTATAATCACACCGCCCGCCAGTAATTCCAAGGTCAATGTGAAACCATGGGCTATAAAAAAAAACGCCTGATTAATATCTTGCATTATTACTTCTCCAGCCACTTGGCCTTAAGCCTGGCAATCTCGCCTTTAGACTCTAATATATTTAATGCCTTATTGATTTCAGCAGTTAATGGAGAGCCCTTAGGCAGAGCAACTCCGTACCCTTGTTTAGATTGACCCAGGGTGTGATATGCAAGACCGGGATTTTTTTTACTAAACACCAGGGCTTGTGCTGCATCCATGACGACCACATCCATATGATTGCCTTTTAATGCTTCAATCGCCTGATTATTATTATCAAAGGCAGTGATCTGTTGCGATGTAAATTGCGTATGAACCCAGAGATCCATCACACTTCCCAACTGCACCGCGATTTTTTTATTTACCAGTTGCTCTTCGCTGATTACTGGCGCATTCGTTTTATAAACAGCAGCCATTTCCTGAAAATAATAAGGCGCACTGAAATCAAAATTTCTCTGGCGAACTTTGGTTATCGTCAGCGTAGATATGGCAGCCTCATCCTGTCCCGAGGTTAAGGCAGGCAAAACAGAACTGAACTGCATATTGTCGATAACCGCTTTTTTTCCTAATTCAGCGGCAATTAAATGGGCCAGATCAATATCAAAGCCCTTAAGTTCAGATTGCTCCGCAAACTCAAAAGGTGGATAGTCAGCAGAGGTTGCAAAATGAATGCTGGAATTATCGTGTGGTTGACAACCCGATAACAAAAGGACGACAGCAATTATTTTTATAGGGAGTGCATATTTGATCATGGTTACGTATTCAATTTTTATCCATTTTCTTAATTTATCTGCTTCCCTGTTTATTTGTCAAGCAAAAATGGATATGATTTCATAAAATGTGGTTTTAAATTCAAGAGAGCGAATATGACACATGATAGCCAGCTGGATCATTTGATTTTGAGTATTGTTCAAATTAAGCCAATTGCAGAGCAGGCTGACCTGCAGGCCAGTTTAAAAGAGAAAGGATATGATATTCCACAAGCAACCCTTTCAAGACGCTTGAAAAAGCTAAAAATCGCAAAGGTCGGCGGTATTTATCAGCTTATTGAACCGCAACAAGCATCTGGCTTGCCCATAGTCACGAACATTCAATACTCGCAGTACGGACTTGTAGTTCTTCAGACACACCCAGGAAATGCCAATAGCCTTGCCTATTACCTGGATAGAAAATATGTAGCGTTTAATTCGCTTGAAGAGGCTTCGTCTGGAATTTTGGGCACTATCGCCGGAGATGATACCATCTTGCTGATTATTCGAGGCCCAGCTGATTTGGATGGAGTGAGACGCCTGCTTAAAAAGGAATTCCCTTATATCTAGCAAAGTCATCCCTGGCTAACCTTATGTGATAGATTACCAGACCGCTGTCATTTCCGCGAGGCATTGTTGCGTGGATAAAAACATGTGTATAAAAGGCTGTCTTTGCGAGCGTCAGCGAAGCAATCCAGTTCGTAATCCTGCTCAAGGTTTGATCTGGATTGCTTCACTTCGTTCGCAAAGACGACAGTTTAGTTGCATTGTTCTTTTTACGCAACAATGCTTTTCCGCGCAGGCGGAAAGGCATCATTAATCTGGACACTGTGCTGTTGAAACAAATCCATCTGTGGAATGATACAGTTTGAATAACCAGTCATGGGATACATCAGTTCGAAAAAACTCACCCCATACGAGGACTGGCATTTTCCTTTGCATCAGCTTTTTGTTCACTCTTGTCCTCAGCCATTTTACTAATCTCATCAATTAACCTGGCAGTGGTTGTTTTAACGCCCGCCCAGGCAAACATACGAGTAAAAATACCCTGCCCTTTATTCAACAGTTCATAACGGCTGATCATTCCTCCATTTTTATTCATAGTATTCGTGGTTAAATCCTGATTCGACTTTAGATCGCGCAGTAGAGTCTGAAACGATTTTAGATCCTTCGATTTAGCCAGATTCATCACCAATTCATAGATAGCATCACTTTTATCAACTCTGAATGCGTGTATACGATCATCCTTAAACAGTGTTTCTGCATGTTTAACCAGATCTTTAAAGGCTTGACTATTTTTTATATCGTTCAGTCTGGTGTCAGTATATGAATAGAGAGTAGGCTGTTTGATGGCATTTTTCCAACGAGTCGCATCATATTTAACTTGTTTCTCCTCTTTCATAAGAGGCTCATTTTCAGAAGCCCCGGGCTCTTTCATTTCTTTATCTTTCTTATCTGAAACAGCGGGAGTTTTCTCTTTAACTTTATCTTTTTTCTTTTCCTGTTCGGGTGAAGACTCAGGTGAGCGATTAGCCGCTTGCTGTCTTAATTGCTGAATTGCTGCTTTCTGATCGGCCTGATGAACAAGACTGGGTTTATATCGTTGCTCAAGCTCTTTACGGGAAGTTAATTCATAAGCAAGAAGGTCCGCATGCGACTGCTTCAAACAAAGCTTGATAAAAACAGCTCCCTGTTTTAGCCCTTTCTCATTATTAGGAAAGGTATATTCCCGCTTGCCATAATTTGAATCATAATACTGCAATTTAATCTTCTTATCTTCATGTGTGATCCGTAAACCCATAGTATGCCCAGTGTGTTCCTTCGGGTGTATCGTAGTGAATTGCAAGCGATCTTTACCGGGGTTGGCCGCAATTTCCTGGATAATTTTTTCGGAAACTGATTTTTCATTCCCTTTAAACGCCTGCCTTTCTCGACTCATTGCCTGAGTTTGCAGCGTTGCATTTCTTTGTAAAGAGGTAATTTGCCCTATTATAGGTTTATCGGCATAGTCTGATTTCTGCCCTCGGACTTCATTACGCAATGTAGTGTGAAATTTGTCCGTTGTTAACCACAATCCAGTGATTCCAAAGCACTCTCCTCCCTCATTCAATGTTTCACCAGGATCTCTGAAAATAAGTGCTTCTCCCTGATTGAACCATGCAGGGTTGATGATGAGAAAGTCGGCAAATTTAGTCAGCATATTTCGTTTATCAGGCGGCTTTTTCAGCAGTGCATATCCCTCTTTGAATTCTATTTTATTATAAATTTCCTGGGCTCTATCCTTATCACGATTCGCTAAAATAGCCATCGATTTTGCCTGAAAGTTTTCATTCAAATTACAGAGCATGGCGTAGTTTTTCAGACTAAGGTGGGAAACAAAGTAATAAAGCTCATCATCCGTAAGGTAAGTTTGGGGATCCTTCAGATCACCCAGTGACTCAGCAATATCGAGATAATCAGTATCGGTAAATTCAAGCCAATATTTTTTATCAGCAAGGCGAACAAGATTAATGTAACGCCCTACAGTAGTGGGCCCAAGCTCTTTCAATTTTTCCAATTCAGATTCGCGAACCCTTCCATCCTTATCGGAGAAGATTTTGAGGATTTCGTCTCCCTTTATTCTGTCCAGTGCTGCGACTATGACATGTGGCTTATCCTTATACTGTTTGCAGGCAGCGATGAACGCCGTCGTTGATGAGGCTTTATAGAGTTTTTTAGCTAGATCAGTAACGTCGCTTTTATCTTTTTTGAGAGCCCCAGCATGCTTGCTTAGTAATAACGCAGTCGTAACATTAGGCTTTTTGGGTTTCGGCATATTAGTTCACTATACAACCATTTGATATAATTATAATGCATAAAGATTAATAAATTGTTATCTGCCTGGATTGTTAGATCATTATTTAATCACAAGCAAACTTTCATTGTGTCGCAATCTTAAAGCGTTACACTGCCTACTTATCAGAACCGTTTTTTTTTATTAGTATTAGTTTTACTTAACTTATCGAGCAACTATGAATACCCTCTTTCATCTGGCATTTCCGGTCCATGATTTTGACTTGGCTAAATGGTTCTATCATCAAATGCTTGAGTTTGAACCCGGCCGGGAATCAGAACATGCACTGATTTTCAATTTTGCATCGCATCAAATTGTGGCCCATAAAATGGAAGATATTTTGCCTGAACAGCAAGGCATCTATCCAAGACACTTTGGTTTGGTTTTTCTTGAACTGGAAGAATTTAATCAATTTAAAGACAAGCTATTACAAAAAAAACTTCCCTTTGCCATTCCACTTAAAACAAGATTCCCAGGAACGCGAATTGAGCATTTTTCGTTTTTTCTGAAAGATCCCAGCAATAATTTGCTTGAATTTAAACATTATACTCACCCCTCTGCCATTTTTGCTGAGCGTGATTTTCATGAAGTTGGGGAAAAAGATGGTGCAATATAGTCGCACTTACTGTACAATATATCACCAATTCAATTCATAACGAGTGATATATGATATTATCCAGAGAAGAGAAAGTATGTTTTGAAAGCAAATTAGCGGCAGCCATTCAGACAAATCCGCAATATTTCCCAGCCGTTAACAAAATATCGGATAATATTTTACAATTACTGGATATTCCTGTAAATCGTGCTTATATTCTTGAAAATCAGCTTTTTACAGATGATGTGATGAGTGAGCTATTTAGCGATACCTACTATGGGACGCTCGATCAATCTCTCGATTTTTGCCCAAGTCAAGAAGACATGCTGATCGCATTTTCGGACAAACTATCTGAACGCCCAGTCAGTGATCTTCCAGCAGTGATGCATCTACACCAATTATTTTCCCAGAAATTCTATGACCAACTGCCTGAAAAAGTAGTCAAGCATAATGATGTAATCAGAAATGTAGACCGGAGCAAATTGAGTATGTCTCAACGGGTGGCGATTATACTCGACTCCTATCCTCAGGAAGTGACCCGTTTAAAGAATAAAGTCGCAAACCGAATTTTTAATAATGACTATTTTAAAATTCCCGCTCGTCAAAAGACGGGTAACACAGGTCAAATAACAGATAATATTGGTGTTGCAAATCCTGAAAAATGCAGAGTTCAGCAAAAAACAAAACCTCACCAAAATATTTTAGGGGTCTTTTTACCCACTAATTCAAAATGGCTTGAAGAAATAAACACACTTGAACAGCCTTTTTTAGCAGGCCCCTCAGGCCATACCGGCTCCTCGCTGTTAATGTCAGTAATGATTGGTAATCTAAGTGCAGATGAACTCAAGGAATATGTAACAGCAGTAATGGGATTACTGGTAGGGGGCGGATACCACCATATTCATGAAGTCGGAGTTATTGCCAAGCGTATTGGAATTCCTTATCAAGCCAATAAACATTATTCCTATCTTCCTGAACGCTTTCTTACTGACGCCGCTATGCAAGAGTTATCAGCCGAATATCCAGAACTCCTGATTGATAAAAATTCCCAGCCTGTCACCAGTGCCCCTTGGTATGAGCCTTTAAAAAGCCGCTTGCTGGCCCTGGCGGATAACGTAGCAGATAAATTAGTGTATGGAGCGGCTGCTATCAATGAATTAGAAGGTTCTAAATTAATAGATCCAGGAACAAATCGATATTTTATGTTTAATCACACTCAAACGGTTGCACTGGCTACAAATAATACCGCCCAGATAAGTGGACACTCCGTGCCTGCTTTAGGTAAGTAAAATCGACCTCATCCCAGTTATCCGCGAATTGCGGATAGCTGAATTATTCACTCCTCTAAGCGATTCTCTCTACGATCGTCTAAGCTTATAGCGAAAAGGAATAGACTGCCTAATGGAGCGAATCATGAAATCGTCTGGTCTGCGTAAAATAATGATTATTCTGTTTTTCTGCTGTAGCCTTCCTGCTCATGCAGTGATCAAGGTGGGCACCGTATTTTTTTATCCCCCTTTCGTATTATCACTGAATGAAGGCTTTGATATCCAGCTGATGCAATCGCTGTGTCAGGGATTGAAAGAACAGTGCCAAATGATTCCAATGGATTTCAATAAATTATATACCTCACTGGATAAGGGCCAGATAGATCTTGCCATTGGCGGGATTGCCATTTCTCCATTAAGAAAAAATGATTATATTTTCAGCCTTCCTTATATGCTCAGTAAGGGACAGTTTCTAGTCATACAGGGCTCTGGTATTAATAGCATGGAAGATTTAAAGGGTGCTGCTGTAGGAGTCATTAAGGGAGATCCCAAAGGGGGTGTATTTTATAATTATCTTGAGAGTAATTTCGGAGACTTTTTTCAGATACAAACCTTTGATGACATCGAGGATATCATCACAGCGCTTGGCAACAAAACAATTAAAGCCGCATTTTTGCATCACTCTACAGCAGTTTACTGGGAGCAAAATGGGGGAAATCAGTTTCAGACATTTGGCAATATCATTCCCATCGGTGAAGGCTATGCCATCATGGCGCTGCCTGCAAACGCCGCTCTCATCCAGAGAATTAACGTGCTATTACAGGGTATGGAAAAAGATAATGCCTATTTGAATCTTTATAATACTTATTTTGGAAATGATTGAGACAAAGCAACCCAGAATACATGCCGGGGCATAAACTCGACCCAATACAACCCTGACCCATTATGTACTGACTTAACCTTTGTCTACGTACCGCGCTTTATGCCTGAGAGACGCTCACAAAATTTGAACATAACAGATTGATTTATTAATTATAATATTAACCCCCTACGTACCCGCTTTATGCGCGGTATCCAGATCAAGCCGGCTGATTCGATTCATAACCCTTCCAGCCAATTCAGGATGATTTGCTGCTCTCTTAAATTCATTAAAGCGGGCGCATGCCCCGCATTATCCACTGTCACCAATCGAATGTCCTGATGATAACGTTTCATTTTTCTAATATGCTCTGGTAGAAGCAAGTCGGAATGATGCCCTCTGATGACCATCACGGGGCAGCGTACTTTCTCCCACACACACCACATATCCACATCAAACAGGATCCCTTCAAGCGCTCTATGGGGATGGTGAAAAAACTCTTTGATAAAATCAGTAAAATGCTTGGCGTTTTTTATTTCAGGATCCATTTTCATAATGTACTGATTATCAGCACGTTGCTTGATGCTGCTGGCAGTCAGGCTATCCCAATCCTCTTCACGATCGATACCAAAATCAGCGTAAATGGTTTTAAAATACGCTTTTGCCTCCCCATGATCTTTAAATACCGGACATTTACCAATGTACTTTGAAAGACGCCATAAAGCTTTTACAGGAACTTGCGGGCCTACATCATTCATCACCAGACGATTAATCGGGCTGCGCGGCAATGCTGCCATCATCATGCCGATAAGTCCTCCCATTGAGGTTCCAATGAGATCCACTTTGTCACAATCAATGCGGGCAATCAGTGTATTGACATCACTCATATACTGGTTGAAATTATAATGTTTGGAATTTTTAAACCAGGCGCTATCTCCTCTTCCTGCTATATCAATTGAAAAAACATGGCGCTCATGCTCACTTAGGAAATTAGCCAGGGCTGTAAAATCACGACGATTTCTGGCAAGACCATGTATGCAGATAATCGGTGGAAAAGGCGAGCTGGCATTACCCCACTCGGTATAGTGTACTTCGTGAAAGCCTTCTCCAGTAAAGCCTGAAAAATAGTGCTCTTTACTGATTGTCATTGCGTTTCTCCTTTATTGGATACAGACCAGTCACTGATACACCTGACCTTAATATAGCCAATTTTCATAAAAGTTAACTAAAATTAAATAAAAAGAGTATAAAAAATTCTCAAAAGACACTGCAATTAAACTTATTGAGATGGAGTGATTATGGATATAAAAAACATTCAGGGATGGTTGCGGCCACTCTTCCTAATGGGCTCACTTTTCATAGCTCAGGTTGCGATAGCTGCACAGGAGCAATTGAACCAATGGGTGCTTACACCACAAAGCCTTGGGCCTATTAAAATAGGAATGACCTTGCAAGAAGCTGAAAAAGCAACCCAGAAAACATTTCTTAATTCAAAGCCAGAGGAAGATATGGGGGAAGACGAGACCTGCTTTAATACCAGTTTAAAGGGACTCGATGATATTTCTTTTATGATTTCAAAACAGAAAATTGTTCGCATTAACATCAATGGCGGCAATATTAAAACCAATAAGGGAGCCGGTATCGGCGATACAGAAAATGATGTGATGTCATTATATAAAAACAAAATACTTACCGAGCCGCATCGCTATGATGATAAAGGCCATTATCTGACCTTTATTAAACATTCACAACCTTACGCAATTCGTTTTGAAACTGATGGGCATAAAGTGGTGCGCATGTATGCCGGACAAACCCGTGAAGTGCATTACGTTGAAGATTGTTTGTAGAAATCATTCCATTTATTTATAATCCGTCAGCAAATAATTTTGGAAATAAGAATGCGATGCATCCAGTTTTAAACTTAATTCAACAAGCAAAAGACGAGCAATGGCCTTTTCCTCAAACACTGAGCAGGCTTCGTGATGCAGGCGTTCTTTATTACCACGTCACCTGGGGAGACGATTACAAAACCGTCTTTCAATTAACTGATAATACCCGGATTGAAGAAAATCATCCTGAATTCGATACCGAAGTCGCCTCACACTATTCAGAGCAAGCTGCAAAAATAGCGCTGCATGAGCATCAGCAGGGTAAAACCACGTATCCAGAATGGCTTAATGAGATGGCGAGAGCCGGAGTGAACGCTTATCGGGTTGATGCAAACAAACGAACGGTAACCTATTTCGGCATTAATTCAGAAAACTATTTTGTTGAAGAAGTTCCTGGAGAATAAGCTAATGCGAGTTGCTTTTGAAATGCTCCAAAAAGAGGCTCAACAAAACGCCAATCCTGAAGCAGCTCAAAAAATGGCGGCCTACATGCTGAACCAGTTTTCATTTATTGGATTGGCAGCTCCTTTGCGCCGCCATTTGGCTCAAATATTTTTTAAAACCAGCATCAATCAACCATTAGATGAACTTTTTAAAATTGTTGATGAATTATGGAGTTTGCCTCAGCGGGAGTTTCAGTATATTGCCATTGATTTGATGCAAAAAAATATAAAAAGACTTAGCCTTGATTATCTTCCGGTTTTATTCGATTTGGCTATCCAGAAATCCTGGTGGGACAGTGTGGATGGCTTGGCTTCTGTCTGTAATAAGATCTTAAAGCAAACAGAGCAAACTGCTTATATTGAGTCGCTTAAATCAGCGATTTGCTCAGAAAATCTTTGGATACGGCGAATTGCCCTGCTCCATCAGTTAGGCTGGAAAGAAAAAACGGATACTCATCTGCTTTTTTCATTCGCTTTACAAAATGCAAAAGATGATAATTTTTTCATTCAAAAAGCAATTGGCTGGTCACTTCGCGATTACGCCAAATACAATCCTGAAGCGGTTTATCACTTTATTGATGAAAATAAATCGCGTCTTGCCAAACTCTCCTATCGAGAGGCATCCAAGCATCGAAAATAGATACAGTTCAGTCTTTATTGAAGTTGTTTTGCGCTCATCTCTTAACAAATTGTCATCAGAAACATCAAACTGTTTGTTTTGCTGTGCTAAATTTAGCATAATGATCGTTTTCTGAAAAAAGCACCTATGACAAAAACTACTAGTGTTACGATAGATTTGCTTAAGGGATTAGTGCATGAAGCAGAATTAAACCAGGAAGGAAATACAGCCAACTATATACCCGAACTGGCTAATGTTAATAAAGATCTCACCGCCATTGCTGTCTATCCACTTGATGGAGAGCCCTGCTCTTATAGTAATATGGAGCTGGCGCCGGTCACCCTACAGAGTACTTCCAAATTAATTCCATTGATTGGTCTTCTGGAAGAATTCGGACCCGAGCAATTATTTGACTGGGTAAAAGTAGAACCTTCTGGTGACGATTTCGCCTCGATTACCAGACTCGAACAGTTTGGACCCAAACCATCGAACCCCATGTTAAATGCTGGCGCCATTACGCTCTGTTCTCACATTCCTGGAATTGGTGAACAACAATTTGCCTGGCTTGAACACTGGGTTCAAGTTCTTTTTAATCAGAGACTAACCATAAACCCTCTGGTATTTGCTTCAGAAAAACGAACAGGGAACCGCAATCGTTCTTTAGCTTTTCTATTAAAAAGTCGAAATAATCTGGGTTCAGATGTCAATGAAACCCTCGATTTATATTTTGCACTTTGCTCCTACGAGGCCCAATTGGAGCAAATGCTTTATTTGCCTACCATGCTGGCCAATGGCGGGCGTGATCCGATAAGCAATGAACAGATTATTTCGGTAGAAACCTGCAAAATAACCTTGGCTATCATGGCAACCTGTGGCTTATATGATGAGACAGGAACGCACATGGTGCGAACTGGTATTCCGGCCAAAAGCGGTGTTTCGGGATATACCATTGCCTCTTTACCCGGCAAAGCGGGTATTGTGGTGTTGAGCCCGCGAGTTAACTCAAAGGGCAACAGCATTCGCGGCGAATTGATGCTCGAGGGATTATCACGGGCCATGTCCTGGCATTTCGCTCTTGCTGACTAGAATACTTCCTGGAGTCACCTCTCCCCAGGGCGCTGCCATTAATTGTTGGGCCCTTGGCCCAACAATTTACCTACGTCCCTTTGCTATACACAAGCCGAGGGACGTAGCAGTAGGAGTTAAAGCCTTAAGTAACTGCCAAATGTTCTACTCTAATTTTTCCAAATTCCCTAAAAACTTTCCCTGTCCCCAGCGCAGTTTTAATGATTTTAAAGTCTCCCATTGCTTCTCTGTTTCAATTTGAGTAGCAACCACCTGTATGTTTAGTGTCTTGGCCATTTCATTGAAATAGTAGAAGAAAAATTGCCGGGTTTGATTTTCATCAATATCATGAAACAAGCTGCCGTGTACTTTCAGATAGTCCAAAGGCAGCTGATTAAGATAGTGCATAGGTGAGAAATGGATCCCCACCTGATCCACTCCCAAGTGAATCCCGAGTTTCTGAACCGCTTTGGTAAAATGAATCGCCTCAACAAAGTGATTCAACACGACGGTCTCATTAAACTCAAGATGGATGTTATTTTTCTCAGCCGCGGGTATTGCTTCCAGTAGTTTGAGGTACTTATTCCTGGCTTGCGGATCAATTACCGTAAACGCCGTCAGATTTAAAGCAACAGGTTTATCTCTAAGGAGTTGACTGTCTATAAGCTTTTTTAAAACCGCCGTATCTATTTCTGCAGCCATTTCGGAGTTATCGACAATAGGCAAAAAACGCCCTCCTCTAACCTCAATATTATTTATTTTAATTCGTAAAAATAATTCATTGTGAAACACATTCTCCCCATCAGTGACTTCCTGCAGGTATACATTGAAGCTCCCATTCTCTAGTGCCGCTCCAATCGCATCCTTATCCAGTGAAATGAGCTCATTCTCTCGAATTGAAGCACTATAAGCAAAAAGATTTTCTTTGGTTCTGGCCTGCAGCAAGATTTGATCGGCCTCCTCAAGCAACGCTTTGACAGTCTGGTGCAAATAGTACGAGGTTGCTGCTACAAATCCCTGACATTCAGGATAGAATTTTAAAGCCTGCTGAAGACCACTATTAAATTCTTCGCACTGATTGAGAAATCGACCTAGCGATATTTCTTTCACAATCAATGCAAAATTGCTTCCACTGATTCGCGCCAGACTCACATTGGATAATCGGCTCCAGAAATTGGAACAGAGCCTGGCTACAGTCAAAAGAACCTGATCCCCCTGCTGAAACCCCTGTTTCTGATTGACCTGTTCAAGGCCTTCGATATTAATCAGCACTACAAAGCCGGGTGTGAATTCTTCTTCATTTCCTAGTAAAACAGACAATTGCTGATGAAAATATCGATGATTTCCAAGATTGGTCAAACCATCCTGAAAGGCCTGATGCCGCAAAACCTCCATCTGCTGCATCTGCTCTTGAAAAAGCATTTTGATATGATTAACCATTTGATTCATAGCCAAGGTTAAATGCTTTAATTCAGTGGTTTTCGGGATGGTGGTTTCAACTGGAAACTCTCTCTGACAAATTGCTTCGGCTTGTTTTGTGACGCGTTTTAAAGGGCGCAACAGCCATCTAAGGAAAAGTACAGTCACTATCAAGGCAATGCCTGCAAACACCAGATATAAGTAAACCAGACTTCGCGCATAACTCCATAACGCATCTGAGGCATAGCTGCTATCACTGGTCACCAACACTTCGCCGACCTGATTCCAGCCATTCATGACCAAGGATGATTGCACTGATGAGGGCCATTGCGTCCACTCAATAAACCATTCAGGAGCGATACTCTGACGTCTTGGGGCATAGCGAGACACCAGTAATTTCCCTCGCATATCACGCACTTCAATCATGGAGAAATAACCTCGATCAAAAACTGCCTCAACCATAGGCAGCATCAAGGCTTTGTCTTTTTCCTGTAATGCATTACTCAGCGATAGACCAAGAGAGGTCGCTGTGTCTTGAGCATTGCTATTCATTTGCTCAATAAAAAATTGGCGACTGTTATTAATTGTGATGAGATATGTGACAACAAAAACGATGATGAACAGTCCTAAAACCACAGAAACCACTTTTTTTGTCAGGCTCATTGTTTATTACCCTTTATCATTCGCTGCAAGACAGAATGCCATTTGCCAAGACGGCTTGAATCCCCAACAGGAGCATCATGCCCGCGCTGTTTGGCCAGCCATAACCCTTTACCATTAAAACTGTACACCGGAATTAAATCTTTTCGGAAGGAAGCAGGTAGAATTTTTGCGTTCAGATTATCAAGAACCAGCGGCTCATCTTCAGGATTGGGATAGAATGTCAAAACCATATGGGCCTGATTAAGAGGAATTGATTTAACGTAAGTTATACGCAATGATTCAACAGGAACCCCCATGGCCAGCAGTGTAAAATACTTGGCTATGGAAAAATCCTCACAATCGCCGCCACCATCGATAACGAATTCATGGGGGGTTTTCCAATAATCTGCGGCACCCGCGAAGGCATCATCATTAATATAATTAAATTGATTGAAAAAATCGTTGGTTACATTCAGTTTTTTTGTAATAGTGGCGTCTTGATTTTGTGTGATCAACTTTTCCCAGGCAATAAAGCGCTTTTTTACACTGCCGCTTGTTTTTTTTTGCTGCTCTTCAATGCCCAGTACCGAAACCAACAGCTTATTATCTATAACTGAGCTTAGCCCACAGACTGGAATACATAACAAAAAAAAGCCGGCTAAACAATTAACCGACTTTTGGAACTTGTTTAAACGTAACCAATCTGCATTGAACATGCGCGATTTCCTTTAGCCTCTCCATAGCATTGCCCGCATTTTCCTTAAACTCAAAAGGCCCAACCAGAACACAATGACCTGTAGGTGTTGGTTTGATAAAGACATTAAAGCCCTGGCTTTTAAGCCGGTTATGCAACGCTATTGCATTGGCCTGAGCAGTGAACTTGCCAGCATTCACATACCATATAGGCGCTGTGGCTGGAGTAGGTCTTGCCGTGTTTTTGTTAACAATAGCCGGGGTCAATGGAGTAGTTTCCATATTTTTAACCGGTTGAGCCAATGCCAAAGCTTTTTCGCTGGTATCAGGATAAGGAACACCATCCATTGATTGATCCAGCAGAATGTGAGTCTGCGCTGAACTAAACACATCATTATTTATCACATTTTGCGGTAATCGCATTTTCAGATAGCAAAGGAGAAGACCCATTCCATTTAATATACGGTATCGAGAATAAACTTCTTCATTTTGTCCCCTGGCGTATTCAATTTGAGCCTCATAAAATTCATTCTGAGAATCCAGCAAGTCCAGCAGAGTCCGTTTACCCACTTTGAATTGCTCTTGATAGGCACTTCGGGTGCGCCGAGAGGCAACGACATGCTTTCTGAGCGGATTGAGACGAAGCCCTGATGCGGTCCAGGCATTCCAGGACAACCGAACGGATTCTCTAAGATCAATCAGTGCTTTGTTTTTAATCTCATAAGCTTCCTGGATTTCATAGGCGGTTAAGCGCACATTGGCCTCATCCGATCCGCCGCGGAATAAGTTGTAATTCATTCTAATCGCAGCCACTCGATCATTATTGGGACCAATCAGACCATCAAGATTACGGTTTTTAGATGCGCTTAATACAAAATCAACCCGTGGATAATAGGCTGCACGCGCTACTTCGTATTGAGATTTCGCTTCTTTCACATCGGCATAGCTTGAACGAATAGTGGGATGATTTTCCAGTCCTTGTTCAATCGCCTTTCCAAGATTGGGTGGCAAGTCACTATTTTTGGGGACTCTTGGATAAAGCAGCCTTTCAGGCCATTTGCCTACGACTTTGGCATAATTAATTTTCACTTCACGCAGGTTGGCTTCCGCACTGATCACATTGGCTTCTGCCAGAGCAAGTCTCGCAGAAGCCTGATCCAGCTCTGCTTCTCTTGAAAGACCGGCATCGCTGCGCTCCTTAATCATACCAAAGACTGAGCGATGCGCACGCAGATTAACTCGGGCATACCCTAGCAGCTTTTCATGGAGCAGGACCTGAAGATAGCGATTAACAACATCCAGGGCCAAGTCTTCAGCAACCCCCTGTGTCTTCAGTTTTTGGGCCTGATAAAGATTCTCATTACGCTTGACCTCATTGACAATCCCACCACCAGCGAAAAGATTCTGCTTCATTTCGATATAGGATTCTGTGCGATTTAAAGTACGCGCTCCCGGGCCGTCAATTGCCGCCGTAGTCGGGTTTTCACTCCACTCACGTCCAAAGCCGGCGTTTAAGTCAACAGTTGGATAATAAGCACCCTTGGCTTTATCAATTCCCTGGCGCGCAGAGAGGCTTTTTGCTGTATTATATAAAACATCCGGGTTTGAAATCATTCCATGCTGTACTGCCTCATTAAGAGTGTCGGCCATCACTGGTGTTGTGATACATAATGTTGCTAATACAAGATATAATTTCATATCCCTGCCTTCCACTGGAACCTTAAATAAAATAAGGTAAATCAAAGTGCAGGCAACATCAATCGCTTTCCATAACAAATTTTCGGAAATAGTATGTATCTGTTAAATAATGAATCTAAAACGATCAATATGAGGAATGATGCTACTGCAATTACCGTATCCCAACTAAACAGGCAAGTCAGAAACTGGATGGAGCATGAGTTAGCGGAAGTGCGGGTAGTGGGTGAGTTGTCCAATCTGTCCAAACCCTCATCCGGTCATTTATACTTTACTCTGAAAGATGAAAGCGCCCAGGTGCGCTGTGTTTATTTCAGGAATGCCCATAATCAATACAGCAAACTATTTAAAGACGGACAGCAAGTGGTGGCGTATGGGCGTTTAAGTCTCTATGAGGCCAGAGGTGATTATCAGCTTATCGTTCAGGACTTAACGGATGCGGGTATTGGTGAGCTGTATCAGCAATTTGAACGCTTGAAAGCTAAACTTGCAGCCATTGGTCTTTTTGACACCGCGAGAAAACGCATTTTACCCCGCTATCCTGCAGTCATTGCAGTGGTCACTTCTCCAACAGGGGCAGCTCTTCGCGATATTATAAGCACATTAGCAAGGCGCTATCCTTGTGCTACTGTTCTGATTTATCCCACGGAAGTCCAGGGAAACACAGCAGCAAAGCAAATTATTCAGGCGATTCAGCAGGCTAATTCACATCAAAAAGCGGATGTGCTTATCCTGGCCCGTGGCGGCGGCAGCATTGAGGACCTCTGGTCTTTTAATGATGAGGAATTAGCGCATACTATTCGTTCAAGTCTTATTCCCGTTATTTCAGGAGTCGGACATGAAACTGACTTTACTATTGCTGATTTTGCTGCTGATTTCAGGGCAGCTACCCCGACAGCTGCGGCTGAAGCAGCTACGCCGGATAGAAATGAACTACTGACCTCTTTGCAAATGCTTCGTCGCCATCTTGGTCAATCTATGGGCAAGTCCCTCGAACAGAAAAAACTGCGCCTGGCACATCAGATGACAGCCCTGGCCTCTCCAAAACAACTTATTTCAAGCCACTGGCAGTCGCTAGATTTTGCTGAAAAACAACTTGGTCAGTCCTTTGTCTATTATCTAGGTAAAAAAGCACATGCGATGGCTATGCTGGAAAACAAACTCAAATTGGCAAACCCGATCACGCAAATTAGCCAGTCAAGCGGAAAGTTAATAACTCTTCAACTGCTGCTGGAAGAAAAGATCAGGGTCCGGCTGGAAAACGCACGTCAGGCATTCGTTGCACAAATCACCAAACTGGATATGATTAGTCCTTTAGCCACTCTAAGTCGTGGGTATTCAATTTCCACTCAAAATGACAAGGTGATTTATAGTAGTCAGGAGGTAGAGGTGGGCGATATGATCAGGATCCAACTGAACCAGGGGCAACTGGATTGCCGTATTACGGAAAAACACAATCTTCAGAGAACCGAAAATGCTTGATAATTTAAACGAGAGTCTTTTACTTATAGTGAACCAGACGAAAGCCAATCTGAACATTCTGCTTATTATACTGCTTGTCCTATGGTCAGTGTTTTTTATCAATATCCTCCTAGGAAAGCGATTATTTTATCTGGGTATTTTCCCCAGAAAAATCATTGGACTGCCGGGTATTATCTGCGCTCCCTTTTTGCATGCCAATTTTAATCATCTTTTTTTTAATTCCATCCCTTTAATCGTGTTAAGTAATTTTCTGCTAATTAATGGTCTTGAGTATTTTCTGATGGTCACTGTAGCGATTACGATTATCAGCGGCTTCTTAATATGGGCCTTTGCCAAACCCGGACTGCATATTGGAGCCAGTGCAGTGATTACCGGCTACTGGAGTCTTCTGGTTAGCAATATTGCAGAGCAAGGTGGTTTGACTGCAATTATTCTGGGTATAATCAGCCTCTACTATTTTGCTGGAATATTTTTAGGGGTCTTCCCGGGTAAAAAAGGGGTATCATGGGAAGGCCATTTATTTGGTTTGATTGCCGGGATTATCGTCAGTTTCTGGCTGACTGATATTCTAAGAGGCCTGCAGGCTTTACTTTAGTAGGCATCTGAATATTCCCATTGATTTCTGCGGGCAAAGACATTATAGTATTTTTTGATCCTAGCCTAGCTAATAGAGGTTCTGGTATGTCAGTTCAAGCTTATTTCAGTCTTCGATTTCTCATTTCCGGCACAGCATTCCTCCGCTGAGGCGGATAAATTAGCTTTTTTACATAAAATCCCCCCAATAAAACAGAATGAATAAGTGAGAGTTATATGCCTGCTTCACGTGTTATAGCCTGGACAATATGGATCATCAGTTCCATATTTTACGCCTATCAATACATACTGAGAGTCATGCCAAACGTGATGCTCAACGATATTATCCAGCAGTTTCATATCGATGCAGCTGTTTTTGGCCAATACTCAGGAGTGTATTATATCGGTTATTCACTAATGCATTTACCCATTGGCATTATGCTAGACCGTTTCGGTCCGCGAAAAGTAATGACTGGCTGTATATTAATGACTGTCATTGGTCTGCTCCCTATTCTTCTCACAAAGTACTGGGTTTATCCCATCCTTGGCCGTGCGTTGATAGGAATGGGGTCTTCCGCAGCCATTCTTGGAACCTTTAAAATTATCCGCATGGCATTCAGCGAGCAACGTTTCACCAGAATGCTAAGTTTTTCAGTAACAATTGGGCTGCTGGGAGCGATTTATGGCGGCGGTCCTTTGACTTATTTATCAGCGAAACTGGGTTATCAGGTAGTAGTCCAAATCTTTATTTATTTTGGATTATTGCTGGCTTTTTTAACCTATTTAATTGTTCCTGAAATGGAATCTACACATCCTGGCAGCATTGGTGATGACATCAAAACTGTTTTTACCAATCGGAAGGTTTTGTTGTTGTGTCTTTCTGCCGGCTTAATGGTTGGCCCGCTTGAAGGATTTACTGATGTGTGGGGCTCAGGATTTCTGAGGGAGGTCTATGGCTTTAATAGCGTCGCCGCCAGCTATCTCCCCTCAATGATATTCGTGGGCATGTGTTTTGGAGGCCCGACTCTAAGCTTTGTTGCGGAACGTAAAGGCAGTTATCTGGCTGTTATTATCGGCGCCGGTATTGTTATGGCTCTCAGTTTTATCGCACTGGTTAGCAAAATGTTAAGTATTGACAGTATGGCCATAGTCTTTATTTTTGTTGGGATTTGCTGCGCTTATCAGATCCTTGCTATTTATAAAGCGTCGACCTACGTTCCAGATCATGTAGCCGGCTTAACCACTGCCGTTGCCAATATGATTATCATGAGCTTCGGCTATGCGTTTCATACCACCATCGGATTAGTTATCAATGCCTTTGGCGGTACGAAAACACCTCAGGCTTTTTTATACGGAGTCAGCGTGATTCCCCTGACGCTGTGCATTGGGATCATCGGTTTCAGTCTCATTCAGATTTCCGATAAAAAAGCAAAATCCATGGTTTTTAAAAAAGTACAACCCTAATACAGGCGTGTTTTCAGGTTTTCACTGGTCATGAATTTAAGTTAGACTATCCATTCTAACTGTAAGCTAATAGAAGGAAAAATAATGAACACTAAATTAATCGCCGGATTTATAGCGCTTGCCTTAACCAGCTTAAGCGCCAATGCCAATTGGGTTTGTAATGTGGCTAACAAACGAGGTGAACACTGGACTTTCTCAGGTCCTACGCAAGCCGCTGCTCAGGGCATGGCTCAATCTGTTTGTGACGCAAACAGTATTAATCCAGCGAACTGTCAGCCCAGCTGCTATGACAATGGCGTACCTGCGGGTAGATGGCATTGCGTAGTCAGCAATCTGCGCGGACAGCACTGGTCTTATTTTGCACCTACGCAGGCTCAGGCCCAATCGCTGGCAAAAAATGCCTGCGATGCAGCCAGCATCAATCCTAACAACTGCAATCCTTCCTGCGTTCCAGAGTAAATGATTTACTTAAGATACAAGCGGGCATTTGCCCGGCTTGTATCTACAATACAGCCAGCAATACTGCCGTTAAATAATTTCCTTCAGGAAACGCTGACAGTACCGGATGACATGAAGCCGGGCCAGAAACACCAAGCACCCTAGCCTCTTTACCCACTGCTGAAGCCTGAGCCGTAACCAATGCTGCAAACTCCTGTGCAGAAATTGCTGACGAACAATTACAGGTCATTAATAAACTTCCTGAACTCATCGCTTTAAATACTTCTCTATGCAGAAAACGATAATAGTTTTTTGCTCGCTGTAAATTCTGCTTTGAAGGGATTAACTTGGGTGGGTCCAACACTACGATATCATAATCTCCCGCTTTGCTGAGGTAGTTCCTTGCATCATCTTCAATAAACTCTATTGAATCGAGTTGGTTGAGTGCCGCGTTGCGGGATGCTTGTAGAATGGCCTGCTCTGAACTGTCAATCGCTGTGACCTGACTTGCACCCGCTTTGGCTGCATGCAGGGCGAAACCGCCTGTATAGGTATATAGATCAAGCACTCTCTTTCCTTTTGCCAGAGCAGCCACCCGTTGATGATTCTCTCGCTGGTCAAGAAACAGGCCGGTTTTTTGAGGCTGTGAAAAATCGACCTCAAATAACACACCTGCCTCCAGCACTTCAGCCTGTAACTCAATACTTTTGTTTTCAACCTGAGGCCAGCCATCTTGCGCCAAAGGCTTGGCTTGAGATAGCCAGATAAGAGACTGACACTGGGTAAACTCGTTTATACACTCAGTGATTAATTCCCGATTTTTTTCTACCCAATACGCAGAACTGGAAACCACACAAACTGTATTGAAATAATCAATAGTTAAACCGGATAGGCCATCTCCTTCACTGTTACAGAGACGAAATGCATTAGTTTCGGCGTTAGGCAGATTAAGGGCTTTTCTAACTGTCCAGGCCTGATGCAGACGGCGTTTGATGATGTCTGCAAATGAAAGCCTGTTCATATCAGAGTCCTTGCTGTAATCCAGGACTCTGACTCGATAGAGTGAGTGCTCATTATAAACACCTGTGCAGATCTTCTCCCCTTGATGAGAAATCACATCCACCAACTCACCAGTAGTCAGCTTTCCTTTGGTTTTAGCGATTGCTTTCGGAAAAATCCAGGGGTGCCCTCGAAGCACACTGGTTTGTTTGGATTCTATTAAATGTACAGAGGGTCTCATGCCTATTCCACTAAATTTCAAAGTGAGCTAATCTACACCAGACTATCTGAATGCTGCAAGAATATTTGAGGTAAGATTATGCAACCAGTTTTTAAGAGTTCTTTAGGTGCTTGTGCGTTTTTATTATTAAGCAGTACTGCAAACGCTGGTCCCTGGTGGACAGGCCCCTTACTTGCTCCCGCCGGACATACGATCCCCAAAGGGCACAGCAACCTTGAACTGTATGGTTTTTTTACTGAAAATGACGGAACGTTTGATCAGCACTGGAAGTTTGTTCATACACCCGCCAACCGAAGTACTGTTTTTAATCCGGTTTTTAGCCACGGACTAACCGATTCACTGGATATTCAGTTCAGTGTACCCTACGCGTATAATCGCAACCAGGGACAAGCCTATCGCAGAATTTCAGATACCGGAGTCACTCTGGGTTATCAGTTGCTGGAGCAAAAAGACTCAAAATGGATCCCTGATCTGCGCGTCACTATTGGTGAAATTATTCCCACTGGTAACTTTGAGGATCTGGATCCGGTCAATAATGGTACCGATGCCACCGGAAGCGGAAGCTATCAAACCGCTATGGCTTTGAACTTTCAACATTTATTGCAAGTATTTGAAAACCACTGGTTACGGACCCGCTTGAGTTTAAGTTATGTCTACAGTGGTGATGTTCAGGTACGAGGCATAAATAGCTATGGTGGTACACCCAATACTTTTGGAGAGGTCGATCCTGGTAATCAGATTAGTGCGGATCTCGCAGCTGAATTTAATGTCACCCAAAACTGGGTAGCGGTGATGGAAGGCTTCATCGCCAACCGTACTCCGGCTGTATTTAAGGGATTTCCCGGTACAGATAGTAAAGGCCAGCTGGTTAGCGTAGGACATGGAACAGTGGACTCGGTAACTCTGGCGCCAGCTATTGAGTATAACTTTAATGCCAATGTCGGGGTTATCGGCGGCTATTGGTACACGGTCACTGGCCGCGACACCTCTGATTTTCACTCGGTCGTAGTCGCACTTAATGCCTATTGGTGATTCTTCCATTTCCTCCCGTGAAAGCGGGAGGTTTACAATTTTTACTGTTTTTTTTCATTTCTTTAAACGACATTTTCCAACCCAACTGCCAAACTGTTATACACTTTGTTATATGTCTCATTGGGAAAGGATATGCCGCTTTTTACCTGGGGAACTCTCCATGAAATTGGGGTCGTACTGTCGGGCTGGGAATTAAATAATCTAATAAAACTCAATATTACTCTTGGCAGTCATTTTTTAAATCTGGAAAACAGGCTCATCGCCGCAGAAGACGAAATGCAGTTGCTTAAGCAGAGCAATGCACAAGCATTAACACCTGAAGAACAGAAACGTCTTGAGGAATTGAAGAGGACTATTAATAATATTGACTCTGAAAAAAAGCGCTGCGTTCCAGAGCTCAATTTGATCAGCCGGTTAATCGAAACCAAAAAAAATCAGGAGCAGTATTGGGAAAATCTGAATCTGAAAAAAGAGTCGCAATTTAACCCAGGCGCTGGAGGATAATTGAAATAGTCGCTTAAACCCGTTCAACATGATAGCATCAATTTTTTTTTGAAGGATGCTTTTATGTGGTTTAATAATGCACTCGTATATCAATACGAACTAAAAGAAGAAATCGATTTTGCCAGTCTGTTAGCAGAAGACATACTAAAACCCTGCCCACCTCATGCCCGTTTTGTTTATGGCTGGTTACCAACAAATGCAGATGAATTAGTACATGAAGTAGCAGGCTGCATATATATATGCCTTGGAAAAGAAGAACGCATTCTCCCTCGTGGCGTGATTAATCGTATGCTGGCTGAGCGTATCCAGGCTTTGGAGACACAGCAGGGTCGAGTAGTAAAACGCAGCGAGAAAGCGCAGATTGCCGAAGATCTTGAGTTTGAATTACTTCCCAAATCATTCTGTGTGCAAAAACGCCTGCCAGCCTTTTTTGACACGGTCAGCAAGCGGCTTGTTATCAACACATCCAGTGATAATCAGGCTTCCCAGCTTCTCGGGCTTTTACGTAAATCCATCCCAGGAATTCAATTTGAACCGCTGTTTTTTCCGGAAAACCTGGCATCCCGCTTTTCAGAGTGGATTAATGATCCCTCAACTCTGCCCGCGCCTTTTCAACTAGCCTCTGACTGCCTGCTCTTTGCGCCGGATGATGAAAAAAAACGCGTTAATTGTAAGGGTTACGAATTACCCGCTGAAGAAATCATTACCCTGCTGGCCCAGGGATTAACAACAGCTGAAATCTCTTTGGTATGGAATGAACGGATTCAGCTGACCTTAACTCATGATCTGAGCTTCAAACGCCTGAAAAGTCTGGAGTATTTGATCGATGAGTTTAATGAAATAAAAGACCTGGAAGAAGATTTTCAACAACGCGATGCTGCACTAACCCTTTTATGTGGAGAGTTGAGAGGTCTGGTTGATGATCTGACAAAAGGACTAAGTTCAACTACTGCATCTGAAAACCTGGAAAATGAAACAATTGCAACGGAAGTCGCTCAGCCTCAGGAAATGGAAGCAGAAGTTCCCTGGTAGATTAGCGCAGACACCACCCCGTGTACCGCGTTTATATGCGGTACGCAGGTTAAGATAGTTTTTGCGCAAGTAAAAAACCAAAGACACCGGGGATTTTTTTTCCAGATTCATCCGGCTTATGTAAATGACCTACCGACTCTTTATATTCAAGCAGAGACCAGCCACAATCCTGATAAAAATGATATAGTTCATTTTTTTGAGGTAAATAGGTGAAAGAATCAGGCATGGGATATGAGTCTGCCTGGATTGGAAATACTAAAAAATGATATCCATCTTTTGCAGTCAGCTGTTGAAGCTCAATTAGCAAATCCGGCACCCGTTCCGGTTTTAAAAATTGTAAGCTTACTGTTGAAAAAATAATGTCATAATTTTCTGCCTTCAAACTTAAGGGATGATTTAGATCATGTAATTGTATATCTATTTCAGAAAGTGCTTCTTGTTGGGCTATTTCACTAAGACTCTCTAAAGCAGCCTTGTTTTTATCAATCCCACTGACAGAATGCCCCATCTTCGCTAAATAGAGTAAATTTCTCCCAGAACCACATCCTATATCAAGAACAGATGAGCTTTTAGTATGACTTAGATAGGTTTGATACACATAGAGGAGATCACTATGTACCATCCCCAGGCCATATTTTTTGGAGAAATAACGTTGGGGCATGCAGTAAAACTCAAGAATCACATTAAACTGTTCACTGACAGGTATGATTTTATGCCAGGCGGCAGGTGGAATAGATAATTGAGGATGGTCTTTATCGAGACGATAACGTGAGAGTTCCTGACCTTCGCCATTTAGAAATATGAAATCAATTACGCCATTAGTCAGTGACAGTTGTCCCCAGGTTCCTTCTTTTGTGCTATGTTTTTCCAGAAAAAATTTTAACTTCCCATGATTGTCTATTTCTGTTTTTTTATAGCAAATTAAATTATCCATATTAACCCTCTGTATTTTATTTTGTTCGCATCGATTACTCTTTGCCTAATATATCCCTTCATTCTTTTAATAGTATGGATTCTGGTTCAATCCTTTTTCTAACAAAAGTTTTTCACTTGATCCGTCTAATATATCAAATATAATAAAAATTTATTAAGAACCAGCATAAAAACAAAGAATTACATTATCAAGGAATGATATGACAATTGCGGAAGCCTCTCTAAGTGGTCCGGCCGAAACGGATCCCGTTTCTGATGTCTTAAAATGGGTCTTACTTCTGACAGCCATCATTTCCTTCATCCTCCTCTTTTGGGGTACATTGAAAACTTACGAGGCAGCCCCCCCTCTCCCCCAGAAAATTCTATCATCCGATGGTCAGGTTCTGATGACAGCCTCTGACATTGTGGCTGGTAAAGCTGGATTTCAAAAAGCGGATTTAATGGATTACGGAAGTTTATATGGAATGGGTTCTTATTTTGGAGAAGATTACACGGCCAAATACCTTGTTCGTCTTGGTCAACTAGTTGAAAATGAAGTCTCTGCAGAAACATTATCCAAACCTTTAGCAAGCCTTTCTGAAGGCAATCGATATGAAATTCGAATGAAGATGCAAAATCAGCTAAAAACAATCGATTTGTCACAACCTGACTTAACACTTTCTCCTGCTTTGAGTAAGGCAATACGAGAGCTTCAAATTGAAATTACCCAGGCATTACTCAGCCATGATTTCACAGCAGGATGGACAAAAGCCTACAGTCTAAACAGTCAGACGGCCTTGCAGACCGCAAATTTTCTGATCTATTCCTCTCTCACCACCGTGGCAAACAGACCAGGTAAAAATTTTTCCTATACGAATAATTGGCCTTACCAACCGGAAGTCGGCAATATTCCTACCCCTTCTACATTCTATTGGACGTGGATTTCATTTTGCTTTGTTTTTCTTGGTTTTGGAGTAGTGCTTTACATATACCATCGTTATCTAAGCGAACCCGACGTAGGTATTAAAACCCCTTTTTTATTGGAGTTTAAACCTCTGACACCTAGTCAGCAGGCAGTAGGTAAGTATTTTGTCTTTGTGATACTGGTCTTATTGCTTCAAATTGGCGTAGGCGCCCTGATGGCCCATTCTTATGCGGAACGCGAGGCCTTTTATGGAATCAATATTTCAACATTCCTGCCTTTTAATTTTTTAAGAGATGTCCATATCCAAACCCCGATCGTATGGATTGGGGTTGCCTGGATTAGTGCGGCGATTTTTCTGGCGCCTATCATCAGTGGTCAAGAAGCGAAGGGACAAAAATGGCTTGTAGATATTCTCTTCTGGGTAACCTTATTTATTGTCGCTGGAGCTATTATTGGGAATTACTTAAGTATTATGGGATATATTGACAAAGGCTGGTTTTGGTTTGGCAATCAAGGCTTATCCTACTTGCAATTAGGACGTTTTTGGCAGATTGGCTTTTGTGTCGGGTTATTTTTGTGGTGTTTCATTGTCTTTCGAGGCATGTGGCCTGGCTGGGTGCAACTAAAATCTGCAAGTATTGAGTTCTGGACAGGACGCATACGCCTTGAAAATCTTTTTTGGGCAAGTACCATTAATATCGCCATCCTATATTGCTTTGGAATGATACCATTAACTGGTATCGAAAAATCATTTACTATCACTGATTTCTGGCGCTGGTGGGTCGTTCATTTATGGGTCGAACAATCATTTGAGTTTTTTACGGTTTGTGCTACTGCCTATCTTTTGATGGGCGTTGGTTTAGCTTCAAGACGATTGGTAGAGCGAACCGTATACTTCGAGGCTATTCTTATCTTTCTGGGAGGCGTATTAGGCACAGGTCATCATTGGTACTGGACTGGTACTCCAGAAATATGGATCCCTTTAGGAACCATGTTTTCCTTTATTGAAGTATTACCTTTAACCTTGCTTATCATAAATTCTATTGAGGAATTACAACTAATCAGAAAGCAAAAGGTTTTTTCCTACAACCTGACTTATCTGTATATCTTAGGGGCTGCCTCCTGGAACTTTATTGGTGCCGGTGTCTTTGGTGGCGGAACCTTAAATGCACCCCTAATCAATTATTACGAACATGGAACATTTCTAAGTCTCAATCATGCCCATACTGCTTTATTCGGCGCATTCGGACTTCTGGCTTTAGGCCTTATTTACTTTTGCTTAAGATATGCAGCGGGAAGTACACAACCCTGGAGCGACAAATTAGGGACCTGGGCTTTTTGGCTTTATAACGTTGGATTGATCTTATGGATTTTACTGAACTTTTTCCCAATTGGCTGGGCGCAATTAATGGATGTATATCAACATGGGTTTGCTCATTCAAGAAGTTTGGAGTTTTATAATACAACTCTACTGTGGCAATGGCTAAGAACTCCAGGGGATGTCCTGTTTGCGCTTGGCGCTCTGGTAATGGCCTGCGACTTTATCATAAAGCTGAGGCCATTCTTTCCCATCTCTCAACTCTTTTTGCAAAGAAAAAACAGGAAAATGATTTCGCGCCCTGTATCATAACTCGAAGAAATAAATAACGTTTTCGTTTTGAAAGCAGGTTAATAATAGGATTAGTGATTTTGTGCAGCCTGCTTTCTCAGGTCAATCAAGGATAAGCCTCGAACTTCATTCTCTTTGACAAAAAAATTAACGACCGAGCTTATACCTGCTGTATTAATAATTAACTGATAATGTCCCTGACTTAATCCTGTGGTGTAAAATTCTCCATGATTAGTTACTGTCAAAGGCAGTGCTGGATACTTCCAGGCCTGGCTATTGTCCAGATGCGCATTATCGGCAAAGGCGCGTAAGATAATATTGCTTTTATCAACCTCATTCCAGGGTAATACTCTGCCAATGACACCAGTTCGCGGACTTTTAGGTAAACCCTCAAAAACAACTGGATAAATGGATTGCATCTCTCGCTCTGCGGCAATTGGAATGGAAATGGTTTTATAACCGGGAAGAGAAAAAGTCAGCATAGAGCCTTTGGCCTGAGCTACAAAATAGCCCTCAGGCAGAATGGGCACCTCACTGCTAACCATCTCTGGTGATTCCACTCCGCGAACAATAACCTGGCCGTAAACTATAGGATACGCTTTGGCCTTAAAAAGCTTATAAGCCCGCCGATCCAAATCCAGCACAATCTCCCTTAACCCCTTCCCATCCAGCCATTCCATCCATTTATGAAAATTACTGCTGATTTCCCTGGGTGCAACAGACTCATCCGATACACTCCATTTACTGGACTCATCACGCAAAATATAAGCCTGACTGAGTTCAAACTCGGTTAAGGCTGTATTACCAAGGCTATATTGTTCTGCATATTGCTTTGAGAGACTTTCTGCCTGCTGGATTTGTTCGGAACTCAGATGCGATTGAAACGCTGCAAGCATATCGTTTTTTTTTGGATACGCCGCCGGTAGCAAATTGAGATATATTTTTTCCCAGGCCAAGGCTTTAACCGGATCCGATTTAACAGTAGTACCAAAACGATAGTTTCGAGCCAGACTCCAGGCCTGATACAGCTGAAAATCTCTTTTAACAAGCTTTGCCTCTTCCGAAGTTAAAGCAAAAACTGGTTGTAGAGCCAAGAGACCGCAAAAGCTGGCTTGCAAGATAAGACGGTGGATGCAGATTTTCAATTGATTCAATCCCCTGATTCCCTCGATCTGCTCTGCTTACAGGCAGCCCTCAATCATTCAGGCTGCCGAAAGAATCAGGCATCGAGATTGGGTTGGCTATGATAGGTAGCCTGGTAGACTGCCAAAGCATCCTCCGCTGCCTTCTTTAAACCCATTTGGGAATTAGCACGATACAGAACGACTAAAGCCTCTTTTGCGCTGGGCGCCTGTGGGTAATTCTTTACCAGATAGCTGGCACGCTCTGCAGCAGCTACATACATTTTTCTTTCATAATAGA
Organism: Legionella quinlivanii; assembly: GCF_900461555.1. Lineage (NCBI taxonomy): Bacteria > Pseudomonadati > Pseudomonadota > Gammaproteobacteria > Legionellales > Legionellaceae > Legionella > Legionella quinlivanii. The sequence goes on along the minus strand of NZ_UGOX01000001.1, from coordinate 1,512,439 downwards.
ATTGTGCAACATTCAGTTCATGTTGGGCAAACATATTTCTAAGATAAATCATACGCTGTAAAGCGTTCGCTTTATAACGGCTATTGGGGAAACGCTCCACTAAAGTCGCAAAATCAGAATAGGATTGAAGCTGGGTTCCCGGATCCCGCCACGATTCATCCAGAGGCAGCTGGCTGGCAAAGGTTCCGCGATTTTGCTGGAAATTGGCCAGACCCTTCATGTAGTAAGCATAATCGACATGGCGAGCGCGCGGATAAAGATGGATGAATCGCTCTGCCGTAGCTGCAGCCGAAGGATAATCCTCTTTCTTATAATAAGCATAAATGAGATTCATCTGCGCTTCTTCGGCGTAATCGCTGAAGGGATACATAGACTCCAGGGCTTCCAGGCGCTTGGCCGCAGTAGCGTACTCCTCTTTGGCCATTGCAGATTTGGCTCCACTATATAATTGTTCAGCAGACATCCCCTTGAAAGGATTATTACTGTCATCGTCGTCCTTACTCCACCAGCTTGTGCAGGCTGTCAGGGTAATTACCAAAGAGATGAGGATAAAACATTGAAATCTTTTCATGAATACACCTGTTAACAATACTATGCGGAAACATTCACCGCAGCCATTTTTAAATGCAGGTCATTATACCCATCCTGAATTATTTTGCGAACTTTATGTTTTTTTAAGATAAAAATTTTGATTTTCTCGAAAAAAATGTTTGCATTCGATAAGTCATTGTAATAGTATTCTTCCCCGGAGAGGTGGCTGAGCGGTCGAAAGCGGCGGTCTTGAAAACCGTTGAAGGGAAACCTTCCCAGGGTTCGAATCCCTGTCTCTCCGCCAAATATCAGAACAATGATATTTGTGCGAATTCAACCCATCTGCTATTCAGATTAAATTCTTTTATTACCAAATAACTAAATAAAGACGGCTTACAAAGCTTGGGTATTTCGCATAAAGTCTCCTGTAAAGCCGAAGACCGGCAGGTAAAAATAAGCCAAACACCAGCCTCTATGTGCCAAACACCAACCCCTACGTTCCCCGCTTTAGGCGGGGAATCCAGTTGATCCCTTCCCCCCCTGGATCTCCCGAACAAGTCGGGAGACGCAGAGTGGCAGACAGGCGGAGACGTAGAGCGAGCATACGAGCATACGAGCACGGCACTGCCACACGTGAAGAAAGACAATATATTTATTGCTTGCCGTTATGCAGATGTGAACAAAAGATTTGATTGGGATCCATTTCCTCTTTCAATTTGATCCAATTCTCATATTTTTCTCCAAAATGCTGTTGCCAATAATGAGAAGGAATATTTTCACCCAAATAGCCTGAAAGATAACGTTTTCCTCCACCCGGGAGGAATCGGCGATCCAGTAACTGGATGGTTTCAAGGCAGCCTGGAATCAAAAATCCGGGTAAACCAGGATTCAAGATCATTACAGCGTAGATGTCATCATTGGTATCAGGCAACATAAAAAAGCCGGTAGGTTCTATTTTGCGGATAGGCACTATCTGCAAAACCGTTGCATAATAGACGGGAAGCATCGCCAGTAAGTCCTGTAACTCAGAAAAAAGTGACTCTCCCGATAAAAAACATTCAAACCAGGGATGTTGCAACCCCCATTGTCCTGATAATTTCATCGATTGAAAACGTGAATCGTGACGATGTAAAAAAGAGGATATATCTTCCTCCTGCACATGGCTTACTTTCCAGGGTGATATTTTTGAGACAAAATTCTCCAGTTCAGGAGCTTCATTTTCATATTCGATTGCTATGTGAAGTCCATATAACCATTCCGCAAATGGCAAGCGCCCCTTTGACGTCAGGCGAGCGCCCTGAATAGCAGGCGTACAAAAAAATTCCAGATAATCAACCTCTTCCTGAAGATTTTTCATATCTCGAAGCCAGTTGTCTTTGTCGAGATACGACAAAAAGAAAGTCCGCACCTGTTTTTTACAAATCCGTAACCGAATCTCTGCTTTAGTTATAATTCCAAAACGCCCCTGGCCTCCAAGACATGCATGAAATAAAGGCGAATTGGCATCGACAATCTGCTTTTCCCCGTTTGCAGTCACCACTTCCAAGGCATTCACATGTGCGGTCGCGCTGCCAAAGCGAAAAGAAGAAGCGCCCACACCTCCTGCCGATAACACACCGCCAATCGACAGATGGGCATTGTAAGGAACTACATAAGGAATTTCAGAAGTTTTGAGTGATCTTTTTATGAGATCAGACCAGGTCGCATTCGCTTCAACCCAGATAGAATGCTCCCGCTTGTCCAATACATTATTGAGCTCCTGCAAGTGGACAACCACGCCGCCTGATATGCTAAGGGCCTGCCCACCCTGACTTAAACCATTTCCGCGTATAGTCAAAGGTAGTTTATTCTGATTGGCATAGCGAACGATATCCTGCAGCCTGTCTACATTAGCAGGAACTACCGCAGCGGCAGGTAGTTGCTGTTTCAAGCGACCAAAATCCTCTCCAAAGAAGGCACGAGAACGCTCGTCGCTAAGCAAGCTTTGTCCTCCTGTTTTTGCGCACTGCCTGATTTGTATGCTACTCCATTCCCTTGGCTGCATGATTCTGCTTCCTTTGTCTACCCGGTTAACTTCAATTATATGCAATAATTAATCCACAAGCAGTGAATTATGTTTGGATATATAAAAAGGACAAGGAGGCGCCCATCGCTGAGCACCCCCTTGTCCAAACTCTTTTATACAGCTTGGTCGCTGACGTATTCTACTGCATTCGCGGCATTCTCCTGGTTTCTTTGTCTTGCAAGTTCCAAACGTTTGTTGCAAGCGATAATCAGTCCATCGAACATCTTGTTGAACGCGTCGTAGCATCGATCAATCATTTTCAAGGCTTCACGTCGTACGTTGATAGGGATTTGAATCGCAAACAGTTTCTTTTCCATTTCCTCTTCAAACAACGCATGAGCCATTTCAACTTCAAGATGAGAGCTGGAAAAGTATTTCAGATTATGGTCCTCTCCTGCTTTCTTGACTTGTCTTACAACTTTCTCAAAGAATACATGTCCTGATGATTCCAGAGTAAGCAATAAGGCGATATTCAGAATCTCATCATCCGCTTTATATATCTCTGACATGATGGAATAAGCTGCATCACGTGTTAATTGAGTTTCTTTGCTGTAAAGCCAGGCCACATCATCTTTACTGCAGTATTTATCATGGCTTAAAGTACCCATGTATTTTTTGTCATGCAGGAACCATTTTTCATGGCCGGCATCTTCAAGTCTGTGGTGACGAGCAATCTTTCTTAAATAAGGATCTTGAACTCGTTCTTCGTTTAGTCTCAGTATGTCCTGGAATGTCATAGCCCAGAAAGTCAGTTCAGGCACGAAATAGCTGATTTCCTCTAAACTTTCTAATTTTTCCAGGACTTCAAAAAATGGATGATTCATAAATTCTTGTTGTTTAGAATCAATATAAGCTTGAATAGTTTTCATGGCTGCCTCCGAGGCATTAAAATTTTGTTGGACATTTGTTACTTTGCAGGCATCGTGCCAAATTTTAACAAATTGAACATATTGTCAGCACAGATATGGTTTATTTAATTTGTCATTATTAATCAATTAGTTACGACATAATATGAATTAAAGTGAAAAGAAATCCTACGCTTAATATTCGTTTATATAGCTAATTTAGGACGTAGCCAAGCCTCGAGAAGCGACAGAAAAATGTCCTCGACTACATCCTTTGTGACGAATTCTTGACTTTTTGGACCCTCTTTTTTCTGACTTTTTTTATATTAACCGCAAGTTCGCCAATTTTTTGTCATACTGTTCCATCAGTTGATTTATTTCATTCCACTTAATACTGTTAATCTCCTTGGTATTTGCGCATATTTCGTCTAACAGCTCTTTTTGCAACACGCCTATAGCATGCGCTTGTGCGTAGGGCGTATTGGTGAACATCACCAGAACATGCTTGGAAATATATACATCGGGATAATGATGCATAAGTTCCTGCTCAAGCCTTTTTTTCAAGTTAAAATGCTCATCACGAATATCAGTTTGTATTTCATGATAGTTATCCATCGACATCATAGATACCGCATCGGTATTCGGCTTGCGTGTTTTAAAAAAAGCGGGCATCACTTTCGACCAGTCATCCTGGTATTGATTGAGCAGATGGTCAAGGATCCTGCAATCCTCAAAGCCGCAGTTCATACCCTGACCAAAGAAAGGAACAATCCCATGAGCCGCGTCGCCAATTAACAGACAATGATCCTGATAATGCCAGGGCTCACATTTTATAGTGCTCATATTACCGGTTGGATGACCAAAAAATTCTTCAATCAGATCCGGCATCGAGGTGAAGGCATCAGGAAACGCAGATTTAAAAAATTGATTAACTTTCAACTCATTATCCAGCTCGCTGAAGCTGTTTTTTCCTTGCTGTGGTAAGAATAAGGAACCTGTAATGGAATCATCTGTGTTGGGATTGCCCAGAAGCAAGTAAGAGTCTCTGGGCCAGAGATGCAGATGCTCAGGCGCAAACTGCTGGCTGCTTTGATTACTAAGCGATAGCTCTTTATAACCATAGGGCAGGAAACTTCGCGTTGCGCTTATCTTATTTTGTTCAGCCATTGTTTGCCGGACAAATGAAGCGGCCCCATCTGCACCAATTAATAACTCATATGGATGCGGCTCAGTCTCGCCTCCCTGATGTTGAAAATATAGAATTTTCTTATCCAGATCCAAATCGATAATTTTAATATCGAAATATTGATGAATCTGCGGATGCCTGGACGCTTCATCCAGCAACAAATTATTGAGCTCGTTACGTTGCACGGCATTAATATATTCATCCCGATGACGGCCAAAGGATTGATATTTAATATCACCATTTTGCTCATGAATAGCTCGAGCACGCATTGGAACCAGCAACTTTTTGACTGTATTATATAAACCCACCTCCGTTAAACCGGTAAGTCCACGGCAAGACATCGCCAGATTGATTGAGCGCCCCTTATCTGCTATGGCAATTCTGGGGTCAGACCGAGCCTCATACACATGAACCTCATATCCTCGCCTTGCCAGATAAATCGATAACAGAGTACCTACCAGGCCAGACCCGATTATACTTATTTTTTTCATAACTAATCTCCTGAACAGCGCCAGTGACATTGATCCATACCTCTACATCCAGGAAACCTCTATCAATAGCAATTCCATCCTCTATTGAAGACAATACAATTTTGAGCCCGGGGGTTATCCAGGGCTAATAAATTTGTCTCTGCAAAAGATATACCAGATTACGTTCCCACCTGGTTGGGGGGCCAGAGGGGTGCTGGATTCCCCGCATAAAGCGGGGAACGTAGGGCTGTGAGGAAAAATACAGTCTGCCCCTGGCTTCTACGTCCCTCGGCTTGTCCGAGGGAACCAGAAAACTCATAGAGAAACAGTGGAACGTAGGAGTGTGAGGGGATGGCGCGAACGCAGCTGGGTCAGGTAAATCAACCCTTGAACGAATCGAAAAATTCGCGTAGATCTTCAGGTTTCTGTGGTGGTTTGAATAAATAGCCCTGGGCATAATCGCAGCCATGCTTAATAATAAAATTTTTCTGTAAATCGGTTTCAACAACCTCAGCCAGCACTTCAAGATTTAAGCTATGTCCCAGATTAATAATTGCTCTGGCGATTGCCGCATCATTTTGATCATTTACCAGTTCACTAATGAACGAACGATCTATCTTTAGTTTATCAACAGGGAACTGCTTGAGATAAGACAAGCTGGAATACCCTGTACCAAAATCATCAATAACTAATTTCGCACCCATATCTTTCAACTGATACATAGTTTCGACTGCATGCTCCACATCATCAACCAATAGGCTTTCTGTCAGCTCAAGCTCAAGATATTTCGCGGACAACTGAGTTTTAGCGAGGATTTCGGCAATTGTTTCAGGTAAGCGGGTCTGGCGAAATTGCCTTCCTGAGATATTAACAGCCACGCTGATGTCATAGCCTTGTGCATGCCATTTTTTTATTTGGGTACAGGCTTCTTCCAATACCCATTTACCAATATCAATGATGAGGCCATTCTCCTCGGCCATGCCTATAAAATCGATAGGAGAAACTGCGCCTAATAAATGACTGTTCCAGCGAATCAGGGCCTCGACACCGACAGTTTTCTGAGTCCTTAGATCAATCAGCGGCTGATACATCAAATTGAATTCACCTCGTTTCAGGGCATCGCGCAATGCATTATCGAGCTGCATGCGGTTAATAACCCGCCGATTCATCTCCGGCTCAAAAATGCGGAAACTGTTTCTGCCGCTGTCTTTAGCATGGTACATGGATAAGTCAGCATTTTTCATTAACGACTCATAATCAAGTCCATCTTTAGGATAAAAGCTGATACCAATACTGCCGGTGATTTTAAGACTGTGCTGATCCACCTGAAAAGGCTTTTCAATCATGTGCAGCAATTCCTGCGCCATCTGCTGGGCTTGAGTTTCACTTGCTATATCTTGCAGCAGAATGACAAATTCATCGCCTCCCAGGCGAGCTACAGTGTCAAAATCATTCGTTGCAATCAACAGACGATTGGATACGGCCTGCAATAACTTATCACCAATACTATGTCCCAATGTATCATTAGTCATTTTAAACCGATCCAGGTCTAAAAAGAGAAAAGCCAGGATGCTGTTTTTTTTACGAGCCTGCAATATAGCCTGTTCGACCCTGTCCATAAGCAATACCCGATTAGGCAGCTCGGTCAGAGAGTCATGGGTCGCCTGCCGTACCAATTGCCTTTCCATTTCACGGCGTTGGGTAATATCATTAAGAATACAGACATAATGCCGAACCTTTCCAAAGGAATCGCTTACGGGAGCCACGCTAAGCTCACACCAGAACAACTCGCCTCCACGGCGATAGCTTTCAAGCTCAACGGTTTCCTCGCGCAATTCACGAATAGCCAGTTCAATTCGTTTTTGATTGACGTGATCGGTTTTAGTGCCTTGAAGATGCGCGAGATTTTGACCCAGAGTCTGTTTCTCTGAATAGCCCATAATGCGTTCAAACGCTCTGTTGACATAAATGATCGGCTGATTGGGTTTGGTAATGTCAATAATCGCAACACCATGTGTGCTGGCCTCTATAGCGCGCTCACGGATCCTTAATTCTTCATCCGCCATTCTTTTCTGAGTCACATCGCGGAAACTGTAAACACGCCCCACTATTTCGGAACCTATCCGTTGCGGCTGCGTATAACGTTCAAAAATTCGCCCATCTTTGAAATGCAGGACAGGCAGCTCCCCTTCCCAGTCAGGATTTTCATATAAATACTGTACATCAGCGATAACCGATGCGGGGTTACTCAATTGTTGTAAAATATATTCAAAGCCAATGCTCTCAGTACCTGACTCAAGCATATGAGAGGGAATTCGCCACATCTCAACAAACTTCTGATTCCAGTCGACCACCTGCCCCTTTCCATTCACCATCATAATGCCATCTGCTGTACACTCCAGCGTCGCACGCAGCAGTGAAAGGGATTTTTCCAGTTCAATGTTTTTTTCGACAATATCAGATGGGGTCGTAATTTTGATATTATCAGATAAAGGGGCTTGAATGGAGCGTTGAAACTCAGGTTGATTGTGGTACCACTTTTCTAAAAGTGAAGATAGATTCGGCGTTAGGCTGGGAATGCCTAGTTCCTCGCAAACATTGGTCAGAGATGGCTCTCGTCCCTTTTTCTTAACTTTTTCTGCAGCTAAGGCAACTTTTTGATAATCTATTTCTTGCCTGCGCATGGATCCCTCACTAAAATGACTCTTTTCCAATTAGCGTCTTTCTTCGGAGACTATTTCAGAAAGGCAGCCTGTCACATTCTAAGTAAATTATATACACGGTTAGCAGATTTTGCATAACCAAACAGATCAGAAGGAATTTCATTATGGAATGCAAACATTTTAATACGCGTGCAATTCATGCAGGCCAACATCCTGATCCGTCAACCGGTGCTGTGATGACGCCTATTTATACCACATCTACCTACAAACAGTCAGCACCCGGGGTTCATCAGGGCTATGAATATTCAAGAACTCACAACCCGACCCGCACCGCCTATGAAGCCTGTATCGCCAGCCTGGAATCGGGTGAAAGAGGCTTTGCCTTCGCTTCAGGAATGGCTGCGATTAACACCATTGTCGATATGCTGAATAGCGGCGATCATGTGATTGCCATGAATGATCTTTATGGAGGCACCTTCAGACTCTTCGACAAAGTTAAAACAAGAACCTCAAATCTGAGCTTCTCTTTTGTGGACATGACCAATCTCGCAGCAGTTGAAGCTGCAATAAAGCCTGAAACACGGATGATTTGGCTGGAGACACCTTCAAACCCCATGCTTATGCTGGCAAATCTTCGTGAAATTGCAGCACTGGCTAAAAAACATCAGCTGATAGCGGTGGCCGATAACACCTTTGCGACACCCTGGATTCAGCGGCCTTTGGAATGCGGTTTTGATATCGTAATTCATTCAGCCACCAAGTATTTAAATGGTCATTCAGACATAGTCAGTGGTGTTGTGGTGGTTGGCGACAATCCCGATCTGATTGAGAAAATGGCCTTTTTGCAAAACTCCTGTGGAGGAATTGCCAGCCCCTTTGATAGTTTTATGGTTTTACGAAGCCTTAAAACTCTGCCCTTACGTATGGAACGTCACTGTGAGAATGCGCGATTTCTGGCGCAATGGCTTGAAAAGCATCCCAAGGTCGAGAAAGTCATTTTTCCCGGGCTCGAAAGTCACCCGCAACATAGACTGGCCAAGGAGCAAATGCAGGATTTTGGAGGCATGATCTCGATTGTACTCAAAGGGGATCTCGATTACGCTACCCGATTTCTTTCACGCTGTGAGCTTTTTACATTGGCCGAAAGTCTTGGAGGGGTTGAAAGTCTGATTGAACATCCCGCAATCATGACGCATGCATCTATACCCTATGAAACACGTCAGCAACTCGGAATTGTCGATGGCTTTGTTCGTCTCTCGGTGGGGGTTGAGCATATCGATGATCTGGTCGCAGATCTTGCCTATGCACTGGATTAATGGAAATTGATTATGAAAATAAATCCGAGGTCTAATCCCTTGCGAGCGTCGCTCGCAGTTTTTACTCTTATATTATCGACCTGTATCTGTTTTATGCCGATATTCATTTTCGGCCTGTTGAAACTCATTCCTAATCACCGCTGGAGACTCTACTGTGGTCAGCGTATTGATGGCTTTGTGATGTACTGGTGCGATCTCAATAATGCTTACATTAGTCATCTCATTCCCCATGAATGGGAGGCGACTGGTTTAAAGGAGCTGGATAGACAGCAATCCTATCTACTGATTGCCAATCATCAAAGCTGGCTTGATATCGTACTCATGCACAGGCTGTTTAACCGAAGAATTCCTGTCATTAAGTTTTTTATTAAAGATCAATTGAAGTGGGTTCCCCTTTTGGGCTTCGCCTGGTGGGCAATGGGCTGTCCGTTTATGAAACGATACAGCAAGACATATCTCGCTAAGAATCCTCACAAACAAGGGAAAGATCTGGAGGCTACCAGAAAGGCAATCCATTCCTTCAAGGGTCAACCGGTGACTATTGCCAACTTTGTCGAAGGTACGCGCTTTAACCTGTCTAAAAAAACATTGCAAGGATCTGAATACCGTCATCTACTTCGTCCCCGTGCAGGAGGAGTCAGTTTTGTAATCAGTTCTATGGGCTCAGAGATTCATAAATTACTGGATTTAACAATCGTATATGCCGAAGAAAAGCATTCTCTCTGGGATTTTTTATGCGGTAGAATTAGTAAAATCCGTGTTCATCTGCGGGAAATTGAGATTCCAGAACAATTTATTAATAATGACTTGACTAAGTCATCTTTGCAGGATGAGTTTAAAACCTGGATTAACCAGCAATGGCATATTAAAGATCAGCTTATAGAGAATATAAAAACGCAATGGGCAACTCAGGAGACTGCTGCCGCCCATGTTCAGGCCGTCAGGATTAACCCTGATAGAAATGTAAATACCAGTCAACGAATCGGCGGATCCCCTCCTGATAATTGATGGAGGGTTTATAAGCCAGCTCGGATTCCAGGCGGGTGGTGTCTGCATTAGTGGAAACGACATCACCTGGTTGCATAGGCAGAAAATTTTTAATCGCTTTTTTCTGTAAAGCAACTTCCAGTGCTTCCACATAATCCATCAAATTGACTGGATTACCGCAGCCAATATTATAAATTCTGTACGGGGCCGCACTGCTTGACGGATCAGGGGAAAGGCCAGACCATTCGGGATTGGGCCTGGCCACATGATCAACAGCTCGGGATACACCCTCTATAATGTCGTCAATATAGGTAAAATCACGCTGTAATTGGCCATTATTGTAGATATTTATCGCTTTGCCGGCGAGAATATCACGAGTAAATGAGAAAAAAGCCATATCGGGTCTTCCCCAGGGCCCGTATACGGTGAAAAACCGTAAACCGGTGGTCGGCAAATTAAATAAATGCGAATAGGAATGGGCTATTAACTCATTGGCTTTTTTACTGGCTGCATAGATGGTCAAAGGATGATTGGCAGAATCCTCTTCATTATAGGGTTGCGACAAATTTGCCCCATACACTGAACTCGTTGAGGCATACACCAGATGCTCCACAGCCCCCTGCCGGCATGCTTCGATAATATTGGTAAATCCAATCATATTCGATTGCGCGTAGAGAAGAGGATTGGTCAGTGAATAACGTACTCCTGCCTGTGCCGCAAGGTTGACTACCCTTTGCGGCTGACTCATTTTAAATACCCGTTCCACAGCACCCGCATCACGGAGGTCTTCTTTATGGAAACTGAAGCGGGGATATTTTTGCAAAAGCTCCAGTCGGGCCAATTTGAGGCGGACATCGTAATAATCATTCAGATTATCAAGACCAATAATCGTATCTCCCTTTTCCAGACGATACTTGGCCAAATGAAAACCAATAAACCCGGCAACTCCTGTTATTAAAATACGCACATTCAATCCATATATAAAAAATGACAGTATACTCTCAAGCCCGGCCGGACTGTAAGCCTGCGAAGAAAATTTCATTATCTGCGAGCTGCTTTGCCAGGCTCGGTAATACGTGCAGAAAAAGTCCCTTGAAAAAAAATGCGCGCGTGGATACTCTACAATAAAAATCAGATAAGAGATCAATGCGATGAACTCACTGCAACAGACGATTGAAGAGGCTTTTGAGCAACGCCATACATTATCCTCCCAAACTGCCCCCCGTAATATTATCGAAGCAGTTAATGAAGTATTTAATGGTCTTGATACCGGACAATTGCGTGTTGCAGAAAAATCCGGCTCGGAGTGGATTGTTCATCAATGGATAAAAAAAGCGGTTTTACTGTCCTTTAAGTTATATGATAATCAAGCGATTGATGCAGGATTTTGCCAATTTTATGACAAAATGCCATTAAAATTTACTCATTACAGTGACCAGGATTTTAAAAATACAGGTGTGCGAGTAGTTCCTCATGCAATGGTTCGTCAAGGCGCTTTTATCGGTAAAAATACTATCCTGATGCCCTCCTATGTCAACATCGGAGCCTATATCGATGAAGGTACAATGATTGATACCTGGGCTACAGTTGGCTCTTGTGCGCAAATTGGTAAAAATGTTCATTTATCCGGAGGAGCTGGTATAGGCGGCGTTCTTGAACCCTTGCAAGCCAATCCGACGATCATCGAGGATGATTGTTTCATCGGAGCACGTTCTGAAGTCGTGGAAGGGGTCATTGTCGAGCGCGGCTCAGTCATATCGATGGGTGTCTATCTGGGTCAGAGCACGAGAATTTACAACCGGATGACAGGCACGATAACTTATGGACGCATTCCGGCCGGTTCTGTTGTAGTTTCGGGTAATCTACCCAGTGAAGATGGCAGTCACAGCCTTTATTGTGCGGTTATCGTCAAACAAGTCGACGAAAAAACCCGCTCAAAAGTCAGTGTTAATGAATTGCTTCGAGATCTCTGATGAATTCGCTTTATGAAATTCTTGCAGATTTGATTGAACGTGAATCAATTACTCCGTTTGATGCCGGCTGTCAGGAATCCATGCTTAATTTTCTAAGCCATTTGGGATTCACCTGCCATCCCTTCAATAATAACCCGGTCAATAATTTTTTTGCCCGTTACGGCGTTTCCTCCCCACTTCTGGTTTTCGCTGGACATACCGATGTGGTTCCTATTGGGAATAGCGATCAATGGAAGACGCCTCCTTTCAAACTAACGCTCGTTGGCGATGAGCTTTATGGACGCGGCACTGCGGATATGAAAGGAAGTTTGGCGGCTATGCTGCTTGCTGCCAAGCGTTTCATTGACAAACACCCATCATTTCCCGGCAGTCTTGGGTTTTTAATTACCAGTGGGGAAGAAGGCGACTTGTTCCAGCTTGGAACACCCCATGTTATGGAGGAAATCGTTAAGAGCGGGATTAAGATAGACTATTGCATAGTCGGGGAACCATCCAGCACAGAGCGCATTGGAGATGTGATTAAAATTGGCCGCCGAGGCTCTCTTTCTGGAAATCTGACCTTCAATGGCAAACAGGGACATGTAGCCTATCCTCATCTTGCAGAAAATCCTATTCACAAACTAAGCCCTGCATTGACAGAACTAGTCTTAAAAGAATGGGATAAAGGCAATGAGTACTTTCCTCCCACTTCCTTTCAGATCACCAATATTCAGTCCGGCGGAATTGCTTCGAATATTATTCCTGGCAATTTGTTTATGCAATTTAATTTCCGTTACTCTACCGAACAAACTGCCTTGGGGTTGGAGCAGCAAGTGATGGATATATTCCACTCCCACCATTTAAATCCGGAAATTAAGTGGCGTATCAATGGAGAGCCTTTTCTCACCGATCAGGGAAAACTGCTGGAAACCACAATTCAGGTGATTAAAAAAGTAACCGGGTATTCTCCTGACCTATCGACCACAGGCGGCACCTCGGATGGGCGTTTTATCGCGCCTTATGGAGTGGAGGTTATCGAACTGGGGCCGGTTAATGCCACAATTCATCAGATTAATGAGTGTGTTAGTTTGCAGGATTTGGAAAAACTCTGTGATATTTATTATGGGATTTGTGAGCAGTTGTTAAAATAGCTTATTTCTCCTTGAAGTCCTTCTGTCATTTTGAAATAGATTCCCGTCTGCGCTGCAAAAAACCGTCTTTGCGAGCGTCAGGGAAGCAATCCAACTCGTCACTCTGCTCAAGGCTTGATCTGGATTGCTTCACTTCGTTCGCAAAGACGACAGCAATGCCCCAATTTGATCAGATCGAATGACCAGTTGGAACACCCTCAGGTACAAAATCGCTGGCATTATCCTCTAATTTTTCATTTACCACTTTGGCAACACAGGAATCGGACCAGACATTGAGGGAGGTTTCCAGCATATCAATCAGACTGTAGAAGGGTAAAATAAGCCACATCAGCGTGATAGGCACATTCATGCTTGCCAAAAGACTGGCACTAAGAAAAAAACAACCCATTGGTACGCCAGCATTACCGATGGCTGCAATGGTTGAAATAAACACCCAAAGTACCATCATCGGTAAGGATATTTCCATCCCATGGTTTTGCATTAAATAAATGACCGTAGTAAAAATGAACGCAGCACAGCCATTCATGTTCAGACTGGTGCAAAGCGGCAATACAAATCGACTGACTTCTGGTCTGACATTCAGATTTTTTTCAGCGGTTTCCATCGTAACCGGCAAAGTTCCGACCGAAGACTTTGAGAAAAAAGCGACAGACAGTGCCGGCAGCATACCGCGAAGTGCCGCAAATGGTTTTATTCCCTGGCTCTTTAACCAAAGAGGCAAAACCACCAGACCCTGGATTAAATTGGCCAGCACTATGATTAACAAATATCCGCCAAGTCCGCGAATCGATTCCCCTTCGCGCAACTGAACCACAGTACTGGTAATAAAACCATATAAGCCCAGAGGAATGATTTTAATCACCCAGCCAGTAATTACCATGAAAAGTCCATGTGCGCCCCGGAAAAAGGCTGTAATCGTTTGACGCGGCTCTTGCTCAGGAATATAGCGAATGGCAATGCCTGTCACTATCCCCAGTAATAAAACACCCATGACCTGATGTTGGAGAAACGGCTCGAAGATTGTCGAGGGGATCAGGCTGCTGATATGTTCAAAATAAGAAGGCTGAGTCACTGGCCCTGCAGTTTTAGCAGCAGTCAGACTCGCCATTCCTGGCTGAATCAGAAGATATAATAAGCAACTGATCGCTGCCGCGATAACCGTAGTAATCAAGGTATAGGTCATGGCACGCTGCCATACCCTCTTCATTGCGCCGTCAGCTCGATAATTAGTAAGAGTAACAATAATGGATAATGCAATTATGGGAAGACTAATGCATTTGAAGATACGAATGAACACATCTGCAATAAATAATCCCAAGGGCTTTAATCCCGGAATATCTGAAAACCCGCTTAAAATTCCGAGAAGAATCATTACGGTGTAAAGAAAGGGAGTGCTGAGCCAGAATTTGCTTGTAGTCTTTGGGGTGGAAGGCATGTGAACCTCTGATTTTAATGACAATTAACAATAAAAAGGAATTACAGACTGTGGCAGCAACAACAGCGACAACAATAAGTACTTGTGTTGAAAGAAAGCTTATAATTCCTGATTATCTGAAAATCGTTCATACCCACCATTGTGTATTTTTTATACATTGAGAGCACATTTTAACACGAGATACTTGAAAAACAAAGCCTCTTCTCTCAGATTAGGGAAACAAATCAACTAAGCATGACAAATTTGCTTCTGTTTTAAATTAACAATCCGTTGAAAAGCCTGCTCGATACGAGCGGCAGCAATTGTACCTTCCGAGACCAAGCGCTCAATACAATCGATTACTTCAGGAGCTGAGACTGTACCCAGCTGGTTGGCCACAATCACCATATCTGCACCTGCATTAATTGTTAAAGCCAATGCTTCATCCAGACTAAAATGCTGACTAATCGCATGCATCTGCAAATCGTCACTAATGATAATCCCTTCATAACCTAACTGTTCACGTAATAAATTGCTGAGAATTGGTTTTGAAAGCGTCGCCGGTAAACCGGAAGGATCCAGTTGCCGATTAATAACATGCGCAGTCATGATCATAGCCGGCGAAACGCGGGATTGCTTCAATAGCTGGTAAGGTTTTAACTCTTCGGCTAAAAAACTATTCGATACATCGACAAATCCTTTATGCGTATCGGCAGCTGCACTGCCGTGACCAGGGAAGTGCTTATAGCAGCAGTGAATTCCATATTTTGAAAAGATTTCTATAAATTCCCGGGCAAAACGATCAACCTTCTCTGCATTGGCAGAAAAGCAGCGCCCTAAAGGCCCAATTATCCCTTCCAGAGGATTGATATTCAGATCAACTACTGGCGCAAAATTTAAATTAAATCCGAGTTGATGAAGCATTTTTGCCATTTTAATTATAATGCTTCTGCGTTCCTCATTATCCAGCTGAACCAGTTGTTCCGGACTGACCGTGTGAGTTGAGCCAGGAATTGATTTAAAGCGATCAACAGCGCCTCCCTCATAATCAACTGCAATAATTAAATCCATGCCCTGCTGCCCAGCGAGTGACTGGCTGGAATAGGTTTTCAGCTGCTGAGTCAGTTTTCTGATTTGCTCAAAGTGAAGCAGATTTTTACCTGCTTTTTTCTGGATGAGATCATAATCAAACAATAACACGCCGCCTAAACCGTCTTTGGCAAGCCATGAGTAAACGGGGTGGCTTTCGTTTATCTCAGTGCCAGAAAAGCCCATAATGAGCATTTGAGCAATTTTCTTTCGTAAATCAAACAATTGTCACTCCAGGAATTTTCTTTTTCCGGATATTACACAATAGCTTGGCCCAAGGCCAGAGACTCCAGCAGATTGTTAAACGATGATGAGCAATTCTATCGTCTTCTTTTCCTTGGAACCAATTCAAGAAAGGGTTTTTTATTGCCCAAATATGCTATTATCTTGCCAATTAGAATTCCAACACTTGACTTCATGAATCTATTTGAACTACCCCCCTATGCTTTGGCCAGGCTCTATATGTGGCATATGCCATTCAATGAATTAGCAAGATATTCCTCCGTTAGCCACAACAGCCGAATGGCCGCAGAACTGGCCCTCTTTTCACGACAGGATACCCACTCACTTAGGATACAGGAAAAGCTTCTCGAACAATGGGCCTTCCAATCCCCGGAGTCTTTAAGAAAGTGGATGAAAAATAATCTTGTATCCTATCTGAAACGCCATATCTCCTCTGCTTATGTCAGTTTCCGTTACCGCTTTCTAGGAATGATTGTGCTTGCTGCATATCATAATGTGACACTTGAAATTGATGATAATTTATTTGCCCAGCTTAAAAAGTGCTTGTTTGCAGGAGCATTCCAACCGAAAAAGCTTCACCATCTCCACATTCTTTTTTCCTACTTAAACCCCGGTCAGATCTCAGAACTCAGCCAATTATTTAAGCAGTCGCTGCAAGACATCACTGACTATGATTATGAAACCGCGTTGTTTCATCTGAGTGCTTTAGCCCCCAGGCTAGACGAAAAATCTCTTCATGCATTTATTCCCCTGCTCATAAAAGGGCTGTCTTTGCAATCTGAAAAAAAACGGGAATATGCCATCGGATGTTTGCGATCATTTGCCTTAAAAATGACCTCCAAACAACAAATGAGGTTATGCAACACGCTATTGGGCTCGAGAATGTTACCTGCGGCTATTTATCAAAGTCTCAGCAGTGTCTCAGGCTTGCTGTCAGCTTCCGTCCGGCAAACCATCGTTTCATGGCTTCTGAAGCAAATGAGGCAATCCAGAATCACCTGCCCGCCTCAATTAATACAATGCATGCTCAGCTGGTCAGCCGAGCTCAATGATACAGAACAGGACGAGTTATTTCTTTTCATATTAACCAATTTAAAAAACACAGACATGAATGTTCGTATTAAAACAATGGAGGAATTGAATCAGGCGAATATACCTCATCGATTTCTTTCGCGCCTGATTCATGCCGTAAGCCATGTACTGCTCGACAAGGGGATGCTATGCCGGGTATCAGCTAAAAACTTCATAGCAAGCCATATCTCAGGCATTGAGAAGAAATCCCGTAATAAGCTCATTCTTCGCCTTCTGACTACACTGGATTGTGATAAATTTGAATTATTAGAGACGAGTGATTGCCTCATTGACCTGATTCCAGTAATGACTGAGGAGGCAGTTCATTTAATGGCTGGAAAACTCTACCAAAGGATTATCTCTGCCAACCCATTAAACCGCGTATCCATTCGCGAGTTTATAGCTCTTTCGCCCAGACTAAATGAGCTGGATTTTGTTCTTCTCTCGCAGCATTTTTGCACCCGGCTTGAGCCTTACAATCCTAACCTGGCACCACTTCTTGGTTTTGTTAAGATATATGCTGAACGCATACGGTCTACAGGTCAGGAGATTGAATTTAAAAATCATCTACAGAATTTGTGGCAATCCGGAACCTTTTTTACCCGAATGAATAAACCCCTGATTTTAGAGTGCCTGACTGCTTTTTTTCCTGCTTTTGACGAGCAGGAGGTTTCACGATTAACCGAAGAAATAATGGGAGTTCTTGATGATGAACGGCAATTGGAATCTGTCCCCAGTGCAGTTCGCTGGCTCCTGACCGCTAAAGACAAACTTGACAAGAGAACACTTAAATTACTTCCAACGAAGATGGCTCAAAATTTACAGACAATCTGGTCTGTAGAGAACACAGAAAATTCTGAGGAGCTATTTATCCTGCATAAGAGTGTTTGGCAATGGATAATTCTCGAACAGCCAGGGCTATTCCCCTCTAATATAATAGATAGTTATTCAGCTCAGGAATTGGATGACTTATTATTGGCGCTTGCAAAACGAATCTCTGCGGAGGACGCGCATAATCTATTACAAAAAATAATGGAAAACTCACGAGAACGGCGGAGTTATACTGATTTAAAATCACCCATTTGCCTAAAACGATTACTACCGCTTCTGAATGATAGCCAGCAGGAGCAAATTATTACCGAGATCATTATAAAATCTCAAAGCAAACTCCACTATGATCGCTTTCAGGCAGTCAATTATTTTAGCGTGATTTTACCCCTGCTTAGTCGAGAAAAAATTGAAGAGTTGCTTCCTTATATCTATTCTGGATTAAGTGATACAAAAGCACCTATATACATCCATACATTGAAAACACTGGAATGGATAATAAATAATACAACCATTAAAATAAATGTCGATCTGACACAGGGATTTAATCATATATTACCCAAACTAAATAGTGAACCAGAAATTGGAGCGCTGCCAGGTCCTGTCAGTACGCTCTTACTCAACAACCTGTCGGGCGAGATTGATGTGGCCAAGCCGCTGAATTCACTCGGTCTTTTGATGAAGTGTTTCATTGACACTTTTTCAAAATTAAAAGTACAGTTGACACCAGGATTCACTCAAAAAGAAGAAGCTCATTCTGAATCCTTTACCCCTTCGATTTAATCATTTCATGTGCAATTCTCACGCCCCTATGTTCTCCGCTTTTACATCCCTACGTTCCCCGCTTTATGCGGGGAATCCAGTTTATCTCACAAATCTCCGGATCCCCCGCCTAAAGCGGGGGACGTAGATAAAGATGAGGGACATAGGTAATTAACATAATCTTGACAATTTACATCAAATTGCCGCGCTTCCCATTAATATTGAGTTAATCAATAAAGCCTATACTAGTATAAAGTCCTTAACCTGATTGTCGGAATATGTCCCAGATAGTTCCCACTACTTCTGAAGCGATAGCTAAAAATGCCTGCGCTTATGCAAGACATTTTATCAAGATGGGCTCCACCCAACTGGTAAATAATGAATACACTATCTTACAGAAACACGAGCTGCAAAAATACATCGCTTTATTGCGAAAAGCTTGCCGAGCCTTTCCCGATTATACGCTTGAACTCGATAGGGAGATTCAGCATTTCTATCAAACCATAGAGCTTTGTAAAAAACTGTCACTGGGTAATTGCCATGAACTTGCATTAATGGCGCTTGATTACGTCGTCAATTACACGCCGCCACAAATTAATGCGGAGGTATATCATATCAAAGGCGGCGATCATGTCTTTCTGGTCATAGGACGTCAGAAAGATAGCACCCCTGATAAGCCCGAAACCTGGGGAGAGCAAGCCTATATTTGCGATCCCTGGGCAAATGAGGTCTATCCTGCAAGTGACTATTTAAGCAGGACAAAAAATTATTATCGTGTAACTGATAAAACAACTGGAAACTTCACTAATCATATTGAAGATTTTAATCCCTCAAAACATAGTTTTCATCCTATAAAAGACTCCAATTCAAGTTACATTCGAGAAGCGCATTCTGAAAAACATATTGAACAAGTGATGCGAATTTTTGAGACCAAAACCAAAATAATACTTAATGCAATGGATCAATTAGAAAAAAGCCTGATGAACATTGCAGATAAAATTGAGAAAAAACATGGGGAGTATGATGATAAAAGAGCTGTTATTCTCAAATTAATCTCCAATATTCAGGCCGCAAAAATTGATATACAGGACAACTTAAATAACAGGGATAATAAAGCAGAGTATCTTGAATTACGAAGCCTGCTGGAAAATAAGTTAAAAGTCTCTTTAAGCCATTATTCTCGGGCAGTTCAAATGTCAAAAGAAGACAAAACCATTCTCTCTCGATATCGTGATGGAGATTCACTTAAGTCAAGAATGCAAAGCTTTTTGAATATCGCACCAGAAACTGTTTCTAAAACAACTGATGCCATTGAAGAATCACAAAACGAAATCACCAATGCCATCAATTTGGGACGTTAATCATACTCCCGGGTACTGCTGAGAGCAAGATACCCGGGTTCTTTGTCAAATAGTACTGCGCGACTGATAGCCTGATTGCCGGCTCAGAATTTGCTGCTGACGCTCAGCCTGGCTTACCCAATGAGTTTCAGGGGGCAGAATCGACGGTAAATCCGAAATTTTTACCAATTGGCTAGTAATAGCTGGCCCCTGACCCTCCGTGTTGGCTGGAAGATTCTGCCAGCGAAGCATCATCGTTCCTTCATGGAGACCGGATGTGCTAATCCAGTTGTATACACCAGGATCCTTCAATGACAGCACAAAACGATAGCGTCCATCGGTATCAGCCATTGCTTGCTGATTATTTAAACTGCATACTACATTTCCAGGATCGATAGTAATGGTCCATGGACCAGTCGCAGGCGCAATGAAATAGTTGGCACCGCCCATATCGACTGTTAATAATAAGGCTTCATCATCCTCTATTTCAAAATGCCCAAACGAACTTGCCTGACTGACCAGAGTTCCCAAATCATCCGATTGCTCGGGCTGTTTGAAAGTGTTAACCGGATTGAGCTTGGTCTTGATACCCAAAGCACCTACCCCGTAAAAAAAGATAGATTCCGAGATATTCTTTATCGTCTCCAGATAAATTCGGGTGTCTGATCTTGGCGTTTCGCCAGAGATGTCATCAAGCAGTTCAACCGATAAACTATCCGGCTTTTGAGCCTGCCAATCTCCGAGACTATTGCGTACAAATAGCATCACCGCATCATCATTCGATTGAATATGATTAATTCGACCATCTGCTGGTTCACTATCAATCGTGATTTCATAATTTCCATCAGCATCGATTTGTAATTCACTATTAGTGAGCAATGCCACTGTACCCTGTGAATTGGGATTACTGATTAGAGAGAAACTGGCATCCGCAAGACCAGAGGGCTCCCGGTGTCCATGTATTTTATAATGTAAGGAACCATCTATGGGAATCGTGCGGTAAATAACATCCGGATTATCATAACTGTATCGTCCGCCAGGCACATCAAGACCAAACCATTGACGCGGGCCGCTATCCACCCAATAGACTTTGGGGAAGTAGGGATCAGAGTTAACTGCTTTTTGAATGGAACTAAATATCAGTTCATCGACCATCGGTGACAACAAAGGCTTTGCTTCACTACTGATTATAAGTCCATAAGCCAGAGCATAAACCGCCTTGGCTTTGATGCGAAACAGCCGAAAGCTATTATTCTGATATATTTCGATAGCTTTCTCATCGAGAAGTTTCTGCTCTGGGGTTGCCAAAGGATTACCGGCATACAGGGGAAAAGCCAGGGCAAGAGATGTTAGAAATACAGCAGGGCTTTTCAAGTGTGAAATAATATTCATTGAGCTTCCTTAATCTATTGAACATTCAGAAACTAACACGTTTTTATTCCAAGTCCAATTTAAGGCGTGTTTTTTTAATCACTAGGGCTAGAATTAAAGAGAAAGATTAACTTGAAGAGCAGCATGGAAAAAAGTTTCCTCGAATTGGAAATATTAAAAAGCGATAAGTTAAGAACGACCATTCTGGCTATCGTTTTTGCATCTCTTTCGCTCATGTGGACCTTTTTTGTAATTTTTTATCCTCAGGAATATATTAAAATAATGCACGGATTACCTCTAGCCGGATTACCTGGCGGCTTGGCTTTGGTTGCGCTTTATTTTCTTTTTATGAGACAAATGATTTGTCGGCATATTAAATATCAAAAACCATTTCCTGGTATTTTTCGCTATTTGACTTCTTTTTTAGAAGTGAGCATCCCGACGATTGCCATCATCATTTTATCTCACTTTCAAACGCCTGTTTATGTCCTTTTGATGCCGCCTGTCCTGGTTTATTTTATTTTTATTATTCTTTCTTCATTAACCTTAAATGAATGGATTTGTCGGTTTGCAGGGCTGGCCGCAGCGATAGAATATATTGGACTTTACTGCTACGCACCGTTCTGGAGCAATTTTCAGGAACTCGATCCCTTTCTGACAAGCTGGTACAGCTTTGCCGGCCGCGCTGCGCTGTTATTTATTGCAGGCATTGTAACCGGCTTTGTAACCGCTCAAATCAGAAAACAGTTAGGTGCAGCCTTTGAGGCTCAGAAGGAGCGCGAACGAATTGAGAGTATTTTTGGACAGCATGTTTCTCCGGAAGTAGTTGCCAAATTACTATCAAAAAATGCCAATGCCAGTGAATACATCCCGGTGTGCGTCATGTTTCTCGATATCAGAAACTTTACTCATTTTACGGAACAGAATGAACCCGCTGTGGTGGTTAGCTATCTGAATCAGCTTTTCAATTATATGGTTGAAATCATTCATGATAACAAGGGAATTATTAATAAATTTCTGGGGGATGGTTTTATGGCGGTATTTGGGGCGCCCATCTCCAGCGGTAACGATATCGCGAATGCCATACAGGCGGCCCAGGACATCGTTAAACGGACTGATGAAGAAAGTACCAAAGGCAACATACCCAATTTCAAATTAGGTATCGGCCTGCATTTCGGCTATGCTGTAACAGGCACTATTGGTACCGAGCGGCGGCTCGAATATACCATCATGGGAGATGTGGTTAATTCAGCCGCTCATATTGAACAATTGAATAAAACCTACAACACCACCGCCCTGATTTCTGAGGATGTAGTGAATAATTTACCCACCATCCAGGCTGAGTTTATCGGTAATGCTACTTTAAAACACCGTGAAGTGCCGGTGAAATTATATAAACTGGTTTAACCCTGATGCGCCATACCGCATCAGGGCTTCTTTTAGCGGCTTCGCCGCATTGCAATAGCCAGAAAAATATAAGCCCAGCCATCAACCATAAG
This sequence comes from Legionella quinlivanii, assembly GCF_900461555.1. Taxonomy (NCBI): domain Bacteria; kingdom Pseudomonadati; phylum Pseudomonadota; class Gammaproteobacteria; order Legionellales; family Legionellaceae; genus Legionella; species Legionella quinlivanii. The sequence continues at coordinate 1,489,656 of NZ_UGOX01000001.1, read as the reverse complement.
CTCCACCGCAATGAAAAGACCAATCACCCATAAGCCGCTGATTGGCCATTGCATAATGATCATTACACCCAGAGCAATAGCGATAATTCCAGCTAAAACCAATATAAAAGCAGATGAGCCTTTAAGTGTGGATGCCATAATAAATCGGCTTAAACCAATTACGATCAAAACCGTGGCCAACATCAAAGTAATCAGGCTGGAGGCAAGAAGAGGATCATAAATCACCAGACCGCCGCCAACGATATAGAGAACAGCAATAAAGGCATGCCAGATGACTGCCCGCCAATGCTTTGATTTGAACACATCAACAATTTGTGAGCATCCGGCGATGATTAGCAAGATACCTAAAAAAAGCATACTGGCCAAAGTTAACCCAACCACCATGCTTAAACCAATTGCTCCCAGCAGCACAAAAAAGATACCCAAAGCCATAAGCCATCCCCAACTGCGGCTTGGCTCATTGACAGCTCTGACTTCCTGTTTCTCGGTTGACATACAATATCCTTATTAATCGTTTATCTTTTTTACAGATGAAGTAAAAGCATGACTGCTTTTCAATTCATTTCGCCTGTTAAGAAACAATAACATAACTAATGGACCAAGAACCATGATTTAAAGACGCTGATTCACATCGACACGAGTAAATTAACGACAACACAGCTATTATAGAACCTGCTGCTAACCAATATTCAACTCTTTTAATTTACTTTCTACACAACTTCCAGGAAACTATCTTTTGCAACTCGCTCAGGGAGTTTTACCAAGGGATAGGGAGAAGTGATGCCGCAAGAATCTGATGAGCAAATAACCACCATTGAAAATGGCTCAAGCTACAACACTTTTAACACACCCACAAGTTCTCGAAATTATTTTGGACGCCTTAAACAGTACGCCAGCACGCTGAATCTGACTAATTGTCTGCCAGCTTCCGACACACTAAAAAGCTATGTTCCTTCCTGGTCTTCGGTAGCTTACGGATCAGCGGCAATACTTACCACCCTGCCTTTTCTGCCTTATTGCTTCACCTCCAGGCCACAAGCCATCAGCGAAGAATGGTGGGATTCGAAGTCCAGGACTGATAAATGGTTTCTAATCATCAATGCCATAATCTTTATGAGCATTGGAACTGGAACGCGTACTCGTTACTACCATGAAATGGTGGATAATTTAAAAAAAATTCTTGGTAGTTATTTTGGAAGTCTCAGCGGTTTTTCCTATCGAACGGCTATCTTGCTAATCTCTGCCATTTCAGCAATGCCAGCAGCCGCCTTAGGCTATTTCGGAGCAATATGGGCAGGAACAATTGCGGCTATCTTCTCCTCCCTATCGAGCTTTGCTAACACCTGTGCTTTGCGTATTGTATTTATCCCCAATTTTATTCAAACAATAAAAAACTGGTTTGATGAAGATCGGATTTTTCAAAAAGAGCTCGCTTATCAACTCAGTTGTATAAAACCGGAGTCTCTTAGCGCAATAAATAGTTGGATTACTGAAGAATTTTCCAATAAGGAACTTGATGAGCAGCTCGTTAAAATCATCGTAAAACGAATCTATCAGCAGGAGTTAGCAGTCCTGGATGTCGGCGAATCACATTTTTATAAACCAGGAGTTCTCGCAAGAGCTATGGATTGCTTTAAATCCTGTATTCCCGCAGGAGTTTCCGGCTTTTTCAGTATTTCCTTTTTCTTGTTAATCAGCCAGGCTGGTTTCGATGGATTTAAACTTTTCTGTCAGGCACTTAGCGAACGCTGCACAGTCGATGACTTAAAATATATTGTTAAACTAAGTGTTTCATTTATTCCCGGATTAACTGCCGCTATCGTTGCATTTATGTCCAGCAACAATTTTTTCCAGCAGATCATTAAAGATGTTTACCGGCATATTAGCAATAAACCCCGTGATGTGATTAAAGTGCTAGTGATTGCGGGATGCTGTTTAATTACTGCCGTGGCCTTGTATAATGCAGCAAAAAGTATTGCTGACAAACCCAATTTATATCAAATTAAAACTGAGGCAGAAACCTTTGAACAACTAATGTATCTGCATTCTTTCCTGACAGGTAATTACTCTGTCGGTCTGATTCTGGATTTAGGTGCCTGCCTGAAGTTGGCAGGACTTACCGAAACGCAGAATAACACACCAGATGTTAAAGCGGTCGTTCACTGGCTAAATCGAAAAGAGCTATCCTCTGCAAGCGTTTCAAACATCAGAGAACATGGTTTTTTTTCTCAATCCCGAACAAAGCAGCTTTCGACAGCTGACGTTGAAATGCAACCTGTGGCCGCATGTAATTTAACAGGACCATTGCAAAGATAGCTTCTGATATCTTCGCTCACACTGAAGAGCAGCGCCCCATCTCGAAAACCTTGCAATCAACATCTGCAGAATTTTCTCTGTTTTTTTCCAGCCGATTATTTATTTCAATAAATGTTCGGGCCGCTTTTTTCAAGTCAATGTCTTGCGTATTTTTGTTCAAATAGATTTTGCCTCGCTTGCCAAAATGCCTGTGAGAAGCCAATGCTTTCCTCACCTCCAGATTATTAATAAACATGTCGCCCCTACGCTCGACTGAGACCTTGCGGATAGCGTCCTCTATCCTGTCTGCTTTGGCATTTTTTCCAATAGCAAACCAACTTCGGGCTCCTTTACGCAAATCGAGGATCGCTAAACAAATCTCCTGGAATTCAGTTGAGTTTAAACTTTTCAGAACATTATCCAGGCATGTTTTAATTTTGCTGATATCAGTAATTGATTTTGCGCCATCAATTAGTTGCCGCTGCCTATCGGCATACTGTTGCATTAATAGATCTTTCTGACCCCCTACATTTTTTTCCTGAATGGACTTAATAAGCCGGCCACATTCCATCTTCATCGTTTGAAAAAGCGCTTCATCCAAAGCCTCTTTCCTGGAATCCCTCAATTGTTTATCCGCACTCGCTTTTCCTGATAACAATTTGCTTTTTAATTCCTGAGCTATAAAAACAGCCTGCGAAATAATTTTTTTTGTATGTTTTTTTTTCTCAGAGGATGCTGAGTTCTCCTGGGTTACTTGTTTGTTAGGAGTAACCATACGCTCCTGCCTTAACTGATCCGTTCTATGATCAATGGCTGCAATTAGTTTAAGTATGGCTTTTGTTCTGGCTAGACGTACAGCCTGCTCCTGAACTACGCGCTGCAGCATTAGCTTTAACTGCAGTAATTGGCTGTATAGCGTTTCAGCATTATTATTCCCGGCCATTTTCCTCAGGAAAATTTTGATCTCTAGCTTATAATTGTTGACCTTATCCTTTCTTGTGGTGCTAAAAAAATAATTAAACCCTTTATTAAACTGATCCTCATCACTGGCCAGTAAGGAATCCAGTTGCTTCAGCCACTTGTTAATCTTTTGGTTCTCTGGATGAGACAGATGAAGAAAGGATTGGATTTTTTCTCTAAGATTTAAATTGCCAGGCTTATTGATTTTTTCTAGTTGTTTCATAGTGACAAACCGCCCTCATTAAAAGGTTATAGTTAGTCATGACTACATGGTCGATAATGACCCAACATGTATTTTTAATAAAGCAAGACATCCAGGCACAAAATAAAATACTGGAAAAATCTCAAGTCACTGAAAATAAATGTGATATTGTTATAATGATAGCAGTAAAAAAAAATTTGCAATTATTTTTTTATATATACAGGGAAATTCATGCAAAAAAAGCAGCAGTTTGTTTTCTTCTTAACTTTTCTACTGATTTCTGCCGCTTTTTCCAGAGGCCCAATCGAATCCCGGCTTCAGCATATTCTGAATAAAAATCTTAACTCCACAACTCCTGGCGCCGTTTTGCTTGTTTCCAGCCCAGAAACAGGTTTGCTGGTTATTGCGGCAGGTCAATCCAATTATCAGACCGGCCAGGCTATGAAAACCAGTAACAATTTTCGTATTGGCAGCATTAGCAAGACTTTTTTGGCAGTCAGCTTGCTAAAGCTGATTGAGGAGGGAAAACTAAGCCTTGATAGCAAAATTTCCACACTTCTTCCCAATAGCGTTGACATTGATCGCATTCCGAACGGCCGCCTGTTGACAGTGAAAAATCTAATGCAGATGCGAAGCGGCATACCGAATTATGTTGAATACGATAGTTATTATCGTCTGATTGAAAAAATGGTCGGCCAACAATGGAAACCCGAAATGCTCATCAGGCTTATATATGATGAAAAGCCCAAATTCAGTCCCGACAGTTCTTACGAATACAGTAATACCAATTATTTATTACTACAGTTAATTGTTGAGAAGCTGACCGCCCACTCCTATGCGGATTTATTCAGAGAACAAATTCTGACGCCGCTCCACATGAAGGATAGCTATGTGGAACAAACGGACAACGACACCCTTCGCTTAATTACCCGGGGCTATACACTGGCAGAGAAACAACTCATTGATGTGACCTATCTTAATGATGGTTTTGGTCTTGGGGATAGCGGCATGATTAGCACGGCCAATGATTTGGAACAGTTTGTAGCTGCCCTGCTCAGAGATAAAAATCTACTTTCTCCAAACTCTTTAGAGAACATGTTAACCACAAAAGACGACTATGGACTAGGCATTTATCGGGAGCAGATTGGCGATGAATGGGCCTGGACTCACAATGGGGCCACGTCAGGTTTTCAGGGAGAGTTTTATTATTTTCCGAGAGAGCAGTTGATTATTATCATACTCACCAATTCATTCGATACCGATATCATTGAAAAAGTGGTTTATGACAGCTATCAGTTATTGAAGCGAGAAAGGGATTAAATAAAAATTCCCGGTCGCTCTCACAACCGGGATTCAATTCTAAAAGCCTATCAATACATCTCATAAACAGCAGGAGTAACCTCAACAGGCGCTTCATTGACCACAGTCACCTCTTCATAGTTTGTGGTTTGTACAGGCGAGCAACAAGTATTAGTCACAACCGGGCGGCGAACCACAACGGCACTGGTACAGCAGTTGGTTTTTACGACAGGCCGTTTAATCACTTTTGTGCAACAATTACGTACAGGCACGGGTTTTACAACAACCGCATTACAACAGCTGGAAGGGGTATAGACGGTATTTACATAGTCTGTGGTTGGAATATAACCACATGCGGTTAAACAAAGAGCGGCAGGTAACAATAATATTCCTTTCATGTTGGACTCCGTTATTTTTCCATTAGCTAGCTTAAGTGTATAGCATGGTTATTGATAATTCAATTTTTGAACAACTGGTAGAATTATAACCCCTTAGGCCTGAAGAAGTGAGGTCTCTCAAACTGACGCACATAATCTGCATCATTCACGCGCGGTATTGTGGCGTAAATAAAAATAGATGTGCAAAAGATCGTCATTGCGAGCGTCAGCGAAGCAATTAAGCATAACCCTCCCAGAGCTTGATCTGGATTGCTTCACTTCGTTCGCAAAGACTACAGAATAGCAGCTTTCAGCCAAATCACCGCTGGATTTCCTCCTGCGCGGAAATGACAGCTATGCGCAGCTTGCCGTTGTAGCCATACTTTTCACACTCCGCTCAATATTCTCCACAAAGCCCATTCGGGATGTATTCGTGAAGAAAGCTGAGGCGTAGCCATCTTTAATCTTGCTGTAGGCTAGTTTGGCAATTAATGCCAGCCCCGCTGAAATTACGGAGACAAATATATTTCCCAGCAATGGTTGCCACGTATTTCGCCGTTCGCTCATTGCATCGTCCTGACTATGCAAGTGAAGACGAAAATCATCTTCAAAAGCGCGATACGTCTGTTCATCAACCTTGCCAGAATCAGTAAGTACTGATTCATTATCCATAAGAAACTCATCAACTCGCTGTTTCAATTGACAGGCCAGAGTACTCGCCGTTTCCGCTTTTGCCTTATCGTCTATTGCAAGCTTTTCGGAATAAGCCTCCATAGCATTTATGGACGAATAAAGAACATCAATTTTTTCGGCTGCATCAGCATTAACCGCGCGAATCCTTCCTAAAAGCGCATCTCTGTCCGCAAGAACTCTGGGTATAAACACAAATGGCTTTTCATAAGTGGCAGGAACCTGCTTGCGATATTCTTTAACTGCAAGCGTTAAACGATTCAGCAAAGGTTTGAAATGAACACCACTGTAAGCTTTACCCCTGGTGTTGATTAAATCAAGAAGAGATTGGCTATCCCCTGTCGCTTTAAACTGAGCTAATTGTTTTTCCAGACACTCAATAAAAAGTGTACGGCTGGATTGATCGGCACTATTGAAAAAATCCTTGGTATGATGTCTTTGGTTTCGCTTGGACAGGTATTCCTGCAGCTCAAGGTCAAAATCTGCAAAAATCTTGCTCCTAAGTATTAGTCTTTCACGGATAGTATCCGCGACTGCCATTTTGCTGGCAAAAACGGGGACAATTGCTTGCTGGTGCTGTTGAAATCTTTCAATCTGTTCATGCGCATCAATCAATTCGGGATTCAATTGCTTGAACTGGTCCTGGAATACTTGAAGACTATCAGGAGAAAACTGGAACAAGTTAGTTTTATGCAGATCCAGAACATGTTGTTTGTTTCTATAGTTCTCAATGACTTCATCATTCGCATCAAAATCCAGTCGGTATAAATCTTCTTTCGTTTGTGCAGTGAGCTGTTTATGCATACTCGCCAGCAGTGCGTCAGCAATTTCATTGAGCCTCAAAGATACTGGCTCAAACTGCTCTGTCAAATTTTTCAGGTCCGCCAGGGCTTGTTCAGCCAGGATTGGTTTGTGTTTTGCAATAAAGCTTATGCGGCCAGTACAGCCATTTAATGTGGATTTCAAATCATTGAATTGTTTCAACTGCTCATTGAGTTCATCAAGATTCAAATGGCCGCTTATAACAGCTTCTATTTTGCCAAGCTCGCCCAGTAAAGGCGCAAGCAAATCACTTTGTTCGCTCAACTCAAGTTTGAAATAGGTCTCCACTTGCTGATCGGCTGCATCCTTTAGCGCTTCGATGGACTGCAGATTTCTATGATAGGGGGATTGAGGAGAAATTGTTTTTTTGAACTCATCCATTTTCTCAAACAAAGATATCACATCTTCAAAATATAAGCTGACGCCATTTTCCTGAAAACCATTGAGAGCCATCAATCCATTCATTTTTTCAACGAGACTCTTGGCAGCATTAAAAAAACCGATTACAGAAGATAATGGGCGTTGCTCTAGCTCTAAATCATCTAATTGTTTCTTTTGGCCATCAAGAGTTAAAGTCAGTCTACGATCTTCTTCGCCAGATGCATTGAGAGATTGATTAACCGCATTAAGCGTCTGAATCTCTTTATCCCCTTCCTCAATCAAAGCGCTGATTTTAAGCTGTTCCGCTCTGACTTTGGCATATTCCAATTCTTTTGAACCGATAAGAGCATATAGCTGTTCCTTTTTCTCAACCTGATAGTTTGTTGAAACAAATCCCAGGCGATTCACTTCAAAAGTTTTGTCACCAATGACGGACAAAAAATAATCCAATCCGGATAACTTTGCTCCTTTCACATTTAACACATTCAGCTTGTTAATAGCGCTAAGCGGGAAATCCCCCTTCCCACTATTATTGAGGCATTGCATAACGGCAGCGATCAGAGTCTCTTTGTATTTTATGATCTCTTCCCGTTCATTTACTTGTTTACTCAGAGCCCCTTTCCACTGCTCAAACTTTCTATTGGCATCAGAGACATTCTGGAAGTTGACTTTAACCACTTCTGATTGCTGGGGCTGGCTATTTACCAGGATGGAGGGGTACACTTTTTGCCCCAGTCTATTCATCAGTTGATAATACTGAACTGAAAGGCCGGCAACTTCATCACGCAGTTTAGATATAGAACGCTCAGTCTGATTTTTCTCGGAAGAAGCAGCCTCTATCTTCTTTTTGTTTTCTTCAAATATTGCTATTAAATCATCAACACTGGCATTGGCTAAACGCTCATCCGCTAACTTTTTAAGTTTAGCTTTCTCTAACAATTTTAAAAGTTCAGAGCTGTTTTTACATACAATCGATTCCTGTTCCTTTATGCGGTCCTCACACTGCCTCATCTCCATATGCAGCTCAGAATATGCAGGATCTTCATCGAGAGTACTTTTGCTTTGATTAAGTAAGTATTTTGCATTAGCGAGTATTTTCTGATGTTCTGCAAGCAATACAATCTCCCTTTCATAAATCTCTATGCTTTCTGCAGAGGGGGTAGATTGCTGCAATTGCGGGATTTTATACTCATTGAGCTCAGTGATAGAAAGTGCAATCCTACCCAATAGCTCGTGCGCTTCTTTAATTGTATTAAGCTGCTTTAGCTTTTTCTCATGAGCGCTTTTGTAAGTATTAAGTGCGCTGTTGATTACATCTTTGCCTAATCCAAGATATTTCAAATATTTATCATTGGCATGAATAGTTTGACCCATGGCCGCATAGCTAAACTGGCCTTTATTTTCTTCTTTGTTTTCAGCTTCCGAACGGGGGGTATGAGAGACTATTAATAATGCGAATGCTTCTGGATTCAGGAAAGACACCAGTTCATCCAGGACTAGAGGAAACTTTGCAAGCATTATGCTGATTTCATTAAACAGTTCGAAAACAACAGGATCATAAATTCTGATTTGATAGCTGCCCTTGATCCCTAAGGCATTGTGGAGGTGCCAATAAAAAGATCCGTTCTCTTTCAATAAACCGACATCCAGCTGCCCCTTAACAAAATAGGCTGAGAAATCAAACGAATCAATAGCTGAATCTATTTGTTTCAAAGAGTGTTCAAGACTGAAATCAGGTATTTTTTGCCAGTGGGTAAGAAAATTATGCGTTGAAGCTTTGATATTCTTTTTTAATATCTCTTTAAGGTGGCTTATGTGTTGTTCATCGAATTTTTGAGAACTTAGCAAGGATTCAAGATTACCGTAAATATTACCCAACAAATTATAATCAGGGTTTGCGCTTAAGTATTCAGTATCCTTAAATAATTTTTCGGCTTGTTTTCCCAATTTACGTAATGCGAAAATGCCGGGCGACTCACCTTTGTCAAACTTGGGTAAGACTACCTCGGTAAGGAAATCAAAAGTTTGATTTATAAGCTTAATCTGAGTCAGCGAAAATTCTTTTTTCAAATCCGTGTCAGCCAGGCTGATTTCACCCATTCTATTTTTGGAAAGAATCTCCTGTCGACGTTTCCTGAACTCGGAGATCAAATTACCCAATAAGCTAGTTTCAATGTCAGTAAATGGGAACATAACGCCTACATCTCAGATTATTTGGGGTTAATAATAACCCAAGAAAATTAAGCTAATATTAAGTATGTGATGAACAATTAAATAAACAATAGTGTAATTTCCGCGTAGGCGGAAATCCATGTTGCAAACAAAGTCAGGGATTATATTGAGAAATAGATTCACTCCTATGCGGGAAGGCATTGTTGCGTAAAAGAACCAAGCCACAAACATGTCGTCTTTGCGAACAAAGTGAAGCAATCCAGTTCCAAACCTGAACAAAGCCAGGATCTGGATTGCCTCGCCAATTCTCGCAAAGACTATTTTTTGTGCGCAAACGACAATAGATCTGTTTGAGCCATTGCTAAATTATCCGCTGACTATATAAATGTAGAACTTGTGTTAGTCACTGTGAGCGAAAATTTCATTAAGTACAACTGCTAATCGGCAGCCGGCGAGTGTGATTCTTTTTTCTACTGCAGTTTTAACATCGTTTTCATAAGCTTTGGAAGGTATTTCACCGTATTGAATACGATACGCGAGATTGACTGCCAGCTCGTAAGATTCTTCAGACCAGCTTTCAGGATTTATGATCTGAGAAGCGGCATCGCAGGGCCATTTCTTTTCAAGATATTTAGCCTTTCTGTTAAGCTGAGCCGCGCTCAAATAACCGGTTTTAAGTAACCCGCCACCATTGTCCCAATAGGAATGGAGGTTCCTTGCAACCGGATTTTGTCCAAGAATAAGAAAATTGCCTCCCGCATCGCCTTCAGGAAAACGCCGGCTAAATTCACTGACCGCATGCATAGGCTGGTGTATGTCACCGGTAACATGCAATAAAATCCGCAGACTAAAGCCTTTATCAAAGGGAGTGGATTGACGCTTTTTAAGCGTGGCAATGGCTTTGTTCAAAGCCAGGACTGCGTTGCTTTTATCTGGGGGCACCAGAGAAGTACCATCACGGCTGAAAGGAATATCTATATAATGGAAAGACTGTAACCATAAATCGTTTTGAAAACGCAGAGTATCCATCCAGGGGCCTGCATTAACAAATGAAAGAGGCTTATATAGCCGATCCAATTGATGATTATAGTGATTAACCGCCTGCTTTGTTTCTTTAGTTAAATGATTATAGGCAATCTGCGCCACCAAACGATGGCCCAAAGCATTCCAGCTATGGGCCATATTAACAAATAATAAGAAAAATAAATAAACAAACGTCCTTATCAGATTCATCATTTACCCTAAATAAGGTGACCAGGCAGGTTCCTGAACATCACCCTGGCGAGCGGGGAGACGTAAACGAATACGTCCGTCAATTGAAACAACCCCTAACACACCTTTGTCCTGGAAACGTGTTGCATAGAGTACCAATCGGCCATTAGGAGACACAGAAGGCGATTCATCAAGTGAAGCGAAGGTCAACAGGCTCACCTGACCGCTATTCATATCCTGTACACCAATATTGAATTTGCCATTATCGCGATGATACATTACCAGATGTTTCTGATCCGGAGTAAACATTGCCCGCGCGTTATAGTTGCCATCATAAGTGATACGGTTAATACTGCCGTCGGCCAGAGACAGTTTATATACCTGTGGAGAACCGCCGCGACCTGAAGTAAATATCAGAGAACGGCCATCAGGAGTATAGCGCGGCTCGGTATCAATTGAGTCGCCAAAGGTTAATTGCTTCATACTTCCAGAAGAAAGATCGATGCTGTAAATTTTGGGACTACCACTCTTGGATAATACAACCGCTAACTGACGACCATCAGGCGACCAGGTTGGCGCACCATTAATACCAGAAAAATCAGTGACTAATTGCCGCTTTCCCGACTCAACTGAAACAATAAAAATCTGTGCCTTTCTTTTCTCGAATGAAACATAGGCAATTTTACTGCCATCCGGTGACCAGGAAGGCGACATAATCGGCTCAGGCGAAACCAGCAGGCTTTGCGGGTTATAACCATCAGCATCTGCAACTTCGAGAGAATAGCGGGCACGGCCTGCAGCTCTTTGAACCAGAACATAGGCGATTCGGGTTGAGAAAATACCCCGTTCCCCAGTCAGTTTTTCATAAACCATATCACTGATATGATGCGCCAGAGGACGAATATCATTGGCACTCACCTGGAAACTTTTGGAAAGCAGCAATTTGTTTTGACTGACCGTATCCAATAATTCAAAACTGATATCGTAGCGGTTTGAACCTATCGGAGTCACCCGGCCAGTCAATACGCTGTCAGCACCAGCCTGTTTCCAGGCCCCTACACCATTCATTTCCATGGCAGGCAAACTGATAATTTTGAATTGACCTGACAAGCGCAGATCATTATTAATCACTGATGTGATTTCCTGAGCACTGCTATTTTCTCCAAATGAATTGATCCCTATAGGCAAGGCTGAGCTGATACCCTGTGTCAACTCCAAATCAAGCGCAAAAAGATGGCTTGATACAAGCGTTAAAAAACAGGTCAGAAGTTTTTTCATAGACACAATAATTACCCCCTAACGTTCTCGGGTCTAACGGTTAAACTGATATCGCGGAATAAATTAAATGTTTCCGGATCACTTGGCACCGGCAATGGCGATGCTTTATATATAGCGGTTTGCGCGGAGCGATCGAGTATGGGATCCCCGCTGCTGCGCATCAGAGTCACTTCCAGTACCGCTCCATCAGGCGCCAGACGAATTCGGAATTGACTGGATAAATGACTGTCCACGTTTTCAGGCAGAATCCACTGTCTGCCAATCGCGTTCACAATCATCGCCTTGTATTTGTCGACTTCACCAGCCAGTCTGGCTTGCTGTGCGGCTTCCTGGGCAGCTTGCTGCTGAGCAGCGAGTTTTTGCTGAGCAGCTTTGGCCTCAGCGGCCGCTTTGTCTGCAGCTGCCTTTTCTGCAGCCAGTTTATCAGCAGCGGCTTTTTCCGCAGCCTGCTTCTCAGCCAGCTGCAGGGCTTCCTTCGCCTTCAATTCATCCTGTTTTTTTTTAAGCTCAGCCTGTTTTGCTGCTTCCTGCTGCTGTTTTTCCAACTGTTGCTGTTTACGCTTTAACTCTTCCAGACGCTTGGCCTCCTGCTCTTTTTGCAATGCCAGCTGCTTGAGGCGTTTTTGTTCTTCTTCAATTTGCTTTTTACGCTGTATTGCCAACTTTGCCGCCTCATCTTTCAACTTGGCCAATCGCTGCTGTTCACGCAGCCGTTCTTTTCGTGCATCCTCCGCCTGTTTTGTCAAAGCCTGCTGTCTTGCCTGCTCGGCTTTTTGCTGCTGTAGTTTTTCCTGTTTGAGCCGGTTAATGGTTTCCATGACTTCCTGGCTATCCACGCTTACCGCTTTTACAATTTCCTGCTGTTTTGGCTGCTCGGCCTGCTCGATAGGCAACATTTGTCCTGGCATGTTTTGGTTGTCAGCAACCAAAACAGGGCGTTCGTTACTGGATGAATCTTGCAAAAGGAAAAGTATCAGGCCAAAATGCAGAATTAAGGCAGCGATAAATGCCTTGCGATAACTCATATCATTTATCATCCCTGCATCTCCGTTTCCTGGGTGGAGTCAGTCATCAAGCCAACTTTCTCCGCGCCTGCCTGTTTCAAAAAGCCCATAGCAGACACCACCTTCCCATAAGGAACGCCCTGATCACCTTTAACCAGCACATTAATAGACTGGTTATTCTGCCTGGCAAGCTCAAGTTCAGCGGCAACTCTGACCACTAGCGCATGAGGCTCAATCGGCAGCTCAGGCTGGGCATTGATATTCAGAAAATAATCGCCTTGCTGATTAACTGATACAATAATGGGCTCCCGCTCACTGTCTTTTAAAGACTCTGTCGACGCCGCTTTGGGCAGATCAACAGTTACGCCCTGCGACAACATCGGAGCGGTAATCATAAAAATAACCAGCAACACCAGCATCACATCGATATAGGGAACCACATTGATTTCCGCAATGGGCCCGGCACCTGGTTTTTTTCTTTTTCTTAACATGGAAGTTATCCTCTAATCGGTACAGTGGTTTGTTGCTCGATTAATGCGATAAGCTCATCCTGAAATAAATCGTATTGCTCCAATATACCAGTGGCTCTGGTAGAATAACGATTAAAAGCAATCACCGCCGGTATGGCAGTAAACAGTCCAAGGGCTGTTGCCACTAAAGCCTCAGAAATCCCTGGAGCAACCATTGCGATAGTCGCCTGGGAAGCCTGACCTAGAGCCTGGAATGATGTCATAATTCCCCAAACGGTTCCAAATAGACCAATATAGGGCGCAATTGACCCAACTGACGCAAAAAAAGGCAAGTGCTGCTCCAGCTGAATCGCTTCCTTATTATGAGTAATTTGCATAACTCGTTGAATAGGCTCCAAGGCAATCGCGCCCTGCTTTCTTGTACGAACATATTCTTTGAAACCAGAATGAAAAATCGAAGCCAGGCCATGCTTACTATCCGGATTGCCATCAACATCCGCATAGAGCTTGCTTAGGTCGCTGCTATCCCAGAATCGCTGGCTGAAGCTGTCGCACTCAAGTTTTTTGCGCTTGAAATACCAAGCTCTTTGTAAAATAAGTGTCCAGGACGTAATCGAAGCGACAAGCAAGATCAGCATCACTGTTTTAACGACCAGGCCTGCCTGTATAAAATACGCTAGTACGCTCGCATGGGTTCCCACTGTATTCCTCCAGCTTTTTAGAAGTTGATTTGATGTTACTCAATAATTTCAAAAAAAATGTCTTTCCACAATGACCGATAATGTCATTTTTGCAATAAATTGAATCGATCTGGCAAGCGCCGCGGCTTGGTATGCCTGTTTACACAGACAATTGTCACCAATGCACTGCAAAGCTCGCTATTATGCTCATTCTTTATGGTTTGTTCAAATACAATACTGCATGCCGTTTTATTTTTTATATTGCAGGTAATAGTTATAAGATCATCTAATCTGGCAGGCTGTTTATATTTTAACTCCACATTTGTGATAACAAAATGGCAGTCCTGCTTTGCTAACTCAGTAAGTACCAGGCCATTGTTTCGCAACATCTCGGTTCTTGCTCTTTCGCAAAATTTCAGATAATTGGCATAATAAACGATACCCATGAAATCGGTATCTTCGGCATAAACACGAAACTGACTTGAATGTGTGAATTGAGACACTAGACACGCTCCGCCGGCTGTAATCCAAAAAGATGGTACGCCTGGGCTGAAGCGACACGGCCTCTCGGGGTACGCATTAGAAACCCCTGCTGAATTAAGAAGGGCTCCAGCACATCTTCAATCGTTCCTTTCTCTTCACCAATTGCCGCAGCGATACTGTCAACCCCGACAGGGCCACCATCAAAGCGCTCAATGACTGCCAGTAATAATTTTCTGTCCATCATATCGAAACCGTTTTTATCGATATCAAGCATCTCAAGTGCCTTTTTCGCCATATGCAGAGTGATTATACCTTCCCCGCAAACCTCAGCATAATCCCGTACGCGTCGGAGTAAACGATTGGCAATTCGAGGTGTTCCTCGTGAACGTAAGGCAATTTCTTTTGCACCAGCCTCCTCTGTACTGACTTTAAGCAGATTGGCTGAACGCTTCACGATTTGGGTTAAGGAGTCAGTTGAGTAGAATTCAAGGCGCTGAACTATACCAAAGCGATCTCTTAATGGGGAGGTCAGCAAGCCGGCGCGGGTAGTGGCTCCCACCAGTGTGAATGGGGGCAATTCGAGTTTAATGGAGCGAGCGGCTGGTCCTTCGCCAATCATGATATCCAGTTTATAATCTTCCATCGCAGGATACAGGATTTCTTCAATGACTGGGCTTAATCGATGAATTTCATCAATAAATAAAATATCGTTTTCTTCAAGATTGGTCAATAAAGCTGCAATATCACCGGCTTTTTCTAATACTGGCCCGGACGTTTGGCGCAGATTGACTCCCATTTCATGGGCAATAATACCTGCAAGAGTGGTTTTACCTAAGCCTGGAGGCCCGAAAACGAGAACATGATCAAGCGCGTCGTATCGCTTTCTCGCCGCTTCAATAAAAATGCGCATTTGAGTGCGAACCGCATCCTGGCCAATATAATCATCAAGATTCAATGGGCGGATCGCTCGATCGATAGCTTCTTCTGAGCCAATTTGGATAGCACTTATCAAACGGTCGCTTTCGAGCATTTTTATTCGTGTTATTATCAAATGCCACATTCTAGCACAGCTATCGAACAAGATAATAGCAAGATCAATGACAAATAAATCTATTTGAGAATAATCAGAATTGTTGAGCGAATACGGTGTATTCTTGAGCGAACTGTGCCTAAAGGGCAATGCATTCTGCGAGCAATCTCTTCATAGGCCAAACCTAAAACACTGTATAGATAAAAACACTTCTGTAGAGTTTTTGGTAAACTCAGTAGGAACCTGGTTATCTTCTCACTGAGTTCCAAACGAATTGCCTCTTGCTCGGGTGAGCTGTCCTGCGTATCGGGCTCCTCGCTGAAAATTTCTACAGTATCCAGACGCCGGCTTCGATAATAATTAATAATTGTCGTTTGGGTAATCTTGTATAACCAGGTCTTAAAATTAGCTTTATGATCAAATTGATTGATAAAACGAAACACTTTTATGCAAACTTCCTGAGCAAGATCTTCTACATCAGCCATTTCATCTACCTGCGCTCTGATCTGGTATACAATGCTGGGACGATAATGGCACAAAAGTCTACCAATAGCCGCTCTTTCTCCACTTCGCGCCTGGTTCACTAATTCCCTATCGAGATCTTTTTCTAGCGCAGCCATAATATGCTCTTTAATTGCTCACATCTGATTTATCGTCACAACCAATGATTGCTTTAACATTGTTCTTATTGATTATAACTCATTCATATTCAAACCGAGGATAATTGAGCGAAATTCTGTATGAGATAGCTGATCGAGGAATACAGGTATAATTTTTCGCTGCTCTGGGGTGGACAACTCTAGAAGAAAAAATAGTCCGGTGTTTAACAAAACCCTTCGCCGAGTGAAGATTATGCGCTGTCCGTTTTTGTCAAGGATCCACTCATCATAGATATACTGGATGCGGATTTTTCCTGAAGGATAAGGAGACTTCAGAATATAAAGCATCTGGAGAATAACGAGGCAAGTCAAAACCAGTTTTAAAAACAGCAGAAGAGAAGATTCCATTAACATAAGGAATGCAAACAGATACAGTATGGAGGCTGTTTTGATATAGTTTGGCGATCTATTTAACTCTATGCCGTAACTTAATGAATTGTACAAGTTCGGACAACTCCTTATCCTCAGGCGATTCTTCTGTCATCAACCAGTTATACAAATCCGGATCATCACAGCTTAATAATCTTTCCAGCGTATCAAACTGCTCACTCTTCATCTCGGCAAAACTGTACTCAAGAAAAGACTGGAACAGCAAATCAAGTTCAAGCATTCCTCTGCGGCATCGCCATTCAATTCTGGCTTTTCTAATTGGATCTATCATAATTTATGTATTTTAAAAATCGGCAAATGTTACAATAGAATGCTAATGTACTGCAAATTTATTGTTATCAGGCGCTTTTATGAACACTATTCAAATTGATAACCGAGTTTATTCTCAAATTGATTCCTCCAAAGAGAGCAGGCTTTTCCCTCTGGGAGAAGAATCTGCAGCACTGTTTGATTTGAGTTACCTGACTCTTATTGAAGTCAGCGGTAATAAATCAATGGAATTTCTACAGGGCCAATTAAGCTGTGATGTCTCAAAAGTGACATCTGACAAAATGCGGCAGGGAGTATTCTGTAACCTGAAAGGCAGAATTTTAAGCCTGGCAGATATTATAAGCTGGCAACACTACTATTTGATTGTACCCAAGGATTTATGTGATAAAACCATTGAGTCACTCAACAAGCCTGCCATGCTTAGCCGGGTTAAATTGCATGCTGTTTCTGATTTCTTCATTTTTGGCTTATATTCCTCGCCCGGCTCCCAGCCGCTCGCTCATTTGGACATTGAACTACCCGAACAGCAATATGGGCTTGTATTCAACGATGCGCTTTGCTGTTACTCCCTTGGCAATAATTATTATCATGTAATAAGCCGAAGCGATGATCTTAAGAATAGATTTATTGCACAAAAGCAGTTCTATGGTTCCCTTGCATGGCATCAGCTACAACTTAGACGCAGGCAAATAGAAATTTACCCCTCATCCCGTGGGCTTTTTCTACCGCACCGGTTGGATTTGCATCTGGCGGGATATCTTGATTTCCAGAAAGGCTGTTATAAAGGACAGGAGATTATCGCCCGTACCCATTATAAAGCCAAACTTAAACATAAACTTGCTATTTATCTGATTGAGACTGATGAGCCCTTAGTGCTTGGCCAGCGTATTTTAGCGGATGATCGAAATAGCGAGCTGGGAGAACTTGTCGATTTTTGTCCTTTAGAAAACAACCAATACCTGGCTGCAGCGAGTATTCTTTTTGAGCATCCAGAGAGGGTTTATTTTGAAGGGCATCAGAATTCTGTCAGATTACAGGAAAACATACCCGCCGGCTTTTACTGCCATTAAGTTAGATACACCAAAAACCGTCTTTGCGAGCGTTAGCGAAGCAATCCAGATCCTAACTCAATTCAAGTTTCAATCTGGATTGCTTCACTATGTTCGCAAAGACAACAGCTTAGTTTCTTGGTTCTATTTACGCAACAACGCTTTCGCGGGGTAGGACAGTTTAATTAACTTTACTGTAGAAACTGCGAGTTACTTCTTAGAGCCCGGCAGCATCTTTCTTAATACATCATCTCTGTCAATAAAATGATGTTTTAAAGCCCCTGCAACATGCAGAACAATTAATGCAATCAGGATCCAGGCGATGGTTTCATGAAACTCGAACATTAAATCGGACAGGCTTTTATCAGGCATCACTCCGGGAAAAGGAACATTAAAAAAGCCAAAATAGCTTGGAGTGCGATCAGCAGCGACCGACATGATCCATCCGGAAAGCGGCATTAATATAAGAAATAAATACATAGAATATTGCACTACGCGGGAAAGAATCTTTTCCCAGAGTGGAACATTTTCTGGTAACGGAGGTCTTCCACTTTTAATTAACCAGATAATCCGAAGTATAACCAGCAAAAGAATACTCAAACCTAATGATTTGTGTACCATATACGCTGTTGCTGCATACTGATCAGGGATCTCATCAAGAAAAAATCCTACCGCGAGCATCCCGAGCACCAGTAAGGCTATCAGCCAGTGAAAAAACTTGGAACCACTTGAATAATGGGTCACCAACTCCCTTCTGTACATCTGAACTCCTTTTGTAAAATCCCAAGCAAGTGACTTTATCATTTCAAGATATGAGCATAAAAGCAATCATTTAATTGATTTAGAATGATACGCGTGTTCTATAAGTTTGGTTCACAGATCTCACTGAATCCCACGAACAAGTCCATAGTATCTACCCATCACCCCTACGCCCTGCGGCTTGTTCGCAGGGTCCAGTGTTTCTCTATGAGTTTCCTGGATCCCTCGGACAAGCCGAGGGACGTAGAAGCGAGTAGCGGACTCTGTTTTCAGAGATGTGTAGATACTTATTGAACACTAGTAATTCAGCGCTCTACACCAGGGCTTCTTTTTCAGTCATTTGCATTGTGGTCTGCGTTAAATCAAGCAGTTCACGAATCGCAACAAAGTACATAGTGTAATTCAGACTGGAACTGGCACGAAGATCAGCCAATATATGCTGCCAACGTTCAATCAAGCCGGAATGGCTCTCTGCCCATGCAGTGAAACAACCCATGAAATCTTTCTGCTGGTTGTCCAGCGTAATCACTCCAACAGTAAGCTGTCTTTGCTGCCAATCCAAATCATCCCGTAATGCTTCGCGTGACAATGCCTCCCAGTTATTGTCTGTTGGATGAGCAATAATTTGAGAACGGATCCAGTGCAGATCGAGAAACTCTCCAATCCCAAAATAAAGTTCAGCCACCTTGGTGACACTAATATCAAGCTGTCGAGCAATTTCAACAATATCCATCGCTGAAAATAAAGCCCGGACGGCCGTTAAATCACGAGCCAGTTCAGGACTTAATCCCTCTTCCAGTTGCTGATTATATTGACTTGCATAAACTTCCTTGTAATCAGCCCCGAATATGCCAGGAATTGCCTGTTTTAACTCAGCAACCCCTGGAGCAAAAGCCTTCACGGCCTTACTGATATTTAAACGCAGACGTTGGTTACGCAAGAACCACCTTGTGGTTCGTCTCAGCAAACGCACACAAGACATCACCAGATCCATTTGCTTTTCAACAGTGATCAGCGTTTCCAGATTTTCAATCTGATGCCAGATGTTATCAATATCCAGAATACTTCTTGCAATCATATAAGCTCTTGCTATAGCCGATACAGGCGCGCCGGTTTCCTCTTGCATACGAAACACAAAGTGAAAACCCATTTCATTAATGATGATATTGCTTAATTTCGTAGCAATAATTTCACGTTTCAATGGGTGCTCCTGCATTTGCCTACTGAATCGCTCTTGCAGAGGTTTAGGGAAATAGCTCACTAAAATGCCTTTTAGATAACTATCCTCTGGCACATTGGTCGCCAGGATTTGCTCTTTAAGAATAGTCTTACTATAACTTTGCAATACCGCGATAGCTGGACGCCCAAGCCCTTTGCCCAAGAGCTTTCTCTCCATGAAGACTTTGTCGTCAGGTAAAAACTCCAAAGCCCGATCGATTTTACCAGTACGCTCTAATTCGTTAATATAACGGGTATGCAACTCGACCATCCGCAGGGAATTCTCGGCAGTAAAGCTAATGGACCGGGTTTGGGCAAAATTATCTTTAAGCACCAATGCCGCCACTTCTTCCGTCATTTCTTCCAAAAGCTCATTTCGCTGTTTAAAAGTTAAATCACCGGCAGCAACTATTGTATCCAGCAAAATCTTAATATTGACTTCTTTATCTGAACAACTTACCCCTGCGGAGTTATCAATAAAATCAGTATAAATTAAACCGCCAGCCAGGGAATATTCAATTCTGGCAAGCTGTGTCAAACCAAGATTTCCACCCTCGGCAACCACTTTACAGCGTAACTGAGTCGCGTTGATACGGATAGCGTCATTGCTTCGGTCTCCAACATCCAAATGCGTTTCAGTGGTCGCTTTAACAAAAGTACCGATACCAGCACTCCAGAGCAAATCGACTTTGGAACGTAAAATGATGCGAATCAGTTCATTAGGCTCGATATCTGATTGCTTGATTCCGAATGCCTGCTTCATTTCCTTGCTGACAGCGATCGATTTGGCATTACGATTAAATACACCGCCACCCTTGGAAATTAATTTTTTATCATAATCCGCCCAGGTTGAGCGAGGTAAATTGAACAGGCGCTGGCGTTCATTGAAACTGGTTTCGGGATTCGGGTTTGGATCAACGAAGATATGCATATGGTTGAACGCGGCAACCAGTTTGATACGATGCGATAAAAGCATCCCGTTCCCAAATACATCACCCGCCATGTCGCCAATACCCACCACAGTAAAGTCAGTGGTATTGATATCGACATTCATTTCATAGAAATGCCGTTTGACCGATTCCCAGGCCCCACGTGCGGTAATACCAATTTTCTTGTGATCATAGCCCACCGATCCGCCGGAAGCGAACGCATCTCCCAGCCAGAATCCAAATTCCAGCGAGATTGCATTGGCAATATCAGAAAATGTGGCAGTCCCTTTATCAGCGGCGACGACCAGATACGGATCATCTTCGTCAAAACAGATAACATTGTCTGGTTTGACCACATGACTGTCTTTGTAATTATCAGTAATATCAAGCATGCCGCGAATGAAATCCTGATAACAGGCGATACCTTCCGCCAGAATCTCTTCTCTGGAACCATTGGCAGGCAAACGTTTGGGAACAAATCCTCCCTTCGCTCCTGAAGGCACAATTACCGCATTCTTGACCTGCTGGGCTTTCATCAATCCCAGAATTTCAGTGCGGAAGTCTTCACGACGATCCGACCATCGCAATCCCCCGCGAGCTACTTTACCGCCACGAAGATGCACTCCCTCGAAGCGGGGAGAATAAACGAAAATCTCAAATAGGGGATGCGGTTTAGGCAAATTGGGTATCAGCCTGCTATTTAATTTAATAGAGACATAGGGCTTATAATTCCCCTGCTTGTCCAACTGATAATAGTTCGTCCTTAAGGTCGCCGCCATTGTATGCACATACTGTCTGATAATTTTGTCTTCATCCAGATTGGCGACGTTATCCAGTGCGGCAAACACTTCTTCAACTTTCTCTCCAAATTGAATTTCACGCTTGGGATTAGCCTCTGGATTAAAGCGCATTTCAAAAAGCTCAACCAGTTTTTTGGCAATCAGCGCATTGTTATTCAGTGCGGACTCAATATATTCCTGGCTGAATGTCAGACCTATTTGCTTGAAATAACGCGCGTAAGTACGCAAGACTGCGACTTGTCTCCAGTTTAAACCAGCGGCCAGAACCAATTGATTGAAGCCGTCATTTTCTGCTTCACCAAACCAGACGCTGGCAAAGGCATTCTGGAATAAATCTTTAATTTCATCGATATCAAAACATTCACCGCCGGTATATTGCAGTGAAAAATCATTGATCCAGGTTGTTTTGCCATCGTCAAATTTTAAAGTATAAGGTCTTTCACTAATAGCACGCATACCCAACCGTTCAATGATAGGCAGCACATCTGAGAGCGGAATAGTATTATCATGTTGATAAATTTTTAGCCTGAAACTGCTCGCCACTTCATCCATCGGACGATAGAAGTTCATTACCAGGGGGTTATCTTTCGATAATGCCTCTATATGTTTAATATCATAAACTGCAGTTCGCGGAGTAAAGTTATCTTTATAAGCACCAGGGAAAGCAGATTTGTAGCGCGCATTCAGCCTGTTTGACACTTCCTCACCGAAGGCCTCTGACAGAAAGTGCTGCAAATCATCTGTCCAGGAGCGGCCAATTTCAATAAGCTTTTGTTCGATTTCTTTGAAATCCCACTCGGTATTATCCTGAGGATTGGTTTTGATAATAAAGTGAATACGGGCAAGCACCGATTCTGAAAACCAGGTCGAAAAGCTAATTTCCTGCGCGTTAAAACTCTCGGCAAGTTCTTTTTGCATTGCCTGACGCAATTCTGTGTTAAATCGTTCCTTAGGCACATAAACCAGGCAGGAAACAAAGCGGCGATAAACGTCTGTACGAGCAAACATGCGGATACGGCGGCGTTCCTGCATGTAAAAAATGCCCATAGAGATTTCCAGGAGTTCATCTTCAGACGCCTGGATCAAATCGTCGCGGGGCAGGGTTTCCAGAATATTCAGCAACACTTTGCCAGCATGGCTGCGAGGGTTTAAATTAGAATTTTTCATTACCGTCGCGACTTTATGCCTTAGAAAAGGAATATGCTTGGGATTGGTATTATAGGCCGCAGAGGTGTAAAGACCGATAATGCGTCTCTCCCCGATGACCTGTCCTTGTTTATTAAAGCGTTTGACACCAATATAATCGGTATAGGCACTGCGGTGAACAGTAGCTTCTGTATTAGTCTTGAACATCACCAGAGCACGATTGGATAATGTCAGTTCGCGTGCTTCAGGCGTCATTGCCGAAATACTGCGTACATTTGACTTGCTCATACTGGATCTCAGAACCCCCAAGCCCGTTTGCGCAATCGGCTGAAGAATCGTTTCCTGTCCTTTATGAACGAGATCATAATCCCGTATACCAAGAAAAGTGAAATGATGGTCTTCTATCCAGCCTAAAAATTCTTTGGCCTCTTCCACCTCAGCCTGGTCGATTATTCCTGCAGCTTCACTAAGCTCGTCAATCGCTTCACGGACTTGTTGCCGCATCATTGGCCAATCTTCAACGATGGCGCGATTATCTTCAAGAACCCGCTCGAAATTACGATGTAATTCTTCAAGCACTTCAGGATCAGTCTGGCGATCAATCTCAATAAAAATAGGGGCTTCTACATAGGTGGACGAGCCTTTTTCGCTGCTGCCTCTTGGCAATACCTCAGCAACCTGGTGCTGTTTATCTCTGCGAACAGTAAATCCGCCCATATGAATCACTAAATGGGAAACCAGGCCAAGACGGTTAATCACCATGCGTAATGTATCAACCAGAAAAGGCATATCGTCAGTAATGACCTCAACAACAGTATGAGTTGTTTGCCATCCATGCCGTTCGTAATCGGGATTATAGATACGAATTTTGGTTTCATTGGGAGAACGTTGCTGAATGAGCGCCCAAAAATTGATAGCTGCACCATACAAGTCATCAATGTCCCATTCACCCAAATCTTCAAGGGCAACGGTGCCAAAAAACTGACGAACAAATTCGGCACAATAAAGACCCTGATCACCGGTCATTTTCTGACGTAATTTATCAACGACTTCCTGGATAATCAGATCCTTGCCCGCTTCAAACTTATAAGACATGCATTTACCTCATCAGGATGGGAAATAAATTTTTGAGGAATTATATACTGGACCCCATTCAATTTGCGAGAAATTAAAGCATAGAAATTGCAACTGTTATTGAATATATACCGGGGTCCCTACTTCTACCCAGTCTGTCAGTGCAATAATGTGGCTATTTCTCATACGAATGCAGCCATGAGAGCCGGGATGGCCCAATGGGGTAGTATCAGGTGTTCCATGAAGATAGATGAATCGTTTTAGACTGTCTACTTCTCCGCCCTGGTTTCGACCTGGCTCCATTCCGTCCAGTTGGAGAATGCGCGTCAGGATCCAGTCTCGCCCGGGAAACTGGCTTGCCAATTCCTCAGTGTAGATTTCTCCAGTCCATTCTCTGGCGACAAATACCGAATTAGCCTCTGCCGTTAATCCTAATTTACTATAAATACGATGCCAGCCTCTGGGGGTACGAAAACTGCCTTTTTCCTCCCCCAAACCGTTTTTGGCCGAAGATATCGGATAGACATTAATTAAAGAGTCGTCTGTATAGCAATACATCGACTGCACCTGGGTGTTGATAACTATAATCTGACGGCTCATTTCTATTTTATTGCGACAGTTTTAACATTCACAAACTCAAGAATACCTTCACGCGAAAGTTCTCTTCCCAGACCCGAGTGTTTTGTGCCTCCAAATGGAACACGCGGATCAGATGCGACAAAGGTATTCACAAAGCAGGATCCGGCATCCATTTTATCACGGGCTATCCTTTCGCCGCGCGAAATATCACGGGTAAAAACCGCTGCGCCCAAACCATATGAGCTATGGTTAGCAAGCTCTATTCCCTGCTCTTCATCCTTCGCATCAATGAGGGCAATCACTGGTCCAAATAATTCCTCATCAAACGCAGGCATTCCCGGTTTTACATCAACAAGCAAGGTAGCAGGATAATAAAAACCCTCTCGCTGCGGAATCGTTCCTCCTGTAATCAGCCGACATCCTCTAGTCAAACTTTGATCCACTTGTTTTTGAAGAGTTTCTCTTAGATCGTTTCTGGCGAGCGGCCCCAACTTTGTTGTATTTTTTGCCGGATCATCCATTTTATAGGCAGCTATTAATTGTTCTATTTTCTGCAACAAGGTTTCTTTAATTGAATGAACCGCAATTACACGTTTAGCGGCGATACAAACCTGGCCGCAATTATTCAGCCTGGAAGAAACCACAGCCTGGGCAGCAATATCCAAATCCGCATCCTCCAGAATTAAATAAGGATCACTCCCCCCTAACTCCAAAACCGCTTTCTTCAAATTTGAAACGGCAAGACCGCCCACAATTCGCCCGGCTTTTTCACTGCCTGTAAAACTCAGACCGGCCACCTCGGGGTGAGCAATCACTTTTGCTGCCACGTCATTATCTATAATCAGATTTTGAAATAAATGGTTTGGGAAACCTGCTTCGAGAAATAATTGTTCCATCGCATTGCCAGCACCAATGGAAATCGGCGCGTGTTTCAACAATACCGCATTTCCCGCCATGATTGCCGGAATGGCACAGCGAAAGACCTGCCAGAAGGGAAAATTCCAGGGCATAATCGCTAAAATAACCCCGAGCGGTCTGTAACAGACAAATGTCTTTTTCATTTCCGTCTGAATGCTGTGATCAGCCAGATAATGCTCTGCGTTCGCGGCATAATGCTCACAAACCCAAGCGCATTTTTCAATTTCAGCTTGAGACTGGGTTATAGGTTTACCCATTTCCATCGTAATAATTTGAGCCAGCTCTTCTGACTTTTGCCGCAATAACTTTGCCAATGCAAGCACCAACGTCGATTTTTCGGCGAACGTTTTGCTTTTCCAATGTTTAAAAGCCGTATAAGCATGGTGAATCCTGGTTTCGGCAGTCCTGTAATCCAGAGCCTTATATTCGTTAATCAGATGTTCATTCGCCGGATTAATTGTCTGAAATATCATATTCCATCTCCTGTAGGCTTTTCCCCAAACCAAATACCGAGAATCATTTTAAATTAGTATAACACTCCAACCTCCTTTTCAGGAAACGGGTATTTTAAAGTTCATTTATTAGGTAATTGGGGTATTTTTTATTAACAATTTTTGCTAAATATACAAATATCTCAATCAGATGACCGCTATCCTTGCCTCAGATAAATGATTATTGTTACTATTTTGCTATTTGTAATCGTTGGAACAATTCCAGCACTAAACTAATGTGTTTTGCAAACATAATCTGCAAAACCGCCATACAGGATTAGAAATGACAAAACAAAAACTGGGCTACCGTTTTTCTCATTATTTGGTCGCCTGGGCAGTACATGCCTTTACCGCCAGTGCTGCGTATGTGGGAATATTGACCCTGATTAAAATTTATCAGCAGGAATATCAACAGGCACTGTGGTATATGGCCATTGCGGTTGTAATCGATGCGCTGGATGGCACTCTGGCAAGACTTGTCAAGGTCAAGATGGTATTACCTAATATCGACGGCGCATTACTGGATAATCTCGTGGATTATGTTAATTATGTGATTACTCCCTGCTTTTTTCTCTATGCCAAGGCAGATATGCTTCCCCCTTCACTGGGTTTATTAATTATTATTGCGATTACAATCACTTCGTCCTACCAGTTTACCCAGTCTGATGCTAAAACGCCGGATCATTTTTTTAAAGGATTCCCTTGTTACTGGAATATAGTTATTTTTTACATGTTTATTTTTAACACATCAATGTATACCAATGCCCTGATTCTGGCAGTTTTATGCCTCCTCGTTTTTGTTCCGGTCAAATATGTCTATCCCTCGCGCCTCGACTATCTGACAGAGTCCAGAGCATTAAAGGTACTGATGCATGTCTTCTCACTGATGTATGGAGTTTGCTCTGCGATTATCTTATGGACCTATCCCGAGCTAAACCCATTTTGTCTTGGGGTCTCACTGATTTATGTGGTTGTTTATTTATTGTTAAGCATTTACAGAACGTATTACCCGATGATCAAATCACGTATCACTGCTCATCGTGAAGAATTAGAGAGCAAGGTTTAAAAGGAGGTTCACTTTTAGACTCAATCTCATTAGAATAGCCGCTTTTACATTGGTATAAAGGTTAATAATGTCATCATTAAAGACAGGTTTTGCAGGAATTTTATCGCTGCTGGCTTCTGTAAGCAGTTATGCAGAGGGGTTTCCTCGTGGGTGCGAAGTCACCGGTTTTGGGTATAATGGCTATAATCTGGTTCTTAATGAGACGGGCGAGCAAAGCTTTTATTTAATACAGAATCGTAGTACGCATCATGTTGAATTACAGCGTATCGAAACAAAAGAAGTCTTTATGAGCCCTCCTCTGACCGCAAAATTACAAGCTGCTAACTGGGCGGCCTTTGCATCCGATGAAAAAGAATTTAACTTTCAATGTTTTGTCGTTGAAGACAACAACACTGAAAAAGTAGATTGCCGTGAAGTACTCGACGTATGTCAATATCCAAGAGCTAAATTTGCTTTAAGCAATATGGGCAATTATTGGGTTTCTACTAACAAACCACAGCGCGAAATTATCAATGACGCAGCAGCCAAAGGCATCTATTTACGCTGGTAACAAGATGCCATTAACATTCCGTGATTATTTCTTTTGGATGCTTGGCATTGTGGGTGCAATCATTACGCTTTATGGTTTCACCCAGGCCAATGCACAAGCCTATTATGTAACAGGCTCCAGCCTTCTATTGCTTACTGCCATATACTCCAGACTGGTATTTTTTATTGCATTGGAACTTATTCTGATTGCAGGGCACGGTGCGATATTGCTGGGCATTGGCTCTATTCTGCAATTTGCCATCCCGGTCTTATTATGCGTGCAACTGCTAATCTTTTTTTATCTAATAGGCCAGCTCAATAATATTTTCCTTCTGATAGGTATAGTCGGTATTGCCAGCTTATCGATAGGTTTTTCTTATGCGAATGAATGGATATTTTTTATTGGCGGAATATCCCTGGCAACTTATGCATTTTCTATTGTAAAGAAAAACCCTCTGGTATTACTCTGGGCGGTTTTAAACAGTTTATTCGCACTCATTGCTATTATTAATGTGATTTTTTAGAAAATTGCACAAAGGAGTTGGTTATGGCAAGAACACCTTCAAATATGAAAGAGCTGGGATCTGCAGCGCCTGAGTTTTCCCTGACAGATGTTATTTCCAATAACATAGTGGAATTGCGTTCTCACAAGGGTCAGATTGCCACAGTAATCATGTTTATTTGCAATCATTGTCCCTATGTAAAGCATGTTAGTAAAGAGTTAAGCCAATTGGCAAAAGACTACACTGGCAAAGGAATAAGCTTCATTGCCATTAATTCAAATGATGTAAAAAACTATCCTGATGACTCTCCTGATAATATGCGAATTACTGCACAAACAGAAGACTATCGGTTTCCTTATCTGTTCGATGAAACTCAGGATGTTGCCAAAGCCTATCAAGCGGCCTGCACCCCGGATTTCTTTATCTATGATGCGAATCTTAGACTGGTTTATCGCGGGCAACTTGACGACTCACGTCCGGGAAATCAAATCCCGGTATCCGGTATTTCTATCCGCAATGCCCTGGATTGTCTGTTAAACGCATTGCCCGTTTCTACAGAGCAAAAACCAAGTTTGGGATGCAATATCAAATGGAAAGAATAATTAAATTTAGTCACTAAAAGGAAAATATTATGTCAGCTAGCCAGGCGCAGATTGTTCGGTTTCATGAAACAGGGAATGCCGATGTGTTAAAGCTTGAGAGCGTCGCATTGCCAGAACCCGGCCAGGGCGAAGTCCGCTTGCGTGTCCATGCAATCGGCTTAAATCGCGCGGAAGTAATGTTTCGAGTGGGCCAATATCTTATAGCACCCCAATTCCCTTCCAAGATTGGTTACGAAGCTTCTGGAATCATTGAAGCTGTGGGTCCAGGAGTTGATCCCCAAATGATTGGCAAGAAATTCAGTACGGTCCCCTGTTTTGATATGGGTAAATACGGTGTTTATGGTGAAGTCGCCATTTTACCTGCTTATGCTCTGGCAGCATATCCTGAAAAATTATCTTTTACTGAAGCGACATCCATCTGGATGCAGTACATGACTGCTTACGGCGCACTCATTCATTACGGGAATGTATCCAAAGGTGATTTCGTGTTGATAACTGCAGCGAGCAGTAGTGTGGGTATTGCAGCTATTGAGACAGTACGTGCTCAGGGCGGTATCAGTATTGCAACCACTCGTACTCAAGCTAAAAAAGCCGAGTTACTGGAACTTGGCGCTGATCATGTGATCGTCACTAATGAAGAAGATCTGGCTGCTCGGGTAAAAGAAATTACTGGAGGCAAAGGGGCGCGTGTTATTTTTGACCCTATTGCAGGAAAAGGGATTGAAGCATTAGCTGAGGCGGCCTCAGATAAAGGAATCATCTTTGTATATGGCGCATTGGCAAACGAGCCAATGCCTTTCCCTTTGTTTACTGCGTTAAACAAAGGACTCAGCATTCGCGGTTATACACTCTTTGAGCTCAGCACCAATCCTGAGTTACGAAAGAAAGCAGAGCATTATATTTTTGATCATCTGCAAAGTGGAACATTTAAACCACGTATAGCTCGCAGCTTTTCTCTGGAGCAAATAAAGGATGCTCATCGCTATATGGAATCCAATGAGCAGATTGGAAAAATTGTGATTTCAGTCCAGTAAAAACCCGAAACGGTACGTAAATTTATACGTACCGTTACTTCTTTCACATAGTCACTACAGCGCGAAAACGCACCTGGCCATTCTTAACTTTCTCATAGGCTTTATTGATCTCATTCAAAGAATAGGTTTCAGCGGCTACTTTGACTTTTCCTTTAGAAACCATATCAAGCGCTTCAAAAAGATATTCCCGGTGGTTTTGCTGACTGCCGATTATTTTTATACGTTTAACGATTAAATCGGCAATAGAAATCTGCAGAGGATTAACATCGAATCCCATTGCCACAAACCGACCATCCGGGCGCAGTGCACCCAGGCTGTCAAGCATGGCTTTATTTGAATTTGTCGTGCTTAAAATAATGTCAGCACCCCCCATTTTTAATAAGCTATTGCCATCGCGAACAATTTCATCGGCCCCCATTTCTCTAATTAGAGAGTCTTTATCAGGCGAGTGTGATACAGCGATGGTTTCATAGCCTGCCGCATGCGCGAACTGTACAGCCAAATGCCCAAGACCACCAATTCCGACCACAGCAACACGCTCATGGGGCTTCGGTTCTGCCCAGCGTAGTCCTGACCATACAGTATACCCGGCACAGAAAATTGGCGCAGCCTGTTCAAAACTAACCGAGTCCGGAATCAGCATGGTTGCGTCAGCAGGAGCCACCAGGTATTCAGCATGTCCTCCGGCCTCATCACCACCAGTAACATGCATATTGGGACAAAATAGCGTACGCCCGCGTAAACACCATTCACAGCGTCCACAGGTACTCTGTACCCAGGGAACACCGACCCGATCGCGCACGCGCCGACTTGAAACGCCAGGCCCTGTTTCAACAATGACACCAACAGGCTCATGTCCTAAAGTACGAGGAAACATACCAGGTAAATGACCCTCAGTCTGATGCACATCAGTATAGCAAAGCCCACTGGCATGTATTTTAATAAGGACCTGATTAACATCAGGTTTAGGTGTGGGAATATCCCTGATTTCCCAATTCGCATTTTTTGCAGGTACTATTGCAGCTCTCATTATCCTCTCCCTGGAGTGAGTGTGAATCCTTCGAGTAATCATAGTACAGGTCCAGCAAATAAAGTAGTGATCCCTTACTGTGCACACCGGAAAGATTGGATATAATACCCATGACAAAACGAGGTCACTGAATCACAGGAAAATCACATGACATTTTCAATAAACGATTTGCATTCTATTGCACAATTAGCCCATCTTGACATAGAGGATGAGGACATGGATTCACTGGCCAAAGAAGTCAATTCGATTATAAATTTCGCAGAACGAATACAGCAAATGAACGCTGATGAGGTCGCGCCGCTGTTTCACCCAATGGATATGCATCAGCGTTTTCGTCCTGATGAGGTGAGCGAAGACAATTGTTTACAGCAGTTAGAGGAAATCGCTCCTTTATTTGAAGAAACTTATTATCTGGTACCCAAGGTTATTGATACGGAAAAGCAGGATGTTTAAAAACTTACGAGAACTGATTACTGCTCTGCATAGCAAGAAAATATCCAGTACAGAATTAACCAGACACTATCTTAAACGCATCGATCAGTATAAAACATTAAACTGCTTTATTCATGTAGATGCCGAAGCAGCAATGATGCAAGCCCAAAAAGCGGATCAGCTTCTTCACAAAGGTGAGGCTCAGCTATTGACTGGCGTGCCAATGGCTCATAAAGATATTTTCTGCACATCCGGGCTTGCAACCACTTGCGGATCCAGAATGCTCGCTAATTATAAATCGCCCTTTTCGGCCACTGTGGTAAACAAATTCGCCGCCCACAATGCTGTATTACTTGGCAAAACCAATATGGATGAATTTGCCATGGGCTCCACTAATGAGAGCAGCTATTTTGGTCCAGTTAAAAATCCCTGGAACTTATCCTGTGTTCCCGGAGGGTCTTCAGGCGGCTCCGCTGCCGCTGTTGCAGCCGACCTGTCAGCTTTTGCAACAGGCTCCGATACAGGAGGGTCCATCCGTCAGCCTGCTGCGTTTTGCGGTATATCCGGTATTAAACCTACCTATGGTCTGGTCTCCAGGTATGGCATGGTCGCTTATGCGTCCAGTCTGGATCAGGGAGGCCCAATGGCCAGAACCGCAGAAGATTTAGCTTTGGTTTTAGGTGTGATGGCTGGATTTGATCCGAACGACTCCACTTCATACCCCAGTAATATTCCCGATTACTCCAGTGTCCTGAATCAGTCTTTGAAAGGTCTGCGCGTTGGGCTTCCTTCCTGCTTTTTTCAGGAAGAAGTGAATGCGGAAATTCAGCTGGTAATCAGAGAAGCCGTGAAGCAATTGGAAGAGGCTGGTGCTGTTATCGTGGAAATGGATCTTGCCTTACAATCCCTGTGGGTTCCCTGCTATTATCTGATTGCCTGCGCTGAAGCATCCTCCAATCTTTCACGTTATGATGGAATACGTTTTGGTTATCGAAGTGCAAAGGCCGGTGATATCAGAGAACTGATTTCGGCTTCACGCTCTGAAGGTTTCGGCCTTGAAGTCAAACGCCGAATTCTGACTGGCACTTATGCACTGTCTTCCGGATATTTTGATGCTTATTATTTAAAAGCACTGAAAATACGTCGACTGATTCAGCAGGAACTACTGACGCAATTTTCAAAAGTGGATATTATCCTTGGACCTACAACCCCTACTCCGGCTTTTCAGCTTGGTGAAGTCCAATCTGATCCTGTACAAAATTATTTGGCTGATATTTTTACAGTGGCATCAAATCTCGCTGGAATTCCGGCTATTTCCATTCCTGCGGGTCAGATTAAAGGCTTACCGGTTGGCATGCAACTAATGGCGAAACACTTTAATGAAGCTTTGTTATTAAATGTCGCTCATCAATTTCAACTATTGACTGACTGGCATCAACGCCGTCCGGCCTTGTGAGGACAATATTATGCAATGGGATACCGTAATCGGCCTTGAAGTGCATGTGCAGTTACAAACCAAATCCAAACTTTTTTCAGGCTCGCCAACTCAATTCGGCGCCAGGGCAAATACGCAGACCTCCTATATTGACGCAGGCTTACCCGGTGTTTTGCCTGTGTTAAATAGCGAGGCCGTGCGTATGGCTATTCAATTTGGACTCGCCATTAACGCGAAGATCAATAACTTATCTTATTTTGAACGTAAAAATTATTTCTATCCTGATTTACCCAAGGGATACCAGATTAGCCAGTATCAATCTCCAATCGTCAGTGATGGCTGTCTGCGTATTGAAACTCCCAACAGCGGTCTCAAAGCAGTCGAGATTGTGCGCGCGCATTTGGAGGAAGACGCGGGTAAGTCGGTTCATGACGCCAATCCCGATTACACCGGCATTGATTTAAACCGTGCCGGAACTCCTTTGCTGGAAGTAGTCACTGCTCCCTGTCTCTACTCCTCTGAGGAAGCGATAGCCTATCTTAAGACATTGCATCAGCTAGTTCGTTTTCTAGGTATTTGTGATGGCAATATGCAGGAAGGCTCATTTCGCTGTGATGTTAATCTTTCGTTAAAACCTGCCGGCTCCCCCAGTTTAGGAGTGCGTACTGAGTTAAAAAATCTGAACTCTTTCCGTTTTATTGAAAAAGCCATTGCCTATGAACAGGCAAGGCATCAGGACCTTCTGGAGAATGGTCAATCAGTAATTCAGGAAACCCGGCTCTATAATCCCGACACCGAGCGCACTTATGTATTGCGAACCAAGGAGAATGAACAGGATTATCGTTACTTCCCGGATCCCGATCTCTTACCTGTTGATGTGGCGTCGCTGGACATTGAAAGTATAAAAAGCAGCCTGCCGCCATTGCCTGAAACCATTAAAAAACAATTGATGGAAATGGAAAATATTAATGAGGATGACATACAGTTTTTACTCTCCTCACCAGAAAATTATAATTTTTTTGTAAAAATTTTGCAGCAAGCGCCGGTTAGTGAGAAATTGATTATTAATTGGCTCAAGGGGCCTTATCAGGCATTGCTTAAAGAAAAGCAGCTTGATTTTTCAAACCCGCCAATAACAAGCGGACAAATCGCCTCATTATTGAAGCACATTAGCGCAGGCAGGATTAATAATAATCAGGCTCGGCAAATATTTAATGATCTTGGGCTCCATCCACATGTCAATATAGATCAACTGGTAGAAAATGCCCAAGCCAGTCAATCTGAAAGCGCTGCTGAGATTGAGCAATTCATCAAGGATCTGATTGAGAAAAATCCGGCACAAGCCCAGGAGTACCGTCAGGGAAAAGAAAAGATCTTTGGCTTTTTTGTAGGCCAGGTAATGAAATTCTCGAAAGGACAGGCAGATCCCGCCGTTGTTAATGAATTACTAAAAAAATATCTGGCTTAAGCAAGCGTTTTGCATGCCGTTTATCAAGGCTACTCTCACAAAGTAGCCTGATAAACAAAACCAGATTTATGGATATGATATCCCTGCGCAGGCAGGCCGCAGCTTCTTCTAGTAGGGTTTCACGATTACTGTAGTACCTACATCAATGAAATCCTGATTCAACCATTGCGCGGCACTGGGCAATACCCGTATACAACCGTGACTGGCATTATAGTTAGGAACTTCATAAGCTGCATGGATTGAGTAACCACCGCTAAAGTGCATGCAGTACGGCATTCTGGCTCCGCCGCCTGTTTCGATAGGATAAATACTGGATGTACATTCAGCACCTTTTTTAGAATACACTCTGAAGGTACCTGTTACTGTGCGGCAAGGCCGTCCCACGTCCTCACAGAAATCCTTTCCTCCTGAAGCACTTCCTGTCTGAACCCGATTACCCTGAGCATCATAAGCTGCCCAAGCAGTCGCTTTCGGGTCAAAGATAAACACTTTACGCCCTGTAGCCGCTCGCTTCTCAGGGAAGTAGTTGCTGCCTTTAGTATCTGATTTATAAAACGCCGTATAATGGGTGTACCCCCCATCATCGACAATCGGCACGGAGCGATCCATTGAAGCGCAAGCTGCGGTTAACACCGAAAGCGATCCAATGATAAGTTGTTTTTTCATTGGTGTATCCTCCCTCTCTTTTTTTTTGTTATCGGGAGAATAAAAAATAGGTTTAGCTTTTTTTATAATTTTTTTTAACTAATTGTTTTTTTTATGGGCTTCCAGTTCATTTTGAAGATTTTTTTTGATTTGCAGGGAAAGCATAGCTAAAATAGCTAACTTCAATTGCTCATCACTGCATTCAAAGCAGCCACCACGAGAAGGCATTGCCCCATACCCTTCTTCGGTATGTTTGAATAAGAGATTAAATCCCTGCTTCACCCGGAGACTCCAATCCTCATCCTGCTGAATGACGGGCGCACCCAGATTAATCATCGGCTTGGCGGCGTGACAGGTTGCGCAAAAATGCTCAACAATCTGTTCTCCTTCATTAGAGCTGCCCCTTATTTCCTGCAAAAATTCCTGAGGACGGTGGCTCGCTGACCACACATTCTGACTCAATATCCAGCTGATAATAATCATTCTAAAATACATCGTTAATGGTCCTTTAAACAGCCATTACAAAGTTGGCTTGATTTTTGCTTCGGGAGTTTTTTTTATAAAACGGTATTGTACATGATTTTTTATCGATTCATTGTTTTCATTGTATTGCTTCATCCCCTGACTAATTACGCCGAAAACCAATCGCTTGAGGTCTTAAGACATAAAATAGAGTCATTTGTCAAAGGGCAGTTGCCCAATCAACACTATGATCAAATCAATATCGTCGCAGAAAATATAGATCCCAGATTAAATTTACAGAAATGTCAGAAAAATCAACTGGAAGCATTCAACCCTTACCAGCATCTCGCTAAACAACACACGACAATTGGTATTCGCTGCAAAGAACCTACTAACCACTGGACAATTTACGTACCAGTTCGAATTACTATAATGAAAGAAGTTCTGGTGAGTTCTCATCCCCTTAACAAGGGTGACATCCTCACCGATAGAGATATTCGTTTACAAAAGCAAAATGTGAGTCTCGTCAGCCAGGATTATGTGGATGACTCTGATCAGGCCCTTGGTCTGGTGGTTAAAAAAAATATCAAAGAAGGACAGTTGATAACCCATAGCCTGTTGCAAAAACCCTGGCTGGTGAGGAAAGGTGAACAAATTCTTATTCAGGCCATTAACGGTAATATCAAAATCACTATGGCAGCAGTTGCACTTGCAGACGGGGCTTTGAATGAAACTATAAAAGTCCGTAATCTGACAAGCAAACGAGTTGTCGATGCGCAGGTGGTTGACGTCAGAAAAGTAACGGTCTCCTCTTCTTAGTCCACTCACCCATTGCCATGAAGTTAATGAATTCTGCAATTAACTGTAATGATATGGACCCGGCTCCTTGTTGATTAAGATATCTCGTGGATATCAACTTAATCTTGGCTCATTACGCAGCCGTTTAATAGGAGAATGGGTCCATATCATTACAATAATTCCTTAACTTGCGGCTAATATCCTACAGAATCTAGTGACATTTTCATTTGTATATGATATAGCTAGGTCTGTAACATGAATAGCCTCACTGATTGGACTTAAAGAGGCTAAGCCTGGACAACTATCGGTAGACCTTTTTTATACTTTTTTCCAGGTTTTTTCTAAAGATTTTTAATATGGAACCGATAACTATGATGAATGTAATTGAGGACAATATTATGGTTAACTCCATTAACGATTCCCATAATTTTAAGCAGCTGGATCCAGAGATTAAATTAAAAAACTCCCAGCAACTTCATCAAAATCGGAATGCCTCTGGTGCAAGTAATGTCAGTTTAAGCGATGTCACCAAGCAAATCGCCATGCTAAAAAAGTATGTCACGGATACCGAAGTCGTCAATGAAGCTCGAATTGAGTTTATTAAAAGTCAGATTGCCAGCGGGCAATATGAAATGTCTGGGCGACAAATTGCCGCTAATATGCTTAATCAGATGCAATCATTTTAAGGACTGTAATGACTTCTCCTCAGGCTTCAACACTGCTTTCATTGCTAGGCAATGAAATTCATTTGCTCAATAATCTATGTAATGTCCTGGCTCAGGAAAAAGAGAGTCTTCTTAACAGGCAATTTGAGAATCTGGAAAGCCTTGCTAATCAAAAACAGGAATTATCCGATCAATTGGAAGCAAGCGGAAAACAGCGCAGTGAATTGCTAACCTCATCTTCCAATTCGCCAGAGCACAAGAACGCACTGGAGATTTTTCTAAACAGCTGTTCCGCTGAAGAAGCGGCTCAGATTAAACGGCTCAATGAAGAGCTTGCAAACAAATTAATTCATTGCCGTGAACTCAACACTGTTAACGGACAGGTTATTGTCACTAACCTGAATATTCGCCAGGAACTTGTTCAGATTTTACATGGACAACACCCGGCAGAAGCAGTTAATACCTATACTGCCACAGGCGATTTAAACTCAAAAGCGGGCTCAAATCATCATGAGAAGGCTTAATCCACACAAGTGTTCAAATTGACATCATTTTGTAAAAATATCATTGATAACCTTGTGCAATAAATGTATTATTTGCCTGATATTACGCATTGAGTATATTCATGCCTCATAAAAATACTTTGTATAATTTTATTGCCCTTTATATTGACGGCCGGAAACAACTGGTTAACGTTAAAAAATTAAAGCCTTTAACAACTCAGGATAATAAAGATTATTATCTGATGGACCTGGAATTACCGAGGTCAATCACTTTTGACCTGAATGACAAAGAACTTGAGCTCGTCGAGCATCATATCAGCGTTTATGCAACAGAAAGTAATGGGATCCCTTCATTAAGCCAATACCATTACACAGTCAAGTTAAAAGCAGTCCAGGCGGAACAAGCTAAAAGACAGCCAGATCCACTATCAGATCACTATATTCTCCATATTTATTTCAACGACAAAGATCAATTAACTAAACTGCCTTCATTAAATTTTGTTAGTAAAGGCAGGCAGAAATCCGTTTCCATTGACCAGGATTTAATCGGTAGATTCCTTGCGCTCTCCGAAGAAATGATTAGACCTACGTTAATGCAATTACGAGCACTTAAAAAGGAATCCATTGAACAACTGCAGCAGCAATACCAGATAGAAGAGACGAGAGCAAGTGATCTTTCCACTGATCTGAAAAAAAATGCGGCAGAGCATAAGCTGGCAATACAACGGATGATAGCCATTCGGCTTCAGCTAGATCCGCTTTTCAAGCATGATACTAATGCAGCGGTTGCTGAAATGCTTGCTGCTATCGAGTTTAAATCGCCTATAGCTAAAGCAAAAAGCCCATCACTGCCCACAAAACCTGTTGAGGAGAAAAAGCCAGCAGCCGCTAGTCAACCCAAACGTAAAAATAAACAACCAAAAAAATCCTCAAATAAAGGAAAAATCAGACAGACTGAAAAAGAATTTGAGAGCGGCTTACAAAATCTGGCTCAAGGTTTTGCAAAGCTTCAGTTTGAAAATAGCAGCAAACTGGCCCTGGATTTATGTAACATGTTCGCAAAGACAAGTGAACTATCTATCATCGCTATGGATGCCAGACCTTCTCAAGCCAGTTTAAGCGAATTAAACTTGTTGCGACTGCAAATACAAACAGCAGGCGAGAAGCTGCTGAAGCAGCTTGTTAACAGTAAAAACTTCTCCCTCGCCTCAACTCTCTACCCTTTTCATTCCAGTCTCGAGCAACGTTTAATCAACGAAGCCCTAAGCTCTGGAGACGGCCTTTTTCTGGATTTTTTAATTCAATGCAGTGAACATGATCTCAACTACCAACCTCTAAGAATCAGAGAGCAGTCTTACTCCTCCCCTATACATTATTGTCTCCAGACTTGCAGGGGAAGCATTGACATGTCTGGCTGCTTTAGCACATTGCTTAAGCACAACGCTTCTTTACTGGTACCTGATGAACAGGGAATACCACTGGCCTGCATAATATTGAGCGATCCTAACCATCCTTTTCAGAAGCCTCTGGCAGCCAGTAAGAAATTAACCAAGGATTTTTATTTCAAGCTTATTAGTCATTTAGAGAGCTATCTTTACAATCATGATCCGGATAAAACCAATGCAGAGCGATTGGGGATTGAAATCGACGTTTATAAAAATCGTGCCCAATCTGCATTACTTGCCCAGGAACTGAACGATATGTCGGAACTATCTAATGTAAGTAATATGGTGGAGTTAGCAGTCCATATCGGCAACGAACAGGTTCATAAGCTTGAAAGAGCTCCGGAAATTATTGAGGCCATAGATAATTTCAATCAGGTTGCTTTGGAGTTTAAGAGAAGACAGGTTCGCAGCAATAGCTTAAGGACTCGGTCTATAAAAGAAATGATTGGCGACTTATTTTCCCAGACCCCCGATAACATCCAAACGATGAGCTATGAAGAAATTCTTAAATGGCGGCTGTCTTTGTTTGAAAGCGCACAAGGTCTTTTTCAAGAAATGGGTGAGTATGTTTCCATCCTCCCAGCCGGCAGCAGGAGAAAAGTGGTTAAGGCGCATCGTGGCGTCATGGAGAAATGTGAAGAGGTGATAAGAGCCGCTCAATATTCGCCTACTGAGCCAAGCGCTGCAAATATATTCTCTTTTTTCGCTTCTGGTCTATGCAGCGCCCTGGAAGTGCAGAAAAAGAAAGAAAAAGAAGAAGATCAGGTGGAAAAAGAAGCCATATCAGAGAATCTGTATGCGTTTAATTCTGACTCTTTGAGTAGTTCCGAAGGAGAGGATAGCCCATCCACTTTCGGTATAGGAATTTTGAAAAGATAAGACACAGCCCATCAATCCGTCATTGCCATTCCATTCTGCAATGACGGATTTAACAATCTTATTTTGCCTGCATTCTCAACGCACCATCCAATCGAATCACTTCACCATTCATCATCTGATTTTCAATAATGTGAATGACCAATGCAGCGAACTCCTCCGGTTTACCCAGTCTTTTGGGAAAAGTCACCGTTGCCGCCAGTTTATCCTGAACCTCCTGTGGCATATTTAATAATAAAGGCGTGGCAATCAAACCCGGGGCAATTGTATTCACGCGTATGGCATGCTCCGCCAGTTCTCTTGCCGCGGGTAGGGTCATGGCGACAACACCGCCCTTGGAAGCGCTATAGGCCAGTTGGCCAATTTGTCCTTCAAAAGCAGCAATTGAGGCCGTATTAATTATCACACCTCGCTCACCGCTAGTCTCATCTATTGCCAAACGAGTCATGGCTTCAGCCACCAATCTCATCACATTGAATGTACCAATAAGATTAATGTCGATGACCTGGCGGAATGCCGCAAGCGGCATAACTCCTTCACGGCCAATCATTTTCTTTGCCGGTGCAATACCTGCGCAATTAATGCAAATACGCGGGGTACCTAATTGCTCAATAGTTTCCTGTAGAGCTCGCTCCACTTCAGATTCAGAACTCACATCGCAGGCAATGGACAAATCCCCTTTTTCAGTACTTGTTTTATCCCAGATAGCCACTCGAGCACCCGCTTTCATTAATGCGTTTGCGCATGCCCATCCCATGCCGGACGCACCGCCTGTTATCACTGCAATTTGATTGTTAAGGCTCACT
Organism: Legionella quinlivanii; assembly: GCF_900461555.1. Lineage (NCBI taxonomy): Bacteria > Pseudomonadati > Pseudomonadota > Gammaproteobacteria > Legionellales > Legionellaceae > Legionella > Legionella quinlivanii. The sequence goes on along the minus strand of NZ_UGOX01000001.1, from coordinate 1,449,721 downwards.
TAGCTTCCCTCATTTTAAATATTGTTGGCTTAATCGTTTAAATTCCGGGCTTCCCGCTTTTTCTACCCATTCAAAAAATACCATTTCTGAAGTAACGAGTTGGATGCCTGCCTGCTTCATTCGCTTTAGACCATATTTCCAGTCAAGCGTCTTACGGCTGCCCACCGCATCCACAACTACAAACACTTCATACCCTGCCTCCATTAACTCCATGGCGGTTTGCAGAACACAAACATGAGTTTCTATGCCAATCAAAACGGTTTGTTTCCTATTCAGTTTCTTTAGCATGGAAATAAAATTGGACTCACGGTGACAGGAAAAATACACTTTTTCAAAAGTTTCTGCATATTCAAGCGACTGAAGTTCATCAACAGTATGACCTAAGCCCGAAGGATACTGCTCACTCACTAAACAGGGAACTGATAAGTCGTTCGCCAGTGACATTAGCCATTTGCAGCGCTCAATAATTGTTTGAGAATGTTCTATCAAAGGCGCCAGTTTTTTTTGTACATCAATAAGTAATAAACACGAATTTTCTTTTTTTAGCAGCATTGTAACTTCCTTTTTTAAACAGGTTATTCCATGAACATCTCCTCTCCCAAACTGGGAGAGGGCTAGGGTGAGGGTTGGATCTTAACCCCCTCTCTCTAACTCTATCCCCCGAGGGGAGAGAGGATTTTAGGTGGAAAATCACCTTTCCTTTAATTAGCCAATGATCACATCTCAAACCTCACCGAATGTCAAATGATTTGACTATCGAATGAACCCCTGTTAGAATGTATTAATGTTATATTACGTTAATACGCTATCATGAAATCACATAACCATTCTAAACGTTCTAACAGCCATTTGATGCAGGCAATCTGTTCATTGAAAAATGAAGATGAAGCCACTGCTTTCTTTAACGATCTCTGTACGCCTGCAGAACTTGAAGCAATGGCCGATCGCTGGGAGGTGGTTCCATTATTACGTAAAGGCTTATCTTACCGAACGATTCATGAACAAACCGGAGTGAGCGTTACAACCATTACACGGGTAGCGCGCTGTCTTAGCATGGGAAGCGGGGGTTATACACTGATTGCAGAGAGGTTAGATCAATCATGACAAAAAGATTACGTTTAGCGATACAAAAAAAAGGCCGCTTAGCCAAAGAATCGATAGAGCTGCTTAATCGTTGTGGATTAAAATTTCGCTTACGGGAAAATGCCCTGTTATGCCATGTCGATAACTTCCCTATTGATTTACTGTTAATTCGTGACGATGACATTCCCGCGCTACTTTTCGATGGTCTTTGTGATGGCGGCATCGTTGGCGAGAATGTCCTGCTCGAGGCGGCCCTGGCTTTCCCTGATAAATCCTATTCCATCCTTCAAGCCTTAGGGACTTGCCGCTGTCGTCTTTCCATTGCGGTTCCTGAGTCATTTGACTATCGAGGCCCAGGATGTCTGGATGGCAAACGTATAGCAACCAGCTATCCCCTGCTGCTTAAAAAGTATCTGGATGATAATAAAATTTCCGCGGAATGCTTAAGGCTTTCAGGCTCAGTTGAGGTTGCCCCGCGAATGGGTATGGCCGATGCAATCTGCGATCTGGTTTCAAGCGGGCAAACACTTGAAGACAACAAGTTGATGGAAGTCGAAACGCTTTTAAACAGTCAGGCATTATTCATTCAATCGTCTTATCCCCTTCCTGATGAGCTGCAAAGTCTTCTCATCATGCTTAAACGCCGCATTGAAGCGGTCCAGCAGGCACAGGAGAGAAAATATATTCTTTTTCATGCACCCCGTGATGCGCTCCAGCAAATCTGTGAGTACTTGCCTGGCGCGGAGAGTCCAACAGTGCTTTCGCTGCCGGCTAATCCTGAGAAAGTAGCGGTACATGTCGTTTCCAGTGAAGGAATTTTCTGGAACACGCTGGAATCCATTAAGGCAATGGGAGCCAGCTCTATTCTGGTTTTACCCATTGAGAAAATGCTGGAGTAATCATGATTAAAATCATTAACTGGAACACTCTTTCTGAGTCAGCCAAAGAGCAAACCCTGCAAAGACCCATTATCAGTAATGATCCCTCTCAACAGGTCAGTGAAATTATTTCCCAGGTCAGAATCCAGGGGGACAGTGCTCTGTTTGAGCTCACTGAAAAGTTCGATGGGGTGACATTGAAATCAATTCAGGTTGAGCCTGAGGCAATTTCTGAAGCCATAATTGAAGACAATGCGCTTGAAGCCATTGTTCGGGCAGCAGACACCATTACCAGTTATCACCAGGCTGTGAAGCCCTGTTCACAAAGCATTCAGACGGCACCAGGAGTCAATATCAATAAGCTGTATCGACCCATTGAAAAAGTGGGACTCTATGTACCAGGTGGAAATAATACGCCATTAATTTCTTCCTTGCTGATGCAAGCCATTCCCGCAAAAATTGCCGGATGCCCGTTGCGCGTATTATGTACGCCCCCCGATAAAACAGGCAGTATCGATCCTCACCTGCTGGTGGCTGCGCGCATCTGCGGTATAAGCACTATTTATACACTCGGAGGAGCTCAGGCAATCGCAGCTTTAGCCTACGGTACAGAAACGGTCATCAAAATGGACAAATTATTTGGTCCGGGTAATCGTTTTGTGACCGAGGCAAAAACGCAGGTTTCAATTGATCCCAAAGGCGCCTCCATTGACATGCCTGCCGGTCCATCCGAGGTGATGGTCGTTGCAGACAAATGGGCTAATCCGGAATTTGTCGCCGCCGACTTGCTGGCACAGGCAGAACATGGCTGCGATTCACAGGTGATATTACTATGTGAGGAAGAAGCCTTTGCCTGCTCGGTTCAGACCGCCTTATTAAGGCAAATCTATGAAATGCCTAAACAGGCGGTCATTCGCCAGTCGCTGGACAAAGGAAGCATAATATTCTGCAAGTCTGTTAAAGAACAACTAGCTATAATAAACCGTTATGCGCCAGAACATTTGATTATTAATCGAGAAGACGCTTCTGAATGGCTTAATGAAATCCAATCAGCCGGGACCATTTTCCTGGGCCCCTGGGCAGCAGAAAGCCTGGGCGATTATATCACCGGAAGTAACCACGTTCTGCCGACATTTGGGTTTGCCAAGACACACAGCGGTTTGAGTACAGCTGATTTTATGAAATCAATGACTATCCAGTCGATTGATGAGACAGGCCTTCTGGGCTTGGGGGAATATGCTATGAGGCTTGCAAAGCTTGAAAACCTGCAAGCTCATGCCAATGCCATCAAGCTTCGTATGGACTCAGTTTACGCAGGAGAATAATGTGACCATTTTAAATTTAATCCGTCCTGAATTTGCCAGATTGATTCCTTATCGACCGGGCGGTGACGAGCTAAAATACCGGCTCCATAATAATGAGTCGCCCAGCGCACCTGTTTCAGCACTTGATCTGCCTTTAAATCAGTATCCAGATTATCAGCTTGAGCGGGAGGTTCAAAAGCTGCTTGCAGGATATTATAAGGTTAATCAGGAGCAGATTGCGCTAACTCGTGGAAGTGATGACGGTATCGATCTATTGATGCGTTTGTTTTTAATCGCAGGACAAGACAGCATTTTACAATGCCCGCCCACTTTTCCCATGTATCGATTTTATGCGCAACTGCAAAATGCGGTTGTAATTGACTGTCCTTTGAACTTTAAATCTGATTTTAGTCTGGATTTGCAAAAACTCTTTTCAAGCTGGCGTGAAGGCTGCAAATTGGTGATGCTATGCAGTCCTAATAATCCCACTGGTAATTGTCTGGATATTGCCAGCATTGCCGAAATCTGCGCACAGTTTGCGAATAAAGCAGCGGTGGTGGTTGATGAAGCCTATATTGATTTCTCCGCTCGGGAAAGTGCTATTAGTTTACTGCCGCAATATGAAAATCTGATCATTTTGAGAACACTGTCCAAAGCGTATGGACTCGCCTCTGTCAGAGTGGGAGCGGTCGTCGCTAACGAAGCATTCATTCAGCAAATAAAAAAGATTATCCCACCTTATCATTTGGCAGCACCTGTATTGACAATTGCCAAATTAGCTTTGAAAAACTCGGGATGGCTTGCGAACTCTGTCTGCCACATTGTGGAACAGCGCCAAAACCTGATTAAAACCCTGGAGGCTTTTTCATGGATAGAGATTGTGTACCCCAGCGAGGCAAATTTTATTTTAATAAAAAGCCAATACAACGCCCAGTTACAAGTCTGGCTGGCTTCCCATGACATTGCAGTGCGGCAATTGCCAAATACCTCCGAACTGCACAATATGCTGCGCCTTACAGTTGGTGATGCAATACAAAATACACTGCTTCTTGACGTATTAAACCGTTTTAAACCTACAGGTGTTGTATGAAAAAACTGTTACTCATTGATCGGGATGGAACCCTGGTTGAAGAGCCTGAAGATTTTCAGGTAGATAAACTTGAGAAAATTAAACTTTTGCCTGATGTAATCCCTTCTCTGCTTCGTTTACAAAAGGCAGGCTATCAGTTCATCATGATCACGAATCAGGATGGCCTGGGAACTGACAGCTTCCCGTTTCCCGACTTTGAGCGTTGTCAAAATTTCATCCTGGAGTTATTTCTATCACAGGGTATTCGTTTTCAAGAGATCCTTATTTGCCCGCATAAAGAGGATGAAGCTTGCTTTTGCCGTAAACCTGCTATCGGGTTAATGACTGAATTTCTTAAAAATAATGTATTGGATCAAACAAGCTGGATGGTAGGCGACCGTTTAAGTGATCGTCAATTTGCAGAAAATCTAGGCATTGGCTTTTTGGAGGTCAACAAACAACAGAACTGGCCAGAAATTACCAATTTCATTCTGGCAAGAAAGGTCTTCATTGAGCGCCGTACGCGCGAAACAGCGATAGAAATGAGTCTGAATCTCGACTTGGGAGAAAATATTTCGATAAACACTCCCATTCCCTTTTTCTCTCACATGCTGGAGCAGATTTGCAAACATGGGGGATTTGCCTTGCAACTGAATGCCTTGGGCGATACAGAAGTAGATGAGCATCACCTGATTGAAGACACTGCTCTGGTTTTAGGCGACGCGCTTCGTGAAGCATTAGGCGATAAGCGAGGAATTGGCCGCTATGGATTTACCCTGCCAATGGATGAAGCTTTGGCCGCTATTGCCATTGATTTGGGAGGAAGATCCTATTGCCGCTTTGAGGCATCGTTTACCCGGGAATTTGTAGGCGGGATGGCTACCGAAATGGTTCCTCACTTTTTTCATTCCTTAGCCGCAAGCCTTAGAGCAAGCATTCATGTAAAAGTCACCGGTGAAAACCATCACCATATGATAGAAGCCTGCTTTAAAGCCCTGGGCCGTGCATTAAGACAAGCCTGTGTCCGAATAGATAATGACTTACCTTCGACCAAGGGGATTTTATGATTGCGGTACTGGATATCTGTGGAAACAATCTGGCTTCATTAAGTAACTCACTGGCCAGGCTCGGTTATGACTATACACTCACCCACAATCCAAAAGAAATTGAAGAGGCCAGCCACTTGATTATTCCTGGCGTTGGCACAGCTTCATCCGGCATGGCTGCTTTGATTCAATACGGACTCGTTGATCTCATCAGAGAGCTTCAGCAACCTGTTTTAGGAATTTGTCTCGGCATGCAGCTACTTTATGAATACAGTGAAGAAGGTCAGGTGAAATGCCTGGGCCTGCTTCCAGGAAAAGTGAGCAGCTTTTCTCACCGGAAAGGCTGCCCAGTTCCTCACATGGGTTGGAATTCCATAAGCTGGCTGCAGGAGTCTCCTCTTCAGCAACAGCTTCCCGAAAAGACATTTCTGTACTTTGTGCATAGTTATGCCCGATTTATTGACAACAGCAATGAGCAGACGATAGCCAGCTGTGACTATATACAGTCCTTCTCTGCGATTGTGCAGCAGGAAAATAAAGTAGGAATGCAGTTTCATCCGGAAAAATCAGCAGAAGCCGGCTTACAGTTACTTAATAATTTTTTAAGGATGCAATAATGAATATTATTCCTGCCATAGATTTACAACAAGGGCAATGCGTCCGTTTGCGTCAGGGCGAGTTTTTACAGACAACAATTTATCCACAAACAGCTCTGCAATTGGCAACCCTGTATCGTCAGAAAGGGATGACTCGTTTACATCTGGTGGACTTGGATGGCGCACGTTCTGGTTGTATGGAACAGCTTGAATTAATCACCAGCCTTTTATCTTCCGGTTTGATTTTACAGGCAGGAGGTGGAATTCGCTCTCTTGAAACAGTAAAGCAATGCCTTGATGCCGGAATTCATAAGATTGTTCTGGGAAGTCTGGCGGTTCACAATCCTGATTTAACGCGATCGATTATTCGTCTGGCTGGTGGCGGCCGAATTGTGCTGGCATTAGATATCCGCTGGAATAATAACCTCCCCTTGCTTACCAGTCATGGCTGGCAGGAACCCACAGCGATTAGTCTATGGGATCTGGTTGAAGCCTATTCGGATACAGATATTAGTGAAATTCTTTGTACGAATGTGCAGTGCGACGGCATGATGCAAGGCCCTGATTTTTCGCTTTACCAGCTAGCTATTGATCGATTCCCGCATATTCAGTGGCAGGCCTCTGGTGGAATTAGAGGCACGGATGATCTGAAACGTTTGGCTGATTTAGGGTTGTCAGCCGCGATTCTCGGGCGGATGCTTTATGAAACTGATTTTGATTTATCAAGTTATACCGAGGGAGTTTTTCTATGTTAACCAAACGCCTCATTCCCTGTCTGGATGTATGTAATAATCAGGTCGTAAAAGGGGTTCAATTCAGAAATCATCGCATTATTGGTGATATACTGCCTTTGGCGAGTCATTATTCACAGTCCGGAGCCGATGAGCTGGTATTTTATGATATTACTGCCAGCAGTGAAGATCGCGCAGTCTCTTTAGACTGGATTGATGCAATCGCCAAAACAATCAATATTCCCTTTACTGTTGCTGGCGGCATCCGTACACTGGAGAAAGGGCGAGCTATTTTAAATGCGGGAGCAGATAAACTCTCTATCAACAGTCCGGCTTTGGAAAGACCGCAATTAATCAATGAATTGAGTGATGAGTTTGGAAGGCAATGCGTTGTTATCGGGATCGATAGCCAGTGGATTGACGATGATTACTATGTATTCCAATATACAGGCAATCCGGACAAAACATTGAACTCCAGGCACAAAACCCTGGATTGGGTGAAGGAAGTTCAGGCAAGAGGTGCTGGAGAAATTGTATTGAATTGTATGCAATCGGATGGCGTAAAAAAAGGCTATGACATTCAACAGTTACAAATGCTTAGAGAAGCAATTCATGTTCCATTAATTGCTTCTGGCGGAGCAGGTGCGGCTGACGATTTTATTGCTGTATTCAAAGAAGCTCAAGTTGATGGAGCGCTCGCAGCGTCTATCTTTCACGACAGAATTGCAAGTATCCAGGAAATCAAATGCTTGCTTGCGGAAAATAATATCGAGGTTAGATTATGAATCATATTGATAACACATTATTAGATTGGGAAAAAATGAATAATCTGATTCCCGCAATAATTCAGCATGCCAATAACGGTGATATATTGATGTTAGGTTATATGGACCCACAGGCACTTGAAATAACCCAGGTTACCAGAAAGCTGACGTTATACAGCCGAAGCAAACAACGTATATGGCGTAAAGGGGAAAGCTCGGGTAATTCAATGGATGTCATCTCACTGGCTGTAGATTGTGATGGCGATAGTCTTTTAGTTCAGGTTATTCCAACAGGACCCGCCTGCCATCTTGGTTATTCAAGCTGTTATAAACCAGTGACTACGGCAAAAATCAACTTTCTTGCCTGTCTCGCTGACATCATTCAAACGCGTGGCGATCAGCAGGAAGGGATTAGTTATACTGCCCAACTGGTTCAATCCGGCGTGCCTCGATGCGCTCAAAAAGTGGGCGAAGAAGCCGTTGAAACAGTGATTGCCGCAGTGGAAGGCCATAAGGACGCAGTTATTGAGGAAACAGCCGATTTACTATTTCATGTTCTGGTACTACTCAAAGCCTGCGAGCTGGATCTCTATCAGGTAATCGATTGTTTACAGCAACGACATATGCCAATCGTTCAACAAAAGTAGTGATGCAAAACATCTAGTCTAAGATAGGTGCACAAAACTGTCTTTGCGAGCGTTAGCGAAGCAATCCAGATCCTGACTCAACTCAAGTTTCGATCTGGATTGCTTCACTTCGTTCGCAAAGACGACAGGTTTGTAGCTTGGTTCTATTTATGCAACACCTTCGCGGGGATAACAGTTTAATATTCATATAGAGCTTAACTTAATGGCAATGCGCCCCTGGACTACGCGGATGTTTTCGTTCATCCCTTATCTTGTAGTATACTTTCAACCCTCAAACAGCCTTGATCGTGATTTATGCAAAACGCCATACTCCAATATCCATCTGTTGACCGAAAACAAAACTGGGGAAGCCTTCATGGCTGCAGCTTGTCACTTGCCCTGTCCGAATATTGTCTGAATGAACCGGGGGTTAAATTACTTATCACCCCTGATACTCTGACGGCCAATCAACTCATGTCAGAGTTGCGTTTTTTCCTCGGACAATCCAGTTGTGAACTACTTTATTTTCCTGACTGGGAAACCCTGCCCTATGATTTATTTTCTCCGCATCAGGATATTATTTCTGAACGCCTGCTCACATTAAACCGCTTGCAGCAGGCAAGTAAAACGATTGTTATAGCATCAGCCTCAACGCTGATGCACAGACTTTGTCCTCCAGCCTTTCTGCATCAATATGCGTTTGCGCTGAAACAGGGGCAAACACTTGATCTTGGCCACTTCAGAAACCAGCTGCAAAATGGCGGCTATCATTCGGTCAATAAAGTATTGGAGCATGGGGAGTACGCGGTTCGCGGTTCGATTATTGACATGTACCCAATGGGCAGCAATTGCCCATTCCGCATTGAACTATTCGATGATGAAATCGAAAGCCTTCGTCAGTTCGATACTGAATCGCAGCGAACAATTGCCAAGGTTGATCAAATTGAAATTCTTCCAGCCAGAGAATTTCCGCTTAATGAAGCCAGCATTACTCTGTTTCGCAGAAATTTTCGGGAACAGTTTTCAGGTAATCCAAGTCAATGCCCTGTTTATGAAAGCGTCAGCAATAGCCAATATCCCTCCGGTATCGAATATTATCTTCCTCTTTTCTTTGAGAATACGGCCACTTTTTTTGATTATTTACCAGAAAATGCAAGCATTTGTCTTATACAGAATATACCCGAAGAAGCCGAGCGATTCTGGCAGGAATTGAAACTGCGCTATGAGCAGCGCCGCTATGATATCAGCCGGCCGGTATTGACACCGGAACAAATGTTTATCAGTCCCACGGATCTTCTGACTCGGGTGAATACGCATCAGCAATTACGCCTCTGGCATCAGGCAATCGATAGAAAGGGAGCGGTATTTAACTTCAGAGTGAAGGAAGCCCCCGCTCTTCCTGTTGAACGTCAATCACCACAGCCTTTACATCATTTAAGGGATTATCTCAGCCAACCCGACCGCCGTCATTTAATTGTAGTGGAGAGTGCTGGCCGCCGCGAAGTTCTTTTGGATTTGCTAAGACAAACCGGTATTAGTGCGAATCAGCTCAACGACTGGCAATCATTTCTTAGCAGCGATGACTTGATTAGTATTACAACCGGCCCTCTGATTGAAGGAGCAGAGCTTTTAGACTCGCAAATCGCTATTATCGTCGAAGCCCAGCTTTTCGGTGAACAGGCCATTCCCCAGCGCCGAAGTTCGCAAAAAACAGTCGATCCGGATTTAATCATCCGGGACTTATCAGAGTTACGTCTTCATGCGCCGGTGGTGCATATTCAGTTTGGAGTCGGGCGTTACCAGGGACTTAAAACGCTCGAAACCAACGACAGTATTAACGAATTCCTGGTCTTATCCTATGCCGGTGATGATAAAATATACGTTCCAGTCACCTCTTTACATCTGATTAGCCGATACACTGGCATGGATAGTGAGCATGCACCGCTTCATAAATTGGGCAGCGACCAGTGGCAGAAAGAAAAGAAAAAAGCGGCAGAAAAAATCCACGATGTGGCTATTGAATTGCTCGATATTTATGCCAAACGTGAAGCGCAGCCCGGATTTGTGTATGAGTTTGATTCCCTTGAATACCAACGTTTCGCCAGTGGATTCCCGTTTACAGAAACTGTTGATCAATTAAATGCAATTAATGAAATTATCAAGGACATGAAATCGCCAAGGCCAATGGACCGCCTGATATGCGGCGATGTGGGTTTTGGGAAAACAGAAGTTGCCATGAGAGCCGCTTTTCTGGCAGTTCAGAACAACAAGCAAGTCTGTGTCCTCGTTCCAACAACCCTTTTGGCGGGTCAACATTTTGAAAATTTCCGTGATCGCTTCGCCGATTTTCCTGTCAACCTTGAATTACTTTCCAGATTTCGCAGCACTAAGGAATCGAATCAGGTTATAGACGGATTAAAATCCGGAAAAATTGACATCGTTATTGGCACACACAAACTGTTCTCCAAGGACATTAGTTTCAAAAATCTGGGCCTGTTAATTATTGATGAAGAGCATCGATTCGGAGTCAAACAAAAAGAGCATATTAAATCGCTTCGCACTCATATCGATATTTTGTCGATGACGGCAACACCAATACCAAGAACCTTAAACATGGCGATGGGAGGGATCCGTGATATTTCCCTGATTGCAACTCCTCCCGCCAAACGACTGGCTATCAAGACGTTTTGGCAGGAAAAGCAGACAACGGTGTTACGCGAAGCTATCCTGAGGGAAATACTGCGTGGCGGCCAGGTGTACTTTTTACATAATAATGTTCAGACAATTGATAAAACGGCTGAGGAATTGCAAGAAATGATTCCGGAAGCAAAAATCCGCACCGCGCATGGACAGATGAGGGAAAGAGAGCTTGAAAAAATAATGTCTGATTTCTATCACCATCGTTTTAATGTGCTGGTATGCACAACGATCATAGAAACCGGTATTGATATCCCTACGGCGAATACAATTATCATTGATCGGGCTGACAAATTTGGTTTAGCACAATTACATCAGTTAAGAGGCCGTGTAGGCCGCTCGCATCATCAGGCCTATGCCTATTTATTTACTCCCAATGAAAAGCTGCTGACTCCCGATGCGGTGAAACGTCTGGAAGCCATTGTATCGCTTGAAGATCTGGGTGCCGGCTTTACACTGGCTACCCATGATCTTGAAATCCGCGGCGCAGGTGAACTTTTAGGTGAAGAACAAAGCGGCAATATGCATGCGGTAGGTTTTCATCTGTTTATGGAAATGCTCGACAAGGCGGTTAGCGATCTAAAATCCGGAAAAACTCCGGAACTGGGCGGGCCTATGCAGCAAGGACCTGAAATTGATCTCCGTTTAAGCGCGATTTTGCCTGAAGAGTATATTGCTGACATTCACACTCGTTTGATTATGTACAAACGGATTGCCAATGCAGGCGATAAAGAGCAATTGCGCGACCTGCAGATTGAAATGATAGACCGTTTTGGGCTGCTTCCTCCCCAAGCCAAATATTTATTATGGGTCACCGAGTTGAAGCTTATAGCGGCACAGTTGGGGATTAATAAAATATATGCAGCACAGCAGCAAGGTAAAATTGAGTTTGGAGAAAATCCCAGGATCAATACTGGAGTATTGATCAATCTCATTCAGGTTCATGCCAAACGCTATCAGCTTGAAGGCCCCTCCAGGCTCAAGTTTACACTGGATAGTGAAAGCCATGAAGAACGAATTCTCGAGATTAAGAATCTGTTATTGAAATTGAGTAATGAGGGGTGAACCATCAAGACGGTAGCAAAAGTCGTCTTTGCGAGCAGTAGCGAAGCAATCCAGCTCCTAACTGTATTCAGGCTCCGATCTGGATTGCTTCACTTCGTTCGCAAAGACGAAGTTCTATTTAAAAAACAATACCTCTTGGGAAATGACAAAGAGTCCAAACAGGTAAATGTTTCACTCCCAAATCACCGACTGCCTTTCCTTAATCGCTCTTTTTATTAAAGGCTGGTAGTTCGCTTCAATCGTTCTTCTTTTAATCTTTAAGGTCGGTGTCAGGCAACCATTTTCCGGGGTCCAGGGATATTTGCTGATTAGAATATGGCTAATCTTCTCATAACTGGCCAAGTCTGTATTGACAGAGTGTAATATTTTTTCAAGCTGTTCCTTTATCCATTCCTGAGGTTTCTGCTGACCTGTTTCATTTAATGTAATTATCAGCACATTGCTGGGCAGCTCCCGCCCAACAAGGCAGAGTTGTTCAATGAAACAGCTTTCGCTAAAACGCTCCTCTATTGGACCTGGCGCGATAAACTCCCCTTTCTGATTTTTAAAATTTTCGGACAAACGACCCAGAATTTTAACACGCAAGGAGTTATCTATCTCAGCAATATCACCTGTACAAAGCCAGCCATCAGTCGTTAAAGAACGTGCAGTGGCCTCTGGATCGTCATAATATTCTTTCATTAAACAAGGCGATTTTATTAACAGCTCTTCATTTTCGCCAAGCTTTACTTCCACCTTTAATCTTGGGCTTCCCACATAGCCCGGACGTCTTTCAGATAACTCGGATAATGTAGCATAAGCAAGATTTTCAGTTTGCCCATAGCCTTCCTGGATAGGAATATTTAAATCGTCAAAAAATTTAATAATTGAAGCGGGCAAATGAGAAGCGCCCGAGAAACAGTTATAACATCGTTCCAGCCCTAATTGACGTCGGATTTTTTTCTTTATAAAGTAAGAAAGTATGGGAATTTTCAAGATCAGACGCAATTTTTCAGGCGAGGCCTTTTGTTCTATTTTCTGCTGGAAAACTCCCCATATTCTGGGTACCGCCGTAAAAAGGCTAGGCCTAATTTCACGAAGATTTTCAGCGAATTTGTCCAGACTCTCAATAAAGGACACATCACAAGGAATACTCACACTACCGAGTTCAATAGCTGTTCGTTCATATACGTGAGCCAATGGTAGATAAGAAACCAGATGATAATGATTTAATTTACGAACGCGTGCCAAATCATCAGGGAATAACGCCAGATAATTACCGATAATTTCATGTGTGTAGACAGAGCCTTTGGGAAGCCCCGTTGTGCCTGACGAATAAATAATGGTAAATAAATCCTCTGGCTGCGGTAAAACAACTTCTTGTAAAGGTTCTTTTTTTAAAATCTCATCCCAGGATATGCAGTTGCTCAGATTAGGATGATAGTTAAAAGAAACGCAGGTAAATTGATTGGAAATGTATTCTCTGGTTTTTTTATGGTTATCCAGTTTGCCAATAAAAACCACCTTTACGCCGGCGTGATTTAATACAAAATCTATACTCTCTTTGTGCTGATTTGCAAAAAGCGGTACGCTCACCATTCCAGCTAAAGAAATACCAAAATCACTAATGAACCATTCCGCACAGTTTTTTGAAAAAATAGCCACTCGATCACCAGGGTTTAAGCCCGTATCCTGCAAAAAACGAGCAACCTGCCGAGCCTGCCGCATCGTTTGCTGCCAGGTATATTCATGCCATTGATCATCGCGTGGCTGACGAAGATAGATGCGATCACCAAGGCGCTTCTCATTATCGAGAAGATATTGGTTGATCAAACATCCTGTATCAGTAGCTGTCATTTTCAATCCTTGAAAAATCTCTATATACAGCTTGAAGTATAGTCGAACGAATGACCAGGTTGTTAACATTAGTCAAGGCAGTGAAGTTAGCCGGTTCGGAATTTCACTGCGCTCTTATCAGGATAATTATCGTTTATCCCATTGACCATTCAGGAAAAAGGGCTGCGTCCATTGCAGTTGAAGCGGCTTTTCTTTTTCTTTTATAGTTGCTGTAAACGCATCAGTCTGCACCGTCACTGCATGCGGACTCGAATCCAGCTTTTTAATGGTTATTAGATTGCTGTATTGATAATTAATAAATTGCGGCAGGATGATTGTGACATCCGCATTTTCGGCGTCCACATCAATATTGCAATCATTTGGTATTACCACGTAACGACTGTTTTCATTGCTATGAATAGTGGTATGACTGCAGTGATTCGCCGACGCGATTAAAAGATCTTCTGCCTTATACTTTTTATCACCCGACAGACGATTCAGGAATTCAGCCAAATCACCGCTATAGCCACAGAGATTGATTCTTACATACTCATCAGTGGCGCCCATCGTGTTCCCGTTATCCACAGCCACATTGTATGTTTTTAGTAAAACATCCTTGGCGGCCATAGTTTTAGTATCAGGACTATTGAGCCTGGCAAAAAAGGTTGGGCTGCCCGCAATGCTTGATACTTCCGAACCAGGATACCGTTTCAGAAACTCTGCCTGCAGAATAGTATGACGTCTTACAATCGTATTAAATGCATCACTGCGAAGTGATTGTCCCGCATCAGGAAGAGCGATGATTGCAGACATCAGATTTAATGCTTCGGCAACACCCGGTGTACTATCGCCGACAGTTAATTTCCAAAGATAGGAAAAATAATTGGTAAATATGCTTGAACCATAAGAGTCCGCTATTGGAAACCACATATAGCCCAAACGATAACCCGGTTTCCCCAGAGCCTTTGAAACGGAATTGAAGGCAAATACATGTCTCCCCTCGCCTTTTGCTTTGGAAAGCCATTCAAGATTTTCCTTCACATAACCGGTTCCCTCACTGCCATAAGGGGGGGCTGCAAAAACAAAATCAGCAATAATAATTTTTGCGTCAGTATAAGGTTGCCGGAACTTTCCATCAGGATTATTAGGAGACGTAACAAACTCAACAAGCACTTCGTCGGGATTGAGTTTAATTTCCTGAGGATCATTAAATCCCTGAAATCGCGCATTGGGATAGGGCCGATAAGACACGGCATGCTCATGAAATGAATAAAAAGGGATTTTTTCCACGAAAAGAAATTTTTTATCAGGCTCTGATGTTACAACGGCATAGACAAGAGCAAAAATTATCTGCAGTGATCCGTTGGACGGGCTAAAAATATATTGTTCATCGGTATTGAGAAACTGCCCCAGATTACCAATACGCGAATGATAGGCTTGCAGTGCTTTATCCACGTCGTTGAAGTAAGTCTGGCTGGAACGAATTAATAAACCACCCTCTTCACCTGGCTGACCAATATAGATAGAACTGTCATACACATGCACCGCAGGTGGGTTGAGTAAGCCATAACGTTGGTATAGCTCAGTGAACACCGGAGTTTCATTTGGCCGCAGATAAATTAATGGTTCAAAGCTGTTCGCTTCTATGCAAAAAGGGAACAGCAAACATACAGCGATGCCAGATTTAAACAGCCTGGTAAAGAAATTTCCTTTTTTCATTATCGACCCTCCCTGGAATCGAAACTATGGATCCTCTCTCCCCTCAGGGGAGAGAGTTAGAGAGAGGGGTTTAAATCAATCCTCACCCCAGCCCTCACTGTCACTAAGTCAAGGATATTTTGGCAGTGACTAGCCTCCTCCCAGCTTGGGAGAGAGGATTTTCTCGGACAAGTTAAAATTATTGAACAACAACTCTCAGATCTTTATTTCGTTCCGCCAATAGTCAGAGCATCAATCTTAAGCGTTGGCTGCCCAACACCTACTGGAACGGATTGCCCTTCCTTGCCGCAAATACCAATTCCACCGTCAAGGGTCAAATCATTGCCAATCATACTGATTTGCTTCATTACTTCGGGACCATTGCCGATCAGTGTCGCTCCTTTTACAGGTTTTGTGATTTTGCCATTTTCAATCAAATAGGCTTCACTGGCAGAGAAAACAAATTGTCCGGAAGTAATATCAACCTGTCCTCCGCCAAAATTAACTGCGTACAAACCTCTATTAACAGATTTTATTATCTCCTGCGGATCATATTGACCAGCCAACATATAAGTATTGGTCATCCTGGGCATTGGTACGTGAGCGTAGGATTCACGGCGGCAATTTCCAGTGGGTTTCATTCCCATTAATTTGGCATTTAGTTTATCCTGCATATAATTTACTAATACACCGTCTTCAATAAGTGTGGTGCATTGTGTTGGAGTACCCTCATCATCCATTGTCAGGGAGCCGCGACGATTTTCCAGAGTACCGTCATCCACCACGGTCACCCCTTTGGCTGCAACCTGCTGACCGATTTTACCGGAAAACGCAGATAAACCCTTGCGATTAAAATCACCTTCCAGACCATGTCCTACTGCCTCATGCAACAACACCCCTGGCCAGCCAGGTCCTAATACTACAGGCATAGTTCCTGCGGGGGCATCTTCTGCTTCCAGATTTATCAATGCTTCCCTCACCGCTTCCCGTGCATACTCCAAAGCGCGATCCTTTTCAAGAAAGTAGGAATAAGGAACCCGGCCTCCTCCTCCAGAGCGAGCGCTTTCACGACGGCCGTTTTTATCTTCCACCAATACACTGACATGAATGCTTACCAATGGTCTGATATCTGCGACCATTCTTCCCTCAATCCCGGCAATCATAATCACTTCATAACAGCCGCTCAGTGAAGCATTCACTTGTATCACTCTGGGATCAAGACGGCGAGCTTCCTTATCTATTGCTTCCAGTAATGCGATTTTTTCCTGTTTATTCATTCCTTCAATCGGATTAATTCCCTGATAGCGGGCAACAGGCGCTCCAGACACATGAATGGCCTGCACAGGATTTGTTGCAACCAGAGCAATTGATCGCGCAGCATCGGCGGCACGCTGCAATGCAGGTAAAATGATATCATCACAGTAGGCGTAACCGGTTTTATCACCGCTAACTGCTCGAATCCCTACTCCTTTATCATGAGAATAGCTGCCGCTTTTAACTTCGGAATCTTCCAGATACCAGGACTCATAGCTGCTGCTTTCAAAATAAAGATCTGCATCGTCCACATGCTGACCCATTATCGAATGAACCAGCTTAGCGATGGTTGATTCATCAAGGGAAGCGGGTTTTAAAATTAATTCTTTGGCAATTGCCAGCGCCTGACTCATAATAAACACCTTATACGTTATTAACCTACCATGACCGCATAAACCTCAGTTACATATTAAGACGTGATGTTCCACACAGGGAAACTGCCGTCTTAACTGATGCAACCGCGGCAAATCAATATCCGCAGTCACCATACCTGCATTGTTCTCATGTTGGCCCAGAATTTTCCCCCAAGGCTCAATAATCATACTATGACCATAAGTCTGTCTGCCATTTTGATGTGTTCCACCCTGGTTGGCGGCAAGTACATAGCATAAATTTTCAATGGCACGCGCCCTCAGTAAAACTTCCCAGTGCGCCATGCCGGTTATGGCTGTAAATGCTGAAGGAACGGAAAATAATTCTGCTCCCCTCATCAATAATTGTTGATATAATTCCGGAAAACGCAAATCATAACAAACTGTCAAGCCGATTTTACCAACGGGTGTCTCCGCAACGACCAGCTCGCTTCCTCTTTCAATTGTCAGAGACTCCTGATGGGCCTCTTGCTCAGACACTCTGACATCAAACAGATGGATTTTATCGTAACGGGCTGCGCAAAGGCCTCTTTCATCAAATACAAGGCTTGATGAGCGAACTTTATCCTGCAATCCTTTGACCGGTATTGTTCCAGCGATAATCCAAAGCCCGTATTTACTGGCAAGAGCACTGACTTTTCCCTGGATTTCACCATGCGGATAGGATTCCGCCAAGCCAAGCTTATCGGTTTCTTTCAAACCCATAAATGCAAAATTTTCTGGAAGAACCGCTAACTCAACATTCTGCTCTTTTGCACTTGCCAGCAATAAATCGACCTGGCGCAAATTTTCAGCGGGTGAGGCAGAAGAAACCATTTGTAATACAGCCACTTTGGACATCATCGTGTTCCTTGCATAAAACAGAATCTCATTCTACCCTTAAATAATTGAATATTACACGCTTTTAACTTCCTGGTTATTTCATTCAATGACCGGCTTACAGTAGTTAGACTATTGAGTTCAATTTAATATCTCTATAGACTTGAAATGCCGAGCAGTCATTCCCATATATATGCTAAAATAACTATATATTATTTTAATTAGGACAAAATAACCGGAGCTGTCAATGAATAGAAATGACGTTACTGTTTTAAGCCAACGCAATGATTCGGTACTCGCGACCAATCGTGTTTTGCGAAACACTTATTTGCTTCTGAGTATGACTTTCCTGTTTAGCGCACTGACAGCCTATCTGTCTTATGCAAGCAAGGCAGGTCCAATGAACCCATTTGTCATGATTGCTGGTGTATACGGTTTAATGTTTCTGACTCAGGCTCTGCGTAACAGCGCATGGGGACTGGTTAGCGCATTCGCGTTTACAGGCTTTCTAGGGTACACCCTGGGTCCTATTCTTAACTTTTATGTCGCCAGTTTTTCTAACGGACCGCAATTGATTGGTACTGCACTTGGCGGCACCGGAATGATTTTCTTCGCCTTGTCTGGCTATGCTCTGACAACTAAAAAGGATTTCAGCTTCCTTGGCGGCTTTCTTTTTGTGGGAATGATGGTTGCGTTGCTGGCTATGATTGCAGGTCTGTTCTTTGATATTCCTGCTCTTCAGTTAACTATCTCAGCGGCCTTCGTATTGATTTCTTCCGGTTTGATTCTATTCCAGACCAGTGAAATTATTCATGGCGGTGAGACAAATTACATTTCCGCAACGATATCTCTTTACGTTTCAATATATAACCTGTTTATCAGTTTATTGAACATACTAAGCGCTTTTGCAGGCAACAGAGATTAAACGATTCGTTTTTCATATCTGAATCCCGACGCCAGTCGGGATTTTTTCATCCCCTTATTGCCTAAACTGCTTATCGATCATATCATTAACGCGTTTTTTTAATATTGTCTCCAATTATAAGTCAAGGACAAGACATGCATACAAAAAATAATGCACTAATTTCGATAGGCATGTTACTAGCTTCCAGTTCTTTCGCTGGCACAATGGGTGCGGTACCAGCGGGCGCTTATGTAGCGACTGCAAGCATCGCTGCAGCCTGGGTCGATCCTGGCGAAACTCAAACACTGACACTTCAGCCTGATGTTGTTAAAACCTATTCTGATACCACCAACTCCAAGGTCGTTCCTGCTATCGAGTTATTCCTTGGCTGGCAACACCCAATCAATGATACGCTACGAGGTCAAATCGGAATAGCGGGAGCAGCTACCACCCAGGTAAAACTGGAAGGCGATGTCTGGGAAGATGCTGACCCTGCATTCAATAATTTTACCTATCAGTATAAAGTGAATCATTATCATCTCGCTGTAAAAGGTAAACTGCTTATGGATCTTGATGAGTGGGTTGAGCCTTATGTCAGCGCAAGCGCCGGTATAGGTTTTAACCAGGCTCGAGATTTCCAGATTGCTGCCAAAATATTTGAAGAAATTCCAGCGCCTCCATTTAACTCAGAAACAAAATCATCTTTTGTTTATACTCTGGGGATTGGATTGCAAACAGCATTGAATTCAAACTGGCAAGTCGGCTTAGGTTATGAATTTGCTGACTGGGGTAAAACTGAATTAAGCCGCGCTTCTGGCCAAACAGTGGGCAATGGTATTGAAACTGATAATTTCTATGCCCATCAATTACAACTGAGTTTAAGTTACATTTGCTAAACTTCCAGATCTGAAAGGTATCTGCACATCTCCACTACGCCCTGCGGCTTGTCCGCAGGGTTCAGTGCTCTCTATGAGTCTTCTGGGTCCCTCGGGCTAGCAGAAAGACCGAGGTTGGATTCCCCGCATAAAGCGGGGAACGTAGGGCGGCATAAACGGGGAACGTAGGGGCATTAGAGTTTACTAACCTACTTCCCCGCTATCACCAGTCTACTTCCCCGCTATCACCAGTCTACTTCCCCCGCTATCACCAACCGACTTCCCCCGCTTCATGCGGGGGATCCATAGGCTCAACCGGATTTCCCGCATCAATATGAATGACGCTAATCCTGATTCCAGGACGCCTTTGCTCTGAATAAATGCTCTACATCAGCTTTTGTTTTGCTTATTGGTTTATCAAATTGGTAGCATTGGCGAGGCTGCTGATAATAAACACCCAGGGGTACTGGATACTCTGGATAATGAATTTGCGCCAGGCGCATGGCGGCTATCAGATTACTGCTATCATGCACATAATTGTTTTTCTCATCATGAGCGATGATTTTAAGATCCTCTCCCTCCAATGACAAAGCCTTTTCCCCATTGTTTCCATATATCAGAGGTTTTTGTTCTTCCAAGAGAACGGTCTTCTCCGCACGGTTTGTTTTTAAGGCAAAACCATCAAAAGCACCATTATTGAAAATATTGCAATCCTGATAAATTTCAACAAATGAGCATCCAGGATGCTCATAGGCTTTCCTGAGTACAGTGATTAGATGATTGGGATCTTTATCAACAGCTCTGGCAACAAAGCTGGCTCCTGCTGCCAAAGCGAGCATAAGGGGATTAATGGGTTCATTATTAACGCCCTGCGGTGAGGTTTTTGTGATCTGGCCTTTTTGAGAAGTCGGTGAAAACTGACCTTTAGTCAAACCATAGACCTGATTATTAAACAATAAAATATTGACATTAACATTACGACGCAGGCAATGAATAAAATGATTACCGCCAATACTCAAAGCATCACCATCTCCGGTAATAATCCAGACGGTAAGATCATCTCTCATGGTTTTGAGACCTGTTGCGACAGCAGGCGCCCTTCCATGGATTGTATGCAGACCATAGGTGTTCATGTAGTAAGGAAGCCGGCCGGCACAGCCAATTCCTGATATAAATACATGCCGTTCAGGCGGCAGGCCAAGCTCTGGAAGCAAGCGCTGCAATGCCATCAGGATAGCGTAGTCACCGCATCCAGGACACCAACGAACTTCATTTGAATTGGCAAAATCATCACGCTTGTATTGAGAGTTCATAATCGACTTCCGCTTTGATGGCTTGAAGTAAAAAACTGACTGTAAATGGTTGACCGTTACATTGATTGATTGAACGGCAATCGACCAGATACTCGGCTCTGAGCAACTGGCATAATTGTCCAGAGTTCAGTTCAGCTACCAGCACCTTCTTGTATTTTTTGAGCAAAGGACCCAAATCATCTGGAAATGGATTCAAATGACGAAGTTGTAGTAGGGCAAGCTCAAGCCCTTCCAAGGCCGCATGCTGAACAGCTGATTTAAGACTGCCATAGGTACTTCCCCATCCAATAATTAATATTGAGGCGTTCTGACTTCCTTCTATATGAAGTGGCTCATAAATTTTACTTATCCCTGCAATCTTGGCAGCTCGTAAATTCACCATCTTCTGATGGTTTTGAGCATCGTAACTGACCTTACCCTCTTCTCCCTGTTTCTCCAGCCCGCCAATCTGGTGTATAAAACCAGGTACACCTGGAGGATTCCAGCTTCGAGCCAATTTATCGTCACGCTGATAAGGTTTATCAAAATGGTTAAATTCTATCTCAGGTAATTTTAAAGAGTCGAAGTCAGGAATTTTCCAGGGCTCTGCGGCATTGGCCAGATAGGCATCCAGCAAAACAATCACTGGCGTCATATAAGACACTGCGATTGTGAATGCTTCAATAATGGTTTTGAAACAATCGGCTGCCGAACGAGCAGCAATAACCGGTAAAGGAGCTTCACCATGACGTCCATATAACGCCTGCCGGAGATCGCTTTGGCCTGTTTTAGTTGGCAATCCGGTGGAAGCGCCGGCCCGTTGTACATCAACAACGACTAAGGGTAATTCAGTCATCACCGCAAGCCCCAAGCCCTCACTTTTTAAATCAAGGCCCGGACCGGAAGTACAAGTCAAAGCAAGGTTGCCTCCGAAAGCCGCTCCAATGCAGGCACAGACAGCGGCAATTTCATCTTCAGCCTGTAATAACTGGATACCGTAATCAGTGAATTTTGCGCACTCATGTAAAATGGCTGAAGCAGGTGTAATAGGATATCCGGATACCAGCATTCTGGTTTGGGTACCCACAGTTAAGGCTGCAAGTCCCATGCTCAAAGCTTCGACTCCGGTAATCTGACGATATTCCCCCGGTTCTCTGTTCACCTTCCCCAACATGAAATGCTGTCTGGCCAGTTCCAGTGTCATGGCATAGTTATAACCTGCCAATAACGTCAATTCATTGGCTTTGGCAATTTCTGAATTGTTTTTAAATTTTTTAGCGATAAACGCCAGACAATTTTCGACAGGCAAATCAAAAAGCCATAATACCAGACCCAGCACATAGAAATTCTTGGTCTTCTTGGCTTGAGCATGCGTAATTCCCAGGCCCTCTACTGCTTTGATAGTCAGACTAATTAGCGGCAGACTCAAAATCTGATAATGCTCGCTTGCCCCTTTTAAAAAATCACTGCTTAAGCCAGCTTTTTGCCAATCTTTCTCAGTAAAGCTGTCTTCATTGATAATCAGCAAGCCCCCTGGAGATAAAAATTCCAGAGAGTTTTTTAAGGCTGCAGGATTTAAAGCGACCAATACATTTAAAGTTTCACCGGCGGTAAAAATAGCCTCTTCAGCCATCGCTAGCTGAAAACCGGACACCCCAGCCACGGTTCCAGCCGGTGCGCGGATCTCAGCCGGAAAATCGGGCAGAGTACGCACCTCTCGTCCGGTAAGTGCTGCTGTAATAGTAAGTTGCTCGCCTAGTAATTGAACCCCATCACCAGAATCTCCGGTGAGACGAATTACAATCGCATCAGTTGTTGACATAGTTCCTTGCTTCCAGCATGAGTTGGCGCATATCCTTCACTGCCTGCTTTAAGCCGGTAAATAGCGCTCTTGCAATGATGGCATGCCCAATATTAAGTTCATTCATTTCTGGTATAGCCGCGATGGCTTTTACATTATGATAATGTAGACCATGTCCGGCATTTACAATTAAACCTTTGCTGGCAGCATAATTTGCAGCCTGCGTTATTCGCTCCAGCTCCGCATTCTGAGTTTCCGGACTGCTTGCGTCGGCGTAGCAACCCGTATGAATTTCGATAACCGGAGCCCCTGTCTCAACCGCTGCATCAATTTGTTTAAGATCAGCATCAATAAACAGAGAGACTTCACTGCCGTTAGCCTTCAACCGTTTCACAGCGTTTGATACGGCTGTAAAATGAGTCAGCACATCCAGACCGCCTTCTGTAGTCAGTTCTTCTCTTTTTTCCGGAACCAGACAGGCATGCTCGGGCGAAATTTCCTCAGCAAAATCCAGCATTGTATCAGTAACTGCCAGTTCAAGATTCATTCTTGTTTGTAAAACAGCCTTAATCAATCGGACATCCCGGGCCTGTATGTGCCTCAGATCTTCCCGCATATGCAGAGTGATTCCATCCGCGCCCGCCTCTTCTGCCTCCATTGCTGCCTGTACTGGATCAGGATATCGAGTGCCCCTTGCCTGACGAATGGTCGCGATGTGATCAATGTTCACGCCTAATAATATCTCTTTTAACATACTTCACCTGTTACAAATAACTCGCTTGATCAATGGAATGGCTAAGTGACCGGCACTTTCATTAAGATTTATCATATCAGGTTATAAAGCGAGAAAGTAGAAGAATCATTCACTCTTGGGAATTAAAAACAAGGCTCGAGATTTCAGCTCGCGGCCGGCCAATAGGTGATCAATGGCTTGACGCATAATGGCTTTAGCCATTTTAAGAACAGACAGACGACTGAAATCCTGATTGGCAAAAGCGAGAATATCAGATCCCTGAAAACCTTGACGGGATAAAAGAAAACCCGTACCAGGAATAAACTGATAATAATGGTCCGCAGCAATGGTATCCCCTGTTGAAGCCTCTTCGCTGAGATTCAGACTATAGCCGCAGGTACTTAATAAACACCTCTCGAACTGTCTCAATATGATTTCAATTGCCAGCTTGTCATTAGTAATCTGCAATGCCTTAAGTGTTAATTCATAACTGTCGAATAACCAGGGACAGGAATCCTGAGGCTTGATTGTATAATAAATCAGTTCGTTAAGATAAAGTGCTGCAAATAAAGCGTTTCCCTGCAAGTCGAGAGTCGTTTCTGTTGACTCCAGGGTATTAATATAGAAAAAATCTCTTCGCAGATTAACCGACAACCACAATGCAGAGAAAGGTTGTACCAAAGCATGTTTTCCAGGTTTGCGCCCGCCTCGATACAGGCAATCAATTACGCCCATTTCTCTTGTAAAAAAACGGACTTGAAGACTGCTGTCACCGGATGGACGCCGGTGCAAAAGCCATGCTTTATACGTTTCAGTGATCATAGCCTAATTGCCGTAGCATACGCTCATCATCAGACCAGCCTGACTTCACTTTACACCAGCAACGTAAAAATACTTTTTTACCCAATAACTCTTCCATATCCAGACGCGCGCTGGTCGCCATTTCTTTCAGCTTTTTCCCTTTATCGCCGATAATCATTCGCTTGTGATTATCTTTATCGACCAGAATCAGGGCATGCATGGTCACCAGGTCCCCTTCATCTTTGTAGGATTCAATATCCACAGTCGTCGAGTAGGGCAGTTCCTGTCCGCAGAGACGGAATATTTTTTCACGAAGCAGTTCTGCGCAAAGAAATTTTATCGGCCGGTCGGTGATTTGATCCTCTCCAAACAAATGGGGGCCTTCGGGTAAAAAAGGCTTTAGCTGATTCTGCAATTCTTCAACCTGCACCCCGGTTCTTGCTGATAAGGGAATCATGGCAACGAAGTTATGCTGCTGGGATATTTTATCTATCCAGGGCAGCAAAGCGGATTTGTCTGCAAGCTTATCCACTTTATTAATAGCGAGAATACAGGGAACGCCTGATTGCTTGATTAAATGAAGGACATACTCATCTTCGTCATTCCAATGCGTTCCATCCACTACCAATACCGCCACATCGACATCACGCAGCACACTGATGGCTGTTTTATTCATCATTCGGTTCATGGTTTTTTTGGAACCCTGATGAATACCTGGCGTATCCACATAGACATATTGGTAGTCGCCGCAGGTATCGATCCCTAATATACTATGCCGCGTGGTTTGAGGTTTTCGCGAAGTAATGCTGATTTTCTGTTTTAAAATTCGATTCAGCAGGGTTGATTTGCCTACATTAGGGCGCCCTACTAAAGCAATATAGCCGCAATAACTAGTCATTCAATAAAACCTTGATTAATTTGGAGTCATTTTAGCATGACTCGGCCAATACAGTAACCGTGAACTGATAAGATTACTTATTTAAAAGCACTTGCCTTATCAACCCTAATAACGCTAATGTTTAAGACCATATGGATAAACGGTAACTAGCAAATGGCCAATTTAAGAGCAACGGATGATCATCTGCAAATAGCTATTCCCTTAACCGTTAAACCTGTTGATAACGAAACAGCAACAGTGAGCAGCTTAACGCCCAAAGAGGCTAGCTTATTATACGGGCATTATAGTATGGATTACCGTATACCGGGAGGTATTCTGCGGTTATTAGCCCGTCATGACAATAAAACAATGCAAATATTGCTGATGACAGAGGATACAGAGCTGCTCCAGGAGATGCCAGGAGAGCGGCCCTCTTCCCTGATTGCCAATACCATTAGCCTTTTAAACCGCTATTTCCTCCACGCAGATTCTTATGACAGACCGCTTTCCGTTCATCAGGAGAAAAAAATTCAGCTGACGCAAAACTGTATTAAACAGTTATCTCTGCTTCTTGAAGAGGAACGACAAATTCAGTGTGAGGAATGGTCCAGACAAGAAGACCTGCGCATTAAAGTTCTAGCGGTCATTGATGCCTGCAAGGATGAGAATATTTTGCTGGCAAATCATCCCGCCGTTTCGGAGGGAACGCTCGGTAAAATTTTGTTTCATACACGTGACTTTGCTCAACGATATGAATTTAATCGCGTTTTTCCAGTCAGTCGAATTGATCAGCATGATTTTTCCAAGGTATCTGAAACGAAGAGCAAACCTTGTTTCATCTGGGATAGCGAAACTCACCTGGAAAATGGTGATAAGGAAGAGTTATTGAAAGAAGCCCTCTGGGTTATTTCACGTCAATACGGTTTTAATGAAGCAAATGAACTAAACCAGATTGATGCCAATCGTTTTAAGCGGCTGGAGACTTTTTTAAGAAAACGATGGCAGGATATCCAGAAATGGGTAGATTATCTGGCAATGCCACACAAGCCCGAGCCAAAGCTTAGAGAAGAAAGGCGATTAAACGGCATATCCACTACCAGTATTGAGCCTTATTATTTTTTTGAAGGGGTTGGACAGCAAGCTCACCTGAATCTTCATTCATTAGTTGAAAGCCTGGTGAATAATCCCGTTGAAATCGCTAAAACCAAAACCTTTGAACAGGCAGAACAATTATTATGGACCGCGCATGACGGCTCCTGGGTGCACCTGGCAGGCTCAAATTCAATTGTCCTTAGAAAGAATAATCGCATACGTCAATGGCATTATTTTAAGGAAGATGAATTTTATTATATTTTACCAACGAACCAGGACCTGCTGACTCTCATGCAGTTGAGCAAACGCCATCTCTATTTTCCTGAACGGGCAAAATTAACATTCAAAGCATTTTTAGTGAACGTTCCTCGTTTTTTTAAATTTTTATATACAAAAGTTTACGCCTATATTACTGAAACTCTGAAGGACGATTTTTCCAATCATCTGCATTCGGGCCATCCCCAATTAAAAAAAGAAGAACCCCCGTCTAAACCCTTACGAGTGCTGCCAGCTCACCTGCGAAGTTTACAAGATATTCTTCAGGGTCAGGGGTTACTTGCCAATGGAGAAACACTGGAGGAGTTTGTTAAAAGACAAATACATGTCAACCAATATGTCGTCGCCAGAGCAGAACATCTGCCAAGCCCTCCTCCCTACAACAATCCATTTCATAGAGTGCTGGGCGTATTAAGGCATTTTTCCGCTCTGTTCATTGATATTAGCGAGCAAAATCCTATTATCGGATCCTTGGCGCTTGCTGCCTATATTTACGGTGCTGGAGCTGTTGCCGCCCCGGAGCTGCTAAAGTCAATCCTGGCTAAACTTCATCTGAATGGTTTAATCTATGGCATTGAACCAACTCAGGCCTTAGGACGCTGGATGAGTCACGGTACCGTGTCGGAGGCTATTTCAGCGGCTGTCACTTACTGGCAGGGAGTAATTGTAGGCGGTGATTTGGATCAATTCTTTATTAAAGCGGTGAGCGTTCTGAAAGATGAGCCCGCCCAGGTTGCGATCATTATCAGTCTCGCTCTTGGACTAGGTTATGGTTTATGCAAGACATTTCCTGCGATTGAGAAAGAAATGGGCACATTTCCCTGGCCCAATCGATTGGCTGTTGGAGGAAAGTTTGGTGCAGCCGCCTTTGACACCATCATGCACCCCGGAGATGATTGGCTTTTGGGAACCATTAAATGGTTATTACACGGCGGCTTTATTTTCCTCAAGATTGCCATATCGCCCTTTATTGAATGGCGCTATTATGGATTTAAAAATGGCTTTGGGTCAGGTCTTGGCAAAAGCCTTGCACTAACTATACAAACAGCTAAAGAAATTGTCGCTGGTACACTGGATTTTACGCTCGCAATCTTAACAATTCCATTTATGGAGTTAAGCGCCCTGTTTATTCATGTGCCATTTAGAGGCATCACCAGCCTCGTTAGCAAAACACTGGGAGCGCTTGGGAATGTTCAGGCAATTGGCCAAAGTCTGAGTGAGTTTGCAGAGAGAAAAACAGGCTGGAATTATCTATCGGGTTTTCGCCTGTCACCACTTTATGGATTTAGCAATCCCATTCAGCGCTACTCGAATAATAGCTTGATTAATTTACTGGCCACCCTGATATGTATGGTGATAATCCCCGTTTTTCAGTTAATAAAAAATCTCATCATTCTTCCTCTTCTGGATCTGACTTTTCTTGGGATTCGCTTCTCTCTGACATTAATTGATCCCATAAGCCGACTGGCAGCATTCACGCTGGGAAAGACTTTATTTTATACTGGCTATGTTTCCGATTACACGATAGGCTATATACTGCGTTTAAGTGCGACGATTGTCACAAAAACCAGCAATCTCATCGATCAGGCGGCCGGGTTTAGTCGTCAATTAATTTTAAAAGAGATCCAGTTAGGCCGACATGCCTTGTTTCATTGGGCTTTCGCGGCCCAGGATGCAGCAGTACACCAGCCGCAAACTGATTTTGATTATTTTCAGGAAGATGTAATGCGTATTGAACGCCTGGAAGACCAGGATTCTACGCAATGCCTTCTTGAAATGCTTATCGATGATTTGCCCAAGGCCCATCTTTCAAAAGCGAAGGATAATACGCCCTGTAACCGCTTATTCCATAAATCGGCAGAACAATTACATTCAGCTTATACTTTAAATCGGAAGCCACCGCAGGTTCAGATCAGTACAACTGATTATCAACTTAGTTCACCAGTCTTTTAGAGGGTATTATGAAAAAAGGATTTACGCTAATTGAATTGCTGATTGTCATGGTCATTATTGGAATTCTGGTCAGTATCGCTTACCCGAGTTATTTGCAATACATCGTCAGTGCCAGACGAAGCGATGGCCAATCCGCAATAATGGACTTGGCGAGCCGAATGGAGCGCTACTATTCTGAGCGTAATACCTATTTAAACGCTACAATCGGAACTGGAGGCGCCAATGATATCCGCTCAAGCAATATATCGCCTGAAGGATGGTATACGCTTTCTATCAGCTCGCAAACAGCCTCTACCTATACGCTCCAGGCGATTCCGCGAAACAACCAGGGGCGTGACGATCGCCTCTGCCAGACCTTAACGGTGAATAGTCTGGGCGCTAAAGGAATTGCTGCGGGGCCTGGCGGGGCGCCGAGCGGAACTGCTGACCAGTGCTGGTAGCTAATTTCTATAGTAATTACCGTGATGAATTTGACAAATTCCCTTGGTTAGCTATACCCAATTTATGAAGCAGCAAAAAACTACTCAATAAAAAATCTGCAATTCGTCAAAAAGGATTTTTTAAAGGAAACAGTATAGGTATACTGTAGCATCAGATGTAAATAATCTAAGGGATTAGTTTATTAATCTGCCCACTTGCTCTAACAGGCTCAAAGGAATGATTATATGGACACGACCGGTTTGGAGTTCAGACTCATTAATGAGCTTATTGAAAGTTCTCAGGATGGGGTCTTTGTTCTCAATTCGCTCAATAAAATCATATTGAATAATGTCACTGCATCGCGTATCACCGGCTATTCCCCCGCAGAACTAATTGGACAGGATGCTTTCTTGTTAGGCTCAGGCCTCCACGATGATTCCTATTTTCAAAAGATTGAACAGTTCCTTGAGATGAACCTGCGCTGGCAAGGTTCTATGATAAATCGCACCCGAACAGGACAAGCCTATCTCGCCAATGTTCTGATTATACGGATTAACGATGATGAAGGCGATCTGCAGTTCTATCTCCTGCGCTTATTGTCAGTACAAATACTGGGTGATTTAGTTGACTCTGTTATAACTCATATGCCGCAATTTGATGCCTGCCCTAACCTGCTGCCTGGATCAGAAATTACACTGTCGACCTTTTTTGACATCAATACCGGTGATAATAACAACGACAGTTTTGCGCTTATTTTATTGAAAATTGAAGCGTCCGAGTATGAACCCAATGGTAGAAACAGTCATCAGAGTGCTAGCGACAAGATAGTGAGCTACCTGGCCAGTCAATCACAGCAATTTGTGTTTGCCGGTAAACTGAATCACAATTATTTAATCACTATTGCCAGTTTTCAACAACGAAATACGCTGGAACAGATCCTAGGCCATCTTCGCCTGGTCCTGATTGAAATGATTAACTCGGAAAATAAATCAGCTAACCAGCCCATCGGCTTGTCGCTTAGCGCGGCAGTCTATCCTGAAAATGGAATTTATCTCGATTCTTTATTAGTGAAAGCAGTTTCTACGATGCTGCATGCCAAAACCATCAACAAACAATCCTCTTATTTTATTGATGAACCTCAAAATAAATCATCATCCAATCTGATTACCTACTCTTATCTAAAAGAAGCTTTGAATAACGAAGGACTTTGTCTTTTTTATCAACCCATTGTCACGCTGGACAATCAAATTGTTGCCATCGAAGCGTTTCTACGATGCAAGGATGATCAGGGCGGTCTGTTATTGCCAAATGAATTTTTCCCTGTTGCTGAAAAATATCAGCTTTTGCCCGCTATTGAAAAATGGGTTATAGCTCAGGCCTTACAAGATATGAAAATGATTAACTCCACAAGCCTCAGACTTCATGTCAATATTAGTGCCTCTCAGTTTCTTCATCCGGATTTTTATCAGGAATTGCAGGAAAATTTGCGGCATTATGATTTTTCCCCCTCAATGTTAAGTCTTGAAATCAATAACGATCTAATGACAAAGCAGCAGGCGGCTGCTATGAGCGTGCAGCTATTACAGAAAAGTGGAATCAATATTGCGGTGTCCTGTGGTTATTCCTTGTTTACGTCATATCGCTTTATGGCTGAAATTGGTGCCAGGCAGATTAAATTTGATCGCTACTATGCACGAAAAATTTATGAACGAAAAGTAGACCAGACTGAAATTGATATTATGCTTAAACAATTGCTGTCACAAAACAGTGAAGTCATTATTGAGGGCATTGAGCGGGAAGATGATCTGGAGTTTTTCAAATCAAGAGGCTGCAATCTGTTCCAGGGTATCTATTTCTATCCACCAATGACTATCGAGCAGTTAATGCAATCGATCTAATCCGCTCACCACCACTCATCAAATCCCAATACCACCAAAATACAAGGGCCTCGAGCTATTACATTGATTTCATGCCTTAAGGCTTGCTCAATCGCTGATTCACTTTCAGCTCCGGGCTGCATCCAGATGTTTTTTATTCCCTTTATGATGGCCGCGTCAACAATTTTTTCAGTAATAGCAGGAGGCGTGATAATCGATATACTCTCAACCTCATCAGGAAGATCTGAAAGTTCTTTGACACTTGCCTGCCCCTCAATGTTATCCTCGAATGGATTAACCGGATAGGCTTTCATATCGTGAGCCAGGTAGCAACGTAAAACTTTATTGCCGAACTTGCTGCGGTTACTTGAGGCCCCGACTACAGCAAAGGCGGTGGATTTCAAAAACTGCTCAACATTACCCATAAGAATACTCCTTTATGAAACAATATGAGGATTGTCGGAGTGCAGCGTAATATTCTCAGCATGATGTTCATTTAATATGGAGAATATCGCTTGCTGCTGTTGTTCATTAGTGCAGGCCAGCCATAACACAAAACCTCCCATATGCTCCTGCTTCTCAATTTTGGCAATGCGAGCATTTCTCATGGACTTCATCAGACCGATGCCAATGGCCGCACCAATTAAGCCGCCAATGACTCCAAAAACAAGATTATCGGCATAATGATTCAATTCGCCTCCGGCGAGAAGGCCGAGAATAATACCGACAAACATAGGAATTGATATTGAAAATCCTTGAGCCCAGCCAAAATCATCATGCATGTAGGGTTCTTGCTTTGGCGAAAAATCTTCTGCTTTCTGTACAGTTTCCGGATTAACATAAGGCCTGCCGAATTTTTCTACCATTTTCGATGGAGGACCCTGAACACTGACTTCACCCAAAGAAAGGGTTTTTTCAGTCAAATGGCTGATCGTTTTTTCGAGGGTTCTTTCATCACGGAAAATCGCGCTTATTTTATTCGTATTCATGACCGATCCTTTCCTGTGAACGATAGTCCTTGTATTAAGTTTAGTTCAATTTGGGTCCTGAGGTAAGCTTTGACCGCATGAGCGGCATCCTTAATTACAAAAGGCTTGCTAAGAGTTTGTAAGTCTTCTAACATAGGAGTCATTACGGCGCCTGTATTAGCGAAAATCTATGATGACAGATAAATTGTTTGGAAATCAATCAATTATAATAAGCCTCGATGTCGATGCCTATTTATTTGACCGGCTTAGACAAATTGCAAAGGCAGGTTTCTCGGTAGTTGAAATCAACAGCTGTGATGAAGGGCTTTTGAAAAAAATACTAACCGAATTTCCAGGGTTGCGCATTGGAGCAGGTAATGTTATCAGCACCCAACAATTGGAGGATTGCTATCAGGCAGGCGTACACTTTGTTTCCAGCCCAGGGTTTTTACCCGCTATTGCGCAAACAGCTGCCATCTATTCAATTAACCATCTTCCAGGGATTGCCACACTCTCAGAGGCAATGCAGGTAATGGCACTTGGCTACCATCAGGCAAGACCTTTTCCCGCATCCTTATCATTTTGCGCACTTTTAAATAAATGCTTACCCACTCTTCGTTTATTCCCTGCGGAAGTCGAGTGGGATGAAGCAGAGCATTATTTAAGCTTGCCGTCAGTTGCTGCAATCAGCATTCTGAATCCGGAGGTTAAACTATTAACCTCTTTATCGGACGGGGCTCTTGCATAGATCCAGGAGCAGGAACAAAGCTCCCAGACATATGGCGCTATCGGCCAGATTAAAAACTGGCCAATGATAATTCTGGTAATACACATCAATAAAATCAATTACATGCCCAAGCAGTGCACGATCATACAAATTGCCAATCGCCCCTCCGAGGATCAAGCTCACGGCAAGTGATTGAAGAATCGCCTTGTTTGGTAAGCGCACTAGCCAGATTATTAATGCGATACTCATTACTATACTAAAACCTGCGAAAAACCAGCGATGCCAGCTGCCTGTTCCACTCAGGAAGCTGAATGCGGCCCCAGTATTATAGGCCAAGGTAAAATTGACCATTGGGATTAAAGGCTCTGGCTGATAAGCAACCAGATGGGTCGACGCCCAATATTTGCTTATTTGATCCAGAGCAATTACCAGAATACTAATAATGAACCAGTGCCATTTCTTCATGCAAATTGTCTCACTTCATCCTCACCACTTAAATTGTCTGCACAACGATCACATACTTCGGGAAAATTATCCTGCTTGTTAACCGAGTCACGACGATGCCAGCAACGAACGCATTTTTCATAGGGGCTGGCATTGACTTCGATTGCAAGCTCAAAATCAGCGAGTATAGAAAGCTCTTCCGGCTTTTCCTCAAGCGGAAATACTTTAGCGTCCGAAGTAATAAACAGAAAACGCAACTCATTTTCAAGGGGTTTGAGTCTATTTAAAAGCGCCGGGCTAACATACAAGCGAATCTCCGCCGCCAAGCCAGAACCTATAACTCCCTGCTGTCGCTGAGCTTCCAGTGCTTTATTAACCTCATCTCTGATTTCGAGTAATTGGCGCCAGAATGCCATATCGACTTGACCAATTTCCGGCCAGCTATCATACCACTCTTCCAGCATCACTGATTCAGAAGATTTGCCTGGGATATACTGCCAAATCTCATCGGCGGTAAATGACAGAATGGGAGCTAACCAGCGAGTCATCGCGTGGATGATATGATACATTGCCGTTTGGCAGGAACGTCTGGCTATACTGTTTTTGGGCGTTGTATATTGTCGATCTTTAACGACGTCAAGGTAGAAGCTGCCAAGATCAACAGCACAAAAATTATGAATTTTCTGATAAATAATATGAAAATTATATTGCTCATAAGCCTGTAGAATTTCTTCCTGTAACTGCTGACTATGCTTCACAACCCATCGATCGATTTCCACCAGCTTATCGGCGGGCAATAAGTCTGTATGTGGATCAAAATCAAATAAATTAGCTAATAAAAACCGGGCTGTATTCCTGATTCGCCGATAGGCATCGGCATTCCGCTTTATAATTTCCTCTGAAATACTTACCTCATTACGGTAATCAGTAGAAGAAACCCAGAGACGAAGAATATCTGCCCCGTGCTGGCCGATGAGTTTATCGAGAGCGACATAATTCCCTTTGGACTTGGACAGTTTCTTTCCTTCTGCATCTACTGTATATCCGTGGGTGAGTACGGTACGATAAGGAGCATGTCCATAGATAGCCACAGCGGTTGTGATAGAGGAGTTAAACCAGCCTCGATGCTGATCGGAACCTTCAAAATAAATGTCAGCGGGAAGCGATAGCTCTTGATTCGCTTTCAATACACTGTAGTGAGAAACGCCGGAATCAAACCACACGTCCAAGGTATCGGTAATTTTCTCATAGTTTTCTGCATCATGGCCAAGAAGTTCTTTCAAATCAAGTTCAAACCAGGCATCAATGCCTTTCTCTTCAACGCGTTTCGCAACCTGCTCTATTAAGTCGATTATTTTTGGGTGAAGCTCTCTGGTTTCTTTGTGAACCATTAAGGGCATCGGCGTTCCCCAAGCCCTTTGTCGGGAAATACACCAGTCGGGCCTTGTTTCAATCATCCCGGCAATGCGGGCTTTGCCCCATTCCGGCATCCAGTTCACTTCATTGATTGTTTTTAAAATTTGTGCTCGCAGCCCGTTTTTTTCCATAGAAATAAACCATTGCGGGGTCGCAAGAAATATCATCGGTGTTTTGTGACGCCAGCAGTGTGGATAACTATGCCGAATGACTTCATTCTTCAGCAGTACTTTTCGTTCTTCAAGTAGCGCAATAATCTTGTCATTAACCTTCAGGACGGATTGATTAGCAAAGTATTCTACATCAGCAGCATAACAACCATTCGCTTTAATGGGGTTAATCAGAGGCAAATTATAGGCTTTAGCTACCTGATAATCATCAGGTCCATGTGCGGGTGCTGTGTGCACACAGCCAGTACCCGCATCAATCGTAACATGTTCACCAAGAATTACTGGAACAGTTTTATCCAGAAATGGATGTTGCAGAGCTTGCTCTAGCAGACTTGAGCCAGGAACCTGCCCAAGAGATTGGTATTCAGAGAAGCCATAGCGGCTCATACAGCTCTCAACCAGTTCGGAAGCAATAATAAAATAGACTTCTCCGGCGTCCACGAGCTCATAACTAAATTCCGGATGGAGACAAACCGCTTCATTTCCAGGCAAACTCCAGGGAGTCGTAGTCCATATTGGGAAAATAACGGGCTTGACTGCCGGAGTTGCAGCAAAAATCTTAAGTATTTGCTCGGGTTGAATCGCATAAAAGCTCACATCAATAGAGCTGGATGTTTTTTCTTCATATTCAACTTCTGCTTCAGCCAGGGCCGAGCCGCATTCAATACACCAGTGCACAGGCTTAAATCCCTGTTGCAGGTGACCGTTCTCAATGATTTTTGCGAGGGCACGAATAATATTGGCTTCATAAGAGAAGTCAAATGTAGCATAAGGATGCTCCCAATCACCGAAAACACCCAGGCGTTGAAACTCATCCCGCTGGATATCAATCTGGCTTGCGGCATATTCCCGGCATTTTTCACGAAACTCTCTTGCAGATACTTTTACTCCAGCCTTACCAATCTTTTTTTCAACATTCAGTTCAATTGGCAAACCATGACAATCCCAACCGGGCTGAAATGGTGAATCGTATCCGCTCATGGTTTTGGATTTGACAATAATATCCTTTAAAATCTTATTTAAGGCATGTCCGCAATGCAAATGACCGTTTGCATAGGGAGGACCATCATGCAGAATAAACTTGTCGGCACCTTTCCTTTTTGACCTGATTTGCTGATAAAGCCTGGCATCATGCCAGCCCGAAAGGCGTTCCGGTTCCCGCTGCGCCAGACTGGCCTTCATTGGAAATAAAGTGTTCGGTAAATTTAAGCTGTCTTTATAATCTGCCATTACTTACTCTGCTAAAAGCGTTAAATTCAGGCGGCTGTTTGAAAAATAGCGTTCTGCCGCCACAATATCATTTCTAATTTGCTGGATTAACTCTTCCAAATTGGGAAATTTTATTTCGTCTCTTAATTTATGCAAGAAAAATACTTGTAATCGTTCACTATACAGGTTTTCTTGAAAATTGAGCAAATGAACTTCCAATACTGTTTTAGTTCCGTCAACTGTCGGGCGAATACCCAGATTGGCGACCCCATGATATATCTTGCCATTATTCCGTTTCACTTCGACGCAAAACACGCCTGTAAACGGGGGAATTTTTCTGTTAAGGGCTATATTCGCTGTAGGAATTCCCCATTTACAACCTTGCCTGTTTCCGACAACCACCCGCCCGGAAATGCTGTAAGTACGGCCTAGCAAACTGGCAGCCTGGGTTAGTCTGCCCTCTTTCAACAGTTTTCTGATTCGGGTAGAACTGACTCGCTTGCCATTCATCTCAAAATCAGGAAATATCTCTAGTTCCCGGCCTTGGGCCTTGAAATAATCATTTAGTAATAACGCATTTCCCTGCCTATTGGCTCCGAATTGGAAATCATTACCTACTGTTAAATAACGCAGTTGTAATAAATCGAGGAGATACTTTTTTGCAAAGGTTTCAGCGCTCATTGCAGCCATTTCGCTATTGAACTTTAACCGGCAAATATAATCTATCCCGAATCTTGAAAAAATCTCTACCTTTTCCCTGAAAGTGGATAATCGTGCCAACGTGTCCTTTCCAAGAAAAAACTCAGCGGGCTGTGGTTCAAAAGTTAATACAACAGAGGGCAAATTCAATTCTCTTGCTTTTTGCTGCAACCTTTTCAGGATGGCCTGATGCCCTAAATGTACACCATCAAAATTACCGATTGTTGCTACACATCCCATATCTGATGGAAAACGATGTAATCCAGCTAGAATCTTCATATGATAACTTTAAGAATAAAATTTCAATTATACCGATTTTTATCGCAGTTTGCGAAATTCCTTATTATAAAGTTTAGCTCTCCGATTAATAACTGTCGCTTTATTTCATTTCACGATTAAATTCTTTAGAATCATTTCTTTTTTTGAGACTATCTCCTGTCAATTGGCATCACTATGCCATTGCTGTCGCAGGGAATGGCAATTTATTAATCTTTGAGATGTTGAATTACTCATGAAACTTACCCCTCCAATGGACTGGAATTTTATTAAATCTATATTTGATCCGCGCGAGATTATTTTCCCATTCACTTTACGCAAGCTATTCTTCTTTCTGTTTTATGCACTACTTATTGCTGCAGTTGTAGCCGTAGAGACTAATGTTGGTTTCTTTGACTACCTGGTTCATGCGGTCAAATCCAATCTGATTCCTTTAATGGCCGTTCTCTATGGTTTTGAACCTTTATTAATGCTGGTTACTATGGCTTTCACCAAGTATCCGGATAAACTTCCTGAGATTTCGGAAAAGCCCCCCGAGCCTGCAGATGTGGAAATCCAGCTTGAGGAGGAAAACACTCAGACAGCTATTAAAGCCCATAATAAAAAGATGGCTGTAATAATTGTTGCTCACAACAGTTCCCTGGAAATAGAAGCCACACTTAGAGCTTATTTGAAAATCGTTGAACCTGAGCAAATTTATATTATTGACAATGGGAACTCTGAACAACCCACGGACAATACACTTAGTATTGCAAAATCAGTATCCGAACGAATTAATTACTATTGGCATAATCGTGGAAACAAAACAGTTGCTCAATTTATTGGACTGATTTTAGCTCAGGGAGATCACCGTGAATTTGCGCTGATGAGTGACGATGACGTCCATCCCCCATCTAATTTCAAATTTAATGAAAGCCTGTTAGAGAATGAAAAATTCAAAGGAATTTTCTATCCCATTATGGCTATTTCCAAGAAGGAAAAACCATCCAGACTAGTGCAATTTCAGTCTATTGAGTACAAGCAAGCCGATCATTTTAAAATGTTCGAGGATCGCTTTCATGGTGTTTTATATCCGCATGGCGCTATTGCTCTCTGGAAAATATCAGTCTTGTTGAGAACATTATTAACCCATAGCACTCGTTTCATTGCCGAAGATCTTGAAACGGGTATTCGTGCCGCTCGTTTAGGTTATCGTCAGCGTTTTGATGCCAATTATGTTTTTCCGACAGAGGTACCCACAACTGTTTTAGGCCCGGATCAAAATCTCTATAAGCAGCGAGCCAGAGGATGGTGTATGGGGATTCACACCATGAACTTTGAGTTGCTGCGTAATTTTTTTACAGAATGGAATTTGAAACCTGCAGATGTCGCTGCGTTAAAAGCTAGCCAGATGTATACACTGTATAATAATTATGTAGACTGGACCCGTTTACTGGTAATGATTATATCAGCAAGCGATCCGACCTATTGGGGGAAGCTGGCTGCGGTGATTGCGGGCCAGCAAGCCATGACCATGTTCTGGCATTACGCCAAACTTCGTAATCGTCCTGATTTACAGCATGATTTTCTAACACTTGCTACGATGTTTTTTTATCGTCTGCTGCTAACTGCCTTTACCAATATCGGTCTGCTAAGGTTACTTCTGGTGTATTTGCCGAATTTATCGCCTGCCAAAACGATCGAGGAGCTACTCAAATCGGGCGAGTTTAAAAACCTGAAGGTTGAACTGCCTGAGTTTCTTGCCTCTTTAATAGCCCCATCCAAAGAAGAAGCTAAACCAGAAAATGCACCCAGCTTCAAAGACTCGCTTTATTCTTTTTTCTGGAAAAAGCCAATCAGCAAAAAACCATCAATTACTATTGAGGAAGTGGTGGAAACAAAACATAAAGAGATAGAACTTGTCTCGGACACTCCGTCTTCGCCTTAGGAGAACGTGAGTAAAGTAGGAGTTGGTCGGGCGAAGCGCCCGACCTACGCTTATTAGCTAATCCTTCGCAGAGCGAACAATCAGAACATCACATTCCGCGCCGTGAAGAATTGCATTAGCGGTAGAGCCTAATAATAAGGCCAGGCCATGCTTGCCGTGACTGCCGGTAACGATTAAATCAATATTTTTCTCCTGGGCCACTCGGAGTATTTCGTTTTTAGTAGAGCCAAACTCGATCATGCAGTGAGCTGCATCGACACCGAGTTTTTTAGCAAGAGCCGCCAGCTCTTTCTCAGCCTGCTCACGAATTGATACTTCAACCTCAGCGAAGCCTGCAAAACCAGGATAGGCATAAGCCGGAATCGGTTCCACAACATGCACCAGCAACAGATCAGCACCATTCTCATCAGCAATTTTCTTTGCTTTCTGCGCTGCTCTAACCCCTACTTCATCAAAATCAGTAGCGAATAACACCCTTTTGTACATAGCTATCTCCTTAGCAAGCTTATATGCTAAGCCTATCAGATAATTGGAAATTTTCCCAGTAAGCTGACTGAACTCCCCGATCCGCGAACACCAGTCCCGGAATGCAGGGAATAAACATATCGGCTTATAGATTAAGCCAGCCACGTCAAATTAAACAGAACACCATGAGTGTATAAATGATCTAACTGAAGGCCGGTATTAAGTGTTTGCCCCGCAGCACGTCCGAGTTCGCTTTTCCCCCAATCAGCAAATTCATAGCCAACGCCCACCTGAAAATGTTCGCTTAAACTCTTCTGTACACCGGCGCCCAGCGTATAGGCGAAAGTTGTCTTGGTATGGTTTGCGAAATCCGCATTAGGAACGGCTTCAAAAATTGTCGGTGTATTCTGAAATGCATAGGAGCGATTAAAGCCTGCCCCCACACTGGCGCTAACCCAGGGAATTACAAAATAGCCTTTATCGAGCAATAATTTGCCTTTTGCGGCAATACGGTTGTGTTTAACCTTATAGCTATAGGTGTAATTGTCAAATGAGGGATCCGCGTCATCCCATATGTTACCTTGCAGCCTGACACGACTGGTAGTGGCAAGTTCAATCCCCAATTGACCAGACCATTGATCAGACAGGTTCTTTTGGGCGCCAAAAAATAACTCAGCGACAGCCAGGGCTTTGGTCGATTTTCTGGCGACATAGGTTTTTTCAATTTCGGGCGCAAGGAAAAAAGTCTGAGTATCGCCGGCTCTTGCCCAGGCAGGCCCCACACTGACAGAACTAACCCAGGTCCAGTCTTTAGCTACAACCGGTCCCATGGTACCTGCGACAGAATAGCTGGCAAAAATACTAGTGGTGAGTGCAAGTAATGCAGTCTGTTTTTTCATTAAGGGTATCCTTACTCAAAAATATAAAATAGTAAATAAGTACATCAAATTTAACATTTAATGATACAATGTATCCCTAGCTTACCGCCCGGCGGAAAACGTCTTTCTAACTATCGTAATAATATACATGCAACTCGATCTCTTAGGAACTCTTTTATCGTTACTTTCCACCTGGTATTTCATTTGTATGGACAGGAAAGCATGGATAATCAGCTTTTTTGCCACTGCGATAAACAGCATTCTCTATTTTAATAAAGGGATTTATGCCGACACCCTGCTTGAAATATTTTATTTGTTAAACAGCTTTTACGGCTTTTTGCTGTGGAACAGAACTCCCCATGCAAAGTTTAAAGTTAAATGGCTATCATTGCCTCAGGCCACCGTCCTGTTAATGATCACTACTGCCTTATACCTTCTTATTTATTTCCTGTTGCGACAATATACTGATTCAACTGTAGTAAGCCTTGATGCACTCACAACAGCGCTTAGTATTATGGGCCAGTGGCTGATGTGTTATAAAATCATCTTTACCTGGCTTGTCTGGTTTATTACCGATGCAATATATGCTTATATGTATTTTTACAAACAAATCCCTTTTCACGCTCTTTTAATGTTCCTCTATACCATTATGGCTATTGTGGGTTATTTAAAATGGGCCTCTCAGGATACTCATCAAACACAACCCAACTCACTTTAAAATAAGGACATATTATGAAGATTATGGAGATCAAACATCCATTATTTGCTGCCTCAATGCTTTTGTTTGGCAGTAAACTCAATGCAGGGATACCCTTATGGACTTTTGCGCAAGTGCCAGGATACCCAGCCAATACCACGGTAGAAACAACAGGCAGCGCAACGGTACAATACACAGTAACTAATCAATCGCGTAAATCTCATACTTTAAGAATGCAGCCAATTCGGGGAGTTTTTCCTTCCGGATGTACCGAAACACTGGGCTATCTTCAGTCCTGCCTGCTGACTTTAACTATTAATGGGCAAGCTCTGCAAGCCGATATCATCGGTGGCCCCGTTCTTTGTGATCTTTATGCGCCTTTGCAGTGCTATCAGCCCGGTTTCAACGACAGCCTTAGAATCCACCTCGTATCAGCGAACACGCAACCTGCTCTGTTAACCCTGAATCCTCCCATACTTCTTCTTATCGCTGGTGATGGGGCAAAAAATGTTCAGGTGTTTAATAATAGTAATGCAACAGCAGAGAATTTAACCATCTCAATCCCGGCGAGCAGTGGATTGACAGTGAATTATGCAGCCTCTACCTGCACCAGTACGCTTGCTCCCTACAGCAGTTGTACTTACAATATCCAGCCAGGTGGTCTCGCGGAAACCACAGCTATTTCAGTTCAGGGTTCTAATACTAATGCGGTCAATAGCCTGGTTCGGGTTCTCGCGTTTACACCGCCAGGATATTGCGCTGGATTATTGCTTCAAAGTAATGCCACCCAGATCACCAATCCTACTGATGGGTGCAGCACTTGTCTTCCTACAAGCCCTGGTTATCCTTTGAATAATACAATGCATGTCTTTAGTGAAGTGGGTGGATGCGGCAGCGTGCAATTTACTTTGGAATGGTCACGCAATGGCGATATTGATGCCCATGCCTTATTCCCTACCTTGCCTACACCAACTCATATCTATTATGCTAATAAAATTCAAAATAATTTCGAGTTGGATGTGGATGATATTCCAGGTAATGGTCCTGAAAATATCTATCAGGTTAACTCCAATCTGCCAACGCCTGTGGGACGCTCCTATTTTGCAGTATACAATTTCAATATGTCTGCAATGCCAGGATTGACTTACTATTTACGTTTTCGCTGTATTGACAAATCCGTTACCCCCTTCATTTTAAATGAGGTGGTGCGAGAATTTACTGTACCCTCAGTAGTGGATAACCTTGCCAATTATCTAGGTTATGCTGAATTTGGAGCAGATGGCTCATGCAGCATCAATTTACCACCCGCGACAACAACTGCGATAGGAAACGGAACCGGAAGTAATATTTTCTAGCCAAAGAGAAGGATTACAGTATCAACTCTGCAGTCATTAGCAGAGTTCCTGGGTTCCGCGAACACATCGCGGGCCCCAGGAAACAAGTGGTATTTACGCAGCCTCTATCGGCAAATCATCATGCGTTGATAGCACTTTTCTTTGCTTAGCATTGCTCTTATCAGCTGCAGTACGGCGAAGTTCCTCATCACTGAAATCATCTACTGCAATCACTGCCTGACGAGCCTGTTCAGCTTCACGCATTTGGACGGCTTCTTCCGGAGTTAATACGCCAGCGGCTTGTGCCTCCTCAATTTGCTCAAGCAAAGTCAGAGAGTGAAGCATGCCGTCTCTGACCGCCTTGCTAATTTTTCGCTCGAGACTTTCCACCGCATAGATTTTATGAAACGCATCTTCCAAACGCCCAACAGGACAATTGGGCAAGGGCTCTTTGAATACTATACGCGCCATTCGGTCACGAGTCTCATTAGGCTCTGACATCAGTCTGGCAAGCTGATGGCCGAGATGATCCGCTGGATAATGCCTTTTGCTTCCGAAAGGCATCAGTATAGTTCTTAGCAGGATGCGTCCCCAGCGGACCGGGAAATTAGTAATAACCCCTCTGAAGGCACGCTCACACTCATGCAGTAAATGCTGGCAGCACCATTCGACCAAGGGCAAGTCAGCTGCTGGCTCTCCATCGTCGTGATAGCGTTTCAGTACTGCGGAAGCGAGGTAAAGATTACCTAAAACATCACCCAGACGTGCAGAAATTTTTTCCTTGCGTTTTAATGCGCCTCCCAATATTCCCATACAAAAGTCTGCTGTAAACGCCAGATTGGCACTATAGCGGTTGATGAGCTGATAATAACGCTTCGCTCTACTTTGTGGAGCCTTTGTGAATCGCCCGTCAGTAAAGGCATAGACTATTGATTTAGCCAGATTTGCCATAACGAAGCCGGCATGTCCCCAAAACGCATCATCAAAAGCCGCCAGATTATTTTCGCGAACACTTTCAAGTTCCTTGAATACATAAGGATGGCAGCGAATAGCCCCTTGTCCGAAAATAATCAGATTACGGGTTAGAATATTCGCCCCCTCAACAGTAATACCAATCGGTGCGTTCTGGTAGCCTCTGCCCAGATAATTATTAGGTCCCAGACAAATTCCTTTACCTCCGTGTATATCCATCGCGTCTAAAGACACCTGACGTGCTCTTTCAGTGGTCTGGTATTTAAGAATCGCTCCGGCCACAGAAGGTTTAGCCCCGTGATCGATTGCTGATGCAGCCATTGTAAGCCCTGCATCAATAATGTAGGTATTGGCCATGATGCGCGCCAAAGGCTCTTCGATGCCTTCAAAATTGGCAATTGCCTGATTAAATTGTTTTCTGACTCGGGAGTATGCACCACTGGCCAAAGCCCCAGCCTGAGATCCACCCATTGCACTGGAGGGTAGTGAAATCGCTCTGCCGGCACTTAAGCATTCCATCAGCATGCGCCAGCCCGCACCTGCCATAGAAGCCCCACCGATGAGATAATCTACGGGAATGAACACATCCTTACCCTGAGTAGGACCATTAAGAAACGCAGTATTCAATGGAAAATGCCTTCTACCCTTGATAACACCCGGTGTAGTCGAGGGTATTAACGCACAACTAATACCTACATCATGGCCTTTACCCAACAGGTTGTCCGGATCAAATAATCGGAAGGCTAAACCAATCACCGTCGCGACCGGACAAAGTGTAATATAACGCTTGTTCCAGTTCAGACGAATTCCTAAAACTTCTTTACCATCAACCATTTGCTTACAGACGATCCCTTTATCT
Organism: Legionella quinlivanii; assembly: GCF_900461555.1. Lineage (NCBI taxonomy): Bacteria > Pseudomonadati > Pseudomonadota > Gammaproteobacteria > Legionellales > Legionellaceae > Legionella > Legionella quinlivanii. The sequence goes on along the minus strand of NZ_UGOX01000001.1, from coordinate 1,405,903 downwards.
GGAATAGAAGCCGCATCAGACCCGGCATTGGGGCCTGTTAGCGCAAAACAGGGAACTTCACGTCCATCCGCTAACCGAGGCAGATAGTACTCTTTCTGTTCTTTTGTACCATACTTCAAAAGTAATTCAGCAGGACCTAATGAATTGGGCACGGAAATGGTTGTTGCAGCAGAAATGGAGCGCCCATAAACTCGCGCCAGAATAAAGGCCTGGGCCGTCGCAGAAAAATCGAGGCCGCCGTATTCCTTGGGAATAATCATCCCTAAAAAGCCTTTTTCCTTAATGAATTGCCAGACTTCAGGAGGCAGGTCGGTGCGATTATGGGTAATGTCCCAATCATCCAGCATGCGGCATAACTCATTCAGCGGGCCATTAATAAAAGCCTGTTCCTCATCAGACAATCGACTTACCGGTGCATTTAACAATTGTTTAAAATCAGGTGCGCCGCTAAACAAATCACCTTCCCAGCTGACCGTTCCAGCTTCAAGCGCTTCACGCTCAGTGGCAGACATAGTCGGCATTGCTTTACTTACGACCTTAAACAAACGGCTAGAGATTAATTGCCGTCTTAAGGGTTTGATGGCTCCTGCCAGCAACATTAAAAATCCTAATCCCAATAATGTGTGAGCAAACCATCCCAACGAAGAATATTTCATAAAAAGCAAGGCGACAATCGCATAACTGATTGTCCAGACTACAATTGACGCCTGTCGGCTCAGCAATTGATAAAATCCATATATCAGGATTGCTGTTATAATTAGATTGAGCAACACATTCATCTCCTTTTAGCAATGTCAATAATAAACAAGGACCCAGAGGGTGTTAACAGAACTGGTTCATGCGAAAAGGATCCATTGTTTGCCGCAGAATCTGTAGATGAAATGGATTTCGCTTAGCAGAACACCAGTTGAATGAACAGTCTCGTGATCTTAAGTATATAGTGGGTTAATAGTTTTTTGCCAGAATTAAGCATTTTGACTCTGTTTTTGTTTATCTCCCATTTTTTTAAGGTCAAGTAGTTTGAAAATCTGCTCGGCAAGTAACTCTGGATTTTCCATTGGCAACATGTGAGTTCCCTTCATTTTTTGGCTCACGATGCCATAGTGCTTGTTCATGTAACTCACGTCAGACTGGCTGACAATATCACTTTGATCCCCGTAAATAAGGAAAGCCGGAATTTTTAATTTACCTTCATATTGATGAAATTGATGTGGAATAGTCCGAAAAATGGAGTATTCAATGTCCCGGTCAAATCGCAGTGAATAACCCTCTTCATCTTTGCTAAAGCCATATTTAATATAATCGTTCAGACAATCATCTCGAAAACTCGAAAAAAGCGCTCTGGTTTTAAGATAGTCCCATAGTTGTTGTTTATCAGGCCAATGCTGTCTCCTGCCTCGAGTTCGTCCGGCTGGCGTCACTTTATCAATCAGACCAATGGTTTTTGCCAGTTTTACCATCCTTGATTTAAACCGGTTTAACAAAGGAGAATCAATCATGACCACAGCAGAAAATAACTCCGGGTGCTCGATGGCGGCAATTAAGGATAATACACCGCCAAGCGAATGCCCTACTCCAATGACCGGAGGCCTGCAGTTTTCTTTGACGCTTTCTGCTATCTGATCAACCAGATAGTGCCAGTTTTCAGTTACTGGAAAACGCACATCATGCCCAATACGATCCACATAGCAGTAGTCGTACCGAGTTTCTAATGCGGTCAGGAGCTGATGATAACAAGGTGATGGGAAACCATTTCCATGTGCAAAATGGATTGTTTCCTTCACGAAAGCACCAGCTTTTTACTTTCATTACGTAATGAAATGACGGCAAAACTGAAATAAAAGGATAGAACAAGAATAATAACTACGCCTAAGCCAGGAATAGGTAAATTCGCTGCCAGCATCAACAGTAAAATTGCGATTGACGGAGTTGCCCCGACCGCTAGTAAACGACATGATTGAGAATAAGTCAGATCCAGTTTATAAAACAATCGGGAAACCAGCTGTCCGATCATTCCAAACACCAGGAAAAACGTTAGAAACATCACAAAGAAGATCAGAATGACCGTCGGATAAATTATAATTAATGACAGGTATTTTACTGTTTCAATCCCTGAAGAGGCAATCCATTTGCTCCCATCGAAAATTTCATTCATTTGTGGCGGAAATATTTGCACTATCGGCGTATCCGACTGCGGCTGTGCCTGATTCATAAAGAAAAACTGGGGCGATGGCGGCCAGAAGGACAATTGATTTTTAGAAACAAGCGTCGTGAGATAAGGATACTTTTCACTGCGTCCGGTCACCGTTCCGCTTGTATCAATGACTGAAACAACCTGACCTGATTGATTTTTTATTTCATAAGGCATGGGCTTATCAAAACTGACAAGGCCATTTTGAATCGTGATTGGCGGCATTTTTTTAAGAGGTGTCAGCAACTGCTGATCAAAGAAAATATTGAAATCATTGGTGGTTCTCAGGGCAAATGGAGTTCCGAACACCAATATAGCGATAAATAAGTATACAATTCCCAATCCAAACCAGCGCTTTCCGACATCAACATACAATCGACTGCTAAAAAATGAGAGAACCAGAGCCTGCCAGTAGTTATAATGTGGCTTGTTAATATCCCGCAACGCAGTGTTGTTTTGACTCATGCCATCCTCCCATTCGTAATCCGGTTTTACTATCAAACAAATTTGCTTTGGCGATGTTTAATTCGATATCCAAATGATTATCACTAATTGGTTCATCTGCTGATGCTCTGATTGCAAATTGTGTTGTGCCACACATACTTTGTGCGTGAATCAGTTTATCAGCTCCTAAATCATCAATATACTCTATTTTCACCCGGATAGCTGGCGTTGCTGCGTCTGTATTAATGCGAAGATGCTCCGGGCGAATACCAATGATTACCTCATCGACAATACAATGGGAACTATTTGGAACAGGCAGATCAAATCCAAGCTTTGACGATATTTTACCGCTGCCTTTATCGAGTCGGGCACGTATAAGATTCATTGGATAATGGCCGGTAAATCCTGCAACGAATAATGACTGCGGTTGCTGATAGAGCTCCTGGGGAGAACCTATTTGTTCAATTCTACCCTGATTTAAAACGACTACCTTGGAAGCCATTGTCATTGCTTCTGTTTGATCATGGGTAACATAAATACTGGTGGTTGCGAGATTCTGGTGAATCTTTCGTATTTCATAACGCATTTCATTGCGCAACTTTGTATCCAGATTGGATAAGGGTTCATCAAACAGAAAAACGGCCGGCGAGCGGACAATCGCTCGCCCCATCGCCACTCGCTGTCTTTGACCGCCGGACAAAGCCTGCGGTTTGCGTTGCAGACAAGCGCTAATCTGCAGCATTTCTGCGACTTCCAGGACTCTTCGCCTAATCGAATCGCCGCTCATTCCCCTGATTTTCAGACCATAGGCCATATTCTCGAAGCAGGTCATATGAGGATAGAGCGCATAGTTCTGGAAAACCATCGCAATATCCCGTTTAGAAGGCGCTATATTATTGACACATTGTTCATCAAAAAAAATCTGCCCGGAACTTATCTCTTCAAGACCAGCAACCAATCTTAATAAAGTTGACTTTCCACAGCCGGATGGGCCAATGATTGCGACAAACTCGCCCTGCACGATATTTAAATTAACATCGCAAAGAATTTGCTGTTTGTCATACTCTTTACTTACATGCAGAAGTTTGACCGTAGCCATTAATGTGTTAATCCTTGCTCAAACCAGCGTTGTAAAACCACCACTATAATGCATGGAGGAAGCATCGCCAATAATGCGACTCCCATAATATAGTGCCATTGCGGAATCTGATCTGCTACCCCAGCCAGATAACGTATCCCCATAACAATGGTTGCAACACTGGAGTCACTGGTAATTACTAAAGGCCATAAATACTGGTTCCAGCCGTAAACAAACAAAATAATAAACAAAGCAGCAATTTGCGTTTTTGCAAGAGGTAATAATATATCCCAAAAAAAGCGGACAGGCCCTGCTCCATCGAGAGTCGCTGCATCAATTAATTCATTAGGAACGGTCTTGAAAAATTGTCGGAAGAGAAAGGTCGCTGTTGCTGAAGCCATTAAGGGAAGGGTTAGGCCGCTGTAATGATTAAGCCAGCCCATTGAGGCTACAATTTGAAAGGTGGGTACAATACGAACCTCTACCGGCAACATCATAGTGGCAAATATCAGTCCAAAAATAAACGATTTACCAGGTAATTTAAAATAGACCAGCGCAAAGGCTGAGAACAGCGCAAGAATGATTTTCCCGCTGGCGATTGAAAAAGCCATCACAAAGCTGTTCATTAATAGACGCCAGATGGGCTGACCGCCAGTTGAGGCAACTCCCTGTGTGAGCACAGTTTTTAAATTAGTTAACAGCAGGCCTCCGGGAACCATCGGGACAGACTGCTGCATCATTGCGCTGCCTTCATGGCTCGCTGCGACCAGAGCCAGATACAAGGGGAAAAACAAAAAAATAATAAATCCTGTAAGAAAAAAATGCGGGAGCAAACGATTTAATTTTATCATTTATAATGCACCCTTTTTTCGAGAAAATAAAATTGCAAAAGAGTAAGGACGACGACCAAAAGCATCAGTATTACAGATTGAGACGCCGAGCTCCCTGGGTCCATACCCACAAATCCATCACGATAGCTTTTATAAATCAGGGTACTCGTACTAGTGCCTGGGCCGCCGCTGGTCAGAATATCAATGATTCCGAACGTTTCAAAAAACCCATAAATAAGGTTCATGATCAGTAGAAAAAAAGTAGTCGGAGATAGCAAGGGCCAGATAATCTGCCAGAATTGCTGCCAGGATGAAGCTCCGTCAATTACAGCGGCATCAATTAATGAGCGCGGCAGTGATTTGAGTGCGGCGAGAAAAAAAAGAAAATTATAACTGAACTGCTGCCAGCTGGCAGCAATAATAATGACAATAAGAGCCTGGCCTGGATGGGTGAGGTAATTAAAATGAATACCAAAATGCTCCATTAAACCAGAAAACCAGCCCATACCCGGCTGGCACAGAAAACGCCAGAGAATAGCCGCGATTGCAGGCGCTACTGCATAAGGCCACAATAACAATGTTTTGTAAATCCGCTGGCTTTTTTTTCGCTTGAAAACCAGATAAGCCAGCAACAAACCAAACCCCATCGTCGCTGCTGCAGTGGAAAAAGCAATAATGAGAGTAATTAGAATGGCGCGGGAAAACTCCGGATCCATAAACAAATCGACAAAATTACTTAGACCGGCAAATTGCTGTTTAAGCCCAAAGGCATCACTAAAATAGACTGACTGAACTAACGCCATGAAGGCAGGCCAGATAAAAAAAATCAGGGTAATCAATAACTGGGGAGCTATGAACAATAGCGCCAGTTTTTTGTGTGATGTAAACTTTGCCATCAGGCAACCATTTAATGTATAGAAACAAAATTATATACCTACCGCTTACCATATTAAAGACAGGAATAGAATTCAATGATTAATACACCTCCTGATTTCATGCGCTGCATCCTTATTGATGCAAATCATCAACTCACGATAGTTAAAGAAAAAATACCCGCTATCAATGACCATCAGGTATTAGTTAAAGTAAAAGCAATCGCCTTGAACCGCGCTGATTTAATGCAGCGTCAGGGCAAATATCCACCCCCGCCGGGTGAATCGGCAATACCAGGCCTTGAGGCAGCGGGTGAAGTAGTGGCAATAGGTGCAAAAGTCACTCGCTTTAAACCTGGCGATACTATCTACGGATTAGTAGGCAGCGGCGCTTATGCTGAATACTGTCCCATTCATCAATTGCTTGCAGAAAAAATGCCTCCCGACTGGTCATTCGAATATGCTGCAGCCATTCCTGAAGCATTAACCACCGCCAACGCGACCCTTTTCGAGTTGGGAAATCTGTCGAGTCAGGAAACCATGTTGGTTCATGCAGCAGGCAGCGGCATTACAACCATGGCCATTCAAATGGCTAAACTCACCCAGGTGAATGTTTTGACAACGGCCAGTAATTCAAGTAAAGCCGAGCAGGCAATCGGACTTGGGGCCACCCAGGTTATCAATTATCGGCAAGAGGATTTCGCAGAATTGATTGCTTCTGACTCGCTCGACCTGGTTCTGGACTATATGGGCGGCGAATATTTCAATAAGCATCTCAAACTGTTGAAACCATCTGGCCGTCTAATTCAAATTGCATCGATGCTGGGGCGAAATGTGGAACTTGATCTTACAACTTTAATGAGAAAACGGCTTAAAATTGAGGGGTTTGTATTAAGATCGCAATCTATTACCGAGAAAATATACTTATGGCAGGCAGCGCATAAACGCTGGGGATTTGCTTTGCAGAGTCGGGCGCTCAAACCCGTCATCGATTCTATCTTTCAATTCTCGGAAATAGAAAAAGCTCAGCAACATATGCTTGATGGCAAACATTTTGGCAAGATCGTTATCAGTCTTTGAGCACCATCAGCTGTTCTTCAGAGTCCGCCTTAACAACTGGGTATAAATAGGCTCATTACCAGCTAATTGAACAACGGTTGTCGAAGTCAGACAACTGACCATCAAGGGCAAAATCAGGGAATAATTCTGGGTCATTTCCACAACCAGAATAATCCCTGTCACTGGAGCACGTACAGCAGCTGAAAAAAGTGATCCCATCCCAGCCACAGCAAACATCCCCGGGTGAATGTCCAGTTCAGGAACTAACCACAGCAGCATGTTATAGCAGGCGAGACCTGCCAGAGTACCCAGCGCCAGCATCGGCGCGAAAATACCTCCCGGCACTCCGGTGGTATAACTCATCAAGGTAGTCACAAAGCGAAGCAAAATCCACAGCAACAACACATACGCTGGCGGGGAAAGGGTTAAGGATTGTTCAATAATGTCATACCCTCCTCCGACAATCGGGGGATACATTACAGTAAAAGTACCAATGAGACAGGCAGTTATTGCAACATAAATAAATTTCTGAGGGGTGCTCCATCGATCACTTAATCTCAGACATTTCATCAAACAAACATTAAATATTAAACCTGCAAATCCCATGATTAATCCGAACAGGAAAAATAACCACAACGAATGCAGACTTGGCTCAGTAAAAACGGCCATTGGAATTGCAGGCGCCGTTCCCATGATCAATTGGCCGGTAATGGTAGCCATCACACAGCAGATAGCCACCATTTTGAAGTTGGTGAAATTAAAATTAAATTCGTTGCGCATCTCCTCAATCACGAACAGTACACCAGCTAAAGGTGCATTAAACGCAGTGGCAAGACCCGCAGCCGCTCCTGCTGAAATGAGCGTGTCACGACGGCTTCTCTGTATACTGAACCACTCTCCCAGCATCGCGCCGAAATTGCCGCCCATTTGAATAGTAGGTCCTTCACGCCCGACTACCATCTTTGCGCTTATTGCTAAAACGCCGCCGATAAATTTGACAGGAAGCAAACGCCGCCAGTGAATAGGCCTTTTATGCAGCAAAGTGCCTTCGATTTCCTGTACTCCACTTCCGGCCCCTTCTGCTGCGATAAAGCGAACCAGGGCCCATGCAATAATTACCATTAATGCAGTGAAAAAAACGCTAATCACCAATGTCAGAACCCATTGTCCCTGAGTGAATGACTTCACCCAGCTAAGAAATTGGCTTACATGAGTAATGGCAATCTGAAATAAAGAACCTGCCAGGCCGGTCAATATCCCTAATAGAATCGAAATAAAATAAACACTGACTACTTTATTCCACAGTCGTCCTTTCAATTTCATTAATTAAGTCCATTAAATTACTGATTATTTTAAATCCCGCCTGTTTCGCTAACGATAAAATAGTCTCGGGATGAAACTGTACGGCATATATCGGTTTGCTATGATGTTCAATCGCCATAATTACTCCATCATCGGTTGCTGCCGTTATTTTAAGCTCTGCCGGGAAGCTCGGACGTGAAGCATACAATGAATGATAACGTCCGGCTGTAAATGAATTTCCAAGTCCTTTAAACAAGGCTGATTCATTCTCTACTCTGATTTCAGATGCTTTTCCATGCATTGGATAGGCCAGTGTTTCCAGTTTTCCGCCAAAATATTCCACCAGACCTTGCAATCCCAGACAAACCCCAAACAAAGGAATTCCCTGTTCAATTACTGTAGCAATGGTTTTATTCAATTCAAAATCAGCCGGACAACCAGGGCCTGGCGACAACACCACCAGGTCAAAAGGTTCAGATTTCAAACATTCAAGCGCATGATCATAACGCATGGTTTTCACTTCTGCACCCGTTTGGCGAAGATAATTCGCAAGGGTATGAACAAAGGAGTCCTGGTGATCAACTAATAATATTTTTTTACCTTTCCCGGGCATTTGCGATACACCCAAACTTATTTTTTGTGAAGCTGGCTTTAATAAATCGACAAATGCAGAAGCCTTCAAACGGGTTTCCTGCTCTTCTGATACAGGATCGGAATCATATAATAAGGTCGCCCCCACTCTGATTTCAGCTATCCCTTTCTGGATTCGCATGGTTCTTAATACGAGGCCGGTATTTAAATTGCCATTAAAACCAAACCAGCCTACGGCTCCCGCATACCAGCGTCTAGGCGATTTCTCATGCTCCTCTATAAAATTCATTGCCCATAATTTAGGTGCGCCGGTCACAGTCACTACCCACATGTGAGTAAGAAATGCATCAACCGCATCAAAACCCTCTCGCAATGTCCCTCTCACATGATCAACTGTATGAATCAGCCGGGAATACATTTCGATTTGCCTTCGGCCAATGACCTGAACACTACCCGCCTCACAGATTCGTGATTTGTCATTGCGGTCCACATCCGTGCACATTGTCAACTCGGATGCTTCCTTTTCCGAGTCGAGAAGAAGCTGAATATTATGAGCGTCTTCTATGGCATCCCCTCCTCGCTTGATTGTGCCGGAAATAGGACAAGTCTCTACCATATCACCCGTCACACGCACGTACATTTCAGGCGATGCTCCAACCAAATATTCTTCCTCACCCAGATTAATAAAAAAACCATAGGGGGAAGGATTCACTGCCCGCATTTTACGAAATAAGTCAGAGGGCTTTTGAGGACAATGAGCGTAAAAAGTCTGACTGGGAACTACTTCAAACAGGTCCCCGCATGCAAATCGTTTTTTAGCGGTTTCAACAACTGCCGCATACTCTCCTTCCCTGTGGTCACAAAACTCATCGGGCTGCTTTTCGGCATGATAATCTGAGAACTGTCCGTCACGGGGTAATGATTGAGTGGACTCCCCCTGAAACTGAAAATCATATCGTCGGATAAAGGCCTCTTCTTTTCGATGGTTGACGATATAAATTTCATCAGGGAAATAAAGAACCATTTCACGCTGGTTTTCGGCTCTTTTTTTATGTTGTTTTAAGCCCTCAAATTGAAAAATCAAATCGTAGCCCAAAGCACCATATAACCCAAGATAAGGCTCCTCGGGCAACTTAAACAACTCTATCAAACAACGGATAATACTAAATACGGAAGGTTGCCGGCTTCTGTCTTCCTCAGTGAAAATTTTTTCAGATTTGTTTATTTCAAGATGCAAAGCCTGTTTGCTGGTTTCTGTAATGGTAATTGCTTCGGACTTGCTCAAAGCAGCCTGCGCAATTATTAATAATATCTCACCGCGTCGGTTAAGGGCTTGCAGTGAGGCGCTTTGTTGTTTAACTACCAATGCCATCGGTGGATTATAAAAACCGATATCCCAGCAAGTATAGCGTCCAGGATATTCAAAACTGGATGCGAATAAAGCACCTCGTTGAGAATCCAGCTTATCAAGCAAGGGCTCAATCGCATTGTTATAAACAAGCGATTGCTGCTCAAACTCAATAAACACACCACCTTCTGTCTTTACTTGCTGTAGCATTTTGAGGATACCATTGATTAAATGATCCCCATTCTACTGTAAATTAATGACTCTGCAATATGGCAGGTCAGGTAAACAGATAAACCGGCATGCTCGCATGATATCAGCAGCTTAGCAGGGTTTATGCGCCAATTACCGAAAAGTCCACTTCGATATTGCCGCGTGTTGCATGTGAATAAGGGCAAATTTTTTCATGCGCTTCTTTAACCAAAGCCTCCAGATCCTTTTGCGGCAGAGTTTTATCTTCGACCTGAATTTTAACCGCCAGTGCAAATCCAGTGGGTTCGCGTTTGCCAATCGATACGCTGCAATCAATTGTTGCCTTGGAAGCATCTTTTTTGTTCATCTTGGCAATGAAATCCAGTGCGCCACCAAAGCAGGCCGCGTATCCAGCCGCGAATAAATGTTCGGGTGTTGCTGTATCAGGTTTTCCCTGACCGCCTAAATCTTTGGGAACTGAAAGATTGACAGAAACCATGCCGTCTTTGGTTTCACTATGGCCATTTCGCCCACCTGTTGATGTGGCGGTAATAGTAAATAAGGGTTGAATTTTATCCACGTAGTTCTCCTGATTATGCGTGTTTAAAAGAGTGAATAGATAGATGTTAGCAAATATTCTTTTTATATCAAGGGACTATAGCTTCACCTTTACTCACTTTGACAACTATTTTCAATCCATGCAACAATCCGCGCCATTATTGCCAAAAACAATTCTAACGACTTGTTTCAGGAAGTTGCAGCAGATTTTTAACCTGGTAAATGGAGGATGAGTGTGGGTAAATTTTTAAGAAAACTGAACGAACGTCTACAGATAGTTGACAGGGCAGGCTATAGGCGTGAGCAATATCAATCCTATATGACCGGCCCTGAATGGCGAAACGTTGAAATGGCCAGTGAGTATGGCGAATACCTGGGACAAAATAATTCGATGTTTCATTTCCCCTACTTCCGGCAGATTGGGGGATTATGGAGAGTATTTTATAATTCATATCAGGCAGCCCGACAATACAATAGTCGCTGGGAGATAATTTCTTCTGAGTATATGGTTATGGACGTATTCGTCAGTGCTTTTACCACAATGGAGCTTTTGCCTAAAGCAATCTTATCTCTCATCACTTTCCCATTCTTCAATAAAGAAAATCCTAGTGAAATGCAGCAGCATTTAGCAGAGTTTTATAAACAATACGCTAAAGACTTACAAACCATACCTTTTTATGATCATGAATATAAAAAAATTCGCAACGATTTAGCAGAAAAGTATAAAGCTTGCCAAAATTGGACCTGGGGTGACTGGTTTAGTTGGAAAGTAGTTTCAACGGAATTACTCGCAAGACGCCTCATTTCCAGCCCCCTGAGCTGGTGGTTTCATCAGGACAATAATCTGGTTCCAGCAACCACTGACTTGCTGGTTAAACTCAATGTTGCTGACGAGACTGACTTCGAGGCTGCAAAAAGTCAGCTTAAACACAAAATTGAAAGTCTTTCCAAAGAGCACGCCATTGCAATAGTTGATGATCACGTGTATGCAAAGGGTAAAATCAAAGAAAAGCACGGACAATCATACACTTCAGTGTATGCCCGTATTAGTGCTCCGCGTTATGCTGCATTTCAGCCAGCTGTTCATGCTATGGCCCAAAACGGTATTCATACCCGACTATTGGCAGGACAGGAACAGGTTCAGGTCAAGTGCCTTATTGAGGGCGAAGACAGCGCAAAACTAAATGTACGGCAAAAAGCAGCCAATCAAGTCAAACACGTGAATCCGCTGTATACCTACGAGAATCATATTGATAGTACAAGAAAATTTTGTCTTTTTGATGTGCCTGCAAGAGATCTTCATAAAACCCTTACTCGGCTCAGCAGTCAAGAAGGTGTTGAAACTAAATTCATTCATAATTTTTAAGGATAGACAAAATGCCCTTGAGTTTAAGTATTAAAAATTTTTTAGAAAAACTGCCGGGTGTAGGACGTTTCAGTTCAGTTGCCGCAGGGATGATTGATCGCGCCTATCTTAACTGGCCCAAAAGCTACCTCGGACAATTGATTAGTTATCTTAAAACACGCACTATTTATGTGGGATTATTTTTACCACTGGCTCTTTTGGATATGGTTGCATCAGGAGCACTGGGAATACGTTATGCTCTGGGTTCTTTTTTTACCAGTGACGAGCGCCAGGAGCGGCGTTTAACTGAGCAACAAAAATACAGCACTTTATTTAGCCGGAATCTTTATGCCCTGCTTGCATCGGTCGTTGGGTTATTTTCACCAAAACTTGTAATTTTTTATTTTACTCCAGACCGTAAAGATAAAGGTATTATCTCCGGAGGCGGTCTTCATCATTCCCCTAATGTTCAGATAAGACAACCAGAAACAATTGAAGAAGTACAGGAAATTTTTATACAAGCGCGTCATAGTGCCACAAAAATTATGCCTGTAGGAGCCGGAAGAAGCCAAGGGAAACAATATTTCCCTGAGGATGTGAAAGGTGGTATTGCTGTCGATCTTTCAAAACTTAATGAAGTTGAAATCAACTCGAAAGAGAAAACAGCCATTGTCGGTGCAGGTGCAACCTGGGCGGATATACAACTTGAAGCCAACAAGCATCGACTGGCACTTCAAGTAATGCAGGCTTCCAATGTATTTTCAGTGGGCGGGTCCATTGGAACGAATATTCATGGGTGGGACCACACAAAAGGGGTTGTTTCAAATACCATTCTTTCGATGGATATTGTCAATGGCAAAGGGGAGCGAATCACATTAACTCCTGAAGATCCATTGTTTCATAAAATCCCGGGAAGTCTCGGACTTTTGGCTACAGTTGTCAGTGTTAAAATTCAACTTACTGACAACGATCTTTTGCACGAGCGCGGTGTTGAAATTTCTCTCGCAGATTATGTTTCCTATTTCAGAGAAACGGTGCAGAAAGATCCCAACATTAAAATGCATTTATTCCGCCTCTCCTTAGATCCCAATAACCTGCTTGGTTCGGGGGTCGCAGTAAATTATGTGAAAGAAGGCACGGCAAAGCCGATCTCAGCGCCTCATCTAAGAATGGAATCAGCACGAGGAACCCGATTTAACCAAATCATGGTGAATCTGGCTCGCCGTTTTGGCTTCATCCGCAAAACCTATTGGGAGTGGGAAAAAACACGTTTGTTGGCCAACAATAGTGCGCCAATGACTCGTAACGAGATTATGCAGCCTCCCATTAATGCTATGTTCAATCCTGCAGTCAGCGAGAGTGAGTGGCTCCAGGAATTCTTTGTTCCTGAGGAAAACTTAGAGGATTTCACGTTAGCATTAGGCCAATTACTAATGGATAATGAGGTTATTTTACTGAATGCCTCCATCCGCTTTGTTCTGAAACACGATGCAGCCCCGCTTTCTTATGCTCACGACGGTGATCGTTTTGCTTTGGTACTTTGTTTTAATCAATCTTTGAGCGATGAAGAGAAGATATCAGTGCAAAAATGGCTAAGGGAGGCGCAAGCACTGGCAGTGAACCATGGTGGAAGTTATTATCTACCTTATCAGCATGTTTCCTCGCCTGAAGATTTTGAAAAATCCTATCCCTATGCTTCGGAACTTATTGAGCTTAAAAAGGAGTATGATCCTGATAATTTGTTTGTAAGTGGATTCTTCCAGAAATATCTTGCAACAAAAAGCCCTGAAGTGAATCATTTTAAAGCCGTAATGGCTAACAAGGAGACCCAGAAGCGCTTTTCAGGCTTCCTAAATAATATACTACAACGAATAGATAGCGATAAGCTAATCGCGTTGATGGATGACATCTTGAAATATAAAGATAGTCATGAAGAAATTTATGAAGAGTTATGCCGCAGGTTACCCGAAGTTAGGCCAGGAACACTCACCGATTTCAGACGCACACTTAACTCTCTTTCCAGTATCAAAACAGACTTGGGAGCTCAGGCGCAATCCTTGTTACCAGAGGACATGACCACTATTGATGGCCTTGTTGAAATCGGCTATCCCGGGCGTTTTGTTTCTGGATTTAAGCAAAATAACCGAACTATAAAAGGACAGATTGTTGCCGTTTATAAAAATCCTTCTATTACGGATTATGTACAGACTGGTTTTCCGAGGCCCTATCATCGTTTTGAAAAATTGCATTATAAGCATCCAGGCCTTGCAAATCTAAAGGATAATAGTGCAGATGTTATAACCTGTTATGTAGGATTACACCATTTTCCAGAAGAAGAATTGGATAAATTTTTACTTGAGATACGAAGAGTACTCCGAAAAGATGGACGGTTTTTGCTGGTTGATCATGATGTAATTGATGATGAATCAATGAGTATGGCTCATATGGCGCATACTATCTTTAATGCGGTAACTGGTGTCCCGTTGAACAAAGAAATCAAGGAAATCCGAAATTTTCAACCAATGACTTACTGGAAAGAACGTTTGGCTAAATGCGGTCTTGGCTACGCTGTTGAAGGACCCGAGGTTCCATTGATTCGTAAAGGGGATCCAAGCCGCAATCGAATGGTTAGCTTCAATAAAGCGGCTCCCAAATTAGAGTTGGTCAATTCAGCGACTCAAGAAATGGCAGAAGAGCCAACGGAAACTATAACTCCAAAGCCATCAGTAGAGCTAAATAATGGCAATTCAGAAATAACAGCAGGTCAGTGGCGAGCGAATACACGCCCCTCCTCTTTGAATTCAGGACTCCCCTTATTTGCTGATACCAGAAACGGCTTACCTGGAGAGCAGGAACAAGCTCCTCAGAACGTGCCCGTTTCCAATTCATTTTGAGCACTGGCATTCCCGCGAGGCGTTGTTGCGCAAATGAAAACAGGTGCATAAGTTCGTCTTTGCGAGCGTAGCAATCCAGCCCATAACCTTGGTCAAAGCTTGATCTGGATTGCTTTCACTTCGTTCGCAAAGACGACAGTTTGGTTTGCTTGGTTCTATCCAAGCAACAGTGCCTCCCCGCAGAGGTGGGAACTTCATATCTCAGCTCGCTACAATGCCAATTGAGGAATGGATTCACGTCTGCGCAAAAGGCATTGTTAAATGAAGATGGGGACGCAAAAATCGTCTTTGCGAGCGTTAGCGAAGCAATCCAGCTCTTTATCTTATTCAAGTTTCGATCTGGATTGCTTCACTTCGTTCGTAAAGACGATAGATTAGTTGCCTGGTTCTATAGCGCGGTATGTGGAGACAATGGAAAAGTCAAAAAATCGGCAATTAGAATGCCATCAGATCTTTTTCTTTCTCAGCCAGGACGTGATCAATATCAACGATATACTTGTCAGTGATTTTTTGAATTAGCTCACCAGCTCTTCGCTCATCATCTTCAGAGATTTGCTTTTCTTTAACCAGCTCCTTCAATTGATTGTTAGCATCACGGCGCACGTTACGGATAGCTACTTTAGCCTGTTCTCCTTCACCCCGTACTACTTTGATCAATTCTTTTCGTCGTTCCTCAGTCAAAGGCGGCATGGGAACGCGGATTGCTGATCCAGCAGTAGCTGGGTTTAATCCTAAATCAGAGGTCAGAATTGCCTTCTCCACTACAGCCACCATCGATTTTTCCCAGGGAGTGACTAATAAAGTTCTTGAATCACTGGCAGAGACATTGGCGACCTGGTTTAAGGGAGTGAGATTGCCGTAATAGTCTACCTGGATATGATCCAGCAAACTGGCATTTGCTCTTCCGGTTCTGATTTTTGTCAATTCATGCTGCAATGACTCAACGGATTTTTTCATTCGTTTTTCAGCATCATTTTTGACATCATTAATCATTATTGGCTCCTACAATAGTTCCTACGCGTTCACCTGATACAATTTTTTTCAAGGCGCCCGGTGCAAACAAATCGAACACCTGAAGCGGCATTCCATGATCCATACAAAGACAGATAGCGGTTGAATCCATCACTTTTAAGCCATCGCTGAGCACTTGTCTGTAGCTTAAATAATCGTAGCGAGTGGCTTTTGGATTTATCATTGGATCATCATTGTAAATCCCATCAACCTTGGTTGCTTTTAATACAATATCAGCGCCCACTTCTATCGCCCGTAAGCAGGCAGCAGAATCAGTTGTAAAAAATGGATTACCGGTTCCCGCAGCAAAAATCACAACATGACCATTACGCAAATGGGTAATCGCTTTACGCCGGTGATAGGGATCAACAACACCTAACATAGGAATAGCAGACATGATTCTTGCAGGCATGTCAATACGTTCCAATGCATCTCTCATAGCCAAAGCATTCATTACTGTGGCAAGCATGCCCATGTGATCCCCGGTTACCCGGCCCAAACCCGCTTCCGACAATGCTTTACCGCGAAAGAGATTTCCGCCGCCAATTACCAGGCCAACTTCAACTCCCATACGGATCAGTTCAGCCACATCATTCGCGATAAGGTCCAGCACTGAGGGGTCAATGCCGAACTGAGCCTTGCCCATCAGTGCTTCACCGCTGCATTTTAATAAAATGCGTTTATATTTTAACTGTAAGTGATTATCGCTCATCATTAATCACGAACCTGTGCCATCACTTCTTCAACAAAGTTGTCTTCTTTTTTCTCAATGCCTTCCCCTACTTCAAAACGAAGGAACGCAGTTACTTCAGCGCCTTTTTCTTTCAGCAGCTGACCCACTTTAACATTGGGATCTTTAACGAAAGGCTGACCATTCAAGCTAACTTCGTCGATGAATTTATTAATACGGCCTTCAATCATTTTATCGATGATTTCCTGTGGCTTGCCGCTTTCTCTGGCTTGAGCAGTGAAGATTTCACGCTCGTTTTCAATTGCTTCAGCAGATACCTGATCGCGGTTCACAACCATCGGACGACTGGCAGCGATATGCATCGCAATGTCTTTAGCCAGTGCTTCTTCGCCATTTTTCAGTGCAACCAGAACACCAATTCTTGAGCCATGCAGATAAGATCCAATTACACCATCGCAAGACATTCTTTCCATACGGCGAATCTTGATGTTTTCACCAATTTTCGCGACCAGCTCCTGACGAGCCTGTTCGACTGTGCTGTCAGTATCTTTTAATGTCTCGTTGGCAAGCGCAGCAACATCGGCGACAGAGCTTTCCAGAGCAGTCGCAGCCACTTTTTCTGCGAAACGGGTAAAATTCTCATCTCTGGCAACGAAGTCAGTCTCACTGTTAATTTCCAGCATGACTGCACTACGTCCATCAGCAGAACGCGCAATCACAATGACACCTTCAGCAGCAATTCGATCCGCTTTTTTATCGGCTTTGGCCTGGCCTGCTTTTCTCATTTCAGAGATGGCCAATTCAATGTCACCATTGGTCGCAACCAGAAACTTTTTGCACTCCATCATTCCGGCGCCAGTTCTTTCACGTAACTTCATAACCAATGCAGCACTTATACTCATTTCAATTCTCCACATAGTAAAAAGGGGTGCGCTGCAGACAAGTCATAAAACGGTGTGAAGGAACTTCATATCCGATTTATGCTTGGACAACGCGCCCCTTTAGCAAAGTTAATTATTCACCCGCTTTTTCAGCTTCCTCGGCAGACGATACTTCCACGAATTCACTGCTTGCTACTCCACCTACTGTGTTGCCGCTTTTTGCATCGGCAATAGCATCTGCAACCACGCGGACATAAATATCCACTGCGCGCATGGAGTCATCATTACCTGGAATGACATAATCAATATTGTCTGGGCTGTTGTTAGTATCAACCACACCAATGACAGGAATTTTTAATCGACGCGCTTCTTCAACAGCGATGTGTTCAAAACCGACATCGACAACGAAGAGAGCATCTGGCAATCCACCCATATCCTCGATACCGCCTAATCCACGCTCCAGTTTTTCCAGTTCGCGGCTTAACATCAGTGCTTCTTTCTTAATCATAGTTTCAAAAGCACCTTTGTCACGTAATTCTTTCAGTTCTTTGAGTCTGAAAATAGACTGACGGACAGTTTTATAGTTTGTCAGCATGCCGCCCAACCAGCGATGGTCAACATAGGGCATACCACAGCGCTTTGCATGTTCACGAATGCTTTCCTGAGCCGCTCTTTTTGTACCAACAAACAGGATTTTAGCTTTGTTAGAAGCCAGACGGCCAACATAGTTGGCAACATCATTCAACATGGGCAGTGTTTTTTCCAGGTTGATGATATGAATTTTGTTTCTTGAGCCAAAAATATACTCAGACATTTTTGGGTTCCAGAAACGGGTTCTATGCCCAAAATGAGCGCCCGCTTCCAATAGTTCACGCATACTAACGTTATTCATTGTTTCTCCAAGGGTTATGCCTCCACGCTTCCCATAAAGCACCCCACATGGGGACCCCGCTTTATGTGACGAAACGTGTGTGTCGTTAAAAGCGCGCTAGTTATATCACATTTAGGCGCCTGCAGCAATCGTAATGAGTTATTACAGATCGTTTGCCCGTTAATTATGAATATCAATTTGACTGAATAACAAGAATTATTTTCATTTAGAGTCTATACTCGAAACTGGATAAAAATTAAAACATCAAGGAGAACACCATGTTCAAGAAAGTATTGCTGCCAATATTGTTCATATCTGCCTCATTGGCCGCACCTGTCTATGCAGACAGCACTACTGCAACTGATCAGCCAGCCGCCAGCTCGCAAGCTGCCAGCACTGATAATGGCAAACTGTGCTCCCATGCACAGAGATGGCAGGAAATGGTTCAGACTTTGCAATTGACTCAGGACCAGCAAGATAAAATTAAGGCGATTAAAGACAATGCTAAAAGCGCAATGAAAGCGAATTGGACGCAAATGAAAAGTATTCGCGAAGAGATGAAAGCATTGGTGATGTCACCTACACTGGATCAAGGCAAACTGGATGCACTGGTTCAGCAAAAAACGACTTTGATTGGCAACATGATGAAAACCAAAATCACCATGAAAAATCAAATTTATAACTTGCTGAATGATCAACAAAAGCAGCAATACCAGACATTGATGACCCAATGGGAAACCAAAAAAAGAGAATTCTTTAAACAAATGGGCTGCTAGATTCTGAAATAAATCTTAATTAATATCAAGTGCGTCGTCATTGCGAACAAAGTGAAGCAATCCACTACCGGGTTTAGAGAAGACTCGCTCTGAATTGCTTCGCTAACGCTCGCAAAGGCGTGCGTTTACAACTTTGTGAAAGCAAAGGTCGACAGCAAAATAAGATCTTTTTGACCCTAAATCCATGATGTAGAAATTGAATTCTTATGCTACTATTTCAGTGAATATTCCGCTCTAACCGTTTTATGGACCTCTTATGCCTGTAAGCATTAAAACACCTGAAGAGATACAAAAAATGCGCATCGCCGGGAAACTGGCCGCTGATGTGCTGACTATGATCGAACCCTATGTGAAAGAAGGGGTTACCACTGATGAATTAAACACAATTTGCCATGACTATATTGTCAATGAGCAGCAGGCTATTCCTGCCCCCTTGGGATATAATGGTTTTCCAAAGTCGATTTGCACTTCGATTAATCATGTCGTTTGCCACGGTATTCCCGGAAAAAAAGCTCTGAAAAACGGCGATATTATCAATATTGATGTCACAGTTATAAAGGACGGCTATCACGGTGACACCAGCAAAATGTTTTTTGTCGGACAGCCTTCGGTGAAAGCCCGTCATGTAGTCCAGGTTGCTTATGAGTGTTTATTTATTGGCATTGAAATGGTCAGACCCGGTGTTCGCCTGGGTGATATTGGATACGCTATTCAGCAACATGCTGAAAAAAACCGTTGCTCGGTTGTGCGGGACTATTGCGGACATGGGATCGGTCGAGTGTTTCATGAGGACCCGCAGGTGCTGCATTATGGAACTCCCGATACCGGCGAAATGTTACGAGCGGGCATGACATTCACCATTGAGCCAATGGTAAATATCGGTAAGCATCACACTCGTTTACTGCCGGACCAATGGACGGTTGTGACGAAAGATCACAGCCTGTCTGCTCAGTGGGAGCATACCCTGCTGGTCACCGATGACGGGGTAGAAATCCTGACGCTTCGTGATGAAGAACGTTAATCCAGTTCTAAAGCAAACATTAAAACAGTTCAGGGAAGAGCTGTGTAATGAGTTTTATCAAAAGGCCAATATTGGTCATCTTACCCGAAAACTGGTCAAATTCATTGATCAGAGCCTGATAGGCTTATTCTATAAAAACAAGCTTCATTTGAGTAATCAGTTTTGCCTGGTTGCACTGGGCAGCTATGGAAGACGAGAGTTACTATTGCATTCTGATATCGATCTCTTGTTATTGCATTCAGAAAAATTATCTAAAATTGAGGTTCAACGCGCTCAATCCTTCATTCAGGAATGCTGGGATGCAGGAATGAATATCAGTCATCAAATTACGACAGTTGAAGCTTGTGCGCAACTCGCGCAAAAAGACCTGACAGTTATCTCCAGCATACTCGACTTGCATTTACTTTGCGGTAAAAGCAGTCTGATGGAGGAGTTACAATATAAAACCCATCCGCTGCACATGTGGCCTAGCGAAGATTACTTTCTGGCCAAAATGCAGGAGCAGCAGACACGTTATAAAAAATATGGCGAAACAGAATATAATCTCGAGCCGAATGTTAAACATGGTCCTGGAGCTCTTCGTGACTTGCAAATGCTCTTATGTATTGGAAAACGGCATTATGGTATCAAAAAACTGGCCGATGGCATCAGCTGTGGCTTCTTTACCGATAAGGAATATGAAGAATTAATCAACTGCCAGCATTTCCTGTGGCGCGTTCGCTTTGCCCTGCACGCCATAACCGGCAAACAGGAAGAACGGCTTCTTTTTGATCATCAGCTTAAGCTAGCCAGTCTTTTCAATTTCACCGACAATTCCCACTCACTCGGAATTGAGCAATTCATGAAAGCATACTTCACGGTAATTAAGCGTAATCGTGAACTAAACGAAATGCTGTTTCAATGGTTTTCGGAAGCCATTGTCCATCATGAAAAGCAACGAATTCAGCGTCTGGATAATTATTTTCAATTATCCAATAATTTTATTGAAATTCGTCATACCCGTGTGTTTATTCAGCATCCCCAGGCCTTAATCAGTCTTTTTCTGTGGATCGCAAAAAAACCGGATATCCAGGGGGTCAGAGCAAGCACTATTCGATTAATACGTCAGCATCTTTATCTGATGAACAGACGGTTTAAGCTTACGAGAAGCGTCACGTCAGCTTTTATGGCGATTTTCAGGGAAGGAATCAACCCATTTGAGGCCCTGCAGCACATGAATCGCTACGGAGTACTCGGCCATTATCTTGATTGTTTTGCATCAGTCACAGGGCAGATGCAATATGATCTTTTTCATGTATATACAGTCGATCAGCATACCCTTTACGTCATTCGCAATATTGTTCGTTTTCTCAATCCATTTTATTCGCAAAAATTTCCGCTGGCTGGCTCGGTAATGTCTTCCATCAGAAAAAAGGAAATTATTTATTTAGCCGCATTTTTTCATGACATCGCCAAAGGCCGCGGGGGGGATCATTCCGATTTGGGAGCACTTGAAGCAAATCAGTTTGCCATCAATCACCATCTGGATGACGATGATCGGGAGTTGCTGA
This sequence comes from Legionella quinlivanii, assembly GCF_900461555.1. Classification (NCBI taxonomy): domain Bacteria; kingdom Pseudomonadati; phylum Pseudomonadota; class Gammaproteobacteria; order Legionellales; family Legionellaceae; genus Legionella; species Legionella quinlivanii. The sequence continues at coordinate 1,384,401 of NZ_UGOX01000001.1, read as the reverse complement.
TATGGCTTGTACAAAATCACTTGCTAATGTCGCAAACAGCTCAGCGCCAGGATATCTATGACCCCAAGACCATCCAGGATTTTAGCAGCAAACTTCCAAGCCTCCATTACCTCGACTATTTATATCTCTTAACTGTGGCCGATATCTGTGGAACGAATCCTTCTTTATGGAACAGCTGGAAGGATACTCTGCTAAAAGAGTTATATAAAGCCAGTAAACAGGCATTACTGGAAACCAGCGCTTTTTCAAATGAATCTGCTTTAATTGAATCGCGCAAACAACAGGCTTTGGAAATTCTTATTGCAGATAAAATTCTTCCGGCTCGCGCTCAAAGGATATGGGAAAATTTTCAGGGTATTTATTTTTTGCATGAATCCCCCAAAATAATTGCCAAGCACACTAAAGCAATCCTTGAGTGCAAGGAATACCCACTGGTCATGATCCTTCCCCATCACAGTGAGGGGGGAACAGAGGTGTTCATTTATATGCCTCATCACGACGAACGCTTTACAATCACCACCACGGTGTTAAGCAACCATCATACAACCATACAGGAAGCAACGATTCTAAGCTGTAAGAATGAGTTTGATTTGGATACCTATATTATCCTTGATGAACAACATCAGGCACTTTTTGATAAGGAAAAAATTGATCTCATCCAGCAGGCATTAGTTGAACAATTGGCGAAAGCCAATGAAATTCCATCGATTTCCAAACGCAGAATTACGCGCACTATGGCTCATTTCAAATTATCTCCACAGATAAGCTTTAGTGAAGAAAGTCATCTTACCCATACCCGATTGTTTCTGATAGCCACTGACCGGCCAGGGTTACTCGCTCATGTAAGTCGCATTTTCACGCGCCTGGGCATTCTGTTGCACGGTGCAAAAATTGCAACTGCAGGCGAGCGAGTTGAGGATACCTTCTATGTCTCCAGCCACAGCAGTAATCATTTGACGCCCAGGGAAAAAGAGCGTCTGAAAGAATTGTTAATGAAAGAACTAGCCTAATGAGATGAAGGTATTAAGCAATCACCCGAGGAAGCCGGCTTCTGTCTCAAGCCAGGCGGCTCAATGGCAGCTGACGCTGAATTGCTGAACAGCAGGTTCCGATTAAGCGTCAGCATATCCTCAGAAGATGTACTTGAAGAAGACGTGCTGGAAGAAGACATGTTAGACAAAGTACAGGATGAAGAGGTACTAATGGAAGCCAAGGGACTTAGCACTCGCAACAAACTCTCATGCTGTGCTTTAAGATTATTCAGATTTTCCATCACTTGCCTAAGGCTGCTTCTGATTTTTTTATTCTCACGTTTTAACTCATCCACTTCTTTCTCAAGTTTTCTTTTTTCTGCCGGTTTGGGAGCAAATAATTTTGAGTATTCCTCTCCTAAAGAGTTTTTGAAACCCTGAAGAATAGACCAGGTAGAAGTGGGTGCCGACTCCGCCTCATTTAGGGTAGAAAGTGCATGGGATGATGACTCCGATTCTGGTAAAAGAGGCGGCTTGCATTTTTCCAGCATACTCTTGAAATACACAACTCTCCAGCGCTGGCTTACCAAACGCTTAACCTGGTAGTATTTTTCGCCCTTATCATTAAAATACGTATCCTTCACCTCACCTTTCTTCACTGACTCTTTGGGTTCATAGGAAATGCCCTTTTCAGCTTTTATAAATTGATTAATGAGAATTATCGCGATTCGATCATTGACCATTTCTCCTGGCTTAACCTGCGCATTGGCGTTGGTCAATAAAGTGTTTGCGTCATCTTCAGTAAAGTTCTTTCGCAAAACTGCAAAAAATTTACCCATTTTATCTGAAAGATCTTTTTTAATATAAATATCCAATGTGTCAATTGGCTCTGACGTGAAGGGCATATAACATCCTATGGCGTATAATTTTGAGTAACGGACCCAAATATACCACAAACTGATGCAATTTTGGTCATATTTAACAAAAATTCGTGATCATGCCTTATGCAAATCGATGAAATCATGTCTGATTAAGCGCTTCTTAGTTTAGCTGATTAATTGATTTAGACATTTTAACTGTCATAATAGTTCTAATCCATAAGCATCACTTAGCTTGTCATAAGGATAATATGAATCATCAGGGATTGAATAAATGGCAATTGACAGCCATCATTATTGGTAATGTATTAGAGTGGTATGATTTTGTAGTTTTCTCCTTTATGCTGGTTTTCATCTCCAGGCTATTTTTTCCTTCCCAGGATCCGCTAAGCTCCCTTCTTTCCACCACAGCGACATTTGGCATCAGCTTTTGTCTGCGCCCCCTGGGAGGCCTTATTTTTGGGTTATTTGCTGATCGCTACGGCTCGAAATCAGCAATGCTGGTGATTATCAGTTTAATGGCTTTCGCGACATTTCTAATCGTCTGTACCCCAACCTATCGAGATATTGGCATTTACGCCACCTATATCCTAATTATTGCCCGCATGCTGCAAGGTCTGGCGACCAGCGGCGAATTTGGAACAGCAATTAATCTTCTTATCCGGATGGCCCCAGAAAAAAATCGTTACTTTTATTCCTCCTGGCAGATGTTTGGCCAACTGCTGGCGCTTGCAATGGGAACAGTTGTCGGCTTATTGATGACTGAATTTTACACAACAGAAACTATTGAAAACTGGGCCTGGCGTTTACCCTTTTTGCTTGGCTTACTGATTATGCCGGTTGGAATATTATTAAGAAAAACGTTTAAACACTCTGCCAGCTCTCTTATCGAAAAGAATCCTTTAAATCCAAAATTGGGCGATCTGCCGCCTTTTAATATCATCTGCGGAATGGGATTGGTTGCCGGAGCGTCCGTTCCACTTTATCTGATTATTAATTACATGCCCACTTATGCCCATTTATATTTGCATTTTTCTCTGAATGAAGCTTATTTCTGTTGTTTCATCGGATTATGCGCCGGTTTAATCAGTATCTTTTTTGGCGGTAAGCTGGCTGATCGCATCAATCCTGTGACACTGGCGATCTTGTCCTTGTCATGTCAATTGATACTGGCATTTCCTCTTTATAGTTACCTGATGCTTGTTCATCAGATCGCATTATTTGCGCTGATTCAGATCACCATGACGGCTCTGATGGGATTTTACCTGGCGAGTTTTGCACCAATGATTGCTGATTTATTTCCTGATCCTATACAAACAACAGGGATTTCTGTCAGCTACAACTTTAGCGTAATGCTATTTGGCGGCTTCGCCCCTTTTATTGTTACCTGGCTTATTCAAAGCACCGGCAGCCCGCTTGCCATGCTTGCTTATTTAATGATCGGTCTCTCATTAGCTCTCATTGTGTGTTTAGTAAAAGTAATGCTTAACTTACGTCAATCACAAGTGCTGGTTTCAAACTGAGTAATCTTCAGTCAATGAATTGTTTTATGTCTTGGGCATAAAAAGGGATAGAGACACTGCCATTAAGTTAAGCTCAATTGTATATTGAACTGTCGTGCCCGCCAGGCATTGTTGCGTAAATAGAACCAAGCAACCAATATGTAGTCCTTGCGAACAAAGTGAAGCAATCCAGATCGAAACTTGGATAAAGTAAGGATCTGGATTGCTTCACTTTGTTCGCAAAGACAGTTTGTTGTACACTTATCTTTATCCAAGCAACAACGCCTTCCCGGGAATGACAAAGGTCCTTAACTTAAGGTGGGGGTTGGGTTAAACACTCTCTAACTCTCTCCCTAAGGAGAAAAGACTCCTAAGATTTCTTTAAACATTTTAAACAGTTTGCACTTTTTATCGTCTCATGATAAAAACTCTTTTTTTCCGATTTATCTATTCATTTATGCGCCCCTTCTTTTTTCGTAAATCAGCAAACATCATTCTTTTGATGGGAGGACCTGCAACTGGAAAAACCACTGTGGCAAAACACTTTCCGGAGTTTCCTCATATTTCGACTGGCGATCTGTTCAGAAGGCATTTCCAGAATGAGCCTTTCAAGGGAGTGGAGTTAAAATCTCTTATGAACAAGGGAGGATTACTTCCCGATAAGCTGGTAATTAAAGCGCTTTTAGCACAGCCCTGTCTTTGGAAAAGCAATACAGTCTTTCTTGATGGATTCCCGAGAAATCCCAGACAACTGGACTATTTCTTTAAATATTTTGGACAACCCGCAGCTCTAATTTACTTAAATGCTAAAGAAAGTACCATGGTAAAAAATCTGATGGAGCGCGGACGTCCCGATGATAATAAAGAGGCGATACAGGCAAGAATTGATTATTTTAAATCCACAACGCAACCCATGATTGATTCTTTGTTAAAGACGCGAATTAATTCTCTGGTATTAGATGGAGATGCAGATCCTTTCGGCTTAGTCCTGGAAAACACGAGAACGTTTTTGATGCAACACAAGTTTCACCCCGGAGTTGGGCCCCAATTCGCTGTAGAGAGTTTTTCGATTTAAGGTAAAGTGGACTGTTTTCGTTTTTCCTTGAAAAACTGACTGAGCAGATCCGAGCATTCTTGCTGTAAAATGCCTTCGTCTATTTTTAAACGATGGTTTAAAAAGTCCAAAGCCGGAATATTAAGCAGGGTTCCAGCAGCTCCCGCTTTGAAGTCGCGGCTCGCAAAAACCAGCCTGTCAATACGCGCATGAACAGCGGCCGCTGCGCACATACAACAGGGTTCGAGAGTGACATACAGTATAGTATGATTTAAACGGTAGTTTTTCATTGTCCGAGCGGCATGACGCAGAACAACTATCTCAGCGTGTGCACAGGGATCATTGTCAGTAATTACTCGATTATGACCCGATGCCAGGAGCCGGCCTTCTGCGGATACCAGTACGGCCCCCACAGGTACTTCACCGGCAGCCTGGGCAAGCCTGGCTTGTTCATAGGCTTGCCACATCCAGTAACGGTCTTTATTCCCACTCAATGGTGGCTGGCGGTTTGCCGGAGATGTCATAAGTTACTCTCGAAACCCCTGCTACTTCATTGATAATACGGTTGGAAACCTTAGCAAGAAACTCCCAGGGTAAATGCGCCCAATGTGCGGTCATGAAATCAATGGTTTCCACCGCCCTCAAACAAATTACAAAATCATAACGGCGCCCATCTCCCATCACGCCTACACTTTTGACGGGTAAAAAGACAGCAAAAGCCTGGCTGACCTTGTGATACAGATTTTCGCGATGCAATTCCTCGATAAAAATGGCATCTGCCTGTCGTAAAATATCGGCATATTCTTTTCTTATAGCACCTAATATCCGCACGCCAAGCCCGGGGCCTGGAAAGGGATGGCGGAAAACCATATCATGAGGCAGGCCTAATTCAAGGCCAACTTTCCGTACTTCATCTTTAAAAAGCTCACGAATGGGTTCGATAAGTTTAAGATTCAGAGTTTCAGGAAGTCCGCCCACATTATGATGAGATTTGATAACAGCAGAAGCCCCTTTTGTCGCGGCTGATTCAATGACATCAGGATAAATAGTACCCTGTGCAAGCCATTTCACACCTGGAATGCGGCTTGCTTCGTCATCAAATACTTCAATAAAGGTACGGCCAATAATTTTTCGTTTTTTCTCGGGACAATCAACCCCTTCCAATGCTTGTAAAAACCGCTCTTCCGCATTGACAGCAATGACCCGAATGCCCATGTGTCTGGCAAACATAGCCATTACCTGCTCGGACTCGTTTAAGCGCAGCAATCCTGTATCAACAAACACACAAGTCAGCTGGTCACCAATCGCTTTGTGGAGTAAAGCAGCAACTACCGAAGAATCCACTCCGCCAGAAAGGCCAAGCAATACCTCATCATTGCCCACTTTTTCGCGAATCACTTCAATTGATCGCTCTATGATATTACCCGGAGTCCAATCCGAACTGGCCTTACAAATTTCCAGTATAAAACGTTTTAAAATTCTTAAGCCCTGCAAAGTATGAGTGACTTCCGGATGAAATTGCAGACCATACCAGTGCCGGGATTCGTCAGCCATGCCGGCAATTGGCGCATTGCTGGTTTCACAGATCACTTCAAACCCGGGAGGAAGACGGCTCACCTTGTCTCCATGACTCATCCAGACATCCAGTAAGGCATCACCATTCTCTGTCGTTCTGTCCTCAATATTACTGAGCAGTTGGCTATGACCATGCAAACGTAGCTCCGCATAGCCATATTCACGTAACGAAGAGGATTGAACCTCTCCACCCAGTTGAGCTGCCATTGTTTGCATTCCATAGCAAATACCCAATAAAGGAAGATTACAATCATAAACCCAGGAAGGCGCAGAAGGTGTTTCTACTTCAGTAACGGTAGACGGTCCACCTGAAAGAATCAGGCCACAGGGAGATAATTTCAAAAACTCATCCTGTGACAAATCATAAGGGTGAATTTCACAATACACGCCGATCTCGCGGACTCGGCGGGCGATAAGCTGGGTGTACTGTGAACCAAAATCGAGTATGAGAATAGGTTGCCGTTTAATAGAACTCATTTTTTAATTATCCACCTGGTAGTTAGGTGCTTGTTTAGTTATGCTCACATTATGCACATGAGATTCCCGCATACCTGCATTAGTCACTTCAATAAATCGGGCATTTTCATGCAAGCTTTGAATTGTCTGACATCCGGTATACCCCATGCAGGAACGCAAACCACCCATCATTTGTTGAATAATTGTTTGCACTGGCCCTTTATAGGGAACACGGCCTTCAATACCTTCAGGAACCAGTTTCTCAGCTCCCTGGCTCGCATCCTGAAAATATCTGTCACTAGAACCCTGTGCCTGAGACATTGCACCGATTGATCCCATTCCGCGGTAACTTTTATAGGTTCTGCCCTGATACAGTTCAATTTCACCAGGAGATTCTTCGGTACCTGCAAACATCCCGCCCAGCATTACTGTATCAGCTCCGGCAGCCAGTGCCTTGCAAATGTCGCCAGAGAAGCGTATTCCTCCATCGGCTATAACCGGTACAGCGCCTTTAACTCCTTCTACCACATTGGCAATAGCGGTGATTTGCGGCACACCAACACCTGTCACAATACGGGTTGTACAAATCGACCCTGGGCCAATGCCTACCTTGACCGCATCTGCTCCTGCTTCAACTAAATCCCTTCCGGCATCGGCCGTTGCTATATTACCGCCAATGACCTGAATAGAGGGAAAATTCTTTTTAATCCATCGCACCCGATTTAAAACACCTTCTGAGTGTCCGTGTGCAGTATCTACAATCACTACATCAACGCCTGCGTCAATTAAGGCTTCAATGCGCTCATCAGTGCCTTCACCAACACCAACGGCAGCTCCCACCCGCAACTGCTCAGAACTGTCTTTACAAGCGAAGGGATTTTCTTTTGCTTTTTGGATATCTTTAACTGTAATCAACCCTCGTAATTGAAATGCATTGTTCACAACCAGGAGTTTTTCCAGACGATGTCGATGCAACAAACTTCTGATTTCTTCACGGCTTGCGCCTTCTCTTACCGTTACTAATCGCTCTTTGGGAGTCATAACGGCAGATACTGGTAAAGACAGATTCGTTTCAAAACGAATATCTCTGCTCGTGACAATACCTATCAGTTGGTCGTTCTCAACTACTGGTACACCTGAAAAATTATGCCGCGCCATCACTTCCAGAAGCTCATGGACAGTAACATTGGGGGTCACAGAGACAGGATCTTTCACCATCCCGCTTTCAAACTTTTTAACTTTCCTGACTTGCTCGGCCTGAGCCTGAATTGTCATATTTTTATGGATAATTCCAATGCCGCCTTCCTGTGCCATAGCAATTGCCAGACGAGCCTCGGTTACAGTATCCATTGCTGCAGAAATCAAGGGGATATTGAGCTGGATATCACGAGTTAATTGAGTTTTGAGCAGGACTTCTTTAGGCAATACAGTGGAGTGAGCGGGAACAAGGAGCACATCATCAAAGGTGAGTGCTTTTTGTAAAACTAAAAGCGCCATGTTAACTCCTAGGTGAGTTTAACCGTATATTATATCATAACTTTGAGATAAATTACAGGCTATACGAGCAGTTTGTCTCAATAAATTGCAAAAAAACCTGTCAGCCGAGGGTTGAGGCGTAAATGAAGATAAGCGCACAAAAAACAGTCTTTGCGAGCGTAAGCGAAGCAGCTCCTAAGTTTGATCATGTTTCGGTCTGGACTGCTTCACGTTGTTCGCTAAGACGACAGGTTATTTGCCGGAACAATATCTAATGAGCGTGGCAGCCAAACTTAATTTGTGCCTGATAAAACTTTCGTTTCTGACCTTCAATAACATCACCTGTACTGATTACTTCATACCAGGCAAGATTACCGAATGATTTGGACGCCTGCAGAATTGCATCATTAATTGCATCGTCTACTCCATCGGGGGATGTGCCGGTTAATTCCATAATTTGATAGGCTGCATTCTTCATTTATTCCTCCCTGAATAAATACCATTATTAGTAATGAATTTAGTGTATACGAAGATTAACAGAATGCAAAAATTCGTCTCATTAACTGATAATACACAGACCCTCGCTCTCTTCTGGCAAAACGCTGAAATGCTCGTAATCTTTAATAAAATGATACAGATTATTGGTTACAGACATAAAAGGCGAAGAGCCGATAATACGGCGATATAACTGATCGGTATTAATGAATTTATTTCCGTGTTCCTTCAGTACTTTTTCAGCATACTCTTTGTTAATTTCACCCCAAATCCTGAGGATTTGCTCTTGATGTTCAAGTTTAAACCCAGTCTGAAAAAAAAGATTACTGTCTACCCGGCAATTATGGAAAAGATTGCCCACCAGAAACAATAGAAACACTCTGGTTTCAAGATAATGAACCGGTTCAGCACCGCAAACTGAAGGAACCAGTAATTTCATTATTAAAAAAACCGGATCGAAATTTTTGGCCACAAAATAGCTATTCCAGCTGGTATAAAGATCCTGCCATAGTTTATCGATTAAAAACTCACACACCAGTTTCGGGCGAGGATTTAATTTTAATTGCGGTAATAAAGGGTGGCTAAAATCAGGGCTGGCTTCCTCTCCCTGAGGTAAAACCATTTTTCTTGCCACATAACGATTGCTATAGGCCTGATGCTCCATGTCGGCAATTAAACCGCAGCCGCTGCAGGCATTCGCATAAGCACCCTGATGAGCATCTTCTGCGGTTGCCTCAAGGATGTTGAGGGCTACGTTTTTAACCGATTCATAGTATTCATGATCAAATTCTTTCGGGCTTATTTTTTTGTTCCACAAGGACAAACCGTATTTTTTAATAAATTTTTTGGCTTCTTTCCTGACAAATTGCGGATCTTTATTGCCATCAAGCTGCCGCAGAAAAGCACCCGCCGTCTGGGCGGGATCCACCGAAATAACCTTGATAGTCTTAAAGGCTGAAGCATCTTTTCTTTTATTAAAAAATAAATAACCCAAGGGACTTCCAGGCATCGGTGTGTGTCTTTGGCGCAGAATGAACCTGTACACGTCCTCGTTAAAACTGCGACTGTTAGCCATTGTGGCTGCGAACGCTTCAAAAAGACACAAAAGATTAATTTGCAGTCTGATTACGGGTACTATTTTTTCAAACTCTCGCTCTGAAATCAGTTTATCTTTCTCGATTTGTTCCAGTAAATTTGCAAAAGGTTCTATATCCAGAATAATGGCAATCAGTTTATGAACCAAAGCACTGACATCTATTGCTTCTGTTTTGATGAGTTTAAGAAATGTGGAAATATTCTCATCCTCTGGTTCAAATTGATCCATTCCAAGATTTGAGAGGATCCCGGAAATAAGCTCTGGATTTGTTTTCAAATCAATTTTTGCAAATAGACGGTTTAATAGTTGCTGAGCACGTTTTTCCGGCATTAGAAACTCCCTGTTGTCTAATGGTGTGGAAATTTACTGTGACAGTATTAATGATGGCTTGTCAATTGTTTATGAAGCAACGGGTAGCTGCCCCGTGCCTTGCTACTAGCTACCCGCTTTGGAAATTGCTTTGCTTATTGCTTTCTGAATCATGATTGCATCCCTGGATTTTGGCGGAACAAGGGCGAGTAATCGCTGCCAATAGGCGATAGCGGAGCTGTAATCCTGATTCAGATAAGCATCCATAGCCAGCATAGATAGAGCATCAGGCTGCTCTGGATTCATTTTTAACAATTTCAGGCAAAGCATTTTAACTGAACTGTTAAATTTCCCATCATTCAATTGAAGCTGGCTTTGCGCATAGTTAACGATGGTTTTTTCATCGTCGGGCTGAAATTGATAGGCTTTCTTGAATGCCTTATTTGCCTCGGCCCATTGACTCTGGCTCGCATAAAGCCTTCCCAAAAGATACCAGCCACGGGCGCTTGCCGGGCTATCGTCTAAACGAGCCCTTAGTTTTTCTATTAATTCATCCGTATTTTTAATGGTTGATAAGACCTGCTTAATCTGTTGCTGATTTCGTTCCTTGCTGACAAACTCCTGCCACTCAAACCACCCACCCCATTGCCAATAAGCCAGACTAACCAGAATAATAATTAAGGGGCTGATAAAAGCCATGGTTTTTTTAAACGGCCTGAGAGAACAGGCAATTACCAAAAGCGCCAGAAGCAATATCAGGCCGAGATAAGAAACTAACCACCATTCACTCATTTACAGTTTGCCTCAGACACGTACGCCAAAATATAAAAAATCCAATCATGAGAAAAATGGCCGGGCCAAACCATAAGACCAGCGTAATGGATTTCACTGGCGGATTAAATAATATGAAATCACCATAGCGATCGGTTAGAAAATTAATAATTTCGCTATCACTTTTCCCATCTTTCACCATCACATATACTTGCTGGCGTAAATCTTTCGCTAAATCAGCGTGTGAATCTGCCAGATCCTGATTTTGACAGACCAGACAACGCAACTCTTTTAACAAATGATTAAATTGCGCTTCCTGTCTCTCTGTTTCCAATGGATACATGGAATTGGCGTATACTGTATTCGCCATGAAAATAGCCAGAATGGCCGCCAGAACGGCTTTCATCATGCTTTTTTCTCCAACTCTTTGATACGGGGTAGAAATTCGCTTGTCCAGCTTTGTTCGTCAAGGATGCCCACATGTCTGAAGCGAATAATTCCCTCTTGATCAATCAGAAATGTTTCAGGCGCACCATAAACACCGAGATCCATAGCCAGGTTGCCCTTAATATCCTCTCCCACAGCCACGTAGGGGTTTCCCCATTCTTTTAGCCATTTACGAGCATCTTCGGGATTATCTTTATAGTTCACGCCATAAATCTTCACACCTTGTCCTGCAAGGTGCATCAGAAAAAGCTGCTCCATTGTGCAGGCTTCACACCAGCTTGCCCAGACATTTAACAGAACAATCTGTCCTTTAAATAATTCAGGCGTAAATGCCGGCGCTTCTTGCTGGAGCGGTGGTAAACTGAAGGAACCCAAAGATTGCCCGAGGCGGGCAGAGGGAAGTTTTTGCGGGTCAAGCGAAAGGCCTTTCCATAAAAAAGCAGCAAGTACAACAAATAACAAGAATGGAATGCTACGAATAAATACTTTTCTCATATTGAAATCTCAGGGTGAAGGTGAACCGCCTGCTTTTTTCTCGCCTGAAAATATCGTCTGTCGGACAAGGCCAAAATACCACCTGCCAATATAAGGAATCCCCCACCCCAAATCCAGCGTATAAAAGGCTTAAAATAGAGCCGAACCGACCAGGATGTATCATCGAGAGGCTCTCCCAGGGCCACATAAATATCGCGAAAGACACTTACGTCGATGGCAGATTCTGTCATTGCCATTTTTCCTACATTGTAAACGCGTTTTTCCGGATAAATCGTTTTTACTTCTTTTTTTGAACTAATTCTGAACTCAGCCTGCGTTCCGTGATAATTCGGTCCGCTTAAGGACGACTCCCGTACAAATTGAATCACATAACCTGCCAGTGAGGCTTTACTTCCAGGCGCCATGCGCACATCATCCTGAATACCGTAAGCTGTTGAAACAGCAATGCCAATTACGGTTGCAGCTACGCCAAGATGAGCGAATAACATTCCCCATAATGCCTGAGTCATTCCATGAATACCTCGCTGTCTTATTCTTATAACGAGTAGAAACAGGGTGCTTAAAATAATCCAAAAGGCTAAACATAAGCCCAGTAGGCAATACCCATCAATTTCTGGAGCAAGGCATAAAAGCAGGATAAATGGAAACAGGAAACTGCATACAATTATCGGCAACAGCTTTTTAAAAGTGTTTCGCACCGCATCCTGATGCCAGCGTAAATGAATGCCTAAACCCATAACAATTAACAGAGGAATCATCAGAGGGACAAATACGGCATTGAAATATGGCGCCCCTACAGAGAGTTTGCCTAAACCGAGACCATCAACTAATAATGGATAAACAGTGCCCATAAGTACTGTCAGCATGGCCACAGCTAAAAATACATTGTTAAGTAATAAAGCACTCTCTCGCGAAAAAATACTGGGACTTCCCTGCTTCTGCAGATGTTTAGCTCGCAGAGAAAAAATCAGCAAAGAGCCGCCAATCACTACTAATAAAAATCCAAGAATAAATAATCCTCTTTGCGGGTCCACAGCAAAGGCATGAACAGAAGTCAAAACTCCGGAGCGAACTAAAAAAGTACCGATAAGGCTTAAAGAAAAAGCGGTTATCGCTAACAGCAAAGTCCAGGCAATAAATTGTTTACGCTGCTCACTGACTGCCAGAGAGTGCAATAATGCAGTGCCGACCAGCCATGGCATAAACGATGCATTTTCCACCGGATCCCAAAACCACCAGCCACCCCAGCCTAATTCCCGATAAGCCCACCAGCTTCCCAGTGTGATGCCAGCGGTTAGGCAGCACCATGCGGCGAGAGTCCAGGGGCGGGTCCATTTTGCCCATATTGGCTCAAACTCCCCGGCCCACAAAGCGGCCATAGCAAATGCAAACGCCACCGAGAACCCAACATAACCCATATATAACATCGGCGGGTGGAATAGAAATCCCGGATCCTGCAATAAAGGATTCAGATCGCGGCCTTCTGTATCAAGCAACTGAAACTGACGTAGAAATGGATTGGAGGTGAGCAGCAGAAAGAGTAAAAAACCAATGCAAAGCAGGGCAAGTACAATCAGGACACGCACTCGAAATTTTGGATCCAGCGAATTACTGGCCAGACTAACGGCTAAAGTCCAGAAACTTAAGATAAACACCCACAAGAGCATTGAGCCTTCATGCCCGCCCCATACAGCACAAAGTTTATAAAACCAGGGCAAGGACAGGCTGGAATTAGAAAGCACGTAGGAGACCGAAAAATCGTCATTTAGAAAACAAACTGTCAAACAGAGATAGGCGAATGCAACAAAAGCAAACAAAGCGACCACGTAATAATTTGCGCTTTTAATAAGAACAGCATTGTTCCTGATAAGCCCAACAAACGGCACAGAGACCAAAAGAACTGCAAACAGCAGCGCTAAAATGAGACTAAACAAACCGATTTCAGCAATCATTAATTTATATTTCTCTTTGTTTTAGCCAAACTTGCCTTCACTTCAGGAGGCATGTAATTAGCATCGTGTTTAGCCAATACTTCCGTGGCTGCAAACTGCCCGTTATCCAGTAATTGTCCTTTTGTGACAATTCCCTGATTTTCCCGAAACAGATCAGGCAGGATGCCTCGATAATGGACCGTAACTTTCTGGTTGAAATCGGTCAGTTCAAACTGGACAGATAAATCCTTTTCAGAACGAATCACACTTCCCACGGCAACCATGCCGCCCACGCGAATCACCTGCTGACGAGGCGCCTCTCCAGATGCAATTTGGCTTGGCGTATAAAACAAGCTGATATTCTGCCTTAAGGCATACATCACCAGAGCAGCCGCAACTCCTAGAACAGAAGCAATAAATACTAGCCGGATTAATTTTTTGCGACGAGCAGGATTCATGACTGATTTCTCTTTAACCAACGCTGCAATTTTCTTCGGGTTTGTTTTCGCTGCCATTTAATGCCCAGCAAATTCATAACCAGCAGCACGCAAACCAGGCCATAGGCTGGCCAGATATAAATGGAGTACCCCCCCATAGAAAACCAGCTAATAAATTCGTTAATCATACATTTTCTTCCAGGAGTTTTCTTACCCAATGCTGACGCTTTTCACGTATTAACAGCTCATTACCCGCTTTGTGTAAAATAACCCATACGCAATAGAAGGCAAATCCTGCAAGGGTCAATAACAAGGGATACAGCATTGGCAGTGCAATTTTTGGTTTGGCCAATAAGGACAATGTCGCTCCTTGATGCAGTGTATTCCACCAATAAACTGAATAATGAATCACAGGCAAATCAATTGCTCCGACCAATGTTAAAACGGCCACAAGCCTATCGCCCTGATCTTTATTTTTGAAGGTTGCACCAGTTGCAAGGATAGCAATATAAAGAACTAATAGAATAAGTTCGGAAGTCAATCGAGCATCCCATACCCACCAGGTACCCCACATGGGTTTTCCCCATATACTGCCAGTTGCCAAAGCAATAAACGCCATACACGCACCGGTTTGTGCGGCAGCGCTTAACATCAGCCCCGCTAGCTTGATTCGCCAAATCAATAGCAGCACGGACATAAATGCCATAAAGCCGTATAAAGATAAGGAAAGAAAAGCTGCAGGTACATGAATATAAATAATGCGAAACGCATCACCCTGCTGATAATCAGCAGGAGCAAAAATAAGTCCCCAGGCAAATCCGAGGATTAAAAAGATACAGGCAAGCCATCCCAAAACGCCAAGCCAGCGTTGAGTCATGTTAAAAAAGCGTTGCGGCGATGCCAATTGGTATAAAAATTTCCACATAGGGAATTTATGAATCAGAAAAAAAGCTAAATTCTATCATGCATTAATCGCTAAGGCTAATGCGAATCACTGTAGAAATTGCAAAAGGCAGAAAACTGACTGCTACAAGAGACAGTGCAGCCAGAATCGCAAGATAAGCAGAAGCAGAGGAGCCCTCCAAAGCGGCCAGACAAGCCCCGCTGCCAAATATCATCACTGGAATTACTAAAGGCAGGAGAATTAAAGCCATAAAAATCCCCTTCTGTTGAAGGCGAGTACTAAAGGCAGCAGCCAGTACACAAAGGGCAAGAATAGCAGGGGTTCCTAAAATGAGGCTGGCGGCCAGTAAAGCGGCTTCCTGAAAACTAAAATTAAAAAGAAATGCCAGCAAGGGGCAAAATATCAACATGGGAATAATAGAAAATAACCAGTGAACACAAAGCTTGGCTACAATAATCAAGTTAAGCGAAAAACCGGATATTAACCATTGTTCAATGATACCGTCTTCATAGTCTTGCTGAAATATTCGCTCCGATGCCAGCAACAGAGACAATAGCATGGCAGTCCAGATTAAACCTGGAGCGACCTGACGCACAATTTCTTTAACAGGCGGAATAGTCAGTGGAAAGAAAATGACAATCATGAAGAAAAACAAACTGGTATTCAGTAGACCCCGAGGCTGCCGTGAATAAATAAGTAACTCTCGCTTTAGCTGATTTATGAATAGTCTCAAAGACAGTACTCCAGATCAGGTCGTAATTGTGAAGGTAGTTGCTGATGAGAAGTCATCACGACCTGACCACCCCGCCCCAAATGTTCATTTAAACAGCCTGCCAGACAGCTCAGGGAAAACTCATCCAGAGCGGTTAATGGTTCGTCCAGCAACCATAGGTTGGCTTTTGTCATTAAAATACGAAGTAAGCCAGCCCGGCGCCGCTGTCCCGCTGACAATTGAAAAACAGGTTTATCAGCGACTTCTGTCAGTCTTAAGCGCGAGAAGATTTCATACAAATCCTGCTGGCTTTGCTGCTGTAAATCAAAAAGGCAATTTTCCCTGACAGTCAATAACGGGCTTAATCCCTGCTTATGGCCCACATAGCAAATCTGCCGGTAATATGAGGGTAAATCCTCATAAATGGACTTTCCATTGAAAAAAATATCACCAGACACCGGCTGTTGTAAGCCGGCTATCAAACGTAAAAGCGTCGTTTTTCCGGAACCATTAACCCCTTTCAGATGCAATAATTGACCGCTGGCGAGGAAAAAACTGACATTCCTGAATAATAACTGATCTTCATATTCAAAGCTGAGTGCCGAAACGCTAAACATACTGAATCTTGGAAGTAAATGCCTATTATAACCCAGAGTGAAGAACTTACAAATTTCTTGCTTTATCCCTAATTATGAAGGATCTTATGGCAATTTGAATTTTGAGAGTTGGTATGGAATTTCTTGCCCATTACGGGATGTTTCTTTTAAAGTGTTTAACCCTTGTGATTAGTCTTTTGCTTGCTCTGGCTGGAATCATGGCGATAAGCAAAAAGCCAAGGCCCAAACTGGAAATTGTCTCTCTTAATAAACAATATGAAGAAATCAGGCAATTGATGTTTAAAAAAGTCACCGGCAAAGCCGAGAAAGTTAAAAAGTCCAAAAAAGAAACCAAATCAGAAAAGCCTTCCCTTTACGTTTTACAGTTTCATGGAGATATCAAAGCAACTGAAGTGGAGCAATTGCGAGATGCCATCACTGCGATTTTATCCATAGCAGGTAAGAAAGATGAAGTGTTGCTTCTGCTGGAAAGTCCGGGGGGCGCTGTGAACGGCTATGGTCTGGCTGCATCCCAGCTGCTGCGCATACGCGATAGGAATATTCCATTGACTGTCTGCATTGATAAGGTTGCTGCCAGCGGTGGATATTTAATGGCCTGCATTGCCAATAAAATAGTTGCGGCGCCTTTTTCAATTGTAGGTTCCATTGGCGTGGTTTCACAAATTCCAAACTTCCATCGCTGGTTGAAAAAACACAATGTGGACGTAGAATTAATTACCGCGGGCGAGTATAAAAGAACGCTGACTATTCTCGGAGAAAACACCGAAAAGGGACGACAAAAATTTCAGGAAGATTTGGAAAAAATACATCATGCCTTTCGCGAGTTCGTTTTGCAGAATCGCGAACAAATTGATATCAATCAAGTATCCACAGGAGAACACTGGTTATCACTCGATGCCTTTAAGCTAAAACTGGTGGACGAATTAAAAACCAGCGATGAGGTAATTATTGAGAAGCTGAATCACTTTAATGTGTATAAAATTATCTCTCATCACCGCCAGTCCCTGGCCAGCAAAATCCTTAAACCAGCGGCTAAAATGCTTCACCCCTGGGCTTGAACGACGGCATGGCCGCGTCAATGTCATTAAGTTGTGGGGCCAAATGCCTAATGGCGCTGACGAGGGACGTAGGTAAATTCTTAAGGCAACGCCATTAGGCCAAGGGCCCAACCTATATGTGATCCCTTAACTTATCGGACACACCCCTCAAAATTAACAAACCATTTGTTAATAATCTCTAAATGGAATGAATGATACTTACACCAGTCTTCTATTATACGGTTATCCAGCTCTTTTGTTGGCCCATGCACCCTCTGCGATAAATTTTCAGATAATAACGTCAAAGCGGCAATATTATGAATATAAAACTCAGGGTCAATATACCTCATTGGAGTAGGGTCATTGAGAACAAAATTGACTGGTTTTTTCTGGTTAAGAACCTCTTCCTCACCAAAGCTTGCTCCATATTCATCATACACACCCATATTGACCAGTATCTTTCCACTAAACCAGTCATGAGGATAAGCATTCATAATCGATTTACTTCCTGTAGCTGTAACAATAATTTCAGCATTCTGGATCGCTTGATGTAATGTTTGCCTATCTAGCGGGTTAATCGCTTCTATCCCTAACTGCCTGGCTGACCTGCGTTGATTATCACAGATATCAACTGCCACTACAGAGGTTTTATTCTTGGCACAGAAGTAGGCAACCCCCCGTCCAATTTTTCCAAAGCCAAAAATCAACCATGTTTTGTTTACGGTATTGATGCCAAGCAATTGTGAGATCGCTGAATGACAACTATCAGCACAACCAAAAACCGTTTCAAGTTGTTTTGTTAAACTATGATCAATACTGATTACTGGAAAATCCAGTGTTTGACTACGATAAATTTGATCGCCAGAGCCAGTGAGTTCAATTGAGCCCAGTTTCGGTTTACCCAAGGCCTGATACAGTTCAGCGCCGCAATCAAAATAAAGATCGAAGCTTTCGGATTGTAACTGACTCAGATTTTCAATATACCGAATGTCCGCCTGCCTTAAGCAATCTACCGCCTCGGGATGAGCTGTCATAAATGAAGAAGGGTTTGTTACAGTTACCTCAGCACCCCCGGCAATAAGACAGGCTATTTTTAATAGCGTATTGGGAACCAGCGGAACATGGTGCACTACTCGTAAACCCGTCAGCGGTTTTGATATTCTCCACTCCTCAAGCTGTTGATGCATGAAGGGAGCGGCTTCTTTTGTATAAGTTTTGAAATAGTTTGCTAAGGCGGGATGCATGAGCGCTGCTTAAAAATGAAATGAGGGAATGCTATTTGAAACATAAAGGGAAAACAAGTCAACATATTCAGTGCCGAATGCAAAATGGTTGCCCGCCTGCGCGGGCATGACAGGATTTTGTCCTGTCCAACGTTGCCTTGGAAAAAATGTCATGCCCGCGCAGGCGGGCAACCATCCATCAAAATAATCCGATCTCGATTATTAAGACTTGCGCAATACACCCAAGCAGGGCTATGTGCATAATAACAGGGGAAATTCTCGCGAAATTTATTAATTTAGATATAATTAAATTAACAGAAATATTTAAAGACGAGTGGAGAATACGATGTCTGACTTTAAATCCAAGCTTCCTAACTTGCAAGAAATCACTTCTTTCGCAAGTAAGTTGTTTAAGGATGTGAAAAATAGTGTAGGCGAAATCGTTGACGAATATAAAAAGCATCGGGAAGAAGCGGAAGCAGCCAATAAAACTGAAGAAACAGAAATTGTAAGCTCAAAAACAGAAACAGTCGTCACCAAAAAAACTGAAGCCACTGCTGCTGAAACTAAAAAGGAAGAGAAAGAATAATCCGTCCCTCCTATTACCCTTTCTAAACGACATTCACCAAAATTAGATAAAGGCCTGCCGCTAAGCGGTGGGCTTAGATACCTGCGATCAAGATTGAAGCCTTTCTGGCCGGGTTAAACCATATTTTCTCATTTTTTCTACCAGGGTTGTGCGCCGCATATTCAAATAATTTGCCGCATGAGCCACTACCCAGTCGGATTCGTTCAATGCCTGGCTAATCAATGCCAGCTCAGTTTTCTCCAGATGTTCTTTCAGATCGATACCGTCGGCTGTTTGTGGCTGCTCTTGGCCAAGTATAGTCAGTAAAGTCTCTCTTTCTGAGCCTATTATCCCAGATGAACGCGTACCTGTTTTAAATCGGCTTGGTAAGTCGCCGGTATCAACAATACCATTGGGATATAAAATACTTAAGCGCTCGATCAGATTGGCAAGTTCTCTGACATTACCAGGCCATTGATAGCGTTCCAAAACCTCAAGAGCGGCGGGTAATAAACGCACCCCTGATTTACCCTCTCCCTCAATCCTGGCAACCAGCTCATTAATTAACAGGGGCAAATCCTCTTTTCGCGCCCGCAAAGGGGGAACATCAATGGGAAACACATTTAAGCGGTAAAATAAGTCCTCGCGAAACTTTCCTTCTTTTATAGCCTGCTCCAGGTTACGATGGGTCGCTGCAAGAATGCGGACATCCACATCAATGCTTTTATTACTGCCCACTCTCTCAAAACAGCGTTCCTGCAGCACCCTTAAAAGTTTTACTTGCATGGCAAGCGGCATATCGCCAATTTCATCAAGAAACAGCGTACCCCCATTAGCCAGTTCAAATCGTCCCTGTCGAGAGGTAATGGCTCCGGTAAATGCGCCTTTTTCATGCCCAAACAATTCGCTTTCCAGCAATTCAGCAGGAATAGCACCACAATTGATTGGAATGAAGGGTTTCCCCGCACGTTCCGAAAGCGCATGAATATTTCTTGCGACCACTTCCTTTCCAGTGCCTGACTCTCCAAGAATAAGGACATTGGCTTCACTGTTGGCCACCTGAGCAATAAGTTTCCTCACCTGCTTTATCGATTCGCTGTTTCCAACAAGGCTGCGAAACAGCATCGGCTGGTTGGATTCTTCCCTTTTTGAGTATTGCCGCTCCAAAACAATCTGGCACTTATGCAGGGATTCAAGGATTTGATGATAGCTGAAAGGGAAATAAAGCGAGGCAATCACATTTCGAATTTTTGATACCACCTGAGATACGGGTGGATCAATTAATATAACCGGGACCAATGGCTCCCGGGCAGCCAACTGCCTGAGACATAGCTCAAGGCTTGCCTCTGATTCAAGCCCTATGATAGCAATTTGACCATGCAAATCGTCTATCTGCATGAATGTCGAAAAACTTACAATGGAACAAGGCTTGCCGATAAAATTAAGAATGACACTGAGTTTGTCACAACGTTCCTTGTTTTCATCAATTACAAACACAGTCTCCTTACCACGCATAAATCTTATCCTTAAGTCAAAACACCTAGTGTTCAGTATTGTTAACAGTTCATCCTCTGTCAAATATATGACAAAAAAATTGAAACCTACGAAATTTTTTGACAGTTATCGATAGCAGCTTATTTCGGCAAATGCACTGCAAGTCGGCCCGAAACAGAGCTTTTGATTACCAATAGCCTTAGTTGCCTTCACACATTTCTCAATCTGGTATTTTTTGACATTGAGGTAGCCCATTCGTCTGCAAAACGAATAAGCAGCACGGCGTCCGCAGCCTTTTTCTCCATCATAACACCAGGCAACCCGATAATTATTGTATCGCGGAACCACAAATCGTCGATATCGATAATGGTAAGGTTGTGCGGGTGAATGCGAAATATCGCCCACGCAGCGAATGGTTTTAAAACCATTGCATTGCCATCCCTTGCAGCGCATGGTAGTAACCAGATAATTGGTCAAACCGATATTGTTATCTTTTATCGCCTGATCAGCACGCTTATACCCCATCATCCGGCAATACACGGTCGCCAGTTCCAAACCGCATTTTTTACCGTCCAGAGAACAGTAATTCAGACGCTCTCCATGGTACATTGGATTCCAGAAGCTGCGATGAATAACCTGCTTTCTGGAATCTGCAGCATGACTTGTCATCGACAAAATAATCGACAGTAAAACAGCGATTCGATATAAAATGGTCATATTTACAATCCATTACAAAAATTACCTCAATGTTAGCCTATGCGAGGCCCGTTTCTCAATACGCAGCAGCAAATTGCCTGCTATAAAGCCCAAAGTATTTACAGAGTTTGATTCTGAATGGCTGAAAATGATTATTTGCAATCCTTAATAGCACATTCTGATGCGGTCATTTCCAAGGATCTCTCGTAAGGAATTCAATAAGTCGTCACTCGGTGACACACACCATTCTTTCCCAAGACTTAATAAAACACTCGCTTTCTCCGCTTCATATAAGACCTGAACTACGCAATGCCCTTTGTGATTTTTTAATATCGCTTTAAGCGCCATAATTAGTTCAGCATGCTGATAACCCAGATTCACTCTAAGCGATTTGGCAAAATGATGTCGCGCCTCAGCAATAGTCAAAATCTGGCTGGCTGACATTTTTATCCCGCCGCTAAAATCATCTTTGCTGATTTCTCCTTCAATTACCAGCATCATACCTGTTTGAATTTCAGTGGCAACCGAATCAAAAACCTCAGAAAAAACAACCACATCCATTTTTCCTGACACATCTTCCACAGACAAAATAATCAGCTTTTTTCCGCGTTTGGTCAGCACACGGCGTAATCCGGTGAGTAGCCCACAGATCCAGGCTTTTTTTGCATTACCTGGGTTTAATTTAATAATCGGGGTCACTTTGCTTTGCAACTCTTCAATGTATTGCGCCGCTGGATGGCCACTGAAATATAGTCCAAGGGTTTCTTTTTCCCCATCCAGGCGCTGGATCTGATTCCAGGGCCGAGCTTCCTGGTAATCCTCTCGCGAGGTGGAATCATCTATTAATGAAAAAAGATCGGTTTGACCGCTATTTTGATTCTGCTGTGCGGCATCCGCAATTTTTAGTGCCCTTTCAAGTGAAGCGAATAGTACGGAACGCTCCTGCCCCCATTCATCCATTGCTCCACATTTGATAAGAGCTTCCAGGACCCGGCGATTCACTTTTCTCAGATCAAGCCGGTGGCAAAAATCAAATAGGCCCGAAAAGGCCCCCGACTGTTGACGTTCCTGAACAATACAACTAATAGCAGATTCACCAACACCTTTAATGGCTCCCAAACCATATAAAATGGTGTTGTCATTAGCCACGGTAAATTTAAATTGCGAGCTATTTATCGATGGAGGCAATATAGTAAGCTTCATCTGATAACATTCATTAATGAAGGTCACTACCTTATCAGTATTATCCATATCAGAAGACATTACTGCGGCCATAAATGCCGCAGGAAAATGAGCTTTCAACCAGGCGGTCTGATAAGCCACCAGCGCATAGGCTGCCGAGTGCGATTTGTTAAATCCATAACCCGCAAACTTTTCCATTAAGTCGAATATATAGGTGGCAGTCGCTTCCTCAACTCCTCGACCGACAGCCCCTTCGGTAAAAATTGCCCGCTGCTTGGCCATTTCTTCAGGCTTCTTTTTACCCATTGCGCGTCGCAACATGTCTGCAGCACCAAGCGTATAATTTGCCAGCACCTGGGCAATCTGCATCACTTGTTCCTGATAAAGAATAACCCCGTAAGTCGGCTTCAGGATAGGTTCCAGATCAGGATGCGGATATTCTACTTTGGCACGCCCATGTTTTCGGTCGATAAAATCATCCACCATACCCGACTGCAAAGGACCAGGCCGAAACAATGCGACCAGAGCGATAATATCTTCAAAGCAGTCGGGCTGGAGGCGATGTATCAGCTCCTTCATTCCACGAGACTCAAGCTGAAAAACAGCCGTTGTCTGGCAGGCCTTTAACAGCTCAAAAGACGCCTGATCATCAGTAGGAATTAAGCCTATATCGATAGGTTGCTCATTTTGAGCCGCTCTTAAGTGATTTACCGTCTGTAGCGCCCAATCGATAATTGTCAGTG
Organism: Legionella quinlivanii; assembly: GCF_900461555.1. Lineage (NCBI taxonomy): Bacteria > Pseudomonadati > Pseudomonadota > Gammaproteobacteria > Legionellales > Legionellaceae > Legionella > Legionella quinlivanii. The sequence continues at coordinate 1,361,332 of NZ_UGOX01000001.1, read as the reverse complement.
TCCGCAACCCAAGAAAGTCAAACTTTACCAACCCTGCCGCTTCCACATCATCCTTGTCAAATTGACTTACAATTTGAGAAGAGCCCTCTTCACAGTAAATCGCGGTAAAATCAGTTAAGGTGGAGGGAGCTATCACCACGCCTCCCGCATGCTTACCGGCATTTCGGGTAATACCCTCAAGCTTCATCGCCAGATCGATAAGCTCTTTGACCTCTTCTTCTTCGTCATAACGACGCTTTAACTCTTCTTCATCCTGAAGCGCCTTGGAAAGCGTTATACCAATTTCAAAGGGAATTAACTTGGCAATTTTATCAACAAAACCATAGGGATGACCTAAAACACGCCCGACATCCCGCACGACCGCCTTCGCAGCCATCGTGCCAAAGGTAATAATTTGCGAGACACTTTGTCGACCGTATTTTTCGGCCACATATTCAATTACCCGGTCCCTGCCCTCCATGCAGAAATCAATATCAAAGTCAGGCATGGAGACCCGCTCAGGGTTTAGGAAACGCTCAAACAGTAATTCATATAACAAGGGATCAAGATCGGTAATTTTAAGTGCATAAGCAACCAGTGAACCGGCTCCCGAACCCCGTCCAGGGCCAACCGGTACACCATTTTGTTTAGCCCACTGAATAAAATCAGCTACGATCAGAAAATAACCGGGAAAACCCATTCGATTAATAACGTCAAGCTCCACCTGCAAACGCTGATCATATACCTCCCGCTTGGCCAGCAACACTTCAGGTGTTTCATTGCGAAAAATCTGTTGCAATCGCTCTTCCAGACCCTCTCGCGATAATTTCGAGAGATAATCCGCTTCACTGGAACCATCGGGTATTGGAAAATTGGGTAAATAATTTTGACCTAGTTCAAGCTTGACCGTACAGCGTTTTGCTATTTCAACACTATTAGCCAAAGCCTGGGGCAAATCAGCAAATAATTGGACCATTTCATCTGCAGAGCGCAGATATTGCTTATCATTATATTCCTGACTTCGTCTTGGATCGGCCAGAGTATAGCCTTGATGGATACATACCCGGGCTTCATGCGCATGATAATCATTCTGGGAAATGAAACGAACATCATTGGTCGCTACGAGAGGAATTCCCAGGCTTTGCGACATCTCGACGACAGCTTCATTATAAAAGCTTTCATCCTTTCTACCCGTACGCTGAATTTCCAGATAAAAACGTCCGGGAAATAGTTGGTTGAAGTGATGAGCCAGAGTATAGGCCTGATCCATATCACCGCTTATCAATGCTTTTCCTATGATGCCTGTTCGCCCGCCAGAAAGTGCGATTAGCCCTTCGGCGTGCTCTGCCAGCCATTCATAATGGACACGGGGCTGTCCCTGATACTGACCAAACTGATAGGCCCTGGATACGAGACAGGTTAAATTACGATATCCCAGGTTATTCTGACAGAGTAACACCAGGGAGGAAGTGGATTCCGGTTTATCGGCATAATGGCAAGTCAGGTCGCTTCCGAGGATGGGTTTAACACCGGCATCCACTGCTGTTTTGAACAATTTTACAGCAGCAAACAAATTGCAATGATCAGTAACAGCCACCGCATTCATGCCCCGTTCACTCACCGATTTAATCAAAGGTTTGATTCTGACCAAACCATCAATCATCGAAAATTCAGAATGAACGCGTAAATGGACAAACGAGGTTTTCATAACACAGACTCTTATCACTGGATAGGCAGCACTGTACCCAAGTCGTCCTGATACAGCAAGGCTTTTTGTCTATTGTTGTTCCTGCCAGCGTATTATCGCCATATATTTGTTATTTACACCCAATTTCCTATTAGCATTCTGCAGATGAAAATTGACTGTCCTTCTTGAAACCTCGAGGATTTTTGCAATTGCCTCCAGTCTCAATCCCTGTGACGTCAATTCAAGACACTGCATTTCCCGTTGGGTTAGTGGTACATCCTTCACGGCCTCATGCGCCATAAAATGCCTGAGCTGCTGAAAATAAATCGCTGCAATGATCATCCATTCGTATTGCTTTTCCTGCCAGTTCGCAAGCCCATTTTCTTTTTGTTTCTGATGCAAAACAAGCACGATAAAGTCGCCTTGGGGACCATAGACCGGAATACTTAATCCCACATCAAGGCCATAATCGAGAGACTCCTGACGAATCCGTTGCTCACGCTTGTTTTTGGCGCTGGCTAATTGCTCACTGACATTCCAAAACACCGGCAGCAGGGATTTTTCAGAATACTCAAGGGTTCTGTCAATATCCGCATAGCCTTGCTCCAGATAATATTGATGCCAGATTTTTAAAGCGGGGCTCACCCAGTCATAGATTAGCCGGTTTCCTGTTTTGGTATGTCGATGATAGTAGGTGATAGCAAAACTGTGAATATTCTGCGCGTTAAAGTAATCAAAAAGCAATGAATTCAGTTCGTCCAGTGAATGAGCGCTCGCAAATATCTGACAAGTCCGATGCATTTCCATCCCTATACCTGTCAAAAAAGACAGGAAGCCACGCATGTTTATTTATTATACATTAATATCAACTGAAACACACTTCCGAGGTTATCATGCTTAAGATAATACCTGTTGTTTTGTTACTACCAGGCATTAGTTATGCCGCTTCGATGACTAACAGCATCGCCGGTGTCGGGCCTGGCGGATCAGTCAAACCCTATATTTGTATTCAGAATGAAGGCGGAACCGTCACCCTCCCCCTCGCTCCAGGACAATCCGGGGATGCCAATGCAGCATCCGGCAATCAATACTATGCGGGCGCTACACTCCGTTTTGGGGGTTGCTCAAGCGATAACACCTATCTCGGCTATATAGGATTTAACATCAATAACTCAGGCAACAATGCCATAAGCGCCTATACTCCGCCTGAAGGAGTCCATATTACCTATAAAGATCGCCAGATTGATAGCCGCGGAGTGGTTACAGGAGCTATCGATTACACCCCTATCGACTCCAATATGAATCTCCCCAACCCAAAAGAAAATAGCTACTGGCAGTTTGCGGGGATTAATTTATCGGGCCTTGAATTTGGAAAAACCATTGATCCGGTGGTCGTTCCTAATCTTTCAGAAAAAGATTCAACCACAGCGAATTCGGATTTGAAAGACACTGAAACCTTTATTAAAGCAGGAGTGAATACAGTAAGAGTACCAATCAGTTGGGGCTATGTGCAATTGGATGGTGCCGGCAAAGGGGATATTAACAAATCCTATTATGATAATTATCTTCGCCCTCTGCTGCAAAGCTTAAGCCATGCCAAGGTTAATACCATTATCGACCTGCATGCCTATATGCGTTACTCAAAATTTGGTGAGCAATACTCTGGTTGCGGTGCCGAAGGCCCATGCCCGGACGGTACATTAGTACTTGATTCCAAAGCTTACGAATCCGTCTGGGGACAATTAGTTGATCTGATTCAGCAGGACAGCCAGATTGACAAAAATTATATCATGCTGGATTTAGTGAATGAACCCGTGGGTATTCCGGATGATAAAGTATTTACTATTCAGGCTGATTTAATCAAATACCTGCGTAATAAAGGGTTCCAGGGTTATATTCTGGTTGAAGGCAACAGCTGGACCGGACTGCACTCATGGACGACTTATCAGTGGACTGGAAGCGATGGGCAAACCTACTCCAATGCCACATTATTTACCCGTGAAAATTTTGCTGAAGCCGGCATTACCGATCTTTCAAAGATACTGATTAATGTCCATCAATATCTGGATAGTGATTATAGCGGTACACATAACGACTGCCTGCAGGATTTGACCACCAAAGGGCCGAATGCCTTTAATCTTGATGAATTCGTTGATTACTTACAAGAGAATCAATTAAAGGCCATGGTTACAGAGTTCGGCACCGGAACCAACGCCGGCAGTTGCAGTGCTCCCCTGAAGCAATTCATGCAATATCTGCAGGAAAATAGCGCCAAGGGTAAGGACTACGGCTTTGCAGGTTGGACTATCTGGTCTACCGGTCATGGATGGGGCGGCTATAATCTGCGCGTTAAACCGGATTCTTATCAATTCAATGTGATGAAAGACTTTCTGTAAGAGTCAATCATAAACAACAAATTCTATCCCCTGGATTTGACTCTAAATCCAGGGGATTTTCATTAATGCCTGTTTCTGAAGTCTTGTTGACGGCGTTTCGCCAATAAACCCAGCACAACAGCCACAATAAGGCCTATCAGCATCCAGCTGAATAAAGCGGTTCCAAGGCCGTTGTGGAAAAACAGACTAGCCAGTAAGCCTCCTAATAAAAAACCGCTTAGACCACTGCGAAAGCGGCTGGTCTTATTCGTTGTGGATGGTTTTTTGGCAGACACATTTCTCGAGAAAAGCGTTTTACTTCGATAGGAACCAAATCCTCTTCCACCACCGAATCGCTTTGCAGAGGCTTCGCTTACAATCAATCCGAAGGACAGGAAAACAAATAAAGTCATGAGAATAATTTTTTTCATTGAGTACACCTTGTAATAACCGCGAGGCTCTTTATACCTTGACGGAAGAACTTGTTCAAGCGGTTATGAACATTCAATAATCAATTTGAGTCTATTGAGTTGTTTCAATTCCCTTAACAGCCTGAAAAATTTGTTTTGCCAGTCTGGGCAGGCGAACTTTATTCGTATTGGTTAATAGGATAATTGATACTTGGTCATCAATGTGGCGAATGATGAAACTGCTATATCCGCGGATAGCACCATCTTTTTGGGCAACCAGTTTGTTGTTTCGATAAGAAACCTGCCATCCCAATGACCAGAACAATCCATTTCGACCGCTGGGCTGCCCATTTATCAGAGTAACTGGCCGCCACATTTGCAGGTAAGTTTGAGGGCTTAGAATTTTGCCGGCACTCATTGCCATATCCCATTTCGCCATGTCTTCAATATTTGAGACGATTCCTCCCGATCCCCACATTTGCTGCCAGGGTTTGCGGTTCGGTGCGGGAACATACTTGCCATTAACAAAATGAAAGCCATCTGCTAATCCCGGGGGATTTAGCGTTGCCGGGAAGCCGGTTTGGCTTAAATTGAGTGGATTGAAAATTATAGTTTGAAAATAGCTGGCAAGGCTTTGTCCGCTGACTTGTTCTATCACCCTTCCTAAAACAATAAAACCAAAATTGTTATAGCGGGTATTTGTACCGGGTGCAAACTGCATTGGCCGCTTGGTCAGCTGCTGCCAGACCCGTTGCCAGGGTAAATGAGGTCCCTGATGCTGGGGAATACCACTGGTATGCGACAGAAGCTCGCGGATAGTCACTGCGCGCCAGGCGGCGGGAGCCTTCGGAAGGTACTTCAGAATAGAATCATCAAGCCCTACCTTACCTTCCTGAACTAATTTCATGATCGCAAAGGCAGTGTATACCTTGGAAATGGAACCTATCGCAAATAAAGTTTTTGTTGAAACGGGCCTTGAAGGCTTCAATTGCGCATTACCATATCCTTTGATTAGCAAAGGCTGACCATTTTGCACTACAGCGAGAGCCAGGCCAGGAATATGATTTTCCTGCATGGCAGTCTGGACCATGCTATCTATTTTTGCTTCCAATGCAGAGAGCGCGAAAAGAGGTTTCGAGGCAGTAAGCAATAATAAGATAAACGTTCGTACATAGCTCATGAACTCGTTGTCCTTGATGAGATCTTCGATAAAGTTACTATCCTAATGGCACTAACTTAAGGCTTTAACCCTTAGTCCTACGTCCCTCGGCTTGTCTCTGAGAGATGGTCAAAAAATTTAACCATCCTATTAGAGCCTACGTACCCCTAAGAGCCTACGTACCCTTAAGAGCCTACGTACCCCGCTTTATGCGGGGTATCCAGGCAATGCGTCTGATGGCAAAAGCATTTTAAAACTCACTACCATTGTTATGGATACCCCGCATAAAGCGGGGTACGTAGGCTCTAATAGGATGGTTAATTTTTGTGACCATCTTTCAGGGCTTGGCCGAAGGATGTAGCTAAATATCTTAAGTAAGCACCATTATCTACTATCCCACCCAGCACTTTTTTTAGCAAGTAAGTTACAAATTTACTGACAATATTTTGCCCTTCTTAAGCATTCCTTAATTTATATCCCGTATAATTTTCGCATTTGACAAATAAGGTAAGCCTATGCCCGCATGGAATTTCGATTCAACTGATATTAGTGAAATTGCTGTTTTCGATTTTGATCAAACCATTACCAGGCATCATACTTTCAACCCCATAGCTCGGAAGCAATTCACACCAGCAACCAATATCAAGACAGGCGTAATGGATTATTTCAAATTTACAGATAAGAGACTTTCCGCAATCGCCACTTATCATGATGATCCCGAGTATGTAAAAAGCTACATTGAATATGCACTAGAAAAGCCCTTAACACTGGCCGAGAGCTTTGATTTTGAACATACCAGGCTTTCGGTGTACATGGCAGAAGGCCTTCCACATCCTATTGTGATTTCAAGCCTTCAACCCACAGACTTCGATACCCACTTGGGCGCTGTGATGCCTGAGGGAAAAAATACTCAAATACTGAATATTCTGTCTTACTTGAAAGTTTTTCATGGGCTTAATTACTCAAACACTCATCTTGAATTTTATGATGATACTTACGAAAACATTTTCGCCGCTACACACCCTTCCTCCAAGGTTAATCTGCTCGATAAAGTGAGCCATATCAGCACGCATTATGTAATTCGCAATGCACCTGATTTTACATTAGGTATCCCAAAAGATGTACACGCTGAAGTAAAAGTTAGTCCTTACAGCAGCGATAGTCTCAAAGCCTGTACCAGGCAAGCATTGGATGAATATCTAAATTACAGTAATCGCTTCTGGTCAAAAATATCCATTTTTCACCGCCACGGTCCAGAAGGGCAAAAGAGAGCGATTGATTTTTTTGATAAATTATTTACCCAAAAAGAGGAAAACACTGCAGGGTTCCTATTGGACTTCCTGGAAAATAATAACAAAAATGGCAATACTTACCCCCATTCATTCCGTACTCTCCTGTTGAAAACCATGAGTAAAGAAGGGTTGCACTGGAAAAATGAAAGCGACTTTATAAATAATTTAACCGAATTAAAAACCAGTTTATACCAACCTCCGATGGCTGCCGTTGCTACAGCCTAGCTAAACCTTGGAAGCGCGGCTTCTGTAAGACGCGCTCAACTTTCTATTTTTAAATTCAGACCGATTAACTGAGCAACACTGCATTGCATCTTTAATTCTATACAGGCAAAATGACAAACTAGAAAACTCTCTGGTTATCACGCAGGATCGCAAAATGGCTTATGGACCTCTTCAACCCGGTAAAATCTGGCTAACTCGCTCTATTCTCGCTTTTCTAATTGCTTCAAATTCCGCTTTAGCCGATGAACCGGTTAGTTCCTGTTCTGGTCCAACCGCCTTTTTAAATCTCATTGACCGGCCTAATTATGCCGACAGCTCCTGTACGGTTCCCTGGAAGTCAGTCATTATTGAATCGGGTTATCAATATCAGCGCCTGACCGATAGCGATGGTACATTACAGACTTACCCTAACATGGAAACACGTTTCGGTTTACCGGGAAACAACGAGCTATATGTACTTTGGCCAACCTATAATCAGCAATCCTTTTCTCCCCGTTATGGAAACAGCGAAACGATGGCCGGCTTAAAGCATATGCTGGTCAACAATAATAAATGGGTCATTGCGGTAGAAGCGGAATTATTTTTCCCCGATGGCAGCGCAGCTTATGGAAGCAAGTCGGCAGGCGGAGGCGCCAACGCCATTCTGACTTATACTATTAATCCCAAGTGGAGTGTTACTACAATGCTTGGCGTCAGCAGCTTAACAGAATCGTGCTTTAATGGCGGTGAACGATATAACAACTTTATTCCGGATTTTGTGCTCAGTTATTCATTAAGTGATCGCCTGAGCGCCTACGGTGAAGTGTATGGTGAAACCAAAACAGGTCCTGGTGAACATAGTGGATTCAATGCCGATGCGGGGATACTGTTTCTGATAACCCCGTCCATTATTATCGATATTAACGCTGGCCAGCGCATAAGCGGCTATCCCGGCTCTTTTGAAAATTACTTCGGAGCGGGTATTTCCTTTATGATTTAATTTCCCCAGGAAAACTATGGAACAAAGAACTCAGGTACTTATTATAGGTGCTGGTCCAGTGGGCTTAAGTACCGCTATTGGCCTTGCCAGGCAAGGTATTCAGTCAGTCGTCATTGAAAAACATCCAGGCACCACCAATCATCCCAAGGCAAGAGGGGTTAATACTCGAACAATGGAAATTTTTCGATTGTGGGGGCTGGAGTCAGAACTGCGTCAATATCAGCTCCCTGCCGAGGCTCATCGATTTATCTGGCTTGAGTCTCTGCAGGGTAAAGAATTAACCCGGGTCAATGCAAAACCAAGACCGTCTTCCTACAGCCCGACAGAAGTAGCTGTGATTTCACAGGATTGGGTCGAAGAAGTCTTACTTGCGGCAGCGAAAAGCTACCCGCAGATCCAGTGCTATTTTAATGCCAGAATGATTAACTTTGAGCAGGATGAGACGGGGGTAAAAACTACGGTACTCGATACTGTTTCTCAAAAACAATATCTCATGCAGTCAGAATATGTGGTTGCCGCCGATGGTGCCAATTCCAGCACTCGGCCGTTATTAGGCATCGGCATGCAGGGTAAGGATAATCTGGGAGAGTTTTGTAACATCTATTGTGAAATGGATTTATCAAAATATTTAAGTGACAGACCCAGTGTTGGCTTTATGTTTACCCGAAAAGATATTATGGGAACCTCCCTGCTCTCCAAGGATGGCTCCAAACGGTGGCTGGTTGGCGTGCGCTATGATCACATTCCTGAATTGACCAGGGAAAGTTTTACTGATCAATTCTGTATTGAACTCATTGAAAACCTTGTGGATGATAATTCCATCCAGATCAAGCTGATTAATAAAGCGTTCTGGACTATGGCTGCCTTGATTGCTGAAAATTACCGTAAAGGCAGAATTATCCTGGCCGGCGATGCCGCCCACCGTTTGCCGCCCACGGGGGGACTTGGAATGAATACCGGTGTGCAGGATGCACATAATCTCGCCTGGAAGCTTGCTGCTGTTATTAAAGGTTATGCTACTCCTTCCCTGCTTGACACCTATTATGATGAGCGCGCTCCAATTGCCGAGAATAATATTGCCTGGAGCACAAAAAATGCAATGCGCTTCACCCGAATTTTTGAAGCTATCTATAACGAAGACTATGAAACCATGTCAGCGGCTCTGGAAGAGCAAAATGAGCACTTGAACCAGGTAGGACTGGATATCGGTTTTCGATATGAATGCGGTGCAATGATTAAGGAAAACAACCCGCCGCCCTCTCCTAACACCTCCGATTATCAGCCCTCTACCTATCCAGGAAGCAGAGCGCCGCATTATCCTCTGGAAAAAAATGGTATCTCCATCTCTACCCTTGATTTATTCGATAACCATTTCGTACTGCTCAGCACTGACTCAAATGAAAAATGGCATAATGCTGTAAGCGCCATTAGCAATAAATATCCAATAAAAAGTTATCGTATTGGCGAGAAAGGAGAGCTTCAAGCCCCCCAGGGAAACTGGCTTAAAGTCTATGAACTGACCCAATCAGGTGCTGTTTTGGTACGGCCGGATGGTCATATCGCCTGGCGAACGATAGAAAAAGAAACTGATCCACAAAATAAACTGGAACAAATCTTGAATGAAATACTAACAGGCAGTTAATTTGGAGAATTTACCATGAAACGCAGCAGGATGGTTTGTTTTGTCGTAATGCTATCAGCCTTTATCAGTGGTGTCTCTCTTTTAAGTGCTTGCAACAGCACTTCGGATAAGTACCCGCATCCTGTGGATGAAGATTATGGCGGTGGTGGTACTGGTGGGATGGGCGGCTTTGGAGGACACGGCGGCCATTAACAGACATTCAATTATCAAGGCTGCATTTATCATGCAGCCTTGAGGACAGTTAAAAAGTTACTTAACTTGCCAGGGCATCAGTCGCTGTAACATACTCATATCCCAGATCGCGGGCTACTGCTTCATGAGTGATCATTCCTTTATGAACATTTAATCCATTTAATAAATGACCATCGCTTAAGAGTGCCAGCTTCACACCTTTGGTGACCAGACTGATTACAAAGGGAAGCGTTGCATTGTTCAACGCAAAGGTAGATGTTCGCGGAACAGCGCCAGGCATATTAGCCACACAATAATGCACCACATTTTCAATCACATAAGTTGGCTCATGATGCGTAGTCGGTCGACTGGTTTCAAAACATCCGCCCTGATCGATGGCCACGTCAACAACTACAGAACCGGGTCGCATCGCTTTTAACATTGAGCGCGTCACTAACTTCGGTGCAGCAGCACCTGGAACCAGAACCGCTCCGATAACCAAATCGGCATTCGTCACATATTGTTCTAAAGCTTCTGCAGTCGCATAAATGGTATTCAATTTAGCGCCAAACTGAAAGTCAAGCTCACGCAAACGAGTTAAGGACTTATCGAGAACCGTTACTCTTGCTTCCATTCCCATTGCCATTCGGACTGCATTGGTTCCTACCACCCCGCCGCCAATCACCAGAACATTTGCAGGAGCGACACCTGGAACACCACCTAAAAGAACCCCGCTTCCTCCCTGCGCCATCTCCAGACAATGAGCACCTGCCTGAATGGACATGCGTCCTGCGACCTGGGACATAGGAGTCAACAAAGGCAAACCGCCGTCATTTTGAGTCACCGTTTCATAGGCAATTGCAGTCGCGCCTGATTCTTTCAACAGGCGAGTCTGTTGTGGATCCGGGGCGAGATGAAGATAGGTAAACAGGGTTTGACCTTCTCGAAGGCGATGGCACTCAACAGGTTGAGGTTCTTTTACTTTAACAATTAACTCAGCCCGCTCAAATACCTCATCAGCAGTTGCCAGAATTTCAGCTCCAGCAGCGCGATACTGGTCATCAGTAATTCCAATACCAAGGCCAGCTCCTTTTTCTACAAAAACGGTGCTTCCTACTCGCGTAATTTCACGAACGCTGGCAGGAACCAATCCAACGCGATTCTCCTGCGGTTTGATTTCTTTTGGAACACCGACAAACATATTCACCCCCAATTATTGTTTTAACTGCTCGATAAGCTGAGGTATCAGCTCGAATAAATCACCTACCAATCCATAGGTGGCTATTTGGAAAATAGGAGCATCCTCATCTTTATTGATTGCGACAATCACTTTGGAGTCTTTCATGCCAGCCAAATGCTGAACAGCTCCTGAAATGCCAATTGCAAAATATAAATCCGGGGCGACTACTTTACCGGTTTGCCCCACCTGATAGTCGTTAGGAACAAATCCCGCATCAACAGCCGCTCTCGATGCGCCCACAGCAGCACCAAGAACATCGGCCAGTTCCTCAATCAATTTGAATTTTTCAGCATTCTGCAAACCGCGTCCGCCCGATACGATAATTTTTGCACTTCCCAATTCAGGCCGTTCTGACTTGCTTAATTGATGGCTTACAAAATGGCAGTTCTCTTCTGCAATCACTGTGCTGATTCGCTCAATACAGCAGGCTGATTGTTTCTCTTGAATACTGTCAAATGCTGTGGTGCGGATGGTTAAGATTTTTTTTGCATCGAGAATCTTCACGGTTTCTATCGCGTTTCCTGCATAAATCGGATGCTGGAACTCGTCTGAAGAAATAATGCGGCTGACATCCGACACCTGTGCCACATCAAGTAAGGCGGCAACTCGCGGCAGTATATTTTTGCCAAAGGTTGTGGATGCGGCAAGAATAGCAGTGAATGACTCGGCAAGGCTTGCCACGAGCTGACTAGTATTTTCTGCCAACTGATGGGCATAGCATGGATTATCCACTAAAAGAACCGAATGAACCCCAGCGACCGCAGATGCCTGTTCGGCAACGCTTTGGCAATCATGCCCAATCACGAGAAAAACCGGCTTATCATCGAGCTGAAGTGCGGCTGCCAAAGTATTTAATGACGCAGGGTGTAATTGTTTATTGTCATGTTCCGCAATGACTAGAACGCTCATAATTTCTCCCTGAATTAAAGCACTTTGGCTTCATGTTTTAATTTATCTATCAAACTACTGACCGAGTCGAGTTTGACACCAGCACTTCTTGCTGAGGGTGCGGTGACCGACACCACTTTAACATGGTCCCTAAGCTCAAGATTCAGGCTGCTCAACTCAATGATATCAAGCGGTTTTTTCTTGGATTTCATGATGTTAGGCAGGCTGGCATAACGAGGTTCATTAAGACGTAAATCCGTACTGACTACAGCGGGCAATTGCATTTGCAATGTTTCCAGACCGCCATCAATTTCACGAGTTACAGTAATGGAGTTATTTTCAATAGTTAACGAAGAGGCAAATGTCGCCTGAGGCCAGTTTAATAAGGCGGCAAGCATTTGCGGCGTTTGATTATTATCGCCGTCGATCGATTGCTTGCCAAGTAATACCAGGCCTGGCTTTTCCTGATGAACTATCGACGACAAAATTTTTGCAATATTCAGGCTGCAAAAAGTCTGATCAGTTTTGACCAGGACAGCCCGATCGGCTCCCAGAGCCAGACCATGTCTTAAGGTTTCCTGAGAGGCGTCGCTGCCAATCGAGACAATAACCACTTCAGAGGCTAAGTTTTTCTCTTTCAGACGAAGTGCCTCTTCTACAGCAATTTCGTCAAAAGGGTTCATGGACATCTTGACATTTTGTGTTTCCACCCCCTGATTATTGGCTTTAACACGGATTTTTACATAGGGGTCAATCACACGCTTCACTGCAACCAAAATTTTCATAGATCCTCACTGGATTCACTCATTATCAGTTTACGAGTAGTTTCAAACTGCTTTTTATTTTTATCCTGAATCAAGCCCTACATCTTGCCAGAGAACCAGTACATAATTCAAGGCTAGTTTTCAGTAAGCCTGTTCAACGCTTACGACAGAGTCCGCGTTCACTAGACAGCAGTAATTTCCTCCAGGAACTGGTGAAAACTTTCTCCAATTTCCGGATGGCGCAACCCAAACTCAACGCTTGCCTGCATATATCCTAACTTGGATCCGCAATCATAGCGTTTACCGTCAAATTGAAAAGCCAGCACTTTTTCGCAGTCGAGCAACCGCTTAATCCCATCAGTAAGCTGAATTTCACCGCGCTCGTCTGGCGGTGTTTCTCGTAATGCGGCAAAAATTGCCGGAGTAAAAATATAACGCCCTACTGCTGCGAGGTTTGAAGGAGCCGTTTTAGCTGCTGGCTTTTCAATCATCCCGGTCACTTCGGAGAAACGCTCCTGTGTGTTTACAAGACTTACCACCCCGTATTGATGAACGTCATGCCAGGGAACGGATTGAACTGCCAGGATCGATTTTCTTTCATTCATAAAAAAATCGACCATCGATGATAAACAGGGAACGCGCAGATCATCAATCAGATCATCTGCCAATAAAATCGAAAAGGGATCCTCACCAATCACATGCTCTGCACACAAGATCGCATGCCCAAGGCCCAGCGGTTGATTTTGCCGAACATAGGTAAACTGAATCCCTTCAGGGGAAACATTGCGTACCAGCTCCAGAAAACTTTCTTTTCTTTGTTCTAAAAGTCGGCTTTCGAGCTCAAATTGTTTGTCAAAATGATCCTCGATAGCTCTTTTGGTAGAGCTTGTAATAAAAATCATATGATTGAAGCCGGCTCGAGCGGCCTCTTCTACCGCATATTGAATCAGCGGCTTATCTACGACGGGCAACATTTCCTTTGGGGTTGCCTTGGTCGCTGGTAAAAAACGGGAGCCTAGTCCTGCAACAGGAAACACCGCCTTTTTTATTGGCATCGCTTATCACCTAATCGTTATGTCCAATAACAACAGGACGCCCTACAGAATAATACCTCTGCAAATTGGCTTCTTTGACCGCTTTCAAGTCGAAGCAATTACGTCCATCAAAAACCGCCGCTCGTCCAAGAGATCGTTTCATCGCAGATAGAGAGTAAGACTGGAACTCAGACCATTCAGTGGCAATTATTAAAGCATCCAAACCTGCATTGAGTACTTCTTCGGCAGATTTTGCCCATACGATATTATGCTCGCCCTGAAAAAGCAACTGGGCAGAATCTGTAGCTACAGGGTCATAGGCAATCACTAAAGCATCTTCCCGAAGAAGGGACTGAATAGCAATTAAACTACTGGCTTCTCTTAAATCATCTGTATCCGGTTTAAATGATAATCCCCAGAACCCCAGTTTTAAACCGCTCAATTTCTGGTTGAAATGACTCATCAAATGCTTATAGACCCAGCTTTTCTGTTGATTGTTCACTTCGTCTATCGCATGCAGCAAAGCGGGATTCAATTGCAGGTCAACAGCGCATTGGGCAAGGGCTCTGACGTCTTTAGGAAAACAGGATCCGCCATAGCCGATTCCGGCATTCAGAAAGTGAGGGCCGATGCGTTCATCGAGCGCCATCCCCTGGCGCACCTCTTCGATATTAGCCCCGGCAGCCTCTGCGATTTGGCTAATCTGGTTAATGAAGCTTATACGGGCAGCCAGCATGGCATTGGCAGAATACTTGGTCAACTCGGCTGAAGAGCGGCTCATTGCCAGAAACGGTATCCCCTTGTTGATTAATGGCTGGTAGATTTCCTGCAAGCAGGCGATTGAAGAAGGCTCCCCGCCTGCAATAATGCGGTCGGCATTTAAAAAGTCAAACACAGCAGACCCTTCTCGCAAAAACTCAGGATTAGATGCTAACTGCACTGAAATGGCCTTGTTCAAAAGTGCTAACTCTTCCTTAACAAGATTTTCCAGGAGCTCCCCGGTTCCAACGGGAACAGTGGATTTACAAATAATAAAACTATCTCTTTCAGCAAGTTGAGCTATTTTCCTGACCACTTCTTTGACCTGGGATAGATCAGCCCGGCCATCCTCTAACCCGGGAGTACCCACCGCAATAAAATGAACATCGGCAAAATGAATCGCCTTTTCCAGCTCTGAATCAAATCGAAGCTTGCCCGCATCGCTTTGCTCACAAAGCAATTGAGGCAAATTTTTTTCATGAATAGGACATTGTCCGGATTGTAAGGATTTGATTCGATTATGATTTATATCAACACATAAAACATCATGCCCCAGACTAGCGAAACAGGCAGAGGAAACCAGCCCCACATAACCTGCTCCATATACAGCTATTCTCATAATTACTCTCACTTCCTTTAAACACAGGTCAAAGCGCTTGACTCACACTCGTTAGTTTCAAACAGGCCCGGCTCTTCCTCGTTCGGCTGGTTTACAGTTCTTAGCGCCGCAAGCGCCCTGGTAACCGCCCGGCCAGCTTCAGTGCCTGTGGCACATATATCTTTGTTGTAAGACAGTTTTCTAAGCCGGTCTTCAATTTTTTTTAACTTTATTTCCAGTGAATCATTTGAAGCGTCAACTTGTTGAAAAACTTTTAAAACCTCCTTCATTTCCTTGCTTTTTGTATGACCATAGCGAAGACTGGCAGCGGTTTGCTTTGATTGCTGGTAAATATATTCTTCAAGCGGGACCGCAATCAGTTTAATCTCAAACTCACTAAAGTAATGCCCCCATAAGCCAATCTCTGCTGACAGATCTAGATCGCTTATCGCTGCAGAAGGCATCATGCTGTTGAATATTCTTTTCTGAGCCTCAAGGCTTAATGCGAGCCCCACCTTAAAAATCAGATAAATCAGATTGGTGCCCTGAGCCATTGCTGTCACAGCCAGTTTTGAAAATATCTCAATGAAATAGTGCGTCTGCTTTCCAATGGCCTGAACAATATCGATCTGTGATTTCTGCAGCCAGTCAGAGCCTTTCCAGATTACATAAACTGTTGCGAATAATAGCGCAAACTCCTCGATATATAAACCTGCACAAAGCGCGGTAGTTACCAGAGGTAACTTGTCGATAGTGGTTTGAAACCAGTTTTCTGGCAATTCCCGGGCGTTGCTATGATAATCCTGAATGGAACCGAACATTGAGATGAGGCTATTGAGTAATGCACTTTGCAATACATTATCAGAAGTCTCCTTATCTTTATGTAACTTGCTGATGAGCTGATCAAGGCTGGATACCTCCACATATTGCGAAGGCCTATGATTAAGATTTTTTTGCAGGATAAGATGGCTCTGAGCAAGCAGATAACGGCACAATCCCTTTTCATAGCTTGTGTCTCTGATTTGCTGTTCAAGCCAGGCTATACGTCCCTGTCCTCTATTGGCCTCTATTAACTTGTCGAGTTCCGCATAAGTCCGTTCAAGCTTGTCCGGCTGCCCCACGAATTGTCCCAGCAATTGCGAAAAACAGGTCATCAGCGTCAGCTTGATTTTTTTTTGCTGATAGTCATTCAGCTCAATATGATTGGTATCATAATAATCTACAATGGTACTTAATTTTCTCTCCAATTCTTCTATTGTCATCCCTGTCTCCGTATGTGCTTTTGCATTGAATCAAGCGTTATCTTTTAAGCAAAAAAGTGTTAGGATACAAAAATTTATCGTAAGGCAGTTAAATTCTGGTCTCCTGCTAACACTCATTACTGCATTTTTATGGATATGAATCAACTAACTGCCTCAAAAAAAAACAAGTCCTTATCGACCGCAGGGCTACTCGGCTTTTGCCTCCTTATTATTTTTGTACGGCTATTTTTAAGAGGCAGCTTACTTGAAATTGATGAAGCGGAGCAAATTGTCCTGGCGCAAAATTTTTCCTGGGGGTATCTTAATCAACCGCCTTTATATAATTGGCTGCAATACTGTCTGTTTCTCTTGTTTGGTGCAAATCTTTTTAGTTTAATAGCCTTGAAATCAGTACTGCTTTTTGGTTGTTTGTTTTATTATCATCGCATTTGCCAGCTGCATTGTAAAAATTCTTTATTGGCCTGGTGCGCTACAGTTTCCTGGGCTTTAATTCCCGCAATCAGCCTGGATTTGCTGAAGGACAATACACACTCAGTATTGGCTTTGCTAATGGCTTGTATCAGCTGGTATATAGTTTTTAAACCAAAAAGCCTGTCCAGCTTTGGCGACTATTGCATCCTGGGCTTAATCATGGGTTGTGGCCTGCTTTCCAAATATAATTACCTGTTTTTTCTTTTACCCCTTTTCCTTACTCTTATATCCATCGAGGAAATTCGTTCACGGATAAAGCCCGCTTATTTACTTTTATCCTTTTCATTAGCGTTACTGATTGCAAGCCCTTATTTGATATGGCTCTATCATTTTGCACATATTGGCTTGCATTCCAGTTATAAATTAGTATCGCCGCATAAATCGATTATTCACGGGCCTATTGAAGTTCTCAAAGGCGGGTTGTTATTCATTCTGCCCGTTTTCCTAATCAGCCAGATTTTTTTTCCGACCTCTTTTTCTTTCCGAGAAAAATCGCTGGAAAGCCGCATTGTCAATGTCTATTTCATTTATGCGCTGGCGTGTTTAGTCATTATGGTGCTTGCATTTGGGATCAAAAATTTTGAAACGCGATGGCTAATTCCGGTATTGTTCATAGCCCCTATTATTTTTTTCAGCCAGATTCAGGAAAACCAGTTTAATCCGAAACGTTTTTCCCATTACATTATATGCTGTCTTCTTTTACAAAGCTTTTTGGTTTCGGCTCTGGTCTATCGGGCTCATTTTGGAAATCAGCGCAACCTGCGTTTTCCTTTCACAGAGCTGATTCATATGCTGAAACAATCAGGCAGCTCCTTCAATTATATTCTTTCCGATTCATTCTGGTTACTTGGAAATCTGTACACACAAACCGGAACTGATTTTCGTTTTATTGATACCCTGACACCGTTTAAGTATCCGAAAGGCCACTTGTTTTTAACCTGGATGGGAGCGGAAGCTCCATCCTGGGTTCAAGACCTTTTTCCAAACCAGCAAGTTGTGGTTCACCCGATATACTCCACAACCCACCCGCGAGAGATTCTTGGCGGCTGGACCGAGTATAAAGGCCCTTTGCCATTGGTTGCCTTGACCTGAGTTTTATCATATTTATTGAATTTCCACCTAAGTTATCTCATAATAAGCAAATAATTTATTTATTTTACAATTACCATGACAGCCTATTTAAATAATCTTTTAAACAAAAGATCCTGCCAGAATTCCACTCATCCAGCTATCGTATCCTTAAAAGAGATTTGCAAGGATAGCCAAAAATTAACACTTGCCGATTATCAAAAAATAATTACACAGTTTATCAAATCCCCCGCATCTGACACTGACATTGTCAACATTGAAAAATTCATTTTTTCAGCCTATGAATTAGAATGTTATCATCGCCAGCTTCAGGCCCAGTGTAAGCCCTCTGCTGAATCGGCTAAGAAAACAAGCCCAACACTTTTTGCGAGAGAAATTACATCAATTTCTATCCATCGCTTACAGATTTTGAATCTACTAACTAAATTAGATATATTAGATGACAAACTATTTGAAGCCGTAAGCTCTTATCCACGAGCTCAGGTTCAAAACATTTATGCTCAGCTCAAGTCTATTAAAAACCAGGATGATTTTTGGAACATTCATAATGAATGGAGCGCTGAAAATAAATCCGAAGAAGTAGTTGCCAAAAATTCAACATCTACAGTGGTACCGCCGAATTAAATTGCTTATTCGGCAACCACATAAAATTCGCAGGCCTCACGCGCACTGGTACAAACATAGCCGGTATAGATATCAATCCAGTTTGGATCAACGCGGGGAGGCAGTTTTACGATAGTTTGTCTCCAGATTGAATAATCTCCAGCTGAATTACGATAAGTGCAGCTCACCCCCCTGCCAAAACCGGCTACCAGAATGTTGGCCTTAACAAACTGAGTGCCGGGTTCTCCGTAGGGAGGATTCGCTGAAAAGGGATTCTTGAGCCAGGGATAGGGAGGTTCACCCCATTGAAGAGAGCTATTATCAGGATCAGGACAAACGCTTGCGTAAGAGTTGAGGGTGAGCGCTAAAAGCCATAGAAATAGCTTTAATTTCATATTTTATTCTCCCTGAATAATTCGCTCGCATGTAATTATCTGATTATTTTTCCAATTTTGTCAATGACAACTTGAATCCATGTGATCATTTTGTATAACAGAAAATCTTATTGATCCCATTTTAAACCACTGTTAGAATGCATTGTCATTGCTCAATTTGTCAAGTGAATGTCTTTTGGAGCCTGTGTCATTACATACTACCGTCGTATACCTCAGTTTTTTTAGGTGTCTTAAAATGAAACGCAAATTTGATTCCAGCCAGTCCTCATCGCAATCAGAAACCAATGTACTGAGGCGAGATATACTTCCTCCTTCAAAACCAGAAAATGCTTTGCCAAACATTTCGCGCCTGGTCATCTCAATTAATACTTTAGGAAAAGAAAAAAATAAGAGTGGTGCATTCAATCGGACACTGACAAGCCATCTTGAAGAATTTGTTGAAATAATCCAAGTGCAATTTGAAGATTTGAGAGACTGGCTAGATCTTGCATATCAATATTCTCCCAATATCAATGAGCTTGAAATCGAATTTGCCCATGTAATTAAATTTTTGGGAATCTATTTAAAAGAAAGCTCACCCGCCTCTGTCTTGTCTGCCCATTCATTGAATCAGTTGCTCCATATGCTAACTTTTAACTGGAACGTTTCAAAAACGCTTTGTTTACATGGATTGTCGAATCTGGCCAAAACCAATCGAATAAAAGGCAAACTATCGACTGAATTATTAGAAACCATTTTATTAAGCCCTTCACGTGGTCCTCTATGGGAACAACACCATGCTTCACTACTTTTCAGTTTAAGTATATTGATTGAGCATGACGCACTGGATAGAGAAATCAATATTGAAAAAATTACACCCTTTCTAAACCGGTTCAAACCATTTCGTCTTGAGGACAATGACTATCGAAATATTCTTTGCTTTTATAAATCTGTCAATAAGAGAAGACCATTAAATCCCACAATTATTCACTCCACAATTACCAGCTGTGTAAATAATATTTCCTTACAATTTAACGATACTCTCCTGGATCTTTTTACGTCCTTTGCTGAGCTCCTAAATGAGAAGTCGGTAGTGGGGATGACCGCAATTAAAGCAGACTTTATTAATGAAATTCTTGAAAGGATAATTGTATCTTCAAATACCGGAATACTTGCCAATCAGGTTTCTCGTCTTTATCTCCAATTTGCCAGGCTGGCTAAAGTGGGGGCCATTGGGGGCAACCTTTCACTTGAGCTGTTTGAAAAGATTCTGAGCCAGCTAGAGTTGGATAATCTTTCTCTTGATACTCTAATCCGCTATTTTTCTGCACTTGAATTGCTGCAGCAGGCAGGCAAAACCTCTCGTCCGGTATCGGACGCTTTAATTAACCACTTTCTGGATTCAGCAGCTGAAAAAGCATCGCAGGTTCCAGGGGCAGATATTCAATGCCTTACTATTGCAAGAAGCTTAATCAAAAGCCCTGAACTTATTGAGCAAAGTAAAACTCCCATTCAAAAATTATTACGCAGCCACCTTGGCAGAGTGGGTACAAATCCAGAAAAAATAATAAAACTTCTTCAGGCCATCAGCTTTCTCAGAAATCATCGTTTCTTCGACAATGATCTGTCAGCATTGCTCAGCAAAATTCGGATTGCCTATTCCGCTTTTCCAGACAGTTTGAAAATCCAATTGAATGAGATTATGCAGCATCTTAAGGATTCACCTCACTGGTTACAGAGTATTCGACAAGCGGTGGGGCTTGAACAACGGCCTATCCCGGCGGTTCATGCAGCAAATGCTACACCCTCTATACGTCTGCCGTCACCAGGATTTTATAAAGGACCTGCTTTTATTCAAAATAACAGCGCAACACCAGGGCTAATCAATAGCCTCCAGCCCGCCGCCAGCGTCAGGCCGACACCCGATTCCCTAAAAGCTTCACCTCTTGTAACAACAGGAAATGAATCTCGCGGTGTTAAACGAACAGCGTCTCATCCTTCACGAAATAGTCTTCCCCTATCGAAACCTGGAACCCGCTCAACCCGGACAAGCCCCGACAAACCTGCCTCCTGGCAAAATGCCTGCCAATCCAATCGGATTTTCTCAGCTATTGCGGATGCAGATGAAGAAAGACTCAAAGCAATCCTCGGTATCAGTGATCCTGCACAAGTTGCAATCAAACGAGCTTCCAAAAAACAGAAAGGAGCGACTAAATCGACTTCAGAAAAACCTCGTCTGGCATTCTTACTTAAACGTTCAGAGAGGGATAAGCCATTGACTGAGATTGAGCGTGAGGTTTTTAGCTTTTTCAGAACAGTTAGTAAAGATGCCTTGATTAAACTGATCCAAATCAGTGGTTCAGTTTTCTTTTTCCATCTGTTAAAAGCCTGTACACACCACAACCGCTATTTTCTCATTGAGAAAGGTTTTTTTGATGAGGTTTTCTGCCATCTACCCATAGCCCAACTTAAGAAGTTTATCCCTCACCTGGGGGCAAGTGAAATTTATCGTGACGAGGATTCGATCATGCACGTTTTCAAGCAGCTCAATGAACGTGAACGAAAAAATCCTGAAGAAGCAAGCACCTTGAAGGCATTGAAGCTTGAATTTTTTACAAGAGCAAGGGAATTTCATATCGCTGCAGGTCATCCTCATCTCGCTGAAAGACTTAATGCATCGATCAGAAGAATTGAACAACAGCAAACTAATCTCACTTCTGTCAGCCAATCGAATCTGGCACAGACTGTCAGTATTCGCCCAAGCGGTGAAGCCACTTCCTTTGCAAGATCAAACTCCGGAACTCGCTCTCTTTTCACAGTCAATACATCTTATCTTTATGACAGCGAAGATATGCTCGCGATTTTGAGAGCCAGATTAGAGACATTTAATTTTGCCACCGTCATTGGGGTCAGTCAGATTAATGACCATGTGCAGGGAAATCGA
This sequence comes from Legionella quinlivanii, assembly GCF_900461555.1. Lineage (NCBI taxonomy): Bacteria > Pseudomonadati > Pseudomonadota > Gammaproteobacteria > Legionellales > Legionellaceae > Legionella > Legionella quinlivanii. The sequence continues at coordinate 1,339,387 of NZ_UGOX01000001.1, read as the reverse complement.
ATAAAGGATCAGCTTAGATTAATACTGGCCGAAAATGCAGCTTTAAACGCATCGCATAAAATTGTTCTGGTTCTTCCCATTCAAGTGGGCAATCACTGGGTTGGACTTCTTCTTGCACTGACGGGTCGAAAGCTGGACTCCGCCTTATATCTCGACAGCCTTGGTAAACAACCCACTGAAAACAGGCAAAGGTTAATCCTGAAAGAATTGACTGAAGCAGGATTACATACTGCCGGAATAAAATTAGACTATGCCGAACAGGCGATTCAGCAACCAGTGGCAGATTACACCAACTGCGGTCCCTGTTTAGTAGAGAACTTCCATAATGCTTTATCCCAACAATGGCCTGAGACCAGTCGAATGGATAATGATCAAATGCAGGAGCTTCGTCGCAATCATGCGAGCTGCTTATTGGATAAAAGACCGGACTATTATCCTGTGTTTCAGAACAAGCATAAGAATAATGGGGCAAGCTTTCCAAGTATCCAGCAGCAACTCAGCACACATGGCGTTACTGAAGCAGAAAATAGCAGGTCTTCCCTGGCAAGCCGCCATTAGCTGACAGGTAGCAGATCAGAGGTTTATTCTTTGAAATATTTTTACAAGAAGCATTGTTTCCAAATATTTCTTTGTTATAATCAGTCTCGCGTGCCGGGGTGGCGGAATTGGTAGACGCGCCGGATTCAAAATCCGGTGGTGGTGACACCGTGTGGGTTCGAGTCCCACCCTCGGTACCAAACATCAGATTTTTCTCTTATAAACTTCAATATAGCTTCTTCACCATTTAATTGATGCCTCTTCCTGAAGCCAGACATTGAAAGAGGCACTGTTGTTGACTATGGCTTTGCCATCTCCGAACTCAATCGCTCGTCATCATACACTACAAAACAATGATTTGATTCATCGCAATTTAAAGAGACCGTATTTCCCGGATTCACGGGGGAGGCGATCACCCCATTTTCACAAGTTATTTCAAACACCCCGCCCTGGCCTATTGCAGGATTGAGTTTAATACGGAATTTATCAGAATCTATAGTGGATACATCTGCCGCCACCAAGTGCGTACAGCCATTATAGATAGAACAATCCGCTGCATTTTTGAGGGTGTAAATGCCCTGCCAATGCCCTGAAATTTTGCTGCAATTATCATTCGGCTCCGCGCCGAAGCTTAGAGAAAGCGGAAGTGAGCAAAAGAGAAGAGCCAAACTAAACTTATTCATTATTCATCCTTGTAATAGTTAAAGACCGGATTAATGAGCTATACTCAAATCCCTGGCTGTTTTCCCATTTTCCAATCGGGTCTGATCTCTGATTAACAGTAAAAACGGGATAAAGCCCAGCGCAAAAATAAAGGAAAATTTATAGAGTCCTACCCATCCTGCCTGCATTTGCAATAAAGCGGCTATGGGCCCTGAAAAGGTTCGCGGCAATGTGGATAGAGCAACCAGAAGTGAAAACTGAGTAGCCGTATATTGGCGATTCACCAGACGCATAAACAATGCGACCAAGGCTGTAGAGCCCATGCCTGCGGCAAAATTGTCCAGTACAACCGCCGTTGCGAATAAGGTCAGATTTTTTCCGACTACAGCCAGGGCGAGAAATAATAAATTCGTCAGTGCCTGTATAATGCCAAAGGCTAATAAAGCCTGATATAACGGCCAACGCAACAAAATAAATCCTGCAGCTAATCCACCGAGTAAAATCGAACTGATCCCCAGCATCTTATTAATATAGCCAATAGTATCCAGCGAAAACCCCAGGCCCTGAATAAGAAATGGCATGACAATGCCGCTTGTTGTGGTGGTGAAAGCTTCACCCAGCTTATAAAATAAAATGAATAGAATTAAAGGAATAATACCCCGACGATGCCATAGTTCTTTCAAAGGCTCGAGAAATGATTGAACAAAGGTCGGTTGCGTACTTATTGATTGCGATGGCTCTGGACTCCACAATGTGGCCGCTATACCAACCAGCATGAGCAATCCCATAGTTCGGTAAGTTAAGCTCCAACCGAGGCGGCTCGCCATGACCAGTGCCAATCCACCGGCAATTAATAAAGCAAGGCGATATCCAAAAACAGCCAGTGATGCCCCAAGTGCATGTTCACTTTCCCGCAAATATTCAGTTCGGTGCGCATCAATTGCTATATCCTGCGTCGCTGAGAAAATGGCTATCAGAAATGCAAGCAACGCCATCAACTGGGGCGATTGACTGGGTTGGCACCAGGCCATTAAATTAAATGCGGCTAACAAAAGTATTTGTGTTAACAAGATCCAGCTTCGGCGTTTTCCAAGAAAGCACAGCGAATAGCGATCCAGCAGGGGTCCCCATATAATGCGGTAGACGTAAGGCAAGCCAACCAGACTTAATAATCCAGTAGTTAGCACAGACATTCCTGAATCAGCAAACCAGGCTTGCAAGGTACTGGTAATTAATGCCAGAGGGAGACCGGAAGAAAACCCTAGCAGGAAAATAATGAACAGGCGTTTATTCATCCTGATGTGACCCTCTTGGAAAATGAATACCGAGGACAAGCCCATTGGTATCTAAACATCTCTGACAGCACAGTCTGAGCTTCTACCTCCCTCGGCTTGTGTATACCTACGTCCCTCGGCTTGTCCGAGGGATCCAGTAGACTCATGTAGAAACACTGGACCCCTGCGGACAAGCCGCAGGGCGTAGTGGTGATGTATAGTTTAAGCGGCGGCCTTTTTTACGGAAATCAAATGAATTTTGAAAATCAAGGTTTCATTTGGACCAATCGGACCACCCACACTTCGTGGACCATAAGCCAGATTTGAAGGAATGTAGATTTCCCAGGTAGAACCAGCAGGCATTAACTGTAACGCTTCAGTCCATCCTGGAATTACTTGAGAAACTTTAAAGGTAGCAGGTTTGCCGGACTTGTCGGTGCTATCAAATACCTGACCATCAATTGTCTTGCCAGTGTACTCAACCGTCACGGTATCCTCTTTAGCCGGTTTGGCACCGCTTCCGGTTTCAATCACTTTGTATTGAAGCCCGCTGGGTAAACTGACAACGCCTTCTTTAGTTTTATTCTGGTTTAAAAAAGCTTCACCTTTGGATTTATTCTCTTCAGATTTTTTGCTGAATTCGGCATTTCGCTTGGACATCAGATCTTTTTGAAATTTGTTCAACACTTCTTTCATCTGATCATCTGTCAGCATCAGTTGGCTGCCTGCCATACCATCCTGTAAGCCTTTTGCCATTGCCGCAGGATTAACTTCAATTCCTTGCTTTTTGAAATTTTTACCCAAATCAGCACCAATACTGTAGGATAATTTATCCATGTCAGTAGATAGAGTCACATCGGATGCAGCAATAGCGGTGGACATAGCCAAACTCATGGTAGCTGCAGCGACCAGTTTCATCTTCATAAACAATCCCCTTTTATTCTTGGACAAGAATCAAATTCAAAGCTTATTGACCATTCGTTTTAGGTCTCAAAACAAACATCAACAACACCTGGTTAAAATGCCCATTCATTCTGCCTAAGTTTTCATGAAATTTCCAGTCAATGAAAAATATTTACCTTAGAGTAGCTTGCCTATTGTTTGCTGCACAATTTCCTTCTAAACTTGCCATAATTGTACCATCTTAGGTAAATAGAATGAGTATCAGCCTTTTTGACTTATTTTCCATTGGAATTGGTCCCTCCAGTTCCCATACTGTCGGCCCTATGTCCGCTGCGAATGAATTTCTTAAGCGACTCGATGAAAAGAAGTTGTTTGGCGACACTGAGCGCGTTCTTATCGAACTCTATGGCTCTCTGGCCCTGACAGGCAAAGGTCATGGCACGGACAAAGCCATTTTAAATGGACTGGAAGGGAAAACTCCTGAGGGTGTGGTGCCGGAAACAATGGTTCCGCGCATGCGTGAGATTATTAGCTCTCAACGGCTTAATCTGGCGGGAATCAAGGAAATTAATTTTAACGATACCAGTGATTTCCTTTTTCTACAGAAAGAATTGCTGCCTCGACACAGTAATGGAATGCGTTTTACAGCCTTTGGAACTGAGGGTGCTGTGCTTTACAGTCAGGTTTATTATTCAATCGGCGGAGGCTTCATCAGCACTGAAGAGGAGTTTGATAATACAAGCTCTGATGTAACCCCGGTCCCCTACCCCTTTGATAATGCCTTTGAGTTGTTAACTCTTTGCCGGGAAAATCACTTGTCTATTGCCGAACTGATGATGGTGAATGAGCTTACCTGGCGTGACAAACATGCGGTTCACGAAGGTATCCTCGCAATAGCCAAGGTTATGAATGAGTGCATAGAAAATGGCTGCCGCCATCCCGGTGTTCTCCCCGGGGGATTGCAATTAAAGCGTCGAGCGCCAGAGCTTTACCAGAAGTTAATCAAACACCAGGGAATTCCCAGTGTTTTTGAGCAATCTGACATTATGAACCGTCTCAATCTTTATGCGATGGCGGTTAATGAAGAAAATGCGGCGGGCGGGCGTATTGTTACCGCCCCCACTAATGGTGCAGCGGGGATTATACCTGCGGTATTGCGTTATTTTCAGGAAGCACACACTAAACTGAGCAAGGAAGATATTTATACTTATTTCCTGACCGCAGCTGCTGTCGGTATTCTTTACAAAAAAGGAGCATCCATCTCTGGGGCCGAGGTAGGATGCCAGGGCGAAGTGGGAGTTGCTTCTTCTATGGCGGCCGCTGGTATTACTGCAGTATTAGGCGGCACCCTGGAACAAATTGAAAATGCGGCTGAAATCGCAATGGAACACCACTTGGGAATGACCTGCGATCCCGTTCTCGGTCTGGTCCAGATTCCTTGTATTGAGCGCAACGCAATGGGAGCCGTAAAAGCAGTTAATGCGTCCCGCATGGCCTTAATTGGTGATGGCCAGCATCAGATTTCACTCGACAAGGTTATCAAAACCATGAAGCAAACCGGTATGGATATGCAAACTATCTATAAGGAAACCTCAATGGGCGGTTTGGCTGTAAGCCTTCCTGAGTGCTAAGCTTTGACCAGTTATTCACTCCAGCTTAAGGCTTTCAGCCTTCAAGCTGGGGATTTAAATAACGCGGCCCTCAATTTTAAACGTAAATGGTAAATCGTTCTGAAAAAAAGAATCCGAGATAGCATATCCGACAACCATTGCCAGCTCCTGATTAATATACAATAAAGGAACCCTATCCCTTTGCCATTGGGGGACTCCCCATTCCTGAAATAATTTTTTAAGCATTTTCGAGTGACCATGAATTTTCATTCGTTCACCGCCTTGGCGGAATCTGATTTCTATGACATCACCTGGCAATACACGAACCCCCGTATTAAAAGACTTGGCAGCAATCGAGATTGAATCAATTACCAATGGTTCAGGAAAATTACCCCAGAGAAGTGCTGACAATTTTATTGTCGGTTTATTTATCATTAAATGGAGCGCTTTCCTGTAGCGACGCAGGACACACTCTCCCCAACTGACTAATGGGGTCGCATCCTCACGGCTTAATAATAATTCCGGAATAATTCGATTAAATGTCAGAGCATCCGGCATTAGGACCTGATTCTGTCTAAGCCAATAGCGAATGATATTATTCAGCCGATCGTTATCAAGATCGAGAAGATCGGCACAGTCCAGCACAAGGGAGGGCTCATGCAGTTTAGGGCAATCGCTTAATGCTAATTGATCCAGCAAGTGTTGAGCCTGCTGACAATGCGTAGCCGTGCGAATTAAATTATCCTCTACTCCAGGCCATCGTACTCTGATTAAGGGCAAAATACTATGGCGCAGATAATTTCTTGAAAAATGCGTTTCCTGATTGCTTTCATCATCCACCCAACTCAGCTTGTGATTTATTGCATAAAGCTCAATCTGTGCTCGAGTATAATCCAGTAAAGGCCTGAACAGTAATCCCTTGCCTAAAGAGCGCCAGGCTGGCATGGCAGACAGCCCCTCAATTCCTGCTCCGCGAAATAATTGTAAAAGAAGCGTCTCGGCCTGATCATCGCGGTGATGCCCCAGCAAAATGCAGGTATTGCTCCCGGATAAAGAGGAAAAAAGTTCATAACGTTTTTCGCGAGCTGCTTTTTCAATATTGGATGAGGTATTCAACTGCACGTGATATACAATCAGTGGAATATCATGCCGCAGGCAGAATTGTTCGCAATGCAGCTTCCATGAATCGGCATTAGGACTTAATCCATGATGAACATGAACAGCAGTTAACTTTGCTTTAAGTTGAGGTTTTTTTGCTAAAGCATAAAGTAATACGGTTGAATCCAGCCCGCCGCTGAACCCTGCATATAGCTTGTCAAAGGGTTCAAGCAGGGAGCTGATGCAATCGAAATCCAGGCTAATCACAGGCTCCCATTGCCATGAATTTGTTGTAACGTTCCTCCAGAAGGGTTTTAAGAGGGATTTTTTTTAAGTGTTCAAGCTCTTCAACCAGAATACTTTTAAGTCGGCCTGTCATCGCCTCGAGATTACGATGAGCTCCCCCAAGTGGTTCTTTGATAACCTGATCAATTAAGCCCAGTTCATAAATGCGCTCAGCAGTGATTCCCATTGCCCTTGCTGCTTCACTGGCTTTAGCCGCATCTTTCCACAGGATGGATGCACAGCCTTCTGGTGAAATTACCGAGTAAATACCAAATTGCAGCATTAGCACCCGATCGCCCACTCCAATTGCCAGGGCGCCACCCGAACCCGCTTCACCCGTTACTGTACAAATAACGGGGGTTTTCAGCTTCGCCATTTCCAAAAGATTTCTGGCAATCGCTTCCGATTGATTGCGCTCCTCTGCTCCAATACCCGGATAAGCTCCTGCAGTATCAATAAATGTGAAAACAGGCAGATTAAATTTCTCGGCCATTTTCATTAGCCGCAAGGCTTTACGATATTCCTCAGGACGCGCCATTCCAAAATTACGGTATACTTTTTCCTTGGTTCGCTTTCCTTTCTGATGTCCTAATACCATAACGGGCTCACCATTTAAACGAGCCAGGCCGCCTATGATTGCGGGGGCGCATGAATAGTGACGATCCCCATGAAGTTCCTGAAAGTCAGTAAATATATGTTCGATATAATCCGTAGTTTGCGGCCTGAGAGGATGCCTGGCCAGTTGAGCGATTTGCCAAGGCTCCAGATTAGAGAAAATACCCGCCATTAGCTCTTCACACTTGCTTTCAAGGCGCGTGATTTCTTCGCTTAAATTGATTTCAGTATCACCGACCATGCGCAGTGCCTGAATCTTTTGGTTCAATTCTTCGATGGGCTGCTCGAAATCCAAAAATTGTCGACTCATTAATTACTCGTTGGCGAATTAAAAGGCATGCGTTATGATAACCCTAACTGCTTCCAGACGCTACCCATTGAATCATCTGAATGAGTGAATTCCAGATTAAACCGATGTCATTAAAGGATTGTTCTCTTCAGGAATCCAGAATAGATATCTGGGAATTTCCTCTGTCCAGCTATCCGGAAAATAGCTTACACCTTTTAGACGACACGGAGCTTGAACGAGCAAGGCGCTTTCTGTTCGAAAAACATCGCCGACGCTTCATTGCCTCCCACGCAGCGCTGCGTCTTATTCTAGCGCGCTATCTGCGAATTCCTGCGGACCAAATCGAGTTTATAAAAGGAAATTATGGAAAACCGGCAGTCAGACATTTCACAGAAATTGAGTTTAATCTCAGTCATTCGGGTGAAGTCGGATTATTGGGAATAGGCAGCAAACACCCGTTGGGAATTGATATTGAACAATTCTCTGCCCGATCATTAAAGGGACTGGCTAATTACGCATTTTCCCCTGAGGAGGTTCAGGAATTTAATCGGGTACCTAAGTTACTGCAAGTCCTTACTTTTTTTAAAATATGGGCTAAAAAAGAAGCATTTATCAAGGCTTCGGGTCTTGGACTCCATTACCCCACTCAGAGTTTCTCTGTTCCTGTATTTAAAGATCAAGCTGAAATTTTCGATTCGCTGCATCAGAAAAACTGGCTAATGAGATCCTGCATGCCTCATCCAGGGTATGCTGCAGCGCTTTGCTATGAACCCGCTATTGAAACACTGCGCGGGCTGAAATTGGAAAAACTGGAATGGCTATTAAATGAGAAGTTCTGATATAAAAACGTTTACCACCATACAGCGGCAAATTCTGCATTTACTTGCTGATGGAAGCTGCCAGAGCGGCGAATACCTGGCTCAACAGTTTGGTGTATCAAGAACTGCCATCTGGAAACAAATTCATCAGTTGACTCTATTAGGACTCTCAATTGAATCCCTTCCAAAGCAGGGATATCGCTTGCTAAAGCCCTTTATTCCTCTTGATAAAGAAATAATTTTAAGCCAGCTTCCCGGACATTTAAAAAATGAAACCACTGTCTATCAATTTAGTGAAATTGACTCAAGCAATCGTTTTTTAAAAGATCTGCCTATACAAAAAAATCTGACTATTTGCTGTACTGAAAAACAGACACATGGGCGCGGACGTTTTGGACGCTCCTGGGCCTCCCCTTTCGGAGAAAATATTTATTTATCGGTTCGCTGGGAAATGTATGAATCGCTTTCCCGCTTATCAGGCCTAAGTCTTGCTGTCAGCCTCGCAGTAGTTCGTGCACTGCACAATGTCGGTGTTCAGAATGATATACAGATAAAATGGCCGAATGATTTAATATGGCAAGGTAAAAAACTCGGCGGTATTCTTATTGAAATGATTGCCGAATCTCACAGCAGCGCATCGGTTATCATCGGTATTGGAATTAATGTGAATACAGACCCAAACGAGAGTGACTTATCAAATAATCCCTGGTGCTCCCTGCTGGAAATTGGCGGCCAATATTGGGACAGAAACCGATTGATCGCAGAAATTGTAAGCATTCTGGATCAGGATATTGAGCGCTTTTTAAAAAATGGGTTTTCCAGCTTTTTGCCCGTATGGAATCAACACGATTATTTACGCGGAAAAACTATCACTGTGCAGCAATTCAATTCACGGATTACGGGGAAAGCCTGCGGCATTGATCCTTATGGGCAATTGTGTTTGCGCGACAATGAGGGCCTGGTACATTATTTATCGTCTGGAGATACGAGCTTGAGTGGTTTTTAAGAGGATGTTTGTCCCGAGCTACTCTATTCACTCGGGAACGGATGACTGCGAGGAAATCCGGTTTTATACAGCTTCTTCACTACTATCGGTTGACTCTTTTTCTTGCTGGATGCGTAAATAAATTTCTTCACGATGAACGGAAACATCTTTAGGAGCATTGATTCCCAGTCTGACCTGGTTACCTTTCACGCCAAGAACAGTGATATTTACATCATCACCAATGATTAGAGTTTCACCAATACGGCGAGTTAATATTAACATGCTTTAAATCTCCCTAATTTGTATATTCCCACCCGTTCCATAGAAAGCACTCTTCCATGTGGGCTTCGTAATATACAGTTTGTACAAAAAACAATCTTATATTGTCTGGATAAGTTTATACCAGAATTCTTAACGAAATATTAAGAAACTAAAATTTTATAAATTAATTACCGCCCCCGCTCTGCAGGAACAGAATTATTCTGGAATTCGGGTGGGCAATTCCAGAAAAGACTATTTCTCATTCTAATTATATGACAAATAAACAAAAAAATCCTTGCAGAGAAAGAAACGGGTAATTAACAAGCTGATTTCGCTGAACCAATTCTTGGAGACTTCCCCGCATTAAACAAAAAAGCCAGAAAAATAAGCGGCAAATAAGCGATGAGACAGCAAATAAATCCACTCACCCAGTTGAAACCTGAAATGAAGGCCCAAGGTAACAGCCAGGTTATATTAATGACCGTTACACCTAAAGTCACAGGGCAATGGCCGCCATAATGTCGGGAAGCATGTTGATAAGCATGGGTACAGTGGGCTTCCCAGACGCGTTCTCCGCTTAGAGCTCGCTGAATCAGTGTGGTCGTTGAGTCTACAACAAATACCCCAAGCAAAATTAACCAGCTCCAGAAAAGTGATGGCGATAAAAATGCGGCATGAATGCTAAAGGCCCCGACCACTATTCCAAGAAACCCGCTTCCTACATCCCCCATAAAAATACGGGCCGGCGGAAAATTCCAAATTAAAAAGCCGGATACTGTGGCTGCAAGCCCGATAAGCGGCAAAATTTCTAGTGAATAACCCAGAAGCCAGTACAAAGAGGCAGCCGCTATGCAGGCGAAAATAGTTTCTGAAGCAGCTAAACCATCGATACCATCCATAAAATTAAACAGATTTAATACCCAGGCCAGATAAAATAATCCGATGCCATTCAAAATCCAGCCGGAGGAAATTAACCAGCTGCCAATCTGTATTGAAGGAAAATTGCCAAAACAATACAAAACAAAAGCACTAGCCAGAAAATGACCTGAAAAACGTATTTTTGGCGATAAATGCCCTCTATCATCAATAAATCCCAATAAAGCCACAAATAATCCTGCTCCTGAAGTTGCGACGGCAAAAGGCATCGAAATCAGACTAGTCTGAGCGAGGAATGCAATGAGGCTGGTAAATATGAGTACAAAAGCCAGGCCCCCGCCTCTTGGAGTCGGGTTTTTATGCGAGCTTCTATCATTTGGAATATCCAGGAGCTGCACTGTCAAAGCATATCTTCTTATGGCGCGCGTTAACAGAAATGACGCGAAAAATGCCATGCACATAATGAATACAATCATAAAAACCCCGCTAATGTAGCGACAAGCCAGGCTTGGGCCGTTGAATTATTAACTCGCTTGCCATAAACTACTGAAAAAAAAGCACTCTGACGGAATGGAAAGCATGACGCACTTAACTCAAATGGATAGCTGGAACGCGCTTAAATCACATAGTACACAATTACAATCACATTCAATTCTTGACATCAAACAAAGTCTCAGAACAAGCAAGGCTTCTTTTAATTATTCAGCATGCAAACTCGATATCGATTTTACAAATCAGAAAATTATACCAGAAACTCTAGGCTTATTAATTGAATTAGCAGAAGAACGTGAATTATCGAAGAAAGTTCATGCACTTTTTAATGGAGTCTGCGTAAATTTCACTGAAAACCGCCCCGCATTACACACCGCACTTCGGCAAATGGATAATAAACCTTTAGTCATTAATGGAAAAGATATAATGACTGAAATATTTGCCGCAAGAGCCCAGATGGATGAAATTGCTGAAAAAATACGCAACGGTAACTGGCTGGGCTATACGGGAAAACCGATTACAGATATCGTCAATATTGGTATTGGCGGTTCAGATTTAGGACCCCGGCTTTGTATTTCTGCCCTTGATTGCTGGCGCCATCCGGATTTAAATTTCCATTTTGTTACCAGCGTTGACCCTTATGATTTTAACTACACGGTTAAATCCCTGGACCCCGAAACGACTCTGTTCTTAATTTCCTCTAAATCATTCACCACGCGGGAAACATTGCAGAACGCGAAAAAAGCCGTAAGCTGGCTTGGCTTAAATGCACTCAATGAGCGGCATTTTATAGCGATAACCGCCAATGGCGAAGCGGCACGCAGGATGGGGTTTAAAACGGTGCTGCCTATATGGGATTGGGTTGGCGGACGATACTCTCTGTGCTCCGCGATTAATCTGATAACTATGATTGCAATTGGCTATGAAAATTTTTCCCAGATTCTTCTGGGTGCTCACCATATGGATCAGCATTATTTGCAAAGTGAATTGTCTCAAAATATTCCGGCTTTGCTGGGACTTATTGGAGTGTGGAATAATAATTTTCTCGCGACCCATAATTTTCTGATGCTGACCTATGCTCAGCAGCTGGAACACTTTGTTCCTTATATTCAACAGCTGGATATGGAAAGCAATGGAAAATCCACTGATAGTAAGGGAGAGTTTGTAAATTACGCCACCGGCCCTATGGTCTGGGGGGGGCTTGGAAACCAGGCACAACATAGCTATTTTCAACTGCTATGCCAGGGAACTCATCAGATTGCAGGCGATTGCATAGGAGTGAAATCGTATAACGAAGAAACCATCAATCATTTTCTCTATGAAAAACTGCGAATTCTTAGTGATGGAATTCCCAATAACCAGCATCTGAATAAAATGATTAACGGCAATATTCCGCTTAACCTGATTACTTTAGATGAGGTGAGTCCTTATACTTTGGGCGCTCTTATCTCCCTGTACGAACATAAAATTTACACTCAGAGCGTCATTTGGGATATTAATCCCTTTGATCAGCCTGGGGTGGAAAGTGCCAAACAGACGTTTAGCAGGAATAAAGAATTGGCAAAAGAGATCTCTATTTTATAATTAGACTTCTCCTTTGTGAAAACAGAATGTCAGAATGTCTGACAGATTATCTGGCTCTGACATCTCGATAATTTGAATAATGTGATAAAAAACAATAAAGAATTGTCGCCAAGCGGGTAAGTTTGGCGATATACTGTCCGAACGTCAATTTAATGGGTATCTACATGTCCTTGAAGGCCATGTATAATCAAATTTCAGGTCATTACGCTACTGCTGACAAATTTGGCTCACTCAGCCTCAGTCATCATGAAGCGATTGCGCAGATAAAAAAAGCACACTTGGGTCAACGCCCTCACTACAAAGTTTTGGACCTTGGAGTCGGAAACGGTGCTTTTCTTAAGCAACTAAAGCAATATATGCCTGAAGCTGATTTCACAGGAATTGATATTTCTTCTGAAATGCTCAAAGAAGCCAGTCAAACCCTGGACTTGACGGCTATTGAAGGAAGCGCTACTGAAGCCAGTCGTTTTTTGCCGCAGCATTCACAAGATCTCGTTCTGGCTCATTTCGTGAACGCCTACATTCCCATTCATACCTTATTCAATGAAGCAAATCAATTAACACGAGCTAATGGCCATTTTTCACTGATTACCACCACTTATGAGTCATTTCCTATCGCCCAGCAACAACTCGCTCAATTCATTGCAGAAGATAGCCTGATTAGTACTGTCGTGGGACATTATTATAAAGCAATGGTAAAAAACACTACAGTCGCTTCAGGGCTTGATGAATTGAAACATGTTTTCGATCAGCATCATTTCAAAATTGAACAACACAAACGCCTCGCCATCCCTATTACATTAAATAACATTGATGAACTGGCAACCTTTGGTATCGAAGGAACCTGGTTTTTAAACAGCATCTCTATCCGCATGCTGCCCAAGAACTTTCTCATCCAGCGATTAAAGCGCCTGTTCAGCAAAATATTCACCTTTCCCTATCATGATACTCATATCATTGATGTCATTTTGGCAAAGAAATAAAGCTTACATCATCTCCCTACGCCCTGCGGCTTGTCCCTGAGAGATGGCCACAAAAATTAACCATCCTATATTATCCTACGTACACCGTAAAAGCCTACGTACCCCGTAAAAGCCTACGTACCCCGTAAAGCCTACGTACACCGTAAGAGCCTACGTACACCGTAAGAGCCTACGTACCCCGCTTTATGCGGGGTACCCATAAAATGGCAGTGAGTTTTAAAATGCTATTGCCAATCAGACGCATTGCCTGGATTCCGCGCATAAAGCGCGGTACGTAGCGGTTAGGAGATATTAAGCGGAGCAAATAATCATTAAGCTACTCTTATCACTAACGGAATAACCTCACTTAAACCTCCAGCTTTATTTTTTACTTGTACACAAGAGAAAATATCTTCGGCTAATTCTTTAGGAATGTTTGCCTCAAGCTTATTGTCCATTACTCTAATCCAGGGAGGATTAGATATACCGTAGCACTTATTGCTAAGAAATATCTCGTAGGGAATAGAATGAAAGTCAGGATAAATCGTTTTTTCTTTTACGAAATCAAAGTGATACGCTTGTCCTGCATAAGCAAGAGGTAAGACAAATGCCGAGTCCTTCAGTCTTGGCTGATACACTGGATTGGGCGATATTGTCAGGGTAATGCTCATTGCATCTGAACTGCCTCCTTCCCTGTTGGCAGCGCGTATGGTCAGGTGAAATACTTCCCCCATAGCATCAAAAGGAATTTCGCCTTCAAGTCCTGTCTGAGATCCTGAGCTGTAATGGATCCAGGGAGCCGCAGGTTCCACTTTATCAAGGTAGACTTTAATGTCTGTATTCTCAGACGCGCTTGCCAGTGCATCTTGTATGTTAAATGAGAAATAATCGCCGGCTGCAGCGCTGAGGGTGATCGGTTTCAAAACAGGTTTCTTTGCAGGATCAATTGCCCGTTCAATAATAAAGGATTTAGGCAATGAATCCCCTCCGGCATTAGAGCTGGCTATCAATGTGAAATTCCATGAGGTTTCCTCATTGTCAGGAACAATTCCCTTAAGCCGCAAACCGTCCTCTGCCAACAGCAACCAATCTGGATTGGAATAGCGAGAATCAAACCGGAATCTGATTTGGTTGTTGGATAAAAAACTGGAATTGGCTGTTAGTAAAGCAGGTAGATTCAATTGATACAGTTGTAACGCTTGCGCAGGGGGGAGGACAACCTCTGGAATAAATACCGGTTTATCCTGAGGGTTTTCCCTGACATTGATCGTTAAGATTGCTGGCGCTGTATAGCTGTAAAAATTGCTGGCACTGAATTGAAATTGATAAATCCCCGGACGCTCAGGTTTGCCGATCAAACTGTGTAATGCTGGATCAAATCGCAATCCATTCTGCTCAGCAGGCACAACGTGAATTACGGGGCTTGCTCCAGACTGTACATTTTCATGGTAATAATTAATTACATTCAAAAAATTATAATTGAAACCTACATTAGCCGTCGCAATCTGCTCTGCAGATGCTGAAATCGATAATGGATGTGGGATGACCTTAATTTCAAAAGGCATGGACTGAGCTTGAAACTGCTTTCCACCGCAACACCTGTTTGAATTAAAAGAATAGTTATTATATGAGATATCTCCCTTGATAATCTGATTAACGGTAGTCGGGATAACCACATCAAAAAAACAGACAGAAAAGGGGTTGCGGGGATTAGGGATAGAATTATTAAGTAAAGGACAATCCCCCGAAACATAGCTTAATATGGCATTTACCGGCGTTTTCCAGTAATAAGCGCAATGTCTGCCAAATTCAAAAAAATCAGCACGCATACGAAAACGCACAGGCTCTCCTGCATACACAATTTGGGGAGGCGGGAATACATAACCAAGTACCGCAGCGCCC
The DNA here is from genome assembly GCF_900461555.1 of Legionella quinlivanii. Lineage (NCBI taxonomy): Bacteria > Pseudomonadati > Pseudomonadota > Gammaproteobacteria > Legionellales > Legionellaceae > Legionella > Legionella quinlivanii. The sequence goes on along the minus strand of NZ_UGOX01000001.1, from coordinate 1,324,233 downwards.
TGTGGGTTTGCATTAAAGGAAAAACAAAAATGCGCTTTTAGAACAAGAACAAATACTAATATTTTTTTCATCATTTGAATAATCCATTAAATCAATCATTAAACACAGTGAGTGATTAAGGTTTTATTCAAAGAATAAAAAACGCAGCGCCGCTGCGTGCAGGTTGGCTTTCATTTACGACTCCAATTTCCATATATGTCCGATATTGGCTTACCTGATGGCAGCTCAATAGAAGGGGATGTTACTAGCTTATTTTTTGAAGTCAAGCAGAATAATATTTATAAAACGAGATAACTTATTGCAGTAACTCATGCAGCTTCTCTTTTAGAAAATCTACCCTGCGCCAGATGGGAATCACCAGGAACAAAAACGATTAATGGCTTATCAGGATCCCCCTTTTAAAAAACACAGGGATTCGGCTCCCCCTCCCTTCATGATAGTTTCACCAGGATATAGCCCTGCATTGGCCTGGTTGCCGAAAACGAATAACAAGAGGAGTAACACATACCTGTGTATGGAGATCATATTAGAATCAATTGAGCACTTTACTTACAGCATAGTCAATTAGTTGAGAGAAAGGAATTTATCAAAGAGAAGCCTATGGAAAACGAGTAAAATAGAGTCTCAATGTGCTTATCAAGACTCTATTAAATCAGATCTAATCCTGAGATCTCATGTGCGGAAACAGAATCACATCCCGGATTGAAGGAGAATTAGTAAATAACATCACCAGACGGTCAATTCCAATTCCCTCCCCTGCCGTTGGAGGCATTCCATATTCCAGGGCTTCGATATAATCGTGATCGTAATGCATCGCTTCCAAATCGCCGGCATCTTTATCATCAACCTGCTTGCGGAAACGTTCTGCCTGATCTTCTGCGTCATTTAACTCTGAGAATCCATTCGCTATTTCGCGCCCGCCAATAAAGAATTCAAAACGGTCTGTTACTTCAGGATCGCGATCATTCCTTCTCGCCAAAGGCGAAATCTCTGTCGGATAGCCGGTGATAAAGGTTGGTTGAATCAAAAGATGTTCAACAGTTTCTTCAAAAATTATCATCTGCAATTTACCAAGCCCGTCATTCTGGCCATAGGGCAGTGAAAGGCTATCGAGTACCTTACGGCAGGCTTCAATGGAAGAGAGATGGCTTTCATTGAGATTGGGATGGAACTTCAGTATCGCTTCCCGCACAGAGAGTCTTGCAAAAGGATTGGAAAAATCAAGAATGCTGTCCTGATATTGAATTTGCCGCGAACCATTCACCACATCGCAAAGGTGATGAAGCAGGCTTTCGGTGAAATTCATCATGTCATTGTAATCGGCATAAGCCTGATAAAACTCAATCATTGTAAATTCAGGATTATGCCGTGTCGACAGTCCTTCATTACGAAAGTTTCGGTTAATTTCATATACCCTTTCAAATCCACCGACAACCAGGCGCTTCAAATAAAGTTCCGGAGCAATGCGCAGAAACATCTGCATGTCCAGACTATTATGATGAGTAATGAACGGCCGGGCTAAAGCACCGCCAGGAATGGGATGCATCATCGGCGTTTCCACTTCAAGAAAATCATGATGATCCATGTATTGCCGCAATGCAGTGATGAGCTTCGAGCGGATTAAAAAAGTTCGGCGGCTTTCTTCATTAGCGATTAAATCCACATAACGTTTACGGTAACGCATTTCCTGATCAGCCAAACCATGAAATTTATCTGGCAATGGGCGAAGTGACTTGGTTAGTAATTCGACAGAGTCGGCATGGACGGATAATTCACCAGTATTTGTTTTAAACAAAAGGCCTTTGACTCCGACAATATCACCCAGATCCCAGTGCTTAAATTGCTCGTACATCTCTGGTAAATCATTTTGTCGAATATAAACCTGTATGCGTCCGGAAACATCCTGAATATGAAAAAAGCTGGCCTTTCCCATTACTCTGCGCAACATAATACGGCCAGCGACAGAAACATGAACCGATTGTTCAGCCAGGCTTTCTTTATCCTGATTTTCATATTGCAGTAGTAAGTTGGCAGCCAGGTATTGGCGGCGGAATTGGTTAGGAAATTGAAAACCTTCGCCACGCAACCCTTCCAGCTTTTGTTTACGTATCTGATATACTGTACTTTCGTCTAAATGTTCTTCTGTCATTCTGCACCTATTCCTGCCTTTAAACTGGCTTCAATGAAACGATCAAGATCGCCATCAAGTACTGCCTGCGTATTACTTGTTTCAACACCTGTACGTAAATCCTTGATTCGAGACTGATCAAGGACATAGGAACGTATTTGCGAACCCCAGCCAATATCCGATTTGGTGGCCTCCAGCGCTTGTTGCTCCGCATTCTTCTTCTGCATTTCAAGCTCATACAGCTTCGCGCGAAGTTGCTTCATCGCCTGGTCTTTATTCTTATGCTGGCTTCTGTCTGTCTGACACTGGACAACAATTCCGGTGGGCTCGTGAGTAATTCTTACTGCGGAGTCAGTTCGGTTAACGTGCTGTCCGCCAGCCCCTGAGGCACGGTAGGTGTCGATACGCAAATCAGCCGGATTAATTTCAATTTCAATATTATCATCAATTTCGGGCGACAAAAAAACTGCAGCAAAGGACGTGTGACGCCGGTTTCCCGAGTCAAAGGGAGATTTGCGAACCAGGCGATGGACCCCGGTTTCTGTGCGTAACCAGCCATAGGCATACTCGCCTTTAAAATGAATGGTAGCACTTTTTATTCCAGCCACATCCCCTGCTGAGCATTCCACAAGCTCTGTATCAAACCCATGCTGCTCTCCCCATCTCAAATACATGCGAAGCAGCATTTCCGCCCAATCCTGGGCTTCTGTGCCTCCGGAACCGGATTGAATGTCAAGATAAGCCGGCGCCTGATCCATTTTTCCGGAAAACATACGTCTGAATTCCAGCGCAGCCACTTGCTGTTCCACCTCCTGTAGTTCCTGAAAAACGTCATTGATCGCAGACTCGTCATTTTCAGCACGAGCTAACTCAAAGAGTTCGTTGAGGTCAACTATATTTTGACCAAGCTGTTCCAACTGAGTGACGACTGCCTCCAACTGGGCACGTTCTTTCCCTAAAGCCTGCGCTTTTTCGGGATTGTTCCAGACTTCTGGTACCTCCAGCTCACGGATGACTTCTTCTAATTTTTCTTTCTTCGTATCAAAGTCAAAGATACCCCCTAAGCGCCTGAGTACGCTTGGAAAGGTCTTCCAGTGAAAAACTGATTTGATTTACTTCTAACATGGATTTCTCTTTCAATTCATCAATAATTTATTATATAAGCCTAAGCTTTAACCTGTTGTCATTTGCCTGGGGGCAGGTAGGCCGAATTAATCTCCAGCAATAAGCCTGTTAGTTTAACGCGAAAGCGGAATTGAAACCATAGCTGTATTTTGAGACTACAATTTTAGAATACAGTTAAAAACATTGCGATTAGACAGAAAATTAACAGGAACTTAACAATTCTCTCCAGATGCTGCACCTGAAAAGTATGTTATCATTCCTGACTTACTGAGAAAATATTATACTCCTCATCTGGATTGGAGATAACGATGACCAAAGCCCACACCCAAAAACATAAAGATCAGCTGGAGGCCCAGCGACGCGCGAATGAAGCCATTCAGGCTCAGGAAGCTAAAAAGCCAGTTCTTCCACAAGACAATTTAACTCAGCCTGACAAAAAAAAATCCGAAGCCGATGAGCCTGCACCAGAACCAGTGAGCATTAAAAAACTCTCTATCAATGATGACGACTGGCTCAAAATTGTTGACCAGTTTAAGCTCAAGTATGGTCAGGAGCCTCAAGAAGACGGCAGTCTGGTCTTCCCCTCTCAGGAAAGCGCCATCGAGTTTTTTACTGATCAGGCCAGCCAAAAGCGTGAATTTCTTGCTCAGCAAATGCGAGATGGGAAACCTACAGGCTTTACCGTCTTTTCCTGTGGAGATGGCACGCTTTATCAAGGCACAGTCGAGGAGATTAAAGCCGCAATAGAATTGGCAAATAAGGCGAATCCTCAGCCCCTCTATACCAAGGCGTTAAAAATACTTTCTGAAATACCTTCAGTCAATCAGACGAATTCAATGCGCGATGCCTTGGGTACAATAAAAAGCCCGGAACCGGAGCCCGAAGCAAAACCTCAGCCGAGACCACGGTGATCTGACAGCACTAAGGCCAGGCATCAAAGCCTTTCGCCTATATATCACTGGCTCACGCCTGCACGCCACACGGCCCACCCTCTCAAGTGCTCGGCCAAGCCCTGTGAGAGATAGTTACAAAATTTAACCATCCTATAAGAACCTACGTACCCCGCTTTATGCGGGGTATCCAGGCAATGCGTCTGATTGACAAAAGCATCTTAAAACTCACTACGATTTTATGGATACCCCGCATAAAGCCTGAGGGCTCCCCTCATAAATAAGGATATTAAAAAGTGGCAGTGCATGAAGATATATGATCAAATAGTTTTGCGAACAATTTTGATTAGGATATCTCATGCACATAAAGCGATTTTTACACAATTTGCTATCAAGTACTATCCATGGAAAACGATTTAATACGCTTAATTTATTTATCAATGCCTTACTCAGGGAAAAAAAGCTGTCGTTAACTCAGTTGGGGCGAGCATTAAAAAATAAGGCTCAAGAAAAGAATAATATTAAACGCTGTGATCGTTTTTTAGGGAATAAAAACCTGCATGGAGAGCGATTCTCGATATACCAAAAAACAGCCCATAGGTTAATTGGAACAAATAGTCGTCCTATTATCCTGGTAGATTGGAGCCATGTTCCTAATACAACGCATTATTTGCTTAGAGCCTCATTAGTCGCTAAAGGCCGTGCGTTATCAGTCTATGAAGAGGTATTTCCTCGCCAATATGAAAATAGTGACAAAGCGCATCACTTATTTTTACAGAATTTAAAGCAAGTTCTGCCTGAGACAAGTCTCCCGATATTAGTTACGGATGCTGGTTTTTATAATTCATGGTTTCGGTTGGTGTTAAAACAAGGTTGGGACTATGTTGGCCGTATTCGGGGTAATATATGTTATCGATTGGATACCCATACTTACTGGGAATATTATTGTGATTCAAAGGAAAAGGCGACCGAACAAGGGCAATCTCTGGGGTGGGGCATTGTCTCTAAAACAGACCCAATAGAAACATTTCTTTATTTAATAAAGCTATCCGGAAAAAAACGTACACGTTTTAATAAGTACAAAAAGAAAGCGCAAAGCAAGAAAGACAAGGTGTATTCAAAATCAGCCAATGAACCTTGGCTTTTAGCAAGTTCATTAAACAATACAGAAACATCGTTTAACCCTTTTTCAATCTATTTCAAACGCATGCAAATAGAGCAGAATTTTCGAGATTTAAAGTCATCTCAATATGGCTTTAGCTTTGAACATGCTTACTCAAAATCAATAGAGCGAATTCAAGTGTTACTAATGATTGCTATGTTGGCTACTTTAATTGCTTATTTAACCGGCTTCGTTGCTGAAAACAAGCGATGGCATCTCTCTTTTCAAGCCAACACATCCCAAAAAAAACGAGTGCTTTCTTTGTTCTATCTCGGCTGTCGAATCATACAAAGGAAATTTAAATATAGAATTGATTATGATAAAGCCGTCGAGGCCCTGCAAATAGAGATACTCGTTGCAGGGAGAGAATTATGAGGGGATCCCTCAGGCATAAAGCGGGGTACGTAGGCTCTTAGGGGTACATAGGCTATTAAGGGTACGTAGGCTCTTACAGGATGGTTAAATTTTGTGACCATCTCTCAGGGCCAAGCCGAGGCACGTAGGTATAGGAATAACTTGAACAATGAACTGTTTCTACTTTAAATCTTTTCCGATGTTTTTATAGCTTCGCGATAAGCGTGCAAATTCATCAATAATTCTGCTTCAGCGTTGGATAAATGGCAATTATCGATAATTTCGGCCTTATCGCCTCCCATTTGCAGGATACGCAGGGCATGTTGATAACCGCCATCGTTGTTACGCTTGTTTTCTATCATATTCACCTGAGAATCAATACTTCCCAACTGACGGTTCAAGTCTGTTAATTGCTTGGCAAAAACCAGATCGGCATTGACCAGTGCGGTCTGCTCAGACTGATAGCGTTCAACCGATTTGCTCAACTGACTGAGTTTTAGAGATAAGCTTTTCATTTCCTTTCGCTGCTTCATGACGAATAAAGCAAGTAAGCCGCAAATTATTAAACCGCAACTGATAATTAACATCATGGTGTCTCCTTGGCTAATGGTACTACCATATCAGTTTTAGGCTGTAATGAAAGAGGGGGTTCATTGTTTTTTTGGGTTTCCACTGTAAACTGATTTTTCCCTTCGCCAGGGTTTAGTAACCGTGGGATGGTTTTGTCCTTGGCAATGATTAAATTCACTCGCCTGTTTTTCGCTCTGCCATCGTCAGAAAGATTATCAGCCACTGGAAATTGCTCGCCGTACCCCGTCACTGTAATACGCCCCGGATCAACCCCATAATTGGTTAGTATTCTGGCTACAGCAGCAGCTCTCGCTGCGGATAGTTCCCAGTTTGAAGGATATTGGGGGGTACTGATTGGAAGATTGTCGGTATATCCTTCCAGTGCGATGGGAAATGGAACTTTTTTTAGTATATTGGCTAATTTCATTAGTTTAATCACAGCAAGCGGGCGTAGCTCTGCACTGCCACTGTCAAAAAGCGCCTCTGCTTTAATGTCCAGCTCAATCCATCCGTTTTGTCTGTTTGCGCTGTAGTCTGAATCTTGCAACTCGGCTAGTTTTTGTTCAAGATCATTAAAGGCATCAACATCTATGGCACCTCCTGATTGTCCATCATTCCGGTTACTCATTGGTGCTTTTTGTTTGCCATTCTGGTTAAATGCTGACTGCATTCCATCTGCGAGGGTTTTATATTTGGATACATTCACCGAGGAAATCGCATACATCACCACAAAGAAAGCGAATAGTAAGGTAATGAAATCCGCGTAGGAAACCATCCACCGATGAGTATCTTCATGTTCAATCTTTTTTGCTCTTCTTCCGCGCATTCTCTTGATGGAGTCCATAATTATTTAGCTTTAAGTTTAGCATATTTGGGCTTTCTCCACCGGCCATAGCAACCAAACCCTCTACCAGCATTTCGTCATGATGAATCTGGTTGGCAATACAGCACTTCAGTTTATTGGCGATTGGTAAAAAAACCAGATTGGCTAACCCCACCCCATAAATAGTAGCGACAAAAGCAACCGCAATCCCAACGCCCAGCTCTCCAGGGTCGGCCAAGTTTCGCATTACCTGAATAAGTCCTAAAACAGCGCCTAAGATACCGATAGTAGGACTATATCCTCCCATGCTTTCAAACACATGAGCGGCACGCAAATCATAATCTTCGCGGCGATCGATTTCCGCTTCCAATACGTGGCGAATGGTGACCTTATCCACTCCGATGACTAAAAGTTCCAATCCCTGACGCATGAGCGAATTGCTTTCGCTCTCCATATGCTGTTCAAGGGTCAGAAGTCCGTGCTGTCTGGCTTTTCGTGCTAAATCAATCAATTGCTCTTTACTTTTCTCGAAGGAATTTTTTGGAGGTGAGAATATCCAGGGAAAGATGTTAAATGCCCTTTTGAACGTATTCCAGGGCGTCTGAACCATCACAGCGCCCAGCGTTCCTCCCATGACGATGAGCAGAGCCGGCATATTTAAAAGCGAGTTTAAACTCCCGCCTTCAAACATCTGGCCAATAATAATCGCCGCAAACCCAGTAATTAATCCCAGAAAAGTTAAGCCATCCATAATTTATTTATTCTTCTGTTGACAGGCGTGCTCTGATTCGCAGAGTCGCTTGAGTATGTATCTGTGAAACTCGCGATTCACTGACCCCCAAGACCTCTCCGATCTCCTTCAAATTCAAATCCTGCTCATAATACAGGGATAAAACCAGCCGCTCTTTTTTGGGCAATCCTTCAATAATATGAGCCAGTCTTGCGATCATATCGTCCTGAATCACATGGGTGTGAGGTTCGCTGGTATAGCCCTCACCTTTTAGCACATCTTCGGTTACACCCAGATCATCAAATCCGAATAGCTGGCTGCCCGCAGAGTCCTGTAGCATTTCATAATATTCTTCCAGTTTTAAATTCAGCTCAGCCGCAACCTCTGCGTCCTTGGCTTCTCGACCAAGGCGGTTTTCTACCTGTTTGACTGCTTCAGAAATCATTCTGGCATTGCGATACACTGATCTGGGCACCCAATCGTTTCGACGAACTTCATCCAGCATGTGCCCGCGGATTCTGATACCGGCATAAGTCTCGAAAGAAGCTCCTTTGCTTGAATCATAATGCCTTACTGCTTCCAATAAGCCCAGCATTCCTGCCTGAATCAGGTCGTCAAGCTGCACTGTTTGCGGCAAACGAACCATCAGATGATGAGCGATTCGTTTAACCAGCATGGCATGTGCCTTGACTAGGGTTTCCTGGGTTTGCTGATTTACTTTGCCGTAAGCTGCTAACGCATCCACGACTGTCTCCTTATTTTTTCTTATTGAAAAAATTCCTTTTAGGATAAGCCAATTTTAATGTTCACTGGCTACCAACCGCTCCAGAAAAAAACTGGTATTGCCGCCCAGCACGGGTTTAAACGGCCATTTTTCAACATTTTTAGCCAGATTTCTGAATGCCTTGGCGGCATTTGAATCGGGAAATGCGGCCAATACCGCTTTTTGTTTTTTCACCGCGTCATGCACTCTTTCGTCGAAAGGAATGGCTCCCAAATAATCCAGACTCACATCGAGAAACTGCTCCGACACTCGATAAAGCTTGTTAAACAATTCGCGTCCTTCCCGCATGCTTCTGACCATATTGGCCAGGATATGAAAGTGGCTCCACTCATAGCGTTTGCTCATCACCTTAATTAAAGCATAGGCATCGGTTAATGATGTGGGTTCATCGCAAACGACTACCACCACCTCTTGTGAAGAACGGACAAAACTCAATACCGTGTCAGAAATCCCTGCAGCAGTATCGATAATCATGTAATCGAAATCATCGGTTAACTCATTGAAGGCATCAATAATGCCGGCATGCTCACTCGGACTAAGCTGAGTCATGTAATCAGTTCCGGAAGCGGCGGGAACAATCCGGATATCATAGGGTCCGGTCAACATGATATCTGCCAGATGGCAGATCCCCTGAATCACGTGAGACAAGTTAAATTTTGTATGCAAACCCAGCATAATATCAATATTAGCCAGACCTAAGTCGGCATCCAATAACAGTACTTTCTTATCCGTTTGCGCGAGTGCAACCGCCAGATTTACAGAGATATTACTTTTGCCGACACCTCCTTTCCCCGCTGACACCGCGATGACTTTAACCGGTTTGGAGCGAGTGATGTTTCGTAATCCCGCTGCCTGGTCATCTAAAGGTTTTTCAATCTTCGACATAAAACCTCCTTGCAGCATTCTGAATTGTTTGCGCAGCCGTATCATACTCGTTCATGCGTAATTCCTGCTGAGCAAATTGTTCAATTAGCTGATAGCGCGTCGCCAGTTTGATATCTTCAGGAACCCGTTGTCCATTCGTTACGTAACTGACCCCTATTCCTGTTTCGGCAATAGCGCTTAATACCCCTCCCAATGCCAGACATTCATCCAGTTTCGTCACCACACACTGCTCTACTCTGCTCACCTGATAGCGTTTAATCGCCTCAATAATAACCTGATAATGGCTGGTTGCAGGTAAAACCAGTACCGTTGAAATCGAATGGAGATGGGAGCTTAAGATATCCATCTGCAGACTGACCCTCTCGTCCGCAGGATTCATTCCCGCCGTATCAATCAGAATCAGCTTTTTATCATTTAGCTGACTGATGACTCTGGAAAGTGAGAGTTCGTCCTGTGCCACGCAAACCGGCACACCCAATATTTTTCCATACACAATTAACTGCTCCTGAGCAGCAATTCGATAGGTATCCATTGTGATCAAACCCAACTTGTCTGCTCCGAAGCGTAATACAAATCGAGCGGCAATCTTTGCCAGAGTAGTTGTTTTACCTACACCAGTGGGTCCTACGAAAGCATAGATTCCCCCCTCTTCAATTCGTCGACTGTCACAAATAGGCAGTGCTTCGGATAAACGGCTTAATACTTGCTGCCAGGCATTTTGCTGGTTAAGTCCCGGGTTGATAGGCGTAATCAGGGATGAGGCTGTCAATTGGCTGACACCAAGATAAAGCAATTTTTGCATCAAAATGGTATGAAGCGGTTCCTGCCGGCCAATATTGCCGCGCAATTGAGCTTCAAGCATTCCTCTGAGTGTCTGAATTTCCTGCTTCATTTCATCCAGTGGAGAGGATACCGTGGTATTGGAAGCGATCTCTCTGCCAAGAGTTGACACTGCCGCTTCAGGGCTTAATATGGTTTCATCGAAATCGATAGCAGCCACAATCTCCACGCCGTTATCTACTTTTGAACTGGATAAAATAACAGCATCCGGCCCAAAAACGGATTTGATTTGCTGCATGGCTGTTCGAGTATCTGATGCGGTGAAACGTTTTATTTTCATAAAAATCCCTTGTTATCCCACTGTGCCCACTATTCTTATCTGCTTGTTGTCAGGTATTTCCTGATAGGACATCACATGCAGATTATTTGAAATGTTACGCACAAAACGTGCCAGGATGGATCGTATTCCAGGCTGAACCACCAAAACAGCCAATTGTTGGCGTGCTTGTTGCTGCTCTGCAAACCGCAGTAAGGCCTGCTGAATTTTATCTGCCATTCCCGGTTCAAAACTCATATTTTGCCCGTTACTGTTTTGCAATGAATGCTGCAATAACTGTTCCAGCTCGGGTTTAAGGGTGATTATTTGCAACTCCTCGTTTAACCCACTCATCTTTTGTGTGATCAAACGCGATAAAGCGACGCGAACCTGAGCAATCAGATAATCAATGTCCTTGGACTTGCCGGATGCTTCAGCAAGGGTTTCCACGATAGTGCGAATATCGGTTAAGGGGATATGTTCAGTCAGTAAGCCTTGCAATACTTTATTAACAGCACCCAGTGTTAAATTGTCAGGAACCAGCTCTTTGACCAGCTTAGGCGAAGACAATGCCAGCTTATCAAGCAGCTGCTGAGTTTCTTCATAGCCTAATAGCTGTTGACTATTCTGCTCAAGAATCTGGCTTAAGTGGGTAGCGACTACAGTGGAGGCATCAACTACTGTATAGCCATACGTATGTGCCAACTCTTTTTGGCCTTCATTAATCCAGACTGCGTTTAGCCCAAAAGCAGGATCTCTGGTTGCCTGCCCATCCAACTCACCAAATACCTGTCCTGGATTTATAGCCAGCAGACGCTCATTAAAAACAGGCGCTTCCCCCATAATGACACCCGCCAGACTGATTCGATAATGATTGGGCTTAAGATCCAGATTATCCCGAATATGAACAGTTGGAATTAAAAAGCCTAACTCCTGGGAAATCTTTTTTCTGACGCCTTTTATTCTTGATAATAAAACCCCGCCTTGTGAGCTATCAACGAGTGGAATAAGGCGGTAACCTACTTCCAGTCCAATGACATCAACCGGGTTGACATCATCCCAGCTTAATTCAGAGACTAGTAAATTATCCTTTAAAGGCTCGTTTGACTCAGTGATTTTTTCTTTTCTGGCTTTGTCCTGATTGCTTCGAATCATAAGATAAGCCATAGTGCCAATACCTGCTGCCAATAAAAGAAAAGCAATGTGAGGCATGCCGGGAACCACACCAATCAAACCGATAATACTGGCTGCAATTATCAGTGCCTTCGGATGTCCGAATACTTGTTTTACCAATGCCTGACTCATATTTTGCGCACTGGAAACGCGGGTGACAATAATAGCAGCCGCTGTAGATAGAACCAGTGAAGGGACCTGAGCAACCAGACCGTCACCAATAGTCAATAGAATATAATTGTGCAAGGCAACATCGAACGACATCCCATGCTGCAAAACGCCTATGATTAAACCGCCAATCATATTAATCAGCAAAATTAAAATGCCCGCAATCGCATCGCCTCGCACAAACTTGCTGGCACCATCCATTGATCCATAAAAATCTGCTTCCTGGGCTACTTCCGCGCGTCGTTTAATGGCTTGTTCCTGATTAATAAGCCCTGCGTTTAAATCAGCGTCAATGGCCATTTGCTTTCCTGGCAAAGAATCCAGGGTAAATCGGGCGCTGACTTCCGAAACACGTCCAGCTCCCTTGGTGACTACCACAAAGTTAATCACCACCAGGATAATAAAAACCACCAGGCCCACTGCATAATTGCCGCCAATAACGACCTCACCGAAGGATTGAATCACCTGTCCCGCGGCATCAGTGCCATTCTGGCCGTTCAGCAAAACGATTCTTGTTGAAGCGACATTTAATGCAAGACGTAATAGGGTCGCTATCAGAATGACCGTGGGGAAAACCGCCAGATCAAGCGGGCGTTCACTGTAAATAACGGCCAGCAGTACAATCAGTGACAAGGCGATATTGAAAGTGAAGAAAATATCCAGCAGGAAAGCAGGCAAAGGCAGAATCATCATACTGAGCATGATAATCATCATCAGCGGAGTACCGAGCCCCTGATTGAACCATAATTTAATCGTTTGTAACCAGGAATTCATCAGGTTCCCTCCTCGCTGCGTCTAAGATCTTCAGGAATAGGCAAATCGTTAAGTGAAGCGGGTTGCCGCTCATAATATTGACGATTTTTTAATTGAAAAATGTAGGCCAGCACTTGCGCCACCGCCACATACAAGCCTCTTGGAATTTCTTTATTCAGGCCAGTTGAAAAATAAATAGCCCGGGTCAATGGGGGTAAAGACAGAATTGGCACCTTGTGCGCCAATGCAATTTTATTGATCTGGAAAGCAATCAGATCTTTTCCTTTAGCCACGACCACCGGCGCACGATTTCCTTTTTGTTTATACTGCAGGGCGACTGCGAAGTGCGTTGGATTAGTCAACACCACATCGGCTTTGGGCACCTCTGCCATCATTCGCCGGCGCGAAATTTCCTGCTGCATTCTTCGGATCTGACTTTTAACTTCAGGCTTTCCTTCCGTTTCCTTGTATTCATCCTTCAGTTCCTGACGCGTCATTTTTAACTGCTTTTGAAACTCATACCATTGAAAAGGCACATCCAATGCCGCAATGAGAACCAAACAGGAGCTAATCATCAGAAAAGAAAAGGAAATAATTCGCAGGCCCTCGCCAATAGCGCTTTCCAGTGAAAAATTAGCCAATGCCATTAATGAAGGCACTTGCCAATGCAATATAAGCAGCGCTGCCAAAGCGACTAACACAAATTTGATAAAGGCTTTAGCCATCTCGACCACAGCCTTCAAGGAAACCATTCGCTTTAATCCTTTCATGGGATTCATGCGTGAAAACTGAGGCCGCACTGCCTCAAAGGAACATACCCAGCCGCCAATTAGTAAGGGCGCAATAATTGATAATAATAAAATTAACAACAGCAATGGCCAGACAAGATTAAATCCCAGACTCATCACTTCGCGCATTTTATAGAACAGGTTGGCATCCGTCCGGAATAATTCCAAATTAAAATGCAGTGATTGCTGCATCAGCTTTTTGGCCTGTTCAGCCAGATATTGTCCTAAAATCAGGAAGCTTAAGCTTGAAAAAATGAGAATCAGTGTTGCGTTAAAATCTTTTGAGCGCAGCACCTGCCCTTTTTCTCTCGCCTCTTTGATGCGCTTGGGCGAAGGCTGTTCTGTCTTTTCCTGAGACTGTTCTTCTTCGGCCATCAGTGTAACATCCCTTTTATGAGTAAAATGCCCTGTTCAATGCTATCGCTCATTTGGTCAAACAGGCCGGGTAAGCTAAAGCGAATCACTATAAATCCCATCAGCAAAGTGAGAGGGAAGCCGATTGAAAACAAATTAAGCTGCGGAGCTACTCGGCTCATCACACCAAAAGCAAGACTGACCAGTAATAATGAAAGAATTGCCGGCAGAGAAACCAGAACGGACTCTTTCAACATCCAGGCAGAAAATCCCAGTATCGAAGCTAATTCAGTCACTCCTACATCAAATTGACCTACTGGCTTTATTTTAAAACTCTCAAGAAATAAATCGAAAAGCGCCAGATGACCATTTAAAGTGAGAAATAAAAGACTAACCATCATAAGATATAGCTGACTCACCAAAGGCACACTGGCTTTACTTGCCGGGTCAACCATTACCGCAAAACCCAGTCCAGCCTGCATGGCAATAATCTGGCCGCCCACAATAAAAACCTGAAAAACCAATTGCAGCGCGAACCCCATAAGCAAGCCTAGCAATATCTCATTCATCAGAAAAAATATATGCTCCAGTTTGAAGTATAAAAAAGACATGGATTCTGGAATAAAAGGCATTGCGATGAACGCCAGAGCAAATGCAAAAATAATCCGAATGCTTCGGGGTAACAATACAGACGAAATCAAAGGCATTGACAGGAATAGTCCGGATATGCGAGCCAGAGGCCAAATTATCTGACTTAAATACAGGATAATGGTCTGATGAGAAATGGCCATATTAGTCCAGTAAATAAGGGATATTACCGAATAAACTCTCGGTATAATTCAACATGGTTTTTAAAAGCCATGGTCCGGCGATAACCATCACCAGAAAAGTAACCAGCAGTTTGGGGATGAAGCTTAAACTGGCTTCATTGATTTGCGTGGCGGCTTGAAACATGGCAACAATCAGACCCACAACCAACCCGGGAACTATTAAAACCAGCAATAATATAATCATTAAATACACCGCTTCACTGAATAAGGATAAAACGGAATCTGCTGTCATGATTTCTCCTAACTCACCGCAAAACTCGAGGCCAATGATCCCAGCACCAGGGTCCAGCCATCGACCATTACAAACAGCATTATTTTGAAAGGCAATGAAATAATTAAAGGGGATAGCATCATCATACCCATTGCCATTAGCACTGAAGCCACCACCATGTCGATAATCAAAAAAGGGAGAAATAGAATAAATCCGATTTGAAACGCCGTTTTTAATTCACTGGTTATGAAAGCAGGAATAACAACTTGCATGGGAATATCAGCTACATTCGCAATCTGGCTATTGCCAAATTTTTCAAATAGGGCTAAGTCGTTTTTCCGGGTTTGTCGAAGCATAAACTGTTTTAAGGGCTGCTCTCCCAGATTCAGAGCCTGAGGAAAGTCAATCTGTTCATTGATATAAGGTTGAATTGCATTTTGGTTTATTTGGTTAAAAACAGGCCACATAACAAAAAAAGTGAGGAAAAGAGAGATTCCTATCAATATTTGGTTTGTCGGTGTTTGCCCAAGCCCGATTGCCTGGCGCAGCATTGAGAGAACGATGATGATTCGGGTAAATGAAGTCATCGCCATTAACAATCCGGGAATTACGCTCAATAAGGTCATTAGCAGTATAATCTGCAAATTGACGCTGTAGGTTTCACCGTTTGCTGATGGACTCACTGTTACGGCTGGAAGCGATAAATTCGCCGCCAGAACAAGTGAGGGGAATAACAATAAAATCAGGACATACAACCCACTGCGTTGTTTCATTGAGACTTCGTCCTTAAAGCTTGTTTGAAAAATTCAGTGAACCGCGTCTCGGCCTGCCTCTCAAAACCCGGAGGAAGCTCTTCACCAAAGTCGCATAATGTCGTGATGTTATGGCTGGTGACCCCTAAAAGCAGATAGCGTGTACCAGCGCGTACCAATAAAACTCTCTCTCTGGGACCCAGGTTAGCGGAGTAAATCACTTCCAGATTGATGTGTTTGCCGTTTCCTAACCGACTTGTCTGCTTCATGAGCCAGAACAAACCCAGAATAAAGATAATAACAAATAATAAACCCATCAGAATTCTGAATAAATCGCCGCCGTTTAGACTTGAGCCTTCAGAACCCGCTGCATAAACTGTATTGATTAACAATAAATACAGATACAATCCCTTGTTTGCTAGCTTCATCTTAACCGCTTGATTCTCTCTGCCTTGCTTACTATATCCGTCAGACGGACCCCGAATTTGTCGTTCACCACAACGACTTCGCCATGGGCAACCAGAGTCCCATTGACCAGCACATCAAGGGGCTCTCCTGCCATGCGATCCAGAGCGACAATGCCCCCTTGATTAAGCTGTAATAAATTTCGGATTGACATTTTAGTTCGGCCGATTTCTACGGTGACCGTCACTGGAATATCCAGAATCATTTCCATTTTTTCATTCTCAGTATTGCCTGTTGCATCCTGAGTTAACTTGGCTGTGACGACCTCTGTATTCTCACTCATAACCACCTCTAGTAACTTATTTTTTTTATTATTTTTAAAGCTCGCTTATCATTCACTTTCCCCACAGTAGCAACAAAAGCAGGCGTCCCCTCTATATCGACTGTTACTTCTTCATTCATTTCCAGGGTTAAGAAATCTCCTGCTTTCCACTCCATTACCTTGCCTAAAGTGCTTGTGGTTTGCGCCATAACTGAACTAATGGTTAACTCCACCTCCATTAGCTCTTCTTTAAGAGACATAATCCAGTTCGGATCAATATCTTCATCAGGTCTGGCAGCTCCCAGTTCCAATTGCTGTTTGATAGGCTCCACCATTGAATAAGGTAAAATGAATGCAAAAGTCCCCTGCTCCTTACCAAAATCAAGGCTGAATTTGCTGACTAGTAATAATTCATCCGGTTCGCCGATGTGCACTAATTGCGGATTGGTTTCGTCATTGACCCGGAGGGGTTCGAGGTGAATAATCGGTGCCCAGGCTTGCTCGATATTGCGCACCAGTTTACCGATTACAATATCCATCACTCGCAATTCTGCGGCGGTGAAATCAGTTTTATCGGTTTGTGCACAAAATTGCGAGCTGCCGCCAAAGTAATAATCAACCAAATCATAAACAAAGGTACTGTCAAATACGATCAGCGCCTTACCACGTAAGGGCTTGAATCGATAAATCGTCATTAAACTGGGATTAGGCAAAGCACTTAGATATTCTCGGTGTTTCACTACCGCCATCGGCTCTTGCTTAATGTGAATTTCTTTGGCCATTAAAAGATATATATCATTGGCAAAATAACGCGCAGCCCGATCGTGGATTTTATCAAGAACCGGAAGCTCACCACGAACGATACGTTCCTGGCTTGCAAAATTAAGAACTTCAATATGCTCAGCTTTAGCAGCGGTTGGCGACGTGGGGTGCTCATTCTCTGCATTGATCTCGTCCTCTGCAGAATCCGAATTATCGCTGTCTACAGCGCCTAACAAGGCATCAATTTCTTCTTGCGATAATACATCCTTCTCAACCATGAGTAATCCTGCATCCAAGCGAATTCAATACGATAAACCATTGCCTAGCAATTTATATGCCAACTTTAATTGTGATAACTGGTGTATCTAAACTGGATTCAATTATTTATCAGTCAAAAAATTGACTAATCGTCAGCCTCATCCTGACACTTATCCTCCGCGGCCGCTTGGCATTTGTCATTGCAATCCGTATCAGAGGATGTCATACAGACTGAATCAAGGCAGTCCTGAGTATAGCGCTCAATACACATTTGTTTATCGTATTTCTCAGAGCCAATAACCACTGTCGGCAAATCAGCTGCATAAATAGAAACTGGAATCATTATCCAAAGTCCAATAAACGCCGATTTCCCCATTAACTTTAACAATCCCATGACTTTTCCTTTTGAAGTGCTTCTCAATCCAATACCTTTTGATTAAAAATTATAGCATCAGCAGTTGATTATGATCTGCTTGCATTCATTTCGCCTATTTAATACACCAAATTCAATTTGGCAAGGCGCTGATTTCAAAATACAATTGTCAATGCCTGGTAAAGATGCCACACTTTAATTTTCGATTGATAAAACTAGCAATGCAGCCTAAATTAATGTCTTTCGGTAACTTTGCCCACAATCTTGAGACCCAATCGAACTGCTATCGTCCGGATAGTGAAAAACAGATAGAAAAATTCCTCATAACTTCAGAAGAATCGATTTTGGCACGCGGCGCTGGAACCAGTTACAATGACTGCTGCCTCAATGATCAACAGTCCATTATTGATACGACGCGGCTTAATCATTTTCTTTCTTTTGACCCTGCAAGCGGGCTGTTAGTTTGTCAGGGAGGCGTTACTTTTGCCGATTTATTCAAGGTTGACACCCGATTTATCCCACCAGTAATTCCCGGTACGCTTCGAGCCACTTTAGCCGGCGGAATTGCCAATGATGTTCATGGCAAAAACAATCCGAAAGAAGCGGCTTTGGGTCAGCACATTGAATGGATAGAATTACACTGCCATCAGGATTCAATACACTGCAGCCGAAGGGACAACGCCGACCTGTTTTATGCAACCATTGCCGGCTTGGGGCTGACAGGAATTATCAAACGTGTCGGGCTGAAACTTAAGAAAGCCCCACAGTTTGTAAAATCCGAAAATGAGAAATATCAGAATTGGGATGAACTGGTTGAAAGAATGCTGAAACTGGCAGATAGCAGTGATTATCAAGCCGCCTGGCTCGATTTTCTTAATCCCGAACGTGCCGTACTTTCCCATGCCCGCTATTATGAGGGTTTAAACAGGCAGGAAGCAGCCCCTGTTAATATTCCACCGCTCCCTTTTCGCCTGATTAACCGTCTGGGAATGAAAGTGTTTAATCAGCTTTATTTTCGTTATACCCGCTCTGCTGCACAAGTCAGCCCTCTACAGATATTCAATAATCCGCTAGATAGAATCAGTAACTGGAATCGCCTCTATGGGAAAAAAGGATTAATTCAATTCCAGGCCGTCGTTGGATCTGATTTGATTAATGAATGTCTTGAGCAATGTCTGCTGCTTAGCCGCAAACATCATGCACTGCCTGCGCTGGCAGTCTTAAAATATTTAAATCATACTGGAACAGGCTTACTGTCATTCACTCAGCCAGGCTTCACCATTGCCATTGATTTTGTGAACCAACCACAAGCCCGGCAAACAATTAAGAATCTCAATGAATGGGTAACAGAGCATCAGGGCAAAGTGTACCTCGCAAAAGATTTGTTATTAACATCAGAGCAGTTCAGATGCCAATACCCTAATAGCGGGCAATTCATCGAACTGCTTAAAACCCTGCCTAATCACCCCTGTTCTGATTTAGGTCGACGATTAGGGATTTGTATATGAATAAAACGACCTGGGTTATTAGTGGGGCCAGTTCGGCTATCGCAAGAGAATTCGGCCATTTAGCAGCAAGTAAGGGACATCCTTTAATTTTAATTGCACGTGATGCGGCAGAACTTAAAATTATGGCTGCCGATTATGCGCTGCGCTATAAAATCCCTTGCCAGACCATAGTGTTTGACTTCGCCAATGACAGTAAAACTCTGTGTCATCAGTTGTTCTTGTACCAGGAGAATCTGTCGCTATTTTTAGCTCATAGTTTAATTATTGAAAATCAAGATCTTAATGAATCAGATATAGATTTAATCATTAAAGTCAATATTACAAGCAGCTGTGAACTAATTCATGGGTATCTTAAAAAAGAACAAAGTGACCACCAGCTCATCTTTCTAAGCTCAGTCGCTGCCAGTCGCGGACGCAGTAAAAATAGTTTATATGGTGCCAGCAAATCAGCTATCGAAACTTATCTGCAGGGGCTTCAGCAATCTGCCTCACCAACGCAAACGCTGACTATTATGCGCCTCGGATTTATTGATACCATGCAAACTTTCGGTAAGCCCGGTATTTTTTATGCATCCTCTCCAAAAGACTGCGCTAAAGCCTGCTTCAAAGCATTAAACAGAAAAAAAAGGCTAAGTTACCATCCGTTTTTCTGGCGATATATCATAGCAATTATCTCTAATTTGCCTTTCTTTATTTACAAAAAAATGAAAGTATAAAATGGGGGCCTAATCTTTTATTTGAGTTTCAGACCATCCTCAAGGTGATGATTACCTGAGTTAGCTAGTTGCCATAAATTAGCTGCCGCTTTAGCATGCTTTAATTTCTCATTAAAAAAACCGGGCTTTATATCTGCGAGTTGCTCAAGATGGTTGTCTGCACGATGTGTTCGATATTCACAGAATGCTTGTCGAAAAAAGGATTCCTGGATATGTAGACGGAAATACTTTTTTGCCTCCTTGCTGCCATAACTAACAGCCAGATCAAGCCACTCAAAACCAGCGTTCATATCGACATCAAACTTTTCAGGCAAGTCCACTTTAAGATCCGGATTAATTTGCTTTTCAAGCTGTTGCCTGTCTCCAAATCCAATTAAAGCAATTTTAAACTGTGCCCCGCTGCACTGCGTTAATCCATTATAAACTTCACTGACATGGATCGCTTCAGCCAACAACTCTGCACAATAAGTCTCATATGAAATACTCTCAGTTATCTGCTGAGATTTCACAGAAATCGCTGCAGTTCTTTTCTGCGATCTAAGATTAAAATCCCTTTTCTCACTGGCTCTTTCTGAATTGGGCATACTCCATCCTTGCTATTGACAGTTAATCCACTCTACTGTCAATTTACTTCAAAATACGAATAGGAGGCAATATCGTATTGATCACGCCAAAGAACTGCAGGATGTATATAATCAAAACAATTAAAACCAGAATATTTAAAAGAGATTTAATGGCCGCAGGCATTGGAATAAAAACATTAATCAACCACATGACCAATCCAAAGACAATAATGACGGCAATTAAATTAAGAAGTTCATGCATGATGGCTGCTCTCTTAGTGCTAATAATATGATTATAGTACTCTTTTATCATTCTGGATGAATTAATCATCTATGTATTGCTTCTCTTCTGTCTCCCCTGCTACTCACCCCAACTGGATAAGCTACACTTATAAAAGGAGCCAAAGGGTATAACTAAAGGTGAGTCAATGGAGAAATCCCCAAAACGTATTGGACAGCATTCACCGGCTAAAAAATCAGTGGCTTTTGCATCGAGATACGAAGCCTTGCTTCAGGTTGAAAGAAGGATTTTTGAGCTGATTCTTGGCACTACTCCTCTTTCTGCATTATTGGAAACAATCGCATTAGGTATAGAAGAAATTACTGAAGATGCAAAAGTGGCTATCCTGTTATTAGACAAAGACGGCGTTCATATTCGTCAGGGTTCTGCCCCGCATCTACCGCCTGTCTATACCCAAACAGTAGAAGGAATGAAAATCGGCCCTAAACAGGCCTGTTCCGGTGCTGCAATGTTTTTAAGAAAGCGAATCATTGTATCCGACATCAGCAACAGTCCTTTTTGGGATCAATACGCCGACATTGCCAAGAACTATCAGTTAAAAGCCTGCTGGTCGACACCAGTGCTCGACAGCGATAATAAAGTAATCGCGGCTTTTGCCCTGTATTACGAGCATTGCTATGAACCTGCTCATGAAGATTTTGAACTGATTGATCATGCCAGTTATCTAGTGAGAATTTGTATCGAACTTAATGAAAAAACCAATGCGCTTCAAAAAAGCGAGGAACGATTTCGTCACGCATTCCAGGATGCCGCTACAGGAATTGCGATTACCGATTTAAACGGTCATTTTTTACAGGCCAACGCGGCCTATTGCAACATGCTTGGATATTCAGAGCAAGAGCTCTATGAAATGACATTTATGGATATAACTCATCCCGATGATAAAGCCATTAGTTGGGAACTGACTCGTAGCTTGCTCACGAAGCAAACAGGCCATACTTTTGAAAAGCGTTATCTGACAAAAAACCGTCAGGAAATTTGGGTTCGATTAAGCATTTCAGCGCCCCGCGATGAAACTGGACAACCTATTAATTTCATCGCAGTTTGCGAAGATATTACCCAAAAAAAACAAATGATTAATGAGCTTGAGGAAAATCAATCCTTTCTTCGCATGGCTTCACAAATCAGCCGTATTGGCGCCTGGTCAGTAAAACTTCCGGAACAAAGCTTTATCTGGTCTGAAGAGGCCCAGCGCATCCATGAAGTGACAGGCTCGTTCAATCCTACGCTTGATAATTTAATTGCACTTTACCCTAAGGAGTTTCAGCAAAAGCTCCATGATGCTTTCGATCAATGCATGTATAAAGGCATTTCTTTTCATCTGGAATTACCATTTCACAGTCCACAGAATAATCCGCTTTGGATAAAAATTATGGGCGAAGCGGCTCAGGATCAATCAGGGCAAAATATTAAGGTCCAGGGTGCTTTTCAAGATATCACTGAACAGAAAAAGCTCGAAGAAGTACGCAAGGAAACCGAACAGCGATTTCGTCAGCTAACGGAGAATATTCAGGAAGTTTTTTGGCTAACCAATGCGGCTCATGATCAAATTCTATACATCAGTCCGGCCTACGAACATATTTGGGGACGATCTTGTCAGGAGCTTTGTGAAAACCCTCGACAATGGCTGGAAGCGATTTATGAAGAAGATCGCAGCAAGATGATATCCGTGCTTGATGACTTAAGCCAGGGTTATAATCAGGAATACCGCATCATCCGACCTGACGGTGAAATGCGCTGGATTCATGATCGCTCATTTAATATTTATGATAGTAATGGGCAGCTTTACAGGGTGGCCGGGGTCGCAAAAGATATCACTGAAAGAAAAGAAGCAGAACAATCGCTCCGTGAAAGCGAAGAACGTTTTCGTTTGCTATCTGATGCGACCAATGATGCCATTTGGGATCTCAATCTTTTAAATAACAAGATCTGGTGGAATGAGGGCTTTGAGATACTTTTCGGGTATCAGCGAAAAGAAATTGTTCCCAATATCAACTCATGGATGAATTATATTCATCCAGATGATTTTAATCGGGTAATTCAGGGTGTTTTCAAAGTGATTGATGAGGGGAAAACACACTGGAATGCCGAGTATCGCTTCCGTCGGAAAGACGGTACTTATGCAAAAGTATTCGACCGCGGCAATGTGATCCGTGATGAGCGTGGAAAAGCAGTGCGCATGATTGGCGGCATGACTGATTTAACCGAACGCTATGAGCTTGAAGAGCAACTTCGACAATCGCAGCGGCTTGAATCCCTGGGTCAATTAACAGGCGGTGTGGCACACGATTTCAATAATATGCTCACGATTATAATGGGTAACGCTGAATTACTGACTGAGCAATTATCCGATAACCCTCTGCTTAATGAGATGGCTGAAATGATATACAGCGCTGCTCAGCGAGGAGCGGAGCTGACCAAACGCTTACTGGCGTTTGCAAGACGCCAGGCTCTCGAACCCAAAGTGGTAGAATTGAATGTTCTTGTGGAAAACATGATGGGTCTCCTGAAACGGACAATTGGCGACAATATCGTATTAAAATTTAAAAAAGAACCCCAATTATGGCCCACGCTGGTTGACCCATCGCAACTTGAAAATGCGATTTTAAATCTTTGTTTAAATGCTCGTGATGCCATGCCAGGCGGAGGGCAACTGATTATTGAAACGAGAAACTCCGAATTGGATGAAACTTATGCGAATACACATACTGAAATCATCCCTGGACCCTACGCTGAAATCCTGATATCTGACACTGGCTGCGGGATTGCTCCGGAACATCTGGACAAAGTGTTTGAGCCTTTTTTTTCGACCAAGCCCAAGGACAAAGGAACTGGTCTGGGACTAAGCATGGTTTTTGGGTTTATCAAGCAATCAGGCGGTCACATCAATATCTATTCAGAACCAGGAAAAGGGACCACTGTTAGCCTTTATTTACCCAAAGCCGTGCATGTCGCTATGCCAGAAGAGGAAGTTAAACCTAAATTCATAGCTACAGGACATGAAAAAATCCTTTTAGTCGAGGACAATGAGAAAGTACGCCTTTATGCTTCCGAACAATTACGTGCCGCCGGCTACGAGGTCGAAGTGGCAGCTAATGGTCTTAGTGCTCTTGAAATTCTTAAGGCACGAGACGATTTTGAGTTACTTTTTACAGATATAATAATGGAAGGAGGGTTAAGCGGAACAGAACTGGCCATCTTGGCTCAAAAATTACGACCCGGTTTAAAAGTGCTGTACACCTCGGGTTATCCTGAAGATATTATACGCCATCAGGGGCAACTGACACCAGGAGTTCATTTACTAAATAAGCCTTATCGGCGCGTGGATTTGTTAAACAAAGTTAGGGATACATTGAATAGCGAATAACAAGGAAGACCAGGATGAGTAATCGTTTATTAATTCTGGATGATGATGTAATGATCTGTAAAACCATTCAAAACATTGCACGGTTTACAGACATCGAAGCTCAATATACAACTAATCCAGCGACATTTCTGCATCAGGTTCAGACCTGGGAACCAGAACTTCTCGCAATTGATTTGATTATGCCTGGAATGGACGGTATTCAGGTGATGACTGAGCTGGCCAGGCAACATTGTACATCCAAGATACTTATTACTAGCGGAGTAGGCAGTCGGGTATTGGATGCTGCCCAGAGAACCGCCTATGAGCACGGTCTTAATGTAGTGGCAGTACTTCCCAAACCTTTTTCATTAACTGATCTGAGAAAATTATTAACTCAGTTAAACACCTCCGTTATAAAACTTCCGTCTAACTATTTCGATTTAATTGAAAAAAAACCGGAACCTCTATTAAAAAGCGATCTATCCAATGCGCTGGAGCAAAAAGAGATTTATGTGGTATATCAGCCCAAGATTGACTGTAAAACTCAGGAGTTAAGAGGATTTGAAGTATTAAGCCGCTGGGTCAACACCCGTTTTGGCATTGTACAGCCAGATCGCTTTATACCCTTTGCTGAATCCTGTCACCTGATTGACGGCATTACCTATGAGGTGCTGGACCAGGCCTTGCACTGGTTTAGCGAAATCATTTCAGGTCCAGTTTATAAACAATATCTTTCAGAAAAAACAATTAAAAATTTAAAGCTTTCGGTTAATATCTCGCCTTCCTCCCTGAAAAACACCGCTTTGTTTGAGCAATTAAGTGAAAACATCAAAAAGCTTGGGCTTGAGCCTAATTGTTTGATTTTGGAACTGACAGAAACCGCCGCAATGGAAGATCCGGTTGCGTCTCTGGAAATTCTGACACGACTGAGAATGCAGGGTTTTGAATTATCCATCGATGATTTCGGAACAGGCTTTTCCTCCATGTTGCAACTGGTTCGCCTGCCTTTTTCGGAAATTAAAATTGATAAATCCTTTGTCATTAATGCAAAGCACTCTCTGGAATCTAAAGTAGTGATCAAATCCATAGTGGACTTAGGTAAAAGTCTGGGATTACAAACCACCGCGGAAGGACTCGAAGACCAGGAGACGCTCAGCTATTTATGTGAAATAGGTTGCGATCAGGCCCAGGGATACTACATCTCCCATCCTCTGGTTGCCAAGGAAATATTTGAATGGATCAAGAATAAGTCAATTATATTTTCAACAAATTGATCAAATTATGCAAAGTTAGCAAAAAATATTGATTTAAATTTAAAAGCTGCTATCTTATACAATACGTTTGAGCCCGAAGGATGACTCAGTGACGAAAACGCCCGATTTTTTTGACTTCTCCCTTCTCTCCAGGGATGATATCGCTCGGCTCCTGAATCAATTTAATATCCGCCTGACTGTCGACGAAGCACTTACCATACAAAACGACTTTTTAAAACGCCCCCCTACTTATGCAGAATGTATCTTATGGTCCATCCAGGGTTCGGAACATTGCTCTTATAAAAGCAGTAGAAAACACCTGAAACAATTTGTCACTGACGGCCCCCATGTCATTCTAGGTCCAAAAGAAGATGCCGGTATTATCTCCGTCGCCGCCGATAAGCAAGGCAAACGCTATGGCATTGTGATGAGTCATGAATCACATAATCATCCCTCTCAACTCGTTCCCTATGAAGGTGCTGCAACCGGAGTGGGAGGTAATGTACGGGATGTATGCTGTATGGGCGCTGAAGTCATTGCTGTGGCCGACAGTCTTCGATTTGGAGCCATCGACCGGGCGAAAACCAAATGGATTCAGGAAGGTGTAGTGCGGGGAATAGCCGGCTATGCCAATCCCTTAGGGATCCCGAATCTCGCAGGTGATGTCGCTTATGACGAAGGTTATAATGAAAATTGCCTGGTGACCCTGGTGACTTTAGGTGTGGTGCGCGAGGATCAGATCATTCATTCATACGCCCCTGCTGACGCAAAAGACTACGTGTTTATCCTGGTTGGAAAGCCGACGGATAACAGTGGCTTTGGCGGCGCTGCATTTGCATCATCGACTTTAGACAGCGAACAGGAAAACGAGAATAAAGGCGCGGTACAAGAGCCTAATGCTTTTTTACAGCGCCATATTCTGAAAGCCAATTATGCTATGTTTGAACAGTTGAGAAATGATAATCTGATTTCTCATGTCGGATTTAAAGATCTGGGAGCAGGCGGAATTGCCTGTGCCAGTGTTGAGCTGGCTGATGCCGCCGGTTTCGGTGCTGAAATTGATCTTGAAAAAGTACCTACGAGTATACCTGATTTACTGCCGGCAGTTATCTTGTGCTCCGAAACACAGGAACGATTTATGTGGGTAGTTCCCAGTTCTCTTGCTGACCGATTTCTGCAACATTACAATGTCCGGTTCGCTTTGCCCGATATTTGCGACGGTGCTCAGGCAACCATCATAGGAAGACTGCGTTCAGATGATCAGTATATTGTTACACATAACGAGAAGACAATCGTTCAGGCTAAGGCCGGAGACATCACCCAGGGGATCCTTTACTCAAGACCCTGGGAAAAAAAACAACGCGAATTCGATAGTTCTGAAATCACCCCGCCATCTGACTTTAATGCCGCGCTGATTCAGCTATTAACGCATGAAAATATCGCATCCCGGGAGCCTGTTTATGAAACTTACGACAAACAGGTTCAGGGCCGCACCTGGCTGGAACGTGGCGAGGCGGCCGCAGGTGTTTTGACCCCGTTTAACGAAGATAAATACCCGGTTGAAATCCGTAAAACAGGCGTTGCCCTTTCAGTGGCTCAAAACCCTGCCTATTGTAAAATTGATGCCTACTGGGGAGCGGTCAATGCCGTTGTGGAAGCCGCGCGCAACATCGTTGCAACGGGTGCCTGGCCTGTCGCTCTGACCGATTGCCTATGCTTTGGCAATCCCGAAAAACCGGAACAAATGGCAGAACTTATTGACGCTATACAAGGTATTGTTGATGCTTCAAAGGCAATCCCGGTTATTGATTACCCCCAGTTCAGCCTGCCGATTATTTCGGGAAATGTATCGCTTTACAACGAATCAACCAGAAGCTCTATTCCAGCCAGTCCAATTATCAGTTGCGCAGGTGCCATGCCTGATGCTGGCAAGGCTTTAACACATTTCTTCCAGCAAGCCGGTTCCATTCTGATTATGGTAGGTGCACGGCGTGACGAATGCGGAGGCAGTGTTTACTATCAAACACAGCACAAGCTGGGTAATCGTTTACCCAAACCTGATCTGGAAAAAATTGGGCAGGAATTTATTGCAGTCTATCAGGCTATTCAGCAGAGCCTGATCCTCTCGGCATCAGCAATTTCCCGAGGCGGCATCGCCATCGCACTGGCACAAATGAGCTTTAGATTTGGCATCGGTGCTGATGTAAATTTAACAGATTCCCTCGCCGCCGATAAATTACTGTTTGGAGAAACCGGTGGTTTTATCCTGGAAGTATCTCCTGATGCTCTTGAAGCTTTTCTTAATTTATTTGCCGAATATCAGGTGAATCCTCAGGTGATCGGTAAAACTACCCAGGCTTCCTGCTTAAAAATTAATTCCCTGATCAATATGGCTGTCGAAGACGCTCGTTCGGCCTGGACTAATGGTTTACGCAAAAGGCTTTTATCATGACAAGCATCGATTATAAAACAGCAGGTGTGGATGTAGAGGCAGGTAATCAGGCCGTTAAGCGTATCAAAAATGCAGTTGAAAGTACTTTTTCCAAACAGGTTTTAACCGGTATCGGTAATTTCGCCTCCATGTACGATTTAAAATCTCTGTTGGAACAGTATAAACATCCTGTGTTGGTACAAAGCATCGATGGCGTAGGAACCAAAATGATGGTCGCCAGAATGATGCAAAAATTTGACACTATCGGTATGGATTTGGTGAGCGCTACTGCCAACGACATAATTGTTTTAGGCGCCAAACCGCTGACCTTGCTCGATTATATTGCAAATGACAAATTAAACCCATTAATAATTGAGGATATTATCAAAGGCATGGTGAGTGCCTGCCGTGATAATGATATTTCACTGGTCGGTGGGGAGATGGCAGAAATGCCGGGAACCTATTGCCCAGGCGAGCTTGATCTTGTGGGCATTATTACGGGCGTTGTAGAAAAAGACAAAGCGATTTTAGGACAAACTATCAGTGAAGGCGATATTGTTGCCTGTTTTGCCTCAAGCGGGCTTCATACGAATGGCTATACTCTGGCCAGGAAATTATTTTTTGATGTCGCCGCCTATGATGTGAACTCTCATTTTCAGGATTTTGATCAAAGCCTTGGCGAAGAGCTGCTGACTCCACATATCAACTACACCAAACCCATTCTGCATCTGCTTGCTAATAATATGCCCATAAAAGGAATGGCGCATATTACTGGTGGCGGCTTGCTTGAGAATCTTCCACGGGTATTGCCGGCTGGCTGTGCTGCGCAAATAAACAAAAATAAGATTCCCCAACTACCCCTGTTCAATCTGCTGCGACGCCTTAGCCGTTTAGATGATCAAGAGCTCTATCGCACGTTCAACATGGGTGCGGGAATGGTTTTGGTTTTTGCTCCTGAAGCCCAAACAGCCATTTGCGAAACCTTAAAGGCATTTCCTGATTTCCCCCTGTACGAGATCGGACGTATAACTCACGGTAACAGAGAGGTCACTCTATTATGATCCGCATCGGCCTGATTCAATTCCCTGGTTCAAACTGTGAACGGGAAACTGCTCTCGCAATCAAACGGGCCAAAATGGAGCCTGTAGAATTTTTGTGGAATGAACCGCTGCATAAGCTGGAAACCCTGGATGGTTATGTATTAATAGGCGGCTTTTCCTACGAAGATCGTTCGCGGGCAGGAATTATCGCAGCACTTGATCCTGTTTTAAATGACCTTAAAAAACAAAGTTTAAAAGGAAAGCCAGTTTTAGGTATTTGTAATGGCGCACAAATTCTCGTCGAATCAGGCATGATCCCTGGCTATGGGGAGGTCGCTCTTACTGAGAATAAACGCATCCAGGAAGGTAAAATTCTTGGCACAGGGTTCTATAACAGCTGGGTCAACATGCGTTTGGCCGATAATTATCAACACAATGTCTTTACCCGTTTCCTCAATTCCAAAACAATCATTCATCTACCGGTTGCTCATGCTGAAGGCCGGTTTATCATGCCCGAATCCTTATTACAACATTTACAGGAAAATGGCTTATGCCTTTTCCGCTACTGTAATGAACAGGGACAAATCATCGATAATTTCCCGATTAATCCCAACGGCTCCCTGTACAATATTGCCGCTATTTCCAATGAAGCAGGTAATGTGATGGCAATGATGCCTCATCCCGAAAGAACAGAAAATGGCGATGCAATTTTTCATTCAATGCGTGAATATATCAGCGAAGGCTGTAAACCTGACGCAAGCTATAGCAAGCGGCCTGTTCCTGAAATTTTCATTCAAGCTTATCAGCCTCAAACAGGCTCTAAAGAATATCTAATCCAGCTGAATATCACAGATAATGAAGCTCTTACTGTTCAAAAAACCCTCGAAAAAATGGGGTTTCCCGTCAAAGTCAGACGCTTTGATCATTGGGAAATACTTAGCGAATCGCCCAGTCAGCTCGAGCGCGTCGAATCAAGTGGTGTTTTATTTTGCGAACGGAAAGAACAAATTTATAAACCTGCGTCCTATACTGAACAAAATAATAGTTTCTCCTGTCTGGTACGAACTAAAGACGATTTGACAGGTCAGCAAGCCAAACAAACGCTCAATGCTCATCATGATATAGATACAGAACTGGGGATAAGGCATGGAGTAGTCTGGCAGTTTCATAGCGATACACTGCCTGTCAGTCAGTTTGTTAAAGATATTTTATCAACTAACATAATAGGGAACCGGTATGCTCACGAATACTTCAACTATGACTTCCCGCTATTTGGAAGAGATACGCGCTGAACAAGCTTATCTTCTGGATCAGACTAACCTGCCAGTAGGTAAGAAGTACACAGGGAAGGTCAGAGATTCTTATGATTTGGGTGAATATCTTTTATTGATTACCACCGATCGACTGACCGCTTTCGACAGACCTCTCGCTCTTATCCCCTGCAAAGGTCAAGTACTCAATCTAACCAGTGCCTGGTGGTTTGAGCAAACCAAAGACATCGTTCCCAACCATCTCGTCGCCATTCCGGATCCCAATGCAGTCATTGCGAAAAAATGCCAGGTCTTTCCAATCGAATTTGTAATGCGAGGCTATATTACTGGCACTACCGATACCTCTCTCTGGACTCAATACAACAAAGGAGTCCGAAATTATTGCGGTATATCCTTTCCAGAAGGTCTTAAAAAGAATCAGATACTGGAGGAACCCGTTCTAACTCCGACCACCAAGGAAAAAATTCATGATAGACCAATTTCTCCCGAGGAGATTATTTCCGAAGGCTGGATGAAAGAAGAACACTGGCATCAGGCCAGCGTTTTAGCAAAGAAATTATATGCAAGAGGCGTTGAAATTGCGCGCAAACATGGATTAATACTGGTTGATACTAAATATGAATTTGGCCTGGATTCTTCAGGCAAGGTCATTGTAGTGGATGAAATTCATACCCCGGATTCAAGTCGTTACTGGTTGGGTAATACCTACGAGCAACGTATCGCCGAGGGTCTGGAACCGGAAAACATTGATAAGGAATTTTTGCGTCTGTGGTTTGCCAAAAACTGCGATCCTTATAAAGATAATGATTTGCCAAAAGCGCCGCAGGAATTAGTCGAGCAGCTGTCTCTACGATACATCCAATTGTATGAAATGATCACTGGCCGCCCATTTGAGTTCCAAAAACATCATGAAACAGCAGAAAAACGCATATTGCATAATATCGCTGATTATATAAGGTAGTCGATTATGTGTGGGATTGTCGGAATTATCAGCCAGGAACCCGTAGCCAACGAGTTGTTTGACAGCCTGATTCACCTGCAGCATCGCGGCCAGGATGCGGCGGGAATTTTAACCTGCGACGAGCGTTTCTATTCACGCCAGGGTTTAGGCCTGGTTCGTGAGATTTTTAATCAGAAAAATGTCAGCAGTCTCCTTGGAAACATTGGCATTGGGCATACCCGCTATCCCACAGCGGGTGGTTACACCAATACCGACATCCAGCCTCTCTGGATTGGCAGCCCGCGCGGCATAGCCATGGCACACAATGGAAATCTCACTAATTACCAGGAATTAGCCGAGCAAATCCGGTTTAAACAAAAACGCCATCTTAATTCATCACTGGATTCGGAAGTACTTCTGCTCACACTGGCAGATCAGTTAGCCAATTCATATTTTGACGAAGATGATGAGCGCTTTTTTGAAGTACTTTGCAGAGCGGTGGAATTTATTTCCTATTATGTGAAAGGCGCTTATTCCATTGTTAGCGTCGTCATTGGAAAGGGGCTGGTTTGTTTCCGAGACCCTCATGGCATCCGGCCTCTTGTCTGGGGTTCTCGTGAGGGTTTGTTCGGCAAAACCGATTACATCTTTGCTTCTGAGACCACACCGTTTTATGCGCTGGGTTTTAAAGAGGAAGGCGATGTTTTGCCGGGAGAGGTTGTTTATGTCAGCCAATCGGGGCAGATGTTTCGCCGTGTTATCAATAAAAGAGAAACAGAATTCAGGCCCTGCGTTTTTGAATATGTCTATTTCTCCCGACCCGACGCAACAATAAATCATATCAATGTTTACCGCGCCCGTTTAAGAATGGGCCAAAATTTATGTAAGCAATGGAAGGCCCAATACCCTGATATTATTCCTGATGTAGTCGTGCCGGTTCCCTTTACCGCGAACACAGCCGCATTGTCTTTCGCCCGTGAGATGGGCGTTCGCTATACCGAGGCACTTTATAAAAATCCTTTTATTGGCCGCACATTCATTATGCCCAATGTACAAGCACGCAAACGCAATATTCGCTACAAGCTAACCCCTTTGCGAACCGAAATACAAAATAAATCGGTACTTATAGTTGACGATAGTATTGTCCGTGGCGCTACTTCTCGTGAAATTGTAAAAATGATAAAAGAAATGGGGGCAAAGAAAATTTATCTGGTGTCCACTTGCCCTCCGATTAAATATCCCTGCTTTTATGGTATTGACATTCCCAGTTCACAGGAGCTAATAGCATCCAATAAATCTGAAGAAGAAATAGCGAATGAAATCGGTGTGGATATTTTACTGTATCAATCCTCTGAAGATTTAATAGAGGCGGTCACCAGACGCGGTGATCACAACATCAAAAAACCCTGTATGTCCTGTATGGATGGTGAATACTTTTGCAAATCCATTACACCGGAAAAAATAAAAGCGCTTGAATTACAACGGGCTAAGGATAAGGCGAAGAAGTGAGCAGGAGAGAGTTAGGAAATCATCGTAATGATATGGGTCCATATCATTACAATAACTCCTTAACTTAATGGCAGTTGCGCTCTCCCAGCTTGGAAGAGGGAATTTTTCTGAGAAAAGAAAACATTGTTATAAATATCAAAAAATAGGAAAAAATTGCTGTGAAAATTCTGATTATCGGTTCAGGTGCCCGTGAGCACGCCATTATTAGAGCCTTGCATCGCTCGCCCCAACAACCTTTAATTTATTGCATTGGTTCTTCTGTCAATGCCGGCATCAAGGAGTTGACAGAAGACTATCTGGCAGGCGATATAACTGATTGCGGCCAGGTTGCTCATCAGGCACATGAATGGGCCATTGATCTATGCATCATTGGACCAGAGGCTCCTTTGGAAATGGGACTTGCCGATGCACTCTGGCAAATAGGCATTGCGACCATTGGCCCTAAAAAAAGTCTGGCCCGTATTGAAACCAGCAAAGAGTTCGCAAGAAACCTGATGCAAAAATACAATATCCCGGGTTTGCCCGTTTACAAAACATTTAACTCAATGACAGGTATAGAGTCCTTTCTTGATTCCTTAAACAATAATTATGTGATCAAAGCCAACGGGCTGATGGGTGGTAAGGGGGTCAAGCTTTTTGGAGAGCATCTTCATTCAAAAGAAGAAGCGCTGTTCTTCTGTGAAGAAATTCTCGCTAAAAAACAGTCCATTCTGATTGAAGAAAAACTGGAAGGCCAGGAATTTTCATTTATGTGCTTTGCAGACGGTGTCCGCTTGTTCCCGATGCCGCTGGTTCAAGATCATAAGCGAGCCTTTGCAGGTGACGAAGGCCCCAATACCGGCGGAATGGGAAGCTATTCTGATGCCAATCACAGTCTGCCCTTTCTATCAAAAAATGAAGTTCAAACCGCTCTGGCTATTAATAATGCGGTATACCATGCATTAACATTAGAATGCCAGGATAAATACATTGGCTTTTTGTACGGGAGCTTTATTGCGACAGCAGAAGGGGTTTACGTGATTGAATTCAATGCGCGCATGGGCGATCCTGAGGCTTTAAACGTTTTATCCATCCTTGAAAGTGATTTTGTAACGCTTTGTGCCGCAATGGTTACAGGCCGACTGGATCTGACTGATATTCATTTTGCTAATAAAGCGACTGTTTGCAAATATGCGGTACCTGAAGGTTATCCGGATAAGCCTTTAAATAATTTTGAAATTGATATTCGTCCGGTCACCAATCTCGATAATCTTTATCTCGGCGCTGTAAATCAGCTCAATAATCGAATGGTGGCTACAGGCTCCCGAACAGCAGCCTATGTAGGGATCGCAAATACCATCTATCAGGCAGAAGTTCTTGCCGAGGATGAAATTTCACGAGTAGGCGGGTCACTCTACCATCGCAAGGATATCGGAACTGCGGCCTTGATTGAACAGCGTATCAGTCACATGCAAAGGTTGAAAGCTCAATGATAAATCTCGCAGTCCTCGGTTCAACAAGGGGCAGCAATCTGTCACCTCTTCTCGCTGCCAGTAGAGATGGCAGCATGAACGCACAAATCAGATTGGTTTTTAGTAATAAACCTGATGCTCTGATTCTTCAAAAAGCGAAGGAGAATGGCATTCAAACTTATTTTTTAAGCCCGGCTGGAATGAGTCGTGAAACCTATGATGAGCAAATATCGGATCTATTGCAATCCCATTCCATTGATTTGATCGTTTTAACTGGTTACATGCGAATTTTATCGGCTAAATTTGTAAGAACATGGCCTAACCAAATTATTAATGTACATCCTTCCCTGTTACCTGATTTTTCGGGTTTAATGGATCTGGAAGTACACAAGGCAGTTCTTGCCGCAGGTAAGCGCTTTTCTGGATGCACTGTCCACTATGTCAGCGAAGAAGTGGATGAAGGGCCAATTATTTGTCAGCTCAAATGTCCCGTGCTTCCCTATGATACGCCTGAATTATTGAAAACCAGGCTGCAGGCATTGGAAGCAAAAGCATTAATAAAGGCGATCAATGCACATGCATTAAATATCCAGGCAGAGTGTTTATAGAACATGTCTTACCCACGCGGGTAGGCATTGTTGCGCAAATAGAACCAGGCAACTAAGCTGCCGTCTTTGCGAACGAAGTGAATCAATCCAGATCAACCCTTGAGCGGGGTTATGAGCTGGATTGCTTCGCTAACGCTCGCAAAGACAGCTTTTTCAGACCTTTTCTCTTTATGCAACAATGCCGTGTGGGAGTGACATCGTTTAATAAGCTCTCTGCTAAAATTGAATTTTAACAATTAAAAAAGGATCGATATGTCAACTCCACTAGTTGCTGTTCTTATGGGCTCAAAATCGGACTGGACAATTATGGAAGAAGCCAGCAAAACACTTGAAACCTTGCTTATACCGCATGAAGTCCGCGCGCTCTCCGCACACCGTACTCCAGATGCTTTATTCAGCTACCTTAAAGAAGCCGAGGAAAGTGGTGTGGAGGTATTTATTGCTGCGGCCGGAGGAGCGGCCCATTTACCCGGGGTGGTCGCTTCCAAAACATTATTGCCGGTTTTAGGTGTGCCTATGCCCTCATCCACCTTCACAGACGGCCTTGACGCCCTGCTTTCTATTGTCCAAATGCCAGCGGGTATTCCGGTAGGTACATTAGCGGTGGGTAAAGCCGGAGCAGTCAATGCGGCCATCCTGGCGGCGTCAATTCTGGGAAATAAATACCCGGAATATCGAAAAGCGGTTCAGAAGCACAGAGATGAACAAGCGCGAAAAGTGTTGGATAACTCAATCATTCGTTAATTCATCAGCCCGGTTGCAAAACAACCGGGCTCTTGATTATCCATTTGTTGTTTCATCATCTGAATAAGGCAGGATTGTTACCCCGGTTCCAATTGTCATGAATTGCTCGTTCAGCCATTTGGCTGCACTTGGAAATACTCGTACGCAGCCATGACTTGAGTTGCCATAAGGCACTTCATATCCAGCATGAATTGTAAACCCGCGATAGAAGTACATACAGTAAGGCATTTTTGCCCCGCCGGTTGTTTCCACTGGATACTCGCCAGAGAGACAATTAATGCCTCGTTTGTTATAAACGCGGAATGTACCAGTGACTGTACGGCAAGGCTGGCCGACATCTTCACAGAAGTCCTTACCCCCAGAAGCAGCCCCAGTCATAACCCGATTGCCCTCTTCATCATAAGCGGCCCAGGCATAGGCTTTCGGGTCGAAAATGAATTGCTTTCTGCCTGTAGCCGCCGCTTTCATGGGAAAATGATCGCGTCCTCGTTTGTCTTTAGTATAGTGAATCGTATGGTGCACTTTTCCGGCATCATCCGTAATATAGGTTGACTCATCGAATTCAACACAGCCGGTCAAACCCACGGAGCAGGCCAGACCTAGCCAAAACAACTTATTCATATTCAGAAATCTCCACACAGGATTCAATTATCAATGTTTTAAACGACGGTATTTGATTCTCGAAGGACGATTGGCCTCATCACCAAGACGCCGCTTCCTGTCAGCCTCGTAATCGCTGTAATTACCTTCAACAAAGACTACCTGAGAATCCCCCTCAAAAGCCATTAAATGCGTACAAATGCGATCCAGGAACCAGCGATCATGGGAAATAACAATGGCACAACCAGGGAAGTTCAGGATAGCTTCCTCAAGAGAACGCAGGGTTTCAACATCCAAATCGTTACTGGGTTCGTCCAGAAGCAGGACATTACCGCCGCTTTTCAATAATTTGGCCAGATGAACCCGATTTCGTTCTCCACCAGATAGCTGAGATAAGCGCTTCTGTTGATCAGTGCCTTTGAAATTAAAACGCCCCACATAGGCACGAGAAGGCATTTGGAAAGATCCAACCTGCATGATATCCAAACCATCTGAAATTTCTTCCCATACGGTCTTGCTGTCATCCAAATGATCGCGGAACTGATCCACATGCGCAAGATTTACCGTTTCACCAATACGGATCTCACCGTCGTCAGGCCGTTCTTGTCCAGTCACCATTTTAAGAAATGTCGATTTACCCGCTCCGTTAGGACCAATAATGCCAAGAATACCGCCTTTGGGCAGTTGAAAACTTAAATTATCAATCAGCAGACGATCGCCATAGGCTTTAGAAATGTTATTCGCTTCAATGACCAGATCACCCAAACGATCACCAGGTGGAATATAAAGCTCGTTGGTTTCATTACGCTTTTGAAATTCTCTGGAGCGCATTTCTTCATAACGGGCGAGTCTTGCCTTACTTTTGGCATGTCTCCCCTTGGGTGACGTTCTGACCCATTCAAGCTCCGCTTTCAATGCACGCTCGTGGCCCGCCTGCTGTTTTTCTTCCATTGCCAGTCGAGCCTCTTTCTGCTCAAGCCAGGCGCTGTAATTTCCTTTATAAGGGATACCCTCTCCTCTGTCGAGTTCAAGGATCCATTCAGCCGCATTGTCGAGAAAATAACGATCATGGGTAACAGCAACTACGGTTCCCGGGAATTCTTCCAGGTAGCGCTCAAGCCAGGCGACACTCTCAGCATCCAGATGGTTGGTAGGCTCATCCAGTAATAACATATCGGGACTGGAAAGCAATAACCTGCAGAGCGCTACACGTCGACGCTCACCTCCCGAAAGATTCTGGATTTTGGCATCCCAATCAGGCAAACGCAGGGCGTCCGCTGCAATTTCCAGCTTTCTATCCAGGTCCCAACCTCCGCAGGCCTCAATTTCATCTTGCAGCGCGCCTTGCTTCTCGAGAAGACTATTCATCTCCTCATCACTCATTGGCTCTGCAAAACGCATGCTGATCTCATCAAACTGAGACAGTTTATCTTTGATAGAGGCAACCCCTTCCTCAACAACCGCCTTGACGGTTTTTTCAGGATCCAGTTCAGGTTCCTGAGCCAGATAACCAATGCGGATCCCCGGTTGCGGCCTTGCTTCTCCATCAAAATTCTGGTCCACACCAGCCATGATTTTTAATAAGGTGGATTTACCCGAGCCATTTAAACCCAGTACACCAATTTTGGCACCGGGATAAAAGCTAAGGGAGATATCTTTGAGAATGGCTCGTTGATTATCTACAATTTTACTGACCCGATTCATTGTAAAAATATATTGCGACATTGTGCTCTCGTTATTATCAATTCAACTTATGACCAATCCAGAATAACTTTTCCTGACTGCCCTGAAGCCATTATCTGGAAAGCATCCTGATAAGCATCTACAGGGAAATGATGGGTTATAACCGGAGAAATATTCAGGCCGCTTTGCAACATGGCTATCATCTTATACCAGGTTTCAAACATTTCACGTCCATAGATCCCCTTGATCACCAGACCTTTGAAAATTACCTGATTCCAGTCAATGGCTGTTTCCTGAGGAGGAATCCCCAGCATTGCCACATGACCGCCATGGTTCATCACTTTCATCATGTCATTCAATGCCATGGGATTCCCTGACATTTCAAGCCCCACATCAAAACCCTCCTGCATGCCCAACTCTTCCATTACATCCTTAATGGAACGGTATTTTACGTTCACCGCAGCGGTAGCACCCATTTTACGGGCCAGCTCAAGACGGTGATCATTAACGTCAGTAATCACCACATGCCTTGCGCCGATATGGCGCACAATAGCCACAGCCATAATTCCAATAGGACCGGCACCGGTAATCAGCACATCCTCCCCTACGACATCAAAGGCAAGGGCACAATGCGTCGCATTGCCGAAAGGATCGAGAATAGAGGCCTGATCAGCACTTATATCATCCGGTAAAACCAGCACATTGCTGGCCGGCATTGACAGATATTCAGCAAAGCAACCCGGACGATTCACCCCAACACCGAGGGTATTGCGGCAGAGATGGCGCTTACCAGCCCGGCAATTACGGCACATGCCACAGGTTATATGTCCCTCTCCGGATACTCTTTGTCCTGGTTTTAAACCTTGAACTTCCCGCCCTACTTCAACAATTTCGCCATAAAACTCGTGGCCTATCGTCATTGGAACCGGAATAGTCGCCTGCGCCCAATCGTCCCAGGAATAAATATGGATATCAGTTCCGCAAATCGCAGTTTTATGGATTTTAATTAAAACGTCATTTACACCGTATTCTGGAACAGGAACATCCTGCATCCATATGCCAGGTTCGCGCTTGGCTTTTACCAGTGATTTCATAGTTCTCCCATCGATTTGTCTTTATTTTTAAAATCCTCTCTCCCCTCCGGGGAGAGAGTTAGAGAGAGGGGTTAAAATCAACTCTCACCCTAGCCCTCTCCCAACTTCGAGAGAGGGGTTTGCTCTTTATTTAATGACTCCAAGCTGTTTTCCGACCTTGGCAAAAGCTTCTACAGCTCGATCCAAATGATGAGTCTCATGAGCTGCTGACATTTGCGTTCTGATGCGGGCCTTGCCTTTTGGTACAACCGGAAAAGAGAAACCAATGACATAGATTCCTTCAGCCAATAATAAATCTGCCATTTTTCCAGCGAGCGCGGCATCCCCAAGCATTACAGGAATGATTGGATGTTCGCCAGGAACCAGATCGAAACCAAGCGCGGTCATTGCCTTACGGAAATATTGACCATTTTGTTTTACCTTATTCGCCAATTCATTACTTCGCTCCAATTGCTCAAGAACCGCAATAGAAGAATGAGCGATTACCGGGGCCAGAGTATTTGAGAATAAATAAGGTCTTGAACGCTGTCTTAACCAATCAATGATTACTGCATTTGAAGAAGTATAGCCCCCTGAAGCACCTCCAAGCGCTTTTCCAAGCGTGCCGGTAATGATGTCAATGCGATCAGCCACGCCGCAATACTCAGGAGTGCCTCGTCCGGTTTCCCCCATGAATCCCACCGCATGAGAGTCATCCACCATGACCATGGCATCGTATTTTTCCGCAAGCTCGCAAATAGCAGGAAGATTGGCAATAATACCATCCATAGAGAAAACCCCATCTGTCGCAATTAACCTGAAACGGGCATTTTTTGCGGCAATCAGCTGTTGCTCCAAATCCTTCATATCATTGTTGGCATAGCGATAACGGCTCGCCTTGCATAAGCGGACGCCGTCGATAATGCTGGCATGATTTAATGCATCGCTGATAATTGCGTCGTCTTCTCCGAGCAGCGTTTCAAATAAACCTGTATTTGCATCAAAACAGGATGAGTAAAGAATGGTATCTTCCATTCCGAGAAACTCACTGATTTTCCCTTCCAGCATCTTATGAGGCGTTTGCGTTCCGCAAATGAAACGTACAGAGGCCATTCCGTATCCATAGGTTTGCAGGGCTTTTTGTCCCTCTGCAATCAGCGCGGGGCTATTTGCCAGACCGAGATAGTTATTTGCGCAAAGATTAATGACCTCTTTGCCATTCACTTCGATAGCTGCTTGCTGCTGACTACTAATGATTCGCTCGGACTTATATAAACCTTCTTTTTTCAGGTTATTTATTTCGGAATGCAAATGATCCAAAAATCGCTCAAGCACGCTGTTCTCCCAGATTTAAAAAACTGATGCAATCATAACAAATTCTCTCTTTGTTCACTAGAAGCGAAGAAAATCGATGCAACGCTCGAGGATTCAGCAAAAAAAGAATGAATTATTATGCGGATAATAATCGCGCGCGCTGGTAAATCTTGCTAAAATGCCAGTAACGTTTTAACCTAGGAGCTTCTGAAATTTCAGGCGCGGCATTGTATCACGCCAAATCTCAGCAAGGCCGAAGTCACTTAAGTAGATGGTAAGATTCAATGATTAGTCAAAACGCTCGAATAAATATGGTCAAACAGCAATTAAGAACAGGTGATGTCTTAAATGAAAACATCCTGGCTCTGTATGACAAATTTCCTCGTCATGAATTTGTACCTAAAAATATGCAGGAATTTGCCTACTCCGATATGCAAATCCCACTGCCTCATGGTCAGCGCATGCTCACGCCGCTCGAAGAGGGCAAAATTTTACAGACTTTAAAGCTGAGTGGAAATGAAACTGTTCTTGAAGTCGGAACAGGCACCGGTTTCTTCAGCGCCCTGCTAAGCCAGCTCAGTAAAAAAGTAATTTCAATTGATTACTATGCAGAATTTACCAATATGGCCCAAAAGAATCTGCAAACGCATCATGTGACTAATGTCGAGTTAATCACCGGCGATGCGAGCCGCGGCTGGCTGGATAAAGCGCCCTATGAAGTGATTGTATTCACAGGCGCTATTGAAAAAATCACTGAAACATTACGTCTTCAGCTTCTGCCGGGTGGGAAATTAATTACTATCGTGGGCAGAGAGCCGGTAATGCAATGCCAGTTACATACTCTTGATCATAATAATCAATGGCATGAAACCTTCCTGTTTGATACTAATATCCCCCCTTTGGTCGACAGATTAAAACCCAAAGAATTTGTTTTCTAGGACTTGCTCAATGAAAAAAACGCTTCTAAGCTGTCTTTTGAGTGTGGGTTTATGCACAATATCCTATTCTGCTGATTTGATGGATATTTATCATCAGGCATTGGAAAATGATCCGATTTTTAAAGAAGCCTACAGCACTTACATGTCCAGTAACGAAGCGCTTCCTCAGGCACGTGCAGCGCTCTACCCTCAGTTGACAACGACAGCTCAGGTTGCGAGAAATGTGGAAGATGTAAGAAGCCAAAGCGCGAGCGTCGAGCAAACCTACAACAGTAATCAATGGCAGGTCACTGCGTCTCAGGCGGTATTTAATTATCAGGCCTGGGCCAAGGTTCAGCAGGCTAAAGCATCCGTTAAAGCGGCACAGGCAACTTTTAATAATTCAGCCCAGGATTTGATCCTGCGTACAGCTAAAGCTTATTTTGATGTACTGTTAGCCAAAGATACGCTTAACTTTGCTGAAGCTAAAAAACGGGCCAACAAAAGGCAGCTTGATCAGGCAGAGCAGCGGTTCAAGGTAGGTCTGGACGCGATCACTTCGGTCTATGAGGCCAAGGCAGCTTACGATCAGTCAGTGGCGGAAGTGATCAGTGCGCGAAATAATCAGATTAACCAAAATGAAAATTTACGCAAGCTGACTAACCATGTTTATGACTATCTGGCTCCCTTACGTGACAGCCGTATCCCATTAATTAAACCCGAACCGGATAATGTGAACGAATGGATCGATCTGGGTCTGAACCAGAATTATAATCTCTTTGCTGCCAAGTATAATCTGCTATCGGCACGAGAGAATATCAAAGCTCAGGCTGCGGGCAATTGGCCAACTCTTACCATTCAGGGGAACAGCGGTCAGACACATAATTCAGCCGGGAATGGATCCTTTTTCATTCCATCACGGCAGAGCAATTCAAATGTTGCGCTGGCCTTGAATTTCCCTGCTTTTCAAGGTGGTTTGGTTCAATCTCAAACTCGTCAGGCACAGTTTGATTTTCAATCAGCCAGTGAACAACTGGAAAGAACTTATCGCGATGTAGAAGTTAATAGCCGTATTGCATTTAACACGATTATCGATGGCATCAGTAAGGTAAAGGCGGACCGGCAAACGGTAATTTCAACCCAGAATTCTCTGGAAAGTACTGAAGCACAATTTCAGGTGGGAACCCGTACAATGGTTGACGTAGTAAATGCACAGCAACGTCTGTTTGAGGCGCAGCGGCAGCTCGCCAGTGACCAGTATGATTTGATAAACGCTTTACTGAATTTAAAATACCTTGCTGGTACTTTGAACGCCAACGACATTGAGGAAGTTAATGCCTGGCTCGCTACTACGCGAATAAGCACATTCCCTCCTAACCCGGGGCCAGTTCGACGCCATCCTTAGTTTGGAAGCATTAAGCTTTATTTAATAACTATACTTCGCCAGGCTACGATGCGCTTATCCTTCAACAAAACTTGAATTTAGGTTGTATATTATTATGTCATCGACACCCACATTTATCGAAAAAAAGCTCTTACATTACACTGGTAAGGCAATTGCAGACTTCAATATGATTCAGCGCGGCGATCGAGTCATGGTATGTTTATCAGGTGGTAAAGATTCTTTCACCTTATTAACTTTACTGCACAGTTTAAAACGCCGTTCAAATCATAAATTTGATCTTTTCGCCTTTACACTCGACCAGGCCCAGCCGGGCTGGGATGATCGGGCGCTGCATGCCTGGCTGCAAGAAAAAGATATTCCCTATGAAATTTTAACCCGCGATACTTACAGCATAGTCAAAGAGAAAATACCAGAAGGCAAAACTTACTGCTCTCTTTGCTCAAGACTAAGACGGGGGATTATTTATCGCTATGCCGAAGAGAATGGCTTTACTAAAATTGCTTTGGGCCATCA
This sequence comes from Legionella quinlivanii, assembly GCF_900461555.1. Taxonomy (NCBI): domain Bacteria; kingdom Pseudomonadati; phylum Pseudomonadota; class Gammaproteobacteria; order Legionellales; family Legionellaceae; genus Legionella; species Legionella quinlivanii. The sequence continues at coordinate 1,281,351 of NZ_UGOX01000001.1, read as the reverse complement.
CCGCGATGATTTGATTCGCAGCTTAATGATGTCCATATTGTACAATGGCGATATACGTTCCATGCCGCCAAAGCTTTTGAGTGATAATAAGAAACATATTGTCATAAGACCCTTAGCCTATGTTCAGGAAAAAGATATCATGACCTTTGCCAATGAGCAGGCTTTCCCTATTATCCCCTGCACGCTTTGCGGCTCTCAGGAAAACCTGGCTCGAAAGAAAATAGGCAAATTGATTGATCAGCTTGCTGAGGAAAACCCTAAAATTCCCAGCAACATGTTACACGCCCTGCAAAGCGTTAAACCCAGCCAACTCATGGATCAGGATTTATGGCAATTCAAGAATCTTGAATCGGAACTATTAACAGCCCATTCAACAGGAGAAGCCGTGATTGATGAGGAAGCGATCGCTGAGTTGGAGACTGTTTAAACTTCAAATTCTGTTTATTCCGAGGAAACAGCGAAGCTCTCGAAAGGAACTGTGTGATTCCCGGGCAGGCGGGAATCTATTTACTCTCCCGCACTGTGCCAAATCATCGATGGATTTCCGCCTGCGCGGAAATGACAGAGGCTTATATGCAAATGGATTTGCAACTTAATTTCGTGTGATAAGTCTCAAAGGATTGGTACTCGTAGCGGCTTCTCTCCCCTCACCTAGCGACTTAAGTCATTCTCAACTCCATACTCAATCCCCGTCTCTAAAAACTGATTCGCTGAATCCCATACTGAATAGAAAAAGCTATAGATAGAATCAGAAACTGACCAGATCTTTGCGCGCCTGGCAAAACTATTGAGAAGCACCTGATCCTGTTCTAATAACTCCAATACAGGCGACTGATACAAACTCGCCATAAAAGTCTCGACATCAAATACCGCCGTACCTACCAAAAGAAGCTCAGAGTCATTATATAACCCAAGCATCAGCGAATCTAAATTGACCAATTGCTTATTTTCATGTGTTTGCAACTGTCTGACACAGCTGCGAATTATTTGCTGGTAAAACGGGCAATTCTGCTCTTCACGTAATAACCATAACATAAGACGATAGTAAGCAATTTTTACATCTGCCTCGGAGATGCTGCATTGCAAATTCCAAAAGCCCTCAATAATCTCAAATCTGGTATCAGACGGTAAATCACTGGCTTTCAGTTGGGAGAACAGTGTGGCCATTTTCAAAATATCTCTATTTCCAGTGGCATTCTCAACTTCAGGCCAGAGTTGTCGGATACGCTGGTCACGTTTGAGGTGTACAGCCATTGTCCTGTAGAATTCAAAAGTATCCTCATCCTCATTAATCAGAAGTTGATTTACATTCTCAGAGGCCAGCGACACTCCATTAATTTCAATATCCATTAAGTTATTACTTTGAATTACAACTCTGGTTATCATGGAGAGACACATCTTATCCATTCGACAATTAAACAAACAGAGCTTTTGAATCCTTGCATTTTCAGACAACATTTCTGCAAGTTTTCCTCCTGACTTCATGTGAAAATTTGTATACCTGAATTCCAGATCCCTAATGGTATTTGAACTTTTAAAAAAAGCGGTTAAATCAATAATACTTTGTTCACTCAGAGAACCCAGAATTACTTTTTTCAGATTTCGAGAGTTTTTAATCACTCGAATTATGGCCAAGGCTGTCTCATGTTCAATAGTGGGTTGACCTTGTAAGGCCAGCGTAGTGAGCTGGGGAGATCTTTTTTCAAGGCATCGGAGACTATTAGCATTAACGATGTCACCCGTCAGATGCAGCTCAGTATTTTTTCTGGTAAAAAACTCAGCAAGCTCAGCAAATAAATCATCATTAATAGAACAGTTCTCAATAATGAGCGAATTAATATTGGGATCATTGTTCAAAATATTTGCAAGCAGTCTAGTATGAGTTTTCGTAAGATAAAGTTGAGATAATTTAATCTGAGTGCCAGACTTAATCAGTAACTCCTGAAAATCGCTTAGAGATAACAACTGCATGAAGGAACCAGGTATGTAAAGCAGCGCCTAACCTCTCAAACACAAAAAATTATGTCAAGTTAAGAAATATTTCTTTTTTGTAAAGAAAGGGGTTAACAAAATGTGCAAACTGCGCTAACATTGGGGAAAATCACTAAATCTCTGTAGCATTATGACTGAAAACATTATCAACAACATGAGAAAACTACGGGTTTATCGATCCCGCAGTTTTAAATTTGATGTGGTTGCCGCCATCGTAGTTTTCCTGGTAGCAATTCCACTTTGCCTTGGAATTGCCCTTGCATCAGGGGCCCCTCTTTTTGCGGGACTGTTAAGCGGAATAATCGGGGGAGTTGTAGTTGGCAGCCTGAGTGGTTCTCAGGTGAGCGTGAGCGGTCCGGCGGCTGGTATGGCGGCGGTGGTGCTGGCAGCCATCACACAGCTGGGTGATTATAATATTTTCCTGTTAGCACTGGTTCTTGCTGGCTTGTTACAAGTGTTAGTAGGCACTTTTAAAGCTGGATTTGTTGCAGATTACGTGCCGTCCAATGTCGTTCAAGGCCTGCTATGTGCAATTGGTATCTTACTCATTGTCAAGCAAATCCCTTTCACGTTTACTTTATCTACTGAGTCAAAGGAATTACAGGCCCATCTACTGGAAACGACAGAAAGCTTTTCATTTAGCCCCCCTATCAGACTTAAGTTACCATATTAATACCGGCGCCATCATCATCTCTGTGATTTCTCTGGCTATAATGTTCTATTTTGAAAAAACTAAAACTCAATGGCTTAAGGGAATTCCTGCTCCGATTGTAGTCGTTCTGGCCGGTATTTTACTCAATGAACTATTCATTACGCTTGGCTCTACCCTTGCTCAAAATAATCCTCATCTGGTTAATATTCCCAAACATGATGGCTTCGCAGATTTCTTCAATCAATTGCAATTTCCTGATTGGTCTGCATGGAAAAATCCAAAGGTTTACCTTTATGCTTTTATTATTGCAACTGTTGCCTCTCTGGAAAGTCTTCTTAATGTCAAGGCAGGGGAAAAGCTTGATACCAAACATCGCTATTGCTCAAAAGATCAGGAACTAATTGCCCAGGGCGTTGGTAATTTTACCGCAGGCCTTGTTGGAGCAATCCCAATTACTTCAGTTATCGTTCGCACTTCGGTTAATGTGCAGGCCGGTTCAAAAACCAAAATGTCGGCAATTCTTCACGGCGTTTTCCTGTTGCTGGCCGTAATGCTAATCCCAGGATGGTTAAATAAGATTCCTCTATCCTCTTTAGCAGTTATATTGATTTATACTGGTTATAAACTAACTAAACCCGCTATTTATAAATCGGTCTATGAGCAGGGAATGGATCGCTTTATTCCCTTCATCGCAACAGTAATCAGTATCGTCGCATTCAACTTACTGGCAGGAATAAGCATTGGTCTTGCAATAAGCTTATTCTATATTCTTAAAACTAACAGTCAGGCCAGACTGGATATCGTGAAAGAAAACTATCCTAACGGCGTAGTCAACCGTTTGGTACTTCCTCAGCAGATTTCTTTCCTGAATAAGGCGTCGCTGATAAGTGAACTAAACTCCATTCCACGTAACTCTCAATTGATTATCGATGCTCGCTATACCAATTATATCGATAAAGAAATTATTGAGCAGATTAAAGAGTTTAAGGATGAGCAAGCGCCTCTGAAACAGATATCACTCAATCTGATGGGGTTCAAGGAGCATTATGATATCCACAATTATATCGATTTCATCAATGTAACGACCTATGACGTATTGGCCACACTTGAACCGGTCGAAGTCTTGAACCTGCTGCGTGAAGGAAACCAGCGCTTTCTTAAAGACACGCGTATACACCGTAATCCTAAAATTGACATCAAACAAACAGCTAAAACGCAGCACCCAATGGCCGTTGTTCTCGGCTGTATTGATTCACGTGTTCCCGTTGAAACAATCTTTGATATGAGTTTTGGAGATCTCTTCTGCGTTCGTGTCGCAGGGAATGTGGTTAATGATGACGTGCTGGCCAGTATTGAGTACGCATGTCACGTAGTAGGCGCCAAACTGATTGTTGTTCTTGGCCATACACGCTGCGGAGCGATTGGGGCTGCCTGTGATAATGTCGAAAAAGGGCATATTACCGAATTGCTGGCAAAAATTAAACCAGCCGTAAATGCTGAAACTGAAACGACAGAAAATCGTACGAGTCAGAATGAACAATTTGTAAGCCATGTCACATCGCTTAATATTGCGAACACCCTGCAGCAAATTTATCAGGACAGCGAGATATTAAGAATTATGCTGGATCAAAATGAAATTGGCATTGTGGGTGCTCTTTACGATGTTGAAAGCGGTCGAGTAAGTTTCGGAGATTATACTCATGAATTATCGCAAGTGTGCCGCAATACAGCGAATGCCCTCGGCGATAAGATGAAAAACCTGGTAAACAGTAAGTAATTTATCAGCAGCCCGCAGCGGGAAACGGGGCTGCTGAGTCACTCACAATTTAAGAAAACCCGGTTTCAACCGGGTTTTACTTTAGATGCTGCCAAGCCATTTCAAGCCAATGTAAGGTCCATTAAACGCGACATTGGTTTCCTCGGCGAGATCAACAGAATGCTGGGCATTAAAGTAATTCACCCACATGTAACCTGCATCGGCAGTTAATACGCCGCTTCCACATAAATGGTTGTATTTGATACCTGTTTTGGCTTCCAACTCAGGAACTGTGGTCCATTTACTGGAGGAAATATACAGGCTTGTTGCTGCTGACTGTCCATTGGCGTCACTATCCCCCACTAATAAAGCAGCGGCTCCATTGCCGTAAATGGCAAACGCATCATTGAAGTTGTAGGCCATGTCCATACCGATGCGTGGTCCAAACCCTTTAAACTCTAAATTGAATGGATGAACTACTCCAGTCAGGCCATTAGAATTCCGTATATCATGCTCAAGACGCAAGTACTGAAAACCTGCATGAAAACGAATATCTTTATATTCGCCAAAATCCACGTGTTGGCCAAATTCAAAGTTTACTGCATCCCATTTGGGCTCTATCCAGGTGGAGTAAGGGATATTGGCTTCAAACGTTGAACTATACACGGTAAAAGAACGACGAGTACTTTGATTATAATGATACCAGTTCACATTGATGTCATTGCCGGTATTGAAATGGTAAGAGCCTTCCAGTTTAAAACCCCAGTCCCATTCCGGTTCAAATTCATTGCGAATTTGACGATCGCCGTTTAGTACATAGCCGACATAAACGGCGTTGGCGCTATAACTTGGTTTCAAATATAAGGCCTGAATTCCCACATCCCAGGCGCTGGATGGGCAGGGAACGGTCACATTACCTGGTTGGCAGACAGGCCCCATTGTTCCCGCAAAACCTGCACCGCTTACAGACATTAAAACCGCTAAAGCAGTTTTTTTTAAATCTAACATGCATTTCTCCATATGACATTTTTATCAATTCGTTCTGATTTCTTTAAAAAATCGCATGCATGTTAGCATATTTTTCATAAAATACCTTGCTAATAAAGCAGGCTTGATATTTAGGAATTTGAGTGAATACCGAAAAATTACGGTTATTTTTTGATCAATTGACTAGTATAATTGCGATATCTTAATAAGCAGAGTCACCATGGAATATATTATCAATGAATCAAAGCATGCTATCAGTCTCAATGAAATTAATCATCTGGCTGAGCTTGTAGGCTGGGGCAAGGATTTCTTTTCCTCACCTCACAAATGGCAGACTGTACTTAGTGCTTCCAGCCATATCGCTTATATCAAAGAACAGAATAAATTGATCGCTTTTGGAAGAATTTTAGAAGATGGACAAATGTGTATGTTTTATGACATTTGCGTTCATCCCCAATATCAAAGACAGAAAATTGGCAGCCTGATTATGAACCATCTGATTAATAAAATTAAAGGACGCAATTTTGTCTCTGTCGGCTTATTTGTTTGGCAGGGTAATGTCAATGCTAAAGATTTTTATCGAAACTTTGGATTTGAATTATCTACGGCTATGGAACTTAAAAGCGAAATGAAGCCGGTATAACCATAATTAGCATTAGAGTCTTTATGAATAGCATGATAGAGCAGTTAAAAAAACATCCCATTGTTTTACAGTCTGAAAAAATACAGGCTTTATGCAAGCCCCTGCGGCACCTTAATATCAGCACTTTTTCCCACATCAGGAATTACAATGAGAATGATTTTTCATTGCTCTGTAATCAGCCTGATTTTGTACAGAACTATGCAAAAAAAGAATATTATAAAGGGGATCCCTGCGTGCAAATCAAATCAGAATCCATTGATTTTGGCCAGTATATCGTCTGGGATATGCTCGATTGTAAGGGGATAACCGCAGCTATGCTGCAGGACTCAGCTCATTATAATTTCAGGCACGTCTTTACCTTGGTCAAACAATCCGCTGAATATTCCGACTATTTTCATTTCGGCACTGATCTAAGCAATATCGCTATTCATCAAACCTATATCAATAATCTGGATCTGCTTGAGCGTTTTACTCAGTATTTTGAGGAAAAAGTCAGTGAGGATGAAGATTTGTGTAGTGCCTATAGCCAGCGTTTTTCTTTTGAAAAAAACAGTACGGAAGTTGGCAAGCTGCCTGAGAGCCATAGAGCCTCTTTTCTACAATCCATTTCAGGTGCTGATAAGGTCCCTTTAAGTTTAAGAGAAATCGAATGCGCTCAATTACTGGTTTGCGGAAAAACCACAAAGGAAATTGCCTTTGCGATGAATTTGTCTCCAAGAACTATAGATGACAAGATTGAAGCATTAAAATCCAAATACAGAGTACGAAATAAAAACGAGTTAATTATAAAGCTGCTAGACAATTGAAGTCATTAAGGTTTTCCCAGCTGTTTTGGGAAAACCTTGTTATAAGATACTGAACTAACGCAGTGCAATTCTGATTTGACCCAATCTTGAATTTTCATCCGCATTATCAATAGCTTCCTGCGCTTGCGCAGAATTCAATTGAGCTCCATTTTTGGTTCGGCTGAAAAATCCGCTACGATCGAGACAGTATGAATGGATATCCTGCACCAATTTGATGTTGTTGATGTCATCCTTGTATGTCTCAGCCAACTCTGCCGCTTTTTTAGATCGGCAATTAGGTTTGGCTGTGATGTGCTGCTTAATCAAGTCTCGGGTCAATTTATCATGCTGCTCCAGGAAGCTTGCAGATTTAAGCCATGATGATTGGCCTTTATATAAAGCCTGATAAATCTTTTTAAATGCTTCAACAAAACGTGCATCTTCTTCCTGTTGACGGCTATCGTCAGATTTTTCAGCTAATGGACTACCCTTCTTTTCAGGCTCAGGAGCGACCTCTTTTGCAACTTTGGCTGCCTCACGCAGAAGTTCCAGATCCTGTGGTTCTAATCGATTGGCCTCTTTTGCAGCTTCATAAGCTGCCACATAACCGCAGGCCTCGGGATTAGCTGGCTTAATCTTGGCAAACAAAGGCAGTAAATCCCATCGGTTATGATGGATGGCGCATTCGATTGGAGTACGCCCTTGGTATTTCGCTTGTAAAGCCAAAGTATCATGCGCACTTCGGTTAATCTGATTCGCAATCAAGGCTTCCAGAAACGCATCCAAAGCTTGAATAACCGCGATATGAAAAGAATTCAGCTTCCCATTTCGTTGTTCGAGACTCCAATCCGGTTTCGCTCCTTTTTGTGCCAGATCAGTTGCCAGTTCTGTCAGCTTGCTATTCAGGAATGGTTTGCCAAATTGCGTTTGCGCAGCATAAAGCATTGCTGCACCATATTGAAAGCTGTCATCTGCATCAGCGCTATTTTGGGTGAGTAATTCAACGGTGCTCCAATCCTGGCAACGTGCAGCAAGTTGAATCGCCGTGATTCCGGGCTTATCTCCCTGCTTGGCTGTTTTAACCCGCAAATCAGCATCTTGAGCTAGCTGAGCGATTTGTTCCTTTCTTTTTCTGAGAATTGCCAAATGTAAAAGACTTACATCTCTGCTGCCGTCTTCATTGCTAATTAGCCATTGAGTACCCGGCTGTACCGAGGCAAGTATTTTGTGCGCCAGTTCAACCTGACCCGCAGTGCGAGCTCGAATAATGATTTCGGCCAATTGCTGAGGATCATCAGGAGTATTGAACTCATTCAGTAAGGCATCCACCAGATACCATTTTTGACTCATTGCAGCGAGGAAAATAGGACTGCTTTCACGAAGTGTAGCCTGATTGCAATTTTCTTTTACAACACCCAACTCATGAAGTGTTTGAATTTGCTTTATTGCTTCTGCCTGCGCTTCCAGATCGTCGCTATCAGTTGCATCGGCAACGGCACAATGCAGAATAGTCCAGCCCCTCTCCTGCTCTGAGCGTGATACATTGTCAATTTTTAAAAGATTTATAGCCAACTCCATATTCCCGGTTCGGGCTGCAAGAATTGCCTCACGTCCCAATAACTTCGCGTCATCTGCACTAATTGGAGCAACGGCTAAAAGAGCTTGAACTTTATCCCATTCCCTTCTTGAAGCAAAATAAACAATGGGCGTTTGATTTTCTGCATTTTTCTGGCTGAGTTCTGTTTTATCAACAAGACCTTGCAGCATAGTCTGCAACTCTTCAATTGTTTGTGCATCAAATAAACTCATTAATTTCTCCGCTAAAATAGAAACGCTTGTTTATCTCTTAAGGAATGAGTAAGAGATTATTTTGTGCCACATTTTTACACATAGTCAGCATTTTATCAACACTGAGTCAATTTATTATAACCCCCTAATCCGGCTACGTGCCTGCCCGAGAAATCCATAATTTTCTCAATCAAACGCTAAGATCTTTAATAATTGGCTGGACTCCATGGTTAAATAGATACGATATCCCTCTGAATCCGACTCTAGTTCAAGCATTTCCTGGATGCCTCGGACAAGCCGAGGCACGTAGGGGGAGAGGGAGTGAATGAATTAATTGGTGGGAAGACTCAGATCTATCTATACCCAAATCTCAAAGAGTGTTATGGTTTTAGCATGTAGTTTATGGATGAAGTTTTCACAAGGAGTGAATGTGTTTTCTCAAGCTGCAAGGAGTGACTCCACCATTTCAGATACACGCCAGCAACAAACTAACAATATCGTGCTCATTACCTTCTGGAGCCAGTTTGCTGTCTATGCTTTAAACACCATCCTGATTTTATTTCTCACCCGCCCCTTTTTGGAACATGGCCTGGGATACAGCCATGCCCAGGCCTATGCCTTTATCGGAGTATCGCAGGCCACCGGTTATCTGATGCCTATACTAGGCGGATTTATGGCGGATCAGGTATTAGGGATCAGGCGCTCTATTTTACTAGGTGGTTTTTTACTTGCCTTAGCCTATTTATTTGTAATGCTCAGCGGATATTCACTCAACGAACATGGCGACAAGCTATTCATCATGGCTTATGCCCTGGTGCCTGTGACCAATTCCTTATTAATGGGTACTGCCTCAAGCATGGTTTCTCATATTTACAGCGATGACGCCATTAAGGCTAAATCAGCGATGACTTATTACTATATGGCAATCAATGTGGGTGCCTTGCTGGCAACGATGATTGCGCCTGCACTGCTGGATAGCCGCTATGGGCCCTTGTCGGTACTTACACTGGCCTTCGCTGGAAAATCGATTGCCGCATTGAATTTTGCTAAAAAATACAGCCTTTATGATAACGTGATTTATGGCCAGGACGCCAAACCCTTCAGCCGCAAAATGGCCGGTCGGCTAGCTTCTTATATCGTGAGTATCTATTTGTTTACCCTCTTTGCTTATTCGCATGTTCAGTTATCAATCATTCTGATTAGCCTTGGCTGCGGCTTAGGCATACTCTGGTTTTTAATCAAGACCTTGAAATTGTCTTCTACTGCTCGCATAAAACAAATGGTCGCGGTTTTGCTCATTATTGAGGCGGTCATATTTTTTGTAATTTATAATCAGATGAACAGCACCCTGGTACTTTTTGCGAAGAGTAATTCTGATCTGCAGCTGCTGGGCCTAAAGGTATCCCCTGCTCATTATCAAATTCTTAATCCGCTGCTAATCATTTTGCTAGGCACACAACTTCCGCGTTTCTACCGCCGCATTCCGCGGTTTACAATTCCCTATCAATTTGCCAGCGGTACCATTCTGGCTGGAGTTGCCCTGTTAATTATGGCATTGGCCGGGAGTTTGTCCTCTGATGGACATGTCAACGGCAACTTTATTGGTTTGACTTATGTGCTTATCACCTTAGCGGAACTTTGGGTCAGTGCTATAGGACTTAGCATGATTGGTCTTTATTGTGACAGTAAAGATCTGGCCTTTGCGATGGGGGTTTGGTATCTGGCCAGTTCACTGTCGAATACCATTGCAGGAAAACTGGCAGGCTTTGTCGCAGTACCCAGGGATATCCTGGCAATCGACTCACTGCCCATTTATCAAAACTACTATTTAAACTTTGGAATATCTGCCATTATTCTCGGCCTGATTATGTGGTTTCTGGCCTCTCTGATTCAAGGAAAGTTAAAGCGGCGCAATATTGAATTGCTGTGATAAGTGTTTTTGTTAAAATCTCAATGACAGACAGCTCAAACCGCCATCCAGCTTGCGGAATTCACTGCAGTCGATTTCCACAAGCTTGTAGCCAAGGCTTTTTAAGCGGAGATTAATCATTGAAAATCCGCTGGGTATCAGTACAGAGTCGTTCACTACAATGCAATTTGCGGCGTAGGCCTCGGCGGGGTCAATAATGATTTGCTTTAAAGACTCCCATTCCGGATGATTTATTAACTCCCCACTTACCAACAGATTTCCCTTACCCAGATAGGAAACCCCGGTTTTCAGATGTAAAAACTCAGTTAATGGAATGACCGAAGCAGTATAGCCGTGATTGTGCAATAGACTGATTAGTTGTTTAGCTCCCTCCATATTGGTCCGCTGAGATAATCCAATATAGAAATGATCTTCAACTCTAAGGACATCACCGGCATCCAATGTTCCCGGAGCCTGAATTTTAGCAATATTGGCAGCGTAGAAGCGGCGAATACTTTCTTCAAGAAGAGAAACCTCCCCTTGGCGGCTTTCCGCTCCTGGCCGCGCCAATACAGCGATGCGCTCAGTTAATAAAGCGGGATCCTCAACAAAACAGGAGTCAGGGAATGCCTCCTCAGGAGGTAAAACCAGCACTTCAACACCGCAGTTTTCGAGTGCATTGATATATTGCTGATGCTGAAGTAGTGCCAGATGGTAATCAGGAAGGCCTAAATCTGCGCTTGAAATACCTTGCACCATCGATTTGGCTGGCGTGCGAACAATTGCTCGTCTGAACATGGAATTCCCTTTCTTGTGATAAATCTATAATCCCAGATTATCTTTTTTAAACACCCGATCAGCTCGATAACTGGAGCGAACCATAGGGCCTGAGGCGACTTCAAAAAAACCTTTAGCCAGCCCAATTTCTCGAAACTCTAAAAATTTTTCAGGCGTAACGTATCGAATAACAGGCAGATGGTTTTTGGTTGGTTGCAGATATTGCCCCAAAGTCAGAATATCCACATTCTGTGCCCGTAAATCATCCATCGTTCGAATGATTTCCTCATCGGTTTCCCCTAAACCCAGCATGAGGCTGGTTTTGGTCAGCACATCGGGTCGATAGCGCTTTGCAAAAGCCAATACATCCAGAGTCTGCCAGTAGCCCGCACGAATATCACGTACAGGGTGAGTTAAACGCTCTACGGTTTCAACATTTTGCGCGAACACATCGACACCACTGTCCAGTAATATGGCGACATGCTCCTCGACTCCCTGAAAATCAGGCGTAAGTGCTTCAACCTTGGTTCTCGGGCAGCGCTGTTTAATGGCGCGAATGGTATCCGCATAATGTCTGGCTCCGCCATCAGGAAGATCATCACGGTCTACGGAAGTTAAAACGACATAATCCAGATTCATCAGTGCGACGGTATTGGCTGAATTTTCAGGCTCCTCTGCATCAAGCCAGCCGCGTGGGTTCCCGGTATCTACAGAACAAAAACGACAGGCGCGGGTACAAACCGCACCCATGAGCATAATAGTAGCGGTGCCATGGGACCAGCATTCCGCAATATTAGGACACTTGGCTTCTTCGCAGACAGTCGCTAAACGGTGTTTTACAACCTGTTGTTTTACCTGATGATAGGCAGGACTGGTATTATTCACAATCCGAAGCCATTTGGGTTTAGGTAACCGGGGCGCATCCTCTTCAGCCGATTTGATACCGTCTTTAATTGCGACGATACCTTGAGAGGTTTTGTATTTTTTGCCGCTCTCTATAACAACAGGAATATCCTTCAGTTTACTCATACCACCGCTACCTGAAAATTAAATCTTCTGATAATCCCAAATCACCAGGCCCAGATCAAGTGAATTTTTGCTTTCTAACCAATATCAACGCTCTATAAAAAAGGCCGGCTATTTCTGGCTGTTTCTTTTCTTTATAAATTCACGTAATAATCTCGCGTGAGAACCATCACAAAATGGGGGATCTTTTGTTTCTTTACAGTGACAAAAGTACACTGTGTCCGTAAGCGGCGCCTGATAGAGCACTCTTTCCTTACAATCCCCTTTATCACAAAACGGCGGTGTCTTTGTTTCCTTGCAACCGCACCATTCATAGTTCTGCCCCTCTTCTACATCCCAGGCAATGGGAAAATAAGGAGGAGGCACTGCATCTTCGGCATCCATTTAGCGCACTCTATAGTATTTTAAGATTTGGGCCAGAATAACTGACAACACTATTGTAGCCAACATATAAACCGCACTCGCTATGATATAAGGATAGACAATCAGGGTAATGCCGACCAGAGATATGAAGGAATAAGCAAAATATTTAATAAATTGCTCATAACGCAACGCACGCTTCATACGGGTTGCTGCATACATAAACATTGTGGAAAGCCCCAGGAAAAACAGATAAAGCAGGTTATAAAGAACCAGCAGTAACTGTTGTTTGATGCTATCGTATCCTTGTGCTCCCAGCCATTGTTTAAAAATCAAAGCGATATTGGGAGAACAACCCAGTTGATAGACTTGCGCCACTAAAGCGGTGAAAAACACCACCCCTAATAAAGCCATGGCTTCAATCGTTTTGTTTGTATACCTGTAATATGCAAATCCGATTAATGCCCCCCCGACTAATATCACGGGAATTCTTAACCAGGGTAACAGGCTATAAAAATGGATGATATGGCTTTGCTGAATAAAATGTATAATCCCGACAGTTAAAAGAAATAATCCGGCAATCCTCAATTTCTGATTAGTGTCTTGGCTTGCTACCAGAAATGCAAACAATAGCATTACCAGAATGGACGCACAGGGATTCAAGGCATCGATCGCAGCCATTAAGGGAATTAATGTGCGGGGTGAAGAAGATGCCCCCTGCTCGATACTGGCTTCCATCATGCTGGTGGTCGCCATAGTACCCAGAACTGAAGAGGTGTTTTTAGTTAGAGCGCCCCGCTTTTCAATCTGTTGCCGGCAAAGTTCCAAACCCTGCATAATCGCTTTTCCGCTGTTAGCCGCTTCGTCAAATCCAACCCACTTTGAATTACAGAAAAAAACCGCTGGTACAGAAAAATCAGTCGAATCTTGCTGACTAAGGTATTGATTAAAAAGCTCCAGGGACGCTTTGTCCTTATCAATATAATGCCGTTCCACCTTCAACCATTTGTTTTGGGGCTCAATTGATTTGAAGTAGGCATCTTCTTTCTGACAATGAGGGCATGTGGAAGACAAAAACAGGTCTACCTTAATTCTAACCTTATTATTCTCATCCAATTGATACCACTGACTATTGGTATCTTTGGCCCATGCAAGCGCAATAAAAAAGGAGAAGATGAAGCTGAGTATCCACCGACAGTGCTTAGGCATTGGCTCTTCCATTATCAATTATAATAGTTACTGAATTAACAGTGCCTTAAAAGTGTAATGGAGAGGAGTGGGAGTTTCAATAAGAGATGAATAATGGCAATGCATGCCGCCTGCCTACCTGCCTCAGCGTCTCCGAGGCATACTCGCTCCCGTTCTTTGAGTAAGCTGGATCACCCGAACAAGTCGGGTGACGTAGAGGCCAGGAGCAGGCTGTGTTTTCTGATATGTGTGGATAGCTATGTAACATATTGCGGACTAGCGGTTATAGTTATTGAGCGGCAGATAAATCAATAGGTATGAATATAATTTTCCAGGTGCTCAATGGTTCTTGCTTTATCTTCGAGCAAGTGAAATAGCAAATCACCAATTGACAAAATAGCTGTCAGTTCACCATTTTCGGTGATTAATACATGCCTTCGCTTGGTTTCTGTGATCACTTCCATCGCTTTTTCGATCGGATCATTCACAGTGAGAATACTGACATTTTTCCAGGCGACATCAATCGCAGGCGTTTTATCAGGAGGCAAATTTCTAAACAGACATTCGCGGATAATATCGCGCTCACTCACCAGGCCCAGCAGACTTTGATCATCGCGAACCACCAAAGCACCGATATCCCCTTTGGTCATCATGTCCACACACTGTGTTACCGTTAAATCCGGCCTGATAAATATAATTTCTCGTCTCGGATGCGGCAAAGCCGAGTATATAAGATGAGCCATAGCAAACTCCCTGCAGAACCTTATTAAGGGGGCATATGTTCAAATATAGCACAGGAAATTATGGTTTTTTAAAAATAGTGAAAGTTTAGATTAGGGCAGCCCTGATTGGCTTGCAATAAAGCTACCCTTAAACAGGAGCAATTTGGAATTAGTTAACCACTCGCCATGAACCATCGGCTTGCCGGCATGCTCTGCCGTAGATTTCCTGTGTTTTGCCGCCAATTAAAGCGCGGGTTGTATATTCACGACAAGGTTGCGAGTTCGTGTAATAGGTTTTCTGCGGGGTAACGGTGTACGTGTTACCGCTGTCAGGGTTACGCCATACCACTGCTTTTCCGCTCGGAGAACTTTCCAGCGCTCGTTGCATTTCCAGGCGATCAAGCCTATCCATAGTACGGCCAATATTCCCACCCAAATAAGCACCTAACAAAGCACCGCCTGCAGCTGCTGCGACTTTGCCTGAACCACCGCCAAACTGGCTGCCGATCAGTCCGCCCACCACACCGCCGGTTACCGTGCCTACACCTTCATTCGTGACTTGAGCACAACCTGAAAGCAGGACAGATAAAGATAATGAGGCTAACATAATTTTTTTCATGTATTCACCTTTGATAGGTTTGTAAAAACGATGGCCATTTTACCCTAGATTCGTCCATAGGTCTATTTGTTTCCGATTTGTTACAGTTTATCCCTTCGCACCCGCGGCGAAAGCTGGCAAATTAACTCATAGGGGATTGTTCCGGCTGCAGCAGCAATGGTTTCGACCGGAATATGGACACCCCATAATTCCACAGGGTCACCAACGGCGGCCTCTGGCACATGACTTAAATCAACCGTCAACATATCCATCGATACCCGTCCAACGATCGGTGCCTGATAACCATTGATCCAAACCGGAGTGTTAGCGGCTATGTGGCGAGGATATCCATCCCCATAACCGACGGCCACCACACCGATCACGGAAGGCTTTGCAGTTTGCCACTCCCCGCCATAGCCTACCCGCACGCCTGCCGGGTAGTGCTGGACGGCAGTGAGGGAAGACAGGAAACGCATCACCGGTATCAAGCCCAGCTCTTGCCCCGAGGTATGTTTGAACGGAGAAATACCGTAAAGCATGATGCCTGGCCGCACGACCTCTGCGTGACTATCAGGTAAAGAGAGAATTGCTGCTGAATTGCCAATACTTTTTACCAGTGGAAATTCAGGCAACCGCAAATCAAAAAATCGTCCTAATTGCTCCTGGTTCGCTGGATTATTTAACTCATCGGCACAGGCAAGATGGGTGATAAGACCAATTTGCCGATCAACCCAGGGGCAAGAGTGCAAGGCATTTAATACGCCATACACATCGCCCATTGCAAAACCCAGACGATGCATTCCGGTATTGACTTTTACCCATACACGCACTGGTTTTGGCAGCGCCTGAGCCAGCAGCCATTCCAACTGATAAGACTGGTGTATAACCACCTGCAAATTATGCTCAACCACCAGCGCCAGCTCATCCTGATTAAAAAAACCCTGAAATAAAATACAATCGGTACAGGCACCTAGCGCCTTAATCGCTAAAGCCTCTTCAATGCAAGCCACTCCAAAAGCATCCACATGGCCTTCAAGCACAGGAATGATCGAGGGCAGCCCGCAACCATAGGCATTCGCTTTCACCATTGCAATAATTTGTCTGCCAGGAGCATGACGTTTGACTTGCTGTACATTATGCAGCAGGGCTGTCGCATCAATTTGCACTTTTGTAGGCCTTGTCACTAGTCCATCCCCTGATAACCGGTATACGCCAGATCTTCAAAGCGAGTGTATTTACCAAGAAAAGCTACTCTCACCTTGCCAATTGGACCATTTCTCTGCTTGGCAATGATAATTTCTGCAGTTCCTTTATCCGGGCTGTCTTCGTTGTAAACTTCATCCCGATAAATGAAACAGATTAAATCCGCGTCCTGCTCGATCGCACCCGACTCCCGCAAGTCAGACATAACCGGACGTTTATCCTGACGCTGCTCCAGGCTTCGGTTTAACTGGGATAAAGCAATAACCGGCACGTTCAATTCTTTTGCCAGGGCTTTTAAACTTCGCGAAATTTCTGAAATTTCTGCTGTTCTGTTTTCCGCCTTGAATCCAGGCACTTTCATCAACTGAAGATAATCCACAACAATTAATCCCAGCTGGCCATGCTCCTTCGCCAGGCGCCTTGCTCTCGCTCTCATTTCGGAAGGGCTAAGGGCCGCCGTATCATCAATAAATAAGGGGGCTTCAGATAATAAGTGAACTGCGGAGGTCACTCGCGGCCAATCATCCTCTTCCAGTTTTCCGGTTCGGATTCGATGCTGATCAATTCGGCCAAGCGAAGACATCATCCTCATAGCCAGTGAATCCGAGGGCATTTCCATTGAAAACACCAGAACATTTTTCTTTCCCTGGATTGCGATATTTTCAGCCATGTTCATTACCAGAGTGGTTTTACCCATGGAAGGGCGTCCAGCAACAATGATCAAATCAGAGGGTTGAAGACCGGATGTCATTTCATCCAGATCGCTTAAACCGGTGGCCATCCCGGTGATTGCATCGCCGTTGTGATAAAGTGCATCAATTTTTTCAATCGCTTTGGTAATGATCGTTTTAATGCTCTCTGGTCCGCCATTGCCCCCTGTCTGCTCAGCAATAGCAAACACCCTGGTCTCAGCCAGATCCAGAAGCTCACTGACTTCACGGCCAACAGGATTGTAAGCAGAGTCCGCTATTTCACCCGCGATATTGATCAATTGTCTTTGAACTGACTTCTCTCTGACAATATCAGCATAGGCAGAAATATTTGCCACGCTGGGCGTATTATTGGCTAACTCAAAAAGATAGGTTTCACCGCCCGCATTATCCAGTTCATTTCGGGATTTTAGATTATCAAGCAAGGTGACTACATCAAAAGGCTGTTCGCGTTTTGAGAGATCAACAATGCTGCGAAATAAAATTCGATGTTCGGAACGGTAGAAATCTTCTTCGCATAATTTGGTACTGACCTTATCCCAGGCCTGATTATCAAGCATCAGTCCACCAATAATAGACTGCTCAGCCTCTGCTGAGTGCGGCGGCCTCTTCAAGGTATCGACAGGAGGAGTATTTTTGCGAGATTTTGCCTCAAGCATATCAAAACCTGATAATAAAAAATCCCTATTGTAATGCCCAAAATAAAAAAAGGCACACAATTGTGTGCCTTTTATGCAAAAAAGTTCAGGATTATCTGACCCAAACCTGAGTGCGTCCCAAAGCAGAAACCCCTACATAACCACGAACATAGAGTTTATTGCCTTGTAAAGTCATTTTGGCACGATATACTTTTCCAGATTTAGGATCAAGAATCGAACCACCACTCCACTCACCATTACCCTGATCTTTTAAGCCCCATACAAAGGTCAAACCTTTAATGGGTTTTCCTTTAAATCCACCTGGGCATTTTGAGCAAATACCAGTATCACCTGCTTGTGGATACACTTTGATGATGGTGCCGCTTAATGTCCCACCAGAAACATTAATCCGCACAACCGCTCTCTTTTGGCCTGTCGCATCATCGATAGTGGTCCATGTTCCTGCGGGTGATGCACCGGCAAAGGCAAGAGGAGCAAGCAGGGTTAATAAGGCAGAGGTAAGCCACACTTTCCATTGTTTCATTTGGGATTTCTCCATAGGTTCTGACATAAAAAGCATAGGCTATGATTTGTCAGTTTTCAATTATTGTTTGAAAAATCAATTTGCAAACGACTCATTCTTCCGCCAGAGGGGCAAAGAATTGCTCAATATCTTTTACGGTGAGATGCTGTAGAGAGCCTGTTTGCTCTCCTAAAACGCCTTCAATCAGCTGTTTTTTCTTTTCCTGCATGGCCAAAATCACTTCCTCAACTGTGCCGGCGGAAATCAGTTTGTAGACGAAAACCGGATTTTTCTGACCTATACGATGGCTTCGATCGGTAGCCTGCTCCTCAGCTGCCGGATTCCACCAGGGATCATAGTGAATAACCGTGTCCGCGCGCGTCAGATTTAAACCGGTTCCTCCCGCCTTCAGACTAATGAGAAACAAAGGAATGTTACCTTCCTGAAATGTATTGACCAGCTGATGGCGATTGACCGTTTGTCCGGTTAATTTCAGATACTGAAGTTGATTGGCTTTGAGCCTTTCCTCAATTAACTCAAGCATTGATGTGAATTGGGAAAAAATTAAAATACGCCGCCCTTCCTCAATAAGATTAACCACCAAATCCATCAGGACATCCAGTTTGGCAGAAGTTCCATGCGCAATTTTTGCCTCAGGAATCGATAACAAGCGCGGATCACAGCAAACCTGACGCAGTTTCAATAAAGCATCCAGCAATACGATATGGCTTTTTCCCATTCCCTGACGAGCAATGGCTTCTCTAACTTTCTGCTCCATTGTAATACGAATGGCCTCATATAAATCCCGCTGAGCATCGGCCAATTCAATTAACTGCACTACTTCAGTTTTATCAGGTAATTCACGGGCAACCTGATTTTTACTGCGGCGCAGCATAAAGGGCTGTACACGATTAGCCAGCAAGACTCTGCGCTCCTCGTCCGCATTCTTTTCAATAGGAATTTTAAAAAATCGTCGAAACTGACGGGCATCCCCCAATAATCCTGGCATCAGAAAATGAAACAGCGACCATAATTCGCCCAAATGATTCTCCAGTGGAGTACCGGATAAACAGAGTCTATGCCTGGCTTGAATTTGCTGAATAATCTGAGTCGTTTTGGTTTTAGCGTTCTTGATAAATTGTGCTTCATCAAGAATCAGATAATAAAAAGGATAATTGACGAAACGTGCTTTATCCCGTTGAATTAAACCGTAAGTGGAAACGATGACATCGTATTGATCAAACTCGTCCTGATGTCGGTTAGACCCATGAAACACCAGAATTTTAAGTTCCGGGGTAAAGCGTTTGGCTTCTGCTTCCCAATTGCCCATCAGACTGGTTGGCGCCACGATCAAACTGGCGTGCTGCAACCGTCCCTGCTCTTTCTCCAGCTGCAAATGAGCTAGAGTCTGCACTGTTTTACCAAGCCCCATATCATCAGCCAAAATGCCGCCGAATCGGGATTCTCGCAAAAATTGCAGCCAACTTAAGCCTTCTGCCTGATAATCCCGAAGCTGGGCATTTAAGCCTTTAGGAGGTGATATTTCAGGAATCGATTGTGGCCCCAGTAACTGCGTCAGCTGAGAGCGAAGCTGCTCTCCCCCCTTCCAGCGCAGTGCAGTGGCAGCCAGCGCCAGCTCTGTTTCCTGCATCAGGATTAGCTGGTAGCGTTTTATCTGCAACTGATTCTGGTTATCTATAAATCGGGAACCATATTGCATAATAAAGCGAATAAGCGGTTTGATTCTTCCCATAGGCAACTGAAGTTTCTTTCCTTGCGCCAAGGGTAGTCTTATCAGACGCTCATCCGGAATGCTCTCAAGTTCACTGAGATTTAAGCCGGAAATTAATTCGACAACCAGGGGCACAATATTAACTGACTTGCCTTCAACCAGAATACCCAACTGGTAGGAAAAAAAATCTTCTCCTGATTCCTGTAATTCAGAATACCACTCGACATCATCAGCTGAAACCAGTTCCTCATAAATAAAATGCCTGAACTCTACTGTCCAGCCTTTTGACTTTAGCAGGGGAATCACCTGGGAGAACAAACGTCCTAAATCTTGCTCTGACTGGAAATGAACTAAAATGTTGCTGGTTTCAAGTGCCTTCTCACAATTTAATTTTTCCCAGACGCTGGCATGACGAGTGGGCAATATCTGACTGATTTCCTGAGCATATTGTTTTTCCTGCAATAGATTTCTTGAAAGGGCTATCAGCTTGCCGGAATCTTCATAGACTAAATCGACATTGGCCATGCCAATATTCACTCTAAGGCCACTCTCATATTCAAAGAGGATTTCTCTCGTAAACAGAAAATGCGAACCCTCCTCTGCCGATAAACTCATTGAATCCACGCTGCGCGGCCTATCTAATGGAAGCGCATCAAACTGGATGACTGGTTTTGGTGTGCCCTTCCTCTGAATGCGCTCAGCAAAAGCAAGGGGGGCCGGCAGCAAAGGAACATACTGATGTCTGATTTCATCTATGGTTTCGGCTGCATCCAGGGCAAGCGGCCCAATCTCGAGGATATTTTTTAGCTGGCTTGACTGATAGGGGGTCTGTAAAACACCCAGCTCGGCTTCTGTTTTCAAAAAATACCAGGGCTTGTCGAGCAGCAATGGGGATAACAAATGAGCGTTTTTGTCCTCCATCAGCAGATGCTGCTCTCCTTGTTGATTTAAATGCCAACGCAAAACGAGCTCCCGTGGCTCACCCAGACTTAAAGATTGAGTGAGAGATTCCTGAAAGAGATAGGCGCGTTTAGTCTCTAGTATCTGCTCAAGAAGTTCGCTATTTCGCAGCGAAAGTTTGTCAAAAGAGCCAGCAATGGTGGATTTTGACAGCAAACTATTGATTACATTTTCATCTTCTGCCCTGCAATATTGTTTTTTGCTCTGGGTAAAACTGTTAAATACAGTGAATTTACCATAGGTTCCATGTCGTTTCAGTCGTTTGGCTAAAGCAAGGTGGATTATTACACGATGATCCCATTGTTTTTTTTGTATCTCTAGAAGATACAGAATGTCATGCGTGTATGAGCGAGGCTTACTATCAACCTCCTGTGCTCTGATAGCTTGAAGCCAACTGGAAAGTGATTGTTCTTTCTGTCCGTTGAGCTGAGGAGCCGAAATTTTCAGATTTTCTTTAATTTGCAAGGCAAAAAAGCTGGCAGCAGCATGTTTACAATTGTTGGCTTGTGCACAATTGCAGCGAGCAGGCTTATTGGGCCAGGCCTTTAAATCAGCATACACATCATATATCTGACCGCTTTTTCCTTTAACCCGGGCTTTTAGCAAACCATCGCTGAGCCGAATATTCAGAACATAATTTTTTTGCTGATATTCTTCGCCTTGCATTAGCACGGCAGGAGAAAAAATTTCAGCCATCCGTGATAAAGCATCTTTCAGCATAATTGGGTATACTTAGAAGTAAACGTTAAATTATAGCAAATAGATTCACAGCTGAATATCTATCCCATTAACTTATTTAATATGTACATCAATGAACAATTCCATAACAATACTGATGGCGCAAATTAATCCAACGGTGGGTTCTATCGCCGCTAATGCCCAAAAAATAATAGCTATCATTGAGAAGCATCAGGACAGTCATGATCTGATTCTTTTTCCTGAATTGTGCCTGACAGGCTATCCCCCGGAAGATTTACTCTTGAGACCTGCCTTTCTCGAAGAAATTAAACAGGCGGTCAATGAAATTTCAAAGCAGGTAACTGACTGCCATGTGATTTTGGGTTTTCCCAGTCTGATCGATAACCATTGCTACAATTCCGCAGGAGTTTTTTATCAGGGCAAACAAAAAGCGCTTTATCATAAACAAATATTACCCAATTACGGAGTATTCGATGAAAAACGCTATTTCAGAGCAGGCCCATCTCAACGCTGTATTTTTGAAATCAGAGATTACCGGTTCGGTTTATGTATTTGTGAAGATTTGTGGCAGCCAGGCCCTGTTGAACAATTAGTTAATAGCGAGATTGACGCGCTTCTGTGCATTAATGCCTCCCCTTTTGATTATACAAAGCAGGAAAAGCGCGAAAAGTTACTGAGCAACCATGTTCAGCATGGCTTTCCCATTTTCTATGTGAATCTGATCGGCGGTCAGGATGAGCTTGTTTTTGATGGCCAATCCCTCGTGATGGATACGAACGGCTCCACCTGCGTGCGTCTTCCCGCTTTTCTCGAAACAGTAAGTACCGTTGTATTTTCAAAACAGCACATTAAAGGTGAACTTAACCCGCTGCAAACGAAAGAAGAGCAAATCTATAATGCTCTGAAACTGGGCACAAAAGATTACGTTGAAAAAAATGGCTTCCCCGGTGTTTTGCTGGGTCTTTCTGGCGGGATTGATTCAGCACTGACTCTGGCCATTGCGGTAGACGCATTAGGCGCTGATCGGGTCACAGCACTTCTGATGCCTTCTCGTTACACGGCGGACATGAGTAATCAGGACGCTTTAATTCAATTACAGGCTATGAATGTCAAAGGTGAAACTCTTTCCATTGAACCTGTATTTAACAGTTTTCTGCAAACGCTAGATCCATTGTTTGCTAATAAACCGAAAGACACTACAGAAGAAAACATCCAGGCCAGAATTCGCGGCGTTCTGTTAATGGCTTTGTCCAATAAAACCGGCAATATGGTATTAACCACCAGCAATAAAAGTGAAAGCGCTGTGGGTTACGCCACACTTTATGGGGACATGGCAGGTGGATTTTCAGTTTTGAAAGATGTATTAAAAACTCAGGTTTATGATTTAGCACGTTACCGCAACAGTATTTCTCAGGTTATACCTCAGCGTGTTCTGGAAAGAGCGCCCTCAGCGGAGCTAGCGCCCAATCAGACTGATCAGGACAGCTTGCCTGATTATCCTACACTGGATGGAATCATTCAGGGCTATATGGAGAATAATTTGTCGGCTGCTGATCTGATACAACAAGGTTATCCAGAGGCGGATGTACGCAGAGTGATTCATCTTATCAAAAGAAATGAGTACAAAAGACGACAGGCAGCACCGGGAGTCAAAGTGAGCATTCGCTCGTTTGGCCGTGACTGGCGCTATCCGATAACCTCGGGATATTAAATACTTTGCCAGCAATCTAGTGCCCCGGACATAAGCCCGAGGCACGCAGAGGCAGGAATGAGCCTAACAGGATCTCTCTATTTTTGAGTTATTGTCAGCATTTTCGTCCTCTGAACCAGAAGCTTTCTCGCCTTTAGATAATAGGAAATTAAGCTGGGATAATCTTGCCGACTTGAGTTTTCCTGGAGGGGGAGGTGGTGGCGGAGGAGGAAGAACTAATTTTGTTGCTTCATCTGATTTGGATGTATCTTCCTTAGAAAAGGTTATTGTCTCACTGGTCTCAGTGGCTTTCTCAAATGTGAGTGAACTGGCAGCCTGCTCTGTTCTAAATAAACCAAGATTAATTTTGGAAATTAATGCCGGATCTAACTTTTTTGAAAGAAGTGGCGGAGGAGCCAATGTTGCTGTCTCAGACTGATAAACCTCCTCAGAAGTTGCGGTTTCCTGCTTGATTTCAGCAGAAGTTCCAGCTTGTTTTGACTTGTTCAAAAACCATCTTTCAACCTCTAAATAGTCTTCCCGCTTTAAAGCTCTTTTGACAGACACTTTCGCTAAAAGCAGTTCAAAATTATCCTGCTCTTCTTTTGTAACCCCATGATCACTCGTTTGCCAGGATTCAATCATCTCTTTAATATCGGGATAAGTTGTCCAGTCCACAGGAAAACAACGATTGAAAGTATCGAAGTAAAATAGTTTCCAATCCGCTTTCGATAAAACGAAAGAGCACATCGGAAACTCCATGTAAATTTTATTTTCTATTCCGATAAATTGATCCATTAATTTACAAGAGCTGGTTTTAGCCGCATTGGCAACTTTGCGTGACTTGTCTGTCTTGCTATCGACAACCACGGATTCAATCGTTGGATTGACTACACCCTTCAATGCCTCAGGTGAATGCCTCAAATTTCGAATCTGATTTTCCAGTATCGATTGCACAGTTTTGCTTTTACTTGCCTCAACTAAACGACGAATCGTCACTGCTTGCAGAAACACCTTAATTTTTTGAGGATCGGAGGCACTTGAATTACTCTCTTTTTTTAAACAGTCTTCCAGTAGTGGATGCTGCGCCAGTGGAATACTATGAGGTTCTAATGCCAATGTATCATACCAGTCAATTGCAGCCTCAGAGACCAGTGTTTTACCAATAGTATTCCCAATGGTTTGCAGTTGATTGCTGGATAACTTAGCGATTAGCAAGCCTTTTTTAAATGTGCTTGAATCCCCGGGATTTAATGCTTCAATCAGGGTTGGAGCAGCAGTATACTCTTGTAAAGACTCACCCCGACGGTGATACAGCAGTTTCCCTGAGCCCGTAATGATACAGGCGGTATGAAGTCTTTGTAAAAATTGCTCCGTTATCGGGGTCTCATCCGGGAAAAAGTACAATGGGATACCATTATGAAAAACATAAGTTGTTGATAAATTTTTTGTATCGGTAAGATCTGGATTAATCTGTAAATTGATTTTCTCCAATTGCTCCTGAACCAGTCGGTTCACTGCCATTTTCAAATGATAAAATTTGGAAGTATTCGCCGGAGGAATTTCAGCCACTCTGGGTCCTGTAATTTCTCTCAGCATTTCATTAGTCAATGCCCGATAGCTGACCCGCCCCTGGTTATCATAAGAGCTAAGCTGCCACTTGGCAGGAATAAGCACCGTATGTCTTTTTTTAACGGCTGTAAATTCCAGCAAATTAGTTAAAATTTCTTTCTGTGGGTCTTGAAGCAAACTATCCTGCTCGAGTGCCGCTAATAATAATTCCCAGTTGTCATCTGAGTTAAAATCTTTCCTGGTAATAACACCTTTCATCATAGGCACTTCAGGAATGAAATTAGTCACTGACTCTAAAATATCTTTCTCAGTTCGCCGCAACTCATCAAGCAGCACCCGGGTCTTTTCTTTAGGCTCCAAATTAATTCTTGAAAGAGCATTCCCTTTTATCATAAGCTCGCTTTTTAATCGGTCCAGACCATTTTTTACAAATTCCAATCGCTTTATTTCAAGCTTGCCATCAGCTTGACGCTGCAAATAGAACAACCGGTTATCCGATGTCAAAATGTAGGCAAAATTCAAGTTTTCATAAGCTGAATCTTCAGGAGTCGGCCGCGAGGATTGCAGAATCAGACAGCATTCACTATTTTTTCTACTGACCGTATAGTTAATCGTGTCATTGTCAGCTTTCTTCAGATAAAGACAACGATACTCAGGTTTCAGATCAGCAGATTGAACACCCAGGGTATAATTTTTAGCAGGTGTTGCCTGTGCCAGGCGTTTTAAGCAAAAACTATGTTTATCAGGATGCTTGCTGGCAAACTCCTTAGCCTCAGCCTGTTCTTTGAACAGGTAAATGTTAATACTCTCATCCAGGCTTTGTTTGCAAAACGCGTTTATTTTATTATAAGCATCTCCGCGCTCAGGTATTCGCCCTTTTAAACTATTTAAAATATCTGAAAAATCTTTCGTGATGGGTAAAAAATTAAGAGTACCTTGCAGATCCATCCAGAACAGTTGCCAGGTCGGATCAGGTTTAATTACAAAGAGATGATGTCCAGGGTTTTTCAATTGA
Source organism: Legionella quinlivanii (assembly GCF_900461555.1). Lineage (NCBI taxonomy): Bacteria > Pseudomonadati > Pseudomonadota > Gammaproteobacteria > Legionellales > Legionellaceae > Legionella > Legionella quinlivanii. The sequence continues at coordinate 1,255,426 of NZ_UGOX01000001.1, read as the reverse complement.
TATTCCCGGGCTTTAACCAGAATATCCTCTGTCTTTTTATCGGTATCCCAAAATACCATTACATCGGGCACTTGCGAAGAAGTGATTTCTTTCTTTTTATCGAGCTCTTTTCGTGCTGCAACCGCTTTCTGCTCGGCCGCTTTTTTTATCTCAGTGACCCCTTCAATGTACTCATTTAAGCCTTTTCTTAAGGGGACAATCACATAGTCCCGTAAATTATCATTAGTTACCTCTTGGTACTCATCATTTTTTGCCATGTAACAGCGAACAGCAGCAATAAGTAACCGAGTATTCGCTGAGTTTTTTTCCCAGGATCCTGTTCCAATAAATTTATAAAAATTTTCAAGATAGGAATTCACATCATTGAACACTGCTGCCTCAGCTATAGCTTTATCAAAATCCCTTTCTCGATCCTTTAATTTTCCTTTAGCCAGATATTCCTTTTTGGCTTCAAGCAAAATGCTGTCCAGGTTATGCGAAATGAATGGTATTAATTTCTTTGCAAGTCTGTCAGGGTTTCGTTGTATGTCCTTTTTTTCGGTTTTAGCTTTCATTTCATTCCCTAAAATTTTCGATCATCCATCTAGCATCTTAACGCAATATATAATGATTACAAGGAGAACTTTCGTTCAGTTTGGACTCTATTTTGAACAATCTGCTATTGAATTTAACCCACTCAAAATTCAACTGATAAAGTTAATTGCTTACTACTTGCAAAATAAAAGTAAAGCGCTAACATGTGGTTGCTTCAGAATAATAATAACAAGGGAAGCCATGAGAACTGTATTTTTTTCGGCCGCATTAATGGCCTCCGGCGCAGCCTGCGCAGCTGTTCCTATTGATGGCTGGTATGCAAGTGTATTTGGCGGTTTTACCAGTGTTCAGGACAATATCAGCGTCAGCAGTCAAGGCTGGCACCGCTCTAAAGCGGGCTATGACAATAATTATAATGTCGGAGGCCGTCTTGGCTATAAATGCACGCCTTTACGATACGAAGGCGAGCTAACGTATCTGACCGCCGACCTCGATCATTTTTACATTGATGACATCCTTCAGACCGGCATTACCGGCGATACGAATGCGATTCTCGCTATGGCCAACGTGTATTACGACTTCCCGGACATGGTTCCCGGCATACAACCTTTCCTTGGAGTGGGCATTGGCTATGCCTATGTTAATGTCGATTTAAACAGCACAGGCCCCCTTGGCGTTACTCGTTATAGCGGCTCCAATAGTGTATTTGCCTATCAGGGAACTGGCGGTTTTACCTATAATTTCAGTGAAATATATTCTGTTGATATCGCTTACCGCTACATTGGCACCCAAAGACCGGATGAACTTGGCAAAGTCTATCAGGCTCATCTTGGTACAGTTGGTGTGACTTACCGCTTTGACGGCTCCAGATACAAATAGTAAGGATTTCTCATGAATCATTTTTGTCGATTAAGTCTGGCTGGATTATTACTGTCTGGCAGTACGGGATTTGCGGCTGTCAACCCCCTACCCGGTTGGTATGTGGGCCTGTTTGGCGGCGGCGGGTATACTCAGCCCATTAAATTTACTGTCGCGCCTAATTTATTGCTGACTGGAGCTTACCCTTATTATATTAGTCCGACCAATCTTGATCTCAGCTATAAAGGCATGGGTAACGCCGGTGGGCAAATAGGATACCGCTGCAGCAAATTCCGATTTGAAGGCGAGGTTGTTTACAATTACAGCGGCTATAAAAAACTACAGGTACAAAATGCGACTTTTGGGACCTACACAGTTCCAAGCTTCAGTAATAGCTATGTCTTTCATCTCAATGGGCAAACTTCGATGGTTTCCGGGCTGGTGAATGTTTACTATGACTTTTTCACACCTGACGGCGATGTCACCTGGATGCCTTATGTGGGATTAGGTATCGGCTATTCCTATATTGAAAATAACATTAAGTTTTATTATAACAACCAGCAGGTGTTTCCTGTCACTGGTTCAGAACTGGGCAAAGAGAATGGCTCATCCTCTATTGCACAGGCCATTCTCGGGGTGAGTTATCTGTTGGATGACTTTACCAGTGTAGGTACGGATCTTCGTTTTATGCGCACCGGAAATGTTACACTGATTCCTAAAGGCCGTTTTGGCGTTGCCAATGCAGTGGAAGAGCGTATGGCAATGGTCGCCTGGAATATTAATTTTAACTTTACTTTTGATCAACCTTCTGGCTGATGGCTTAATATCGGGACATTTACAGGATTCATTATGCGCTATTTGATTGCTCCTTCCATTCTTTCCGCCGATATGACTCGCCTTGGCGATGAAGTATCAGCTGTGCTGGATGCGGGAGCTGATCTCATACACTTTGATGTGATGGACAACCATTATGTTCCCAATTTGACAATTGGTCCTTTCATTTGCCAAAGTCTTAGCAAGCGTTTTCCGCAAGCCATTGTTGATGTGCACCTGATGACCAATCCAGTGGATGAACTGATTAAACAGTTTGCAGATGCCGGAGCAAAACGCATCAGCATCCATCCTGATGGCACTATTCATCTGGATAGAAGTCTGCAACTGATCAAGGCACTTGGCTGCGAAGCCGGCCTGGTGTTAAATCCTGCCTGCCCGCCGGAAGTAATCCAATGGTGTTTACATTACCTCGATTTCGTACTGGTGATGACTGTCAATCCAGGATTTGCAGGCCAAAAATTAATTCATCCGGTGATTGAAAAAATCCGATGGCTTAAATCCAACTATCCGCTACTGCCTGTCTGTGTTGACGGCGGCGTGCAGGCAGAAAATATTGCTCTATTAGCCGAGGCAGGTGCTACCCAGTTTGTAGCAGGTTCTGCTATATTCTGTAGTAACGATTACAGAAGCACTATTGCCGCTATGCGACAACAATTGGCTACCGTCCAGTGACCTCCAGTTCATTGCATTAGCTTATCACACCCTTAACCTGTGGAAGACTATGAAAAAGTTTCTTTTTCTGATCATTAGCCTGTGCCTGCCTTTTGCGCTGCAAGCAGCGATTCCTGGCGAAATCTATGTTCAACGTTTTATGAATTACATGGAATGGAGCCAGAATTTGCCTCAGCAGGCGAGTCCTGAATTTCTGGTCTTTATTGCAGATGATACCCCACTGGCTAACCGTTTAAGAGAAAAGTGGTTATACCAATTGGCCAGACAAAGGAACTGGACTGATTATACTAGCTATTACCGCCCTTCTTCTGATGTCAGTCTTCAATGTTTCGCTCGCCTTGCTGACTATTTCCAGGGAAGAACTGAACTCGCTCTGGAAGGCGCAAAACCCTTATGGTTAAAAGGAGATTCCCAACCAGGCGCCTGTAACCAGCTTTTTGATTTTCTCTTAAAAAGTGGTCAGTTTGATGAGACACTGATTACGGAGCGTATTCGTCTGGCATTGGATAAACGAAATCTTGGTCTGGCGCGTTACTTATTAAAGCTTTATCAAAAACCTCGGCTTGAGGACGAACAATTACTCCTTGGTATTTCACAAAATCCGCTGCGAATTTCACAGCTTCAGCCTAAGGAATTGCATGACTCATTCTATCTTTTCGGCTTAAAGCGTCTCATATCCACCAACATGGAACAAGCCATTAAGATCTGGCAACAACCTAAAACGCGAAAGATGTTATCAGAGGCTCAGCAGCAATCCTTTCTTGTACAGCTGGTTATTTACAAGGCGATGCGAAATCATGAAGACACCGAGCAATGGTTTGCAAAAATTAAGGCCTCCTATTATAACGAGGCATTACTTGACTGGGAGATCAGAGCCGCTTTAAAACAGCAAAACTGGCCCAAAGTGGAAAAATACATCCTCTTTTCCACTAATAAAGACAGCCCTTGCTGGCAGTATTGGCTAGGCCGTGCGAAAGAAGGTCAAGGCAAAAAGACCGAAGCACAGAGCATTTTTCAAACCCTGGCTGAAACCAGAAACTATTATGGATTTTTAGCGAGTCTGCGCCTGAATAAAAAGCCAAGTTTTGTGAATGAAAAAGTAGTGAGTGATCCGAATGTTTTGAAACCCTATCGGACAGTGATAATGGCGATTAAAAATTTGTATGCCAACAAGCAGGTTTTGCAGGCTTCCAGAATGCTCAATGATTTTGTGCTGGAGCTGCCCAGAGAGGATAAAATCGCATTGATTCACTGGGTCGCAACGGAGTTAAAATGGCATGGAAAGTCCGTCTATCTCAGCAATACCGATGAACTAAGCAACCAGCTTTCCCTCCGCTTCCCACTAGCCCATGAGACTGCTATAACCGCCTATTCCAAAAACTATAATATTTCCAAGGAATTTATCTATGCCATTATTCGCCAGGAAAGCAGCTTTCGAGAGGATGTGGTGTCAATGGCTGGCGCACGCGGCTTAATGCAACTGATGCCGGAAACAGCCAAAATGGTGGCCAAACAAGAAAAAATTGCCTATGGAGATAAAAACCAGCTATTCTCAAGTCAAAAAAATATCAATATAGGCGTCGCCTATCTTAAACAGTTGGCCAAACGCTATCATGCCCATCCCGTGCTGATGGCTGCCGCCTATAACGCCGGTCCGCGGCAGGTCAATTACTGGATTAAAACACATCCTCCTAAACAAATTGACATTTGGATAGAAACGCTCCCCTGGCATGAGACCAGAAATTATCTGAAGAATGTCATAGCCTTCTATGCAGTTTATCAATTTAGAATGCAGCAAAAACCGGATTTGAGTGATTTCATGCAGCCGATTAACTAATAACTAAGTTGGGAGAGGCTAAGATATTTACCTACGTCCCTCGGCTCGTCCGAGGGATCCAGAGATCCAATCCTGAAATAAGATTCCTGGATCCCTCGGGCGAGCCGAGGGACGTAGGAGTAGGCGTCAAAGCCTTAAGTAACAGCCATTGGGCTCTTGGCCCCAACCTGCAAGTAATTGCAGAATTCCCTTAACTTAATGACAGTGAGAGGATTGATCCAATACTCAATTATGCAAAGCCTTCTTCAAAGCATGCGCTGAAGCAGAATATGCGAGCAAAGCGGCTTCATAATGCGATGGCAGAGCACAAAAATCATGCAAAATTCCTCCGAACTCAATAAATTGCGCCTCATTTCCCCCTTCGACCAGCTTTTCATAATAGCGCTTGGCATCATCATGAATAGGATCACATTCAGCAGCAATCACTAAAGCGGGCGGCAGGTTTTTAAAATCAGTTTGAAACTGTGGATTCGCTTCAGGACTCTTTTCATCCTCCGCTTTACCAAGGTATTGTTTTCTCATCCAGTGTAAAGTGGCTGTTTCTAAAAAATACCCTGTTTCATAGGTTTTATCCGAGGGCATAGTATTATTTAAATCAACCCAGGGATAATAAAGAAGCTGGAAGGAGATCACTACATCCTTATTCTTTTTTGCCTGATGACAAATACTTGCCGCAATATTACCGCCGGCACTGTCGCCAGCGATCGCAACTTTTCCATTGCCTCCAAACTCAGCAGCATGCTTTTGAACATAACGAATTACATCATAGCAATCATTATGAGCAGCAGGGAACTTATGCTCGGGGGCGCGTCGATAATCTACAGCGACAACCAGGCAATTAGCCGCTTCAGATAAAAAACGACAGGTATAATCAAGAAAATCAAGATCACCAAATACAAAACCACCCCCATGACAATAAATCAAGGCAGGCAGATTGCTTGAGTCTTTACTGGGCTTATATAAGCGAACTTGAATTTTGTGGCCATTAATATCCAGTTCGCGGTCTTCAGTATGAACATCAATTGCCTTTAGCCTTCCCGCAACCGGAGCGACTAGTTTGTTAAATGCCTCACGAGCTTTTCCAGGCTCCATCTCGAGAAGATTTTGTCCATCCAGTGCGCTTGAGGCTCTCTCACCCAAGCGTTTGATAAAATTACTGGAATCAGTGTTAATCGGTTTCATTTTGTACCTTCCTTAGTTTACACAAGATTAAAGCTTAAATCATGGTTTATATAACTCTGCTTAAAACAGGATTACTAGTAATCAGCGTCTATCTAAAAATAGCAGATAAACGGCATACTAATGTATATCCCTCCGTTTACACATCAAACAAACCCAAAGCTTCAACCGGTTGTTCATCCTTTTCGATCTTTATTTTTCGATAATCAGGATAAAACCTCAGCTCATACCCTGCAACAGTTATTAACTCCGATGGGCTCTTAACCAGCTCATAAAGCGCCTGCATGCTAATAATCTCGCTATCATTCGCATCAAACAATCCCGGGTTGGCGAGTTCAGAATTTATTTCCTGCTCCGTTCGTTTGATAATATCATCCAGCATATCAGCAATTGCTTCTTTGTCCACAGGGCTCTTAATGGAGTCGTTTTTATAATGCCTCAAAAACAACTCTTGAATAAACCTCACTAGCGTTCCCGAAGTCATAATTGATAAATGGCCATGATGTTCAAATTTCTTAACAGAATTAGGCTGCTGATAACCAGGAACTATTGCACAGCCCGCCAGAACGATCCAGTCCTGACCAGCCTCAATAAAGTAATAACGATAAGTGGATTTTTCGACTACTTGTTCCAATTGAAGCAGAAACTCACTGTTTTCCTGCATTTGCGCTACCGACTTGGAAAAATATCCCAAGGCTTTGAGAGCCAGATAGGAGCCGCCAAAAGGGGCGCATATCGGAATAATCATTTCAACTTTAATCCCGTATTTTTCTGCGAGATATTCTGCGAAGGCGCTGGCGATAATTCCGCCGCGGGAATGTCCCATCAAAATGACCCGCTTATCATTATTTGCAAGAATCTGTTTTAAAAGCTGTTCCTCAAAGTCCTCCATGCCAGCGCCTGTTGCGCGATCCTCAAAGTTGACCAGAACTATATGCTTGATCAATTCCGGCAAACCCAATTCAATTAATTGATTAGCCAGAGTTAAAAAAGACAATTCACGATCAGCAGTACCGTGGATGCAATAAATTGCAATAGGCTCAACATCCGCATCAGGTTTGAATTTGGGATTAGGGATTATTAACTGGGTTGAGTTTGCCTGTAGCCAGCGTATGGTATGGAATAATATTCCAGTCCAACTGACCGGATGATTCTTTTTAATTAATTTAGACAGATAATTAGGAATTTTTGCAACCATCGATAACATGCTTTTTGATGTGCTTGCCATTTGATTAACTCCCTGTGTCCAATCCTGAAAATTAGCCTATCAAAAATTATTGGCACTGAGAACTAACTAAAACCACTCACTTCAAAATTACAGCATACAATGAGTTTGTGCGTTACCTTAATAAACACCAGCGGATTATTACAGACACAGGACGAGTCTGCTTAGCCTGCATTGCGTTGATGTCTTAGCAATAGATAATTGGCTCTGTTGACTGCATCACTCAGAGCTTTTTCCGGGGTTTTTAAGCCAGCGAAGATACTCTCCAGGGCTTCATCATTGGCCGTACGGATCTGATTTTGCGGTCCATCATAGTGCTTCATATACACACTTTGAGGTTTGGCCAATTCATCTTCTGCAAGGGCCAGAATCGGGTGATGGCTTTCTCGAGCAATACCCGCGTAAACACCACTGAGTCCCAACGGGATATACCCAGTATTCAGATGCCATTGCTTCTGTCTTTCAGGTTTGGCAATAAATGCAAAAAAAAGCGCGGTTCCCCGATAAACCTCAGGGGATTGACCAGCCACTGACCACAATGCGGCCCCGCCAGCGACATTGGTATGTCTTTCAGTTGAAACTTTTGAATCAATGGGAAGCCTTGCCACGCCCAGGGAGAATGTGAGCATATTCGCTAAACTATTATAGGCACCGGATGACTGGCTGAATAGAGCACATCGACCACTGGTAAATAAGGCAGTAGCATCGCTGGCTCTTCCTCCATACTCAAAATAATTCAGTCTTTGCCAGCGTTGCAGGCGTTTCAAATGGTTCAGCACTGCCGGGTTATTGTAAATTGCATTCTCTTTTGTTCCATCAGTTAACGCCAGACCATGCAGGGCAGAAAAGGATTCAATACTTACCCAGGCAGGGTATGCGCTGGTGTAACCGCAAATTTGTCCTTTCTGTTTGAGCTGCTCTAACATGTTCTCAAGCTCTTCCCAGGTTTTTGGAAAATTTGCTTGTGAAATCCCAATAGTTGCCAGCAAATCGCTGTTATAATAGAGAACTGGAATTGAGGTATTAAACGGCATAGCCTGCAATTCTCCCTTTTCACTATAAAAGGTCCGAACGGAGGGTAGAAAATCCTGTAGGGGAAAATCGATTTGCTGTTCGCGCATGAGTTCTTCCAGCGGCTTATGAATGCCTGCTGGCGATAGCATGGTGGCAGTACCTACTTCAAATACCTGGACAATCGCGGGTGGCTTATGAGCACGAAAAGCAGCAGCGAAACTGGTTAAAGAATCCGTGTATTCTCCTTTATAAACCGGTTTGATTTGATAATCAGACTGACTCTGGTTAAATGCCTGCACCATACTTTCAACTTCTTCGCCCAAGTGACCGGCCATCGAATGCCAGAAAATAATCTCCACCGGTTCAGCCCAGACGCTGCCGCCTATCAAATAGAATAGTGTCAGGAATAGCAGTGTTTTCATGAGAGCAAATCAGGATAATCGCTGAATACGGCATCGACACCCCAATCAATAAGTTTTCTTGCCTGCCGCTTCCAGTTGACGGTATACGCGAATAATCGATAACCATTGTCTTTAATTTCTTTGACTCGTTCTGCCGTTAATATTTTCTTATTCACATGAATAGAATAACAATGCAATTCCTTAGCCTTTTTCAACCATTCATCATCCCATTGATGAAGTAGCAAACCCAATGGGAGCTCAGGAGACAGACTATGACATAAGGAAAGCACATTAAAATCGAAACTGGATACCAGGGGCATTTCTTTTGATTGAGGCCAATGACGATTGATATACGACAGTACAGTAATTGCCGTCTGCTCTGCAGTACCAGGATAAGGTTTGATTTCTATATTTGCGGTCACATTCGAGAATACCAGCCATTTAATCAAATCGCGAAAGTGCAGAACTTTTTCTGATTTGAACTGCTTTGAAAACCAGCTTCCGGCATCCAGTGTTTTTACATAGTCGGCATTGACCAGCCCTAACTCCCCCCGGCCGTTAGTGGTCCTTTTGAGATTTTCATCATGAAAAACAAAAGGTTCGCCATCAGCGGTAAGCATGATGTCAAATTCAACAGCAGTACAGCCTAAGCTTAATGCTCTGTCAAAAGAGGCCAAAGTATTTTCGGGGGCATATCCAGCCGCCCCCCGATGCCCGATAACACGATTAGGGATTTGCAGGGGCATTGCACACCTTTACAGCTCTGTTTGATCCAGCTTCAACCATTGCACTCATAACCAGCTCATTACTCACGGTTAAGGCTGGCGCCGCTGTGGCTCCCATCACCATCGTATTCAATTCCTTGGCCTGATACGCTCTGGGTTGTACAGGCATGGGATTGTCACCGTCAATCACGTAAAGATTATTCACGCTATACTGTTGCGAGGTATACACTTTATTCATCCTCGCCAGTTCTTCATTAACCAGCTGATAAAGTTTTTCTCTTAATTGAGATTTTACTGTCTGAACTTCGTCAAGACTGGGTGTGAAATCAACCCCGTTGATAGTGTAGGTAGCGCCAGGTTTGCTGACATCCTTTGCCAATTGGTAGATATCTGTCAGGCTGGCCTGAGGTACTCTGACCTGAGCTGATACGAACAGTTTTTCGAGTCCAGAGCTATCCTGTGAGCGATCAAACTGAGTCAGATGCCAATCTCCCGATGCAATTTTACCCAGATTAGTCATAATATCGGCACGAGCCTTAACTAAATCAGCGTTGTTTAATGTAGCATTCACATTAGCAGTCAATAATGCGGACTGAGTAGTCACCCATTGCTTGGCCGAAACCTGAAAAACGATTTTGTCAAGCGGGGCCTGATTGGAACAATCGCAGGCCAGAGCTCCCTGACTCAATAATGAAAAAGCCAGCATCCCAACAATTTTCTTCATATTTCTCTCCAGCGTATGAAAAAATCAATTTAAACAGTTCAGCGCAAATTGTTCTAGTGTATAACAAGTCTCTTAATTAAGTGAATGAAATTTGTTTCCAGCTCCGAGTGGTTCCCGAAATGTGTTCAAGTAAGGGGCAACCTAGTAACTGATTCATAGTTTTCATTGATTTAGTTCTCGAATGGGTCTATAACATGTGCACATGAATTTTCTTGGAGCCCTTTGATGATGTCTGTAGAAACAATAAGAAAAAATGATGCTGTCTCCCCTATTCATGACGATTTTCTGGAATATGCTTTAGGACACGGCTTTGGAGAAGTTCATTTCAAAGTAGACTCTGCAACCGGCATGAAAGCAATGGTTGCTATTCACAATACAAAATTAGGCCCTGCTTTAGGCGGCTGCCGGTTTATCGAATATCCGAACACACAGAGCGCCATCTATGACGCTATGCGCCTAGCGCGAGGCATGAGCTATAAAGCCGCCTCGGTTAATTTACCCCTGGGAGGCGGTAAAGCCGTTATTATCAAACCCGCAGGAAATTATGATCGCGAGGCCTATCTTCACGCCTTTGGTGAATTTGTAAATGATTTGGGCGGCCGATACATAACTGCGCTCGATAGCGGAACCGAACTACGAGACATGGATATCATCGCTCAACATACACCTTATGTGGCCAGTTTATCAAGCCACAACGGCGATCCCTCTCCATCTACTGCGAAAGGGGTGCTTAGAGGTATCCAGGCAGCTGTTGAATTCAAATTAGGCAAAAGCAGTCTTTCTGGCTTGCATGTTGCCATCCAGGGCCTTGGACATGTCGGTTTCTTACTTGCCCGTCATTTGCATGAGCAAGGAGCAATACTCAGTGTCTCTGATGTCAACCCGGAAGTGGTCGAACGCGCGGTAAAAGAATTCGGCGCTACTGCCGTTTCTACTGATGTCATTCACAAACTGCCTTGTGATGTCTTTGCTCCCTGTGCTCTTGGTGCGATCATTAATGATATGAGTATTGGGCAACTGCAGACAACAATCATTGCCGGTGCCGCTAACAACCAGCTTGCGCATAGTTATCACGGTCAACTACTGCATGAAAAAGGCATCCTTTACGCAGCCGATTATGTGATCAATGCCGGGGGGCTTATCTTTGCAGCGAGCAAGTATTTACATACGCCGGAAGATTTAGTGAATCAGCAAATTGACAGCATCCGCACTCACTTGCTGGAAATTTTCTCTCGTTCACAAAGAGAAAACCAGCCAACCAGTGTGATTGCCGATACCATCGCTCAGGAAAAATTGGCATAATGTCCTTTTTGCAGAGTTTGTGCCAAGGATAATTAATGAAACAATTGCAACTCACGCCGGACTTGTACGACTACATGTTGTCAATTTCGCTGCGCGAACATCCGGCGCTTAAAGCATTACGGAAGGAAACTTCGACGATGATGCTAGCCGCCATGCAGGTGGCCCCGGAACAAGCGCAGTTTATGCAGTTTTTACTGAAAATGCTCGGAGCCAGGAGGGTACTGGAAGTCGGTACCTTCACAGGTTATAGCGCTTTGGCGATGGCCTTGGCACTGCCCGACGACGGTCAGCTAATCACCTGTGATATCAGCAAAGAGTGGACGTCCAAAGCACACCCCTTCTGGGAAGCATCTGGGCAGGCGCATAAAATTGAGTTACGCCTGGGCCCTGCAGTAGATACATTGCAGGAGCTGCTCAATGAAGGCCAACGTCAATTTGACTTTATTTTTATTGATGCGGATAAAACCAATTATATCAACTATTACGAACTTGCTTTAAAACTTATTCAACCGAATGGTGTTATTGCTATAGACAATATCTTTTGGGATGGCAAAGTCATTGATCAGTCTGAAACCGGTGGACAGACCCGGGAAATAAGACGTCTTAATGAATTACTAAAAAATGACGAACGGGTTGAGACCAGCTTGCTGGCCATTGCCGATGGCTTGTTTCTGATTAAACTCAAACCGGAATAGTCATAAAATGTAGATTTATCGTATTGCGCAGCCAATTTAACAAGGAGTTACTATGCATCACAAGCATTTAGATCACAATCCCTGCGGTTTGGATGGTTTCGCGTTCCTGGAGTTTTCCGCAGAAAATCCCGAGTTATTATACAAGCAATTTGAAGAAATGGGATTCACTGCAATCGCCACTCATAAAACCGAGGACATTGTCCTTTATCAGCAGGGACAGATTCAATTTATCGTGAATGCCGCGAAAAACACCCAGGCTGAAGAGCATGCCAAAACACATGGCGCAGGTGCATGTGCTATGGGATTCCGCGTTAAGGATGCCAAACAAGCCTATGCTTATGCACTGCAGCATGGAGCCACTGCCTTCCAGGATTGTAAACATGCAGATCACGGCTTATTAGGCATTCAGGCCATTGGAGGCAGCGTCATTTATTTTGTAGACGACAACCACAAACCGTTTACTGATCACTGGAATATCAATAAAGTCGATAATGTCGATGGCACCGGTCTGACATTTATCGATCACCTGACTCATAATGTATATCGCGGTAACATGGATAAATGGGCGCAATTCTATGCGGAAATTTTCAATTTTTCACAGATTCGTTTTTTCAATATCAAAGGTAAAATGACTGGTTTAATCAGTCGGGCGCTTGGTAGTCCTTGCGGAAAAATTAAAATCCCTCTGAATGAATCAAAAGACGACCAATCACAGATTGAAGAGTTTTTGCATGAATACCGCGGTGAAGGCATTCAGCACATTGCTTTAAACTCCAATGACATTTGCCACACAGTACAGGCATTACGCCAAAATTCAGTCAAGTTTTTAGATGTTCCTGACACCTATTATGAAATGATTGACTCAAGAATTCCCTGGCATCGGGAACCTATTGCCAAATTAAAAGAACAGAAAATTCTGATCGATGGTGAAAGGGAAGAGTGCGGCGGCCTGTTGCTACAGATATTTACCGAGAATGTGTTTGGTCCTGTCTTTTTCGAAATCATTCAGCGTAAAGGCAATGAAGGTTTCGGAGAAGGAAACTTTCAGGCCTTATTTGAAGCGATTGAACGCGATCAAATACGCCGCGGAACTTTGTCAGCCTCTTAATCGTATGGCTCATTTTCCTAAATCCCGTGTGTCCCAAAGCCGCGCGACTTGTTCGGCGTTGTTGCGTAAATGAAGATAGGTGTACAAAAAACTGTCTTTGCGAGCGTTAGCGAAGCAATCCAGCTCCTTGCTTTGTTCAAATAGCGATCTGGATTGCTTCACTTTGTTCGCAATGACGGCAGGTTAGTTGCCAGGTTCTATATAAGCAATAACGCCGGCTTGTTCGCGGGATCCAGAGGCCTGGCGGCAAGAATATAGGACTTTCACTTAAATCCCTTACCCCAAGATAAAAGGAACGCTTTATGAAGTTAGCCAGCCTCAAATCTGAATCCAGAGACGGTATTCTCTGCGTGGTTAATCAATCTGGAACCAAAGCTGTTCGTGTCAGTAATATTGCACAAACATTGCAAAATGCCCTGGAGCGATGGCCTGAGGTAGAAAAGCCTCTTGGAGCAATCTATCAGCTTCTCAATGAAGACAAACTGAGCGAGGCTTTCTCTGTCGATACTCAGGAAATGCACTCCCCCCTGCCCCGTGCTTTTCAATGGGCTGACGGCAGCGCTTATGTGAACCACGTAGAGCTGGTCAGAAAAGCGCGCGGCGCTGAACTTCCTGCTAATTTTTGGACCGATCCACTAATGTATCAGGGAGGATCGGATGCATTTCTTGGACCTCGAGATCCTATTCTTGTTCGTGATGAAGCCTATGGTATTGATTTTGAGGCTGAGGTTGCAATAATTACGGATGATGTTCCAATGGGTGTTACGCCGGAAGAGGCTGCCAGGCATATTAAATTACTTATGCTGGTTAATGATGTGTCTTTAAGGAATTTAATACCCGATGAGCTCGCCAAAAGTTTCGGCTTTTTTCAATCCAAACCTGCCAGCAGTTTTTCACCTTTTGCAGTGACCCCTGATGAGCTAGGCAAGCACTGGGATGGCAATCGTCTGCATCTGCCGCTGATAAGTCACTTGAATGGAACTCTTTTTGGACAGCCCAACGCCGGCATGGATATGACCTTCTCTTTTCCACAACTCATTGCTCATGCCGCTAAAACGAGAAATCTCGCCGCAGGTACTATTATTGGTTCGGGAACTGTCTCGAATCTTGACAGAACAAAAGGGTCTTCCTGTATCGCCGAACGGCGCATGCTTGAAATTCTGGAGCAGGGAAAACCCAGCACGCCATTTATGCACTTTGGGGATCGTATTCATATTGACATGCTTGATGTGAACAAACAGTCAATTTTTGGCGCGATTGACCAGATTGTCAAACCGTATACTGAAAAAGGTGAATAGTGAAACTGTATGATTACTATCGCTCGACAGCGAGTTATCGAGTGCGAATCGCTTTAAATATTAAGAATATAAGCTATGAAAAAATAGCTGTTCATCTGGTTAATAACGGAGGCGAACAACACCATCCGGACTATTTGAACCTCAATCCACAAGGTCTGGTTCCCACCTTGGATGAACACGGTCATATTGTAACCCAGTCATTAGCGATTATTGAATATCTGGATGAAATATCCCCCAGCCCTCCCCTCCTCCCTGCCACACCTTTCGGCCGGGCTCAGGTGAGAAGCCTGGCTATGCTAGTAGCCTGCGATATGCACCCACTGAATAATCTGCGTGTATTAAATCAGCTTCGCAGCCAGTTTAAAGCCTCTGATGAGGAGATTAGCCAGTGGTACCATCATTGGCTTAAAGAAGGTTTTGATGCCTTTGAACGGCGTTTATCAACTATACCTCATAAACATCAACTATGTTATGGCAATGAAGTCAGTCTGGCCGATATTTGTCTGATACCGCAGGTTTTCAACGCCAGACGCTTTAATTTTTCGATGGATGAGTATCCATTAATCACGGAAATAGAAGCCTATTGTCTTAGCCTGCCTGCATTTAAAAATGCAGCCCCCCAATAGACCACGAATTAAAAGACCCTTTGCTTGCGCAGAGGGTCTTTTAAATTGGTTCTATGAACTTTTACCTGGGTTACCAGTTCATCACATGGAAATTACCATTAAATGCCTGAAACCCGTGAGCAAGCATGAAGACACCTAAAAGACCCACCAGAACCATAATCAAGTAGTAGGAACTACCGGAATAGACTCTTTGTGCAATCCCCAGCATATTCTCTGGAAATGCTAACCAAAGGATAGATTTAATAACGATAAGCCATGCAATCAGGGTAACCAGGATTTCGTAATCCCACTCCCAGATATTGTGAATTACTAACATTATTAACCCGAAAATCAGCGAAAACGATGCTCCAACCAATATCCATCCGCTATTCGTTCCAACCCGTTTTATCAAATCCTGATAGTATGCTCCCCTGGCAATCATAATAAGTGAAACGATTACCAGATAAAGCCCTAAAATCTGTTCAATTAGCAAAGTGTGAAATGGTACAGTAATCATGGTTAGCTCCCTTAGCCTGTTATTACTAAGTGTAGTATAGATTCGAGCCATTGAAAAATAAGTTAAATTGAGGGAAAACCCTTGCTGTGCTTAGCCTGCCAAGGCTTAATACTATGATAAAAAGTGCTGCAATCAAAACCAGGCTTTACTAATTAAAACTGTATCCACCTGTCCGTTAGGCTCGCGCTTTAACATGCTCCATTCCGCTTTACAGCGTTGTAAATGCCCCATCAGAATACTTTGATTCTCACAGCGGTAATGAATGGGCAAACCATCGAACATCTCTCCCTCATCGACCGCCTTGCATTTTTCACCAGTCGACAGCTCAACCACCCAGGGATAGGTACGCGAAAGATCCAGACTTGCCTGCGCTAAATCCATTGCGGCATGCCTTAATTTAATTTCAACCGATTGTGTACTCCAGGGACTTTCCGGACAGAATGCCTGAGTCTTTTTGCCATAGGGTTTAATAAAGCAGGGATCATAGGTTTGGCCCCCTGCCACACAACGCCAGGCATCCTCCCGCTTGATACGTTGCGACTGCTGAACACATTCACCTGTGTAACTTGATTCAATGGAAGCCACCGGTAAGCCTTCAACGCCTTCAAACGGGTGATAAAACTCAAGTTCGGTATCCTTTGCAACGGCATTAATTGCATTAATGAGCATAAAAATCGTCATTACGAAGCGCAACATGGATTCCCCCATCTGTTATATTTGGTATATTATTCTGTTTTTGCCACAAACCAATTACGATACTGTAATTCATATATGGCTATCATTTGTTTTTGGAGTACATCATGACAGAGGTTTATACGATAAAACAATGCCTTGAAGGTGAAATTAGTGTGGACGAAACCGTTTGCGTTCGAGGCTGGGTTAAAACGCGAAGGGATTCAAAAGCTGGAGTCTCTTTTGTCAGCCTCCATGATGGCTCCTGTTTTGCACCCATTCAGCTGGTCGCTTCAGAGCAATTGCCTAATTATCAAAGTGAAGTCCTGAAATTAACTGCCGGTTGCGCCCTTATCGCAAAAGGGAAACTGGTGACCTCACAAGGTAAAGGACAATCTTTTGAAATTCAGGTTGAGCACCTTGAAGTCGTTGGATGGGTAGAAAATCCTGAAAGTTATCCTATTCAGGCGAAACGGCATACCCTCGAGTTTCTGCGCGATGTAGCCCATCTTCGCCCCCGTACCAATACTATCAGCGCAGTCACCCGTATTCGGCATTGCCTTGCCCAGGCAATTCATCGATTTTTTCATGAACGCGGCTATTTCTGGGTTCATACTCCAATAATCACAGCAAGTGATTGTGAGGGTGCAGGGGAAATGTTCAGGGTCAGCACGCTTGATTTGATGAATTTACCGCACAGTGCAAACGGCAAGATTGATTTTTCCAAAGACTTTTTCGGACGAGAAGCATTTCTCACCGTATCCGGACAGCTTAACGTGGAGGCTTATTGCCTGGCGTTGTCGAAAGTGTATACCTTTGGGCCCACTTTCCGAGCTGAAAACTCAAACACCAGCCGACACCTGGCAGAGTTCTGGATGGTTGAGCCTGAAATCGCCTTTGCCGATTTAAGCGACATTGCCAGACTAAGCCAGGAAATGCTGCGCTATTTGTGCAAGGTGGTTCTCGATGAGCGTTCTGATGACATGGCATTCTTTAATCAATTTGTAGCGCCTGGGTGCATTGAACGCCTGGAAAATATCATTGAATCTGAATTTGAAGTAATGTCTTATACTGACGCCATCAGCGCCTTGCAGAAAGCAGACAAAACATTCGACTACCCGGTTTCCTGGGGATTGGATTTACAATCAGAACATGAGCGTTATATTGCGGAAGAGCTCTGTAAAAAACCCGTTATTATCACTGATTATCCCAAAGAAATTAAAGGGTTTTACATGCGCCTTAATGACGATGGCCGAACAGTTGCAGCAATGGACGTTCTGGCACCAGGTATTGGCGAAATTATCGGCGGCAGTCAGCGCGAAGAACGCCTGGATGTACTCGATCAACGCATGGAGGAATGCAAACTCAGCAAACAGGATTATAACTGGTATCGCGACTTACGCCGTTATGGCACAGTCCCTCATGCCGGTTATGGGTTAGGATTCGAGCGTTTAATAAGCTACGTGACAGGTGTGGGTAACGTAAGAGACGTAATCCCCTTCCCGCGTACGCCGGGTAATGCCAATTACTAAACTTTTGTAGGTTGGGCCAAGGGCCCAACCCCACCTGCAATAATTACTTAGCTTAAGGCGGGATCACTTAAGCACGATTGAGGGGAATCTAAGCTAAAACCCCGTCCTGAATTGTTTTTATCTGACTCATTCTGGAAGCTAACTGCTGATCATGGGTGACAATAACCAGGGCCGTATTCAATGACTGATTAAGTTCCAACATAAGTTCAAACACCCGCTGAGCAGTTCCCTGATCCAGATTCCCTGTAGGTTCATCTGCTAATACAAAACCAGGTTTATGCACCAATGCTCTGGCTATGGCAACGCGCTGCCGCTCCCCGCCGGAAAGCTGTGAGGGCTTATGAGTCACTCTGTTTTTCAAGCCTACTTTTTCAAGCATTGAGTAGGCTTCGGATTCAGCCTCTTGCACAGAGTGATCACCAAGCAGTAAAGTCATAGCGACATTTTCAAGGGCAGTGAACTCGGGTAGTAAATGATGGAATTGGTAAACAAATCCCAGATGCTGGTTTCGTAAACGGCAACGCTGCTTTTCTGAAAGACTTTGCCAGTTTTTGTTGTCAATTGACACCTCGCCTCCACTGGGCTTGTCCAATCCGCCCAGCAAATGCAGCAAAGTGCTTTTTCCCGAGCCGGATGGACCAATAATGGCCAGACTTTCACCCTGATTTACTGACAGATTAATCCCTTTCAATACGTTAACTGTTGCCGTTCCATCATGATAGGATTTACTTAGATTACTGCAGGATAAATTAATCTTACTCATAGTGAAGCGCCTCCGCAATCACGGTTTTTGAGGCCCGCCAGGCTGGATAGATCGTAGCCAAAAAGCTCATCGTCAGAGCTGCGGCACAAATTTTAATTAAATCGCTGATCATAATTTTTGAAGGCAGATAATCTACGAAGTAAATGCTCGAAGACAAAATCCTTGTATCAAAAAAGGCTTGCAGCCAATTGACTATCGCCGTGGCGTTACTGGCTAAAATAATCCCCCCCACAAGCCCTATCAAGGTTCCAATAACTCCCACCAGCATTCCCTGAACAATGAATGTCCATAGGATAACCCCAGGAGTCGCGCCAATGGTTCTCAAAATGGCAATTTCTGATTGCTTGTCATTGACCACCATTACCAGCGAAGAGACCAGATTGAAGGCAGCCACGCCAATGATTAGCAAAAGGATGAGGAACATCATCGTCTTTTCCATTTTGACGGCGTCAAAAAAAGCTCCAAACTGATCCGTCCAATTACCTACCTGGTATTCCTCTCCCAGTTTAGCCGCAATAGTTTCGGATAGTTTGGGCGCATTGTAAATATTATTGATCTTCAGTTTAAGACCGGTTACATCATTGCCAAGCTGCATGAGTTTTTGTGCATCATTCAGATTGATAAAGGCCAGTTTCGTATCAAAATTAAAACCATTTCCAGCTGAAAATACCCCCTCGACTGTAAATCGCTTAAAACGCGGGATCATCCCCGCTGGAGTAACCGTAGCCTGAGGTATCATGATAGTAACTTTGTCGCCAATCATCACCCCCAGATTGTCCGCTAGACCTCGTCCAAGAATAATACCGAAATTTTTCAGATTACGGAGATCGCCAATTAACATCTTTTCCTTGATGTGGCTGACTTTTTCCTCAAGTTCGGGATTAACACCGGTCAATATAATCGGCAATACCTGCCCTTCATTAGTCAATAATCCCTGACCGCCCACAAAAGGCACAATGGCTTTAATACCCGGAACATTGCTTAATTTTTTTTCAAGAGCAGGCCAGTCACTAATCTTTCCATCGCGACCGGTCACAGTAATTTCAGGCGCCATACCAAAAAAACGGCGGTGGATTTCGACATCAAAGCCATTCATCACCGAAAGTACCGTAATTAAAACCATAACGCCCAAGCCAATTCCTAACATGGAGCTTAGGGATATAAACGAAACGAAATGATTTTTTTTCCTGGCACGTGTATAGCGTAAACCAATATAGAGCGCGAGCGGTTTGAACATAGGCATTTTTCTTTATTAAAAGAACATTGTAGTGAAAATTGGCCTGTTAAGATAGACTCAGCCTCTTCTTGGACTCGAAATCTGGTTATGGAGTGATTCCTTGAGGGCTTTAGCATGGTCCGTTGAACTACCCAAACTGAATGGAGGCGCTTTTAATCGCACAGGCTTAAGTTGTTTATTATAAAGATTTAAAGCCTCGTTTTCCGCATAGGTCACCTGGCTTGGAGTAAGAAGCGCCTTTATCTCAACTCCAAGTTCATTCTTCATAGTACTGATATCGGCAAGATTAAAGGGATTGGATAAAGCCAGGCCTTTCCCGAAATACACATTGTTAATCGCAGCCTGAGAATCATACTCGCATAATTCGGCCATTCGTAAATACTGCCAGGTGAGTTGATAAGCCGCTAAGATCATGTCGCTATTGCATGCTCCCTTCAGCTCCCTGGCTAAAAATAGATTAGTGTTCGCCAGCAGCAAAAGACCCGGGGTTCGATGCTTCATCAGCATCGGACTCCAGGTTTTTAATATTTCGCTTAATTTCACCGTGGTGTTTTGTACTTCAGAGCGGCTCACTTGGTGTGCTTCAATCTCTAAATCATTAACCGCTGTTTGAAATGCCTGACAGGAGCCATAACTCATAGCCAGATTTAAATATTTAAGAAAGGCTTTTTCCTGATTTTGTGCCTTCAAACTTACCGCCGAATAGTAAAGTCCCAACCCGAGGACCAATTCGCGATCTGAAAAATCGGTCTGCTTTTGCAGCTTGAATTCAGGAATATCCCATAAACTCAATTTCTCGCGATGCAGCTGCCAAAGACTTTCAAATGCCCGTCCATCAAGAACTTCTCTTGGAGTTCTGTCATTGACATAAAAAAGGGACAGCTCATAAAACGTACAATCAGATAACCCGGAAATAATCTCTTTGACAGGAACTTCAGGTAAATTTAATTGCTTTAAAATCCTTTTTTTGTCGATTGGCATGATTGCTCGCATTTGTAACTATTTGTATACAGTGTAGAACTTTTTTATCTTTATGGCACACGTCTGTAATTTCACCGACTATAGTTATAGAAAGAATCTTATGGGAACACGTGTTATATGGACGCTACACAAAAAAATCGCATAATGACCCGCTTCTTGAAAGAGATCAGTATAAACAAGGGAATTGCTATTCTACCAGAGCAATTAGCCCAATACGCAGATCTGGATGCCGCACTTGAATCAATTGAAGCCAATGGAGTAGGAGTCATTGATTATCATACCGTTGAAAATAATCCCGGAGAATGGCATCGACTGAAAGATATTCTGATGAGAAACGTCAAATTTGCTGAGGGAAGCCCTCCAAGACCCACAGGCTATGATGCGCCGGGTCTTCTTAGTCGAATCGCGTTCTGGCGCAGAGATGATCAATTAAGCACCCTGCCGCAGAATGATTATTATAATCGCAGAACGGTCACAAGCCCCGACAGTGTAGAACTAACCCAATTAAAAGCTGCTGCCCGCGCCAAAATGGAACCCATTATTAAGCAGTTCCTTCACAGAGATTACCCGTTCAGCGCAGCTAATGACGCAAATGTGAAATCAGTGATTGGGCTTTTGGAGAAGCATTTAAAAACACTGACCAAAGGCACTGAGGAGTATGATAAATATAAGCAGCGTTTAGATATGATGAATGATCTGGATAAGATTAATAATCTGAAGCTTATCACAGTGCCAGACGAGATGGGCGGTTCTACCGCTTATTGCGAACTCGCTGAAAGTGCCGGAGGCGTAACTGAAAAAGCGTCCCTGGTCAGCCTTGCTACAGTCAGACAGCAATTGGGTAATTTACGCGATGGAAATCCAACCAATCGCGCCACCTATACTGCAGCAAGAGGAAACTTCAAACTGGGTACAGAGGCAATCATCAAGCTACCCAAGCATGGTGAAATTGTCGAAGTGCAGCGCGAAGCCATGGCTTTGAACGTATCCAGAATGCTGGGACTGGATACTACGCGGGCAACAACAATGACTCACAATGGCCAACCTGCTCTGTTTGTTCCCTTCGATAATATAAGGCTAATGAAAGATTTTGCGCGAGGAAAAACATTCACACCGCTTACCTCCAGCAAAACCTACGAGCATTACTCTACATTAAATCCAGTGGGTGCTGGCCTTCACTCGAATGAATATATTGACGATTTTGGCCCCTCACTTGGCCTGTTTTATCTGTGCAGCGATACGGATGCGATGGGTGGATATAACCAGAACAAGGCATTGCGCGATGCCCGCAGTCTCTTCGTGTTCGATCAGGTGATTATGGGAAAAGACAAACTGGGTTTGGACTCCAGGTTGAGCATGCAGCCTATTGAAACCATCGTCAAGCATACCCGTCATGGACAGGGAAGAAACCGCACGCTGATTGAAGACTCATCCTTTAATGCCAAATTTGACAGCCTTGAGCAATTACGCAGACGGGGAACTTTACTTGCTCAGTATGCGGATCGTGTATCCTATCAGCATGGCCAGCGGGAACAGCAATTAAATCGGCTGCTACAGCGTCGAGATTTAACTACTACTCAACGAAATGCTGCAGAGAAGGAATTAAAAGAAGTAAAAACGCTGAAGAAGGATGCTACCGATTTACGATCTGTAATTATTGAGCGGATTAAAAAAATTGAAAACGTATTTCCCAAACATAAGCCGGCAGAAATCAACCGTGTAGAACTTAGACAAAGCCTTGTTCTTGAAAAACTGCTTCACAACCCGGTGTTGTTTACTTCTCAGGGAAGGCCTTATAAACATCCCTGGACCCACAGACAAGCCAACCCGATTAAATCGGTTGATGCTATCGACGGCGGTCGAGTTATGCTGACTTTTGGTAAAGATGTGTCGCCAGAGATGATCGATTATCTCAAACGGCAGGGCGCAGGCGCCTCTTTGAATTTACGAGGAAATCGTCAACTCATTATCAGTCGGGCTGATCTGGCCAACCTTAATGAAAAAATGCTTCATCCTGAAGCACAATCGGTCTATGCCCATGATAGGCACTATCTTGATCTTCGCGACTTGCGAACCATGAGTTCTGCCTACGAAGCGGGTAATAAAGAAACGATATTGGCCAGTGTTGACAGCTATCATCGAATTATGGCAAGCCATCTTCCGGCGGCTCAAAAAATCAAGGCCATGCAAACCACCCAAAAGGAGATTCAGGACGCTATCAACGGCACAGAAAAGAAAGGGTTCGGCGCACATGTGATGAAAAAGCTGCAGTTTGACATGCAGCAAAAATTGCAGGCAATGATTTCCCCTTTGGAAATGCCGGCCAACCTGACTGCTGCCTTCAATGCAGCGGTTAGACTGGATAGAGTCGCTGAGTTTAACAAAGTAGTTCAAGAGGCGATTAGTAAAAATCGAGTAACCTCAGCAGCATTTACCACGTATTTAACCGACTGCGTTCAACGCGCTGCTGCGGCCACCAATCACTTTGAAGCCGTTGCAAGAAGCCAGGAATTAAGCGATCAGTCTGCTGCTGTTTTGATACAGCTTAATCAGCCAGCCCCTTCATTAGTGATTGATGATGTGAGTGACGACGAGGAAGAAATAGAAGTAATGCCGGTTAGTCTGGTGGAAATAAGGAGTGGCGAACAACAAGTACAAAGAGAGCTTTTGAGTGACGTAAGAGCACCAACTACGATCGTAACACCAACCGATGGTACAGTAAATGATAAACCTGAAGATCCCAGAGTTGATGTTTCTGTTTAATTATGTCTGTGCTTAACCTAAATGGATTTGGAGTGATTATGCCTGTACATGAACGAAGACAACATTTTAGAATTGATGATCAAGTCTATTTTGATTATAAAATACTTCAACCGGGAAGCCTTTGCTCTGACAAGTCTCTTACCGAGGAGTTGCTGGGTCAAAGCGGCCAACGATTTCTGGAGACAACTCAATATTTCCAGACAATTGATTATGAATTAGCTGAACTGACTCAGGCATTAGCGTTAAAAGAGCCTGCGCTAACCCATTATCTTAATCTGATAAATGCCAAAATTGACTATCTCGCCCGCCATTTACTCATGGGTGATAAAATTCACTTGCGCAAAGTGAACATCAGTCTTGGCGGTATGGCTTTTAAAACTAAAGAACGGATTAAAGAAAAAACACTTCTCAAGCTGGTGATCTATACTAAACCCAAAATGGTTCCTATTGTAGTGGATGCAGTATGCGTTTACAGCCAGTATTTGAGTGAAGATTTGTATCGCACCGCAGTGCAGTTTGATGCGCTTTTACCAGAGCAAGAACAGCTTCTCTCACAGCATATTATGCTGGCGCAAGTAAAATGCCGTGCTGATTGAGGTCGATATTGATACACTGACAGGGTTTGTTAGCAAGAACAGTTAATGCAAAAGGACGCGTTGTTCTTTTGTTTTTTTCAAAATTGCTTGCCGGCAATCCTAGCTGTCAATAATTAGAATTTGTAATTTGGAATTTGCTTATGACTCATCAAGTATTTTGTTTAAAACTAAAAAACGAGGCCGAAGGTCTTGAGAAACAACCATTTCCCGGCGCTTTAGGAGAAAAAATACGGAATAATATTTCCAAACAGGCCTGGAATATGTGGCTCTCCCATCAAACGATGTTAATTAATGAATACCGTTTAAGCCTTATTGATCCCAAAGCCCGTGAATTCTTAACCCAGGAAATGGAAAAGTTTTTATTTGGCGAAGGATCAGAACGGCCTGCCGGCTATACTCCAAGAGAATAAATAATATGTTTCACAAGCTGTTACAGATCGATCCGGAAGTGGCAGATGCCATTATTAATAACGAACCAGTCGTTGTACTGGAATCAACATTAATCTCGCATGGGATGCCTTATCCTGAGAATCTGGAAACAGCCTGCATCATTGAGGATATCATCCGAACGATTGGAGCCATCCCTGCAACCATTGCATTACACGGTGGACGAATCCATATTGGAACCAGTGATGCGCTGATGGAAGAACTCGCCCAATCCCCCCACACAATAAAAGCATCCCGCAGTGATATTGCCTATGTGCTCAGTAGAAAGCTCACTGCCAGCACTACAGTCGCGGCAACCATGTTTTGCGCTCATCTGGCAGGCTTGCCCATATTTGTTACAGGGGGTATTGGAGGCGTCCATCAGCAGGTTATCGAAAACTTTGATATTTCTGCTGATCTTATTGAATTGTCTACGACACCCGTAACGGTCGTGTGCTCTGGCGCGAAATCGATACTTGATTTACCAAAAACACTCGAAAAACTTGAGAGCTACGGGGTACCTATTGTCGGTTATCGCACCAACGAATTTCCCGCTTTTTATAGCCATTCCAGCGGCTTACCCCTGGTTCATCGCCTGGACAAGCCCCAGGAGATCGCCGAGTTACTGTATTACCAACATCAATTGGGAATGAGAAATGGAATTGTAGTTGCCAATCCCATTCCAAGAGGGGATGAAATTCCTGAGGCTCAAATTAATCCGGTTATCCAACAGGCAAGAGCGGAGGCAAAGGGTCTGCAGGGAAAATCAATTACCCCTTTTCTTTTAAAACGCATTAATGAATTGACTGCTGGCGAAAGCCTGCGTGCGAATATCGAACTCATCAAAAACAATGCTTCCCTGGGAGCACAAATAGCCATTTGCTATTATCAACAGTTAAAACATTTGAACATCTAAAAATTCAATTTCAACTCAATTAGAATTAAATTAAATCAATTTAATGATTGTTTTTTCAACAGCTTAATTAATTTTATAATTTTCTCAATTATTCTATTGACTTCAAACCCAACTAAGAGTTTAATAGCAACCTCTTGATGGCCAGATAGCTCAGTCGGTAGAGCAGAGGACTGAAAATCCTCGTGTCGGCAGTTCGATTCTGCCTCTGGCCACCATTAAATATGATGCTTTAAAACGAAATGGAAAAGTTTTTAAAGCGCTTACAAAAAACCTCAGCAATGGATAATTAATAAAGGAATACTAATGAATTGGACCAATGTATTAATTTGCGGAACTATTGGTTCTGCATTTTCAGCCGTCAAATATTTTACTTCCAAACAAAAGTCAAAAACAATTTCGGCACTTGCCTTCATCGCTCTATCAATCACGATATATTTATTTAGTCCATATATTTCAAATATAGCCAAAGCCTCCAAGCTAGAGGAAAAGTATAAAGAGAACCAGCTTTTAAATACTATCTCAAAAAAACACCCTGATGAATTTAAAGAGTTTATTAATAATTCTAAAAAAGCTGTTTATAATCATGAACCGCAAACAACCATAGATGCCTACACCATCTCTTTAATCAGGCGTGTTTTTAGCAAACATCTTAATACTGCATCGGATGAAGCCATCTTTAAGTTAATAACTACCCAGCGTGATATTTATCAAATTTTACTTAAAGAACATCCAGGAGACATTGTCAAATTTGAATTGAACCAACTAGATGATTCGGTAGTCAATTTGGAAGAGTCCTACCCGCATTTAATGGAACAAATACAAAAAATACAAGAAGAAGTAATTCTCTCAGAGAATACAGTAAAGACTCCAATTGATACTACACTCGCCAAGAAAAAAATGGCTAGTATCTATTCTAGTCTGGAGAAAAAATTTGGTGAACAAAATGTATTTATGACGTTTTCATTCCCCAATTCTCTTCCAGCTGCAACGTCTGCAGAGATCATCGTTTCTTATTACCAAGCCTTGCTAGATAGCGGTAAAGAGAATACGGCGTTGATTGTTAAATACAGTATGGCTACCTAAGTATTATAATTTAGCTCCCGTGTAGCCTGGTTATCGCATTGCGCCAACCAGGTTTTCACCTTTAGCAGCCACCCCCCAATTTCCAGGAAGACTCCATTCCTCATGTATTGATGAATATTAAGCAAGGCACAAGAATTGCCATTTTCAAAATGAGCATGAAAACCCGGTTGTCGCGCAAGGCGCCAACAGGCTACGCGGTCAACACCAATATGCATTTTTTTAGAACAATCTATACTTCATATATGTACCCCGAGATTCTTGGTTGGTGTTTATGGGGGATAATGCATATTATTACGGTCCTCTCAATAAAAACAACGCAACAAGGCTTCTTGAAGAGGCAACCGCCTTATTATTATCAGGTGAACAAAATTATCAAATTAGAAGAGAGTTTGATAAAAATAATCAGTTATTAGAAGTGACTATAGCAGCCAACAATTCTAAAATTTATCCTTTAAAAAAATTATTGTCATTAGCAAATTTAGAACATATTACAATTGATGATGCTACCGTACAAAAATTTAATGATTTTTTGAATGAAAATACTCCCACCTGCCCTCCTTCAATTTTAGAATATGGTAATGTCGAAGCATTGACTGATGACAAACTCGATGAGATGAAAAAAAATAATCACATCGGGAAAGATTTGTTAAATCTCCAGAATGGTGAGCTTAAAGCGCTAAACCAATATACTCAAGACGCAATGTACCGCGATATTAATAATCTTTTATCTGGATCAATTGAACGATTAGACAAATGTTCGGATAATTTTTTAAAAGAAATTTTTCTTACCAGTATGATTTCGCTTTCAGCGATTAATAAGCCATTAGAACCCTTACCCCCTGGAGAGGAGGCAAAAACATATAAAACTATACGAGGTGAAAAAAGTGCGAAATTTGCAAAACAGGCAGATGCTAATAGAGAAAAATCTCCAGACGATGCATTTTTGTTAACGCAACAACGAATTCTTAGCACGACAAAAGGAACAGAGGTGGGTTGTCATTATTTAAATGAAGACAGGGAAATAATTATTACCTATCCCAATGCCATGGGTAAAGATATTAGTGGTATTTCATATTACCAGGGTGAGGGTGAAATTCTTATAGCAGGACAGGATGCTGAGTATACCCTTACATTGAGAGAGGAATCGCCAGGCAAGATAGTCGAAGAATATACAGCAATCCAGATGAGGGTACTAAAAGATAGCCTACGTGAACTGAAAGATTCAGGAGAGGAGCAGCAAGAAGAATCAAATGAAATCAATGAGGATGCTCCTAAACCTTAACTTTTTTACTCGATCCAAAGCGGTTTGATTTAAATATCGTCGTTGATCTGACAGTCGCCGGTTTTTTCCGAAGTGTCTGTCAGGCAGAGCTGACATTAGAATCAAATGCAGCTCGCCTTAACAACTCAACTGGGGCACGGGATTGCTGACAGCAATATAAGACCTGCAGATTAGGCATCATTGATTCGTTTGATTATTTTAATAGCTAAAAATGCAGAAACGATTCCGAAAATACTTGATACGGAATTCACTCCAACATACCATGGTAAGTGATCACATCGAAATTAAATGGTCAACTGACATTAACTGAACCTGCGAGGGCTGTTGTACGAACACAGCTAGACACATTGCGGGAAAAGACAATGTTCCAAGAGCCCCGATAAATAATTCTGCTATGACACTCATGGATTGATGCGATGCTTAAAATCAGAACCCTCTGTTTATGTCTTACTTTTCTGCAAAGCGGTTGTCATCTAACACGGACGGCTCCTCCACTACCTGCAGCCTTTGAACATAGCGCTGAAATACCTGGATTTGAACATATCCGCAGCCAGTTTACTGACTATGACCAACGGATGATTAAAGAACAGTCATTCGAACGCGTTAAACAGCTGGCCAAGACCTATCCTGATATTCTATTTCATAGGCAGGGTTATTTTAGCTTACTGGTAGTTGGAGTTGCCCCTATAAAACCGAACCACCTAACTCACCGCTAATAAGCTCCTGATATATTCCCTGGGAGCCATCATTTTTAAGCCCTTATGAGGCGCAACTTCGTTGTAATCGTCAAACCATTCAGGAAGCTTTTTCATAACAGTCTGCGCATCATCAAGATCAAAAAAAGCGACATAATCTCGTTTAAACGTTTTAACAAACGCTTCTGCCATACCATTGCTTTCAGGGCTATATGCTGGTGTTGTCCTCACATCAAAGCCTAAGTTTCTTGCAAAAGAAACAGTGTCCCTTGCCACATAACAAGGGCCATTGTCAGTTAACCACTGTATCTGTTTGGGCATGTATTCTGCTGCACCAAACCGATACTCTACACTTTCTAGCAATAAGTCCCTGATTGCTTCTCCATCAATGCCCACTGTCGAGGCAATATAGCCTAATACTTCTCTGTCACAAGTATCCATTGCAAAAGCGACATGAACTCTATCACCGTTAGCGCACTGTATGGTAAAACAGTCTGAACACCAACGAGTGTTGCTATGCAATGTAATGACTTTCCCATCATGTACTCGTGTTTGTTTTTTGCCATACGCCGGCAGTAATAATTGATTTTGCTTCATAATACGATAGACACGTTTATGATTGACGCAGGCAAGACCTGTCTTTTTTAACTCATGATTAAGAAGCGTTGTAACCCTACGATAGCCATAGCTACTCCGTTTATCCGTTATTTCACGAATGTAAGGCAGTAGTTCCTGATCACGTATTTTAACCGTTTGTTTTCTGGAGTGTTCCATATTTTTCAACCTCTGCGTTAAGTGGGAGCGAGAAACCTGCAGTGCCCTGGCAACTGCTCTTATTCGAAATCGCTTATCCCGTACAAGGGTTG
The DNA here is from genome assembly GCF_900461555.1 of Legionella quinlivanii. NCBI lineage: Bacteria > Pseudomonadati > Pseudomonadota > Gammaproteobacteria > Legionellales > Legionellaceae > Legionella > Legionella quinlivanii. The sequence continues at coordinate 1,226,086 of NZ_UGOX01000001.1, read as the reverse complement.
TCGCGAGATCAGTTTTTTTTCTCGACCCAGCTTAACTGCTTCACGCAGAATCTCATTTTCCAATGTCTTTTGTCCCAGAACTTGCTCAAGTTGCTTAATACGTTTTTTCAACGCCTTGGCTTCACTTTCAGGGATGACTTCTTCTTCTGTTTTAACGCTGGTCAATGCACCATTCTCCATTATTTTTCGCCAGTAAAATAGTTGACTGGGGGGAATACCGTGTTTGCGTGCAATAAAGGATACTGTTACGCCTGTTTGGTAGGTTTCATGAACTATTTGTTGTTTTTCGTAAGCTGTCCAACGTTTTCGCTTACGACTGGAGTGAATTATTTCGCTACATTCTATTGTTGTTATAGTCATATTACTAGTCCTATTCCTAGTCGTTAATTTAAAACTAGGTGGACCGGTTTATTTGGGGGGCATTACAGTAGTCTCTGGCGGGGGGGATTTTGGCGCTTTTGGTGCCGGGATCCTGAATGGGTGGACCCAATCGGGTAAAAGGCCGGAGTTCACCACGGTTACGGGTATTAGCACAGGCGCCTTAATAGCCCCCCTTGCTTTTGCAGGCCCTAAATACGACAAAGCCTTAAGGGAAGCTTATACCACCATTTCTGCAAAAGATGTCTTTACCGACAAACCTGTTTTGTGGACATTGCTGACTGGCGGAGAATCGCTCAAAGACTATAAACCTTTACAGAAACTTCTGGATAAATATGTTACGGCAACAATGCTGGATGATATTGCCAAAGCCTACTATCAAGGACGACGTCTATATGTCGGAACAACTAATCTTTATTCAAGAGATTTGGTAGTGTGGGATATGACCCGCATTGCTACGAGTAAAAATCCCGAGAAGCTTGCCCTGTTCAAGAAAATATTGCTGGCCTCCGCCAGCATTCCCGCCGTGTTTCCACCAGTGTACTTTGACGTAATGGCACAGGGACAAATCTATTCAGAAATGCATGTCGATGGCGGAACCACTTTTGCAGTCTTTCTAAGCCGTCTCGGTTCAGACCTTAAAGCAGCTAAAGAACATTTTCATCTAAAAAACATGCCAAATGTTAAAATATTTGTCATTCGTAATAATCAAAACAGGTTCCCCTATAAAGTTGTCAAACCCAAGTTGCTTTCTATTGGGAAACGGGCCCTGAAAAGTGTGACAGCGGCTCAGGGAAGCGCTGATGTCATTTTCATCTACCTTTGCTCGCTCCTTCAGCATGTAGATTTTAATCTCACCTATATACCACCCGATTTTGTTGCAGATGCTGATAAAATGTTTGATCAAAAGCAAATGAACGCTTTATACCAGATTGGTTACAAAAAAGGGCGAACTGGTAGTTTCTGGGAAAAAATCCCGCCGGATGTAGCTATCTTGCATCGCTAGCGAGTTTCCAAACACATGAGGATAAATAACCATTCAAGAAAACCTGGTTGTCGCGCGAGGCGCCAACCAGGCTACGGCTAATTATTCCTGTTATTCTCTTTAAAGCGTGATCAGTTTTATCCCGGTAGCGCCATTCATATTCGTGCCGGTTAAAGTGCAATTGGTTAAATTGCCATTAGCAGCCACTTCACATTTAGACACAACATCATTTGCCGGATGTGTTATATAGGCCAGCGTTTCTTCTGCATTAAATGCAATGTATCGGGAAATTAGTCCTGTATCCACTGAAAGGCTGCAATTGACCAGACTACCATCGGCAGCCACATCACACTGACTAACCACACCGCCATCGTTAACCACATAGGCCCTTGTTTGTGCTGAATTGAAAATAATACCTACGGGAGAAGAAAACCCAGATCCTGTAATGGAACAGTTTACTAACATCCCATTGAGATCAATGTCGCATAAACTAACATTCGAGCCCAGAAAGTTAGTCACATATATCTTTGTTCCCGATGCATTAAAAGCAATCCCCCACGGTTGGCTCATTCCTGTTCCAGAGCTTGTGCAGTTGCTCACGCCGCCAGTTCCATCAATATTGCAGGATGAAATACTATTCTGCGTCATATCAGAAATATAAAGTCGGGTTTGAGCGGGATTTAAAAGAATGCCGGACGGGATAAAGCCGATCAAGTATAAATTACCGCTATTAAATTGCGGTAACTCCATTCAGGTTATTTGATCACTTTCTCTTGTATTGACTAGCCACATCCTCTTGAATTTCTTTGGCAGATAGATGGGTATAAACCAATGACCCTATCAATATTTTCTGTCTCGATTCCTCACTCATTGAAGGATTGAGCCACAATGCAGAATAAATATTCCGTATCAATTGAATTCTTTGCTCATTTTCTTCTTTAGTTTGAGATTTTTTTAGAGTAAACAACTTCATATCCCCTCCAAGGTGGCGGCTTGTATTTCATTAGCACCGCGAGAGATTACTCATTTTTAAATACCTCCGCAAGAATAAAGAATTTTTTGTCTCGAAAATGCCACACAGCTAATCAGGCCAGTACCAGGAAGGTACATCCAGAAGTGATTGCCCAGGAATTGTGGTTTGGCCGATTTGTTTTTCCAGCGCTATGAGATGAGATTCCGGGTATTGTTTCAAAATATTAATCAGTGAATTGGCGTGAGAAACAATCCAAACCTGTGTCTTCTCGGATACATGTAATATCAGTTTCGCTAAAGCAGGCAGCAGGTCAGGATGCAAACTGGTTTCAGGTTCATTTAAAATCAGTAGCTTAGGTGGTCTGGGAGTCAGTAATGCCGCAACTAATAATAAGTAGCGTAAGGTTCCATCGGATAATTCTGCGCAATTGAGCGGCCGCAATAAACCTTGTTGAGAAAGGCCTACAGAAAGATAACCGCCTTCGTGTTTGGCTATAACCAGTTTTGTTCCTGGAAAAGCATCACTAATCGCTTTATCCAACGCCTCACTATCGCCAATTTCTTTAATTGTCTGTAAGGCGGCCGCTAAATCATCCCCCTCATTACTCAACACGGGTGTGCGGGTGGCGATTTGCGTTTTTCGTGCGGGTGATTCTCTGTCACTACGAAAATGGTCATAAAACCGCCAGTTTCGAATGAATTCTCGCACGTAGATAATTTCTGGCGTCTCTTTTATATTGCCAATCTGAGAAAAAAGACTGTCGAATACATTGAGATGATGATCAACGACTTCCCAGGTTCGGGATGCACGAACTTTAATAATAGATCCAACTCTATCCACAAGCAGGCTCGCGGGTCTGAAGCAAGGGCCTGCCCAGATACATTCCCGCTTAATTTCTGGATCTAATGAAAATGCTGAGTTTGATGGTGCAGGCAAACCAAGTGAAATGGCATAGCCTAATTCCGGTGTTGAAAAACCAAGCCGCATGCGTACCGCTTTTCTACGCACACTGCCTTCAACCGCAGCTTCGCCTTTCTGCATCGCTTTAGACAATGTTTCAGGTCCTGCCCAAAACGTCGAATTTAAGCCCCCTTCCTGAGCTAAAGCTTTAACGACCCCGCCAGTTACTGTTTGGGAAAGGAGGCGAAGCGCTCGATAAATATTCGATTTACCGCTTCCATTGGCCCCAGTAATCACATTGAGTTGGCTCAAGGGTATTTTTAAATCTAATATGGAACGATAATTGTTAATTGCCAAGACTGAAATCATTAAATTAAACCCGATAAGATCTAATTAAGATTATTGCAGCAGAATGAGCCGGCATCAATACGAGTTTCCAGGGCAGGCTTTTTCAACCGTGATTTAATTAGCTTGTTGAATTTCGCTGATGTTATACTATTTCTCTTATTAATCAGAAAGCTAGTCCTATGATGTTATCTCATTTAGAAATTGCCCTGCGTCTTTGTCTGGCGGGGGTCCTGGGTAGCGTTATTGGTATGGAGCGCGAACGCGTTCTTTGGGCTGCTGGTTTGCGTACTCATATGCTGGTGTGTGTGAGTTCCTGCCTGATTATGATTGTTTCCGCTTTCAGCTTTTATGATATCCTGGGCACCCCCAATGTGATTCTTGACCCCTCCCGTATTGCAGCACAGGTGGTTTCCGGTATCGGATTTCTAGGTGCTGGCGCCATTTTATTGCAAGGGAATGTGGTTCGCGGATTGACGACCGCAGCCAGTATTTGGACGGTTGCAGGTATTGGTCTTGCGGTGGGAGGCGGGCTTTACCATGCTGCATTTGTTGCCACCTTCATTATTCTTGTCATTCTACTGGTCATTAAGCCCCTGGAAGAGAGATTTAAAAGCAAGAAAACAAGCTGCAGTTTGACTTTCTATGCCACACAGTCTGCAATCAATTACGAAACACTGCTAAAAACACTCGGCGAAGGAATTGATACCCACATTAACCAGTTTATTGTTCAGCCTAGTCAAATCGCAGGCTATGATGAAATACACATTAATCTGGTCAAAGTTAAAAAAGCATTGGTGACTGATATCATCGATCGAATGAAACACTTGGATGCGATTAAAGATTCTGAAATTAAAGTGAAATTTCATCATCCAGTTTCATTCAGATAATAAGCGTCTGAACTTGAGTTATTCTACATTTGGTATCCATCTTTCTGATTCATCTCAGCCACAATAATGTCGTGGAAATCATCCGATACCGCTTCGAGTAAATCCTTAAAATTAGTGGCTCGATTAAATGCAAAAACAAAATTTAGAAGCCTTTTTGAGAACAACTCAGTATCCTCAGGCAAGCTGGCAATTTCGATTGATTTCTCTATATATTTATTAAGACTTACAGGATCTGGATTTAACTTATCCCAAAGACTTGTATCTAAATTTTCTTTGAGCAGACTAATAATTTTCTGTTGCCTATCATGGAAAGTTAATGCTGTATCTTTTGCAATATCATCTATAGCCCGGATCAATTGTTTGGCTTTAATGATATCGGCATTATCTGTTTGATCATCTTTCTCCCCTTCAAAATCATGTAATACTTCATACTGATAAAGTAATGCGCTCATATGGTTTTTTTCATCATCAATTTTTGAGTATTTCATTATTCGCTCTAAAAGATTTTCTTCCTTACTGCCGATACAACTCAAAAACCAGGAAAGGGGTTGCTCCGCCAAATAAAGAGGGTTCTTGCTGCCACTTTGCATTTCCCAGTTCAGAACCAGGAGTTTAATTTTTGCAAATGATTGAGTGACATCAGTTGGATTTTCCAAGTCTATTGCCTTAATGATTTTTTCGATATTTTCAAGCATCCATTCATTGCCGCCCGCCTCTTTAGGATACTTCCTGAGTTCCTCAATAATACGCAAAGCGATATCCCTGTTTTCTTTACGCTTTTCCGGATCGATTCTAATAACTTTTAACTCATCCTTCATTGATGTTGCCGAATGGGTTTCTGGAACTCTCAACATGGATGGCTTTTTAGGTACGTTATTTGTTATTGGAGCAAGAAAATGATTCACTTCCGGCACTTTGGAAAGTGCATCAAGGTAATTGAGGAAAATGAAGGATGTAGCCAGACTATAAGGTGGATCACGGAATATCCCTATAATTTTCAAGGTATCCGGATTATTCCTGTTTTCTGGCTTTTCCAGTTTGTTAAGCGCCAGAGCTTGCTTTAAATAACGGGCTAATCTGGGCGCAGAGGAAAAAGCAGAGAATACTCCCTTATTTTTTAAAGCATCCTTTAAAATCGCTTCGATGGACTCTGGCGAGGCTCTGTTTATTGTTTGGATCAGACGAATAGCTTCTTCTCCTTCCGCTTTTTGCTCCTCGGTAAGACTATTAAAATAAGCAGTAAAATCACGTAAGGGCCTTCCCGCCAGTGCATCTCGAATAGTAGTCCTGGTGAATCTATCCTCCATGATGAAAGAACCAGTTCCCGCGAGCTCTCTCTGCCAATCAGCTACAGCAAGATCACTGAGAAACCACGCCAATTGCTGGAGCACCAATTGTTTGGGTGTCTTAACTCCTTCAAGGATATCCCAATGCTCGATGAGTTGTTTAATGCCTACAAACGTTCTTGACACTTGTACAGGATCTCCTTCAGGATCAATTTCTTTGACTATTTCAATAATATCTTTGATTAAATCCGATTTTTTTCCTGCCGGGTTTTTAGTTAATTCACTATTTAAAACTTTCAATAAAAGCTCTTTATGAAGGGGTCTATTCTCTCTATCTATTTTCAACTCAACAAGGGGAATTTGTGCTGAGTTATCCGCTTTTTTATTAGGAAATTTCTTTTGGTCTCTCAGCTTAGACTCTTCATTTCGCTCATTTTGATGAAGCGCATCGATTCTTTGCTTTAACTGGTCTTTAAAATAGTCTTTAGCTTCTTGAGTAATCTCGGTGAATGGGGCATTACTTTTAATAAGTTTTTCACAATCGCTTAAGCATTGACTCAAACTGGCAGGATTTAATTTTGAAGCGATATTTAAGTGATTTTGTGCTTCTTTTAATATTTCAGAAACGATTTTAAGCTTTTCTTCTTCGCTTAATCTGGAAGCATTTACATTATGCAGAAACTCTATAAGTACAATTCCTATTTTTTCTTCAATATTGATACGAGTAGGCATTTCATTACCATGCCAGTTATAATAACTTCGTCCTTCAATCGCTTCACGCAAAACTTCCTGCACATTATCACTATTCACTTGCGGAAGACCCTTCAATTGTGAAAATAGTGTTGCCCCACTGCGCTCCACTAACTGAGCCTGAACAATTTGTGTTGCAATTTTTTGTTGAATTGTTTCGATTGTTTCCATTGATTCCTCCCAAAATGCAAATTACTTACAATTATAGTACTCAGTTAAATTCGAGGTAATTGGCTGCCATCCTCCAGCCTGTTTGTTGAAGCAATTTTGACAAATGCACTTCTAAAGATGATTTACTTAAGGTTAATATGTTTCGGTTTGTTAAATACTTCACAAAAAAAGGAGTTTGTTTTATGCTTCGTTCGCTTATGCCCGCTCTATTGGCTCTTGTATTAACAAGTCCTTCGGCTTTGGCTTCCCCCGAATCCATGATCATCCATAATACAACCAATCTGATATCCAATGCTTTTGTGGATGAAATGCCTGGACCAAGACCCACTCTACCGCACTCTACAAGCAAGGTGTCATGGTTCATCGTTCAGGCAGGCTGTCGTAAACATAGAGCAGAAGTCTGTCCTGTGGTTTTAAAAATGGGCATTGACAAAGCTAAACCCATCATAGTGGGTACTCTCTATATTGATATTACCACCGGGGTAATTACACCCGTCCATATGGAAGGCAATGGTTTTAAAATAGATGTAGATGCTCCCGGAGAAATAACTATTTCCGGAGATTAATGCGCCAAGCCGCAGGGTCATAACCAAAGCCCTGCACTTTCCACCCAATTAGATCATTTATTGCACTTCAGGTATTGCCAGTTATCTGTTACTCATATACCTTTCCAGCTGACATTTTATCGAATCAATATTCCTGTTAAGAATTAGATGACAAGAAAGATTATTCATATTGATATGGACTGTTTTTATGCGGCCATTGAAATGCGTGACTTCCCGGAGCTGGCAAATAAACCGCTTGCGGTCGGAGGAGATGCCAGACATCGGGGTGTAATCTCGACTTGTAATTATAGTGCCCGTAAGTTTGGCGTGCGTTCGGCGATGCCAACAGCCCAGGCTCTTAAGTTATGCCCTCAATTGGTTCTTCAACCGGTGCGTATGGAAATTTATCAGCACGAAAGCCAGTATATTCGCGCCATCTTTGCGGACTACACCAAACTTATCGAACCTTTATCGCTTGACGAAGCTTATCTGGATGTCACTGAATCCACCCAATGTCAGGGAAGCGCTACCTGGATGGCTCGTGAAATCAGGGCCCGAATTTATGAAACAAGACAACTGACCGCCAGTGCAGGTATTGCACCAAACAAAAGCCTGGCAAAAATAGCCAGTGACTGGAATAAACCTGATGGCCAGATGGTGATTCGGCCAGAAGATGTTTCCGCTTTTGTACTTAGCCTGCCAGTGCGCAGGCTCTTTGGAGTGGGTCCTAAAATGGAGGAACGGCTAAAAGCCCTTAACATTAATACCTGTGCTGATTTGCAGCAATATTCTTCAGACTATCTAACAATGAAATTTGGCATAATGGGCCAACGGCTTTATGACTTGTCCAGAGGCATTGATAATCGTCCGGTTAATCCTGAACGCATTAGAAAATCCATCAGTGTCGAGGAAACCTATTCCAGAGATTTAGCCGATATTAGCGCTTGTCTTAATGAGTTACCTGCACTCATTCTGCGCCTGGAAGCCAGAATACAACGCAGTGGAGAACAAGCCAATATTCACGGAGTGTTCGTAAAATTAAAATTCAGTGATTTTCAGCAAACTACCGTTGAACGTCTTGGTCACAGAGTTGATGTTGACATACTGCATCAATTGATGCAGGAAGGATTTACCAGAAAATATAAGCCTGTGCGCCTATTGGGGATAGGCGTTAAACTCAAGCAGGAAAAACCTGAGGCAAACGTGCAACTGCCTTTGTTTTAGTTTACAGGTTTTAGAGGGCTATTAGGTTAATCACTCAATATGGGGGATAAAAAAAATTGTCAAACTCGATATTGGATAAGGATAACAAGTCTGCAAGATTATTCTTTGTCAATGACATTTCTAAAAATAGTAAACCATTCTCTTTGTATTCTTGTACATTATCGGCGCTATTCATTAAAATCCCTTTAGACATTGATATATACCAAAATTATAGAAGAGTTTTTTCAAAACTCATCGCTACAGAGATAATTGGTTAGATGGACAACAAAAACAAACTAATTCTCGCGGCATTATTAGGATAAAAGGGCAGCTGAAGAGGTGTGTTGATAATAAACCTGCCTAATCTGAGTGTTCTTTTTGCAAAAATTAATTTTTATCCTGCCGAATGCAGACGTATTAAGAGGAAACTACTAACTCTGCTTCCATGCTCCGGATTTTTTTATAATCTGAAAAAATCAGTTGCCGCTCTCCAGCTAACGCCACTATTCCAATACTGCTTAAGTAATCCACTGTATGAGGGACCCGGTCGCCATTTTTAAACCAAATGTATTCACTCAGTAATGTGGGTAATTGTTGGATGCCAGCCATCGCCTCCACATTGGAGATTATGCCTTCTGAAGGTGATTTTAAAAAAACGGGTACTACTGATTTTTTAAATCGATATTCCTTAGTCAGGACATCCCCATCAACATAGATTTCAACTAATTTGTCAGCCTGACTGCTGCCTGTGGCTTCACGGGCGAACCGTACAGTAGGCCCGCCGCATATTCTGGCGCCAGACTCGATTAGTCGCGGACCATTTGAGGTGAGCATGATTTCAGTGTGTGCAGCACCCCAGCGGATGCCTAAAGCATCCAGAACCTTTTGAGTGTAGGAATATAATTCTCGATGACGCGTATCGCAATAAGGGAGGAATTCAACATAATCAAAAACCGTTTTACGGCCATGAACGGATGTTTTATTGTATTGAATTAAATGTGCCAGGTAATGCTTTCCATTAGCGCTGACTGTTCCCACGGCAAACTCTGTACCCAAAGCCTGTTCCTGTACAACTACCGTCTCACTGTTTTTACCCGTTGTTTTAGAGGGCTCATACAGCACTTTATCAAAAGCCTTTTTCCAATCCTGATTTGCGTTAATATGAAAAACCTTATCGCTGCCCGCGGATATAGGTGGTTTAACTATTAAGGGAGAATTGACCAGGCCATTGTTCTTAATCCAGAATTCCACTTCCTTTTTCGATGCCGTGTTAACTGTCTTTAGAAAAGGAATCCCTGCCTCCTGCAATGCTTGTTGCATGAAGGCCTTATGTGTTCTATGAAGTGACCTTCCGGGATCATTTGAGAGATGGGGAGTTAATGCTTCGGTCAGTTTTTCCGCAATAGGTACGCCGCGTTCATCTCCAGGGATAATAGCAAGCGGATTGAATTTTTTAAGAATCTCTGCAAGATTAGGCTGATCAGGAATAATTTCGATAAAATCTGAGGTCTGTACTTCGAGGCCAAATCCTATCTCTTCAAAAGTTTTATATGTAATGGCAATGGCGGGTATGCCTCTTGATTTAAAAGCCGGAGCCAAATCGATTCCCGACGATAATGGGTCAACGATAACAACCGGTCTATTCATGTATTTCTCCTGATGCATCCTTTCCACAAAGCGCAATTTTATCAGCAAAAGAAGATGTAAAAAGCCATTTATTTACACTTCCTGGTATTCAAGGGGATAGTCGTTTGACTGTGAATCCCTGAGGTTCTGAGTGATATTCCCATACATCCGACAGTTCATCAAGGCGATAGCTGTAAAATAGAAAGCGCTGCGGTTTAACTGCAATTCCATAATAGTCAGGAGAAAGAGGAAGCGGGTCCTGTCCTGCGGTCCCTTCAATCTTTTTTCGCTTGTTCTCCAATATCTCCTTATTTTCTATGGGCAGACCCGACGTTGGTGCATAACTGCAAAAACGAATTTGTGCCCATTTTGGATAGGCATTCCAGTAACTGGCATTAACTTCCTCTGATAAAAAACGTGCCTCGCCTTCGACAATCACTTCGCGCGCATGCCGTTCAAACCAGAATGTTAGGGAAACACTGGCATTGTTTTGTATTTCCTGCACTTTTCTCGTGATTTTCTGAGTGAAGAAAAGCAGTTCTTCCCCGCAAATTTCACGAATAGCGACCACACGGCCATGACCGGCACCATTTAAACCCTGCGTGGATAAAACGGCGTGCTGTGCATATTGCGCTCCGGCAGATGCTTCTTCTTCGAGCCATTTTTTTAATAAGTCCAGAGGTTGATGATCAGTTATTTGGATGGTTTTACTCACCGGGATTCTCTGTAAATAGCAAAAACATTCCGATTTTAACTCAAATTTAACCTGATGATTATATTTAAATATTAAGATTAAATTAAATTCATTTAGATCATTTTATTTACAAGTAAATTCTATTTGATTTACAATTGAACAGATTTTTCAGGAGGAGATAGGATATATGACGACATTAAATAAAACGCAGTTCACAATAAACCCGGGCAGCGATTCAAGGCCCTTGCAAAATGCTTTATTGCAAATGAAGCTAATCACTTGCAAACAGATTAAAAACGATCCCCAGCGAGATAAACTATATCTTGAAACATCGGATACTCCCCTCGATATAGTATCTGAAAATAATAACTCGTTTCTCTATTATCGTGGTACATTGTTAGCCGTTACTTCAGGAACTGAAGCCACGCACATCTGCATTTCTGCTTTGCAAAAACTCTTCACAAATCAGATTAACAGCAAACTAAACTCTAGCGCAGCCTATCTTGCTCATAGCATGAATAGCTTTTTGAATGAGGCTGCCAGAGTAAGCAATGGTTGCCACATCTCCAATAGGAGAGGCTTAACAGATAAGGAACTGGAAGAACTGTCACCTTATCTATCCCGAATTCTGAAAGTTCCAGAAGCAGAGCAAAAAAACTTTTTCAAATTAATCAGAGATCAGCGCATTCAAACACACCATGGGTCTGAGCAATCGAGGTCCTCTAATCCTTTTTTGGAAAAAGCCTGCGATTTGTTTTCCAAGGGAATTCCAGTAGAAGAGTTTCTATCTCTGGACGAACAAGATCAGACAGGCTTTGCCTGTCAGTCTAAACAGGTTCTGGCTTTGAAAAATAATGGAGTGGAATTTAAAGAGATTATGAAAATAGGCGCTAAGGGCTTGCTCGAACTAAGAGAGCGTCTAGGCTCTGAAATTTATCGAGCAGGAGCTGAGTCAATCCAGAATAAAGGGGTTCAGGGAGTGACTTCCAATTCCGATAATCACACCTACCCCTCTCCATTTTAACGCTTGCTTATCAGTCTAATGCTCTGCTTAAGCGGGATTCACTCTTTTGCTGCAATGAATGAATCCCGCCTGCCTATAAGCGATCAATATGGAATCTCAAGGGTAAAAGAACTTCCTTGCCCACTTCCTTTGGATTGTACTCGCAGTTCACCGCCAAGTTCTCGTGCTAATAGAGCACAATTATGCAGTCCATAGCCATGCCCTTCTTTTTTAGTCGTAAATCCAAAAGAGAATATTCGAGTTAAATCATCCTTCTGAATGCCTATACCATTGTCGCTTATTGTGATGCAGGCAAGAGAGGGTGAAGTTGTTTCAACTTTGATGATCAAACGTTTTTCTTGCTGCTCACCAAGTATCAGGGCATCGATTGCGTTTTTAATCAGATTAATAATAATTTGCTGAATTTTGGTTCTTACCGAAATAATTGGAGAGATATTGCCATATTGACGTTCTACATTGATACTCGCTTTTCGCAGTCGATTAGCATACAAAAGCAGAATGTCCTCGATCAGTTCCTCAAGTTCTATCGTTTCTTTGATCTGGGAGCTTGCCTGACCAGAAGATTGCTGCATGTCAATCACCTGATTAACATGCGTGAGGTTATTATTAAGCTGATTTAATTCCTCACTCATCTGCAGCTGTTCATTTTCCAATTGCTCTATCAGTTTTTTAAAATAAGGTATAAATAACTTGCCGCGCTCATCTTCCTTCAAATACAAATCAAGGTGCTCCTGATTTTCCTCCAGTATGGACAGAAGCTTGGGTAACTGGACCACATAGCTGTGCTGAGCAGCCTCCGATAACATTGCTACAGAAGTATTAACACTATTCAGCACATTGCCAACATTATGCAGAATGCTGGTGGCTATTTCAGCAACTCCTGCCGAGCGCGAGGTTTCAATTAAACGCGTTTTAGCCCGGTCCAGCTTCATTACCATTTCATTTAAATGGCTCTGCAATTCACCGATTTCATCCCGAGTCATGATAGGCAGCATCGGAGCTAAGTGGTCATAATCGATTTTTCCTGCAAAATCGCTTAATTTAATAATGGGTTTTGAAATAATATTGGCTAAAAATATACTCAATCCAAACGTAATGAGGATAATGATGCCATTCAAAATTAATAACAAATTGAATAATGCAGTGGAAGCTGCAATGGTCCTCTCCCTTTCCTCCTCAAGAAGCGTGCTTTCCTGGACCAATATTCTATTAATAAAATCATTCAAGTCCTTTTCTTTTATTTGAAGAAATCCTTTCTTAACCGTAATCTCTGAAAGAGACTTCTGTCTTTCACCTGCCAAAAATAAATCGAGTGCTGCTAATACTACCGTATCCCGGAGTTGATTAAGTTTCCTACCATTCTGATCTGCAGAAGAAGATTCATATTTCTGATATATTGTTTGCTGCTCTCCGAGTTCCCCCAAAATAGATAGAAATTCATCTTTGATAACCGCCAAATGCTCTCTATCTTTTTTGCTTAAACTTTGGGAAAATTTTTCGTCATAACTCATAAAAAAATTAATCTGCATGACTAGATTTTTCATAGTTAGCAAGGCTTCCAAACGCGGTACTGTTCGTTCAATGATAATTAAAAAACTTTCTTTAACATCCAGATACCTAGCCAATAAAAACAGGTTGGCTGGTATGAATAAAAAAACAACTAGTAACATACTAAAGAGAATTTTATTGCGAATACTCATTTTATTCTCAGCGATTTGGATTGAGACTTGATAACAGCCTCACCTACCTGTTGACCCATTACCAGCCCTTGCTGGGCATCAATTGGAAAATGAATTCCTCCCCAGACACGACTGGAACTGGCCTCATTCGCTTTTTTCCACCACATCTTTTTATTCTCAGGAAAATAATAAGACAAAATGACTGCTGCTGTGGCTGAAATACCAGAGTGTCCCGCCGGATAACTGGGATGATTTGGTGTGGGCATAACCGTATTGATGGATGGATCTAGCATAAATGGCCGTCTTATCCAATAGGTATATTTGGTATAAAATAAAGTGATTACTTCATCTGCGATCCCCATTGCCAATACCGAGCGAACTAGCAGCATTTTGGAGAATGAAACTTGTTCACTTTCCATATATTCATTGGCAAACTTTAGCCAAATTCCGGGCGGCGTGATAGTTGATGGGTTTCCCGCCCAAAAAACGACGGCTTTCGTTTGTTCAGGGCTTATATTCTTTAAAGCTTTTTCAGTCTGTTTTAACTGGTTCTGCCATTCCGCTGAATCAGGTTTTGGGGGAGATTTGGAAACATACTGACTGGGAGAGCTGATTACCCAGGTTTTCCAGGATCCTGTTTCCTGACCAAAGTAAGGGGCAGTTCCTTTCCAAAAAAGCGTTCCTCTTTTTTCCGCTGATAATTTCTCCATTTTCCTGTCAATATCCATGCGTTTTACTATTTTACTTACAACCAGTTCCGCAATTTTTTCTGAGTAGGGATCTGTCTTAATCTGAAATTGAATCGTTGAGCAGTCTTGTTTAAAAAACAGGCAAAGAACTCGGGCTGAGACCACATCAAGACTTCCCATAAACTCTTGCTTTGCGTTATAAGATAAAAAAGCGGCATCTCGTTGCGCAGTAAATACATAGGCATAAATTTTTGATGCCGGGGCATCTCCCAGTTTATTGGACTTGACAAGATCAAACATCAGCTTATCCCATTTATTTAAAGAAGCCTCCGTCATTGATTGAGCAGACTGAAGTGATTCTATAGAAGCGAGTTCTTCATCGGTATATTCAAAATAAGTAGGTAGCAATGTAGACTGGTTGGCACGATAAAAATAAACAATAGCTAACACAGCAACTAGCAAGAGAGTAATAATCAGTCCAATTCTTTTCATATCACTCCTTAATATTATTTTCCTGGTTCAATATTTTCTCAATAGCTTCTGGATGCTCAAGTAAATTGGTCATTTCGTCTGCCGGTAAGGGTTTACTAAAATAAAAGCCCTGAATCTGGTTGCAGTGATGCTTTTTCAAAAACTCGAGCTGCTTTTGTGTTTCGACTCCCTCGGCAAGCACCTCAAGATCCAAACTGCGCGCCATCGCAATGATTGCGTGAATAATGACTTCATCGTTACGATTTAACTGGATGTTATTGATAAATGAACGATCGATCTTAAGCCGGTTTAGTGAGAGATTTCTTAAATGATGCAAATTGGCATAACCTGTTCCAAAATCATCCAATGCAATCTCAATCCCTATTTCTTTCAACTCATTCATTTTTTGAATGATCATTTCATTGATTATTGAGCTTTCACTGAGTTCAAGTTCAAAATACTTAGGCGCTAATTGAGTTTCCTGCAAAATGGTTTTTATTTTTTGTACAAAATCGAGCTGGCTTATTTGTTGTGAAGTAAGGTTAACTGCCATTCGGATAGGCGGCAAACCCATTGCCTGCCAGCGTTTGTTCTGTTGACAAGCTTCTCTTATCACCCAGTCACCGATAGGGATCATCAGTCCGGTTCGCTCAGCCAAAGGAATAAAATCAATAGGCAGTAGCATGCCTTTTTGTGGATGAATCCAGCGAATTAATGCTTCTACTGCTTCCAGTTTATGATTTTCAATATGAAATTGCGGCTGGTACCAGACTGTAAACTCATTATTATTAACGGCCTGATAAAGATCTGATTCCAGTTCCAATTGCTCAAATACTTTCTCATTCATCTCTTTTGAATAAAATTGATATTGCCCGCCACCCATTTTTTTAGCGTGATACATTGCCGCATCCGCATTTCGCAGTAGTTCATCTGCTTCTTCCCCATCCCCGGGATAAGTGGCTATACCCATACTGCTGGAGATACTTAAACTGCGATTGGCAATAGTCATTGGTTCCTTGATGATCTGTAATATCTTTTGTGCCACATTATGAATGTAATCTATCTGCTTGAGCTCGGTAACGACAATAACAAATTCATCTCCACCGAGGCGAGATACTGTGTCAAAGGCACGAATAGTGGGGAGTAAACGTTTCGCGATGCGGATTAATAACTCATCGCCGGCGGAATGTCCGAGGCTATCGTTGATGAGTTTGAAACGATCAAGATCGAAAAATAGAATGGCAAAACTAATCTTATGGCGTTTGTAGGCAGCAATGGCCTGTTGAACTCTGTCATGCAAAAGGGCCCGGTTAGCCAATCCTGTGAGCATATCGTGCGTTGCCTGATATTTTAATTCCTCAGTGCGCTCTTCTACAGCCTGTTCCAGAGATTGTGTGTACGCTTTGGATTCGCCAATTAACTTCCATTTTCGGGTCAGCGCATAGGCTAATTGTCTAACCGCGATATGATCGAAAGGTTTTTTTAGAATCAGGAACTTATCACTATGGCCTAGCTCTTGTATCGTCTCTTCCCAGTTATAATCCGAAAAAGCAGTGCAGATAACGACGTGGATGTCAGGATCAATTGTCCAAATATTTTTTATAGTTTCGATGCCGTCCCATCCTGGCGGCATACGAATGTCTACAAACGCCAGAGCAAATGGTTTACCTTCATTCAGTGCTTTTTCAATCAGCGCAGCGCCATCCTGGCCCTGGGTTGCAGTATCAATTTTAAAGCGCGGCAAGATCAACTCATTGGCGTTGAGATTTTCCATATCAAATAATTGAGCGCCAAGATCATCCAAATCATTTTTGGCGTTTTTTGTCAGGATTTTTAAAAAGTCTTTATGGATTTCAACATTATCATCAATGACAATGATACGAAAATCATAATTATTATTGTCCATGCTTTTACAGTTTCTTCCTGGGTATATAAATTATAGCAATTGTGCAGCATTCTTTTGTAATCAATTGCTTAATCCCTGGATGAAATATAACCCAACAGCTTATGTATTTTTTTCTCTATTGGAATTTCAATTACTGTCACCCCTTTAAAAGCGAGGGCCTGCTGAAAGGCGGTTTTAATCTCATCGATATTGGCGGCAAAAGAAGCCTCGGCACCATAGCCTTTAGCCAGGGAAACGAGATCAAGACCAGGCAGGTCAAGCCCTGGAACATTAGGGGTATTCTCAAGCAATGCAAAGGACTTCAGTATGGCATATTCTTCATTTCTCAATGCCAGAATAATAAGATGAGTCTGATGCTGTACGCCGGTCCATATCGCCTGCAGTGAATATTGAAATGAACCGTCTCCAATAATCAGAATCACTGGCCGATTACGGCCGCTTTTTTGCTCGGCAAGCGCCAGCCCTACTGCTGCAGGCATATCCCAGCCCAATCCTCCCGAACTCATAGTATAAAAAGATTGAGGTTTAACGACAGTGCCCAAACCTGACTCTTGCAGATCATGAGTATTGGAAGGAGACTCCTGTACCAGAACATAGTCTTCAGGAGTTAGTCCAGACAGAATATCGAACACCTGCTTTGCCGTCAGCGGGTAAGCCGGTTGAACCGTAAGCTGACTTCGTTCCTGTTTACGATTAGTGGAAAAATTCTGGTCGATACCACGCTCTTTTACCTTATCTAATAATCCTTTTAAAGTTAGCAGGCTATCACTCACCAGACAATCCCCCACTGGCGCCTTGGCTGCCTCATAGGGATCATCAGTCACCTGAATCAGTCTCGCCCCCTCAGGTAAATAGTCACCAGCTATCCAGGGATAGTAGCGAAAAACCGGAGCTCCAATAACAATAATTAAATCATGGCCCTTAAGCATTTGGCTCAGCAGGCCTTTCGCCGACGGCAATTCGCCCTGATACAACAGATGGTCTTCTGGAAAAGACACCAGTTCGGAAAAGGGTCCTTTCCATACCGGACAGGCCAGTTTTTCCGCCAATAATACCGCCTCATTCCAGGCATTGCTGCGAGCGACATCGGCGCCATAAATAAGTACAGGGTTTTGGCTTTCATTAATTTGCCGGGCAAATTCATACAATCGCTCTGGATCTGGCCCAACTATTCGGGATGTTGAGCGAAAAATATCCACTTCATCAATCTCTTCGTCCCATAAATCAAGTGGAATTGAAAGAAACACAGGACCTTGCGGCGCCTGTATCGCCGTTGCATAAGCCCGCATAAATGCCGAAGGCACATCTTCAGGCCGCATCACCTCATAACTCCATTTCACCCAGGGCTTAGGTAAAATAGTCGACTCCACATTAGTGAGAAAAGGTTCCATTAACAGCATTTCACGGGTTTGCTGGCCAGCCGTAATAATCAGCGGCGTTTTATTCAGATAGGCTGTTAAAATACAACCCATGGCATTCCCCATGCCAGCACCTGTATGCACATTCACGAGCACGGGCTTACCAAGACCCTGCGCCAGACCGTCGGCAATACCGACAACGCTGGACTCCTGCAAAGCCAGAATAAAATTAAAATCATCTGGAAAATTGGCTAAAAAGGTTTCCTCAGTGGAACCTGGATTGGAAACAAAATTGCGCAGATCCAGTTTGCGCAAAAGATCGAATGTGGCGTCCCTTACCGTTGGCATAGGATTTCTTCCCTGAGTTATTTCTAAATAGTATAGATTATCAAAGAAATACAGGAAGCACTTTACAGAATCAGTTTAATCGAAGAGACAACCGCCTGGGCTTGCTTCTCATCTGCCGAAGCTGGTTTGAAATGAACCGGGCCTGAATATCGCATCACTAAGTCTTTCTGCTCTTGCTCGTCTCCGAGGATTGCATTGAGACGTCTGATTTCGAGCTGAGAAGTTACAATCACCCAATCCTGTTCGCCAGCCTGCACCTGTTTCAGAAAAAAGTCCTTGAATTGAATTAGCGATCTCTTCTCATCCAGGGAATAAAACTCCTGGCTATAAGGACTGAGGCTGTATATTTTCATAAAGCTTTCTTTTTCAGAGTTCAGATAGGCTATTTCTCCTATCATTAAAAACTCAATTTCGCCTTGCTCATCAGGCTCTATGCAACTTAGCTGATCTGAATTGCACAGTAACTCCATCTCAGTTTCATAACAGGCTTTTTCATTGAAACGATACTTAAATACGCCCTGCTTGATAGCAGTAATTACCAGTGATTGATTAAATACGGGATAGTTTTCGATGATGATATCGTCCGAAAGACTCTTAAGCCTTAAATCTCTCTTGTCTTTTATCAAACTTAACAGGGTATACAGTTTTGTCATGTATCACGTTGTAGCCTGGAAATTTCCAGGCTACTCCCAAATAATTGCCGAGGATTAATAGTAGCAGCCGAAACTGTCTTTACCAATGAACAGGCAATGGCTGTAGGCGCTAATATCCCGCACATAAGATGCTCCCTGATAATTCAGGACAATTTGCCGAGCTTGCAAATGGACCTCAGGTGTAAAATAGGCTTCTTCGGCCTGACACTGTTTTTTAATCAGCTTCCAGTCACTATTTTTTAAAGGCTGGGAAGTGAGTTGATGGTTTCGGCAGGCTTTAAGATTCAACTCCTGGAAACTGGGCGGACTGATGATGGCATCAAAAGTTGCGGCAGCAGCCTTAACTGCATTGTCTGCATCCAGAATTCCATGTCCACAAGGCTTGGAACCTGTGCATGACTTATTGCTGTCTGATGTTTTGCCAAATGGATGAGTTGTGGCATACAAAATCTGCTCAACTTTTTCCGGTGTGATCTGACCCTCGCTAATTGCATACACAAGCCCGGCGACACCTGCGGCATGAGGGGCGGCCATACTGGTGCCCTGATAAAAATCATAACCGCTATGCTGGTAGCCGCCGCCGGGTTTTACCGTAGATAAAATGGCTCCGGATCGTCCATAACGTGCATCACCACCGGGTGCTGCAAAACTCACACCCGGGCCATAATTTGAATAATAGGCGCGCAGACCTTCAGGTCCAGTGGAAGCCACTCTAATTGCTCCATTACAAACACCCGGCGCATTATAATGCTCCCACTCATTGTCATTTCCAGCAGCAACAGTTACCACAGCGCCCTGATGTCTGGCGAAAAACATTGCCTCCTGTAAGGCTTCATCACAGTGATCCACTTCTTTTCCAGGACGCTCGTCCACACCAAAACTCATATTCAGAACTTTCGCTGGCCAGGGATTATGAGGAACACCGGGTACATCGCCTCCCACAGCCCAATAGATGGCATTAATAACCTGACTTTCATAAAACATCCCGGAATCATCCGGTATTTTTAAAGCCAGAATTTTTAGATGCTCACCCACCCCTAGCATGGTGTCGCTAACGGCCGCTATGGTGCCGGCCACATGGGTTCCGTGATAGGAGCCGGTTTCATCAGCCAGGTTTCGGTTATTACCCGCAAAATTCCAACCCCAGATATTACCCTTTTCATCTTTCAACAGGTTATTTAAAAGAGCTGGATGCGCCTCAATCCCTGTATCCAATACCGCCACGACAACCGGGGGAGAGCTTTCTCCACTCGTATACATCCATGCCCCATCACGTTTGTCTGGACCGCTCTCAAGCATAATACCGCCGGGTGCAGTAAATTCATCCCACTGCAAGCTATGATTCAATTCGATGTCTGCCAGGCCATTAGGTAAAGGCAATGGTTTAAAATGCCCTATTCTATCTTTGACTACATACAGAATGCGGGGATCTTTTTTCAAGTCCTTAATAGCCTTTTGCAATTCTTTTTCCTGTGAAAGACCGGCTTTGGAATGCGCAGTATGCAGGCTTAAGGAATACGCTCCGCCAGCAATCGGCTTTAAGGAGTCAATTGTCCAGTCTTGGGAAGACTGCAAATGCTGTAAAAGCGAACTCGAGGAAACTGGCTCTTTGTATTTAATGATCAATTTCAAAGAATCATTCTGAGCAAAACCGGAAAACGATAGGATTGAACCCAGTAAGACGGATGGTAATCGCATGAATATGCCTCCCTGGCATGTCATTTTAATAAGGGAAATATCATCGCATGATAACAGGCGATCTGCCAAGACTACAATTCATTTGCAGAACCGTTTAGCGTCTATACTACCTGACCTGCAGCCCAACCTGATGACCAGGCCCACTGAAAATTATACCCGCCCAGCCAGCCGCTGACATCGAGCACTTCACCAATAAAATAAAGCCCTGGTACTTTTTTTGACTCGAAGGTCTGGGAAGATATTTCATTACAATCAACACCACCCAATGTCACTTCTGCCGTACGATAGCCTTCTGTAGCATTGGGCTTGATTGACCAAGCCTGTAGTTTCTCGGCAACTTGCTGTAATTGTTTGTGATTGAATTGTTTAAGCGGCTTTTCCAATACCTCAGCCTCATAAAAAACATCCAGCACCCGCTTGGCTGTGAATCGGGATAATACCGTTTTTAGGAAACTATCCGGCGAGCTATGTCGGCTCTGCAATAGTTCTTCATACAAATTAATCTGGGGTAAAAACTGAATATTTACTTCTTGTCCAGGCAACCAGTAGGAAGAAATTTGTAATATGGCAGGACCACTTAATCCTCGATGGGTAAACAAGACATTTTCCTGAAAAGAAATCCTGTTACAACTCACTGAACTTTCGACCGAAATTCCAGTCAATTCCGCCAGACGCTCCTTGTCCTTTTCATGCAGTGTGAACGGTACAAGTCCCGCTCTGGTCGGATAAACATTCAAGTCGAATTGAGCGGCTATCTGATAGCCAAATGGACTGGAACCCAAGGTAGGAATCGACAAACCACCGCTGGCGATAACCAGCGAATCACAATGATAAGTTCCCTGCCCGGATACGACTATAAAATGATTGTCTTTTTTCACAACAGAACTAATCGAATGATTCAATCTAATCTCAACATTATTTTTTCGGCATTCTGCTAAAAGCATATCGACAATTAAATGAGACTTTTCTTCACAGAAAAGCTGCCCCGCCGTTTTCTCATAAAAGGCAATTTTATGGCGTTTGACCAGTTCAATAAAATCCCATTGGGTGTAACGCTTGAGTGCTGATTTACAAAAATGCGGATTATGAGAGATATACTGCTCGGGGCTGGCATATAAATTGGTAAAATTACAACGGCCGCCTCCTGACATCAGTATTTTTTTACCGGGCTTATTACTTTTGTCGAGAATCAGTACGCGGCGCCCGCGGGCTGCTGCTTCTATACCGCACATCATTCCCGCAGCGCCAGCGCCCACGACTATCACATCCACTTTATTAATCATTTTTTTGACAACAACTTAAGTTAAATTTAAAGAAATGGGCGAGCTTAAGCAATTTCTTTTATAAAAGGCATCCACTTGTTCCTGGAATTTTCGAGAGTCCTCACTATCCTCAATAAAAAATTCCATTGCCTGATCCTCATTGCCATAATCAATAATTTCAGGCATTTGCAAATGATCTTGGGAAAAATTATGGATCCTGTCTCCCCATATTACTTTTTCTCGGCAATCGAATTGCCCAACCAGGGGTCCCAATTGCAAACTCCGGGTTTTAGTAAGCCCAATGACCTCTCTTGCCATCCACACAGACGGCAGCGGGAATGCACCGGGTACTATTACTTGCCGCCATTTACCGCCAGGAGAAAAATAAGCGCCCTTGAGCAGGCAGGCATAGAGGTATTTTTTTTGGTTAGAGGGAAGCTGATCATAAAACACTGCAGCGACCTCTGGCAGTAATGAGAAACATATTGAGCCTTTGTTCAGGCCGGTTTCAGAATTCGCGGCCACAAAGAGTTCATCATTCGTGCGAAAACCGCCCTTCTCTATCATCTCCGCAGGAGAACTGGTACATAAGCGATAAACAATTCTTCCCGGTAAAAAGCTGCCCTCCATTACACGAGGGAATTTCTCACGCATTTTGTCAGCCGTTTTTTTATGATGCTCTTCTAACTCAAGGACTTTCAATGGATCAGGCCGTGCTCCAAAGGTTTTGAAATTGGAACATAAGCCTTCCGGCAGTGTTGAAAAAAACCGCTGCCCCGACCAGATTGTATTATTTTTTAGAACAGTTGACAAAAAGCGCATTTCTACAACCCTACAGCAAATTTATCGCTTTGAACTATGGCAAAACGTTTTTTATTTTAACTAATTGATATAATTTAGCCATATAGACTTCCGGTGTCTACTCTTTTTATGAAGGCCTGGCTAACTTGACTGATTTTATTATCATACTGCTGTTTTTTTGAGAACAAAGCAGGCTAATTCCGCTATAATGGCATTATTTAATGTCTTAAAACCATCATGGCTCAAAAAACAGGCAGCGCTAATTTACCCTTACATTATGGCAGGGTTCCTCAATGGCTAGCTGAACGCATGGCCAAATTGGGGGCCGTCATGAGTCAAGCCATTATTCATCATTATGGCCGAGATGAGTTTTTGCGGCGCTTAGCGAATCCCTTCTGGTTCCAATCCTTTGGTGCGGTGATGGGAATGGATTGGCATTCCTCAGGAATTACGACCAGTGTCCTCGGGGCGCTTAAGAGAGGATTAAATCCCTTGTCACGCGAACTGGGGATTCATGTATGCGGAGGCCGTGGAAAATATTCACGCCAAACGCCGCAGGAGCTTATCACCATTGGACATGAGGTTGGTTTTAACGGCCAGCAACTGGCCCAATCCAGCCGCCTGGTGGCCAAGGTGGATAGCGCTGCCATTCAGGATGGATTTGATCTTTACTTACATGGTTTTATCGTAACAGATGATGGGAAATGGGCCGTTATTCAGCAGGGCATGAACACCAATAAAAAACAGGCACGCCGATACCATTGGTTATCTGAAGGTCTGGAGAATTTTATCAATGCTCCTCATGCAGCGATTGAAGGACGGCATCAGGGCGATATTATTAATCTGACTGACCAGCGCGCGGAACTCTCCAGAAGCTCGCAGCTGGATCTTTTAAAGACACTTTCACCCGAGCGCATTCTGACTGAAGCTGAACATTGTAAACACATCAGTTCGCAAATAGTTCCCAGCCATAGCAATCAACTTTTATTACCTCATTTGGATATGCCGGATCATCATGAGGTCAGATCTGAAAATATTTCCATGAAGCGTTTGCATGGCAATATAGCCGCAGCCATTGAACGCGGCCCTGAGGATTTTTCAGAGCTGCTCTTAACTCCTGGCGTAGGTGCCAGAACAGTATTAGCACTGGCAATGGTTGCTGAAGTGATTCACGGAGCACCCTATCGATTTTCCGATCCGGCCCGTTTTTCACTGGCTCACGGGGGTAAGGACCGGCATCCCTTTCCAGTTCCTGTTAAAGTTTACGATGAAACAATCCGGGTTTTGAAAACGGCAGTACAAAAGGCAAGTCTTGGAGAAGGTGATAAACTGAATGCGATCAAACGCCTCGATGAACAGGCTCGCAAGCTGGAACATCACATCATCAGCGGCCCCAATTTTGAAGAGATTATTGCACATGAAAAAAGGGTGTCGTCTTTATATGGCGGCAGGAGTGTGTTTGGGATTGAGAAGTAATCAGGGCACCAATTATAAGGCTGCATCATGTTAATAATACTGGGTGGTTTACCAGGTACAGGTAAAAGTACTATTGCCAGGCAATTGGCCAAAACAATAGAGGCGGTTTATTTACGCATTGACAGCATTGAGCAGGCAATAAAAAATGCGTCTCAGTATAGTAATCAGGGCGGGATACAAGTCATCGCTGAGGGCTATATGACTGCTTATGCAATAGCGAAAGATAATCTGGAAATTGGCTTAACGGTGGTTACCGACTCTGTTAATCCCGTTGAAATTACCCGAGAAGCCTATCGAAAAATTGCAAGAGAGATGAATAAGCCCTATCTTGAAATTGAAATCATTTGCTCGGATAAAGCGATCCATAAAGAACGAGTTGAAACAAGACAAATCAATATTCAGGGTTTAACACCACCCACCTGGCAGGAAGTTCTTGACAGAGATTATGAGTTATGGGAAAGCAAGAAGCTAACGATTGATACTGCAATCCATACCCCTGAACAAGCAATTAAGGAAATTATTGCCAGGCTTGGTCAAAAATAAATCTGCAGGCGATGCTCCTCAGTGTTTAGACTATAATCTGATCAAATCACAACTGTGTAATATTTATGCACACGACTGCTTCTGATTTTTCTCATTTGCTGAAAGTGCTGACTGATATTGGAACTGCCCTTTCTGCTGAAAAAAATCATATCCTGCTGCTGGAATCCATTCTGATGAAAGCCCAGGAAATCACCCATGCCGATGGCGGCACTTTGTATACATGCACCGATGATCAAAAACTCAGATTCGAGATCCTGATTAATAAATCACTTAAACTTCATCTGGGAGGAACCAGTCAAAACCAGAATAAACTTGACGATCTGCCTTTATATAACGAGCAAGGCGAAGCCAATAAAAATATGCTGGCTCCCTGGGCCGCCATTAGTAAAAAAACGATTCATATTGAAGACGCCTACAAAGATACGCGGTTTAAGCTATCAGGAACCAAGCAATTCGACCAGCAAATGAATTATCATTCCCAATCGTTTTTTGTAGTTCCAATGACCAATCATCTGAATGAGGTCATTGGGGTGCTTCAATTAATTAATGCCATTAATCCTGAAACAAAAAAAATCAGTTCCTTCTCAAAGCTGAGTCAGCAAATGGTTGAATCTCTGGCCTCACAAGCGGCTATTACCATTACCAACCAACGGCTGATTCAGGCACAAAAAGAGCTTTTTGATTCATTGATACAGCTCATTGCCAAAGCAATTGACGAGAAGTCTCCATATACAGGTGGTCATTGCCGGCGTGTACCCATAATTACCCGCATGATTGCTGAAGCTGCATGTGAAGTAGATTATGGTCCATTGAAACACTTTAGCATGACCGAAGAGGAAATGTACGAGTTGGAAGTCGCTGCCTGGCTTCATGATTGCGGAAAAATTTCAATCCCGGAAGCAGTGGTTGATAAAGCAACCAAACTTGAAACGATCATTGATGGGATTAAGTGGATTGACACACGATTTGAAGTGCTACAGCGTGATGCCATCATCGCTTCTTTGCAAGCCAAAATTAAGAAATTAACCGGCACAGAATTTGATTTATCTCAGGATAATCAATTGCAGGAACAATTGAATATCTTAGATCAGGAGCGCGATTTAATTCGAAAAATGAATCAGGGAAAAGAGTTTACTCAGGATGAAGACATCGAGGCCATGAAGAAAATAGCGCAGCGTCAATGGATTTCCTCGCTGGGCCAAAAGGAAGATCTCCTTTCCGAAACTGAAAGGCAAATGCTGTCGATTCGCCGCGGCACTCTGTCTTCGCAAGAAAGAGAAATCATCAACAACCATGTCAAAGTTACTATTAAAATGCTGGAGTCTTTACCCTACCCCAAAAATCTGCGGAATGTTCCGCTTTATGCGGGCGGGCATCACGAAAAACTGGATGGAACAGGCTATCCTCGCGGATTAACCAAAGAACAGCTTCCTATACAAGCGCGTATTATTGCGCTCGCGGATATTTTTGAAGCGCTCACAGCAAGCGACAGACCTTATAAAAAAGCAATTCCTTTGGAAGAAGCACTTGAAATTCTCAATCAAATGAAAATCGAAGGTAAAATTGACCCTGATTTGATGAACGTGTTCCTATCCGAAAAAATCTATGAGCGCTATGCTCGGGAATATCTGTAGAGCCGAATATAAAGTGACTCAGCCAATATAATCCACTACAATCCGACTGCAGCCCTTCCTTAGGACTGCAAAAATCACCTTAATTGATTTAAAGGGATAATATTTTTTTAAGGATGTTGCTTATGTCTAAATTCTCCACCTTTTCTATCTATCACTTTTCTCAAGCCTCTGAAAACGAATGAAGAGGGCGAGACGCCCGTATCCTCTGCAAAATTGGGGTAAAATAGCAGTAGTGATGAGTAATCAAAGAGGGGTTTACATCCTGTTTATAATGCTGTAGTCCTCTCGCCCCTCAGGGGAGAGAGTTAGAGAGAGGGGATTTCTGTCAATTATCCTGCCAGCTTGCAATACGCTTCATTAAAAGGCCGCAACCGTACAAAACGGCTCCTGTTAAAATAAGACATAAAATGCGAACCACTGTGGGCGTCGATGCCGTGTCATACAGAAGCGCCTTTCCAGCGGCGACGCTTAAAATTAACAAAGCGGATTTTGCCATTGTTTTATCCTGACGGAAATAAGCATAGCCAATGACGCAGACAGCATATAATAGCCAGGAAGCTGATACGGCCAAGGAACTGATTTCATGGAAGAACTGGTATAATGCGCTGACTCCCAGCAGATGCGCAGCGAGTAACAAAGTCAACCCATATTCTTTTTTCTGAATCAAACTGCTGCGATGCCGGGTGATTAATAACCACAGACTTGCAAAGGATGCAAAAGAAACCAGGACCCATGAGTAAGTGCTGTTATTTAATAGATGCATTAGCATACTGCAATATTCGATAACCAGAATTAAAAAAACCGCAAGCGATGGAAGATAAAAAGCACCATCTCGCTGCTCCCCCAATAGTCTGACGGGAAGAAATGCGATACCCACTATAATTACCACAAAAAGCCAGGGCTTGAACGCATCAGGCAAAAGCTCAAGATAAAACGAATGGAAAAAAACGATGGTGGAAAATGCTAAAACCAAGGCTCTTGAACTGATTGCCCTATCTGGAAACCACTGCCTGGCAGATAGATAAAGACTGCAAAGGATAGCGGCAAAACCGATAGAAACCCAGGGAGCCAAGCCCGGATAAGCTCTATCGATATAAAAATATTCCATAGAATAAAATATCAGCAGTACAGGAAAAAAGGCCCAGGACTCCTTCTCTGTCAATGGCTCGGCGCCGTATTTTGAGTAGAGATAAGTTCCAATTGCGAAAACAAGAAAATGCAGAGCCAGGAAGATGGCAATAGTACTATCCATTTGTAAGCCAAGACCAATTAAACCAGTCACCAAAATGGATAAATAGGCTGCTACCACAATTAGAATTCGCGATTCCACCCAAATGGAGATGGTCGCGTAAGTCAGCGAGCAAATTAGAAAATAGTATAATGAAAACAAGGTATTGGCATTTATATTTAAAACAACAGGGGCTAAATACGAGCCTATTGCGGCAATAATGGAATAAATATCGTGCCTGAATTTTAAATAAAGTGTAATACATAGAACTGAGATTAAACTGGTTAATACAATCGCAGTTTCAAATGAAATTAAAAAATAAAGACGATGCGCGGCAAAATTACTTAGATACAATACAATAATCCCCGCCGCAGGAAGGAGACTGGCATAGTATTTATCAATGGCGATAAACACAAAACCGCTGCCAATCAGAAGTGCTCCGAATAAAAAGGCCAGGCCGATTTGCCGTTCTGGCGTTAACCAGCCCGATTCAATGGAGAGTTTGATGATAAAGCCTGCGGCGAGAATAAAACAAAGTGTTGCCACTAATCCAAGCCAGTTTCCTTGCTTAGGTGCTCTGGCAGGCTCTTTTGTTCTCCGCTCACTTACACGCGTTTCCTCAGAAATTTCTTCAGAAACGGGCAGATGGAGAATAGTCTCTATTTGCCCCAGTCTTTTTTCAATCAGCAGCAGTCGTTGCTCCAATAAGCTAAAATCCATTTAACTCTCCGTATCCTGATTATAACAAGGCAGCGAGACGACAGGCTTGATCAATGGCATGACGAGCATCCAGCTCCAGCGCTTTGAATGCTCCTCCAATTAAATGAACAGATCGCCCCCCTTCTTTCAAGGGCTCGTATAAATCCTTTAATTCAGTCTGGCCTGCACAAATCACCACCGAATCGACCTCGAGGCATTCTGGCTTTTCATCGATAAGAACATGTAGACCCTGATCATCAATTCGCTGGTATTGAACTCCGGATAACATCTTGACCTGTTTATGTTTCAGGCTAAGGCGATGAATCCATCCCGTTGTTTTCCCAAGATTTTTTCCAAGCTTTTCTTTTTTACGCTGCAGGAGATAAACCTTTCGCGGGCTTTTGCTTACAGAGGCGGGTTTGATCCCTCCCCGATGCTCTCCTTCCAGATCAATACCCCATTCATTAAGGAAACTATCAGCATCTGGGCCATGATGTTCATGGGTTAAAAATTCCGCGACATCAAAACCGATACCGCCAGCGCCAATAATCGCCACTCGTTCACCTGGAATTTTCTTCTCTCTGATCACATCGATGTAACTCATCACTTTCGGATGATCGATACCTGGAATATCGGGAACCCGCGGCTTAATTCCTGTTGCAATAACTATCTCATCAAAAGATTCCAAAAGCCCGGGGTGCCCTGCGGTATTCAGCTTGATAGTTACCTTGTATTTGTCAAGCTGCTGAGTGAAATAATCAATGGTATGTTGAAACTCTTCTTTACCAGGAACTCGTTTGGCCAGGTTAAACTGCCCTCCAAGTTCGTTCCCCTTTTCAAAGAGTGTTACATGATGACCCCGTTCAGCCGCTGTAGCCGCAAATGCCAGACCAGCGGGACCTGCTCCAACCACCGCAATTTTTTTAGGATTGGATGCAGCCTGATAGATTAATTCCGTTTCGTTACAGGCTCTGGGATTCACCAGACAGGAAGCGGTTTTATTAACAAATACCCGATCCAGACAAGCCTGATTACAAGCGATGCAAACATTAATTGCCTCACTTTCCCCCAAACGAGCTTTTTCAGCAAAAAGAGGATCTGCCAGAAAAGGCCGCGCCATTGAGATCATATCAGCAACCCCTGCTTCCAAGAGCTGATTTGCTTTCTCTGGCGTATTAATACGATTTGAAGTAATCACCGGAATACTGATTTCAGGCTTCAGGCGTTGTGTGACACGGGTAAACACCGCGGGTGGAACCATTGTAGCTATTGTGGGAATACGTGCCTCATGCCAGCCGATTCCGGTATTGATAAGACTCGCCCCGGCCGCCTCAATGGCCTTCGCTAATAAAACAACCTCCTCCCAGCTGCTTCCATCTGCAATTAAATCCAGCATCGACAAACGATAAATAATGATAAACCGTTCACCGACTGCCTCACGAACGCTCTTAATGATTTCAACCGGAAAACGAATACGGTTATTGAAGGAGCCGCCCCATTCATCCTGACGTTGGTTGGTATGGGTCACGATAAACTGGTTAATAAGATACCCTTCGCTACCCATAATCTCAACGCCGTCATAACCGGCCTCTTGAGCCAACTTCGCACAGCGGGCAAAGTGCTTAATGGTTTTAAGAATTCTACCCTTGCTCATTTCCCAGGGTTTAAACGGGCTAATCGGTGATTTGATGCCGCTTGGAGCGACGTTGAAAGGGTGGTAGCCATAGCGTCCGGCATGTAAAATCTGCAATGCAATTTTTCCACCCGCTTCATGCACAGTTTGAGTAATTAGCTCATGCCGCTGAACTTCCTTATTATTGCTTAACTTTGCGGCAAAAGGGGCCAGGCGCCCGGAGCGATTGGGTGCGATTCCCCCTGTGACGATAAGGCCTGCACCTCCCAAGGCTCTCTCGCGGTAAAAAGCGGCCAGACGCTGCAATCCCTCTTTATCTTCCTCGAGGCCTGTATGCATGGAACCCATCAGTAGTCGATTTTTTATTTGAGTGAACCCTAAATCGAGCGGCTGAAACAATGCCGCAAAAGGCGTGTTAGTAATTTTCAGTTCCATGAATACTCACCTAGATAGTAAAATTATGATTATAAAACTTTTATTCTATTTTGACAGTGTAACCTATAAACAAAGCGCATCAAGACTGAAACTTATATAAATGACTTATTTTTGCTCGAGAATCCAGAGTCTCAGCAAAATCACCGCAACAGATTTAATATTTTGTTAATGGAACAGAGTTATAATTTACATATACACTGATAAAAAAGACAGTTCTATGAGCAGAACAAATTTGCAACTGGGGGCATCTGATGTAGAGACCCGTTTGCACCATCTTTTTGGTTCAAAGTCCCCTTCAGAATTTATCAAACCCTCTGATAAAATCGATTTTGAGTTTTTTTCGAAAGAAAATATTAAGGGCTATATTTACAAACCTAACGGCAGTGGTTTTGATCCTAAAAAATATTGGGTAGAAGAAAATAACAATCAGATTATTATTACCACCGCAGTCTCTGTGCATCATTCTGTGTCTGAAAAAGGAACTTATGTTACTAATTTCAAAAAGGAAGAGTTGGACGCAATCCTTAATCACATAAAATCCTTGCATCCCGACAAACCAGTTCATATGATTTCTCCACGAGTTGAGAGTGGTCTTCGTGAAGATCATATTGTTATTGAATACACCTGCCATGCTAATGTTTCCAAGACCTGTATTATCGACAGCAAAAGCTCGCCCAGTGGAAGAGCTCATGCAGAACTTTCGCGAATTCATACTGAAAAACAGGCATTTTTTAACTCCACTGATTGCGGTTTTCATGTGGTTCGCACAATACCAATACTGGTTAACATGATTAGAAACAATCAGACCGTTAACCAAACCACTCTAAGAAATCACTTACAAGTAACCGATTTTGAGCACTCAATCGCCTATGAAAAATTAAAAAAGCTCCTTGATATTTATAGTGATCGCACCGCTTCAGGCAACAAAAAACACAGCACGCTTTTCTTCTTCAGATTTGGCATTCTTCCATCGGTCAAGAAAGCCAGTGTCGAGAAAATTTTAGAGAATATTGACAATGACCGGGACATCTTCACCGGGATGAGCAAACCAGAAATTGAAGCAGCAAAAGATAGTGTTTTAGGTGAAACTGTAAAGGAGTATATGCGAACTGCAGCCGCTTCATTTCAGCCAAACCCCTTTATTCATCCCCGCTAGGCGCTATCGTTCAGGATGGTAAATTATCGACATTATATAATTCGCATACTCTATCCCTTCCAGGTAAGAGTTGAGAAGGACTTCAGTAGCAACAGGGATGCTTTCCAGTTCCTTAAAATTAGCTTGCTCATAATCCATTGTAAATTTGAGAACTTTTCCCAAAATTCCCTTATAATTCAACAAGGCTTCATTTAAGGCTTCACTTAATCCCATTTTCTCCAAAAGCGAAGTCATCGGTTCATTTAAAATTCCATCCAGCGTTGAGAGCAGCCCCACTGTATAAGCTTGATGGGGCTTCTGATAATCCATCGCCCGCGATAATAACTCACACATTTTGGCGCGAATTAAGGTTCTTTCCAGTAAATCAGAGGCCATGTCATCATGGCTTGCCAGTAATAATAAACTAAGCCAGTGACTAATCTGGTTTAAACCCAGTTTAGTTATCGCATCCATTAATGAATCAACTTTCCGACTGCTATAAATTGATGCAGAGTTGGCTAAACGAAGAATTCGATAACTTAATTTAGGAATTTGCAGGATAATTTCCTCAACCCGTTCAACTGCTACATCCTCATCATTTATTTCAGCTAATAATCGCAGAATCTGCATTTTGTTTTCGCTGATAGCCTGTCCTTGTAGTGATTGAGGTTTATCGAGAAAGAAACCCTGAAAAAGCTCGAATCCGAGACTCAGGCAAAGATCAAACTGGCTCTTTGTTTCAATTTTTTCAGCAAGCAATTTGCCATTGAATGAATGAAGACTGGAGAGCTGGGTTTGGATTTGCTCACGATCGAGATTAAGAACGTCAATTTTAATAATGTCTGCGATTTGAATCAGAGGAATTAGTTCCTCTCTGAAGATAAAATCATCCAGGGCGATTTGATAGCCCTGTTTTTTTAAGCTGATTAAGCTTAGTATCAGCTGCTGATTAATCGCTACTGTTTCCAGTACTTCAATCACGATTTTGTGTTTAGGAAGCAGCGCGGGAATTTGTTGAACAAGATGTAAATGAGTGAAATTAATAAATGCCCGTTTGCCGCCGACAATGGCTTCCACATTCAGATTGGTAAATAAGTCCAATAATACAGAATAAGTTGCCAACTCACCTGAAACAGTACTTAATGCTGAAGTTTGATTTTGTATTTCACTATTACGATATAGCAGCTCATAAGCAAAAACAGAGCTGGTTTTATCATAAATACCCTGACGCGCCAGTAATGTGCGAAGTGATGGCTGAGTCAATTATACAATCCATTATTAGTATTTTATATAAGTATACGACACTGGCTAAAAGATTTATCAGACAAGTGAGAAATGGCTTATGATCTTTCCATGAAAGCTATTTTTGAAATATTATTGATAACAGATCTAATACCTTGTTTTGAGCTTCCACCTCAATAACCCCTAATTTTTTTACAATACGAGTGCGATCAATAGCCCTCAGCTGATCAAGAGCAATCTGTCCTTTTTTATCTTTAAATTCTGTCAATATTCTAGTTGGGAAATTATCTTTAATAGTGCTTGTCATCGGAGCAATGATAACTGTTTTTAACTTACTCAAATTCATTGAATCTGGGGATATAATTACCGCTGGCCGTGTTTTTTTTATTTCAGAGCCCATTGTAGGATCAAGATTTACTAAAAAAACATCAAACCTTTTTATTTTCACCATGTCCATTCTTCCATATCAAACTCATTGCCTGGATTTAAATGAGCCGTATCCTCACTACTATCATCAACCGCAGCATTGAATTGCTCTAACCATCCTTCTTGCTGATTTTTGATTGGAATTAATGTAAGCACGCCCTTTTCATCAGCTCTGATTTCCAACTCCTCGCCTGGATGTAAATGAGCTTTTTTAATGATAGCTGACGGAATACGGATTCCGATCGAGTTTCCCCATTTGGTTAACGTGACCGTAGACATTGTAACTCCAGATATGTATATTCATAGTATAATTATACAAGGTATATACATTTACGCAACCCATAACTTAATAATGTTTAAGGGAGTAATGCAATAACAGGGGCTGTGCCAAAGCCCCTGCTTAGGTTAACAAAGCCTATGGTTTAATACAGGTATGATACGAGGGACCATTGTTCAACATTAGATTGCTGACCACGGGATCAGGATTATTTTCTAAATCCCACAAATCAACTGGAGTCTGCCCCTGTTTATCTTTGAAATCCCAACTGGCGCCTTTCTGTATCAGCAGAAAGAAAGGATTAGAGTCTGCACTCTCATTCGCATAAATAACGGCATGATGAAGCACAGTACGTCGCAGCGGACCGATTGGTGTATTGAGATCTTTTACAAGCCCAATGAGTTTCTGAATATCGTTTGCAGCGCCGGCATGAATGGCGCCACTTAAAGCCAGCACATAGAGTTCTTGTCTCTTCTCTTCTTCAGCAGGTATAGGGCTCATAATTGACCGATAGGCTTTAACCCACACTCTAATCAGTTTATCGGACTCAGTTTGTATTCTCGTTCCCTCTTCGATTTTTTGTTTTTCTGTGATTAAGGTCATTGCTTTTGCAACGCTTGAATTAACAAGATCTTCGGATGCAGTTGGTTCGGCATTTTTACAAAGAGCACGGATGCATTGTTCAAGAGTTGTATGATAATGTGTGCAAAGATAACTAATAATTTTCGTCGCGCAATCTTTATCAGCAGATAATGATTGAAGCTCCCTGATGGTTTCTTCATTCAGTTCATTTGCCAGTTCCAATAAGCATTCATTAATATGATAGTCATTTATCTCGGAAACCTCTTTGTCAGGCATCGATACAATAGGCTCCGTATTAAGAGCTAATAATGTAGATGACAAAATTTTACCCAGCACTTGTTTAAATGTTACAGACAGCAGCTGTTTATTTGAATCCAGATCCAGCTCTTCCACTGAAAGCGGCTTTTTACCCTTTAGGTCTAATGCAATTGCGCCAGCTTGCCTCAACAGCTGAACGCAGGAGTCATTCTCAGGTCCCCGGGCATAAGAGAGAGCATAATCCAACGGCGTTATTCCGGAGGAGTGGACCTTGTTTACCTGTTTAACATAATGAGTTAAAAGCCTGACTGAATGACTATCGCCTATTGCCGCGGCTTCCCGCAATGCCTTTTCAAGTAATTGCTGTCTGGCGGTGTCACTGGAAGGTAATTCTGTTTCAGGATCACGGTATTGAACCAGCCAGGTTCTAATTAATATTTCCGGATACCCACTTACAATCTTATGGTAAAATCCTTCAATAAATCGAGAAACAGCTTCTTTAATTAGCAAGGAAGATGCTTGTGGAGCAAACTCTCTATAGAGATTTCCAGCCAGATTTTTAAGTTTGCCCAGATGGCGATCAAACAAGCAGTTGACAAAATCAATCAGATATAAATCATTTAACCTTACCTTTGTCACGATTTGAAATAATAGATCAATTTCAGCCGGGCTGAGTGATTTGACCAGTTCTGAAAACCCTGCGAACCTATTATGGTCAATTTGGCGCTGTTCGTTTTTTCTCGTACCTGCGATCGGAAAACCTATAACAAAGATCCCTGATAATAAACGCCCTATTGTTTCTATCTTGTGCTCCAATACATAATGTTCAGAAGAAGTAGGGCTTTTAAAAAAGAAATTATCATCAAATGCAGGTTTTGGATTGGCAGCTCGCGCTTTATTTCGTTCACCATTTTTTATCACTGAAATCAGAAAACCAGGTTTAAGAGCACCGTTATAATTAATATAAAGATCCTGTAAGGAGTAATTATCTAGCAGAGCACTCAGAAAAAGCTCCTGCTCTGGATAACCGCTATTACCGAGGTGGAGTTCTAAGGTCCGCAAAGACTGGTTTACGCGAAGCACTTCACATAAATATTCCAATCCTTTCTGCTGGAGTTCGTTTCCCCCTAAATTGAGTGATTCTAAGCTATTATTGGATTTCAATGCCGTTGAGAGATACGATAAACCCGCATTGCTGGGATTCGTTTTAGCGAGTTCTAACGATTTTAGATGAGTATTTTGAGCTAATGCTAATGATAGGTTCTGAAAATCGCTGTCTGTAAGGGCTTGCGAAGTCAGGTCAAGACTAGTCAGTGTTGGATCATTCTCTCTGATTCTTTGTATTTGCTGCTCAAGGGACATCTCATTGCCTACAATTATATAAATTGGCCAGAATGGTATTTTTTTGGATTTATTTTGTCAAGCAATGGAAAAGATCATACATGCCCTGCCAGCCTAGCTATTTTTTTCTCAGTATTTTAGAATCGGGCCTTTAGCAGGATATTGTATCTAAGATAAGGAAATGATTTTGAAGACGCTCTTAACAACATTAACTTCCCTCTCACTCTGCTTTTTTATAAACCCGGCTGTCTGGGCTCAGGAAATTACCACCACCGTCTATACCACCGATCAAAATAAGCCATTAGGTCAGGTAAGCTTTAAAGATACTGAATATGGTCTATTGATTATTCCCTTGTTAAATAATCTTCCCTCTGGAGCACACGGTTTTCATTTGCATCAAAATGCTGATTGCAGTGAAGCCGGTATGGCAGCAGGCGGCCATTTTGATCCGCAGAAGACCAACCAGCATAAAGGGCCTTATGCTAATGGCCATTTAGGTGATCTGCCAGTCCTGTTTGTAATGGAAAATGGAAAGGCAAGTACACCTTTATTAGCTCCTCGTTTAAAAACCAGCGATCTTAAAAATCTTGCCCTGATGATTCATGCTGGCGGTGATAACTACAGCGATAATCCGCCTCTGGGTGGAGGCGGTTCACGCCTGGGATGCGGTGTTATTAAATAGTCACTGAAAGTTACAATCTAAGACTTACATGAGCAGCATGAGTGACTGCGGCAATGCGCCCTATTCTTGCCAGAGACGTCGCAAGCACTCCGTGCTGTACCAACTGACTGCTATGCGCACTCATACAAGCACCGCAGCCATTTAATATTGAAACGGCAAGACACATCATTTCAAAACTTAGCTTGTCCACTCCAGGGTTGGCCATACCCTGCATTCGCAAACCGGCAGGAATCTGCGTTAATTCAGGCTGTTCACTTAAATGAGTAAAACGATAATAAATATTACTTATCGCCATCAGGCTGGCAGCGAGCTTTGCCGCATTGACCAATGCAGGATCATTGGTTAGTGTTTCAAACTCTTCAATCAGTAACTGATCGCCTAAATGATAGGCAACAGCCAATGCACAACCAGCCACCTGTGGAGCGGTCAAGCCATCGGTTTGATCCAAATCCAATACTTTACCCAAATTGAGTCTGACATCTTTCGCAACTTCCGGTAAACGTTCAGTTATAGCTGTCAGCATGATATCACTCCTGAATATGGATAGTTTCTTCGCCTTTCTTCCAGTTACAAGGACAAAGCTCGTCGGTTTGCAAGGCATCAAGAACACGTAATACTTCCTGAGGATTACGTCCAACATTCAAATCAGTAACCATGACAAAGCGGGTTATTCCCTGCGGATCTACAATGAACGTGGCTCGCTGCGCTACACCTTCCTGCTCGTCAAGGATGCCGAGGCTGCCGCTTAATTCGCGCTTGATATCTGCAAGCATTGGAAAAGGTAAATCATGTAGATCAGGATGCTGTTTTCTCCAGGCCAAATGCACAAATTCACTGTCAATACTTACGCCAAGAATCTGCGCATCGCGATCTGCGAATTCAGCTTGCAGTTTTCCAAATGCGGAAATTTCTGTGGGACATACAAAGGTAAAATCTTTAGGCCAAAAGAAAACGACCAGCCATTTACCGCCAAAGCTTTCATTATTAATGGTGGTAAACGCCTCTTTAATTTCATTGCTAACCGTTGCTTTTAACTGGAATGGGGGAAATCGGTTGCCTACAGTAATCATTTTTTCTCTCCTTTCTGTTCTCTATCCTAAATGTAGTTGAGTCCAATCGATTAGTAAAATAGAACGTTTTTATCGTTTCTATAGATAAAATCAATCGATAAAACTGGTTGATTTATGGCTAATTTGATGTTCAAATTATCTGACACGATTTTTATCTTAAAGCCGCCTCATTAAGAGATAGGAGATAAATGATGACAAAACAAGAAAAAATTTGCCGGATTGTTACCGCCATCACTAACAATAAGGATTGGCGAAAAAGCTGCTGTCGTTTTCGATGAGCTCCCTGTTACCGCTAAGCACCTTGCTAGGCGCCTATAACGAGCGTATCGTTAAGCATTATGCTTCGAACAATCCCAGCTTATCACTTCAGCAATGTCAGCAATTATGGAAGGATTTACTCGGCTGGATGTGGCTTACCCAATATCGCAAAAGCCTGGATAAAGCGACTTATCTCTTTGGTCCATTGTTGCACTTGGACGATCTCTGGCATTTTTTTATCCTGAATACGCGAGATTATTGCGAATTTTGTCAGCAGTATTGGGGAGAGTATTTCCACCATGACATCGAGAATCCTCATGAGGCGCACCAGCTTTCAGCAGATGAGCTGGCTGATTTTCTTGAAGATGCTATGGAATTTCTCGGTGAAGACTGGATTGACAGATATTTTCATCATCTGTTTACTGAAGAAAATTAATCTTTTTTGTCTTATCGACAAGGTACGCGAGATCACGTATTATCGATACACTTTCTGTATTAAGCAGATAAGCTCAGGTGTATCACGCTGCTTGATTAATTTTATCCTCATTAACTTGAGAAGTAAGTTGGAGTCAGAATATGACAGCTGAGTCAATTTCGGCCTCACTTGTCAGCAATTTATCGATTATGGGCAAACCTTTACCTGCTCATGGCTATTATCGCTCCAAATTATTTATTGCCCCCTTCACTACTAATCCTTTAGTGGCTGCGGCAGGACCAGTATTGTCCTTATTAGAGCGATTATGTATAAGCCCATCACTCCCACCTATTGCTGATCTTCGTGAAAATGTTGAGCATGAACTTCTTGCTTTTGATAGTCGTCTGCATGGAAAGGCTTATTCTGATGAATTGAATGCCATTGCTCATTATTTACTCTGTGCAACCATCGATGAAATCCTGGGAAAAAGTTATCTTAGATTATATGGAGTTCCTGCCGAGTTTCAGGCATTCACTCCGCTTTCTCATAACGGGATTGGGCCAGAGGAGCGCTTTTTCGACATTGTTAATCATATTAAGGAAAGGCCCAATCAATACCTGGATCTGATTGAACTGGCCTATTACTGTCTGATAACCGGATTTGAAGGAAAACAACACTGCCGTACCGATGGCCGGCAAGTCCTGGATAATCTGATTGAGGAATTATTCCAACTCATTAAACAATACCGGGTCAACAAACCCTACCGTTTGTTTAAAGAACATAAAAAGCCGGAACGCAGCGTAAATAATAATAAACCATTTATAGTCGTTGCCATTATCTCCTTATGTATTTTAGTAGCTGGTTATGGACTTAGTTATCTGCTAGTCGAAAATAAAGCCAAAATGGTTCAATTTGGTCATACCGCTACGGCGAAACTGGAAAACTAATGGACAGATCTTTGCAAGCGTTATGTGACGCACTTAAAAAAATTATTAATCTCTTAAAACCTCAATCCACTCCCTTATCCTTTTTACTGGTTATTGGAAAAAGCCATCAGGGTAAAACCACCTTGCTTAAGCAGGCTCAACTAAATCATCACCCTGTGGATGAGTTAAACGGTGCCAATTTTTTCTACAATAATAACGGCATTATTTTAGAGTTGGGTGAAACCTGGCTTCATGAAACAGACAATCTTCTTCATCACAATTTAAAACAACTCAACCGCTGCCATCGCGGCCTTCGTATCAGCGGCATTCTATTGTGTGTAGATAGCCGTGATCTGCTGATGGCTGAACCGGTTCAAATTGCCAATCAATGTAAATCGCATGCCCATCTGCTGGAACGCTTTAGCAAAGCATTGGGGTATCAGACCGAACTTGCTGTTATTTTTACCAAATTAGATACACTAGCCGGTTTTTGTGAATTCTTTCAATCAGAACACGTTCAGGATTTAAATAAACCCTTGGGCTTTTCGCTCGACCACAGCATGCAGTCGAAAAAGCTTATTGAACAATACCGCCTTCAGTTCGATCGCATGATTGAGGTTTTAAGTCAGGAAACCATTAACAAACTGCATCCTGCCCGCTCGAGTGTCAAACGAACTTTAATACGCGAGTTTCCCTTGCAGTTAGCCAGTTTACGTATTCCAGTGCAAACTTTAATTCAGCAATTGATAGCGAAAGAATTTCGTGTACAAGCTGTCTATTTTACCAGTGCTGAACAAGGAGGCCTGTCTGTCGATCGATTAAACCAGCGCATCCAGCATGAATATGCCCTGACCATTCCTGATAAATATCCGCAATCCA
Organism: Legionella quinlivanii; assembly: GCF_900461555.1. NCBI lineage: Bacteria > Pseudomonadati > Pseudomonadota > Gammaproteobacteria > Legionellales > Legionellaceae > Legionella > Legionella quinlivanii. The sequence continues at coordinate 1,186,312 of NZ_UGOX01000001.1, read as the reverse complement.
CCAATTATCGAGCTTATTTTATTGAAGGCCCAATCAAGGCATTCCAGGATCAAACGAAAAAGCTGAACCCAAGCTTAACCAGAAGTCATAAAATTGCAGCCCTTGGAACCACTGCGCTGGTAACCGTATTCCTGACAGGTCTTTGGTATCAATATAGCCAAACATCCCAGCTGCTTGATGATGCCAGCAAAGAGCTTCTGGCCTATGAAACACTAAGTAGTCAAAATAAAGATTTGGCTACAGCCCTATATCATTTATCGCAAGCGGAAACCAAACTGAACCTGATTCCTCCAAGCTTTGTTTCCCACCCTGTTCTCGAGCAACTCAAAGTTCAATTGCATGGCAGTACACTCAACAAGCTGCATAACAACTTTTTACCCGATGTGCTAGCCGCTCTGGAAGATGTGATATCCAATCCATCTGAAACGCAACTGGCTCGTTATCAGGCCTTGAAAATTTATTTAATGCTGGGTGAGCCGGAGCATTTCTCCGAAGCCGAAGTAACAGACTGGTTTAGTAATTATTGGAAAGCTACCAATGCCGCTTTTTATAATGATAAGCAGCTTCTCTTGCTGCATAATGCTTTAAAACAGCCCAGGCAGGCTCTTGCAATCAATCAGCAGATTGTCAGCGACGCGCGCAATTATCTCAACGCCCTGCCCGCAGCTTATCTTTATTACTCTCTAGCCAAAGCCCAATTTCCACAGGGAAAAACATCCATTAACGTGGAAGGTTTTGATTTGGCGGCCAAAGAAGTACCGGATTACTTCACCAAAACCGGGTTTGGCGAAGTAAGCAATTTGCTGCCGCAGATTACCGCAACCCTGCAAAAAGAAAACTGGGTGCTTGCACGTCAGGATCTGGATAACCTGCAAGCCCAGCTTGAACAGGCTTACTGCTTTGACTACAGCAATTGGTGGCTAAACTTTACAAGGCGTACTCGTCCACAGCATTATCAAGGCTATCAGCAAGCCAGACAATTGACGCAGACGCTGGAACAATCTGATTCCATTCGACGTCTGGTTCAATTAATTCAGCAACAAACCAGTCCGGAGGCTGCGGAAAATTCCAGCCTCTTCAACCAGAAGATCGCGAGCCAGTTTACTGGCTTAAACCTGATGACAAGCTCTGCAGCACAAGAGTTAACCATTAATATCAGCGAACTGGAAAAATTCCTGACCACGTTGTCATTAGTCAATGATCAGGGACAAACCGTTTTTGATCTCACCCAGGCTCGTTTTCGCGGGGATACAATGACTGATCCACTCAGTTCGCTGTATAACCGTTCGCGTCAGCTGCCAGAACCCATTGCCAGCTGGGCTAAACAAATTGCAGACGATACCTGGTTCATTTTTATTAATGAAAGTCGAGACTTCCTGAATAAACAATGGAACAAGCGAGTTTATAGCGTCTATAAAAACTCTATTGCCAAACGTTATCCACTGGATCCAGCTGAGAAGGAAGAAATTGTACTGGAAGATTTTGACCACTTCTTTTCACCGCATGGCACTTTAAATAGTTTCGTTACCCATTATTTGAAACCCTTTCTGGATACCAGCCATGCCCAATGGCAACCCAAAGAATTAAATGGCTATATGATGCCTGTTTCGACTGATCTGATTAATGAATTAATCAGGGCAAACGTTATTAGCAACATGTTCTTTCCTGACGATTCAGAAACCAGCCGAATTGATTTTTCCCTGCAAAAAATAAATCTGGATCCTGTCGTTTCCAATTTTCAGCTAACCATTGGCGAAACCTCCTTGTCTGATAACCAAAACAGTGAATCCGATACTGAGTTTACCTGGCCTCAACGCGGCGCCAAACTTAGCTTGAGCTCTATTGAAGGGAATCATTACGAGTTGGAAGAATCTGGCACCTGGGCCTTTTTTAAAATGCTGCAGAAAGTGAATGTGCTCGTTGACAGCAATGACAGCAGCAGCCTGCAGATTCTTTTTGAAGTCAATGGCAATTCTGGCCGCTACTTATTAAAAACGCAAAATCAGATTAATCCCTTCAGCCCCGGTATTTTAACTGGCTTCAGTCTGAAAAAGGATATTGCAAAGGGATGATTCCAAAGACGGCGAGAAGCGCCTTTAAGGCGCAGCATTGCCGCATACTGTAGATTGGGCCAAGAGCCTAATGGTGCTGCCTTAAGGCTTAAACCCATACTCCTACGTCCCTCGGCTTGTCCCTGAGAGATGGTCACAAAATTTAACCATCCTATTAGAGCCTACGTACCCCGCTTTATGCGGGGTATCCAAGTAATGCGTCTGATTGGCAAAAGCATTTTAAAACTCACTACCATTGTTAGGGATACCCCGCATAAAGCGGGGTACGTAGGCTCTTACGAGGGACGTAGGTAAAGTCTTAAGGCAGCGTCATTTGGCCAAGGGCCCCCATCTACAGAATTGCCATAACTTCAGGCAATTTATGCAATTTTCCCTGGAAGACTCTTCATATTTGGATCTTTAGCATAAGCATTGAGCAAATCATTCACCAGCTGCTCAATGACGCTCGCTTTCGCATCTTCTTCAATCAGACCCACCTCAGATTTCATCATGATCAGGCGATTTTCTACTTCTTTTGCAACCGAGCCATTAGGGAATAAGGCAGCGAGAAACCGTCTGGCTTCGGAAGGGCCTATATGGCGATACAATTGATTACGGACTGCCGCATCTTCGGCAGTAGTACTAAATGCCCAAAGCTCAATCGGGCCAAGAGTCAGTGTTAACAATTGAACGTTAACCCCGGTTTTAGTCGCATATTGCACCAGAAACGTAGCCCCGCCCTGTCTGGGTCCATGAACTCGGGTACGCAGGGCAATTTTGGCCGTATTGGTTAAACCGAAAATCTGGCTGGTTTTTTCAACAGCTTGCGAGGGTCCTGCATCCATAATATAAATTGCAGTAGCGAAATCAATCATTACAGGGTCAAAGTCATCAACAGATTGAGAGAGCAATGAAATCTGAACCTTCCACTTTCTTCCTTCCCGCATATCGACAATTACTTGATCACGCACGGCTGAAGATTTCGCGGTACGATGGAACTCGTCGTATACAATTCGCTTCGGATCTTCACGAATTTCCAAAACTCGTTCTTTATGATATTCCTTGTATTGATCAGGTACTGTTCCCATACTTTCTTCTGTCAGATAATAGTGCCGAGCCAATACATAACGAGCCAGCATATACATGACAGATGTTTGCCGATCGGCAGCATCCCCCCCGCTTTTCGCCACTTCATCAAGGTCGAGGGAAACCACACGGGCATCACCGATATCAAAACTGGTAACTCGCGACAGAATAGAATATTCACGCACAGCACCCGAGATCATACGGGAAAAGGCACTAATTAGTGATTCCCCGGTAGGTGCGACAACCCGCTCATACAAATCTTCAATAGACGGCGTGCGGCAAATTGAAGCTGCATCAGCAAGGAGAGGCATCGCGTATCTCTGCGCCAGCATCGCTTCATGTACAAAGCCTGCCGAATACAGGGCATCGGTGACTTCCCACCAGGTTGATTTGGAATCACGAACAAAGCCGATTTCTTCTAAAATTGAGTCAATAAATTCTTCCACACCTGGCGCATAGGGGGTCGGATTAAATTCGTCGGCAAAACTTTTATAAAGTTCATCAACCACCATTCCGGCCAAATCGGGCATAGCATCATAAGGTTTGGTTGCTCCCAACGGGGTAGTTAACAAGGTTAAAAAGTTAACCAGGAACGAACGCTCAAGAGCTGTAGGGTAACGACAGCCTAATTGAGTATCAAAGGGATTAATCGAATACTCAGGAGTCATGCGAAGACGGTGATACGCTACCAGATGTCTTTGCGAAGCAGGTAATGCCTCTCTCAAAAGAGAAATCAGACCGCTACTGGATGGCCCAATATCGATAATCGCAATTCGTGGCAGACGGGTTAATCCGCCTGAAAGACAAAGGGCAAGGTTCAGCGCATTCGATAAAACTGACTTACCTGAACCAGGACGTGCATAGACGAGGTCAATCCAGGTCGTTTGCTGGGTTGAACCCGGTTGGAATGGCCAAGGCTTGCCATCAGGTGAACGAAACAGTAATGCCCCGGTGCTCCAGGGTGATGCAGGCCGGGTTATCGGCAGCATACTAATGACATCAGTCAATGGCGCAACTGAAGGAACGGCCGTGCTTCGCGTGGTCGCAGCCAGCATACTGGAAACGAAACCAGCAAAGGCATCGCCGCATACCTCAGAAACCTCAGTAGAACCCCAACCCTGAATTGCCTTGACCAATTCAGAGCTTCGGCGTCTAAGAAGAGCCATCTCGTTTTCTTTTGCCCAGGTCGTTGCTACTACTCTTAATCTGACGATGGCATCATCGGTGTTCAACTGCAAATATTTCAAGAGGTTAACTGAGTCACTGATCAATCGGTTCTGCGCAGAGGAAAAACTTAGAATCGATGCCAATAAACCCTTTAATTTAATAGTATCCAGGCCCTCACTTTCAATCAAAAAGGAGATTCGCCAGGGAATGTGAGCAGGCAATATTCGGGCAAATAAAGTTATGAATGGCCGAATTTCCTTGGGGAACAGATCTATAAACACGGAAGAATAAATTTTGTCGCCAACTTGTACAGTACGTAAATCCAGAATTTCCGCATCTCGAGGGAGAACCTGTTTGGACAATGGCGGCCATAGCAAATCAGAAGCGTCACCCTCGAAATTGTTAATTTCCTTAGGATAAATCTTGTCGCCTGGCAGAGTTGCACGCCAATCATCGCTGGTAAAATCCGGATCGCCTGTCATGCGGATAGCATGCACCGCATCATGAACTTTCAACAATGTTGCAAAAACATGCAAGCTGTCCAAATCATTCATGACCGCTCGCACGTAAGCGTCATGGGTATCGCGTAACTCCGGTATGGCCGCATATACTGTCTGAGAATTCTTAAAAGGGGGTGCTTTGGAATCTCTAAGCATCTTCAATTTGGTTTTATTAGCCGTTTTCAATTGATCCGAGGGAAGATTAAATGGTCTGGTCAGCAAAACGAAATATACACGCTCTTCAGCACAATAAAGGGATAGGTAGTCGATTCTTTCTTTAAATAAATCATCAAGATTTAATTTTAGCCGTTGTGCTGTACCTTCAGCAGGTCCATAAATATCTTTAATGACCTTACGAATATTTTGCTTATCATGACTAAACAAAACTTGCAGAGCATGTCCTGGACGCCCCATAGCTCCCTGAAACGCATTACTCAAACCTTCTACCAGGTGCTCAAACTCTTCTGCGCCAGCCAGGGCTGTAACGCCTTCGATCTTTAAAATTGATAACAGGGAACCGTCATGATTAACCAAAACCGTAGGACTATCTGCGGTTTCTAATTCCAGATACGATTCGGTAGTCTGTTTCAGGGAAGTGCTTAGCCAAGCAAAAAAAGTATCAACCCCTTCAAAAAATGAATCCGCCCAATTCGCCATAGCTTTTCCTAGTAACCTGCCTGTTAAATAATGCTTGTGCTGATGTGATAAATCAAGACTGGCTAAGTATTTTCAGCCATTTCCTCCAAGGCGCTGGCTGCCCATTGCTCTATTTGCCTTCTAAATTTAGCCCTTGATGGAAGTAATCGTATGTTATTAAATAACTTGTCTGAGATTTCTGGTGAAGTCGCACCAGAATCAATAATCAGTTGACCCAAAATGGAAGGGTCGCTGGTTCCCTCTCCAAATTTGTCCTCCACGGCCTGTGATCTGAATTTGAAACTTCTATATATATTCTGTGCACTGCCTTTATAGCCAGTATCGTTGGTAATCGCGCAAAAAAGGACGTGACATAAACTGTTTAACTCGGATTGCTGAAGTTCTGGAAGATAGATAAGCGTTCCACCACCATAACCGCCGACCCCCACTGACTCAATGAAAAAGCACTGAGCACAAAAACAGCAGGCGGTGACCATATTGGAAATTTTATTGTTTGTATAATTGCCATCAAGATTGATGACTTCTTGAAAAAGCTTGGCTTGAAATCCGCAAAACTGGCAGGTATAGCGATCGCGTAGAAGAACTTTTTGTTCATACGCTTTAAAGCGTTCGTCCGCCTTTCTGGCAGAATATAAACGCCATGCACCAGGGCTCGCTACGAGCCTTAATTTATTGCGTTCCTGATTGGCAGCCATAAAGTTTTTATTACCTTCAATTTCTGGGATACAGCGGGTATTACTTTCAGCCGGATTAACCGCTGAAAATAATACCCTTCGACTTTCTTATGAGCCTGAACCACTGGTGAACACAGATCCACCTGGGCCTGCAGTTTGTCCACCGCTGCCGCCAAACATAGTAGCTCCGGCAATTCCTAATATTGTTGGCAGGAATAGCAAAGCAGCCCCAATTAGAACAAGCGCAATTGGGGTACCGATGGTGATTTGTGTTGGATTATCCTTGTGCTGCTTAAATTTCATAATAGCACCAATAGAAAACCCCAAACCAGCAAGATACGATCCTGCAGTTATCAAACGTGTCAGGCTGGCAAAGGAGCCTGTGATACTTGAAGCCATTCCCCCTAAAGTAAGAGAGGATGATGCAAAGGCTTCCCCCGCCATAACCATTAACCCTAAACAAGCAAACCAAACGAATAGCCGCTTATTTAAAGTATTTTTTTCAGCCAGCGTTTTCACAGTGATTCTCCTTTAATTTCAATTAAGTTTAACTCGTACCATATAATGTATTATTAATCATTTCCAGCGTTGCTACAATGTTCATGGCTAAGATTCCACCAAAAACATGCATTAATCCCTTTCCCGTTCCTCCTGGAGGTTGCCCCTGCGAGGCGGATCGGGCAATCAACACCCAGCCTCTCACAAATGCAATAACCCCAATCACCTGAATCAGCAGGGAAAGTGATTGTCCTACGGCACTACCTGTACCAAATAAAGAATCCAACGCCTGGTTCTGACTATCCATAGGGGCATATTGCAAAATATTGGATGAACCAAATGTCGTATTGAGCATTATGTCCAAACCAGTTGGAAAATAGATCAAAATGGCAGCAACCATTATATAAACAGCTGGTTCCTTGATACTCGTATTGCTAGACATCATCGTTCTTGCTTCGCCATAAACCTTTAAACTGTAAATTGCTTTAAACGCAAAGGCGATGCCTATAAGATAGGCCGCCCCAGTCACCAACCGCTCAACCGGGAGCAGATTTGCTGCGAGATTATTTAAAATACTTGCGTTACTTGTTATCCAAGAGACTAAACCACCACTGCCATCATCACCCATATCTGCCTCAACTGTCTTGGGGACTAAACCTTATAACCTGACCTGAACTTGTAACGATGCGTCCCTGATGCGGGTCGATTAACCTGACAACCCCATATCCTGCGATATTTGTCCCTTCTCTAACGGTAAGTGTAGACCCATTTGTACCAATTAACCAAGCTCGTCCAGGAATTACAGCCTGTATATAATAAATATTTCTTGGAGCGACTTGCCTCACAACCTGCTTAACAACCTTTTTGGGTTGAGTACGCACGGTTAATACTGTAATTTGATTCGACTGCTCTTCAACTTTCTGAGCCATCGAGGTGATCATCTGATTTAAAGAGTTAATTTTATTCGTTAATTCAGTAATACTGGTATTAACACCACCTAACTGCTCGCTTAAAGAATTCACTTCGCTGCGAAGATTTTGCTGGCTCAATTCAAGAGCTGAAAGTTTCTGATTAACCTGCGGATCAGTCGCAGAAGATGTGTCACTGGATGCTGGTGTCACCTCTGTCGTACTGGTCGTAGTGGTTGTCGTCGTATCTGGGGTTGTCGTTGCTGTTGTCGGAATTGCTGGCTCCTGATCAACCACCACTGGCTGCTGTTGCACAGGCGTAGTGCTCGTATTCACGGCTGGTGCAGTGCTTACCTGAGGTTCGCTGCTGTCTACAGCTTTGGGCTTACTGGTAAAGAAAGAACCCAAAAATTTGTAGCCCAGCATAGCAACGACAATCACGGCAATAGCAATCAGCGCATTTCGCTTCACATTGGCCTGCCCAATATCAGAAGGTTTCTTCTTCGTTGCAGTTGACGATTGCTGTGATTCATCACTGTCAATAGTCTCTGGCTCCAGAGCATCCAGATCAGTGAATTCATACTCATCATTACCTTGATAATTATCGGCCATTTCCTACCCTGCTTAGCTTGTTAAAGTGACATCTTGAGTAAAGAGTATACCCACTGCAGTGCCTGAACATACCTCGACGGTTGTCGGACGATTAAACTGCTGCTGGGCAACCTGCCCCCAGGATTTTCCTACTGTTGCCAGACCAATCACCGCATTCTCCAGTGCTGATCGGCCAATACCATTCTGTACAGTAATATTATCGCCGCCACCGGTACCGCCCACTGTTACAGTTGTATTTGCTGACTGAAACGCATTACCAAAACCTTCAAGGAAAGAGGAAGCAAACAGGGAACCATATCGCTGCAGATAATGATGGTTAGTTCTGCTTGAAAGAGCCGTCCGTGCAGTATTCGGATCAATTGCAAAGGCATTGATTGAAATAGTATGTGACACCCCTGGCATTGATAAGGTATTAAAGCTAATCACCATTTTATCGGAATTGCTTGGCAGGGTAAAACTGCCAATGAGCTTGGAGCCTTTCAGTTTCCCAGATACAACCGTCGCCAGAATTGGACCAGGCTCATCGCTATTAACTGCAGTGTCTAAAACAGCAAATATAATATCTCCTGTTTTGATCACAGGTCTTTGAGCTGTCTGGACCACTGTGGTTGTTGTCTCGGAGCTGCTAACAGCAATTGTCTGAGTACCCGGGATTAGTGCCGTACCTGGCTTAGGCTCTTCTTCAGGAACGCTGCTGGCTGTATAAGCCTGCACTGATACTCTGGACCAGCTCTGAATCGAGGTTGTTGCAGCACTCATCATATCAGAAGTTCTTTGCTGTATGCGTTGCTGATAACGCTGATCTGCCATTTGCTGATTCTGTCGATTCAATATTTCCTGTAACTGTTTGGAGTTTGCTGCTTCTGCTGTGGCAGCATTTGTACCACCAGTCAAGCCAGGCACGCCAGGCACGCCCGAAGTAACCCCAGGAATTTGATTATCGCCAAGACCTGCAACCGCTGATCCAGGTTGTATACCTGCTGCCTGAAGTTCAGCGTCGCTAAATCCTGCTTTTCTTAAATCATCTGCCGAGAAACCGGCATCTTTAAGTGCGGCAGCGGAATAACCAGCATTTCTAAGTTCTTCGGCAGTGAAACCAGCGTCTTTCAGGTCTTTGGCAGAAAAGCCTGCTGCTCGTAATGCACTGGCACTAAACTCTGCATCTTTTAACTCTTTGGCACTGAATCCAGCAGCCTTCAATTCGGAGGCGCTGAAACCAGCATCTTTCAATTGTTTGGCACTATATCCAGCGTCTTTCAATTGTTTCGCTGTGAAACCAGCAGCCTTTAGCTCGGCGGCTGAGTAGCCCGCTTCTTTCAGTTGACCCGCAGTAAAGCCGGCAGCCTTTAACTCCTCAGCAGAGAAACCTGCATCTCGAAGTTCTTTTGCGGTAAAACCGGCGGCTTTCAATTCAGCAGCACTAAACCCTGCATTTTTGAGCTCAGCAGCAGTAAAGCCTGCGGCACGAAGATCAGCCGCGCTGTAGCCGGCAGCCTTTAAAGCGGCTGCACTGCACCCAAGGGTCTGTTTAATTACAGTTGCTGATACTCCTGAGGCATGGGCTGCCTGAAGAGATGCAAGACTGCAATCGGCCACTCGTCCGGCAGCAATAATATCGGCTGCACTCACGCCTGCTTGTCTTAATTGATCTGGAGTAAAGCCTGCTTGCAATAACTGCTGTGGTGTTAAACCGGCATCCAATAGTTGTTTTGCTGTGAATCCGGCATTTTTTAAATCCTGAGGTGTAAATCCAGCATCTAAAAGTGATCGGGCATCAAATCCTGCATCTTTTAATACTGCAGCACTACAACCATTCAGATCGTGAATACGTTTTGCTGTAACCCCTGCCTGGCGAAGCTCACTCAACTTATTAATGTCACAGCCTGCCGCTCTGATTGCAGCATCCGTTGCCAATTGGGCTTGTCTTATTTCTTCTGGAGTGAATCCAGCGGCGAGCAAGTCCTGTGGAGTGAATCCTGCTTCGAGAAGTGATTTGGCATCATAACCTGCCGCTTTCAGCGCTGCCGCAGAGCATCCATTCAAGTCATGAATACGTTTGGCTGAAACGCCTGCTGCATAAAGCGCTTTCAATTTGTCAGGATCACATCCTGCTGCTTTAATTGCTGCATCAGACGCTTGTTGGGCAGCTCGGATTTCATCTGGTGAAAATCCGGCGGCAGTAAGCTCCTGCGGAGTATAACCTGCGTCCAACAGGGCCTGTGCGCCATAACCAGCAGCTTTAAGAGCAGAGGCCGAACAACCATTGAGTTCTTTTATTTTACGAGCTGAAACCCCCGCAGCATACAGAGACTTTAACTTATCAGGATCACATCCAGCCGCTTTGATGGCATCATCTGATAAAGCACCAGATGCCCGAATCTGATCCGGTGTAAATCCTGCATTCGCCAAGTCATCATTGGTAAAGCCTGCAGCTTTCAAAGCCTGCGCACTGCAGTTAGCATATTGTCTGATTAATTTGGCACTCACACCAGCCAAACGCTCTTTCGTCAGGGCGGAACTATTACATCCAGCAGTCTTGATATCTTCTGGAGTAATTCCTGGAGGAAGTTCTGATTCAGCCGCTACGATTTCAGCCGGGGTATATCCTGCTTTAAGCAATTCATCTGGAGTATATCCCGCATTTAGGAGATCACGGGCGCTGTAGCCTGCTTGTCTTAACTGCTGGGGAGTAAAGCCGGCATTTTTTAAATCAGCGGCAGAAAAACCTGCATTTCTCAAATCCTGGGCGGTGAATCCAGCCGCCTTTAATTGTGAGGCACTACAGCCGTTAGTTCGACGAATAGCAGATGCTGAAACTCCTGCTGCGCGCAGACGCTCCAGAGCATTTACATCGCAGCCCGCTTTGCGTATATCCGACTCTGTTACACCGTCTGGCAAACCGCTGGCTTTATTAATGTCGGCATCAGAAAAACCAGCGCCTTTTAACTCACCATCTGTAAATCCGCCATCTTTCATTTGCTGGGCAGTAAATCCTGCATTTCTCAATTCGCAGGCATCAAAGCCACAAATGCGCAGCTGGCCTGCAGTATAGCCGTTATCTTTTAACTGGCGGGCATTAAACCCTGCCGCTTTCAATTCCTTACAGGAGCAAGATTGTTGTAAATCGGCTAACTGGTATCCATCCGCCTTTAACTGAATACAGGAGCATGCCTGCTTGAGAACGGAGATATTTGCCCCTTCACTGACAATTTTTTGTACTATAGACTTGTTACAGTTTCCTTTCTTTAGCTCATCAAGCCATAAGCTTCGCTGGGCTCCGGCTTCATCTTCCATCGCCAGAGTTGAAAATCCAACGCCGCCTTGCCCATTACCAGCCAGACCAACCCCTCCGACACCACTGCCAATTTGCTGTGAGCGTATTAAGGTTGGAATAGCGCTTCCACCAGTTTTTAAAGCATTCTGAGCCTGAGTGACATTCTGAGACTCCTGCAGTTTTGCATATTGTGCGGTAGGATTTAATGCACCCGGGATGGATTGTATGGCAGGCGTTCCTGGAACATCTGCAGAAGCTCCTGGCCCCCCGGAACCCGCACCCATAAACTTGATAACACCAATCACTACGGCGATGCCCAGCAGTATCGTTGTGAAAACAATAATGACCCGCGAGCGAGTATTTGTAAAAAGTGCCTTAAGGTTTTCTTTTCTGCCTGCCATTTGCTTATAACCCTTCTACCTTGAGCTGCATGACTTTGCCATGCCAGGAAACCAATAAAACAGGCGATCTCTGCATTTCATATGCATGCATACCATCCGCGCTGGTCATACTGCCAATCCATCCCGGCGACAGAATGGTCAGATTGGTCCGAACGTACATTTTGTCGTTCAGTAACCAGGCTCTAGCATCGCCGCCACTTACTATTAATCTTGTGCTGCCATCCGGCGGAACCCCATCCAGAACATGCAATAAAATATCACTGACTGCTGGAGGGATTCCTTCTTCCATTGGCATACTTTTAGCATTTGGACCATAACCTTGAATTCTTAAATCAACTCGATAATCGACTGCTTTTTGTCCGGGGATCAACGTCAGCATCACCGGTGTATTCAAGCCTCTTAATCTCACGGCCAGATTGCCGTAATTATAAAGTCTTAATGCCTGGATCATTAGTGTGTTACTGGTTTTATCCCACTGTATGTTGAATGAGGCAGGATCACCCAGATCGTAGGCGCTTATAGGCCAGGGCGCTCCGGTTGAATCCAGAAATACAAGTGAAGAAACAAAACCTTGTGATAAACGGATAACTGGCGGCGTAGATCCAGGCGACAAATTAACAAACTGCGAGGTCGCTGTCGGTTTGGGCGGCGTTCCCGCTGTAGAGGTTTCAGCAAAATCATTAGCTTGGTAAGCATGCCTCAGGCGTATGATTTGTTCAGGGGTTAAAGGAAACTTTTGCTTCAAGACACCCTCAAATGCCTGTTTGTCTATGACATCATTATCATTTGCAGTTAAGACCTGTTGATCAGGAGCGCCCGGAGTTTTAGGCGGGCCTGAAATTTGCTGCCCGGTTGTTGCATTCACTACCGTAGTCGTTTGCTGTGTTTGTGTAGTGCTCTGAGCCGCAGTTCCCGCAGTATTTCCCAGCGGAAGATTTAACTGCGGGCTAGTGCTGGAATTACCCCCTTGCTGAGCAGACAATTTTTGCTGCAGCATACGTAACTGCTGTAAAGCCTGCTGCGCCGAATCGGATTGCTCGGCTGCATAGGAAGCAGTAATGACCGAGTTAAATGCGAAGACAGCAGTCAAACCATATTTTAATAATTTATGCGATCCGGTTTTTTGCATCAGGTTACTCCACCACTAGCTGGTCCCACGACAAATTGGGAAATTCCTATTCCTCGAGGCGAATTCAAAGTAGACACCCGAGTAATCAACATTGTAACAATGTTATTTTGCTGTGAAAACTCACTGGCACTCTGATAAGTAACCAGAATCGGCATCTGGATTCGCCAGGAATATCGACCGTTCAGTAATCCTTTCTGCAAAATAATCGGAGCGCGTGTTGCCACAGCGGAGACAATTAACTTCTTGGCCTTCACAGCATCCAGGTTATTCGATTGTTGTAAAGCCGTGAGAAACTGCTGCCATCCTTCGGCAGTAAAGAATCCGGATGAAGCCTGCAACTCATCCCGATAGTTTACGAAGTTATAGGTAAATGCAGCAATTGCGGCCTGATTCGCCCATTGCAATACCGAGGAGTCAGATTGGTTAGGCTCGTTTAAAGGAAACAATGGCGTTATTCGCCCGCTAATACTGGTTGCGAAATATTTAGGTGCCGGAGGATGGGTTAGGACATATACGAGCAAGCCGGCCATCATAAAATTAACAATGAATGACAGGATCAGGGCAACCATTAATTTTCTTTGTCCATCGCGGTAAAATTCATTACGAAGTGTTACCACTGCTAAAGCATCATCAACCATTTTTCCCTCTTTTATTCTGGAATGGGTTTTTCATTGTCATCATTTACCGGATCCGGTGGCAATAAAGCTTCGTTTGAATAGTTAGGCGTATCCATCGGAGTTAATACGACTGGCGGTGTAATTCCATTGGTTGCATAAAAATCCGGCTGCGGCTGATGAAACCGACTATATGCAATTGCAATAAACAGCAATATATTGATGCCAAGCATTATTAATATCCAAGTCCCAATCCTGCGATAGGTTGTGACATAAAATGATTTGGATTCTTTAATTAAATTCCAAGCCACCCGACTCATTTTAACCTCTGCTATACAATAGCGTCTCTAAACGTTATTTCAATTCTGGAATTAGGTGACTGATCTCCACCCTGCATTATTCCTACAATAGGCTTGTCACTTCCTGCGCCCTCTACAAATATAAAACGGCTATCTATACACTGGGACCATAAATAATCCGCAACGGAGCGAGCACGAGTTAATGTAAGAGCCTGCTCGCGCTTGCAAGACAGATATTTGTTGCTATACGCAGTAACAGTTACCGACACTTTTCTAAACATTTTCATAAATTGCGCCACATCATTTAAAACCGCATAGGATTGCCATGTCAGTCGAGGGGACTGATCAGCAAATAGCGCCGCAGAGGGAATACTTATCAGATAATCTGACCCGATGGTGATTACTTTGACACCCAGATTTTTGAATTTGCTCTGCATTGACATCACTGCTGAATCAGAGCTGTTTTGGACCTTTCCAGGTAATTTAACACCCTCATCAATAGGATAGGAACCGCCCTTAGAACTGCATCCAGGCAAAACAGAGGTTGCCAGCAGGCTGACAGGCAGAACTATTGATTTAAGCAGGTCAAAAAACGTTCGTCTCACTTATACCCTCTTGTCAAAATTATTCACAGCTTATCGCGATGATAAACGCTGGCGTGACCTTCGGTAATTTCATTATCAAATAAAAACATACAAATCATTACGTTACAAGCAGTTCATGAAAATTCAATTCATAAATGACAACGAATGACCAAGTATTAAGCAAAATAGATTTTAAATCATCACCACTGGAAACAAGTTGTGCTGAGAAAATATTTTCCAAAATTTTACAATGGGAGAGTGAGCGGCTTTCGAGACAGCCGTGCTTTACGTAAAAAGCTGCTTTTTGAAAATATTGGACTGATATTGGTCTACTACTGCGACACACATTACCCCGAAGAATTGTGAGCAGGGTCCAGTGTTTCTCTACGAGTCTCTGGATCCCTCGAACAAGCCAAGGGACGTAGATTACATAAGCCGAGGCGGGTTTGATAGATTATCAGCTTTCTTCTGAAGCTTTCTCATTAGCCTTATGCCGTTCTTCGACAATCCTTCCAGTCAGGGTTCTTACAATTTCCGTTAACTCATAAGATTCAATGACGTCCCTCTCCTGTGGCGGATAGGTGGTCGCCATCTGGAAGTCTTTTATCAGTTCATTAGCAACAGAGCCTGAGTATTTATCCTTGGCCCCACTATTCCTTTCAATTGAAGCCAGATAATTTCTGGTTTCATTAATTGCAAGAATTGGCAGGGAAAACTGCTCAGTATCTTTAACCAGTAAGGGAAGGGTATTATGAGACGTTCGCAGTTTGCTGAATATTGTAAGAACGCCTTCTTCTTCCTCTTCGATAATTTCTTCAACCGGTTCTGGCTCGTTATGGCCGTGGTAAGCCAGCAAAGCAGCAACTCCTCGTTCGATGGGTTCAACCACTGTCGATTCACGCAATACTTTGGTAATGAGGCTTATTTCTTCGCTTTCAATAACTTTATCAATACTCAGATCACCGCTTTCAAGAACCTTCTGGAAACCCGACAGTTGTTTTTGCAGTTTTGCCAGATATTCATCCGGTGGAGCTTCAACCTTCAGGAACTGATTGAGTTTTAATTGTTTAACCGGTTTGGGATTGGCATAAAACATACGTGCACGGACAATTTTTGACTTGAAAAAAATGTGCGCCTCGCCTTCTGTTTGCTCCTTTAAATCCAGCAGGTCAATCCGGGCTCTTTTTTCAAAAGAAGAACTTTTAGTATCAAGATAGCTGTTTGTCATACTACTGTCTTTCGTCTGGAAAGAATCAACCTTGGTTACATAGGCTTCACCTGCAGTTTTTGTAAAGAAATCCCATGTTTCGGTAGGATCTTCCAGTTTCATACAGATTTTTATGTTGGTATTTGCACCGATTGATGCAGCTTCCTCCTTGGATGCTTTTTGGAACGCGGGTAAATCCTGACCAGCAAAAATTGCAGAGAATCCTAAGGACCTGGCCTGCGCAGGCACTACCGCAAAACCTTGAACCGCATAATAACCATACTCATCCAGAATACACATATAGGGAGTAGGAGAATTTGTAGGCTTACGCTCGATCACATCCCGATAATCACCCTCTACCTCTTCACCTAAGCCCGCGGCCATCATTGCCTTCAATGAAGATACGATAACTTTTCCAAGATTGGATAACTCATCGGGAGATTTCTCCAGAGCAGGTAATAAGACTACCAGAATACGGCGGTTAAGCACTACGTCTTTGAAATCCACCTCTGCCAGGTTGGTTCTGATGATGTGTCCATAGGTATCAGCCAGGGATGAAAATACCCGCACCAACTGCATCGTAATAAACCCGTGCTGTTCCAGGACCTGGGAAACCTGTTTGCCTTTCTTCTCCTTATTATATCCAGGAAGGTTAAACACATAGTTTCTTAAAGGGTCAGTCACAAGTTTGGGAACTGATTCTATATTTATACTTTCCTGCTCATCCCGTGGGAATACTTTATCAATAACAATTGCTTCCAGGCGGGTTAAATCAAAATAGTTACGGATGGAGTTGGCATCCAGCAAAATAGCACCATCATCGCGCATATACACAAGCAGCTTCATTAATGCTTCAACGAAGCTTATTGCCCTTCCCTTCCACATATCACCGTCCGATGATTGCCCTGAGGATCCCATCAAACTAACTACCAACTGGGTCAGCATACTGGAAGAACCTTGACAAAAAGGGTTTAGTGTATTTGAGAGACGTTTTTCCTGGGGACCCACAATATCGCGGGCGCCGGTCATGAAGTTAATGAGCAGCAAGTCATCTTCTCGCCCCATGCTTCTGACCATTGAGAAAACTTTTGCATAGAGGGAGTTATCCCCTTTCCCATCAACATAAATGAAACCGCTACCCTGCACCAGGGCATTAAATGCCAGCGAGACCAGCGCTTCGGTTTTACCACTACCGGTAGAGCCGAAAATTAAGGCATGGGTTCTTAAATCTTCATTGGCAAACCATAATTCTTCATTGCTCTTGCGATCATTTCCAAAAAACGCGATACCGCGAGCAGTATAGGGTGTTTTAATACCAGGTTTCAAATCATTATAATCTTTTACACGGGCAATTTTAGGTAAACGAAAGGGTAAGACCTGTTTGCGGGTATAGGTATATATAAAGAAGAAAAATCCGATAATTAATAGCAGAGTCGCTATTTCAGAAACATAATAAGCAATACCGGCCAGTGAAACCAGAATAATCGATACATTGGTAGGATCGGAAAAGAAATCCGCCAAACGCTGACCAACTGTTCGAGTATCTCTAAGTAACTGGCTTGGATCTATTTCATGACGTGAATCAATACCGCGCATCATGGCTGCAACTCCTGAAGTTCGCGTGGGGATAATTTCACTTCTTTAATAGCCACTTCCAAGGCTTTAATAGCTTCATCGATCATCGGCACCAGCGAACGTCTTTTCATAGCTCTTTCTGCTTTCCAGTGGGCAAAAGGCCCTGCAACTTCCGCATAGGGGGTTTGCCTACCTACACAATTAAGCATATACCATAATCGTCTGTCTGTGGGCTTTAACCAGAGAAATTCTGAGCTGGCCACCACTCCATCCTCTCTGGACGCCTGTAATAAAGAAGCCATTACTGTCAGCAGATACGCATGCTGTACCAGAATTTCCTGAACATTCTCCGCATTCTGATACTTCTTGATAATCGGTAAGGCCACCGAATAATCCGGTTTGCCTTCACTGAACGTTTTATCGAGGGTTTCCATGATTAGATTGGCGGAGCCTCTGTCTCTGTTCATTCGCGCCATAAATATCGCCGCCAAAGCCCTGGCATGGGGCGGGCAGCGCTCGAAGCTATCCCAGTAAGGTCCGAGTTGCAAAGTGAAAACACGCTTGGCATCTCCGCGCCGGATGCCGGCAGTCATTTCCATGCCCGGCAGCGGATTATCAAGAATGGCATCATCTTTTCTTAAAAGATGATATTTGCGGGCAAATTCAAGCGGCGTCATCGCCATTGCCCAGGGGCCCTTATTAATATCCTGACTGACCAGATCTTCCTTGATGATGGGCATGATAGCGGGCCAGTTGTATTGCTCCTGTGCTCTCAAGCTTTTCATGTCATGCGCTCGCTTAAATTTTAAGACGACATTAGACTGATAAAGATAAAAGGCTAAGGCTACCAGGATCACTATGACAGGATAACGAACGTAATCACCTACCGTACGAGTCAAATCAAGAAACTGTGTCCAACTGATCGTAGCAGGATCAATGGTTTGCATTAGATAAACATCGTTATCCAACTTGGAGCTGCTTATAAAAAGGCTGACCAGTTTTGCCTGTAATACATTGATTTTAAAAACAAAAGCAACGATATACTGATGCCCGGCATACCAGATAATCCAGCCGATCAGGAATACCAGAACCATAATCCATACCGGGGCCATTGAATTATCGCCGCCGCCCTGCTGTTGTGGTTGTTGAGCCATCCCATCAAATCAAAGAGATTTACATAACAGCAAGTATATACCTGCCCCTAAGGATTTTGCGAGATTAGTTCGTTTATTTTTTAAATAAAGCCAGGAAAAACAAAAAGACCGGAAAAATTATTGACTATCATTAGGTTGGTTTTTTATCAAGCGGCCTTTTATATATTTATAAGTGCCTGAATAATGAACAAAGCGATTAATATTTTCAAGATTGATTGAGCGATCTTTTAAGGTTAATAAAGGTTTTCCAAACTTATCCTGAGGAACTTTATCGGAGGAGAGTGGCAAAATATCACTTTGATTAATGAAAATACTAATGTAAGACTCATTCATTTTGTTTTCTTTCGATTTAATCATAAATTTTACATTCTCTTCATCGGCATAAATGGGTCGTGAAATAACCTGACGAGGCAAATTGGCGAGAATCCTCTCCCAGCTTTGCATGCTATTTCCCTCTGAAGAATACAGCGCTATGAAAACTTCCTGCTGTCCACTGCGCAAGGCTACCCGATTAAGTAAGGTCGCATTGGAATTATTTTTAGGTTTTCCATTATCCAGTGAGCGATTAAAACTGTCTCTAATCTCACGCAGATTTTTTCCGATAACACGCAAAAAGTTAGACTCTTCCCAGGGGCCTGTTTCAATAGCCTCATCAAGAGCCTTTAAAATATCTGCAGATTGTTGATCGTCTACACTGTCTTTCATGCGTGAGAAAATTCTTGAAAATTAAAATGAAAGAGCTTGATAGCTCTATCATTCAGGGATAAGTCGAGTATAACAGTATTATGTAATCTATGCAGAGTATCAAGAGAAATTATTAGGGCGTGTTTTTAAGTTTTTGAAGGACAATAACATTAAAAATACCTGCTTAAACTAAAACACCCCGTAATCTCGTCGGTTTTCAACTTCTTCCTTAACAACCTCTGGCTCGATGGTCTTAACTGATGTATGAGCAGAAAGTGCGGCCTTAAAATCATTGTCACACTTGCTCAATACTTCCACACCTTTTGCATTGGCTGGATCAGGTTTAAAGCTGTTTAATCGTTTCAGGGTGGAAAAATTTTTCTGAAACTCTTTGTAGGCTTCTTCAGCTGTTAATACCTTAGTGGCCTGACTAACTTGTGCTTGCGCCAATGGGGACGAATAATTTGCTACATCAGAGACAGGCCTTTCATTTCTTGGAGATAAGCCAGGCCTTAATGAGCTTTGCATTATTTGAGTACTATCAAATTTTAATTCTTCTGCCATTCCTTACACCCCAACTCGGTCAATTACAACTATAAGTTTAGCAGTTTATCCTTAAGCCAAACTTAAGGGTTACTATTATTTTTATAACAGGAAGTAAACAAATAGCACATCCTGAAATTTTGCCAAACAACATGCTTTCTTATTCATTTAAACCTGAAGTGCCTAACTAATCAAGAGTTTATATTAAATAAATAGGATTAATCATACATCAGTTCGTCCAAAGGAGTATAATCACGGCTGGGTCCTCCCTGAATGAGCTCGTTAATGACATCAGTCATACATAATAAACGCAGAGCGTTGGGAGTCACCTCGTCAAAAACCACGCGAATTCCTAGCAAAGACCCTTCTGCTTCATCAAAAGTAGCTCCCAAGCCGTAACCCAAACAGAGAGAACAGAGTTGATCTGCCCTTCTGGCGATAGCTGGAAGAAGGCCGGTATCGGAAAACACTTCGTCAAAACTTACAAAACGATCATTCAAATAAAACTTGGCATTCATGCTCGCCGCAATTAAGGCCATACTTTTTTTTATATCTACTTCCATTAGCGCCACCAGGGTTGAGAGGATCGAACTCGTCCAGCCAGGAAACTCCTGAGCCAACGTAAAAAAACGGGCACGGTGAACCCATAGTGTTCAATAATGCCGAAAAAGAAAGCCGAGACCAGGACCAGCACACCTGTCCATATTCGTATGTGCATAAGAAAGAGAAATATGGGAAACGCAGCTCGCGCATCCACCATAAAAAAGCGAGCACTCCTGGCCGAATCCCTCCAGTGGGTATTTTCGGAAAAAGTATCAGCCATCACAAACCTCGGAATCGTTAATTATGATCAATTATATATAACATATTTAATTGCGCGAGATTTATTGTCAACTATTGTAGTGAGAATTTTGAGAATGAAACAGCGGATGTGTAAAAACAGTCTGATTTTTAACAGTGAGTTTAGAAAAAAACCGAAGTATCAGCTCCAACCAGGCGTATTTTGCGGTCCTTCTTTTCTTGTCAGAATATCTTTTAATATATCAGCTTCAGATTGTGCAAGAGCTTGTGCCTTGGTCGAAACAGGTTGAGTTGAGGCTGAAAGAGTGTTATTGCCTACTCCCAGCTTTTTCAATATTGCTGCTGTACTATTTGATTTTTCGTCAATGGCCATAAAAAACTCCCCGCACTAAACCTATACCCAATAATATCAATTGAAGATTAAGGTTTTCTTAAGAAATATTAATATTCAATTTTTTTTAATTTTGTCAGCGCCGTTAATCTCCTTATTTTCCATTATATCCGCTCCGTACCGCATCTTGTTCGCGCTATCCGGATCACTACATATTATTTATATAGCCTTAAATTTAAGTTAACACAATGATGCAAAGCCTTACAATAACTTAACAGTACATTTTTTTAAATCAAGTTATGATAATTGAATAATATTTAATCTTTAAGAAGATTATCATGCGCCAGTACAGCCTCGATGAAAAGAAATTGTTTCTGTGGAAAGAAAAATTGCATCAGAACAAAACGCAAAAATATCAGGGAGTAAAACG
Source organism: Legionella quinlivanii (assembly GCF_900461555.1). NCBI lineage: Bacteria > Pseudomonadati > Pseudomonadota > Gammaproteobacteria > Legionellales > Legionellaceae > Legionella > Legionella quinlivanii. Next base: position 1,165,133 of record NZ_UGOX01000001.1, on the reverse strand, counting down.
TAAATTATTAGAGATACTTGATTCAGACGAAGCATTATCGATTAGAAAAAATAGATTTGAGGACTATCGAAAACAGCTCATAAGCGACAATCACGGACAAGGCTGGACATGGACTCCTCATTTTACCTGGTTTTGGAGGTTCCTCTCTTTTTTCTATCCGATCAACTATCCTCAAGGCTCTTCTCTGAGAAAAGCGCTTCTGGATGACATTGAAGTTTCTGAAACCAGGCTGGCGTTAAAAGATTATCACCAATCCTCCTGTTTAGCTGATCTTAAGGACGATGAGTTTGAGCAGGCCATTTTTACCGACCCCAAGTCAGCTCTGGCTGATTTGAAAAATCGTATTGAACAATTACCAGCAGATACATCCGCAATGGATATTGAAGTCATATTAAACCGACTGGACGCAATAAAAAATGAACTGGAAAACAATCTCTATCATTTGATGCTGCAAAAAATTTGTAAGGCCTCCCCTCGAATAGCCTGCTCCAGACTTTATGCATTAAGCCAGGAAGCCTTTGAATATCCAAGCACCAATGAATATATTGAAATCAATTTGCTGGCAAACACCTTGCTTTCCCATTTTGTAACAGGATTCAGGCAAGTTGCCAGCCATCTCAATTTAGGGTTTGATCTGCTGATTTTGCTTTGTCTTTCAGATGACAAATATCGCCGAAAACTTAACATCACTGGTATTTCTCGCTATGGTCTTGCTTTAAAAACAGAAAATCCGCAGCTAAATCCTCACACCATTTATCTTGAATTGCTCAGCAATGGACAGCTTAATTATAGCTCTGGAGACGGCCTTCTCACAGGAACTCTAAGCAGAGAGTTTTTAGCCGCCACACTTTCTCCTCGAGCAATAAACACTTTATTTGAATCGCTGGAAACTGAAGCACCGATTCATCTCGGCATATATCAGCGCAAAATTCTGGAGGCGATTACTCAACACAACAGCGCTAAATTATCTGATCCACTGGCAGATTTAATTGCTGATATAGGCAAGACGGACGCTCAGATTTTTCCTGAAAATAGTCTGCGCCGGGTCATGAGAGATGAAATGGCAGACAAACTTTATGAAGCACTTGACTCTCAGGGGAAGGCAAGTCGCGAAGCTCAAGCGATGTTGTTTGGTCAGGCTCTCAATCGTTGTAATCATCTGCAAATGCTTAAAGATATTTTCACTTTGCATCATAAAACGCATACACCGCCTCAAAATCCTCTGATCTATTTAGTGGCTAAATCCTTATGCGAACAGCTTTTTATTGATTATCGCCAGAATAACGCGGACGGACTATGGAAAGAACATGAAATAGGCTCTGAAATGATAAAACTGCTGCAAATTGCATTTATTAATACAGTACAGCCTGTCAATTCATTTTATAAGCCTGCTGACCAAGAAGCTATATTGAGTCCTTATAATTACCCTTCAATTATTCCAGATGCCTTCAGGGAAGCAGAGGCCGATGCTATAAGGTTTGTATTAAATAGCGGCTATTCTGAAACACGCTTGCTGGACAGCATTAATGAGACTCGAAGCGAACGCAGAAAGACTGTTTCGGAATTTTCATGCGAATGGATTATTTCGCGAATCAGGCAGCGTTCCCCTGCTCTTACTAAAGCGGTTGAACATCGTCTGTTTCTCACTCAATTTTATGATGTCGATGATTGGCTTGTGATGAAAAAACAAGTGAAAGGAGCCCAGCAGCCTGTAGAACGATTAATGGAGGAGCTTAAAGAACAACTCGCGCTTTCCAGGATCGCAAGGGAGAGCATTCAGTATGAAAACGAGAATAATGCGGTGAGTAAAGCACTGGGTCTGCTCTTTCAATTACTGGGAAGTGATTCTGTCACTTCACAGCAACTGGAGGAAATTTACAATTATCAACTGGATAAACTTCATTTTTACATCACTCATACCTTAACAACGGTCCTGAAAAACGAATTAAAAGAGAGACAAGCCAACCTGCTTCGATGGGATGATCAATCACTTAAAGATTTTCAGATAATCGAGGAAGCATCTGTTAGTAGCTCATTGCATTGCGCTCTCAAGCATTTGGATAATGCAAATAGCTGTATTCAGTCAGAAATCAGTAAAGAGTTCGTCAAACAATATAACGAATCCCGAATTGCCGTTTATTATTTTTCAGTCTATATGAAGCAATCCCAATATCAGGACAAGGCAGCCGCCAAAGAGGTATTGGCTGGCTTAAAACCTTATCTTTGTGAGGACCAATATAAGTTGTGGATTATGAAATTGAGCAAACACTTAAGTAACCCACCCGTTCAGGATGTGACAGTATTTAAAGAGGCAAACCTGTGCAAACAGAAAGACCAGCCTCCTGCGCCAGGGACATTGATAACATCATGATGCGTTTCGCCAGAAAGAGTCACAGGTAACCTGATTCATCTATGTCTTTTGCCAGCAATGCGGATAATCGAGTAAACAGGGGATGGACGCTATTCTTATCAAGATGGTCTATCCGGGAAACCGCTTTAACTCCCTGCAGCACATTGCTGGTAAATAATGCCTCGGCGTCTTTAATCATTGCCCTGGTAACCAGACTTTCCCGGCATTCAATCTGATTATCCTTGCAGACAGACAATATGCGCTCACGCAATATGCCGGGTATTAAGCCCTCAGATGGCACAGGAGTTTCTATCCTGTCTTGATAAATTATAAAAAAGTTGGCTATGCTGGTTTCGGTCGCCCTGCTTTCTGTATTAAAAAACAAAACGTCGTCCGCATTTTGATTAACCGCCCAACGGCGTGCCAGAATGGCTTCAAAATAACTGACTGACTTGTACTGATAAACAGGATTTTTCCTATCTCTTTGCCAGGGAGAGCTGACTATAGTAAGTGGAGTTTGAACAGATTGATAAGTAAAGAACTCCAGAACAAGATGCGGATTAATCCCGCGTTGCGTTAATCCACGCGGGGCTTCGCCTGGAGTCAGAATAATTTTCAGTCCGCCGTCAGTAAAATTCTGCTCTTTCAGATATTGTCCGATCACTCTTTGCCATTCTTCTAGAGCTAAAGTGAAAGGAATATTCAAAGATGCCGCGGCATTACGTAAACGCCTCCAGTGCAGACCGGTATATAGTGCTTTACCATTTCTGACTTTGAGCGTTTCAAATACTGCTTCACCAAGAAATAGTCTGTCCGCCGAAGAAAGGCACAAGCTGGCGCCAGGCGGCTGGAAGTGAATGCGAATCACTTGCTAATAATCCATAAAATCATCAAGCTCCTCGCGCAGGCGCTTTTCCTCCAGCATATTTTCCAAACGACGTCGTGCATCCAGAACGGCAGATTCGCCCGCATCCATATCCACATCCTCATCATCGGGATTGACAAATCCATCTTCGTCCAGTAGTTCATCCTCATCAAACAGATCAGTCATATACTCACCTCTTGCAAATTTTATTGAATATAACAATAAAAAAAATGCTATATACCCTATTTTTTAAATTATGCCTAGGATCTTTTGACAAAATTTTATGGCAGGATCACTTTACTATTCCAAAGAACTTCCTGCCCTTAAACATTGGATTCGATTTAGCATGGATTTTCAGTGATTTTTGTTCCAAAATAACTGATAAATGTTTCTTTTTTTTGTGGAATTATCATGGCCGATCGTCTAAAACGAAGCATGAGAGAGGTTTACAGGGGCATAAGAGAACGGCTTCCCCTGGAATATCGCAGGGCAAACTCCAGGCGAATTTGCAATCGGATCAGGCAGCTGGCAGTGTTTCGCAATGCCAGACACATTGCGCTTTATCATGCGGCGAACGGTGAAGTGGATTTACACGATATCTGGCGCTCTGTTCCCTTACAAGGAAAATATTGTTACTTTCCTGTTATTCGCCCCGATAGAAACATGCATTTTATGCCCGCGACGCCAGCCACTTTATTTGCCAGAAATAAACATAACATTCACGAACCGCAAGTTGAATCCGGCAAAGAGATTAATATCCATCAATTGGATCTTATCCTTTTGCCTCTGGTTGCCTTTGATGATTATGGTACTCGTTTAGGCATGGGGGGAGGCTATTACGACAAATGTCTGGACACCATCGATCGCCCCCTTACAATTGGCGTCGCCTATGAATTACAACACACCAGCTTTATCAAACCCGATGAGTGGGATGTGAAAATGTCTATTGTAGTGACCGAAGAGAAAACTTACTGGATTAAATAAAAAATGAACTATTGGTTAATGAAGTCAGAACCTTCCTGTTTCAGTATTGATGATTTACAAAAAGCACCAAATCAGACAACCCATTGGGACGGTGTCAGAAATTATCAGGCCAGGAATTTTATAAAAGAAATGTCAATGGGTGATCAGATATTCTTTTACCATTCCAATTGCAGCCCGCCTGGTATTATTGGCATTGCCGAAATAACCAGTAAAGCTTACCCCGACTTCACCGCATTTGATCCAGACAGCGAGCATCCTGATCCTAAAAGCACACCTGAAAATCCACGCTGGTTTATGGTAGATGTGCGGTTTAAAGAAAAGTTCAAACGTTTGATTTCGCTTGAAGAGCTAAAAAACTATCCTGAGCTGGGCAACATGCCCTTATTGCGAAAAGGAAATCGTTTGTCAGTGATGCCTGTAAGCGCCAGCGAATGGCATTTTATCCAGGAATTAAAGTGAGCTCGCTTAAATTGCGTCCTCACCCATTTCCCCGGTGCGGATGCGAATCACCTGCTGCAAATCATAGACGAAAATTTTACCGTCACCTATTTTCCCGGTGTAGGCTGATTTGCAGATTGCATCGATAGCAGGTTCAACCATATTATCAGGAAGCAGCAGTTCAATTTTTATTTTCGGCAGGAAATCCACTACATATTCCGCCCCCCGATACAATTCGGTATGCCCTTTTTGACGGCCAAAACCCCGCATTTCAGAGATAGTAATGCCAGGAACATTAATCTCCATTAATGCTTCATGCACATCATCCAGTTTAAAAGGTTTAATAATTGCCGTGACCATTTTCATTTTTTATTCCGGGAGAGGCTTTAATTGAAATAATATTCTAGCTGATCCTGTCTATAATCAGGAAAAGTTTTTTCAGAAGCCCTATTATTAATAATCTATAAATCAGTTATCAGACTTTTCGCATTGAGTTATACTGAAGCCGTTAAATAGTATCAGATTTAATACTCTACCTGATAAGGAGTTTCATAATGTTTGACCCCAAATATTTCGATGACCTGGCCAAAAAATTATTTGCCAGCCTCCCCTCCAGCATCCAAAACATTGAAAAAGATGTTGAAGACAAATTTAAGGAAATTTTGCAGATTGCATTCAATCGTATGGATCTAATCACCCGTGAAGAATTTGACGTACAGACCAAAGTGCTAGGCCGCACCAGAGAAAAACTGGAAGCGCTGGAAGCTCAGGTTAATTTAATGATTAAACTTCAATCAACAGAAAAAAAAGACCAGGATAACGTCTAAACTGTTTTTTTGATTTGCTACAAGTCTACCTAAAGGAATAAAAATGAATCTCGCACTTAGCAAAACACGCAGTGCTATTGGTATTTACGCCAAGCCTGTTTCTGTCGAAGTCCATCTGGCCTATGGCCTGCCCAGTTTTACTATAGTAGGCCTGCCAGAAACTGCGGTGAAGGAAAGTAAAGATCGGGTAAGAAGCGCCATCGTAAATAGCCAATTTGAATTCCCATGCCGTAAAATTACAGTGAATCTGGCCCCTGCGGAACTTCCGAAATCAGGCAGTGGTTTCGACTTGCCCATTGCCATAGGTATTCTGGCGGCTTCAGGGCAAATTCCACCCGCCAAACTGTCCGATCATGAGTTTATCGGTGAACTGGCTCTGGATGGAGGCTTACGCGGCATTAATGCAATTATTCCCGTTATTTTATCCAGTCGACGTGATAATCGATTGATTATCATACCGGCGGATAATGCAGAAGAGGCGTCACTAATTAGTTATAAGGGCGTATTGTCCTCTAACAGTTTGAGAGAAATCTGCAGTTATTTAACCCTGGATACCCCGCTTCAAAATCTGCCGCCGCCCCGCCCTACAGCTATCAGCCCTACCATGGACTGGTCAGATATCAAGGGACAGGAACATGCCAAACAAGCTATGTTCATCGCTGCAGCAGGAGGCCATAGTGTATTATTATGCGGTTCTCCAGGCAGCGGCAAAACCATGTTGGCAAAACGATTCCACACCCTGGTTCCTGAACTCGGTGATGAACAGGCATTTGAATGCATCGCCCTGCATTCCATCAGTAAAAAAGCGATCGATTACCAGAGCTGGCGCTCCCCCCCTTTTCGCTCGCCTCACCATACTGCATCGACCGTGGCACTGGTAGGCGGCAGCAATCCTCCCAAACCTGGTGAAATTTCACTGGCACATAATGGTATATTATTTTTAGACGAGCTGCCCGAGTTCAGCCGGCATGTGCTGGAAACCCTGCGTGAACCTCTTGAATCAGGCGTTATTCATATCTCCAGAGCCGCCGTTCAAACGGAATATCCTGCCAAATTTCAATTGATCGCAGCGATGAACCCATGCCCCTGCGGGCAATGGGGTAATCCCACAACCAATTGCTTGTGCAGTCCGGAACGAATTCAACGCTATCTTGGCAAATTATCCGCCCCATTTCTGGACCGTATTGACATGCAGATTACCGTACAGCCGCTGTCCAAAGAGGAACTGCTTAGTCCTGTCAAGAAAGAAACAAAACAAAGTGAATATCTGAGAAATGAGGTGCGAAACTGTCGAGAATTGCAATTGGCAAGACAGGGGTGTCTCAATGCGCACTTGAGCGCCAAAGAATGCGAAGTATTCTGCGAACTGCAGGAGGAAGAACAGCAATTTTTATCTGAAGTATTATCACGACTTAATTTATCGGCACGTGCCTATCATCGGTTACTGAAGGTGGCACGCACCATTGCGGATATGCAGAAGAAAAACCGGGTGGATAACAGTTCTTTGAAACGGGCATTATCGTTCCGACAAATGTTACAGGCTCCCAAATAATCCGTCGCGTTCAAAAACAAACAGCAGACCGGCGAAAAGCCGGCCTGCCACTCACCTATTTGGAGTTCATTACCGCTTCAAGCACCGCCATGCGCATAAACACACCATTTCGTACTTGCTGCAAAATGACCGATTGCGAACCATCGACAATGTCGCTGTCAATCTCAACACCACGATTGACAGGCCCGGGATGCATCACAATGGCGTCAGGCTTTGCCCATTTAACATGCTCAGGGGTCAGAGCAAAATAACGGCGAAATGTGCTCAGATCAAGGTTTTCATTATCCAGCAATCGTTCACGCTGTACGCGAAGACATATCACCACATCCGCATTGCTTAATCCCTCCCGCAGCGATTCTGTAGCTTGACCAAAATGCAGCGTTTGCGGTTGCCATAGTTCTGGCGCTATTAAATGAAGTTCTTTAACCCCAACGAGAGCAAATACCTTTTGCAGGGAATTCGCTACCCGAGAATGCCGCAGATTACCGATTAAAGCGATTTTCAGCGATTGCAGATCAGGTTTGTGTTCAAGGATCGTCATTAAATCCAGCATTGCCTGAGTAGGATGCTCATTCGTGCCATCCCCAGCATTAATTAAATGAACGCCTTTATCTAATATCCGGGATAATTCCTGAGGCAAAAAATTCTGGCTGTGTCGAATGGTGAATAAATTAATTCCCATTGCCGCAAGATTTCTTATGGTGTCCTCAATCACTTCCCCTTTGCTTTCTGAGGAGCGATCCAAATCAAGGTTGATTACCTGCATGGATAAATTGGCAGCAGCCACCTCAAAACTCACTCTGGTTCGAGTGCTGTTTTCATAAAATAAATTGGCCAGGCGCTGTTCAGAATATACAGGATAAGGGATTTTATTCTCTTTAAATGCCTTGGCACGCTCCAGCAAATGATGGATCTCAGCCGAGTTTAACTGATCGATATTGAGAAAATGATTCATATTAGTTATCCGGATATTGCAACCATTGTTCAAGAATCACGCAGGCAGCAAAACTGTCAATAGGGCTGCTCTTTAGTTTACGGTATCCGCCCTGAGCAAACAACTCTGCTCTGGCTTCTACAGTTGATAATCGTTCATCCACCAGATGAACCGGCAGGGAAAAACGATTGGACAATTGGTCCGCAAATTCGCGGGCTAAGGCAGTGGTGTACTGTTCACTGTTATCGATACAGGTGGGCAAACCGACAATCAGGGCTTCTGGTTTCCATTCTTTGATTGATTTCTCAACCAGACGCCAGTCAGGGATCCCTGCTTCTGCACTGAAGGTTGTCAGAGGGCGGGCTGTCAGTGTTATTTTTTGTCCTACTGCTAATCCAATACGTTTTAAACCAAAATCAAATCCCAAATAAATACCGCTGGGCATAAAAAAATCCAAATAGTGCTGTCTTATAAATTATACCCGGGATTTATCAGGCATGACCAGCGTCAGAAGTGAGTTGACTCATGTTGATGCCCAGAATCTTGCCGGCATACTCCCATCGTTGAGAAAAAGGAACTTCATACATAATTTCGGCCTTATAAGGACATACCAGCCATACATTAGTTATCACTTCCTGCTCAAGCTGATGTTCGCCCCATCCGGTATATCCGAGGGTAATTAAAGCATCTTTGGGACCCGTATCATCAGCGATTGCGCGGATAATATCATTGGAGGTAGTCACAGTCACATCATCGCGAAGGGATAAACTGGAACGCCAGCCGCCGGTTGGCCGATGGATTACAAAACCTCTTTCCGGCTGCACCGGGCCTCCATATAACAAAGGCTGATAGTTTTGCTCATTGCGAAGGGGGTGGATATTCATTTGTTCAAAAACGAGCCCAAGCGGGTACTGCATGGGACGATTAATAATTAATCCGACTGTACCGTGTTCATTATGCTCGCACACATAAATCACGGCATGCTGAAAGTTAGGATCCGTTAACGAAGGCATGGCAATTAATAGTTGATTGGCGAATGAATTATCAATTGCCATAAACCCTCCTAAAAAAATATAGTTCTTAATCTCAGTATATACCATTGAGTAGAACTTGTTTTATTTAGGAAATGAGGGTAAATAGGCGGACTTGGAAAGACAGGTAATCTGTTCTTTTAAACGCTCGATAAAAATTTCCAGGGTTTGCGGCTCATAAGAGCAGCTATCCACCAGAGGCTGCCACACGCTATGAGGCCAGGCAATATCCGTTTTAAATCGCGCAACGATATGAATATGCAGCTGGCTAACCATATTCCCCAGAGCACCGATGTTTAATTTATCCGGTTCACGAGACGCCTGTAAAACGCGGGAAAACAAATCGATCTCCTCCATAAGAACGCGTTGTTGCTTTGGAGATAACTGAGTGATTTCCTGTACACCCTCAACCCTTGGCACTAAAAGAAGCCAAGGAAAACGGTTGTCATTTTTTACCAGTACGGTAGATAAACGGCTCTCACAAACAAATACACTGGAATTTAGTATGCGCTCGTCAATTGAAAACATAGCCTCAAGCCATTTTGGTTAGTTTATGCATTCTAAAGGATGGTCTAGTAAAAGTTAATCCAGGCTTGCTGAATATGAGCATTTTTTTAAAACAGTAATTTTTTTTAGAGCAGACTTCTTATAATGTCAGGAAAATAATAATTTTTTTCGTAAAAAATATTTGACAAGCATGAATTTTGAGTTATGTTGAAAAGTACCTATATTATTTATGGGTTTTCACAATTGTCATTTAAGGACGAAGGCAATTACGCTATTGGTTATGTTGTATAAATCGATATGCAGCTGCCAGTTTAAGGAGGATTTATGGCTACAGGCGAAGTTAAATGGTTTAATAATGCCAAAGGATGGGGATTTATTATGCCCGAAGGTGGTGGCGAAGATATTTTTGTACATTTTTCAGCCATACATGGTTCAGGGTACAAAACCCTGGCTCCCGGTCAACAGGTTTCTTACGATTTGGAAAAAGGCGAGCGTGGTCTGCATGCGTCTAATGTCATTGCATTAAGTGAACCAGTTGAAGAAATGGCTTAGGCTGATATAGCTTACCGCCCTTCATTACTATGTACCGCTTTAAATGTCTGGATTAACGCGAATACATCAATTAAAAAGCGTTGCTCCTGAACCGATTCGAGTTGAGGGATATCCTCAGCCCGAACGGCTCAAACCGTTCTAATTATCACTTCGCTTTATTCGTAATAATTGAATGATTCTGGCTTACTTAAGCATCTTCATGAAAGCGGTTCTACCAGTAAAACCGTATTATCCTGAACAGCAATGATTTTAACACGTGCTCCAGCAGCTAACTCAGGCCCGGTTACAAACCAGTAGGCGTCGTTTAGATAGATTTTACCTCGGCCATTTTCAATAGCCTGACTCAAAATTGCGGTACGCCCAATTAGGGCGTCCAAAGGGCGATTAATCAGCGGCGGTGGTGAAACCTGTGAGCGGTATTTAAGCACTCTCCACCATCCTATGGTGAATAAAACGCAGAACAGAGAGAACCAAATCAGTTGCCATTGCCAGTACAAGCCGGCTGCTAAAGTGAGGATCCCCGTTAACGCAGCAGCCATTCCAAGTGCAACCAGTAATCCTGCAGCCCCTAAGGTTTCAGCGATCATTAAGATCAGGGCCAATGCGAACCAATGCCAATATACTAACCAGCTCATTATCATCTCACTAATTCGATTTAGTCTTAACGTTATTCATCAATTCGCTGATCCCGCCAAGCGCTCCTATTATTCCGGTTGCTTCAACGGGTAATAACACCATTTTGCTGTTTTGAGCATTTCCTATCGATTTAAGCGCATCGACATACTTCTCGGCGATAAAATAATTAATCGCATTGATATCGCCTTGCGCTATCGCTTCAGACACCATACGCGTGGCATTGGCATCGGCCTGGGCAGTGCGTTCACGCGCCTCAGCTTCCAGAAATGCCTCCTGACGTGCCGCTTCTGCCCGCAAAATCTGTCCCTGCTTATCCCCTTCAGCGCGCAGTATTTCTGCTTGTCTATCCCCTTCGGCAGCGAGAATTGAGGCCCTTTTTTCACGCTCGGCTTTCATCTGATTCGCCATTGCATCCACCAGATCCTGTGGCGGGCGAATATCACGAATTTCAATCCGGGTCACTTTTACTCCCCAAGGAGTCGTTGCCTGATCAACTACATGCATTAGCCGGCTATTGATTTCATCCCGATGACTAAGCATCCCGTCCAACTCCAGAGATCCCAGAACGGTACGAATATTGGTCATCGTTAAGTTGCGGATGGCATGTTCGAGATTATCAACCTGGTATGCTGATTTTGCCGTATCCACCACCTGAAAAAAACAGACTGCGTCGATAGTTACCATTGCATTATCAGAAGAAATAATTTCCTGGGGAGGAATCTCAAGGACTCGCTCCCTCATATTTACTTTGTAGGTAACCCGATCAATAAATGGAACAATTAATCCCAATCCGGGTGATAGAGTGTGGGTATAGCGTCCGAACCGCTCTACAGTCCACTCTTCTGATTGAGGAACGACCTTAACACCAGAAAGAACAAAAGCAACTGCAAAAATAACCAGTAAACCCAATGTAATTAAGGATTCCACGATATGCTCCAGATAATGAGAATTAAGGGTCTTGTTCTATTCACATTTTAATCATACACCAGAATATTGCAAAAGTGATTTTTTATGCTATAGAAGAATCTATATGATACTGCTTAGGAGCAGGGAATGAGCAATAAACGATTTGCTGAACGCCTGAATAAAGAACTGGATGGTATCGGAGTTCCTCCTCGAGACGATGAGCGAATTGAAGTATTCTCTAAACTCTTGAAAATTCCCAAATATCAGGCAGAGGCGTTTTTAAACGGAATAGTGATTCCTACCTCTAAAATACTGGATCGATTAGCAGATGAACTGGAGGTTAACCCGGATTGGCTCATCGGTAAAAGTGATAACCGAAAGAGAGAAACCCGGGCCTCCTAAGCTGTTTGCAGAGATTAGAGTCCCGCCCGTCTCTGCAAACCAGCAGATTGCTCTTCTACCACCTCACACATAGCAGAACATTGCGCCAGACGTACAGCGAGGCTGACGCTATGCGCTGAAGCACTCAATAGTTGATCCTTGTAAGTATTGTGTACAAGCCTCTTTATTTCCTCAACCGACTCTGCATTATGAATGTTATGCATGAGCAGCCTGGTATATTCAGCTTTTGTCGCCGTCAACTCGGAATTCCTAAAGAAGCGAGTAATCAGAGACGCTGAAAACTCACCCTCTTTTAAAGAGCCTCTCGAAATCAGATAACGGGTTAACTCTCTGATGCAGCTTTCTTTAAGATTATCGAGACTTAATTCTCTTTCGACTAATAAAATATTTTTCGCTTTATTAACTGCTTCGGATAATCTGTCTTTGGTTTTTAGAGAAACAGCTGGTAAGCGCCTTGAAGGATGAGTCGAGATGCTGGCTCTATAATCGATTATCTCTGCCGCCAATTCAACCCGTGAGTTAATGCCCACATTCCGCTGAGCATCATAGCCAGCAGCCAATGCCTTTATTAAATTGGGTTTGTTTTTTAAAAATCCGGCGTCAAAAATGTCAGGCCGATTGTTCTTGATAAACAATAAAGCTTTGACTGTTTCTATTGTTTGTGGAAAGACCCAACTATTTATCCGAAACCAATTGTCATGTAGAACCTCTGCATCCCCCCAATAGTTCTGGCTTGCTATACTTCTTCGTCTTGTTTTATTCCCAAGGCGAACTTCATGCCTTTTCTCAAGCTCCAGACAAAGCCCCACATCCACACAAACGACGTGACCGCTTTTTGTTGTCACAAAATTCTTGCGTCCAGCCGCGTCAATGACAATACGGCCAGTTCGTGAAAAAATATCAATTAAAGCGCCAACCATTTCCTCATCGGTAGATTGTCTGCCTTTAATGTAAGGACAAATCCATCCAGGGCCAAACTGTTCGGAACGAACAACACGGGCGGGGGGTTTGATATGAGAGTTTATTTCATTCCACAATCTTACTGAACGTTGTGGGAGGTCTGTCTCATAACACTCTTTTTGAATTTTTAAGACCTCTCCTTTCTCGACATTCACATAAGTGGTATTAAAACTACCACCACCTAATTTTTTCCAAGGCATTTTGAGACCTGTTAGCAAAAACAATTTGCTCAATTTTACATCATTGTTTATTTATAATAAACACATTTAATTGTTTTTTTCTTAAGATCGTTATACTGCGGTCAAGCCGCAGTACGTAGAGAGGAAGGCCGCCTATCCCTGAAAGCGTTGATTTAAGCCTTTGGGTTTGGCATTTTTTTCTATGTACTGAATGATCTTTCCCGCGATATTAATATGGGTCGCCTTCTCAACCCCTTCCAATCCTGGAGAGGAGTTGATTTCAAGCACCAGCGGTCCATGATTGGATCGAATTAAGTCGACACCGGCCACTTTGAGTCCCATCGCTTTGGCCGCTCCAATCGCAATGGCACGCTCCTGCGGAGATAAGGCAACCTTCTGTGCTTTACCACCCTGGTGAACATTGGCGCGAAACTCTCCCTCTTTTGCCTGTCGTTTAACCGCGGCAACGACTTTATCCCCAATGACAAAGCAACGGATGTCCGTTCCTTTGGATTCCTGAATAAACTCCTGAACCAGAATATTGGCCGACATTTCCTTAAATGCATTAATAATACTAACTGCTGATTGGTGGCTATCTGCGAGAATAACGCCCTTGCCCTGTGTTCCCTCAAGTAATTTAATGACCAGGGGGGCTCCTCCGACCATACGGATTAAATCTTCTGTATCGTCCGGTGACTGAGCAAAACTGGTCAATGGCATCGGGATCCCTTTTCGAGCTAGTATCTGCAGGGAGCGGAATTTGTCACGGGAGCGCGAAATCGCAATCGATTCATTTAAGGTATACATTCCCATAGTTTCCATATGCCGCAAGACTGCAGTGCCGTAGTAAGTAATTGACGCACCAATACGTGGTATCACCGCATCATACTTGGGCAAGGGTTCACCGCCGCGATAATGCACTTTTGGGCTGGAAGCCGCAACATTCATATAGCAGTACAGTGGATTGATAATATTGACTTCATGTCCAGCGGCTTCACCGGCTTCCTTTAATCGTTGGTGAGAATATAAATGGGGATTGGTCGCCAAGATCGCAATTTTCATGAAGATAATTATTCCCAATTGTTTTTATTGTATCCAAAAATCTATTTCTTCTCTGAGCCAGTCGCAGGACTAGTCTGCTTTGTCTCATGAGAAAAGTATAGACGACAAGTAAGGGCTTGTTGGCTCGTTATTCATACGAAATTACTGTGTTCCGGTACACCATCTCTCAAAGACAATGCCATAGAGAGCTGGATGCCTGATAAGCCTACAGGCTCAGGCATCACAGAGCATATAATCTATTTCAGATATGACAGGAAAACGAGTAGTTAAGCACCCTAATAATTTTTAACCAACCAGAAGCTGATAATCTTTTGCCAGTAAATCAGCTCGATGAGGAGTGGTGAAAAATGCACTCAATTCCCCCTGGGGATTGAATAGCATGACAGCACCGCTATGCTGCACATCATAGTTCTCTGAATTTGTTGAGATTTTTTTCTCATAAGCAATACCCATTTCCATTGCCATTTTTTTAACAGTCGCCTGTTCCCCTCTTGCGCCATAAAAATGAGGATTGAAAGCGATCACATAATTTTTAAGTTTTTCAAGATCATCTCTTTCCGGATCAACAGAAATCATAACAACATGCGGTAAAGGTTTCACCCGCTGTTCTTCAAGAATACTATACATTTTAGCCAACTCAGCCATCGTAGTAGGACAAACGTATCCGCAGTTAGTAAAACCAAAAAATATCATTGTCCATTGTCCCTGCAGACTCTTGTTGTCAAAGGATTTCTCATCAACCCCTGTCAGACTGAACTGCTCGATATCACGAGGTTTCTGTAATAAGGTGCCATGAAATTGCGAAGGGTCAATTTCTTTATTCCAATGCATATGTTGCGCGACGAACAAACCGGTAAACATGGCTGCTATCGCTAAAAGCACCGTGACCGTCAGGGTAATTTTTTTATTTTGACTTGCCATTTTTTCCTCTTACACGTAATGGTCAATTAACAAAAAGACAAACAGTAACATTAAATACACAATAGAGAATCGAAAGGTTCGCAAGGCAATAACCGGCTCATCACTTCGATACAGGCGCCAGGTCCAGTGTAAAAATCGCAGTCCCAAAATAACCGCGCCAGCCAGATAAATCAAACCGCTCATCCCTACAAGGACTGGAAGCATGGTGACCACCAGTAGCAGAATAGTATACAGAACAATATTGAGCTTGGTAAAAGCAATACCATGGGTTACCGGCAGCATAGGGATTTCTGCATGACGATAATCTTCAAATCGATAAATAGCCAGCGCCCAGAAATGAGGCGGGGTCCAGGTAAAAATAATTAATACCAGTAAAAGGGCATTGGGATCAAGGTGATTGGTTATTGCCGTCCATCCCAATAAGGGCGGTGATGCACCCGCCAGGCCGCCGATCACAATATTTTGAGGGGTAGCCCGTTTCAGATAACCAGTGTAAATTCCGGCATAACCAATAAGCGTCACAAAGGTCAGCACTGCAGTAAGCGTATTGATCCATAGAGAAAGCAAGGTCAGACCTGTAACGCCCAAAAACAAGGCAAAGCTAATCGCCTGTTTAATCGAAATGCGGCCCCGAGCCACCGGACGTTTTTTGGTTCTGGCCATTAAGGCGTCAATACGTTTATCAACCAGATGGTTGATTGCTGCGGCACTACTGGCGGCACAGCCGACACCTATCAGTGTAATGCACAAGGTGGATAAGGGTATCCAGCCAGGCGCTGCCAGATACATGCCCACCATAACGGTTAACAGCATTAACAACACCACGCGCGGCTTGCAAAGCTCCAGATAATCTCGCCAGGATGCTGACGTCAGGCAGGCCTCATTTTGCATCACAGCGCTCCTCCCGAGAGAAATAAAACATTATAAACAGGCTGGCCAATAGCATGGCAGCCATCCCGTTGTGGGCAACTGCTGACCATAAGGGAAGCAGATACAATACATTGATAATACCAAGACATAGCTGGACGCCGAGCAGGATAAGCACCAAAAGAGCCATTCCACGCAAGGATTTGCTGGCAGATCTTAGCAATATAAATATCGAAAGGCCCAATAAATACAGAGTAGTAATTAAAGCGCCCAAGCGATGAATCCCTTGAATAGATGCTCTGACTTCGCTTTCGAGAAGCCCGCCCTGATAATTTTCGCCAACGGGTGAAAACAGGTTAAACCCTTGGGATAGCTTTATTGCCGGTAACCATTCGCCATTACACTGTGGAAAACCAATACAGGCAATCCCTGCATAGTTGGCACTTACCCAACCGCCCAGAGCGATCTGGAAAAATACGATGAATGCCCCCAGAGCAATCCAGAAACTCCATGAAGGTTTTGAAACATCTCTTCTCTCTGTCATCTGCAAACGCAGACGAACAAGACAGGAAAAAATTAATATGCCCCCAAGTAGATGGGCCATCACCACCACAGGAAGTAACTTAAGCGTCACAGTCCACATACCCAGCGCGGCCTGAAACAAGACCAGCAGCATGAGTAGAAAAGGCAATCGAGCAAAAGGTCTCCGTTCTCTCAATGTCCGAAATACCGAAATACCTCCCACAGCGAATATCAACAAGGCCAGCGTACCCGCTGCATAGCGATGCGCCATCTCCGTCCAGGCTTTACGGGATTCGATAGGATTATCCGGGTAGGCATTTTGTGCTTTGCCCAACGCCTTGGTATCTGACGGCAGAACCATGTGTCCATAACATCCAGGCCAGTCGGGGCAGCCAAGACCTGCATTTGTCAGGCGGGTATAAGCGCCCAGCATCACGACAAGCAGGGACAATATGACAGCAATACTCGCAGCCCAGCGCATCCAGTTTGTATAAATTGTATCAAGCACTCTGTTTACCCGCATTTAATAAATGTTTTAAATCTTTATAAATATCTGCCGGTTTGGCGGCTGATGAATAGGATAAAATCAGGAATTTGTCAGGATTGGCAATATATACCTGTGCTGACGACGGAAGCTTGCTGGCCGAAAGGTTTTGATAATGCATATCCTGATCCTGCAATAGCTGAGCGACTTCTGGAGATAATTTGACGCCAGGAGGAAGAATAAGCACTTCCTCCACTTCATATAAATGCCTTCCAAGCGCTAAACGAATACGTCCTAATTTATCAAGCTGTGACAAGCAGGCTTGTTCGCAAACACCAGGGTTCCAGAATACCAGCTGCCACTTACTTTTTGGATTAGCAAGGTCCACAGAAACAGCAGGCACTAGCAAATTGCCCTTATTAATCGCCTGCGCGCGGAGCCATTGCGGATGAGTAAAAAAAAGATAGGCCGCAACCCCAGGCGCGATGAACAGGAGCGCTAAAAGATACAGGACCAGATTTTTCGATTTAACAGTATTAGTCATTGATTTTTTTCAAATTCGAGCCAATAAAAACCACCAGGGCAATAAAAGCCAGGGCAAACCATTGCAAGGCATAGGCATAGTGACGTTGCGGCGACATTGTAACAGTAGGCCACTTACGGGTAAAACCATTAACGTCATCTTTATTGAGGCGAATAATAAACGGATAGACAGATTTATGCAAAAGATTACTGATTAAATTCACGTCAATGCGTTCAACTATGGTAATACTATCGCTTTTTATTTCAGCTTCCTGTCCTAAAACCCATGATTTAGCGGAAGGAAAGTAAGCCCGACCGCTTAAATGATGTGCTGGCAGCAGAGGAGGCAATTCCGGAATATGGCTGCGATCACCGGCGATCCAGCCTCTGTCGATTAATAGCAGATGACCGTCAGCAAGCAAATAGGGGGATAGCACATTATATCCCGGCTGATGCTCAAAAAACTGATTATCCAGAAGGAAAACGGATGATAAATACCGGCCTTTAACCTCGATTAACTGATACTGCTTCGGATAAGGCATTCCTGCAGCCCATTCAACAGGAGGCAATTGAGTCTCTCTGGCCTCGGCAGAAAGAATCAACTGTTTTTCTTCTGCGCGATGCAGCTGCCAGAATCCTAAAACAATAAGCAGGACAATAGCCAATACGGCCAGCACAATCATACGTCCACCGGACGTGAAACGATGATTAAAACAAGTTACACTCAGCATTTTTTGGAATCATGAAAAAGCACTGAGGAGATTATATCAAATGTTCACCAAAGCAATCATCCTAATTGTGATGCTAATTATTCTATTCACATTGGGAAGCGGTTTGATTTTTCTGATTAAGGATAAAGGTTCCACTAATCGCACAGTAAAAGCCTTAAGCTGGCGAATAGGCTTGTCACTCGCGCTGTTTCTCTTTCTTTTGCTCGCCTTTAGTATGGGCTGGATTCAGCCGCATGCAGTGTGATACATTTTAGTGGAATAGCCGGGAAGGAGACGTCCGTGTATTGGAATCAGGATGAAGAGAAACTCATCAGAGATTATCAGGAAGAAGGGGTAGTCTGTATCCGGCAATTATTAAATCCAAAGCAAATAGCCCTGCTGACTCAAGGTATTGAACATAATTTGCAGCAATTGAGTCATCGCGCCAAAGTAGCCAGCCGTCCGGATGATCCAGGCTGCTTTGTTGAGGATTTCTGCACCTGGCAAACCAATCCCTTTTACCAGGAACTTATTTTTAATTCCCCTTTGGGCGAGATAGCCGCTAAATTAACTAATAGCCGTCAAATACGCTTGTACCATGATCACTTACTGGTTAAAGAAGCAGACACACGTCAGTCAACACCCTGGCATCAGGATCAGCCTTATTACAATATTGAAGGCTTACAGAATTGCAGTATGTGGATACCGGTTGACCCTGTCAGCCATCATGCAGCCTTGCGTTTTGTTTCGCATTCACACCGCGAGCCCTGGCTAATGCCCCGTTCATTTATGGATAAGCAGGCCAAATGGTTTCCCGAGGGCTCACTTAGCGAACTCCCCGATATCGAGGAAAATCCAGAGCAGTATAAGATTAAATCCTGGTCGATGCAGCCTGGCGATGTGATTTGCTTTCATATGCTAAGTCTGCATTCCTCACGAGGTGCTGACACGGGGCAAAGACGCAGAGCGTTCTCTCTTCGCTTTATAGGCGATGATATTACCCATGCCCCTCGCCCCTGGATTACTTCACCTGATTTTCCTGGACTGGCAGAAGAGCTGGCAGCCGGGGCATCCATGTGCCATCCTTTATTTCCAGTGATCTGGAAAGCTGATTGACCAGCAGATATTTAGCCTTATTATTCAAAAGGAAAGGAATTTAATATGTATACTTTATATTCAGCCCGTACTCCAAACGGCATAAAACCAACCATTATGCTTGAAGAGCTGGAAGTACCCTACTCTGTTAAAATGATTGATATTATGAGCGGTGAACAGTTCAAACCGGAATTTTTGATCATTTCGCCGAATAATAAAATTCCCGTTATCTATGACAGTGAACAGGATTTTTTTCTTTTTGAAAGCGTTGCTATTCTTCAATATCTCGCTGAAAAAAATGAGCGATTTTTACCAACTCATCTCAAAGCCAAATTTCAGGTCATGCAGTGGTGCTATTTTCAGGCGGCCCACATTGGTCCCATGTTTGGACAATACGGTCATTTCCACCGCTATGCTCCAGAGCAAGTACTTTATGCGCAAGAGCGCTATGCCAATGAAGTATTACGATTGATGGGCGTCATGGAAAAACAGCTTGCCAGCAATCCCTTTATTAGCGGAAAGGAGTATACCATCGCTGATATGGCAATATGGCCCTGGCTTTATTGTTATGAAGAATTTTATCAGGCACATATTGATGAAACACAATTCCCGGCACTAATTCGCTGGTATCGCCAGATTGCCAGGCGTCCTGCCGTGATGAGAGCACTTGACTCTTATGAGTAACCTTAAAAAGAGTTGACAGCCGAAGCAGAGGATACAAGCCAGAGAATTTTATCTGGCAGAATATACTATAATTAAGTGTCTCAACCTCAAGGATAAGCAACGTGCTTTGGATATATATTATTGTTGCTTTTGTCGCTGCCCTTTTAATGGTATTCCTTTGTATTTTTGCCATTAAAAGGCCTTCAAACAGTATCGCTTTGTGGGTAGCCATCCTAACTATTTCTCTTCTGATAGCCGCCCTTTTTGTTTATGGAATTCCTTATTACCGAGCCTCTGAATTTGAAAATTACATGAGACAGACTTATCCGGTAATGAGCCTGATTGAACAGCAATCGCCTACGGAATTTCGTGCCTATATGGATGAAGCTCAGCATGCCATTCGGCATTCCAAAGGTCAAAAAGTAGTTGCAGTGTATACAGGAGAATTCATCAATTCCCAGCTATCGAAATACATCGGAAGAGCAAGCAATCTGTCTATCTATGAATATACGTTAACGACATTGAATTGTTATCACAATCTATATAAAACAAATCCCCCGCTGGTTATCGATATGGAATTTGCCAGTTTTTTTCCCAACCATATCAATTTTGATAACCTGGAAAAAGGCACTGAAGTTTGTGGTGATACAATTACAATTGCCAAACTGAATATCATTGAGTCGGCGATAAGAAATCCCTCGCCTCCGATCACTCAGGAGGAAATAATTGCTGCGCAAATTAATCTGAGAGAAATTTTTGCGCAATTAGCAGCTAAATATGGTGAAGCAGCAATAGAAGAGACATTTACCAAACCTTACGAGGCTCTGGATAAACCTCAAATCGCTAACATTATTATTGAATTTTATGAGAAAGTCATTTTGAAAGGACAGGATAACACCGGCATCCTTTTGAAATATTTGCTGACTCAAAAAATCACCAATGAAGAGTAGGATTTTTTGCTTTGATTGAGCACTTTCTGGATGCCCCGGACAAGCCGTGGCCATATCATTACCCATAAGTAAGGAGATTGTTGTTGTATTAAAATTTCCTTACATTTGAGATAATAGAGCCTTTTAACGGCAGTAGCATCCATGGAATGGGTAGAAGATGAGCTTGGTTGCGTGAATATAGGTGATGAGCGTTTAAATAAACGAGCAAAAACGATATTAAAAAGATTGGGGGCTAATCCCAGCGCAAGTATTCCTGAAAGCTGTAAAGGTTGGCAGGAAACAAAGGCAGCATATCGGTTTTTTGAGAATGATTTAGTTACCTCAAAAAAAATTATTAAGCCCCATAGACAAGCGACGCTTAATCGAATTAAAGGCCATCCGGTAGTCTTATTACTTCAAGACACAACTACGCTGAATTATAGTGGTCAAAAAGAACGAGAAGACCTAGGTCCTCTCCAACAAGATAATGTACGGGGTTTATTTCTTCATCCCACTCTTGCGGTGACGCCTAATCGTGATTGTTTAGGGATAATTGACTATGAACAATGGTCACGAAAGCCATTGGCGCATCGAAGTGTCAAAGAGCGAAAAGCGGAGCGCTGCTCCAAAGCAATCAAGGATAAGGAAAGCTATCGTTGGGTTAGGGGGTATAAGAAAGCCTCTTGTCTTGCGAAGTTTATGCCTGATACTCAATTTATTTATATAGCGGATAGAGAAGGCGATATTTATGATATTTATCATGAAGCGAATACTGCTTTTGCAAAAGGCTCTGCAGACTGGGTGATTAGAGCCACATTTGACCGTGCTATTTTAGATGAGAATCACCCTAAAAAAAGCACTAAATTAAAAGCCAGTGTAAAAGCCTCTACAGGGGTTGGGCAAGTAACGTTTACAACCTCTTCATTTGGGAGTAGAAAAAAACGAGAAGTAACCCAAACTATTTATGCAAAAGAGGTGACTTTGCGCCCACCTCGAGAAAAAGCAAAAGAAGGTTTTACTCCCGTACAACTCACTACAATTATTGCTACAGAAACAAATCCTCCACCTGGTGAGAAAGCAATCGAATGGACTCTTTTAACAAGTATCCCTATCCCTAATTTAGAAGCTGCTTTGAAAGTAATTCATTGGTACTTGTGTCGTTGGCAGATAGAAATCTTTTTTAAAATATTGAAAAGTGGATGTACTATTGAAAAATTACAATTAAGTAATAAACAACGATTTGACCCTTGTCTTGCTCTCTATCTCATTGTCGCTTGGCGTATTTTATTCATGACCATGATTGGACGGGCTTCACCTTCCTTAAGCAGTGAGTGCCTATTTGAAACAATAGAATGGCAAACAGCCTACATTATGATTTATGAAAAACCTCCTCCGCATGAGCCACCTACCCTCAAAGAGATGCTGGGAATAATTGCTCAATTGGGCGGTTTCCTCGGACGAAAACATGATGGGGAGCCCGGCCCTGCGGTAATCTGGAAAGGCTTACGAAATCTTTATAATTGTATTAATGCGCGTGAAGTATTTACACGCGCTTTTGGCCATACTTATGGGTAATGATATGGCCGTGGCACGTAGGTACTAGGTAACTGCCCCTCTCGTCTACGCGTCCGACTCTCACGCCTACGCGCCCCAACCCTCACGCCTACGTGCCCCAACCCTCACGCCTACGTGCCCCAACCCTCACGCCTACGTGCCCCAACCCTCACGCCTACGTGCCACGGCTTGTCCGGGGCATCCAGCTCTAAGCTGCGCTCTCGGAATAAACTGCCTGGGATGTTTATTTATATCAGCTTCTGCGCGCATTAATTGCCGCTCTTAGCCTTTTAGCATCCTGAGGAGCACAGGCTTTATGATCATTATCAAAATAACAATAGACTGGCTTATTGTCCTTTTGCCATTCCAGTATTTTCCGAGCACATCCCTGGATTTCCTCTTCTGAATAAGCACCAGTATAAGGGGTTATCTCTGGTCCGTGCATACGAATATAAATAAAATCGCCGGTGACGATACTCGGAGTCTGATATTGTTTGTGATCATAAAAACAAAGGCTCATCCGCTGAGACGCCAAGAGCTCATAAAGGGCCTCACAAAACCAGCTTTTTGAGCGAAATTCAAAGGTATAGCGTAAATCTTTTGGCAAATAATCAATAAATTTCTTAAGCCGAGGTATATCAATATGCCAATAGGGCGGAAATTGAAAAAGAATAGGCCCCAGTTTATGTTCAAAATAGCGAAACGCGGTTAATAAGCGATCAACACTTTCTTCCGTATCTTCAAGCTTTTTCATATGCGTAATATAACGATTCGCCTTGCAGGAAAAGACAAAATCCTCTGGCGTTTGCTCTACCCATTTTTTTACATTATTCTCTTTGGGAAGCTGATAAAAGCTATTATTTAATTCCACTGAATCGAAGGATTTTGTGTAGCAGGGCAATACATCAGGCGATTTGATTTTGTCAGGATAAAAATTGCCAATCCAGCCTTCATAACTCCAGCCTGAGGTACCAATGTAGCAGCCATTTTGCTTATCCATAGCAGCCTTTAATTAAAGGGAACCTTTTAAATTATGGCAAAATTATGCGGGCCCTGCATAAAACTCTTCAATCCTGGATAACGCCCTTAATACTCCATAAATGCACTGGCTCAGCAATTCTCAAGATGTCCAAATTGATTACTGTTAATTGATAGAGAGCTTGTAAGTAAACTTCGCAGTTCTCCAATTCATCGGTAGAAAATGCTTTTCCCTGCTCTACTATCTTATTCATGGCTAGTTTTAACTCAGCCTGCGTCTCTGAGACTTTAAGGGGATTGACTCGTTCATAAAGACCGCCCACAACCTCTGCGAGTTGATTCAGATCAAAATTTAATTGTCTTGCAGTAGAGATGGCTTGCTGTTGGTTTACTGTTTCCTGAATATGACTCAAAGTGGCTTGCATCATCACTAATTTATCGTATTCATCATGAATAGCCTGCAGCTGAGGCAGCTTTTTCTCGTTGGTCTGACCTTCAACCTCCAGGGTTTCAAGCACCCCTCTTGTTAACCAAAATTGATTAACCAGATCAAAGGGGCGTTTCATCTTATATTCAGACATCAGTATCTGCTTGCAATTATGAATCAAGTGGCGCTTCAATTTGGCGATTTGTCTGAGCAGGATATGCCAGAGATCGGTTCGCCAAAGCACATTAGCGACTAAAAAGCTGGCAGCAATACCTATAAAAATTCCACCAAGGCGCTCTAGTGGGGGCGTTAAACTGGTCGGCGGCCCGCCTTCCTGGGCGATGGTAATTACCAAAGCCAGATTAGCCTGTAATCCAATATAAGCATCGGCAGGCCATTTGAATGAAAAATAACTGAATGCCCATACCCCCGCAAGAATCAAAATAATAAAATTATAAAGATTAAACGAAAAATAGGCTAAACTGCCTAAAGCAAGTCCGCCGCCTAACAGGCAACCTAATACCCGATGCAGACTGACGCTTTTCATTTCAAACAGGCTTTTGCGCACCGATATAACAATACTGCTGATAATTCCATTTAAACCGCCTGGCCAATTGCTGATTAACCAGAAGATCAAGGCCAGAGTTGCAGATAATCCTGCTTTAATTGAGTGCAAAATAACATCCGGATCGTTTTTTAACTGCTCCTGATGAGAAATAAAATCCGGCTTTGTTTTCCCCTTTTTTTCTTTCCCAAGCAGAACAGAATGGATATTATCCAGCATGGTATTTAACTGTCTGAAATAATGGGCGATTGCAAGATAATTTTGATACTGAGCCGGGTGCCGGGAAGTTAAGCGGTTGATCGTCTTTCTGAAATTATTGACAAGGGCCGTGGTTTTAAGGTCGGATTTGGCCTCTGGATCTTTTTGATCGCCAAGAATAGTCTTTATCTTTTTTAAATCGTTTCGTATAGCCTCAAAAATTCCTTCCAAAGCCAGTTGATCAGCAAAAACGACATTTTCACGGGTAATAAAAAAATGATTTCTCACATAATAACTGTTCATACGAATAAACGATTGGAACGACTCCAGCAATAAACGGTATTGATCCAGCTTTACCCGCTCGAAGCCAATCTCGCGGCGCATAAAACCCAGCATCTCCATCCCTTGGCGCAATTTCTTTTTGACAAGCAGATTATTTTTCTGGATTTCCGAAATCATATCCATATTCTGATCTTGCAGTGCTGAAGCAATTTCTGCGATGAGACTATCCATACTTGTGAAAATAATATCTACACTTTTATTCATTGCATCCTGAATAGTATTCGGAAAAAGGAAGAAAGCTGCGACTGCAGATACCAGTACACCCAGCCCTATTTCGGCTGGACGCCAGATGGCCACCTGAAATGCTTCTTCCGGAGAAAACGCCAGTTCGGAAATAACTATAAAAGCGCTGATCGCCAACAGCAGAAAGGCATAGGCATAGCGGCTCAGGTTATAATAATAGACGGCGATGGCGATGAGAAAAAATCCAGCCAGCAAATAGAGAAAAAAACTGTTCGCAATAAAGCCTGACATGAAATAACCAAGCCATGCCCCAATTATAGTGCCGGCGATCCGCATAATCGCTTTATCAATGATATTTCCAGTATACACATTGGCCAGAATTACAACAGTCATGCCTGCCCAGTAGGGCTTATCCAGATGCAGGGCAAAAGCAATTAAAATAGCGATCAGAGTGGATACTGCAGTTCTTATTGCCGCACGGTTTTCCAGGGTTTTCGGAAGGAAGGGAGAAATCACTTCTTCTCCGGATAGGTGATCGTTGTCGCACTGGCGCCAATACGTAAAGGGTATTCTTTGCTCACGTCATCGATAACGATGCGTACTGGAAAACGTTGAGCAATTTTAATCCAGTCTTCGGTGGCTTCCAGATAAGCCAGTGTGGAAGGAGCCACTTGTCCTGACTGAACGCGGTTGATTCCCCAACCTATACTCTCCACATGGCCGTGGAAGGTTTTTCCAGGATACATATCAAGATAAATTGTTGCCTTGTCACCTGGTTTAATCAGGCGGATTGCTGTTTCGCGGTAACGGGTTACAATCCACCAGTAACTGGTGTCAACCAGCGCAAACAAGCCTTCACCAGTATGAATGTATTGCCCGCGTCGCAGATTGAAATTGGTAATATAACCATCAGTAGGCGCAACAATCGTGGTGTGATCATAAAGATATTGCGCTTTGTGCACTTCAGCCAGTGCGGCTTTGATTTCACTATTATCAAAATTTTGCTGGGCAATTCTGAGTTTCTGCATGGCAGCCAGCACAATAGCCTGCTGTTCGCTTATCTTGGCCTCCGTATTAATCAGCTGTATTTCAGCCAAATCGCCCTGTTTTTGCAATTTTTGATAACGGCTCAAATGATCCTGGCTGAGAGCAAGCATGGATTTACTTTGCCGTAATTCTTCTTCTGCAACCTGGATGCCCAGTTTTTCATTCGCGTATCTTATTTTGGCCATATTATACTGGGCCTTGGCTTTATTTAATGCATACAGATAAGGCCGAGGGTCGATAGTAATTAGCTTGTCTCCTTTTTTTACCTTCTGATTTTCCACCACATAGATTTCGCTGATTGGACCTGAAACCAAAGCAGCCATATTGATAACATTAGCTGAGACATAAGCATCATTTGAGCGTGTGTCATAATAGGCAAAGTAACGATAGCCGGTAACAGCCAGAACGATTAGGCTGATGGTGATCACATGAGGCCAGTATTGAAATGCCGACAATCGCTCGCGGAAGGTCAAAGCTATTTTCCCTAATAACAAAACATATAATATACTGAAATTCCGAGACTTTGTTAACAAGCTCAGGGCTTAGGAACCACAATATTGGGTCCATCTTCCGCCTTTTGAGGAACTGATTTAGTCAGAGGAGAATCCGAATAAACCTGCGGGAATAAATTATAAATACTTTCCATCGAGGCTCGATCAAGACTCGCTGTGTTATTGGGATTCAGACAGGAATAGCAAAGCCAGTTTTTTTCTATTTTAAAGTAAATACTGGGATCATGAAACATGCCCCAATCGGCTTTATGATCCCTGGAAATCAGGGTGGGTAAGTCACTAGCCAAATAGCAAGCATCGAGTGCGGGATCACAGATCACCTCGTTATTAATTTTTACAATAAAATGTTTAAGCAATGACAGCAATTCCAGAGGCATAGTCTTGTTAATATCGGCTACGCGGCTACTGATTAATCGGTTTAGAATAAACTGAAAAGCGCAAAGCGCCTGATGCTTGCTGTTGCAAGCGCCTGTTTGTTTCATTGCAATATAAGAGGCCTTAATTTTATCCAGGGTCGATCCATTGCCATTTAGAATAGTCTCTATCTGCTCCTCGCTTACTTTAGCTTCATCACTTTCTGGAGCATGGGTTGGCAGTGATTTAACGTATTGAAGTGCTTCCATTGCTAATGTTTTAGGAAAAGAGCTGGGAACAGGATTTATTTCTGTGGATCTAATGAACTCAGAGATCGGCGATAGATCAGGCATGGCATCTCAATACAGTCCTTGATAATTTTAATATAGCTCAGATCCGGGAATAAAATTCTGCAGAACAAAAATTTTTATACAGCTGTTGAATAACTGGATTAATGAGCTGGATAGACTAAAATGACAAATTCGCTGCCATTAAATTGAAAATCACCGATCACTTCCATTCCCAGTTTTCTGTGTGCATTCACCGAGCGAGGATTGCTTTTAGAAACCAGCACCGTCAGCATCTCTATCTCTGGATGCGCTCGTTTCAAATACTGGCTCATGTGTTCAAATAATCCGGACATGACATTTTTGCCTCGATGCGCTTTGGCAATACAAACAGGTCCATACACACAAGTTTGGTAATCGGCAAGCGATTTTCCCTGATATTTCAATCGATTGAATTGATCGATCATCGCCTGCACTAAAGGAACATTTTTATTATAATTCAGAGTGCTGGCACATTGATAAGCACAAACCGCTTTATCCTCAACTCCCACAATAATGCCTAAATCCGCATTCATTTCTTTAAATTGTTCGGCTGTAAATCCTGCTGAAAGGAATCCATCCTGCAAATCAGAAGCCAGATTAACAGCCAGATTCTCATTTTGCAGTTCGACCATTTTTTCGAAATCAGAAACTTCAGGATTGCGATATTCCATAAGCATTATCCGCTGGATATTTTTTTTAGCTTAGCAGAAAAATATCCAGGCATTGCCAGATACAGGTTAAAATTCTATTGTTTATGCAAATTGGCTTGCAGAAGATCTCTAATCTCGACTAATAATTTTTCTTCGTTACTGATTTTCTCAGGCTCAGCCTCTTTTTTTTCCTGCAGTAAATTGATGAATTTGACCGCCACGAAAATCGCAAAAGCAATGATTGTAAAATCAATTATGGTTTGTAAAAAAGCACCCCATTTAACTACAGCGGCACCGATTTTAAAAGATTTGGCAGTAATGTTAATACCACCCAGAAGCAAACCGATTAAGGGCATTATGATGCCGTCCACCAGGGAGGAAACAATTTTGCCAAACGCGGCGCCAATGATCACTGCCACTGCCAGGTCAACCACATTACCGCGCATGGCAAACTGTTTGAATTCACTTAAAAAGCTCATCATCAAATCCTTATGATTTTCTAGCCACTATAAATCATTAAGGCAAATTGCATCGCGAAGCTTAATCTGATGCAATTTGCTTCCTATTCTATGTATTTGGATCAGTTAGTCTGGATTTGCCCCAATCCTCAAGCAAAACGGTTATCTCTGCGAGACGGCTATCCAAATCCTCAGGAGCAGGACCGCCTCCCTGTGCCATATCCTCACGGCCGCCGCCTTTACCACAAAGCATTTTCACCAGAACGGCTGCGGATGGCGCCTGGCCGACTAATGATTTTGTAATCCCGGCAATGACATTTATCTTTGCATTATCAACCGTGTACAATACAATAATGGCTCGTTCATTTGAAGATTTCAGTTGATCGAGCGTTGTCCGCATTGATTGACTATCTGCTCCATTCAATTGCTTAATCAGCACCGCAGTATCAGCGATAGTCTGCATTTCTTTCTGCAAATCACCTCCCGACTTGGCTGCCAGTTTAGTCTGCATTCGACTCAGCTCTTTTTCCTGCAGTTTAAAATCATTCAGGAACTGAGTTAATTTTTCAGCAGCAGTGCCTGCGCTGGTCTTTAATTTCGCAGCCATTTCATCCAGCAGAGCAAGCTGTTGGTTTATCCAATCCAGTGCGTAAGCACCAGTTACCATTTCAATGCGTCGAACACCACTGGCAATGCCATATTCAGCAATTATTTTAAATACACCAATATCACCTGTACGTCTTGCATGCGTACCACCACAAAGCTCCATAGAGAAATCCCCTACAGATAGTACCCTTACTTCATCACTGTATTTTTCACCAAACAAGGCGACAGCCCCGCTTTTTTTAGCCTCTTCCAGATTCATTATGCGGGTCAGTACTTCTTCATTCGCACGGATACGATCATTTACCAGCTCTTCCAGTGAACGCAGTTGCTGAGAACTTAATGCCTCAAAATGGGAGAAGTCGAAGCGTGCGCGTTCTGCATCAACCAGGGAGCCTTTCTGTTGTACATGAGGCCCGATTAGTTGTTTTAATGCGGCATGAAGCAAATGGGTCGCTGTATGATTAAGTCGAATGGCTGCCCGGCGTCTGGCATCAATCTGGGCGGAAGCTGTTTGTCCCAGTTTAATTTCACCTTCCAGTACTTCGCCATAATGGATTATTGCCTGGCCAGTGCGCTGGGTATCCTCAACCTGAAAAACCCCATGACTGGTAACTAACTGCCCTTTATCACCAACCTGTCCGCCACTTTCAGCATAGAACGGGGTATGCTCAAGAATAATGGCTCCCTTCTCGCCCTGCAACAGCTGATTGACTCGTTTATTATCCATTAATAAAGCGCTAATGGTACTCGACATGCTATCCATCTCATAACCATGAAAATGACTTGTTTCCTCAACCTGGCAAGCTGAGGAATAATCGGCGGAAAATTGACTGGCTGATTGCGATAATTCACGCTGTTGCTGCATGCACTGATTGAACCCTTCAAGATCAACCGTTAAATTTTGCTCGCGAGCGATATCCTGAGTTAAATCGAGAGGAAACCCATAGGTGTCATAGAGTTTAAACAGGATTTCTCCGGGAATTATTTGAGAGTCCAAAGTCTGGATTTGTTCCTGTAAAAGCCTTAAGCCTTGTTCCAGAGTACGAATAAACTGGTTCTCTTCCTGTGTCAGAATCCGCTCAATCTGCAGCCTTGCCTCCAACAGTTCAGGATAGGCATCCCCCATTACGTGACCTAAGGGCTCAACCAGACGGCTGAAGAAAGGCGATGGTAAACCTAATTTATTACCATGCCGAATAGCTCGCCGGATAATGCGCCTTAGCACATAGCCTCTTCCTTCATTACTGGGGGAGACGCCATCGGCTATTAAGAAAGCACAGGCGCGGATATGATCTGCAATCACTCGCAAAGACGGATGCTTCGGATCAATTCCGGGAGACATTTCCAATATAGAGCGAATCAGGAGTTGAAAACTGTCGATATCATAATTGTTATGAACGCCTTGCACCACAGCGGCAATTCGCTCCAATCCCATTCCCGTATCTACTGAAGGCTGAGGTAAGGGATGCAACTTGCCTTCCTTATCCCGATTGTACTGCATGAATACCAGGTTCCAGATCTCAATATAGCGATCGCCATCCGCATCAGGACTTCCTGGAGGCCCCCCGGCTATCTCCGGGCCATGATCATAAAAAATTTCGGTACAGGGACCACAGGGACCTGTATCCCCCATCGACCAGAAATTATCTTTATCGCCGCAGCGAGAAAAGCGCTCGGCAGAAACCTTCATTTCCTTTAGCCAGATATCAGCCGCTTCATCATCCTGTTCATAGACAGTAACCCATAGTTTTTCGGGAGGTAAGCGCAGGACGTCTGTTAAAAATCCCCAGGCAAAGCGAATCGCCTCACGCTTGAAATAATCGCCGAAACTAAAATTACCCAGCATTTCAAAAAAAGTATGATGCCTTGCAGTATATCCTACATTTTCCAAATCATTATGCTTCCCGCCGGCGCGCACACACCGTTGGGCGCTTACTGCACGGCTGTAGGCTCGCGGCTCAATTCCTAAAAAAGTTTCTTTAAACTGAACCATCCCGGCATTGGTAAATAATAAGGTAGGGTCATTTCCGGGAATCAGCGGGCTTGATTCCACAAACTGATGGCCATTGCCGATAAAATAATCAAAAAATGCTTGTCTAATTTCTGAACTTTTCATAATTCACAACTTCTTGTTAAGATTATCAGAATAGATTGAGCCTTCCAGCGAACGAAGTAACCCAATCTCATAGTCTCCGATCTATTATTTAAATAGTTTATTAATTATCTCAAAAGAAAAACCACGATTTTGCAAAAAGCGCTGTTGTTTCTGCCGAGCAACAAAATCCTGCTCCTCTATTTGCCTGAATTTCTTTTGTATCACTTCCCTGGCGAGAGTTTCCCAGGACAGATTCTGCTCATTGATTATTTCCAGTATAAGATCTTTTGCCAGACCTTTGAGCTGCAATTCCTGTATAATTCGCTGCGGACCATATCCTTGCCCGATGCGCTGACGACAGAATGAAGCAATGAACCGTTCATCACTTTGATAATTAAGCTGCTGGCATTTGTCCACAGCATTTTCAATATCAAGCCTTTCAAATCCCTTGTGAGCCAGTTTTTGAGCCAATTCATTTGCTCCGTGCTCTCGCCTGGCCAGCAAGCGAAGAGCACTGTCAAAGGCTTTACTCATCCATCATCTCTATATCTTCTTCCATCACCGCCGCCGTCATTTTTTTCTCCAGCAACTCGGCGCGAATTAACCGCTCCAGCTCTACTGCCACTTCAGGATGTTCTTTAAGATAAACCCGGACATTGTCTTTCCCTTGTCCAATTTTTTCCTGCTTATAACTATACCAGGCGCCTGCTTTTTCAATCAGTCCCAGCTGGGTTCCCAGATTAATGATTTCACTCTCGCGGGAAATCCCTTCATTATAAAGAATATCAAAATCAGTGGTTCTAAATGGCGGCGCGACTTTGTTTTTGACCACTTTAACACGGGTTTCGCTACCCAATACTTCTTCGCCTTTTTTAATGGAGCCAGTACGGCGAATATCCAAACGAACTGAAGCATAAAACTTGAGCGCATTACCGCCTGTGGTCGTTTCAGGATTACCAAACATCACGCCAATTTTCATACGGATCTGATTAATGAAGATCACCAGTGTATTGGATCGCTTGATATTGGCTGTTAATTTACGCAATGCCTGCGACATGAGTCGAGCCTGCAAACCCACATGAGTATCACCCATTTCCCCTTCGATTTCTGCTTTGGGAGTCAGAGCTGCGACAGAATCCACTACAATAACATCCACTGCGGCAGAACGAACCAGCATATCTGTAATTTCAAGTGCCTGCTCCCCGGTATCTGGTTGTGAAACCAGCAGGTCGTCTACATTGACGCCCAGCTTAGCCGCATAACCAGGATCCAGAGCATGTTCTGCGTCCACGAAGGCTGCAGTTCCGCCCGCTTTTTGGCATTCAGCAATAACCTGCAAGGTTAATGTGGTTTTACCCGAGGATTCAGGTCCGTAGATTTCTACAATTCGCCCCTTGGGCAAACCGCCAATGCCTAAGGCAATGTCCAATCCCAGAGAGCCGGTTGAAATCGCCTCGATATCGCGCTCAGCAGGGTTATCTCCCATGCGCATGACAGAACCTTTCCCAAATTGTCTTTCTATTTGTGCCAGAGCAGCACTTAGTGCTTTTTGCTTGTTGTTATCCATCGTATTATCCAAAGTATGCAAAGCGCAAATTATCACATAGATATGGATAGGCAGCAAAATTTTTATGAGATCGAGCGTAATTATCAGGCTGATAAAGACACTTTACTGAGTAGAAAGCAATGCCAGTATTCCTGTCAGGGCTTTTCTGCAGGCGCGCGTTCGTATCTGATGTCGGGAACAGTTGCTGAAATGGCAATGTTCGGTACGCACAATATTCCGGGTTCGGGATGCATATCCAAACCAGACTGTACCAACCGGTTTTTCAATACTTCCTCCCTCGGGTCCGGCAATACCGGTAATTGAAAGCGAAATGCTGGCCTTGCTATGTTGCAAAGCGCCCAGCGCCATGGCTTCGGCAACCTGTTGACTAACAGCCCCATATTGCTCAATAAGCAGAGAATCAACACCCAGCATCTCTTGCTTGGAAAGATTACTGTAGCAAACAAAACCACGCTCAAACCACTGCGAACTGCCTGGAATCTCCGTGAGCTCGCTGGCGACTAGCCCTCCAGTACAAGACTCCGCAGTAGCAATACAATGGCCTTTTGCTAAAAATAGTTCTTTTAATTGATAGAGTAGTGCTTCCATAGGTCACAAATAAAAAAAGCCCCTTTTCAGGGGCTTTGAAATTATTGATTATTATCGTTAGTTTTAGTTGTTTCAGTAGTCGTTGTAGTAGTTGCAGAACCTTGATCTGCTTTCCCATCATTGTTTTGATCAGTGCCTTGTTGCTCAACAGTAGTAGTAGACTCTACCTTTTTCTCAGCGTTGTCACCGCAAGCAGATAACACTAACGCAGTACAAGCTGCTAAAACTAACAGAACCATTCTTCTCATTTTATTCTCCCTGGTTTAATTTCAAAGTCACTCCCACCTCTAGTTTAACAAAAATTTATCTTAAGTGAAGGAGTTAACTCAATTCCCTGTTAACTTTAGACCAAAAACCTGAAATCATCAATCTATTGATTAATTGGAATTATTAACTGGATATTTTCTATCCACTCCCTGAAGATCGATTTCGAGAAAATTGGTGATGCGAATGGTTGCCGGACTTGCCGCAGGAGTAAATTTAACTTCAATATTCCGCTCACTTCCATTTACCAGCTCGGAGGTACGAGTCACTGTCATTACTTCCGTTAACTCGAGAGGATTTTTTTCAGCATCTGTCTTTTCTGAGGTTAGAAAATAAATTATGGCCTGTAAGCTTCGTTGAGCATTTAAGCTTTCAAACATTCTTAAATAAAGGTAAATTCCCTGCAAAAAGCCATCCGCATGATGTCCAATATGCCCGTGGGAAAAAATCGCCGGATTTGTCAGGTTAATTGGAAAATTCATGGTAATTTTTTTTATTGTTTTTCCGGCGACAACAGACGTTGTAGTGGTCTCGGAAAACATGCGTTGATAAAAATAAAACAGCTTGCCATTCGCAGCATGAATGGATTTCCATATGCCCAAATCTTCAGGCAAAGCTTCTTTAATCAGGCTGTTATCACTCAGTAAAATAATTAAGTGCCGCAGATTTTCAAATTTAACAGGCTTGCAATATTTAATTGACGCCACACCATCATTAAGAGCAAGAATGTTTCTTCCATTAATCTGATGAGTTTGCAGAGCGCTTTTATTAATTAAACTGGCCTCAGGAATTTTTAACTCGAAAAATTCACTGGCCGTTGAATCTGAAAACTCAAGCGGAATGAATTGCACATTCTTACTGATCACCGGATCACGAATAGGGATTTTATTACTCTCAACATAGATGCCTTTTACGCTGTCCTTCAGACCAAAATTGGAACGCGTTCTCGGCAACTCGTCTCTTGCCTGTCCGGTAACGGGGTCTTTCACTTGCTTCCAGATATCAAACGGCGCATTCACAAACTCAATTCCAATGGCTCGGCTATTGGTGATTTCCCCATGCGGTACATTGCCGGCAATATCCGCCATCTGATAAATCGTTCCCTTATTGTCCTTGACATTGGCCACGCAAAAATGAGCGGGCACATTAAAGACCGCAGTACTGTCCATTTCCATACCGGCTGTTTCATGAAGAAGAATCTGCGAGGGTCTGCCCACACTGCGCGAAGAAATGGATTGCAGAGTCGCTGCCTTCCAGTTTTTGAAAAGAATATCATTATTGGAAATGGCATATTCTTCTGTAAAAGCGACCAGTCGATTTTCATTTTCGGGAATATGGGATGCATATTTTCTCTGCGTCACACCATTGGTACGGCTGTCCCAAACCAGGGCTGACTCACTTTGAATAGAAATAACAGAGTCGGCATCGGTTTTCATGCGCCGGTCATTATCAATGGGAAAATTATTGATGTTGGGAAGATTTCGGTGCCATTCGATATAACTGCGGGCAATGGTTCCATGACACTCAAAGACTTCTGCTTTTCCGGTTGCCTCATAATTTTTTTTATTGAAAAAGAACACCACATAATGAATGTCCACAGGCGTATATTCATAAATATCCACCTTAAAGTACCCGGTATTGGAAATCAGATTAATCACCTCATCCTTTCGGTAAGGCTTTCCAGAAGCAAAAAACTGATCTTCTGCTTTTTTGAATGCGTCCTGTACATCAGAACCATAATTATCCATTTGCCGAGTTGCCGGCCTGGTAACTCCATTCATTGCTTTATCCTTAAACCGGCGGCTCCTGTCTTCCCGTTAAAGGATTATAGGTTACCTTTACCGGAACGACCTGATCCGTAGGTAAAATTTCCACCCATTGATCGAAAACCTGGAAATTTTTATCCGGATTATTAGGATCAGGATCAGCTGGATCATAGCGAAAACTACCTTGCAGGGGGTAAAAACCATACTCATACACCTTGTCAATTGGGGTAGCGGATACCTTGTCATCATCATGAATTTCAGCGCCCTTAGGGTAATGATCGGTTTTATTGGATTCAGCATGCTTTTGCGAAACCTGAGTACATAGAAAACGAATGGCGTCATTGATAGTTACCTGGGCGTGACCAGCGACCTCATCCGCAGGATCGAGGGCTAAAAGTTTCGTTTTCATCTCATCCAGTTCCGACTGAGGAGCCATATAGGCGGCATCCAGCCCCTCCGACCCTTCAACATTTACATTTTTTAACCAATTAATTGCTGCCCTCTCCTTTCCAGGCCTAATTGGGATAACAGCCTTAACCCAGGGCGCATTCAAAAAAGCATTGCGCATATTGTCGCCATCAAGCTGCAAAAGCCAGCCCAATGAACTGCCCATAGGTGCTGGCTGGCTTTTATCGGTGATTAAATAATTATCCTCTCGTGGTACATTATCTGACCAGTTCACCGCATCGGCATTAATGCTCTGGAAATCCCCTACTCCTAAAAACTGGCTGGATTTTTTCCTTGGTTTCCACCATTCCGGGGCTACAAAATACAGCATTTTATTGGCATCAAAAATGGAGTTAATCAACTCTGACAATACATGCAAGGTACGCGGTTCGGTATCCACTTTATAATGCATATTGGTCATGAGCGAACGAATTAGTCGGCGATATACAATAATGCGTTCTTCCTCTCTTAATTCTTCATATTTTCGCTTTTGGATATTGCTGGCCATCTCAATACGTTCTTTGGCGGCATTCAAAAACGCCTGGCGGGTCGCCTCAGCATTTTGTTGTTCGATTTGGGTAATTGCTGCCTTCTTGGCATCGTTTCCTGCCTTAATTTCAGCGAGCTTTGCAGCAGCCACTGTATAATGCAAAGTACCGCCTACAACGAAATCAATGCGCTCATCCCACTCTAATCCACCCGGAGCGGTAATCACACCGATTTCGATTTGCGAAAAATCAGGCGTAAATTTTCCATGAAAGGCATAGATTTGATTTTCCGAATCTTCACCGCTATGGGAAATGTATTTAATGTTAATATAACCATCCGGGTAGTTTGCTTTTAATAACTCAAAACCATCTGGAGGGGGAGGCACCTGGAAAGTGGTTAAGGGCACGAAACCCAATCCCGGCACATTCCACTTCCGATTGTCGCCAAAATCCCAGACCGCCGGTACCGTAAAGTTAACCGAACTATCCGGTGGAGGCATGGTTTCAGAGATCACTGGTTTTGGAATTAAATCCGCAGGCTTGGCAATGTGAACCAGATTAGCTAGCCCCAAAGCTTCTCCTGGCTCATCCACGAAGGTTTCCCAGCACAGAAAACTGCCAATATCCTGCACCTGCACCCCCACCTGGCGCATTTTACGACGCAATTCATAATTAATTAAATCCGGAGTATTATTAGCTAATACATAGCGCTTACTGGATGTGTTGGATTCTTCAGTAATGGTCTTAAAGGTTGATTTAAAGTTTTCGCGGATTTCTGACGATAGTTTCTGTGTTTGTTCACGCATTTTTTTATGTGTATTTTCTCGTGCAGTCTGCTGTGTTCTGTCCATATTTAAACTGGCGGTTGCAGATGCATTTCCTGTGCCCCAGGACTGATTCACCGTGGTTGTAAACCCAAGCTTTAAGTCACTTTTGTTATCTTCTTTTACGGCAGTGCTGATTTCATCTTGTTCAGTCGTTGATTTTTCTGTTTTGGT
Source organism: Legionella quinlivanii (assembly GCF_900461555.1). Taxonomy (NCBI): domain Bacteria; kingdom Pseudomonadati; phylum Pseudomonadota; class Gammaproteobacteria; order Legionellales; family Legionellaceae; genus Legionella; species Legionella quinlivanii. Next base: position 1,127,819 of record NZ_UGOX01000001.1, on the reverse strand, counting down.
AATGGATTCATAGCCGGTTTCATAATATTTTTCAGTGATGGTTTTTCGCGTACTGATTTCAATCAACTCAACGGTTGACCCCGGTGCAAGCCATACGTGGCCTGTTGGACTTCCGAGAAAGGTATCAAATTCAAAAAAATACTGCCTGAACAAGTGAACAATTCCCAGAGGAGAAAGACTCACGTTATCAACATCTTTTTTAGGATCGAATGTCAAATAAGGGTCCTTGTAATCATCAGTAAAATTTTTAACCAAATTCCAGAAGGCTGTCTTACTGTTATAATGAATGTCTGTGTAAAAGATCTGATTAAGCGGCTTAATGACCCGGTTGCTTGCCAGCTCGGTAATTACACGGGCAATTTTCGATTCATTTTGCATGCTATTGAGTAAATTAGTATATAAATCCTGTTTGAGTAAGTTAACCCGCTCGAACATTGATTCAGTATTCTCACCGCGAAGCGATCTGCTTTCGCTATATTGCTGACATTGCTGTCTGAATACGTCTTTATAAGCAGGATAAACTGTGTCATGCAGGATTTTTTTCAAATCATAATTAGTAATAAAATCCTGCCACTCATCTTCCGTTTTTGCCGGTTTTTTTTGAAGTATTTTTTTAATTTCCTGCAAAATTCCTGATGATTGTACACTCAGTTGGCCGGAAGTTGTAAAATCGCCTAAATCGATAACTATGTCACTGAGTTCACAACTTCTTAAGCTGTAATCTCTAATCATTGTCTGGTTGGAAAAATGCTTGATTAACTGCTGAACAAGAAACGAATTTTGCTTTTGAATATCCTGTTCAATTCGTTTTAACTGTCGTTTGGATTTCCATCCCAGCAACGGCTGATACACGCCAAACATTTCACTGGAATAAGGAAGAATATTTTTAAATTGATCATAATCCTTAATGGTTTTCATGCTATTTTTTCCTCCGTGAATAGCATTCTTAATAGTATATCAGTTTATTTAATTTTTGGTTAATTTGATTAATTTTTGCAATTATTTGTCGATGCTGTCGCATCAATGGTAATGCATATTCGAACCGGCTACTTAATCCTGGTGAAAGGATAACGAGTTAATTTTTGTTTATGCACTTAATTACTGACTTGGCTACGCCAGTTTGCTAAAATCGGGAGTTTTCTTTCTGTTGATTTTTGCTCATGTCTGTAACACACACTCCAATGATGCAGCAGTATTTACGCATTAAAGCTGATTATCCTGACATGCTGTTGTTCTACCGCATGGGTGACTTTTACGAATTATTTTTTGACGATGCCAAACGAGCGGCCCACTTACTTGATCTTACGCTGACCCATCGCGGCCAATCAGCGGATAAGCCAATCCCAATGGCCGGTGTTCCCTATCATGCCGTAGAAAATTATCTGGCACGTCTGGTGAAAAAAGGCGAATCAGTCGCCATTTGCGAGCAAACTGGCGATCCGGCGACAAGCAAAGGACCGGTCGAACGTCAGGTAACGCGGATCATTACACCCGGTACTCTAACCGATGAAGCACTGCTGGATGCCAAGTCAGACAATCTGCTTCTGGCTATTTATGAAAAGGCAAAGCGCTATGGGCTTGCCTGGGTAGACTTAAGCGGCGGGCGCTTTCATTTACTGGAGGCAGATGATGAAGAGCAGCTGTATGCTACGATTAGCCGCCTGCAGGCAGCTGAACACTTGTTACAGGAATCTGCTTCATTTTCATTGCCAGGCAATTGCTGTGTTAAACCACGGCCTCACTGGGAATTTGATTTAAATAAAGCCAAAGAACTCCTGAGTGAGCAGTTTGAAGTAGTAAGCCTTCATGCCTTTGGCGAAAAAAATTACCAATTAGCTTTGGTCGCAGCCGGTTGCCTGTTGAGTTATCTCAAAACTACTCAGCGTCAGGCACTGCCTCATTTAAAACAAATCACTCTGGAAAATAATGAAGAGTATTTACATGTGGATGCTGCGACCCAAAAACATCTGGAGCTTTTTGAAAATTATCAGGGAGGCCGGGAGAATAGTTTATTGGCCGTTTTGGATCACACAGTGAATCCAATGGGAAGCCGTCTTCTGAAAAGATGGCTGGGCCGACCGCTAAGAAATCTCTCTACAATTACCCAAAGACAGGACAGTATTGGTGAATTAAGCGAAAAACAGCAGATTACCTCGCTTCAGTCGCTACTTAAGCAAATTTGCGATGTGGAGCGTATTGTATCTCGAATTGCCCTGGGTTCTGCCAGACCTCGCGATTTAGTCCACTTGAGACAAAGCCTGAGTCTTTTACCTGAATTTGGCCACATTTTACACAATAATACCTCTGCCCTGCTTCAGCAGATTGCCCAAGGATTGACGCCGCAAGCAGAGCTGTTGAACCTGTTAATGCAGGCAATTATTGATAATCCCCCCATGCTGATTCGAGACGGCGGTGTGATTGCTCCTGGATTTGATGATGAGCTTGATGAATTAAGAGCTTTGAGTGAGAATGCAAATGGAAAGTTAAACGAGTTTGAGCTGGCGGAAAAACAGCGAACCGGCTTATCCACATTGAAATTTGGCTATAATCGCGTCCAGGGATATTATATTGAATTATCTCGAAATCAATCGGATAAAGCTCCGGATTACTATCAAAGAAAGCAAACTCTAAAAGGAGTGGAGCGCTATATCACCCCGGAGTTGAAAGCCTTTGAAGAAAAAGTTCTCTCCGCACAGGTTAAAGCTTTAGCAAGGGAAAAGTGGCTTTATGAGAATCTTCTGGCACTCCTGCTTGAGCATATTAAACCCTTAAGTCAACTTGCTGATGCAATTAGCCAGTTGGATGTTCTGGTTAATCTCGCGGATCGAGCCAGCCTCTACAACTGGACCTGCCCAAGGTTTGTCAATCAACAAGGCATTCATATCGTAGCAGGACGCCATCCAGTGATTGAACTCATCCGTCAGGAGCAGTTTATCGCTAATGATCTGACGCTTGAGCCGCAAAAAAATATGCTGCTGATTACCGGCCCGAACATGGGAGGTAAATCCACTTATATGCGGCAAACGGCCTTGATTGTGCTACTTGCCCATATAGGGAGCTATGTACCGGCAGCTCGAGTTCATTTAAGCCTGATTGATAAAATTTTTACTCGAATTGGCGCCAGTGACGACTTAGCCTCAGGACGCTCTACTTTCATGGTCGAAATGACAGAAACCGCCCATATTCTGAGACAGGCGACCGCGAGCAGCCTGGTTCTTATTGATGAAATTGGGCGCGGGACCAGTACTTACGACGGAATGGCGCTTGCTTATGCGGTGTGTGTTCATTTGGCCCAAACTATTAAGGCTTTTACCCTTTTCTCGACCCACTACTTCGAATTAACCAGCCTGCCTGATCACTATCCCTGTATTATTAATAAGCATTTGCAGGTAAAGCTAATTGACGGAAAAATTATGTTTCTGTATCACATTGAGGAGGGTTGTACTGATCGAAGTTATGGACTTGAGGTCGCTCAATTGGCAGGCCTACCTGCGGAAGTGTTAAAACTTGCTAAAATGCATTTGCATGAATTCCAGCAGGTAACAGCTCCATCGGCCTTTATAGAAACCAGTCAACCTTTGCCAATGCCTGAATATGTGCATTCCATTTTAAACAGGCTAGCGCGGATTGAACCGGATAATCTGACCGCGAAACAGGCTTTAGAGCTGATTTATCAATTAAAAGATGATTATGCTCTCTCTTCACAGGAAAAGATTCATCCATGATACAGCGCTGTTATGAATAAAAGGCTTTTTCTACTTTTCCTCTCGCTGCCGCTTTTAATGGCAGCAGAAAATAGCGGGCACTTTGTGATTTCAGGTGTTAAAGGCAAAGTGTTGGCCAATATTCAATCACGACTGCAGGAAATTTCGGAAAATAAGTCACTGCAATTTCAAACTGATGAGGAATTAACCACTCAAATTGCTCAGGCGGTTTCTCCTTACGGCTATTTCAGCCCTCAGATTTCGATTACGCGTAGAAAAAATAATTTGCAAATCAAAATAAGCCCTGGTCCACGCTTGTTAATTTCCAGAGTCTCCATTAGTGTCATCGGTGAAGGAAATAACAATTACTTGATAAACCGCAGTCTGAAAAAACTGGGGCTTGAAACGGGCAAACCATTTATTAGTGAAAATTATGAAAAAGCCAAACAAGCTTTGATGAACGCCGCCGAGAATCAGGGTTATCTGCATGCTTCCTTTGATAAAGCAGAAGTGCTTGTAGATAATGAGCAGAATAGCGCGGATATACAATTGATTTTTAATACCGGACCGCAATACTATTTTGGCCAGGTCCAATTCAGTCCAAGCTATATTTCCCCGGAATTATTAAGACGTTATATTCCTTTCAGCGAAGGGCAATCCTATTCAACAGAGCAAATACTGGCTTTAAATAACGCGCTGTCCGGAAGCGGCTACTTTAGCAATGTGATTGTCAAACCCGTTTTAAATGAAAATGGGCAAATGATCCCTGTCAATGTTCATCTTCAGCCAGCTCCACGAGTCAATTATTCAGTGGGGCTTGGCTTTGGTACCGATACGGGTGTTCGCGGACGCCTGGGCTATCATGTCACTCCGGTCAATTCATCCGGCCACAAATTCAATGCGATTGCACTGGGCTCACTCAATGAGAATCGCTTGCAGGCACAGTACATTATTCCCGGTAAAAATCCGCTGACTGACGAATATGACATTTTTGGCAGTGTCGCCAATCTCAATTACAGTGCAGGCTATAGTAATTCCGGGCAGGTTTCTTTAGCCCAAAGGCATACACTTAGCCATTTCCAGAGAGTTTTATCCCTTAATGGTCTCTATGAGCGCTACAGCTATGATGACACCCCAAAATTTGAAAAACTAATCCTCTATCCCAAAGCCAGTCTGAGTTGGATGAATAAAAAAGATCAGCTGTTTTCGCCAACAGGCTATAATCTGACAGTCAATGTTCTGGGGGCAAGTCAACTCGCTTTGTCAGAAATTAATTTTGCTCAAACCTCTCTCGATGCCAAAGCCGCTGTAACCATTGAAAGAATGCGTACACGCTTTTATTTTCATACTATACAGGGCGTCACTTTGATTGATGATATCAATGAATTACCCTTGTCGCTCTCCATGCTGCTAGGAGGGGCGGATAATTTAAAAGCCTATACCTATAATTCCATCGGCCCCGGTAAAATCATGTCTTACGGCGGCCTGGAAATTCAGAAAGAAACATTTGAGCATTGGTATTTAACCGGATTTTTTGATACTGGCGATGTGTATAAACCCAGCCTTAAAAACTGGCAAAACGATCTGGGAATAGGTTTAATGTGGGTTTCCCCGGTTGGCCCCATTAAGATTGGAGTAGCCCAGGCTATTGACGGACATTTTAATCGCAAGGATAAAAAGCCTCGTTTGGTAATCAATATGGGGCCGGATTTATGATATTCAGATTAGTTTTCAGAAAACTGTTTTATAGCACTCTCTGGCTTTTGGTGATATTGAGCAGCCTCCTGCTTTTCTTGCTTACCACAACCCCTGGGTTATATCTTCTTGTAAAAACAACAAGCCATTTTGTTCCTGGAACCTTACAGTTTGAAGGTTTAAAAGGTGAAGCCGCAGGTCGTATTCATATTGACAAGCTCCACTATACAGACAAGAGCCAAGAGATTAACCTGACGGAGTTTCAATTACACTGGCGGCTTAAGGATTTACTGCATCGGCGTATCAATGTTCGCTCCTTGCAAATTGAACGGCTGGATTATAAGCAAGTACCCAGCACCCAACCAGTAAACTGTCAAACTCCGCCATCTGAACATGCGGACTACGCCCTGCCCTCGCTCCCTGTGGAGCTGCTCATCAATAAGCTCACAGTTCAAAACCTAAGGGTTACACTAAACAATGAAATACAGCAAGTTGATGGCTTGAAACTGCGTGTGCAGCTTAAAAAAGACCTGTGGCTACTCGATGAGCTGCAATTAGGTTATCAACAGCAGCAGCTTGGATTGCAAGCCTGGATGCAAACAAAGCCTCCCTATCAGGCAGCGGCTAATTTGAGTCTGAACTCTATTTCACCAGAAGGTGCCAAGGGTGAACTGCTGTTTGCTGGCGATCAAGCTCTGTATAGCTGGAGAGGAAAGCTGAATCAGCCAGGTGTATTGAGCGGACATGGAAGCATAGAGCATTTTTCAGAGGTCAATGCACAGTTTCAATGGGCTGATTTAAAATGGCCTCTTGAAAAGCCCGAACTGGAAATTGCTAAAGGACAATTGCAAATCACAGGCAAACTTTCCAATCTGCTCCTGCAAATGCAGGCGCAATTTACACAGCCGCTTAAGGGGCAATTGACGCTTAATGCCATTGCAAATCAGGACAAAATTAGCAGTACAACGGACTTTAACTCTCGCGAGGGCAAACTGCATTTGCAAACCCTCTATTCTCTGAATGGAAAACCAGGATTACAGGGATCTCTGAATGCCAGTTTTTCCGAGTATTTTTTACCTGATTCCCCTCTTAAAGAATTACAGACCCATCTGAAATTTGCTGGCGAGAATTTAGAGAACTTATTATTAAACGGTCAAATTAATGCCCTTTACTATCAACAGGCGTTAAAAGCAGTCATTAAATCGCAAGGACAAACCCAATCCGCACAAATTAATCTGGGGAATAATCAGATTCTAATAAAACATCTTCCCAATAAACCTTGGCAACTGAATGCGGCATTAAGCGAACCGGCGCTATTACATCCCTCGCTGGCCGGCTTAAAAACCCGGATCACTGCAATGGGTAACTTTGAAACAGAATATAAAGGCAAACTGCTAATCGAGATTGCCCAGGGCAGTTACCAAATTCCCGACAAGGAGTTGCTTGCCTTCAAAGGCGGGAAATTTGAAGCGAATCTGGTGAAAAGCGGGCTAAAAACAAGCGGTAACTTTAATATTGATTCGGACAAATCGATTCGCCTTGCTATCGATTTGCCAAAATTTAGTTTCCTCCAGGCGGATCTCAACCAGCAAGCGATCAAAGGTTCCGTTCGTCTGGTGATTAACTCTCTGGATTTCCTTGCCAATATGAGCCCTGAAATTTCCAAAACCAGCGGCCAACTGTTAGCTAATCTGGATATTAAAGGAAGCATTGGCAAACCGGACTTAAGCGGGCTTATGGATCTGAAAAATGGGAGCCTTGTTGCTAAACGAAATGGTTTAACGCTAAGTCCTGTTGATATCAAATTAAAGAGTCAGGATAACCACTGGTTAGTAACCGGTAACCTCTATGCCGGTGAAAAACCGCTAAAGATTGCTGGTAACGGCGATTTCTTTCCAGAGGTAAAAGGTCAGTTGTCTGTAGATGGCGAGAACCTGCTGGTGATGAACACAGCGGAATACGTCATTTATTTATCCCCACATTTAAAATTTATATTTACCCCCTCCTCACTGGCGTTAAACGGGCGGCTTGTCATTCCTAAAGCCTCACTGAAGCCGCAATCTTTTAATAATACGGTCACTTTAAGCAGCGATGTGGTTTTTAAAGATAAAAAACCCGCTGATAACCCATTGCATATTGATGCGAACGTCAATGTCGAAATGGGGGACGAAGTCGAGTTAGCGGTCAAGGGCTTGAATGGATTTTTACGGGGTTCAATCAATCTCAGGCAATTGCCGGATGGGCCTCTAAATGCCGGTGGAGAATTAACTATTACTAACGGTAAATATCAGGCTTATGGACAGGATTTAACTATTGAACAGGGGGAACTGTTATTCACCGGTGGATTAATTGATAACCCGGGCTTAAATATCAGAGCGGTGAGAAAATTCTCCAATACTACCGCGACTTTTGCAGGTTCTGATCAATTATTTGATTTTAATCCCAGCAATATACAAACCCTGGATTTTGGCAATAAGCTCACGGTGGGCATTGAAGTGAGCGGGCGGCTGCTGTCACCGCAAGTCAAATTATTTTCAAATCCCGCAACACTTTCGCAAGCGGATATTTTGTCGATGCTATTACTGGGCCGACCTGCCAATCAGGCTAATAAATCCGGGGGGCAATTACTTTTAACAGCCATCAGCTCTATGAATCTCGACTCAGGAAGCAATGGCTTGCAACTGGTGAATCAGTTAAAACAGAAACTGGGTGTCGATTTTAATTTAGCTAATAACAGTACCTATAATAAACAAACTAATCAGGTCAATGACACGACCTCGCTCGTGGTAGGTAAAGCGATTTCCAAACGTCTGTACCTTAGTTATAACGTAGGTCTTTCCCAGGCAGACAGCAATGTGCTGACCCTGAAGTATTTGCTGAACAAATTTTTTAGTATACAGGTCGATGCAAGCACTACAGGAAGCGGTATCGATCTTTTATACACTCATCAAAAGGAGTAAATGACTATGGCTTATAATCTGCCGTTGCGATTAAGACGTATGCGACAAACCTCTGCAAGCCGAGCACTTTTAAGGGAAACTCGACTGTCTATTGAACAATTTATCTATCCCTTATTTATCAGTGAGACACTGAATGCTGCGCGTGAAATTCCCAGCATGCCCGGTCAATATCAACTGCCGCTTAATGCGCTGGCTAAAGAAATTGAAGAAATATCCTCTCTGGGTATCCCGGCGGTATTACTATTTGGCTTGCCAGCCCATAAGGATGAGCGAGGCAGTTCATCATGGCAGCCGGAGGGTATTATTCAAAAAGCTATACAGATTATCCGCCAGACTAATCCCGAAATGCTCATTATTACGGACCTGTGTTTCTGCGAATACACTGATCATGGTCATTGCGGTGTCTTGAGAGATACCATTGTCGATAATGACCGAACGCTTGAGCTTCTCGCGCAACAGGCCGTTAGTCATGCGCAGGCGGGAGCTGACTGGATAGCACCGAGCGGTATGATGGACGGTATGGTGATGGCAATCAGAAACGCACTCGATGCCGCCGGGTTTCAGGATAAAGCGATATTGAGCTATGCGGTAAAATATTGCTCCAGCTTTTATGGCCCGTTTCGTGAAGCCGCGCAGGGCGCTCCGCAATTCGGCGATCGTAAATCCTATCAAATGGATCCGGCCAACAGCAAAGAGTCGCTGCGAGAAGCTGAACTTGATCTGGCAGAGGGTGCAGACATGCTGATGGTAAAACCCGCAATGAATTATCTGGATATCATCTATAAGTTAAAACAGGCAATTCCTGCCGTTCCTCTATGTGCCTATCAGGTAAGCGGTGAATATTCCATGCTGAAATTCGCAGCAAGTCAGGGATTAATCAATGAAGAGCAGGCCATGCTGGAAAGTCTGATTGCGATTAAAAGAGCGGGCGCCGATATGATCATTTCTTATTTTGCCAAAGATTTAGCGAAACTGATGAGATAAAACTGTTAAGCAATACAAACTGTGTCATTCCGGCAGAGGTATTGTTGCGTGGATAGAAGCAGGCAAACTCAGCTGTCGTCTTTGCGAACGAAGTGAAGCAATCCAGATCAAGCTTTGAGAGAAGTGATGCGTTGGACTGCTTCGCTGACGCTCGCAAAGAAGGTTTTTTGTGGATTCCTGTAACAAAAAAGCCACCCATTGGGTGGCTTTTTTAGAGTTCAACTCTATTATTTTGTAGGTACAGGAGCTACTTGGTCCATTGTCCAGGTCGCTTGCACCCCAACCAGATCCGCTCTTACTTTTGCAGTAGCGTTCACGTTGGTAGTAAAGCTTGAAGTGGTCTGATTCTTGTTAAGCGTTGGATCGCCAGCAGCAAACAAGTGAGTCCAGCCTGCATCAAACCCAATGTCAGAACGCCATTGATAGTGACCGCCCACTGAGAGCGCCCAGCGATCAGCATCAGGCAGACGAACAGTACGATTTGCATCAGTGGTTGGAGTTTGGTCGTATCCACCGCCCACACGCAGCATCCATTGGTCGGTGAACTTGTAGTTCGCACCAATAGCAGCACGCCATGCATTGTCATAGTATTCATTGGATATTGAATTCGCTTTTACCTGACCGATACCCTGGGAAAACGCAGCAACGTTTCTTAGTTCAATCGTTCTGATTGAATGCCATCCTGTATAAACAACCGAGCCTAATAATGCCAGCTTGTCATTGACATCATGGTATCCACTCAGGGTTACAATTTCAGGGAAGTCCAGGTTGTTACTTGACAGGTTATGGCTTGTAAACGTACAAGTGTTGCAAGCAAAGATAACACTGCGAGGGTTTGTCAAATTTAGTCCTGGAGTTGCGAGCGGGCCGCTTAAACGGCTGTAGCCATGAAATGTGTGATTCATTTTGGACTGATAGTTCAAGCCAATTCGCGAATGATTGTCATTAAACATATACATCGCACCAGCATGGAATCCAACACCGGTCGAATTTCCTTTATTATAGGAAGGAGAATCCAGTGCGAACGAATTTCGAGTAATTGCGAAGGCTACTGTAGGAACCCCCAGAACGCTGTTAAATTTAACTCGCGCATATTGCAGGTCGATACCGGCCCCCAAAGAGAAGTTATCCGTAATCATACCGCCAATTTCAGGAGAAATAGTGGTGGTAATCAATTCACTGAATGTTCCCTGATAACGCATTGGCTCATTTCGAGACCATTCGGTAGACAAACCAAATGGAGATACGATGCTCAAGCCGAAGGTAGCGCGGTCAGTAAGCGGCAGCGCATAATGGAAAGAAGGTACAAATGCATCATTCGCGCCCTGTACATCATTGAACGTCTGGATATTGAGATTTGAGGGGAATGGAAGGCCTGAAAACGATCTGAAAGTAGAAGTACCAGATAATTTACTGCTTGGGAAAACGCCAACACCACCCGTTACAATTTGTTGATTATGTAACAAAGCCAATCCGGCAGGGTTATACCAGCCTGTTGAGGCATCTGCAGCTTCGGCAGCAGCTCCCGCAGCATAGTTACCAATCACATATCCCGCACTCTCAGTATACAGAGAAAACGCCCCTGCATTAGCAGCACTTACAGCCATCATTGACACAACAGCAGCACTGACCATCGTTCTTATGGGTTTTTGCATGCTCTTCACTCCACGCTCCTTAACTATTAATGCGTCCCAAAAATTTAAACAACATTGTTAAACAATATTATCAATCGTTCAGCCAAAGCAAAGATAATAAATGAATTACAATAGTTTTCAATTAAATCAATTAAAATAATCATAAAAAAGCCATTGATAAGTAAATAAAAAACCAAAGTGAAACATATAAAATCACATTGGCTTTTTATTTCCGCAGCAACTTCTTCACACTTGTCTTCTCTCACAACTCCGTGGTAATGTGGTCTTTTTTTGTGCGAGTATATTATGCAGCAAATAGTAACCAAATTTGGAGGCACTAGCGTCTCCTCTTTACAAACCTGGGAAAATATTGGCTTTATCACTCAGAAGCACATAAAAAATGGCTTGCAGCCTGTCATTGTCTGCTCGGCAATGACCCAGATCTCCAATAAACTTGAGCAAGCTATTGAGGCTGCTTTAGTTGATCAGCACAAAAGTATTTATGATGATATTGAACAGAGCCATTACCAGTTGATAGAAGAACTGGGTTTATCCCCTTCGCTGATTCAGACAGAACTGGAACAGCTTGAAAAATGGCTGACAGGGATTGCTCTTTTGCGAGAGGCTCCCGCAAAAACACGCGCGCAGGTCCTGTCTCTCGGTGAAATTATGATGACCCGGCTTGGCCACGCCTTTCTTGAAGCCAGGGGTATTCATTGTCTCTGGTACGATGTTCGAAAAGCACTGGTCTCCACCCCGATTCCCGGAGGCGACTCTGTAAATTATCTCTCCGCCCGCTGTCACAGTGACCCGCAACCCGAACTTGCCAGCGAACTGCTAAATTCCGGCTATCAGGCAATTATTACCCAGGGCTTTTTTGCAGCCAATCCACAAGGCGATACTGTATTGCTTGGACGTGGAGGCTCTGACACCTCCGCGGCTCTACTGGCGGCCAAGTTACAGGCGAGTCTCTGTGAAATCTGGACTGATGTACCCGGAATTTATACTGCCAATCCGCATCAAATGCCCCATGCCAGGCTTTTAAAACAGCTCAACTATGACGAGGCCCAGGAAATTGCGTCGATGGGTGCAAAGGTACTGCACCCCAATTGTTTACCGCCAGTTCGTAATGCCGGTATTCCGATGGTCGTCAAATTCACGCGCATGCCTGAGCATTCCGGAACCATGATTTCCAAGGATAGCGATGAACTGGCGCCGCCAATTAAATCCATTCAGGTAAAACATAGCATTATCCTTATCTCCATCGACACCTTGAATATGTGGCAGCAGGTAGGCTTTCTCGCGGATGTTTTCACGGCCTTTAAGCACCACGGCTTTTCAGTTGATCTGCTTTCATCCTCTGAGTTTAACGTGACCCTCTCATTAGATAGCAGCGTCAAGCTAAGAGATCGTGAAGTATTAAACGCCCTGATAACTGACCTCAACCGTTTCGGCCGTGCCAAAATAATCGAACCCTGCAGTGCCGTTAGTCTGGTTGGCCATCATATTCGCACTGTATTGCCGCAATTAGGTCCGACACTTGAAGTATTTGAAGCCAAACAAATCTATCTGATGTCGCTCGCATCAAATGATCTTAATATGACTTTTGTAGTGGATGAATCGCATGCAGAAAAACTTTGCCAGAAACTTCATCATTTATTGATCGAAAATAATCCGCAAAGTTTCTATTATTCAAAGAGCTGGCATGAGGAATTCGGGAAGCCAGAAATTCAAAAAACCCCTTGGTGGGAAAGCAAGCGCGAGCAACTCCTGAATCTGGCCCAGCAATATTCGCCCTGCTATGCGTATGACCGCGAAACTCAGCAGCAAAAAGCCGATGAGCTAATCAATCTCGAATCTATTGATGAATTGTTTTATTCGGTTAAAGCCAATCCCCATCCTGAAATTCTCAAGACTTTATACGACAAAGGAATCGGATTTGAGTGCGTTTCTATCAATGAGCTTAAACATGTTCTAGCCCTTTTCCCGACCATTTCTCGCGAAAGGATATTATTCACTCCCAATTTTGCGCCACGAGTAGAATATGAGTTTGCACTGGATCTGGAGTGTCATCTAACCATTGATAATCTCTATCCCTTGCAAACCTGGCCAGAAATTTTTAGAAACCGGAAGCTTTTTTTAAGAGTAGATCCTGGCACTGGAGCAGGCCATCACAAGTTTGTAAGCACAGCGGGCAACGAGTCCAAATTCGGTATTCCGCAAAATGATTTAAGCCTGGCAGCAGAGCTGATTTCAGAACTTAAGATTCAGGTTGTCGGCTTGCATTCTCACTCCGGCAGCGGCATTCTGACCCCTGAGTTATGGCAGGATACAGCAAGAATGCTAGCCAATTTTACCAAACTGTTTCCCGAAATCAGCATCATTAATCTGGGAGGCGGCTTGGGAATTGCAGAAAAACCTGGTCAACGCGCCCTCGATCTGGCTGCATTCGACAGCTCGCTGATGGCGATTAAATCCCAGTTTCCACAATTGTCTTTCTGGCTGGAGCCAGGACGATATTTTGTTGCCAATAGCGGGGTAATTCTTGCCAAAGTAACGCAATGCAAGGACAAAGGCAGAGTGCGGTTTATTGGTATAGAAACCGGCATGAACTCACTGGTTCGCCCCTCGCTCTATGGCGCTTATCATGAAATAGTTAATCTAAGCCGGCTTCACGAGGAGAAAGTTGGATTTGCTCATATTGTAGGGCCAATATGTGAATCCGGAGATACTTTAGGCTACAACCGGCTGATGCCAGACACCCGTGAAAATGACATCATGCTGATTGCCAATACCGGTGCATATGGTCATTGCATGGGCTCCAATTACAATTTACGCCCGCCAGCCCAGGAAATTGTGGTTGACTAATATGCTTCAGGATGCATTCGAGCGTAGAGAGGCCACAGATCCTCGGCGCTCCTTTATTGTGCAGGCGCCTGCCGGTTCAGGCAAGACGGAATTACTTACTCAGCGTTTTTTGCGGCTGCTGAGCGAGGTCAGTGCGCCAGAACAAATCATTGCGCTAACCTTTACCCGTAAGGCAGCGAGTGAGATGAAGGAACGAATTTTGCTGGCTTTGGGAAAAGCGGAGCAAAATAAGACTCCCGCCAACGCCCACCAGCAACTTACCTTTAGTTATGCGCAGTCTGCACTGGAGCATAGCAAGCGAATGGGTTGGCAATTATTGCAGCAGCCCGGTCGATTAAAAGTAATGACAATTGACTCTTTATGCCAATATCTGGCGCAGTCAATCCCATTGCTTGAACAGGAAAGCAATTTTGCTTCAATCGCCGAGAATCAGGCTGATCTGTATCGACTCGCAGCCCGTCAATGCCTGCATACCTGCCTTGAGACTTCAGTATTACAGTCTCCAATTCAGGCCCTGCTTGAACACCTTGATAATCGCCAGGATAAACTACTGGACCTGTTTTCCAGTTTACTGGCAAGCCGGGAACAATGGTTAGGTCTTATCTACTCCGTGCGTGCGCAAACAAAGGATTCGTCTGAACAGGCTTTACGCTGGATAGAGAACCATGAGATCAAACGCTTTCAGGAAAGTGTTCCGGTTTCGCTGCGTGAAACTCTGCGCAAGCTATGCCAGCATGTGGCTTCAATCGAAAATGATCCTGGCTCTTTGCGCTATCCGCTGAAATCCTGGAATACGTTTGAGGAATTAAATAAGGAGTTGGGTCTTGGTCTGGCTTCACTGCTACTAACGAAAGCGGACAAACTGCGCAACGGTTTTGATCATCATGTCGGTTTAAAGGCGAATAGCTGTCCGAAAGCTGAGTACCAGGCTTTAAAAAATGACAGTAAAGAATTGCTGGCAGCCCTTGAATTACTCCCGGACTTTACCCACAGACTGATTAAAATTAAACAATTGCCTGAACCGGTTTATGATGAATATCAATGGCATATTCTTCAATCCCTACTGACGCTGCTACCTATGCTGGCAGCCCATTTGCAAATTGTATTTACTGAGAAAAATCAGGTAGATTTTGCAGCCGTTTCCCAGCAGGCACTGCATGCTTTAGGCGGCGAGGACAATCCCACCGACTTAAGCCTTTATCTTGATTACAGTATCCATCACCTGCTAATCGATGAATTCCAGGATACCTCCATTCAGCAATATCAGTTGCTGGAAAAACTAATTCAGGGGTGGTTGCCCTCTGAAAATAAAACCTTGTTTGTAGTGGGAGATCCCATGCAATCCATTTATCGGTTCCGACAAGCCGAAGTCGGATTGTTTTTAAAGGCGAAAGAGGAAGGTATTGGGCCGGTTCCTCTTCACTCACTGGAGTTATGCAGTAATTTTCGTTCGACAGCGCCAGTGATTGAATGGATTAACCAGGAGTTTAAAACCATTTTTCCCGCGCGAGATGATATCGAATCTGGAGCCATATCCTTTTATCCCTCAGTTAATGTGGTACAAACTCGAGAAGATAGTCATATTGTTGCTCGACAATTTTGCAGCAAAGAAGCAGAAGCGCAGGCAGTTGCAGCCCTTATTAAAACCCTGCAATTGCAATATCCTGACGACAGTGTGGCCATTCTTGTGCGCTCAAGATCCCAATTGCAGGCTATTACAGCCGCTTTACGCAGTGAAGGAATTGCGTTTCAGGGAGTCGATATTGAGCGATTAGCCAACCTGCCCCATCTTCAGGATATCTGGTCTTTAACCAAGGCGCTGTTAATGCCGGCTGACCGTACTTCCTGGATGGCATTTCTCAGAAGTCCTTCAGTGGGCCTATCTCTAACTGACTTATACCGCCTCGCCGATGCAGATAAAAAAGCGACGTTCCTGGAGTTAATAAGCACAGAATCCCTTGTTCAATCGCTAAGTGCGGACAGTCAGATTCGCGTGCAATTTGCCAGCGCCCTCTTCAGGCAGGCTTTTAAAGAGCGGAATCGACAATCACTGGCCAGTTGGGTAAAAATTACTGCCGAACGCTTCCATTTCAACTCTATTTTAGAAGCTGCGCAAGAGCAGGATATTGAGCAATTCTTAAGTCTTCTGGAAAAATACGATGACAATGGCTTATTAAATAGTTTGCCGCAATTTGAGCGCCAGTTTAACGAGCTCTATGCTCGGGAAGCGGCCTCTTCCAGTTTGCAAATTATGACAATTCATAAATCAAAGGGTCTGGAATTTGACACAGTGATCCTTCCCGGCCTGGGCAGCAAATCAGCACAATCAGATAAGCCGCTTTTCCGGTGGCTAAAAATGCCCCGTCAGGCACAAAACGCGCTCTTCCTCATGTCGCCAGTAAGAGCAGCGCATGAGCAAAACTGTCAGTTGTACGATTACATTGGTGAAATACATTCTGAAAAAGAAAGCTACGAACAACAGCGTCTACTCTATGTTGCTACTACCCGGGCTAAAAAGCGGCTTTATCTTTATGACCATCAGGAAAAAGCCCGTGAGGGGAGCTTTAGAAGCTTAATACGGGAAGAATTTATTGCTGAAAACGAAACTGTCCAGGAACCTGAGCAGGCTTTTCCTGCCCTTTATCGTTTGCCCATTGAATTTTATTCCGCAGCGAACGCCTATGAGTCCGCTAATCAGTTTGCTCTTCCCATTCAATGGCTTAATGATAATATCGCACGTCATTTGGGTAATGCCATTCATCTCTTATTGCAATGGATTGGCGAACATCACCGGCTTTCTCAATCGGAAATTCCCTGGCATTTGGCCTCTAACTATTTGAAAGCCCAGGGATGTTCTTCACAAGAGCAAGATAATGGCATGGCGACTATAAAAAACTATCTTTGCAATTTTTGCGCTGATCCGGTCGGGCAATGGATTTGTCAGCAGCATGAAGAGGAATTCTCCGAGTATGCTTTCCTGGTGGAAGAAAATAATCAGATGGTCACGCGAATCATCGACAGGATGTTTGTTGAAAACGGCATTCTCTGGATCATTGATTTTAAAACAGGCGATGAAACGAGTCAGGCCAAAGAGGAACATCGTCTGCAGGTAGAGAGCTATGCCCGCTATATCTCCCAAAGAGATCAGCGGCCCGTCCATTGCGGTGTGTATTATTTGGCCACTGGTCTCTGGATTCATTGGGCCTATGCCGAAACGTCACTTGTGGTGGACGCACCTCAAATAGTGTAAGCTACCCCGTTTCCTGTCAGCCTGTGACCACATTATGAATCAAGTCGATCAACTTCTTTACCAGCTTGCCTCAATGCAGGTGCCTTTTCTTAATAAAACCATTGAAGAGTTAGGACTGAAATACAGCATCGAAACCGGTCCGATACTAAAAATTCGGTTCACTGCCGGCTTTCCTGTCCTCAAAATAAAAGACGCTTTGCTCGATTTATTAAATGAAAAGACCCGCATAGCAAGCCCGGGAATGGCAGTTGAAATGGATTTGCAGGGTAAAATCCAGACTCATCGCACACAAATGAGCGGCAAGGGCTTACGCGGCGTTAAAAACATTATTGCGGTTGCCTCAGGCAAAGGAGGGGTCGGCAAATCAACGGTGACTATCAATTTAGCGACTGCTCTTGCTCAAGCAGGTGCGCGTGTTGGGATTCTGGATGCCGACATTTATGGTCCAAGCATTCCCTTGATGCTGGGAACTTCTTCTCCGGTTAAAGTCGAAAATGATCATTATTTACCCGTTGAAGTGCATGGCATTCAAGCAATGTCAATTGCCTATCTGACGGAGGATAGTGATCAGGCATTGGTTTGGAGGGGCCCGATGCTGGCAAAAGCTCTGCTGCAAATGCTTGATATAACTCTCTGGCAGGAACTGGATTATTTATTTATCGATTTGCCTCCAGGAACAGGCGATATTCAATTAAGTCTGGTGCAAAAAATTCCTCTGACTGGAGCCGTTATCGTCACTACACCGCAGCCGGTTGCGACTCTCGACGCTCAAAAAGCCATCATGATGTTTGAAAAAACGCACATCGATGTGCTGGGTATTATCGAAAACATGGCCTGGCACAACTGCAGTGCTTGCGGTCACCAGGATGCAATTTTTGGTACAGGCGGCGCTAACAATTTAAGCGAAAAATTTAATGTGCCTCTCCTGGGTCAATGGCCATTAGAAACTGCTATCCGTAATCATTGCGATGAGGGTCAGCCTGCCGCTCTTGCAAAGGATGCGGCATTAGCAGGGATTTTTCATAAAACCGCTTTGGAATTCGCTATTCGATTAGCGCAAAAGCCGCTGAATTATGCTGATCGTTTTCCGGATATTGTGGTGGAGTAAACTCAATATCTGCAAACAAAGCAGATGCTCAACTTTTTACATATTATGCTAAAATTTACCCAAGAATAAACTATTGGATAAATTTGAATGCCCAATTATGACAGAAAGTTTAATGGTAAGGGTTTTCCCTTTAAGTATACCCCTTCCAATCGCGCCTATATTCCTATGAATGTTACCAACGCGCCCAATGGTGCGTCCGTGTATCAAAATCGGGCAATGGCGGAAAACAGTGCCCATCACTATTATAAATTTATCGACAAGAACCTGCCTAAATTAGAAGATCGCTTTATTTTCCTGAAAGCAATTCTTTCCAGTGATACGTATAGGAGACATGATGAGGACTTTCCCATTCTATTTTTGGATACACTTCCGCCCCAGCCATTTCCAGGTTACGGGTTCAAAATTAGCTCAAATCAAAGGGTTACTTTGCCGGAAACGATGTCGATTAATCCTGTTTCCCTAGCCCGGGATTTTCTTCGCCAATTCCCGGAATTAAATCAAAAATACGGTGAAATTTTAAGAGCCAGCACATCGGATCCGACAATACAAAAATTTTTTTCAGACGACTATGTGAAAGACATGCTTCTCTCCAAGGAGGCTAGAGAATTAATTATTTTGTTCCAACGCGTGCCTCAGCCAAACGATTGGTTTTATGATCTGCGGTTAAAAGAGGTTGGTTCGAAAATTATCCATATGGTACAGAAACAGGATACCAACTCATTCTGGTTGATAGAAAAGTATTTAAAGGAAGAACCCGGTATAATGGATAAGATGTTTGAAGGTTATTCTACGGTTTCAATAGAAGGTGCCTTAAACACTCTATCCGCACTAGGTCCTCAGGGAAAGCCACTGTTCGATTTATTTTATGAAGATATATGGCGAGTATTATCATCGATCGATTTCACTGACTACCAGCGCCTGAAGGAAGACAAAGAGCTGATTCTATCCAAAATTAGTGCAGATGGTCTATCAGAGGCCCTCAGACGGGGACGCGTGAATG
Source organism: Legionella quinlivanii (assembly GCF_900461555.1). Lineage (NCBI taxonomy): Bacteria > Pseudomonadati > Pseudomonadota > Gammaproteobacteria > Legionellales > Legionellaceae > Legionella > Legionella quinlivanii. The sequence goes on along the minus strand of NZ_UGOX01000001.1, from coordinate 1,108,616 downwards.
ACAACACTCTGATATCACTTAAAGAATTGGGTATTGCTCCGGATGAAGCATTCGTAAGACAGTGGCTTCACGAGACAGAGTATTCAAAAAATTGGGTGGCAGTGGGATTGGCCCTGCAAGCGCACTTTCCTCAACTTTTGCAGAATATCAGCTCTCAGGGATTAACGGGGGAGAAAGTGATTTTTGTGGAGAAAGTTTTAACCTCTCATCCCTCTAAGGAAAGAAGTGCAGAATATATTTATGCAAACTTGCCGAGACAAGAACAGCTAACTCAGTCACTTGAATCCATTCGACAGGAACTGGAACAAACGGGAGTGGGTTATGATAGCTTTGCACTTTACCGGGAAAATATAGATAAATTCACTGGCGACGGTCTGTTGGATCCTGACGTAATAGAAGAGCTGCAAGCGCTGAAAAATACCTTGCCCCACTTGAATACTCTGGTCCTGGAAGTTGACAGCTTACTTCAGCAAAACGGCCCTGGAGATCGCCAGACCGCGCTAAACAATTTAAAAACAGAGCTGCTTAATGAAAAATCGCTGGATACATTCTCTTTTTCCCTGGCATCCAGGGCCACTCAAATAATTGAAGACATTAGAACAGTTGATAATTTAATTCAACGCCTTAATGACTTGAAAACCGGACTGAGTCCGCAAAACCAAAAGATTACTGAACAGGTTATTCAGGATATAACTGGCGAATACTATGCGCCTGCACAAGTCAGCGCCTATTGTCAACGGCTGGAAGAAGCGGAGCTGTTCACAAGGCTTCAGGAATTTTACCGTCTCTCTGACTTAATACTATCGGAAGAATTTAAACAAAACATAAAAAATACAGCGGAGTACGATGTACTGCAGAAATTGGCACTTGATCCATTTGAAAGTCTTGCCGCATTTGACACCGAAGAATTATTAAATAAGCTCCCAAAGTTAACGAAATTCATTGCCATTCATCAGTTAGCCGCCAACGAGTGCAATCAAGCGATTTTAGACTCGATTAAAGACAGTGCATTGGATTTACTAGATAAGGATTCTCCTGATACCCTTGCTGCAATGGAAAAGCTATTAACGCAGGCAGAGCAGATTACACGGGACTTTAAATTAACTGAACCTTCGCATTTGACCGAGAGGCAGAAAAAAATCCATGCAGAAATAGTTTCAGGCCTGGCGTCTGCCTTTTCAGATGCCGACAGCTGTCTGAATTTTATCACCCGAAATGACAACGGTCTTCAGCAGTTTCAGACAGAACTAACGGAGCGGATCACTAATATTCAATCTATTGATGCAGAGCTTGATAAACCTGATGTGAAAGCTCAATGGGAAAAGGGTTATCTTGAGTTGAGAAACAAACTGCTGACCTCGCCCCATTCTACAAGTGAAACGTTTAAGCAGGACTTTGACAATCTGAAAAATATGCGGGAATTAAAAAATGCAATGACCACCTTTTCAGGCCGCAACAATAGTTTACAACAAGAGGTTAATACTTTGTTTTCGACAAACCTCGTATCGGCTGATAAACCACGAGTCACGGATGCCTCTATAAAAATTCTTGATGACTTCCTGAATGCCGAGCTGCATACTTACACTCAAGCAAAGCATAGTGGTGTTTTCTTCAAGCAAAGTCAGCAGCGTGTAAACATCATTGAGAAATTACATGCTCAAATTAAAGACATCATTAATACTCCCAGCGATGAATCCTATGCCTATCGTATAGCAAAGGCATTGCGTCAAGCTGAGCGAGAAACCGTTCAGGATCATTACAAAAATACAATTAAATTTTTTGGTATAGCCCTTACCAAAAGCCGTCTGGCGGATACCTTACATAAGGCAATTGACCATATGGCTTCCAATGGGCAGATTAATAAAGAAGAACTGGAATCGCTAGAGCAGGAAGAAAATTCTGGAAAAATGAGCTCACCCTAAATGAAGCAGATAAAGTAATAGTCTGGGTACCTGCAACCGGCGTTGTCCATAGATAGAAGCAACTAACATTTCGTCTTTGCGAACGATGTGAAGCAATCCAGTTAGGCCCCGGACAAAGTGATGATCTGGATTGCTTCGCTGACGCTCGCAAAGACGGTTTTTGTGCACTTATTCATTTATGCAACAATACCCTTGCAACCTCGGTTTCAATGGCAATTGCAAGCAACCGGCCTGTATCAACCTGTCGGCTCCAACAGTTTTCTTAATTAATGCCCATATCCATCCGTGCCCCCCGGTGTTATTTATGATAGACTAAATTCAATTAAATAATGAAGTGATATAAGCAATGTCTGATAACTATACCGCCGAAGCCATTGAGGTGCTCAATGGCCTTGAACCGGTACAACGCCGGCCGGGAATGTATACCGATACCACTCGCCCCAACCATCTGGCCCAGGAAGTCATTGACAATAGCGTCGATGAAGTGATTGCCGGTCATGCCAGCAAAATCATCGTAACCCTGCATGAAGACGGCTCTATTGAAGTCGAAGATAATGGCCGGGGGATGCCAGTCGATTTACACCCGCAGCTCGGACTTAGCGGCGTGGAAGTCATCATGACCCGTCTGCACGCGGGTGGAAAATTTTCAGATAAAAATTACAGTTTTTCCGGCGGCTTGCATGGCGTAGGAGTTTCCGTAGTGAATGCCTTATCCGAGCGGGTGGATGTACAGATAAAACGCAACGGCATCATTTATCAAATGGCCTTTGCCAACGGTGATAAAGTACAGGAATTAAATGAGGTGGGCGTGACCCGTAAACGCGATACCGGAACCTGTATTCGTTTTTGGCCTAACGAAAAATATTTTGACTCCATTCGATTTTCAATCAAGCCGCTCATTCATGTATTACGGGCCAAAGCAGTGCTTTGTCCAGGCTTATCAATGACATTCATTAATAAGGTCAGTGGAGAGCAAACACATTGGTGTTATGAGCGAGGTTTGACGGATTATCTGCGTCAGTCCTTGCCTGAAGACTTTTTGCCGGAAGAGCCTTTTAGCGGCGAGTACAGTAGTGAAGAAGGAACGGTAGATTGGGCTCTCGCCTGGTCTTTGGGCACTCAGACCAGCGGTTCCAGCGAAAGTTATGTCAATTTAATCCCGACTCCGCAAGGAGGAACACATGTCAATGGCTTAAGAGCAGGTTTGTATGATGCGCTTGCTGCCTTTTGCGAATTACGCAATCTTTTGCCGCGTGGAGTTAAACTGACCGCAGACGATCTCTGGGAACCATGCCAGTATATCTTGTCTGTAAAAATGAAAGAACCGCAGTTTGCCGGGCAGACCAAGGAACGGTTAAGCTCAAGACAAACCGCAGCATTTGTCAGCAATGTAATAAAAGATGCATTTGCATTATGGTTAAATCAGCATCGCAGTCAGGGAGAGATTATCGCAGCGCTCGCTATTGAACGTGCGCAAAAGCGCTTGCGTCAGGCGAAACAGGTTGCTCGAAAACGCATTCATCAGGGTCCTGCCCTTCCCGGTAAACTGGCTGATTGCCTGCAGCAGGACTTGTCAATGGCTGAACTTTTTCTGGTAGAGGGAGATTCGGCAGGCGGTTCAGCCAAACAGGCACGTAACAAAGACTTTCAGGCGATTTTGCCTTTACGCGGCAAGATTCTGAATTCCTGGGAGGTCGAATCAAGCCAGGTTCTGGCTTCTCAGGAAATTCATGATATTTCAGTAGCTATAGGGGTTGATCCCGGATCCGATGATCTATCAGGTCTTCGCTATGGCAAATTATGTATTCTTGCGGATGCTGACTCAGATGGTGCTCACATCGCCACCCTGATCTGTGCGCTGTTTTTAAGACATTTTCGTCCTTTGGTATCTGCCGGTCATGTATTTGTAGCGATGCCTCCCTTATATCGCATAGATATGGGGAAAACTGTGCAATATGCTCTGGATGATGCTGAAAAAATTAAAATTGTGGAACAGTTCCTTAAAGCCAATAAGGGAAAAGTCAATGTGCAGCGGTTTAAAGGACTGGGAGAGATGAATCCCATTCAGCTGCGCGAAACGACGATGGATCCCAATACCAGGCGGCTGGTTCAGTTAACGCTGGAAAATGAACAGGAAACAATGGCACTTATGGACATGTTACTGGCGAAAAAGCGAGCAGCTGATCGTAAAACCTGGCTGGAAACCAAAGGAAATCTGGCTGAAGTTTAATTATTACGATTTGGAAAAAACTTGTTTCCAAATCTGTTCATTTTCATTTCTGTTTAACATTGTTACAATTGCTTCATAAATTATCCTGATTGGAGTTAGAATGAAGCAAAGTGCTGAAGTAAGCAAGCTCATACAGAAACAAAAAGACCATAATAAAATACGATTAGCTCAGAAGTTGTGGAAAAAAAGCGAACCTATTGAGAACACGGCGGCCGAACTCTATTTAACCGTTACCAGAAAAATTCCGGCTGAAACTATAAAACACTTAGAATTCAGATACTTAAAAGGTCCTCTTAATATTGCGAGTTTTGATAATAATCAACAAGATGACTACCTGGTTGCTCCTGTTTATAATCTGGACGATCAGTTAGTCGGACTGCAGATTATTCAACTTGACCCTCACGGCAATAAAGCCCAAGCCATTCATGTTGATGCTAAAGAGTACTATTGCAAGAGGTATCTCGGAGCGGGCCATCCTTCGCGTCCTGGGAAAGCAGCCCTGGTCAATGAGGGTAGAAATCCTGATTTTGTTTTTATTGCGGAAGGAGTGGAAACGGCTGCCAGCATCGCTGCAATTCCAGCAATCAGGGATAATTTTAGCATCCTGGCTTCAATGGGAGTCAACGAACTTCCGGCAACCCTGGGCTATGTCAAAACACATTTTCCGCCCAATACCAAAGTGGTTCTCTTAAAAGATCATGATAAACCTGAAGGAGATGCAGATATAGCCTTCCAGAAGGCGCATGAATTATTTGTATCAGCTGGTTACCAGGTGATTATCAAAGAGCCTGTACCAAAGACTCCCGACGCAGAGGGCTATGACTGGAATGATCTTTTGATCGATGGCGGCGTGGACGCATTGGAATCGCAGTTCGAACTCGCGGTCAGCTCTTATGATGAGAAAGAAGAACACAGCGTCAATGATTCTTTTAGAAAACTGTATACACAATTGCTGGTCAGCGAGAATATCACCGAAGATCAGCAGTTAGTACAATTGCTGTCTGTTGTGATTAATCAACAGATACGTATTATTAAAGGCCGGCCATTCGGCGAGTACTTTTCTTCTGACTCCACTTCAAACAGAAACCTGCTCTCAGAAATGGACAAAAAAATTGATGAGATCATGCTGGCTTTGAAATATGTACAAAAACTTTCTTCGCCCTACATTCATTTACCGAGACTTCCCAACGTCGTGACTCGATTTGTAAACGCATTAATACAATTGCAACAAGAGCGAGCCCAACTACAGTCTGAAGCAAAAGAGGATAATCAGAAAGCTGAACGCTCCAGGCAGCAAGTGCTGGATGACGCTTATAACTTTGTCCTCGAACAATACAATCATTACCTGAAAGATACATCAGATTTTCCCGCTGCGATGATCCCTGAGGAAAGCGAGGATTTTAACTATTATTATGCCAATTTTCATCGCATTCTCTCGCATTCCATTGAGAAAAAACCATCGTTTGAATCGATCAGGCAATTGCTGAGACTGGAGTGCGCCCGATTGGAAAAAGAAATTAAATCGCGCTCCCTTGAACTGACTCAGCGCCAGTTGGAAGTCTGCTTTCAATTGAAAAACGATGCAGTTATCGGTTTGATTCTCTATCTGAAATCGATAGACAGCATGCTCAATCTGAAAAAACATGAACTGGATGGCGAAATGGATTCAGAAACCTATCGAGCCTATCAGAAAGAATATCTGGCTTTATACGAGAAAGCAGAATCCATTAATGATCTGGAAATCATACAACGTTGGTTGAATAATCTGGAACATTTCAACACCCTGCCCCCCTTGAAATATCAGCCGCCTCAGGCAGAGCACGCTCAGGAAGTTGAGTTTCTATTTGAAGAAGAAAATCAGAAAGAAACACTGGAAACCTTGATCCAGGAATTATTCGATAATATTCCCCTGGAAGAGGTAGAAGATAAAGAAAAAGGGAAAGAAATAGAAAAAGAAGCAGATCCCTTTGAGCAGGCAGTGAATGATTACGTGATTGAGCTGGCTTCCAATCTCTATAAATCCTTTGAAGTATACTCTCCGTGCAGACAGTTTCAGCAAGAATTCGATGGTCTGGCGCTCAGAGATGGACGCTTGACAATCATTGAAAGAAAGACCAATGATGGTACAGGACCTGGCGTGTTGCAGAGAAACTTTTGCCAGCAAAAAATCCTTTCCAAAGAGCAATTTGTTGGAAAAAACTGGCTTCCTGCCATTTTCAGTGATGCACATCCAGAGTCCTTCATTGATATCGAAATCCCCGCCAGGAAAGAGTGGTATTGTCCGGAATTTACCAAAGAAATTCAGGATATGCTGATACTGTCGGCCAAACTAACCGTCATTAAAGCATTAAAAGATATGCGCCTGGAGTTTAATTTAAATCGACCCCAGCATTACTCTCAGAAAGGATATCAGGGAGTATTCTTCAACAGCAGACTTTTAGGCGATGTCAAAGTTCGCTTCTCAGAACATGGTCTTGGCAATGAAGAAAGAGCGCATAGACAGATGGATGAGTTGAAGAACTCCATGTCTCAACACATCGGCCGAAGTCAATAAACCACAATATCTCTATTGGGCTGATTATCTGGCCCAATAGCCCTTCCCTTTTCTCATATCACTGCAATTGGCGTACACTATTTAAATAAGCCTGATTTAAAAGAGACGATATGAATCTCATAGAATGCCTGAAAAGTTTTACTACAGTAGTTGAAAATAATAGCTTTTCGGCAGCTTCAAGATTATTAAATGTTTCTCCCTCCAAAGTCAGTAAGCAGATTAACTGGCTTGAGGACGAATTGAGAATGAAGCTTTTTATTCGCTCAACCAAACAATTGATTTTAACTGACGCTGGCAAAACTTTATATGAAAAAGCGGGAAATCTATTTGAGGAAATACGGGATATTCACTCGATTTCTCAGAGCAAAAAAAATCATTTACAAGGAAAAATCTGCCTTTACCTCACCGTTTCACCCGCTGTTACTTTTTTTACGTCTCTGGGCATAGAGTTTATGAAACTCCACCCGGATATCTCATTGGAAATAATAGCCGGTTCAGATCATGCCAGTTTTTTTCAACATTCATTCGATTTAAGCATAAGTTTCGAACCCATTAGCTACCCCAATCTGATGTGTAAGAAATTGTTTTCTGTGCAGCGCAATGTCTACGGCTCAGATGCTTACCTCAATCGCAACGGCAACCCGGAAACTGCGGAAGATCTCAGACACCATAATTGCTTAATTAACACCCTCTATGGGCTGCAGAACAAATGGATTTTAAATAATAAAATTATTCATGTACAAGGTAGTTTTCAGAGTAATAATGCCTGCCTTCTAAAACAGGCTGCCATAGCGGATATTGGCTTAATCTGGGCTCCCCATTTCACTGTAATGGAGGAGGTTGAAAAGGGATTGCTATTGCCAGTTCTTGGCAATCAAACCTCACCAGAAATAATGCTTTATGCAATTTATAAAAATCATAAACATAAATTGAATTTAATTAACGAGCTGCTCGCTTTTTTCTGTAATAAAGTCAGCGAGCTTGGCATCATTGACTTGTAAGTTTGCTTAACAGGACCAATACTTAATAAGTAGGGTACAAAATCCAAGTTACCTGAGTACCCCTGATGAACTCAACGTTAACGAGGAGAGTAAAATGAAAAGGAATTTACCAATTATTATTAGCGGATTATTGTTATCCTTCGCATCCGTTTCAATAGCAGATAACACGACCCCCACACCGATGGATAAAAACTGGACTTGCTCAACGAATGCCAGCAGTAGCGATGTGGCTGCCGATCAGGATGCGGATAAACAAATGGACAATACTCCAAAATCAGCTGCAGATGCTTTTGCATTCGCTGCTAAAAATTGCAGAGATTGTACTAAAATCACCTGCGAATCTGATAACGACTAAGGCAACAGAGAGTCCGTGGCTGCTCCACGGATTCTCTATTGAACAGGAGTCCATATTATGAATGCAATTGATTTTCTAATCAGAGAACATGAAAGGGTAAAGCAACGCTTCCTTGATATTAGTGATGAAAGTCACCGCGAAGAAACTCGTAAAAAGATGTTTAACGAACTGTGTATGGAATTAATACGCCATGAAAAAATGGAACATAAAGTCTGGTACCCACACTTTAAAAATGATGATCGACTTGATGATACTGTCAGACATTTATTAACTGAAGAAAAGCATGCAGAACAAGCTATTCGTCAATTTGATGACATTAAAACTGTAGCCGCCTGGGAAAGAAAGTTTAACAAACTTATGGATGACGTCATCCACCATGCTGAAGAAGAGGAACAAAAACTTTTTCCAAAAGTGCGAAAACTTCTGACTGAAGAGGAATTAGAGCAGATTGGTAAAGACATGAGACAATTCAAAAGACAGTACCCTAAAGATCTCCATTAACAGCCAAAGAGAAATTTGCCCGTTCTCACTCCCGCCTGCGCGGGAGTGTGGACGACTGCTTTATAAGCCACCACGCGTCAGCAGCAATATTATCAATATAATTAAGACTAATCCTACCGCACCACTGGGATAATAACCCCATCCACTACTATACGGCCAAGTGGGCAAAACTGCCAATAAAATAACGATTAATAAAATCAGTCCAAGTAAGCTCATGATTCAATTCCTTTTAACATGACCCCCATATACGCAATAAGCTGCACAGCGGCTCATTGCCCCGATTACTATCTCAACTACTTATGCCTACTCAGGCATTAACAATAACACCTCCATTGGGATGAAGCACCTGCCCCGTCATATAGGAAGAATCCGAAGAGGCAAGGTACACATAGGCAGGAGCCATTTCAGCTGGTTGCCCCACTCTTTTCATTGGAACCTGCTGACCAAATTCAGCAACTTGCTCAGCGGAAAAACTCGCAGGAATCAATGGGGTCCATATCGGGCCCGGTGCTACGGCATTAACCCGGATTCCTTTTTTGACAAGATTTTGCGACAGGGAACGCGTTAAACCGACAATAGCTCCTTTTGTAGAGGAATAATCAATCAAGTGATCGTTGCCTTTATAAGCAGTGACCGATGTTGTGTTAATAATGACTGCTTCCTCTTTCAAATAAGGCAATAACGCTTTAATCATATAAAAATAGGAAAAAAAATTGGTTTTGAATGTCGCTTCAAGTTGTTCACAACTGATATCTTCGATGCTTTCCTGAGGATGCTGCTCAGCAATATTGTTAACCAGGATATCTATCTGTGAAACTTCCTGTATCGCCCTTTGCACCAGCTCTTCACAAGCATTGTAGGACTGTAGGTTTTTCGCAAACAACCAGCACTTTCTTCCACAGTTTTTTATAAAGTCGGCAGTTTCCCGGGCATCCGATTCTTCATCCAGGTAATGCACAATGACGTCAGCCCCTTCCAGAGCAAATGCACAGGCCACTGCTCGACCTATACCGCTATCTCCACCGGTAATCAAAGCAACCTTACCTGTCAGTTTCTGACCTGGTTTATAATCCGGAGAAACATAGACAGGGGCAGGTTGCATGACACTTTCTATCCCAGGTTGCCTTGATTGCTTTTGTGGAGGTAACTGATTTGGATAATCCATCACTTATCTCCTTATATATAATTATACCTCTGAATGCAGGCAATGCTTTCTGTGGCAATGAATACCCCCACAGGCTCCAAGACAACTGGATAAAGCACCTATTGCAAACAAAACAAATACTATCCACCCACTCCATGCCAATGTTTCAGGCGAGGCCGCTTTAGTCGCTTCAGTAGCCGGACTTTGTACGGTGACCTGATTTCCCTGAGCAGTGGTATTTCCTGTGTCTACGTTTACTGTGGGTGCCAGGGCAGCCGTATAGGTGCTGACATAACTACTAAGGGGCATAGCCAGAATAGCAGTTAATAATAAAGCCAGACTCCATGTGGCAAAGCCATATAAAATCCCAACACCAGGACTAACCACATGCGCCAGAAAACCGGCAGTAAATCCGGCCAGTCCCATTGCCACAATAGTACCGATTAATAAGCCAATCAGCCCGCCTATAGTAACGGTCGTGGCTTCATTATCGGACACAAAAGCGGTCAATCCAATAGCAATACTGTAGAGATGCAGTAAAAAACCCAGTCCAAGCCCCACCAGGGCCCCAATGATAATAGCCGACCAGCAAAACCAATGATGGTGCGGAGCGCATAGTTTTTGATCAACTACAACTGTTTCGTGATTCATGATGACTCCTTATTGTATATTTATTATTATTTTTATAAGTGTGAAACAAGCCAAATCAGCAGCAGAATACTGATAGGAATTCCTAACAACCAGCCAATAACATACATCATGATCGCCTCCTCCATCCTTAGTGGTTTATAAAACGTCTCTCCCGCTATGGGGAGAGAAATTAATTATAAAGACTGATGCGGATTTTCTTCATTATCCATATCCAGTCCTTCATCTTGATCGGACATGTTCCGCATGCCTTTTTTCTCTTTAAGCGGATCAAAATTTTGCTTTTCCTGCTTATTCTGCGGCATGTTTTGCTTGCCTAAATTTTGATTTTGGCTCTGATTGGGTATATTTCTATCCATGATAATATCCTCCAATGATAATAATTCTACGCAACATGAAATCTACACTACTTACTTTTCTGACTACTACTGGAAGCATTCTTTTTTGTTTGAGAGGATCTTTGATTTCGTTTTCGAGTTTCGGCAGCTTTTTTACCGCCAATTGAGGTACCAGTCATGATTTTTCTCCTTAAAAAATAATCTCCTTATTAAGAACAATCGTTTATTATTAACATCAATTTTTACATGTCCTATTTTAAACTTAGACCCATACAGTCATATGTCAAATAGACCGACTTGCCCGGCGATTGGGTTATACTTTATGTATCAACTTATCAGCATACTTCAAAATATGAAATCAGGGCAGATGGCTATTGACTTTTTAAAAGCAAGGGGATTAGTTCTGGTAACAGCTGAATCCTGTACAGCTGGACAAATTCTGGCTATTCTTGGAAAAGTTGAAGGCTGTGGGGAATGCCTTGAATTAGGATATGTTGTTTATTCTGAAGATGCAAAGAAAAATGTACTTCATGTACGCGATGAAACCATTAGAACCTATACATTAACAAGTGAACATGTTGCTCGTGAAATGGCCTTGGGCGCTTTGCAAAAAAGCAAAGCCAATATTGTAATTGCCACTACCGGGTTAACTGGCTCGGAACCGATGGACGGTGTAGAACCTGGTACTATTTGTTTTGCCTGGGGATTGAAGCACAATCAGGAATGGCGGCTCTATTCGGAAACGAAAAAATTTAAGGGAACACGGTCTGAAGTTCAAGTGGATGCGGCTAACTATGCTTTGGAATCACTACCCAAAATTTATCATCGTTTAAATTCAGACGCCTAGTGGCGCTGCCATTAATTAAGATATTTACCTACGTCCCCTGGCTTATTAATTATAATGTTAAACCCCTAAGTATCGCGCTTTATGCGCGGGATCCAGGCAATGCGTCTTATTGGCAAAAGCATTTTAAAACCCACTACCATTTATGGATACCCCGCATAAAGCGGGGTACGTAGGCTCTTATAGGACAGAATAACGACTATAATAGAGAGAATGCTCTTGCTGAGGGTTACATCTTCTAAACTTTTCCATCGTCAATTTCTTCTATGGATCAATAGAATGGATTCTATTCTCAACCAACAACCTTTTGGACTGGGCCTGTATTAGCTTGCTTTTTTGACATACTGATCATTGTTTACTATATTTAAAGTGTAGGATGATTCAACTGCGTAGTGCAGAAGAACCATTCACTGCAAAAGCCACTGCGTGTGGCTTTTGTCATTAATGAAGTTTATGAATTGATTTACTTAACTGCCCTTTAATCTTGCCATAAACATAATTTAGGAGAAGTCATCATGGAACGACCTCATGAAGTGGTTAAAGCCAGTGAAGTGACTGGAGTCAAAGTTAAAAATCTGAATAATGATAATCTCGGTGAAATCAATGAAATTGTACTGGATAAAATTTCAGGTGCTGTGAATTACCTGGTATTAGATTCCGGTGGGATGCTTGGGTTTGGAAATAAATTCTTTGCCATGCCCTGGAAATTATTTTCATATGATGAAGAGGATGACTGTTTTGTACTTAATCTGGATAAAGAAACTCTCGAAAATGCGCCCGGTTTCGACAAAGATCACTGGCCAAATTTCGCAACTCCAGAATTTTCTTCAACTGTAGAAAATTATTATAAACCGCATGTTTCAAAGGCAGCATCAGCTCCAATGACCACAGAGCTCTTTCATGATAGGGATTCCGCGGAAAAAGCTTATTTACGTGCAATTGATCAAGGATACAAACCCGAAGAAATCAATGTGTTAATGTCAGATGACACCCGTGAAAAATATTATGATTCATTTCTCACGACTGAAGAAACCGGTTCCAAAGCAGTTGAAGGAATGGGAGTTGGTGGACTTATCGGAGGCACAGTAGGTGCTACCCTGGGTGCGATTGCAGCAATTGGCACTAATCTGATTTTCCCTGGACTTGGAATCATTGTTGCAGGCCCAATAGCAGCAGGATTAGCAGGCGCTGGCGCAGGCAGTATCTCCGGTGGATTAATAGGTGCCTTAATTGGTTGGGGTATCCCCGAAGAACGAGCCAAAGTGTATGAAAAAGGATTGGCGTCTGGAGGTATCGTGTTGGGGGTTGAAAATCGTGACGATAATACAACATTGGAAAATGATTGGCGCAATTATTCAAGTAACAAAATTCACTAGGATAATTCCCTATCCTGTCTGAAATGCCGCTTTTAAAGCGGCATTTCTTTATCCTTACTCTTTGGAAGCATTCAACATCCAGTGCGCTTTTTCATGCGCTGCGATTCGGTCGCTCAACAGATTGGCTGTTCCTTCATCATGATTTTCCTGTGCGAGTGTGAGCGCCTGATTCAAATCTTTTACCAGGGTTGCATTATCATCTGCTAACTCAATCACCATTTGATTGGCGGAAAGACCTGAATTGCCATCCTTGATACGCTTCAACCGCTCAAACTCCTTAAAGGTAGCAGGCGCTTTATGTCCGGTGATTAAAATACGTTCCGCCACCTGATCTACCGCTTCAGCCAATTCCTGATATTGCATTTCAAACAGCTCATGCAAGGTTTTGAACTGTGGCCCCTTTACATGCCAGTGATAGTTTTGTGTTTTGAGATATAAGGCATAGGTATCTGCCAGAATGACTGATAATTTCTCTACTACTTGTGACATTTCCCTCTCCTTTTTAATTGGTTTTGAAATAAATATCCGTAAAATTTGGGGAATCAGGATAAATATTGATAGAATTGTCCCATTAAATCGATCGTTTGAGGCGATAATGGACGAACCACTCTATATATTAAACTCTAATAGTTTAGACAAGATTAATGAAGTACAAAAGGATTTAGCGCTCAATTTACTGGAATCAGGGCAAGTTCTTTATTTTCCCGAATATTTTTACGCCCATAATGCCCAACAAGAACATTATTTGCTCACTGACAAGATCCTGGATGGTCAGCACAAAAATATCAGTTATGATTATTTAAAAGATCGTCTGGGCGGTTATAACAGTAATAACCAAGGCCTTCCCTCCATTCTGAAACCTTTTATGCGCCAGTATGCCGAGTTTGCAAAACATTTGCTGGATACCGTATGTCCTCTCTACGCAGAGCATTTAATCTGGGGCCGAACCAGCTACCGGCCTGCAGAAATTCGCGGCAGGGCCAGTTCAAAGCGTAAAGATGATACCCGAGTTCATGTTGACTCTTTTCCTGCTTCTCCAGTCAATGGGCGCCGTATCCTGCGAGTTTTTTGTAACATTAATCCCTATGGTGAACCACGAGTGTGGCAGCTGGGCGAAGCGTTTAATCAAGTACTGGAACGCTTTTCTCCAGCCATCCCCAAATACAATCCCTCTGTTGCCAAATTATTAAAATGGCTAAAAGTGACTAAAACCATGCGCTCCGCTTATGATCATTATCAGCTGCAACTGCACGATCGCATGAAGCTTGATGATCATTATCAACAGACGGTTTCCAAAAACACCATTAATTTTCAGGCGCAAAGTACCTGGGTTGTCTTTACAGATCATGTTTCTCACGCGGCTTTAAGCGGGCAGTTTCTGCTCGAACAAACATTCTATCTGCCAGTAGCTGCGATGAGAAACCCAGAGCACTCTCCTTTACGCTGTTGGGAAAAGAATAAGATGGAAGAATTAGTTCAGGCTTAAAACTAAACGCCAAGGCTGAACAGATGAGTTTTGCCAGTTAATATTAAAAACGAAGGACTGAAAAATGCAAGGAAGAACACGGTATCAACAAATGCTGAAATGGCTCTGCTGTCTTTTGACAGTACCGAGCTTGTATGCGGCTACTCCTCTATGGGTATTTGTTCCCCAAACACCAGTGGCATTAACCGTAGCGCCCGGTGAGACAGCCCAAGTGCAATATGCTGTATATAATCAATCATCACGCGGAAAAGTATTGATAATGCAGCCAATTCAAGGGATTACACAAACCAGTCTTTGCCAGTTGCCCGCTAAAGGCTATTGCATTCTGACTTTACAGATCAATGGAACAGCGCTTACCGGTAATGTCATGGGCGGGCCTGTTCTATGTCAACAAGGCAATCCGAACCAATGTTATCAACCCTCGCCTCCTAACAGTCTGGCAATTACCAAAGGCCAGGCCGCCACTGCCTCGATTAATGCCTCTCCAGCAAGTCTCGTTTTAATTATCAATCAAAATGCAAAAGTGGTCACGATTACTAATCACTCCACACAAGTCACCGCGTATAATATTCGGGCGATACTGCCCGCAAGCTGGACCGATGTCATTCAGGACGCCAGCAGTTGCACCGTATTAGCGCCTGGCACTTCCTGTCAGATCTCCTTTACCCCAGGCTCTATTATCCATACTTTGCAGCTAATCCCTATTCAGGGCGACAATACCTCCACAGTCTCTATTAGTATTGAAGTGAAGCCAGTCCCGATAGCTATTGCCGCAGGACAATACACAAGTGTTGGCGCTATTCGCCCGCTTTTGGCGCTCAGCTCGGATATGGGTACAAGTTGGACCTTTCCTTCAGCTGTGAACTCACCGGTTTTTGTACCTGATAATACTAATTCCTACAATAATAGCGCTGCCTTCTTTGAGTCAAGTTGCGATGCACAAACCTGTATCGCTGTCGGCCAATACCGCGATGCAGGTTTGGTGCAACGCCCATTGTTGGCAGTGAGTCAGGACTCAGGCTTAAATTGGATCTTTCCCTCTTCTATCAATGCACCAGTTTTCTCGCCAGTTAATACAAACCCCTTTAGTAGCGCTGGTGAATTAGTCGGTGCAACTTGCCAGGAAAGCACTTGTATCGCTGCCGGCAACTACTTTAGTGCAGGAACGCGACGTCCCATTCTGGCAATTAGCCATGATTCGGGTACGAGCTGGAGCTTTCCTGCAGTTATTAATGCCCCTGTTTTTACTCCAGATAATACAAATGCTTTCTCCGGTAACGGCAGATTTTTTGCAGTAAACTGCCATGGCGCTATTTGTATAGCCGGTGGTTTATACAGCGGTGGTGGAGTTGACAGACCACTTCTGGCGGTTAGCCAGGATCTGGGTTTAAACTGGGCTTATCCCTCCGCTATCAATGCCCCCGTTTTTATCCCTGATAATACCAATGCCTTCTCGAATAATGGATCGTTCAACGGGGTCGCCTGCCAGGATAGTATTTGTATTGCCGCCGGCAGTTACCGCAGCGGTGGTACTGAGAGGCCATTGCTTGCGTTAAGCCAAAACGCCGCTGTAACCTGGACTTATCCTTCTGTTGTCAACTCTCCAGTGTTCACACCGGACAATAGCAACGCATTTATCGCTAATGGCAGGTTTTCTGACGTCAACTGTCAGGGAACCACTTGTATAGCGGTAGGGCGTTATTTTGGAGGTGGTACTCAACGCCCGCTCGTGGCAGTCAGCCATGACGCAGGCTCTAGCTGGACTTTCCCATCCTCTGTCACTTCACCTGTTTTTACTCCTGACAACACCAATGCCTTCACGGGCAGCGCCATCCTCTCGAGCATCAGTTGCCAGGGCCCTGATTGCATCACGGGAGGGTTTTATTTTGGTGGCGGCGGATTTAGGCCGCTCCTGGCAGTCAGTCATGACGCAGGGTCTAGCTGGACTTTCCCCTCCTCGGTCACTGCACCAGTCTTTACACCGGATAATACCAATGCCTTTACCAACGATGGCCAGTTTAATAATGTCCACTGTGGAGGAGGACTTTGTATTGCAGCAGGATTTTATATTAGTGGCGGAGTCCAGCGTCCCCTCCTCGCCGTTAGTCAGGATTTGGGCCTGACCTGGACCTTCCCGTCTGCTGCCAATACCCCGATTTTTACACCGGATAATAGCAATGTATTCTTTGGTGGTCGGCTCGATACTGCAAGTTCTAATGGCTTATGGCTACCCAGATCGCTGTCTTTACTAAAGACGCAATAAGGCTAATACAGATCTGACTTATTCGCCTTGAGATACACCGCATCGCAAGGCGAAAACCTCCTTATCGAGCAAGAGAAGGGCTGACTGACAAAGGCGTATTGCAGAGTTTCTCTTCCTGTCTTGAATAAATCGGGCTTCCACCCGCCTGGGCAATGAGAGCAGCAGTTGACTCGTTGATCAGCTTGTCGATTCGCCCCTCAACCTGCTTTTTTAAGGTGGGCAGCCAAAGAGGTTGTATACCCATTCTTTTGCTGATTTCTTCTCTCAGCTGATAGAGAGTTGGTAAATTAAAGCGTTCAACCCAATGTTGCAAGGTGCTTCGATCACGTATATAGCGTGCATTCAATAGTTTATCGAGGTTGGTTATTTCTACCTCTTCCAGCAATAAGCGATGCTGCACCACATGATAGGCGAGCGTATCCTCATTCAGTTTCAATTGTTGATTTAAGTCCGCCACTTTATCGGCATCGAAGTTATTTTGATGAATTTTGAGTTCTTCTATTAAGACCCCTCGTTTCTTTTTTAAACCATCTATTTTCTCTTGCTGAAATGCCATATCGCTTTGCCATTTTTTTTCTTTGACAAAATCGTCCACTCGCTTCACATAAGAGGCAATAGTAGATACACCTGGAGCCTCAAAATAATACTTTTCTATCGGAGTCGGTGTCCAATCGTTCAAACCTGAGTCATATAAGGTCTCATAGGTACAGAGTCCGTTTGAAAATTTTGCTTTCAAAGCATGCGGCAAGGAATTATAAAAGGCTCTAAAAAATAAAATATAATTCTGATCCTCTGGTTTGAATCCTATCTCATCCATCGTATAAGGAAGATGCAGCAGCCTGAGAAAATTATTTTCCCTTGCATTTTCCAAAATAAAAATCACTTGATCCGCTTTTTTCTTATAATCTTCCGAGAATACGCGCATAGAATTATCCTTAATTTTATTAAACAGGTGAAGACAGGCTAATATCATTAAGCGGCCTGACTATTTCATCGGGTTTTAAAGCAGCGGGAGCTGCTGGATTCGAGAATACAGGACTATTACCGGCCTGATTGACAAGGGAGCTCATTGACCATTGTGCTTTTAACTCGCTCCTGCGAAGCTCAATCAATTCATTGCGTTTTGTCTGCCATTCATTCTGCTCGGCAGGTCGCTTGCTGATTCTGGCCTGAACCACAGAAAGTGTTCCTAAATTGCATTTATCGATTAATGACAGCAAAGCCTTGTAGCTAGACGAGTACATGGGATCCAGCAATGCATTGACCTGTCTTTCCTTCGCTTGTAATTGTAAATGATGGTAATTTAGTGTTTCTTCCGTGAGTTGCAACTGCTTAGTCAGGTCCTCTTTCATCTCTTCCTGTAGATTCTTATCTTTCAATTGTTTGTTTAATATCCCTCGCCGCTCACTCAAAGTGTCTATTTTTTTCACATGATAATTCAACCAGTTTTCACATATGTGTTCCTCATTATATTTATCTATTCTTTGGACGCAGGACCTCATAATCGATATGCCGGGATTAAAAAAATAGGCTCTTGCCCAACCTGCCGGTTCCCAGTTGTCTAGCCCCAGATAATATAATTTTTCCGCTGTATCAAATTGCTCTGTTTTTCTTGCTGCTAAAAGAGAGCGAAGGTTTGCAGGCAATGAATCACAGAATCGTCTGAACGACTTGATGTACAATAATTCCTCGCCGCTGAATCCTAAGGCTGGAGCGGGATTAGATGATAATAAGATCAGGTAATTTTCGTTTACCGCTTCTTTTAAAATTAAAAGGAGTTGCTCCGCTTTCGTTTTAAATTCTCGAGTTAATCCGGTCATAATAAACTTCCTGTTGTGGATATCCATTTTATACAGCAAGAATGTTGAAGAAAAAAGAGATGATTTTTCAAAAAAAAACCCGCCATAAGGCGGGTTTTTTCAGGAAGCAAAGGCTTACATCATGCCCATGCCGCCCATACCGCCCATGCCGCCCATATCGCCGGCACCAGCAGCTTCATCTTTCTTTGGCAGTTCAGCAACCATGCACTCAGTAGTTAACATGAGGCTGGCAACTGAAGCAGCGTTTTGCAGCGCTGTACGGGTAACTTTAGTTGGATCCAGGATACCCATTTCAACCATATCGCCGAACTCACCGCTTGCAGCGTTAAAGCCAAAGTTGTCTTTTTGCTCAGCTACACGGTTAACGATGACAGATGCTTCGTAACCAGCGTTAGCAACGATTTGACGTAATGGAGACTCAATAGCACGACGCAGGATGTTGATACCCATATCCTGATCAGCATTGTCGCCTTTCAAGCCATTCAGAGCAGATTGAGCGCGGATTAAAGCAACACCACCACCGGCTACAATACCTTCTTCAACAGCGGCACGAGTAGCATGCAGAGCGTCTTCAACGCGAGCTTTTTTCTCTTTCATTTCAACTTCAGTCGCAGCACCGACTTTGATAACTGCAACACCGCCGGCCAGTTTGGCAACACGCTCTTGCAGTTTCTCACGATCGTAATCAGAAGTCGTTTCTTCCATTTGAGCGCGAATTTGGCTGATGCGGGCATTGATTTCAGTTGCTTTACCTTCGCCGTCAATAATAGTTGTAGTTTCTTTAGTCACAACAACTCGTTTGGCAGTACCCAGGTCTTCCATAGAAGCACCTTCAAGGCTCTTGCCCACTTCTTCAGAAATCACTTGGCCGTTAGTCAGAATAGCAATATCCTGCAACATTGCTTTACGGCGATCGCCAAAGCCAGGCGCTTTAACTGCGCAAACTTTAACAATACCACGCATGTTGTTAACAACCAGAGTAGCCAGTGCTTCGCCTTCAACGTCTTCTGCCACGATCAGTAAAGGACGGCCAGACTTGGCAACCGCTTCCAGAACAGACAACATGTCACGGATGCTGGAAATTTTCTTGTCGACTAACAGAATAAATGGATGCTCAAGTTCAGAGCTCATGTTTTGCTGGTTGTTGATGAAGTATGGAGAAATGTAACCACGATCAAATTGCATCCCTTCAACAACAGACAGCTCATTCTCAAGACCATTACCATCTTCAACAGTGATAACGCCTTCTTTTCCAACTTTTTCCATCGCTTCAGCAATGATTGCGCCGATAGCTTCGTCAGAGTTAGCAGAAATAGTACCTACTTGCGCAATCGCTTTACCATCTTTGCAAGGCTTGGACATGCTTTGCAGATGTTTTGTAACGGCGATAACCGCTTTGTCAATTCCGCGTTTTAAATCCATTGGATTCATGCCGGCAGCAACTGCTTTGTGACCTTCAACCAGGATTGAACGAGCCAATACAGTAGCGGTAGTAGTACCATCACCAGCTGCATCAGAAGTTTTGGAAGCTACTTCTTTAACCATTTGAGCGCCCATGTTCATGAAGCGTTGCTCAAACTCGATTTCTTTAGCAACAGAGACACCGTCTTTAGTTACAGTGGGAGCACCGAAGGATTTCTCCAGGACCACATTACGACCACGTGGGCCCATTGTTACTTGTACAGCGTCAGCCAAGCCATTCACACCGGCCAACATTTCCTGGCGCGCATTGTTACCAAAACGTAATTCTTTAGCCATTCTTAAAGTCTCCTAATAATCTGTTCTATGATTAGCCTTCAATAACACCCATGATGTCATCTTCACGCATGACAACCATCTCCTGACCGTCAATTTTGACTTCTGTGCCAGAGTATTTGCCAAATAAAACTACATCGCCTACTTTAACGGCCAATGCACGGACATCCCCATTGTCAAGGTTTTTGCCTGGGCCAACAGCCAGTACTTTACCACGAATGGGTTTTTCAGTAGCACTGTCTGGAATTACAATTCCGCCAGCAGTAGTTCGTTCTTCTTCCATGCGCTGAACAACAACACGATCGTGTAAAGGACGAATTTTCATACTTGTTTTCTCCTGGTTTAATTAATCACCTTGTTTTTTCAGAGTGAACTCTGAGCTGAAAGTACTGACTGATACTTCAGCCAATACCGATGACAACCATATGGGGGCATTGCTTTCAGATTCAAGGGCAGCAATGCAAATTTTTTAAATTTTTTGATCCTGACAGCAAATGAAATCGATAACTGCTTAATTTTTACTTAATATTGCCAAACTATAATATAAAGCAATGAAAATCATGTATCACTATGGCTAAAAAATGACACCGCTATTCCCAAGAGACGGCCAACGTCTCACCCTAAGTCAAGGCAAAACAGGAGACTGCTATTTAATCGCATCCATCGACTGCATCTATAATGCCAGTAAAGAAGGCAGAGAACGTTTAAAGTCAATGTTTAAAGAGCTTGACAATGGTGATGTGGAACTTCGCGTTAAACGTACAAAGCAAAGTGAAAATCTTGATACCGCCAAAATTGCAATCAATTATAAGCATAGTATCGATACGGATACCAATGAGGATGTCATTACCATTCCTCACTCCTATCTTGCCGAAATTGATGCCTCCAGAGAAGGGGTTCGAAGCAATTCGCTGGCGGTCAAAATATTAGAACGTATAAGTTCCTACTACTATAAAAATCCCTGGCAATATCAGCAGAATGTCCTTACCAGTATTAGTGCTCATGATTTAAATAACCGACATGAAGGGACTTCAACTGCCTTTGTCGGGCATCTCCTCGAAGTTCATAGTTATGACACAGAGGATATTCAGAAGATTATCAGTTTAAAGAACCGCTGGCCAGAAGCCCCTGTCTACATCAGCCTTGCCTATGGGAAAAAAGATATCCACGGTAAATATCATGGACGACACGGTCTGAGACTGAAGGAAATCATACGGAATGACAATGTTCCTGGAGGATACCAGTTTGTTCTGGTGAACCCCTGGAATAACACCAAAGAGGAAACCATTAACCTTGCTGATATCAGAACAAGGAATACTCGTTTTTGTTATTTCAGCGAAAATAAGGCCAGTGATAGATTAACCTGGGATATTGTCAATTGTACAAATGAACGGACTGGTCGTGCCATCTTTGAAAATTATCAATTATTTCAAGGCTTATTGAGCCTGCAAAAGCAGAATGTCAGGCTCAATGGGAATATAGCAAGTAACGCAGTTAAATTATATGCCCTTGCCCCTGCTATTTTCGATGAACCGGAATTATTAGGCAAATCTCCTATTCGAGAAGATTTCCTGGCGTGTCTTGAAAGTGCGCCTTATGCTTTTGACAGAAACTTCCACACTCTGAGAACAAGATTTCCGGATTTACTTGAAAAAAGGGAGGTCATATCAGCAAGACCGACTGTTCCATCTGCTCCAGAAAAGCCAGAGAATCTGTTTGAAAATGCATTGGATCATGCGATAAGCGAGAAAGCAAAACAAGCGGGTTTTGCCCATAACGCGCGGGAAATAGTGGAAGAAGGTCTGCTCAATTTTTATTTTCAGGGCCAACCCTTCAATTTAACCCAGGCCGGCGATCTTCGTTTTCGATTTACTGGCAAAGAGTTCAATGCGCAAACGATTGCCGACAGCCGGGTAAAAGAACAATTACTTCCTCACGGCTTATATTTAGCGATGGCAGGTGCTAACTCCGAACTCACTCCCCATGGTAAAAAGCTGCTGCAAAGTGACTATCCTTTAACAAGAGAGCTCTATCAGCAAGTTATTTCCCGGCAAAAAAACAAGAATACAGCACATCTCCTCAACGCTTTATATAACCTGAGTTTAGTGAATCCTCGCGCTGCTGAACAGTTTTTGAAGTTTGCAAAAGAGGATTTATCAGCAAGAGTGAATCTAAACGACATCATTGCGCAGGAGAATGACGCCCCTGTTAGAGACTGGCTTGCCAGACACTTGGCTGATTCTCCACCTATTGAACGCCTGCGTCGATTCGAAGAATTCAAAGAGCAACTTGGAAAATTTTCCGGTAAATTCAACGCCTTGAATTATCATAAATACGAGGAGCGCCTTGCTGAACTGGACAAATTCCTGGCCGATTTTAAGAATAATCATTCGCAGGAATTATATCCTGCTCACCTGGGCCAGCTTGATGGCTTGGTTAATGAAAAAAAGAGCGCATTGAAAAGATCAGTGCAACCTTATTTGCTTGCTGAGGACGCCCTCAACAAAGTAGCAGAACAAATAAAATCTATTCCGATAGCATTTACAAATTGCGATACAGTAGTCGCCGTTATTCTGCAAAAAGAAAGCCGGCAAGAGCAGATGTATCGTTTAATCAGACAGGACACAGTCACTCAGGCCGAACGTCTTCTCGGCTATCAGGCCGGGAAGTATCCAGCTATTCAACAAGCCAGGAAGGAGTTTGAACAAAATCTTAACCAGCAGTCCACTAAACAAATGGAACATTTGAGAAAGCGAGCGAATGATCTGGTTGCACCTATGGTTGCCAACATCAATGACTTCCATTTTAATTTTAATCATTGCTCCGAACTTGGCCAGGTGCGCCTGCACCAAAAGGCAGTGCAAGAACAACTTAAAGGCTTAACTGAACCTACTGCTGCATCCAGAAAGGCTGCAACTGTTGAAGGTACTTTAGGATTACCAGAAAGTGTTAACCGGGCGTATCAGGCAAAGCTTAATAATATTAGTTCTGCAGCAGACGCTGCTGAAAACAGAATAAAAAATCAGAATCAACAGCAACTCTACAAAATTGCATCTGAAATTAATCGTTTTAGCATTCAGTTTCGAGAATGCAATTCCGAGGCAAAGGCCAACGAGCGTCGAGAAGCGCTGAAACAACAACTGCTCACACATCTGGATGTATCCGGTTATGAAAAGGCGCTGGCTAACAGCGGAATAAGCCGGGCAGTATTCGTTGATGGTTATCCCCCTCAAATTGCACAGGCTCTAAAGCGAAAACGCCAAGATATCGATCGACGGGCCGATGAACTTATTGTCGGTTTTAGAAAAGCCGCCGCACCTGGGATTCTTGCCAGTATCAACCTGCAAAAGCATCTGGATAACCTGAAACATAAAGTTGAGGAATTGGAAAAAGAAGCTCTCACCAAACCCGATTATGTTGTACCGGCAGAAAAAGCCAGAACAATGTATACCCGCTTGACCAGGAATCAAGGGCGCTTTTTAAATGGCGAATTATCAGTTCCTGACTTTCAGTCAGCCTGCAAAGGGGCTATTGATAACGCTTTACCGGATTTAGCCAATCACAGGGGCTATAAAGTCAAAAAAATCGCACTCCATGTTCTGAGTGCCGTGCTTTCCCTCGGCACAGTCGGCCTTGCATTTGCCGTTAACTATGCATGGACAGGCCGCTATAGTCTGTTCCAACCCCAAACAGCGTCTGAAAATGTCACTCTTAAGGTGGATGAAGCGATTAAAGGAATCAAACCCAGATGAGAATAACTTTTGTCTCGCTGAACACTCAAATAATGCTCCATACTTTTTAAAATCGCACAATAATTGTAAGATAAGCTGCTACGCTATATAGATTAAGTTCAATTGATTGAACAATAACCTGGATTAAGCATGTATAAATGGTTATTCTTGCTGTTTCTCGCGATTTTTAATGGTTTCGGTTACGCAGCGCCTCTTCCGGCAAAAGAAGTGTTTACCGTCAATGTAAAACCGGTTGATCCCAATACTTTTTCAATCGATTGGCAAATCAAGCCAGGCTATTTTCTTTATCGTGATCGCATCTCATTGAGTGCGCCTGCTGATTCTGTTCTTCAGTTTGGCTCCATTATTTTTCCGCAGGCAATCGAAAAAAAGGATCGGCAAGGTCACAGTTATCTGGTGTACCGTGATGCTTTATCGCTGTTAATCCCGGTTCTTGGTGAGCAATCCGGAGAAACCTCTGTAAGCCTTCATTATCAGGGATGCTCGGATGATGGTTTCTGTTATCCGCCTGAAACCAAACAGGTTAAGTTAGCCATTAATGAGCAGTTAGCTTTAGTTTCGGCGTCAACGGGTACTGCAATTATTGCTCCACCGGTACAGAAGGCCAGTGCTCAGGAAAGTGCTGCGATAGCTGATATTTATGAAAATTCACACTGGTTTATGGTTATTCTCAGTTTCTTCGGCTTTGGCCTGCTTTTAGCGTTTACACCCTGCGTTTTGCCAATGGTTCCAGTATTGTCAGGTATTATTGTCGGACATGGACATGATATTACAACACGCAAAGCGTTTCTGCTCTCATTCAGTTATGTGCTTAGTATGTCAATGACTTATGCGATTGCGGGAGCCATTGTGGCCACGCTTGGCAGCAATCTGCAAATTATAATGCAGGCCCCCTGGGCTATTGGATTGTTTAGCCTGATATTTATATTACTCGCGCTTTCCATGTTTGGCTTTTTTGAGTTAAAGCTGCCTGTTTCCTGGCAGGCTAAATTAGCTAAAGCCAGCCGCAGTCAGCATGGCGGTCATTATCTTGGCGCAGCCATTATGGGCTGCTTGTCGACCCTTATTCTTTCTCCTTGCGTAACCGCTCCTTTAATCGGCGCTCTGGGATATATTGCGCATTCAGGCAATATACTGTTTGGCAGTTTGACTCTGTTTTTTCTGGGGCTGGGTATGGGCACTCCCCTCCTGCTGATTGGCACCTCCGCTGGCAAATGGCTGCCCCGGGCCGGGACCTGGATGAATTCGGTAAAAAACTTTTTTGGCTTCCTGTTGCTGGCGGTTGCCATTTATCTGATGGGTCGTCTGTTGCCCCCTCCTGTCACCATGATTTTATGGGCAGCGCTTCTCGTGTTCTCCGGTATTTTTGCCGGGGCTCTGAATCCTGCACAAAACAATTATGAAAAAATGCATCAAAGCACTGGTATTTTACTTCTTGTTTATGGCTTACTGATTCTGGCAGGCGCCAGCATGGGCAGCAAAGATCCCCTGCTGCCTTTAGCAGGCATATTCACTAAAGCCACCGCAGCCAGCATGGAACGTGAAGAACTGATTATTAAAACTCCCGCCGAATTAAATGAGGCCCTGCAAACAGCAGAAGGCCGTCCTGTAATGCTTGATTTTTATGCCGACTGGTGTGCTTCCTGTAAAGTCATCGCCTCATCTACGTTGAATGATTCTGAAATTAAAAGAACACTGGGTAATTTTCTGGTTTTGAAAATTGATGTCACTGCCAATGACGCAGCAGCACAGGCCCTCATGAAACAGTATCAGGTGGTAGCTCCCCCAACCTTTCTTTTCTTTAATTCCGCCGGAAAAGAGTTAAGCGGATTGCGTTTGGTGGGCGATGTGTCTACTCGTGAGTTTTTAGATCGCCTACAAAAAGTGGAAACTCTGGCAAGAAATTGACTATCTCTTACCGTTTACATCAAATCGTAGGTCGGGCGCTTCGCCCGACATTTCATTTTTCACCAAATCATCATGCTGACTATTGATAAGCATGGCCAGAACCGAAATGTCGGGCGAAGCGCCCGACCTACGATCTCTGAAATCCCAGGCCCTGCCAGTTATCCTGCTCGTCCGTCTTTTAATTGGACAGTCGTTACTTCAAAAGGTTATAATAGTCACCTTTTGCATTCGGAGTTATCAATGAATCATCGCGTGGGCTTTGTCAGTTTGGGTTGTCCCAAGGCACTGGTTGATTCAGAGAGGATTATTACCCAATTACGCGCTCAGGGTTATGAGCTTGTTTCCAGTTATCAGAATGCCGGCCTGGTCGTCGTCAATACCTGCGGTTTTATTGATTCAGCGGTCACTGAATCCCTTGATACTATTAAGGAAGCAATGGCTGAAAACGGACGGGTTATAGTAACCGGCTGCCTTGGCGCTAAAGCCGATGTGATTCGGGAAGCTTGCCCGGATGTCCTGCATATCAGTGGGGCTCATGCCTATGAGGAAGTGCTCCGTGCGGTTCACCGCCATCTTCCCCCACCCGCTGATCCCTTTACGCAATTAGTGCCTCCTCAGGGAATTAAATTAACGCCCCGCCATTACGCCTATTTAAAAATCTCCGAAGGATGCAATCAGAAATGTACTTTCTGTATCATTCCCAGCATGCGTGGAAAACTGCAAAGCTATCCTTTAAGTCAGGTTCTCACTGAAGCAAGAAAGCTGAAAGAGGCAGGCGTGCAGGAACTCCTGGTTATTTCTCAGGATACCAGCGCTTACGGCGTAGATACGCGTTATCAGCCTGTTGAGTGGCAAGGTCGTACAGTGAATACCCGTTTTCTTGACCTATGTCAGGAGCTGGGTGAGCTGGGAATGTGGGTTCGGCTTCATTATGTTTATCCTTATCCTCATGTTGATGAGATCATTCCTTTAATGCGAGACGGCTTAATTCTTCCCTATCTGGACATTCCCCTGCAACATGCGAGCACAAGGGTTTTAAAAGCGATGAAGCGTCCGGCCAGCAGTGAAAACACGCTGCAACGTATCGCCTCCTGGCGCGAAGTTTGTCCCGAAATTACTATTCGTTCGACTTTTATTGTGGGTTTTCCCGGTGAGACTGAAGAGGAATTTGAAGAGTTACTCGACTTTCTCGAGGAAGCTCAGCTCGACAGAGTCGGCTGTTTTCAATACTCTCCAGTTGAAGGAGCCAAGGCTAATGAACTGGCTGATCCGGTTCCGGATGAAATCAAAGAGGAGCGTTACCACCGCTTTATGCAGCTGCAGGCTGAAATTAGCCGTAATAAATTAGCTGAAAAAGTGGGCAGTATTCAAACTGTTCTGGTAGATTCTGTCGATGATGAGCAAATTATTGCCCGCAGTAAAAGCGATGCGCCTGAAATTGATGGGTTGGTTTATCTGCCTCCTGATAGCCAGATTACAGCCGGCCAGCTGTTGGACGTAGAAATTGTAGACAGCGATGACTATGATTTATACGCAGCCTTTACAACTCCTGCTTAATAGATCTGTACCTGATCCATATTCCATGCGTATACTCATAGGATATTAATAATTAACAGGTTTGCTTTGAATGAAGTGGGCTTCTTATCATTATTTATCCAGTTTACTGAGACAATGTCTTTTGCTGTCTCCGCTGCTATTGATAACTGCTTGCGGAGAAAAGCCTGCTCAGCAATCCTGGGGAGAGCCAGAAGTCGGGGTGGTTGAGCTGCAATATCAATCCTTTCCGATCACGGTTGAATTACCAGGACGGGTACGCGCCCATCGTATTGCTGAAGTACGCCCGCAAGTGAACGGAATTATTTTAAAACGACTGTTTACAGAAGGCAGCGATGTCAAGGAAGGGCAGTCATTATATCAGATTGATCCCGCCCCTTATCAAGCTGCGGTAGATACTGCCAAGGGAGAACTTAGCAAAGCAGAAGCCAATCTCGAAATTGCCAACCTGACCGTGCAACGCTATAAACCCCTGCTGGGCAATAAATTTGTTAGCAAGCAAGACTATGATACCGCAGTAGCCAATGCCAAACAGGCAGAAGCCAGTGTTGAATCCGCAAAAGCGTCGCTTGAAACTGCAAAGATTAATTTACAATATACCAAGGTTCTCTCTCCTATTGATGGCCGAATTGGACGATCCAGTGTGACCGAGGGCGCATTAGTGGCTGCGAATCAGCAAACTGCGATGGCCGTTATCCATCAGCTTAACCCTATTTTTGTTGATATTACCCAGTCAAGTAATGATTTTTTCAAGCTGCAAAAAGAGCTGGAAAAAGGCAAACCTGAAGGAAAGTCACAGGATATTTCCGTTCAGTTATTCTTAGATGACGGCAGCCTTTACGATCAGAAAGGCAAACTGGAGTTTTCAGAAGTTCAGGTTGATGAAACCACGGGCTCTATTACATTAAGAGCAATTTTCCCCAATCCTGAAAGCAAGCTTTTGCCGGGGATGTTTGTTCGCGCACAGCTGAATATGGGCGTTAACCCCAAAGCCCTGCTGGTACCTCAGCAGGGAATCACCCGCGATAACACCGGAAAGGCAACGGCTCTGATTGTTGATGGTGAAAACAAGGTTGAACAGCGCAATATTACAGTCACGCAGGCTGTCAAAGATAAATGGCTTGTGACCAAAGGGCTAAGCGCCGGCGATAAAATTATTGTCAGTGGGCAACTGAAGGTTAAACCGGGATCAAAAGTTAAAATACTCAAGCTAGATGAGAAAAAGCCTGAGAAGACCAAGGTGGATGGCTGATTATGTCTGATTTTTTTATAAATCGTCCTATCTTCGCCTGGGTAATCGCCATCATGATTATGGTGGCTGGCTGTATTGCCTTATTTCGGCTACCCATTTCGCAATATCCAACGGTGGCCCCCCCGGCTATAGCAGTAACCACTATTTATCCTGGAGCCGATGCACAGACCGTGCAGGATACGGTGACTCAGGTTATTGAGCAAAACATGACAGGGCTGGACAACCTGCTTTATATGTCCTCTCAGAGCGACTCATCAGGCAGCATGACGATCACACTGACTTTTGATCCTATAGCCGATCCGGATATCGCACAGGTACAGGTACAGAACAAACTTCAGCTAGCTATGCCTCTGTTGCCGATCGAGGTACAGCAACAAGGTATTGTGGTTCAAAAGTCAAGCAGCAGTTATCTTTTGGTGGTTGGAGTTTACTCTGAGAATGACCACTTAAACCAGTATGACCTGGGAGACTATCTGTCCTCTTATCTGAAAGATCCGATTGGCCGAATCAATGGTGTGGGTAATGTAGAGCTTTTTGGCGCTCAATATGCGATGCGCATCTGGATGGATGCCAATAAGCTCAATAATTATCAGTTAACGCCTATTGATGTGATATTGGCTATTCGCGCTCAAAATAATCAGATCGCAGCGGGACAGTTGGGCGGACTTCCAGCAACATCCAATCAACAGCTTAATGCATCGATTATTGCTCAAACGCGGCTTAAATCGCCGGAAGAATTTTCAAAAATTCTCTTGAAGGTGAATAAGGATGGTTCCCAGGTGCGCCTGAAAGATGTCGCAAAAGTTGAATTGGGCGGTGAAAACTATGACCTGATTGCCCAGTATAATGGCCGACCCGCCGCGGGACTGGGGATTAGGCTGACAACAGGGGCTAATGCGCTTGATACGGCGGCTGCCATTAAAACTGAATTGAAACGGATGGAGCCTTATTTCCCCCCGGGATTAAAAGTGGTGTACCCCTATGACACTACCCCCTTCGTCAAAATTTCGATTCACAAAGTAGTAGAAACACTTATTGAGGCATTTATCCTGGTGTTTCTGGTGATGTATCTTTTTTTACAGAACTTCAGAGCCACGCTGATTCCAACTATTGCCATCCCGGTAGTCATACTGGGTACCTTCGCTGTTCTTTCCCTTTTTGGCATGTCGATTAATACCCTGACTATGTTCGGTCTGATCCTGGCAATTGGTTTGCTGGTTGACGATGCCATTGTGGTGGTTGAAAACGTTGAGCGGGTGATGGCCGAAGAGAATTTGCCGCCAAAGGAGGCGACTCACCGTTCTATGAAGCAGATTCAGGGTGCCTTGGTAGGTATTGCCATGGTCTTATCAGCAGTTTTTATCCCTATGGCTTTCTTTGGCGGCTCAACAGGCGCTATTTATCGTCAGTTTTCCATTACCATTGTCTCTGCAATGGTACTGTCAATCCTAATCGCTTTGATCCTGACACCTGCCCTTTGCGCCAATCTTTTGAAACCCTATGCCGAGGAGCGGCATGACAAATGGCTTTTCAAATGGTTTAACCGTTTTCTACATGCTGCAACTCATGGGTATCATGATGCGGTCGCCAGTATATTAAAGAGAACAGGCCGCTATCTTTTAATTTATCTGATTATCATTATTTCTATGGTTTATCTGTTTCTGCGTCTGCCCAGCTCCTTCCTGCCGGAAGAAGACCAGGGAATGTTGCTGACGATGATACAGTTGCCTGCGGGAGCGACTCAGGAACGTACGCAAAAAGTAGCCGAGCAGATCTATGAGTATTTCGCAACCAAAGAGAAGCACAATGTGATTTCCGTGTTTTCAGTGGTCGGATTCGGTTTCAACGGTAAAGGACAAAATAACGGGATCACCTTCCTCACTTTGAAAGACTGGTCAGAACGAAGCGGAAAAGAAAACAGTGTACAGGAAATTATTAATCGGGCTGGCGGGGAATTTGCAAAAATAATTAACGATGGAATGGTATTTCCTTTTAATTTACCTGCCATTATTGAACTGGGTACTGCCACCGGATTTGATTTTGAATTAATCGATCGCGGCGGCCTCGGCCATGAAAAACTCACAGAAGCACGCAATAAACTGATGGAAATGGTGGGAGAGCATTCTAATGTGCTGGTCAGAGTAAGACCGAATGGTCTGGAGGATACACCGCAATATAAATTAATCGTTGATCAGGAGAAAGCAGAAGCGCTTGGAGTATCTATTACCGATATCAATCAGACTATTTCAGCTGCCTTAGGAAGCGTCTATGTCAATGATTTTATTGATAGAGGACGTGTTAAAAAAGTGTACGTTCAAGGAGCACCCCGTTTTCGGATGCTGCCACAGGATATCAATGAATGGTATGTGCGCAGCGGCAATGGGCAAATGGTACCTTTTTCCGCATTCACCAGTTCCAAATGGGAGAAGGGTTCGCCGCGTCTTGAGCGATACAATGGCTTACCTTCAATGGAAATCTTAGGTGAAGCGGCAGAAGGCCAGAGCACCGGTACTGCCATGGCTTTAATGGAGAAATTGACCTCTGAATTACCCACTGGCATTGGTTTTGACTGGACAGGCATGTCGTATCAGGAAAGGCTCTCTGGTAATCAGGCACCGGCTCTTTATGCGATATCTCTTTTAGTGGTATTCCTTTCTCTCGCCGCTCTATATGAAAGCTGGTCAGTTCCCTTTTCAGTCATGCTGGTGGTTCCGCTGGGGATTATCGGCGCATTAATTGCAGCGAAACTATTCAATATGTATAACGACATTTATTTCAAGGTCGGATTACTGACGACTATGGGACTTTCAGCGAAAAATGCCATTCTTATCGTTGAATTTGCCAAGGATCTAATAGAAAAAGAACATAAGCCGCTCATTGAGGCAACGCTCGAAGCCACAAGAATGCGTTTACGCCCTATTCTGATGACCTCTCTTGCCTTTATTTTTGGGGTATTACCGCTGGCATTAAGCACTGGCGCCGGTTCTGGTGCTCAGAACGCAGTGGGAATTGGCGTAGTCGGCGGTATGTTTACTGCTACATTCCTGGCGATATTCTTTGTTCCAATATTCTTTGTATTGGTCAGAAAGCATTTTGGAAAAAAACTGGTGGAAGAAAGTTCCAGTAAAAACTCAGAATAACTGGAAATATTAGAACAATTTCCCTCACCCTAGCCACTGATTTTATTAAAAGAACCCTATCTAAAATCCTCTCTCCCTCTGGGAGAGAGTTAGAGAGAGGGTTGAAATCCCGCCCTCACCCTAGCCCTCTCCCTGAGGGAGAGGGAATTTTCTTAAATAACCCTAGCTGCTTTTTATCTGCTTATAAATTGCCTCATTAATCGCAAAAACCTTCTTCAATTCCTTTTCACAGGACGGTTCATAATCTTCCAAAAGCCCCAGGTGTAAAACTTGATGGTATTTTTGATAGGCTTCTTTCAGGCAGTTAAATTGTTCCTTACTTAAGATACCGTCTTTTGCCAATTGTCGTAAAAGACTTAAGGTATGCGTATAACGACTGTAATTTTTTCTGGCATGTATCAAAATCAGACATTGGACCAGAAACTCCAAATCGACCAACCCGCCCGGCCGCTCTTTAATAGAATGTCCCAACTGAAATCTGAGCATTTTCTCTCGCATCGACAATACTTCGTCCAGCACATCCCGGGCATTGCTCTGCTCAGCATATATCGATGCTTTCAGTTTCGAGAAAGTGCTTCTTACGCGCGGTCCTCCCAATAGTACGCGCGAGCGAATGAGAGCCTGATGTTCCCAGGTCCAGGCTTCTGTTTGCTGGTAGGTTACGAAAGAAGACAAACTGCTTACCAATAAACCCGATGATCCTGATGGGCGTAAACGTGTATCCACCTGGTATAGAATACCGGATTGAAAACGAGTGGTTAGCATGTGTAAAATTTTTTGTGTAAGTCGGGTAATTAAAGAACTATGTTCAGCATCTGATGTGTAAATGAACACTAAATCCAAATCCGAATTATAATTCATTTCACGGCTTCCCAGTTTACCATAAGCCAGAACCGCAAACCCTTGAAATACGGTATCCATAACAGGATACTTTAAAGCCAGCTGCCTGGAAGCGATTTCAACAACCCGAACAACAATAGCCTCCGCTAAATCAGCAAGGAAACGTCCGGCGCGTATCGCATTTAATCGGCCATGAAGTTCGGCTCTTGCAGCCAAAAGCCAATGGCTTAGTTTGAATTGTCTTAAATACTCCTCCTCGTCCTCCTGGTCTTTGCAGTGAGCCATTTTCTTTTCAAGCTGCTGCTTCAATTGCAGGCGTGAAGGAGGGAGCCAATTGGGCATAGGCTCAAGTAAGGTTTCAAGCAGGAAAGGATGTGCTACCAGCAACTGCGAGATGAACGGACTGCGGGAAAACCAGTATAACAATTCGTTCAACGTCTGCGGATTCTCGGTCAGTAATGCAAGATAAGCGCTTCGCCCGACCACGCTCTCCAAAAGCTGCATGACCTGTAGTAAAACAGCTTCTGTATTTTTGACCTGTGTCAGCTCTTTCAGTAAAAGCGGCATAAATCGGTCCAGTATCATGCGCGCAGCCTGGCTAAGACGCAGACATCGTGGAGAATGTCTGAATGAATGTATCAGTTGATAGCAACGCTTTGCATGCTGGTAGTTGATGCTGGCGAGTAAGTTGGTCGCCATTTCCGACTCGATGTGCCCCTGCCATACACTGGCCAATTGATGTTCCAAAAGTCTCGAATTATCCTCAAGTTGACCGCTGCTTTTTTTATAAGCAAGCATCGAACTGAATAAGTTGCTGACTATTCGCTGATATTGTTTCAGCTTAAAATAAACTGACTGCCAGTCAGCATAATTCATCGCCTGACTAATTTGGAATTGTCGAAGTTCATCTTCGGGCAATACATGAGTTTGCTGATCATTTAGTGACTGTAAGGCATTCTCGAGTTTCCGATAAAATAAATAAGCTTCTTGTAAAACCTTGGCGCGTGTCAGCAATTTTTCTTGCTTTATAGTAGCTAAGGTTTCCAATAAGCTGGTTTTTTGCAATTGAGGTAATCGGCCGCCTCTGATTAATTGTATATTCTGAACGATAAACTCAATTTCCCGAATTCCCCCTGATCCGCGTTTAATATCATTCAGGCGGGGATTAAGCTGAACTTCTCTAATAATCATGGATTTCATACTGCGAAGGGATTCGATGACGCTGAAATCAACATAACGGCGATAGACAAAAGGTGTAATCAGTTGATAGAACCAGTGATTAGAAGAAACTGTCAGATCCAGCGGCCTTGCCTTGACCATTGCGTACCGCTCCCAATCTCTCCCCTGCTCCTGATAATAATTCTCTATAGTGGCCAGATTAATCACTAAAGCACCGCTGTCTCCATTTGGTCTTAGTCGCAGGTCGACACGAAACACGAAGCCTTCAGCAGTAATCTGCTGCAATAACTGTATAAAACGCTGGACTACTTTAATATAAAACTGTTGATTGCTGATGGATTCCTCACCATTGGTCCATCCATCCCTGGAATACGCAAGAATGAGATCGATATCAGAAGAATAATTTAACTCTCTCCCACCCAGCTTTCCCATTGCCAATACATACAGTTGGGCCGGGTTACCGCTGTCTTCCAGGGGAATACCATGCCTTTGGCTGACATCCTGCTCACAATAGGTCAATGCGCTGCGGATGGCTTCATCCGCAAAATCAGACCAGGAGCGCATTGTTTCTGCGGTGTCAGCCAGGCCCGATGCCTCCCTCAATAATAATCGTAAGAAACTGTAATGCCGATATTGTCGAATTTCTTTGGCAAAGGAAGGAAAGGGTGAATTCGGTATCGTTTGGAATCGCTCTCGGTACTCTTCGGCAAAGACCGGAGCCAGGCAATCATCTTCTCTTACCAGTCTTGAAAAAATCTCAATATGACGCAATGCATAATCACTGCTTAGCAAAACCTTTTGTATCCCCTTTCGCAAATGCGGGGCGGCTTGGCTAAAATGCTTTTCCAAAAGCTGGGATCGTGAGTCAATAAACACCTCTATATCAGTCATTTATAAAGTTCCTGAATAACATTTATCATAAGCAATGGTTTATTAACAATAAAAAGGTACTATATATTAATTAAATAACTATAAATTGGTAGGACCATGAAACTTATCCGCTACTTTTTATTAGGCCTGCTCTCATGTTCAACTGCTGGCTTTGCCAAGGGAGAGCCTCTGCTCATCGCGGTGGATAATTTTTCTCCTCCCTTTGTCATGCGGGCAGGAAATAATGTATTTCACGGATTTGATGTAGAAATGATGGAGCATCTTTGTAAAATTATGAACAGAACCTGCCAATATAAACCAGTCCACTTCCACTCACTCTTGGGCGAGGTTGAAAATAAGACGAGTGAAGTGGCGCTCGGTGCCATTACCATAACGCCTGACCGCGCGACACGCGTCAATTTTACCGCGCCTTATATGTTAAGTCAGTTTCGATTTATGGGAAAACAAGCCTTAAGCCAGCAACCCTTTAGCCTCGACCTTTTGTCTAATAAAAAAATTGGTGTTGAGGAAGGCACTTTGTTTCCGCAACTCATCCAAACCCTGGGTATCAAGAACCCTCAAATAGAGCTCTATGATACAGAGGACAATATTTTAGTTGCTCTACAGAATGGAGATATTGATCTGGCCTTGCTGGATAATGCAACTGCCATTTACTGGGCCAATCACTCTTCTGGCGTACTGGCTGTACTGGGGGAAAAAGAGACTTATGGTTTTGGGTATGGGATCGCAGTGAATAAAGATAATCTTGAATTACTGCAACAGTTAAATAACGCAATTAGCCAATATCACGCCAGTGATATTTTTAAGCAAGATTACGACAGATATTTCGGCGATTTTAAGCCTTAAGAACTTAAACAGGGGGAATAATGAATCATTTAACTCCTTTAAGCTCAGCAAAAATATTGCACCCGTTGATAGGCCCGGACAGGTATTTTCCGAATAATTCAATTTATCCTTTATTGATTTATAAGAGCGTATTTGATTTGGACGGGCGATCAGTCGAAGATGTTCAGCAATTTCTGAAAGGAAACCAGTGGATCAACTCCTGGCTGGATGTTGTTTATGATTATCAGCATTATCATAGCAATACTCATGAGACCCTGGTGATTTATACCGGGCATTGCCAAGTACAATTTGGCGGCGATAACGGGGTTATTTACGAAGTAAGCCGTGGCGATGTAGTTATTATTCCTGCAGGTGTCGCTCATAAAAATACAGGGAGTTCGGACGATTTTAAATGCATCGGCTCCTATCCTTTCGAGCGGGATTACGATGTTTGCTACGGGCTTGTAGAAGAACATCCAAGGGTCGATGAAAACATCGCAGGAACAGGCCTGCCAGCCTGCGATCCCGTCTTTGGAACAAAGGGCGGATTATTTGATTATTGGAAATCCTGAGGGATCAAATTATCTACCTTGCTTCAAGACTCTATATCCAACAGATTATTAATAATGGACTGGATCTTATTCAAGGATTGATTCTTTGCTTTCAACAATAAACAAGTTTCCGCTTGATTTGACAACACATTGATTTTATTTCGGATGGTTTCATACAAATGAAGCTCTATATGCCTGACAGCTTCCAGATTGCTATCAATATTCTCTAAAAGATGCTGATATTTCTTTTTTCTTGCAGAGAACAGGCGCTGCTCGAGCCGGTCCATTAATTCTTTCAAATCCCTTTCACTCGCGCTGCAAGTGATTCTCATATAGGTACAGTCTTTTTCCAGCCCATAATAAGACAATGGAGCTATCATTATTTTGTCTTCAAACAGCAAATAATAAGCAAGCTCTTCACCACTCTTAACCTTACCTGTTCTTTGCAGTGCACGAGCCGCTTGTTCTGGAAGGTCTAAACCGAATAAATCAGAAAAATCACCCAGGGCATAAAAAGTTGCCTCAACCTGATAATCAGGATCGGGCATCTCTGCTCCCATTTCTTTTAATCGCATTAAAACATAGTCCACTTTCTTTTTGTAAAACAAAACCAGAGCCTCTCGTTCCTTTTCATCAAAATGAGCCATGGTTTCAGCATAGGCCAATTGAGCAGAGCGAGGCGCGTGCAAGAAATAGTTAATATTTTTGTTCAACATTTCATTCATCACGAATTCATCAAATACCAGAATCACCGCCATTCTTTCCCCCGCCGCTGATAAGGCTTTTGTTGCTGAGCGCATGATCATAATGCGCTTTTTCAAGTCTGGAGCGATTTTTAAAAA
The DNA here is from genome assembly GCF_900461555.1 of Legionella quinlivanii. Taxonomy (NCBI): domain Bacteria; kingdom Pseudomonadati; phylum Pseudomonadota; class Gammaproteobacteria; order Legionellales; family Legionellaceae; genus Legionella; species Legionella quinlivanii. The sequence goes on along the minus strand of NZ_UGOX01000001.1, from coordinate 1,071,645 downwards.
TGAAGGAATTTTAACAAAGCTCATTTCTGTATAAGCTTCATCAAAGATAATAAATAAGTCAGGATAACGACGAAGTACCTCTGCGATTTTGGCAAGCTCTTCCTCGGGAATCATTGTTCCCAGTGGGTTAGATGGATTACAAAATAATACGGCTTTGGGCCAGCCATGATCATCCTCTGCAAGGAAAAGCGCCTCTTGAATAGAGTCTTCCAAAGCCTGAGCGTTAATATGATAGCCTTTTTCTTTCATCACATGAATGGGATGCAAACGATGCAGTTCGTTGCTGGCATACGCTGAATAATGCGGAAAAGGCGTAATAATACGATAACCTGGAAACTCTTCGTAATGCGTATTCAATGTTTCAAACATAATACGCAAAGCGCCAATTCCCCCCACTGTAAACAGGACATTATCCGGGCTGATGTCGGCTTCATACCAGGCAGACATAGTCTGCGCCATTAATTCACGAGGCCCTTTGTCACCCCTCGGATCTCCATAATCAATCGCATGCTCGCCATCAGTGTTATCGATATCAAAGCGTTCATTTTCGGCCAGATTTTCAAGCTTTTGCCAATACCCCAGAAAAGAACGGATAGTCTGCACATTGATGGGATATGTCGGTTTGCCTACGCCTGCGAAAATAACTCTACTCTGTTGCTCTTCTTCCGCCAGTGTAGTTGCCCAAAGAGCCAACAGCATGACTCTGTCAATTTTATTCGCGTGTAATCCATTTGGAGTAAGCATGAGTGCATCCATTCATTATTTTGATTAAATCATAGACCACTTTTGTGGAATTGTTTCAATATCTTATCGATGGTCCATCCGAATGAAAGAAGAAAGAAGGCAGCAAAACAATCTGCATAATGGAGATAGAGAGAATCTGTTATGCATTATGAATTAATCGTTATTCGTGATGGGACTTCTGGTCCCCATCAAGGTTTGCGGACCAATTTCTGCCGGATTGCAGCGCTATTCACTTCAGTGGCTTTTACTTTCGCATCCGCTGCAGGCCCGGCGACTGCTCCCATATTGGCACGTGCGGTCAGCGCTGCATCCATAGCTTTACCCTTGAGATCATTAATCGCATCAATTCTATCCCTAATAGAAGACATTCCTCCGCCAGAGAGCTCCTCTAAATGGCTATCATTGAGATATTGTTTTTTCTTTGGCTGATGCTTGGGATGTTTGGTACGTTTTCTCATGGCACTTCTCATAAATCAACGAAGATTGTTAAATTATAGTAGAAGTTTACCAGGATTGTTCGATATTTAATCACTTATAGAGAGGCAATCCCGAAAGTTAAAAAGGGATTGCCTGAAGTCATTCACAAGGTATTAGTGAATTGTTTCGCCCTTTGTAAGGCAGTGGCTAATCACTTGCCGAGTGACGAAATCACCCTGATTTGCACCATAGACTGATTTGAAATATTCGGCCAGTGTTCGTACCCAGCCAGAAATACGAAAATTCATTCGTTTTTCTTCTTTATCGACCACCAGCTCAAACAATCCAAGCGCCTCGCTTTTATTTTTATTGGCATATTCTTCCATGATCACCTGTGCTGTGTACATGTCTTTATCTCTGGTCGGCCAGTCTTTATTCATAATCACCCCTTTACTTCGATAGTATGGCAACTCTTGGCGCAGCTTACTCTATGGTTAATTCCCATTTCAAGTTCAGCGGCTAGAAGTATAGAATGCCATACTTTTTGTACAAAATCAATACAAACTTATCTTGTTTTTTACTGTTCAGATGGCTGTAAGGGTATCCCCTGCTGCTCTTGCCATAAGGTCACGAATAATACCATCACAATCGGCCCTACAAACAAACCAAGCAATCCTAAAGTTTCAACTCCGCCCAATATGCCAAAAAGCACCGCTAAGAAAGGAAGCTCAATTGCACCGCCAATCAGTACTGGCTTGATAAAATGATCGGCAATAAACATCACCACAGTGCCCCAGACTACCACCACAATGGCTGCTGCCAGGCTGCCGCTTGAAATCAATATTAATGCGACAAAGGTAAAGACGATGGGTACAATAAATGGGATCATTGCAGCAAAAGCCGTGACAAAACCAACCAGAGTTGGCGCTGGTACTCCGACGATGACATAACACAAGCCCATTAAAATCCCCACTCCAAGTCCAACCAGAATAGTGCCGTTCACTGTACCACGAAGAGCTGACGGCAGGCGGTCTGCATAGCGAAACCAGCGTTTTCCAAGGCAAATCTCCCCTACCCGATTGATTTCCTGGAATAATTTATCTCCATCACGATAGAAGAAAAATAAGGTTAGAATGGTAAAGCCAAGTTGAAAACCACGGTGAGCCAGATTAACTCCTACTTGCTTAATGTAATAACTCGCCGGCGTCAATGAAATATGCAGGTTCGATAGAAAGTTTCTGAGATTACCAGGCTGGCCAATATTAGTTTGCCAGTAGTTAGTTAAATCTTTACCCAGAACGGGAATTTGCTGAATAATTCCTGGCGCATCTCCGCCTTGTTTATTTATTAATTGCAGGTAATTAATAAATACTTGCAGTTCTTTTACCAGTAAGGTGACCAGCCAGCTTAAAGGCAGCAGAAAAATCAAAGCCAGAATCGCTGTAAATAACAATGCAGCCCAATTTCGGTGCCTGCCAAAAAACTGCTTCCAGCGCTTGTAAAGCGGATAGGTCGCAATTGCAATAATCGCGGCCCAGATCATGGAAGGAATAAATCGATGAACAATGAAAAGTGCGAGCAGTACGATGCCGACAGTCAGGGCAATATTTATTAACTCTTTATGGCTCTCATTCATCAGGAGAAACTCCAGATTAACAATTGTAAAATTATCCAGGCAGGCACAGCTGCAAGCACATCGTCAAACATGATTCCAAACCCGCCTTTAATTTTTTCATCAGCAATAGTGATTGGCCAGGGCTTCCAAATATCGAAAAGCCGAAATAGCAAAAATCCGATAATCATCCACGCCAGTTTGGAAGGCACTAACGCCATTGTTAGTAGAAAACCGACGACTTCATCCCAGACAATACCGGAGTAATCATGTTCGCCAAGATCAGCGGATACCCGATTGCTGACATACACGCCGAGAATAAAAAATACCAGAGTTATTAACAAATAGAGAGGCAGAGAGAGCGTGGACATCAGTAAGTAAATGGGGAAAGCGGCAAGCGTTCCCCAAGTGCCGGGTGCAACAGGAGCCAATCCGGATCCAAAACCAAAGGCAATAAAATAAGCAGGATCCTGCCAGACTTTACTAGAGAGGTTCATTGAATTTAACCTTTAAAAATGAGCAAACCCTTTGGGTATTAAAGGAGAAACTCTGCCTGTTTCTTGTAAAGATCGCAAGCCTTTTTCTTCTTGAATTACGCCAATTGGGTAGCAGGTTATTCCATTGCGAGTTATTTCCTCAAAAAAAGTCTGCTGATAAACCTCGGGAATGGTAAAACATAATTCATAATCATCACCGCCAGAAAAAGCAAATTCTGTTGCATTCTGACGGTATTTACTGACTAAGGGGTGAACAGGAACTTTTGACCAGACGATGCAGGCACCCACGCCGCTTTGTTCACAGATGTGATTAAGATCAGCCGACAAGCCATCAGAAATATCAATACAGGCACTGGCCCACAGCTGTAAATAGTTAATTAAATCAATCCGCGGTACAGGATGGAGCAGTTTGTCCATCATAATCGCTTTATCTTCAGCAGGAATGGTATCGTCCTGTAAATAGGCGACCGCTAAAGCCGCGGCGCCAAGTTCTCCGCTAACCCAAACGGTATCGCCAGGCTTTGCGTTACAGCGCCTGACTGCTTTTCCTCTTGGAACAAGTCCGTGAATGGTTAAACTTAGGCTAAGAGGACCTCTCGTTGTATCTCCCCCTATTAAAGCGATGTTATAACGTGCCAATGCAGCCTGAAAACCTTGAGAAAACCGGCTAAGCCAGCTTTCAGAGGCAGTCGGCATGGTAAGCGCTAAACTCATCCAGCAAGGTGCGGCAGCCATTGCCGCCATATCACTGACATTCACCATGACCGCCTTCCAGGCGATATCATAAGGATCCCAGGCACTTAGAAAATGCACTTCAGCAACCAGTGTATCAGTGCTTACTAATAAATGCCGGTCTGAAGGAATCTCCAGGCAGGCTGCATCATCACCGATTCCAAAAACCACATCAGTGCGCTCGATTGCTCCTGATTTGAAAAAGGTATCGATAAGGGAGAACTCATTTAGGCTCAAGACTAACTTCCAGTGAACGAACTTTTCTTGAGAGATTATTGAGAACGCCATTCACATAACGATGGCCATCCTGCGAGCCAAACTCACGGGCCAGACTGACCGCTTCATCCAGAACAACTTTGTAGGGTATTTCCAGACAAAACACGAGCTCATAGGCACCTATTCTTAATACAGTATGCTCGATTGGATTTAATTCCTGAAGCGATCGGTCCTGGAGAAACAATTCAAAACCGCTTTCTAATTCCTGCAAATGTTTTGGAACGCCGTAAAGCAAATTGCAAAAATAGTCGGCATCGACTTTTTCCATATTATTAGCTACTCTGAATTGTGCTTCTATTTCGTGCAAGTCATGGCCAGACATTAACCATTGGTACAGCGCTTGTAATGCTAATCGCCGCGCTCGTCTTTTTCCTCGTATTGCTTCTTTTTCCACTATTACCTCAGGACGTTTTGTCGTTTTTCATTTGATCAATAGTTTGTCTGAAATCACTCACATCCTTAAATCGTTTATATACAGACGCAAACCTTACATAAGCTACATGATCCAATTTAAGTAATTGTTCCATGACCAGCTCACCTACCTGACGAGATTGTATTTCTCGCTCGCCACTACGTCGAATGTCCTGCGTAATGGCAACTATCGCTTCCTCCAGCAAATCCGTGCTAACCGGTCTCTTTTCAAGAGCCTTTTTCATTCCAAGACGTAAATTTTCCAGATTAAAAGGAACTCTTGCCCCGTCACGTTTGATGATATCCGGCATAATTAATTCCGCAGTTTCAAAGGTTGTAAACCGCTCATTGCATATGACGCACTGACGCCGCCTGCGTACCTGAGCTCCTTCGGCAACCAGGCGGGAATCGATGACTTTGGTTTCTTCTGCATGACAAAAGGGACAATACATGATTAACGATATACCGGAAATTCACGACACAATTGCAGTACTTGCGATCTTATGCGATCGATCACACTATCGTCGCCCATATGATCCAATACATCGCAAATCCATCCAGTCAGCAATTCTATCTCTTTTTCCTTAAATCCACGAGTAGTGACTGCCGGCGTACCAAGACGCAAACCGCTGGTTACAAAGGGTGAACGGGGATCATTAGGTACTGTATTTTTATTTACAGTAATATTAGCCCGTCCCAAAGCGGCATCCGCATCTTTACCCGTGTATTCTCTGCCGATTAGATTAACCAGCAGTAAATGGTTTTTAGTGCTGCCGGAAACAATGGGGTAGCCTCTTTCAATGAGGGTTTGAGCCATGATCCTGGCATTGGTCAGCACCTGTTGCTGATACGTTTTAAATTCCGGCTGCAGGGCTTCAGCAAAAGCAACCGCTTTTGCTGCGATAACATGCATTAAAGGCCCGCCCTGATTGCCCGGGAAAACAGCAGAATTTAATTTCTTCTCAATGGCTTCATTAGCACGCGCAAGAATCATCCCGCCACGTGGGCCCCGCAGGGTTTTATGCGTTGTTGTCGTTACCACATCTGCATAAGGCACCGGAGATGGGTATAACCCAGTTACAATCAAGCCAGCGACATGCGCCACATCGGCCATCAGATAAGCACCTACTGAATCAGCAATCGCACGAAATCTTGCCCAATCCAGTTCCTGAGAATAGGCTGAAAATCCTGCAATAATCATTTTAGGCTGATGCAGTCTGGCCTTTTCTTCTACTTCATCATAATTGATAAGGCCGCTATGCGGGTCTACGCCATATTCATGAGAATTATAAATTTTTCCGGAAAAATTGACCTTTGAACCATGTGTCAAATGTCCGCCATGTGGAAGTGCCATGCCAAGTACCGAATCACCTGGAGACAGTAAAGCCATCATAGCAGCTGCATTCGCCTGAGACCCTGAGTGTGGCTGAACATTGACATAATCCGCGGCGAATAATTGTTTTGCACGCTCAATGGCCAGGTTTTCAGCGATATCCACGTATTCACAACCACCGTAATATCGCTTACCAGGATATCCTTCGGCATATTTATTGGTTAAAACACTGCCTTGCGCAGCCAGCACACGCGGACTGGCATAATTTTCAGACGCAATGAGTTCAATATGCTCTTCCTGACGTTTATTTTCAGCCTCAATGGCTTGCCAGAGTTGATCATCAAATCCGGCTATCGTGTACTGGCTATCAAACATAACTTTCCTTACTTTCTTACGATTGAATAATTGTAGTTTAACGAGTGTTTAACAGCAAAACATTATCTTTTAAACGCTCCCTCACTTTGCCCACAGGCGCAACATAAGGGGTTCTACCTTAAAAATCCTCTCTCCCTCAGGGAGAGAGTTAGAGAGAGGGGTTTAAATCGCCCTCACCCTAGCCCTCTCCCAACTTGGGAGAGGGAATTTCTCTTAAGCTGACTCCAATACGACTTCGAGGGGACCGCCGTTTAGAGAAACGAGAACAAAAGTTTTGCCCGCTTACTTGACAATCAAATCATTTCGCACTCGTCTTACATCTGGAATACTCCTTACTATGAGCGCCGCTCTGTTTTTAATGATTGGGCTGTTGACAAAGCCACTCAACTGGACTTCATCCTTAAAAGTTTTAACCTGAATGGCAAGGCTCTCTGGCCCCAGTTCATCAACAAGCTTAGCCTTTGCTCTGGCAGTGATTGAAGTACTGTCCAGATATTGTCCGGTACTTTCACGGGTGGGAGTAGCGGAACAGGCAAGCAAAGCAAATGCAGCGAACGCAATCAACAGGCTTTTAGTAAATGACAACATTTCACAAAACTCCTTCATAAAAAAATCAGGAGGGCAAGAGTATCATATCCTGACCTTATAGTCATGATCTCTGTTTAGCCTCGCTTTCTGATTAAAATTTAAAATAATTTGAATAAAGTGGTTGATTATTTATCTATCGATAGATAGAATGCACTGTATGAATATTACGACAATGCAAGAAAAAATACTGAACACCGCTGAAACATTGATCCAGAAAATGGGTTATAACGCTTTTAGTTATAAAGATGTTGCGCAGATAGTAGGAATTAAAACCTCAAGTATACATTATTACTATCCCACAAAAGAGGATTTGGCTATTGCTGTAATTGACTGGCAACTGCACCGACTGTCGTTGTATTTAAACGAATTGGAATTAAACTCATCTTTGAGTTTACAACAAAAATTAATCAACCTCGTCGATAAACTGATGCTTTTAACAGTTCATGATGAAATGAAAATGTGTTTGGGAGGCATGTTGGCATCGGATGTGATTTCATTACCGGCAAAGCTTAGAATCAAAGTACGTTCATTTTTTAATATTTTAGAGAATTGGCTGACTAATGTGATCAGTGATGGAACCTCTGATAAAGAACAATGGGACGCTTTACAATCCAGGGAACTTTCAAGATATCTGTTGGTTCAATTGGAAGGCGGGTTGCTACTGTCCAGATTATACGAGGATATATCCTATGTTGAACCTGTGAAAACGTTTATAAATAGAGAATTTTAATTTTTTTATCGAACTTATCTATCTACCGATAGATAGCCTGCAAATAATAAATGGTTGAGCTTACGCGCTCATACTGCGGTTTAATAATTACTACTTATGGGAGTATGACAATGAAAGCAATTAATGAAAAAACGATTAAGGATACTACCTATATTCCTATGATCAGCAATCGGGGTGCCGAGGAAAGATTTGAGGAATTCTTGAAGCAAGGCGCTCAGATCGTTAACAAAACCGAGCCCAATACGGCACTTTGGTTTGCTTTAAAACAAAATAATCACTTTGCCATATTTGATGTTTTTTTTAATAAGCAAGGAAGAGAAGAGCACTTTGCTGGCCTTGTTGCCAATGCATTGAAGGAAAATTCCTCACTATTAGTATCCGGTGGATGGGAGCAAGGCGTATTAGCAAATATCAATAATTATGATCTTATCGCCTCCAGTCACTTTGATAAGGACAAGGTTTTAACAGCCCAGGAAGCATCTTATATTTATTTCAAGGCAAAATCGGGTAAAAGTCACGAATTGGAGAGCTTCCTGAAAGAAGGAGCCAAACTTATCAATGCGACAGAACCACGAACTTACTTTTGGCTTGCCTTAAAAACCGATAACAATACCTATGCCATTTTTGATGCCTTCCAGGATACGAATGCTCAAAAAGCCCATTTTTCGGGTAAGGTGGCTGCAGCGCTGCAAAACAATGCGAACGAGCTGATTGAGGGAGGATGGGAGCAAGGGGTTCTGGCTCATGTTTCTAATTTTCAGATTATAACCGTGGTTTAATCTAAAAGGTTCGGCTATGTTGTTCCCGGGAACAAGTCGCGGAACCATGGGAGAATAGGCCGTAGGTTGGGCCCTTGGCCCAACATTGAATTCTAAAGAGGTTCAAACCATTATATTGGGCAAAGGCCCAAACTACTATTCAAAATTATTAACCGTGCGCGTGCGTTTTATTATCTGAAGCGCTTTGATGCCCATGGTTATTCGCGGCATATTTTTTGTGATGACGTGTATCCGGTGCCGGCTCTCGAGCCACATGAGTCGGGCGGTGTCCATGATAACTACGTTCCAAAGGCTTTTTTCGTACCGGCGTAACAGTATGTCCATGTGTGTTAACTGCAGCTACATAATGCTGAGCAATAATCTGAACCTGTGCAGAAGGCAGAGGATGTGAATGGTTCTCAACAACAGCAGTAGAATTTCCAATTGCCGGCAGCAGCGCTAATATTCCAAAAAAACGTTTCATATTAACTCCAGACCATTAATTTGTTAGAGAAATGGCACGAGGATTCTCGTGCCATTGGATGTAAACTATTTAGATTCTAATTTGAATTTTGGTTGCTTGTTCAGATATGGAACAATACGGACTGTGCTGTTAACGCGGGTATATCCAGAGTAAATGTGATAACCACTGAAAGTCACGATGTCCAGATACATTGTTTTGTGGCAGTAGCCATAGTAGAACAAATCAATATAGTGCGGGCTTTCAAAAGTATAAACATCAAAAGGAGTCAGCGTAGTACCATCATCAAAAGTGCCATAAACAGTTACGTTATCGAAACTGCTGTTAATTACTTCAATTTCACAATAACCGGGAAGCATTGCTCCCTTTTGAGTGCTAGCTTGAGCTTGAACAGCGTCAGCTTTTGGATAAACATGGTGGTTTTCCGCATAGGAAGAACCTAACAAACCGAAACAGCTAACAAACAACAAGGCTTTTAATTTCATAACTAGTCCAAGTGATAAATGGAAATCGAATGTTAACAAAGTGTTGTATTTAGTCAACAGGTTTTTTTTGTGTCCACAGCTTTAGCTCTTTTTTGATTGAATTTAATAATAATTTTCTTCTCTGGAACTAGCGCTTAATTATGATATATTACTCAGCCATTCATACTCTTGAAACAGTCAGTTCTCATAGGAAGCAGCATGAAAAAACGCATGGCAATTATGATTTCCGCTTTAATAGTTGTTTTTGGTGGATTAATTGCTTTTAACTTATTCAAAAGCATTATGATGAAGCGTTTTTTTGCAAGCTATGAAGCGCCGGCAGTGACCGTATCAAGTGTAACAGCGATTCAAAAAAACTGGGAACCTCACCTGCCTGCGGTCGGTAATTTTGTGGCGATCAATGGGGTCGATGTGAATTCCCAAGCTGCAGGAAACGTAGTCAAAATTCATTTTGAATCAGGCCAATACGTTGAAAAAGATCAGCTATTAATTGATATTGATGACAGTGTGGATCAGGCTACATTAAAGTTTAATCAGGCACAGCTTGCGCTCAGGGATATCAGTTATAAAAGACAGGCTGACCTTTTCAAGCGTGGAGCGACCCCAATATCCAACGTGGATGAAGCGAAGGCCAGCCTTGAACAGGCACAGGCAAATGTTGAAAAAACCCAGGCAGAAATCTATCAGAAACACATACGCTCACCCTTCTCAGGTCAGTTAGGAATTCGACAAGTTAATCTGGGACAGTATATAAGTCCCGGACAGACAGCAATCGTTAGCCTGCAATCCCTGGATCCTTTATATCTTGAATTTTATTTACCTGAGCAGCTCCTAAAAAAACTGCATCTCAATCAACAAATTCAGTTCACTATTGAATCCTATCCCAACATGGTTTTTGAAGGAAAAATCACCGCATTAAATTCCAAAGTTGATACGAATACTCACAATATTCTTGTGCAGGCGACGCTGCCTAACTGCCCTTTGGAAGCACTGAAAGCGCCCGAGCAATCTACGCTGGTTAAAGCAGCCAAGCAGGAAGGCAGCCCAAAAATAAGAGTGTCCTGTAACAGTGAGCTTAATGCGAATAATCATGTAAGCCAATTCGCGTTCATTCCCGGAATGTTCAGCGCCATTTCGGTCGAACAACCGGCTATCCCCAATGTGGTTGTTCTGCCATCCACAGCCATCTCCTACAGTTTATATGGCAACTCGGTTTTTATCATTGAGAAAGATAAAGAAGGTAAGAAAGATCAGGACGGCAATGATTTGTTATATGTCAAACGGGTTTTTGTCAGTACTGGTGAACAGGAAGGCAATTTAACCGTAATTACTAAAGGCGTTGAGGCAGGACAGCAGGTTGTCAGCTCGGGTGAACTGAAGCTACAGAATGGAACACGAGTAATAATCAACAATAGTATCCCCATGAACACCGTGAATAACCCCGACAGCTTAGGGCAGTAGAGGATATGCCGGACTGTTGTCCGGCATTGTACATTACAGGATTTTTTTATGAATTTTACTGATCTGTTTATCAAGCGGCCCGTGCTGGCTACTGTAGTGAGTTTATTGATTTTTCTATTCGGGCTGAACTCGATTAGCACCATGCAAATTCGCCAATATCCTCGGATGGATAATACTATCATTACAGTTACTACAGCCTATCCCGGGGCTGATGCTAATCTGATTGCCGGATTTATAACCACTCCACTTGAGGCAGCTGTAGCCAGTGCGGAAGGGATTGATTATATGACATCGACCAGTACCCAGGGTTTGAGCACAATCACCCTCAATATTAAACTTAATTTTAATCCGCAGGTCGCTTTTACCGATGTGATGAGCAAGGTCCAGCAAACCTTAAATCAGCTGCCTCCGGAATCGCAGCAGCCAGTAATCATAAAAAGTTCCGATACTTCTACTCCCCTGATGTACATCAGTCTCGACAGCGATTCGATGACGCCTCAGCAAATTACGGATTACGCGGTTCGTGTGGTTCAACCGCAATTACAGACAGTAGACGGAGTGGCACAGGCTCAGATTCTCGGGGGAGCTACTTATTCAATGCGTATCTTTCTCGATCCGATAAAAATGGCAGCTTTGAATGTTTCCCCGTCCGAGGTTTCCAGTGTACTCGCCAAGAACAACTTTCTTACAGCGGCTGGCAGCACTAAAGGCGAATACGTCGCAGTCAATATGACTGCGAAAACGGATTTGAATGATGCCCAGGAATTCGGTCGATTGATTATTCGCAGCGATAAAAACTCGATCATTCGATTGAAGGACGTGAGTGATGTGATTCTGGGCTCCCAGGATTACAATACCACAGTCACTTTTAACGGTAAAAAAGCAGTTTTTCTGGCAATTACACCGACGCCCACCGCAAATCCTTTAACGGTCATAAAAGATGCCCGCAAGCTGTTTCCAGGAATCGTGCGTGACTTCCCTCCCTCTTTGACCGGAACAATCGTTTATGACGCGACCGATTTTATCCGTGCATCAATCAAAGAAGTAATATTAACAATTGCGGAAGCGGCTCTCATTGTGGTGGTGGTAATTTTCCTGTTCCTTGGTTCCCTGCGATCGGTGATCATTCCGGTAATCACTATCCCTCTGTCACTAGTCGGTGTTTGTACGCTGATGCTGTTCCTGGGGTATTCAGTTAACCTGTTGACCTTGCTTGCCTTTGTTCTCGCTATTGGTCTGGTTGTAGATGATGCCATTGTGGTTGTGGAAAATGTTCACCGCCATATTGAAGAAGGCTTAACCCCCTTCCAGGCGGCATTAACAGGCGCTCGTGAAATTGCCGTACCCGTCATTGCGATGACGATTACGCTGGCTGCCGTTTATGCACCGATTGGTTTTATGGGAGGGTTAACAGGCGCCCTTTTCAAAGAATTTGCCTTTACACTGGCCTGTGCGGTAATCATTTCAGGAATCATTGCGCTGACACTAACACCCATGATGTGTTCCAGGTTACTCACTGCTGAGATGAGCAGCGGCCGTTTTGTACAATTTCTTGATAAGCGTTTTCATAATTTAAAAATACGTTATCAGCGCATGCTGCACAGCTTGCTGGACACAAGAGCCATTATGCTGGTGTTTGCAGCAGTCGTTCTGATGATGCTGCCCTATTTATATAACAGCATCCCCACCGAAACCGCTCCTGAAGAAGATCAGGGCTTTTTTATTGTTGTTCCAACCGCCCCACAATATGCCACAATTAATTACATCGAAACGTTTACCAAAGCATTCGATGAAATTTATAAAACCTTTCCTGAAACAGCTCATTTTTTCAATTTGAACTCGGTGTCAACACAATCAATTTCCGGGATGGTTTTAAAGCCTTGGGATGAGCGCAAACGAACTGAGTTTGAAATGAAAGAGCCCTTGCAGGCCAAGCTTGATAAGGTAGCAGGTTTAAAAGCGTTTGCAGTCATTCCTCCACCCTTGCCAGGCGGAGGCTCAGGAACACCCGTTCAGTTTGTGATTAAAACGACTAATGACTTTCAAACCTTGTTTGAAGTGTCCAATCAGCTCATTGCCAAGGCGCAAGCCAGCGGCTTATTTATCTATCTCGATAACAGCCTTAAATTTAACCAGCCTGAAATCGAGTTTGAAATTAACCGTTCAAAAGCCTCTGATCTGGGTCTGGATATGCAGGCGGTTGGAAGCAGCCTGACCAGCGCGCTTTCCGGCAATTATGTGAATTACTTCAATCTGCAGGGTCGAAGTTATGAAGTCATACCCCAGCTTGATCGCCGTTATCGCCTGACTACAGAGCAACTGGGATGGATCTATGTAAAAACTGCTAGCGGAACAATGGTTCCCTTATCCACAGTGGTCACACCAAAGGCCAAAACCCAGCCTAATGCGGTTTCACATTTCCAGCAATTAAATTCAGCCACTATCCAGGCGGTAATGATGCCTGGTACTACTTTGGGAGAAGCCTTGCACTTTTTGGAGGCAGAAGCAAAAAGTACTTTACCCAAAGGATATACCTACGACTTTGGCGGACAGTCAAGGCAATTTATACAGGAAGGAAATGCCTTAATCTTTGCCTTTTTCATGGCGATTATTGTGATTTTTCTGGTGCTGTCTGCCCAGTATGAAAGCTTTCGCGATCCATTGATTGTTCTTATCAGTGTACCGATGTCCATTTGCGGAGCATTGATTCCACTGAGCTTTGGAGCGGCCAGTATTAATATTTATACCCAGGTTGGGCTAATTACCCTGATTGGCTTAATTAGTAAACACGGCATTTTAATCGTTGATTTTGCCAACCAGCTGCAAAAGGAAAGAGGACTTGATCGTAGGCAGGCCGTAGAGGAAGCCGCAGGCATTCGATTAAGACCAATTCTAATGACCACGGCCGCTATGGTTTTCGGCGTTATTCCCTTATTAATGGCTACTGGAGCCGGGGCAGTAAGCCGCTTCGACATTGGTCTTGTAATTGCCGCAGGACTGCTGGTAGGAACTGGCTTCACCTTGTTTGTTGTGCCCACAATGTATTCCTACATTGCAGAAGATCACCGCGAACAAAAAAATCCTGATGTGCTTAGTCCATAAGACTAGCCTGGAAGCTGGGCTGTAAAGCCCGGCAATCCGGCTTAGCTCAACTCCATCAACACCAGTAATCACCTATAATATAAAGATTTTACGCTGCGAGATTAAAAAATCTTGTGCTAAAATTGCAGCTTTCATCATTACAGGCTAGACAATGGATAAGACGTATTCACCTAAAGCAATTGAACAAGCGTGTTATGACAATTGGGAATATCATAACTTTTTCAAACCGCATGGTGAAGGAAAACCATACTGCATTATGCTGCCCCCTCCAAATGTAACTGGCAGCCTGCATATGGGGCATGGTTTTCAACACACACTAATGGATGCATTAACCCGCTACCATCGGATGCTGGGTGAGCGTGCCCTCTGGCAACCCGGAACCGATCATGCCGGAATATCGACTCAGTTAGTCGTAGAACGTCAGTTAGAAAAGAAAGGCTTAGTGCGAAAAGACATGACCCGCGATGAGTTTTTAGAACATGTATGGGCATGGAAAGAAGAATCCGGTAACAATATCACCCGGCAAATGCGGCGAATTGGCTCTTCTGTTGACTGGTCCCGTGAACGATTCACAATGGATGACGGATTATCTGCTGCTGTACAAAAAGTGTTTGTACAGCTCTATGACGAAGGTCTTATTTATCGGGGAACACGCCTGGTTAACTGGGATCCCAAGCTGGGAACCGCAGTATCTGATCTCGAAGTGCTTTCTGAAGAAGAAGACGGCCAGATGTGGCACATTCGCTATCCGCTGGCGAACTCTGAAGATAGCTTGGTAATTGCCACCACGCGTCCTGAAACCATGCTCGGTGATGTGGCGGTTGCCGTTCATCCTGAAGATGAACGCTACAAGCATTTTATTGGAAAAATGATAAGCCTCCCCCTATGCGATCGTGAAATTCCAGTCATTGCCGATGACTATGTGGATATCGAATTCGGCAGCGGTTGTGTAAAAATTACCCCAGCTCATGACTTTAACGATCATGAAATTGGTAAACGCCATAAGCTTGAATCAATTAATATTCTCACTAAAAAAGCGACCATTAATAAAAATGCTCCGGTCAGATACCAGGGTATGGATCGCTTTATTGCCCGTGAGCAGATTTTGAAAGATCTGACCGATGCCGGCTTGCTGGTTAAAGCCGAGCCACATCGTTTGAAAGTGCCTCGCGGCGAAAAGTCAGGTGTCATTATCGAGCCTTTGTTGACTGATCAATGGTATGTGAAAACAAAACCTCTGGCGGAACCTGCTATTGAAGCGGTTAAGCGCGGCGATATTCAATTCGTTCCCGAAAACTGGAATAAAACCTATTTCCAGTGGATGGAAAACATTGAGGACTGGTGTATCAGCCGTCAATTATGGTGGGGGCACCGGATTCCAGCCTGGTATGATAATCAGGGTCATGTGTATGTTGGCTACAGTGAAAACGATGTTCGTTTTAAGTATAAACTGGATGAATCCATACCTTTAAAACAGGACGAAGATGTTCTGGATACCTGGTTTTCCTCTGCCCTGTGGCCTTTTTCGACTTTAGGTTGGCCTGAGAAAACACCTGAATTGGAAGCGTTTTACCCCACGTCTGTCCTGCTGACAGGTTTTGATATTATTTTCTTCTGGGTAGCCCGTATGATCATGATGGGGCTTAAGTTTACTGGAAAAGTGCCTTTCAAACATGTCGTTATTACTGGTCTGATTCGTGACAGTGAAGGCCAGAAGATGTCGAAATCGAAGGGAAATGTGCTTGATCCAATCGATATCATCGATGGAATCGATATTGAATCTCTGGTTGATAAACGTACGGATAGTCTCATGCTGGGTTCAGCCCGAGATAAAATTATTAAAGCAACCCGCAAGGAATTTCCTGAAGGTATACCCGCATATGGCACTGATGCCCTTCGCTTTACCTTCTGTTCGCTGGCATCGACCGGCCGTAATGTACGCTTTGATTTGGGACGTGTGGAAGGCTATCGGAATTTCTGTAATAAACTGTGGAATGCAGCTCGCTATGTTCTTTTAAACACTGAAGAAGAACGTGCTGATTTGGGAGATGGTGCATTCCAGTACAGCCCAGCGGATCAATGGATCATATCGAGGCTTCAGCAAACTATTGCTCTCTGCCATCAATATTTCAACAATTTCCGCTTTGACTTGCTGGCGAATACTCTGTACGACTTTATCTGGCACGAATATTGTGACTGGTATCTGGAGCTCTCCAAACCTATTCTTTATGCTGAGCAGGCATTAGGTGCGATGAAGCGCGGCACTCGCAGAACCTTACTGAATGTCCTTGATCAGATCCTTAAGCTTTTACATCCTATTATGCCTTTTATCACCGAGGAAATCTGGCAAAGAACCAATAACCTGACCAGCTTAAATGGTGAAAGCATCATGCTTTGTCCTTATCCTAAGGTTATTGAAGAATTTATTAATGAAGAGCTGGAAAAAGAAATAGTTTGGCTAAAAGAAGTGATTCAATCCCTGCGAACGATTCGCAGTGAAATGGCCATTTCACCAGCTAAACTGATCCCGCTACAGGTTAAAAACGCTTCCTCAGAAGTCAGGGAACTACTGAAAAAATATCATGCCATTTTAATTGCGCTTTGCAAGCTCACGCATGTCCATTTTATCGAAGCCAATGAACCTGTTCCTCCATCTGCCTCTGCCATTGTTGGCGAAACTGAGTTTCTAATTCCTATGGCAGGATTGATTGACAAACAGGCGGAACTGCTGCGTCTCGATAGGGAATTATCGAAACTGAATAAAGATATTTCACTGGCCGAAGGCAAGTTGAATAATCCTAAGTTTACCGATAAAGCACCGGCAGATATTATTGCCAAGGAAAAGGAAAAATTGTCCCAGGCACTTCTGACGAAGGAAAAGTTACTGGCGCATAGGAAGACAGTGGAGAATTTGGAGTAGCCTGTAATTGTAGGTCGGGCGCTTCGCCCATAGCCGTCAGGCTAAGAATATCAGATCCCCTCTCCACCGCGCGCAGCGTGGGGGAGAGGGTTAGGGTGAGGGGGCTATAAATAAGGTCGCGTAGCGATTCATTAATCATTTTCTGTAGCTATGGTTTATTATCACAACAAAATGGAATCACTATCGTGATAATTTTTTAACCCCCTCTCCCTACCCTCTCCCCCACGCTATGCGCGGTGGAGAGGGGATAACATTAATCCTTAGCCTGACGGCTATGGGCGAAGCGCCTACCATTTCAGGCATAGAGGAGAATGAATGTCTCGTATAATTTTTGGTGTTGTTTTGGCGGCTATTCTTCTGACAGCCGCTTATCAATGGACTTCAAAGCACATGGCGAAAAGTACTGCTCAGGAAAGCTATTTATATCCTGCGATTAAACCCTTTCATGAAGATTATCTTGCTACTGGCGGCCTGCATAAACTATGGTATGCCGAGTATGGCAATCCCAATGGGAAACCCGTTATTGTATTGCATGGCGGGCCTGGTGCCGGATGTGGCGAAAATGACATGCGTTATTTCGATCCTACTTACTGGCGTATTATTTTGCTGGATCAGCGAGGCGCCAAACGCTCTAAACCTTTTGGCGAGATGCGTGAAAATACCACCCAGGACCTAATCGCAGACATTGAGCATTTACGAACTCAGTTAAACATCAAGCAATGGATGGTATTTGGCGGCTCCTGGGGCAGTGCACTGGCGCTGGCTTATGGCGAAGCGCATCCTGATAAAGTAACAGGTTTTGTGTTGCGTGGGATTTTTCTCGCGCGTCAGCAGGAAAGCATTCAACTATTATATGGCATGCGCGATACCTTTCCTGAAGCCTGGCAGGAGTTTAATGATTTCATCCCCAAGGACAAACAGCATGATCTGGGAAATGCCTATTACCAGCTGGTTATGGACTCTGATGCCAGTGTCGCTTTACCAGCGGCGAAAGCACTGATGAAATATGATTTGATTTGCTCGTTTATCAAGCTGGGTAAAAAACAATTGGATGCCTTTCTAAGCGATGATCAGCTCGTGCTTGGGATTGCGAAAACCTTCATTTATTATAATCAGCATCATTTTTTCCTGGAAGAGAATCAGCTCCTGGATAACATCGACAAAATCAATCATTTACCCCTGATTATCGTTCATGGACGTTATGATACGGTCACCCGGGCACGCACCGCATTTGAATTGCATCAGGCCTGGCCGAACTCTCAATTGATTTTTGCTGACAGTTCCGGCCACTCGGCCATGGAGGTCAATGTGACTAAGGAATTGATTAAAGCAACTGAGGCGATGAAAAAGCGAGCCTCATGACCAATAACCAAGCTATCGTCTTTACGAACAAAGTGAAGCAATCTAGATTGAGACATGAACAAAGTAAGGAACTGGATTGCTTCGCTAATGCTCGCAAAGACGGTTTTTGTGTACTTATCTTCATTTATTAACAACGCCGATTTGCTCACGATGATTAGGAGTCCTCCTCCTATAATAAGGTACTCTATTGGGCTTTCCCCCGCATATCAATTTCCCAGACATCCACCACAACATCATTCTCGATAATATAAAAATAATCATGCAGATTAATAGTGGGATCACAATGAGGAACGATTAATTCCAGAACCTCGCCATTTTTCGGCAGCGACTCGCCGGATGAGGAGAAAACACGGCCATGTTCATCACCAAAACCGGCCCAGTCGTATTCCAGATTCGAGCGATTGATGATGACAGGTTTGCAGCAGTCGACATACAAGGCTTTAGTACCCGCATCAACCGTGACATGCGAGCTTTGATTACTGCTGATCACTGTGGTAAGTAATGTCATCGCCGGCAGAAATCTATTGCCGGCAACTGAGCCGATTTCACTATACTGAACATCCATTACGGTATAAGATCCCGGCTGAATCTCGGTAACCTCAGAAGCCTGACAATCAATGTCGAAAGTGCCCGTTCCTGTACCAGTTAAAATCTTACAAGGCAATCCCGCTTTTCTAAATTGATGAACCAGTTCACTAGCCATTTCCATGACGGCGAGTGATTTGTTTTTACGTTCCTCATAAACTGCTATATGTTGTAAATTTCCCGCGTAACATTGGATTCCAGCTAAGCGAAGCCAAGGCATTCGCTGGACAAACTGACCTAATGACAAAGCATCACTGGCATTCACTCCAGTCCGGCCAATGCCGGAATTGATATCAATCAGAACTGATAATACTTTACCGCAGGTTTGAGCAGCCGTATTAAGTTGCTCGATATTCTCTTCATTATCAACCACTATGCATAAATCAGAGCAAAGCTGATGGCATTCCATTAAGCGTTGAATTTTATGCCTGGTAACCACCGGCGATGTAATCAGAATATTAGAAAGTCCTTTAGATGCCAACACCAGAGCTTCACTTACTTTGGCCACGCAAACACCAACCGCGCCATAGTCCATTTGCATCTGTGCCAGCGAAGACGACTTATGTGTTTTACAATGGGGTCTTAAATGAATGCCCTGCTTTATACAATGATCGCGCATCGTCAAAAGATTAAACTCAAGCTTTTGCTTATCAATCAGTAAGCAAGGGGTATCCAACTGAAATTTGTTTAAACCCAATAGCATCGATTTATCCATTTAATCATTTTTTTTTGAGCGGCAAACCCGGCGTTCAATCCATAATGCCAGCATGATTGTCGAGATAACTCCCAAAGCGACTCCATAATTATGCCAGCCGTCGCCCACCAGCTTTAAGGCATCCGGTGAGTGCAACAAGGAGAATGGCACTGCCAGCAAGACATCGACAATGGCCGAACCTGCTACAAGTCCACAGGCCAGAAGAATTCCGATTTGTTTACGTTCCTTCTTTTCTTCCTCATTTATCATTCTGCGTTTTAACGACCATTGAACCAGCATGTAAATCAGGCCGCCTAAAAACAGAGGAAATGAGGATGCAATAGGAAGATACATGCCAATAGCTATACCGAGAATTGATAATCGAATTATGCGATGGATTTTAAACAGTTTATCAATAATAATAATCACCACAATGATAGCACTGCCAATTAACATCATAGCCCAGGGCAAAGTATTCCTGAAAACTGCTTCGGTAATGGCCGCCATTAATGCGGCAGTCGGTGCGGGTAAGGATTGTGCCGGGTCCATTCCTTCATGGGGCATTACACCGGCAATGCCATATACATCAAATAACAGCTGCATGACAGGAGGGATAACTAATGCGGAAACGATAACGCCTAAAAGCAGCATCACCTGTTGACGCCATGGGGTTGCGCCAACCAGCTGGCCCACTTTCAAATCCTGAGTGTTATCATTGGCAATTGCAGCAATACCCGTCACTATGGAACCAATAATGATAGTTATCGCTTCCGCCGCTTTAATCTGATCCTCGGTAAAAGGCAAAGGCAGCATTTTATTGATAAATGTCAATAATACCCAGGCAGCAAATAACATTCCGGCAATCACAACAGAGCTTCCGGGACTGGCAGTGACCCCTACCATTCCTGAAAAATAACCAGTCATTACAGAAAATAAAAATCCCACGATGAGAACGTATAACACAGCTGCGAATGCCAGACCTGGGGCAGAATCCTCTGAAAATCCGACTGCCTCAGTAGGAAAAATATACTGAAAAAAGAAAAACAGGATGCCCGACATCAGCATGATCCCGATTAATAGAAACGGCAAGGGAATATCCCGATCCGTTCGGGGAAGAAAACTATCCTTACGGTTTTTGGTGACAAAGGCATCAAAAGAGACAGCAATACTTTTGGCCAATGGTTTGATAAGCTTCAGAAAAGTCCATACACCAGCGAAAAGCATAGCACCAATTCCTAAATAGCGCATTTCGCTATCCCAGAGAAAAGCCGCTGCCTGCTCAACGGGATATTGGTGTAGAAACTCGGGATAAAATCGACTCACAATTGGCAGAGCAATCAACCAGGATACCACCGAGCCGATAAAAATACTGATAGCCATTTCAAAGCCAACCAGATAACCGGCACCAATCATAGTGGCAGAAAATCCGGCACCGAAACCAAAAAGAGAACGCCTGGCAACAAACCAGACACTCCAACTGCTGGCAATCAGTTTAAAGCCAACCTGCAATAATTCAATTAAGCCGCCAATAGCCCCACCTAAAAAGATGTCGCGGATACCAGAGCTTCTCGAAGATTTTAAAACCTCGGCAATTGCCCGTCCCTCCGGGAATTTCAAAACTGGTTCATTAACCAGAACCCGGCGTAAGGGGATTGAAAAAAGTACTCCCAAAATACCGCCGCAAGCTGCAATCATAAAGTTGTTAATGTAATCAAAATGATGCCAGTAATGTATAATGACTAATGCGGGGATGGTGTAAACGATACCTCCTGCAACAGCCTCACCTGCGGAGGCAGCCGTTTGTACCGCATTATTTTCGAGAATGGTCGCATTTTTAAAAAATCGTAAAATACCCATTGAAATAATAGCGGCAGGAATGGACGCGGAGGTCAATATCCCCAGCTTCAATGCCAGATAGGCATTGGACATAGCCAGTAATACGGTCAGTAATACCGCCAGCAAAATACTGCGGAGTGTTAACTCAGCTATATAGGGCTCTTTTATTTCTTTCACAACAGACTTGGTCATGCATTACCCCAGGCAGCCTTGGCAATTTCCGGTTTCATCCAGGACTTAAGCATTGAGTAGGGAATCAGGACTTTCTGCGGTCCATACACATAGGCTGCAACCTGATAGGTATCAAACACGATCATTACTCCAGACTTGGTGAAATACCAGCTTTTATAATTTTCAGCTGTGGGTTTCGTTCCTTCATTAATCCAGTTTTCATCGGCTTGCCCTTGCTTGACGAAATGATCATGACAGAATTTTGCGATTTGATTGAGTGCGTCACTCTCTGGTTTAAACAGTGAGTTCAGACTGATCTCTTGCCCATTAAAAAAGTTAAATGTTTTAATGCTTTGGGAAGGATGGGCTGCTCCTCTCATATTGCTTGAGACATTAAATAAAAGACTCAAAATACTGGCATTGGAAAACTTGGTTTGGTAATTAATGTACAATCCATTTTTGCCAGGGATATCGGCAGATAAATTATCCTGTTTGTTTATCTCTAAAATGGCTTCCTTCTGCTTACTAATAAAATCCTGAACCGGTTTGTTTATTGTGTTGCTGGCATAGCCCTGAGGGTAATTAATATCCAAAACCAGCTTTTCATCTTCCTGCTTGATAGTGACTGTTTTTACCGATGCCAGTGCGTTAAAAACGCCGCCAGTCATTAGAGTTAATAACATCAGTATTTGTACTATTTTTTTCATAACGACTCCTCTACTGCTTTAACCATTTTCCGCCAATCATTGTGTTATGAGGAAGAGGGTAAGCAAAGTAATAACACAGGGAAGCACTCTCTTTTACTGACCAGCGAACAAGGTCCGCGGAAAAACCAGCGGCAAGTATGCCAGTTTCCTGATGAATACCCAAGGCTTTTGCTGCATTTACTGTAACGGCTTTGAGTACTTCCGGAATGCTTAAGGAAAAGAAACGGCAAGCCATACTCATCATGAGCAATAAAGACGCTGTTGGGGAGGAGCCTGGATTACAATCCGTTGCAATAGCAATATCTACCCCATGCTGGCGCAGAACCTCCACAGGCGGCTTTCTTTTCTCTGCCAGGAAATAGTAGGCACCCGGCAGCAGGACTGCGACCGTACCGTTTTCGCCCAAAGCTTTTGCCCCCTCCTCCTCCAGATATTCAAGATGATCGCAGGATAAAGCCTTCATGCTCGCGGCCAGTCTGCTTGCACCCAAGTTGGAAAGCTGTTCCGCATGGCATCTGAGCGGAATCTTATAGTGATTCGCAGCATTAAATATTTGCTCTGCTTGCGCAAGATTAAATCCAATAGATTCACAAAATACATCGACCGCATCAGCCAATCCCTGGTCTGCCACAGCGGGTAGCACCTCGGCACATAAAAAATCGACATAAGCCTGTGCATTGTGTTTATATTCTATGGGCACTGCATGCGCACCGAGAAAGCTGGTTTTAATCCGCATTCCGCTAAGACCCTGCAGCTGTTTTGCGGCTTTTAGCATTTTAATTTCATTGTCCAGATCAAGGCCATAACCTGATTTGATTTCAATGCTGGTAACCCCCTCTGAACGTAAGGCAAGCAGGCGAGGCAAGGACTGTTCAATCAGTTCTTCCAATGAAGCCTTTCTTGTCTGGGTCACCGTGGAGACAATGCCTCCGCCCTCCCTGGCAATATCCGCATAACTGGCACCTTCCAGCTTTCGCTGAAATTCTCTGGAGCGATCGCCGGCATAGACAAGATGCGTATGGCAATCAATAAGGCCGGGAGTAATCAGCTGCCCCTGACAATCCTCAACCAAGGCTTCGCTGCGCTGAAACTCAACAGGAAGCAATTCATCTTTCCCACACCAGGCAATTTTGTCTTGCGAAATAACGATTGACTGTCCCTCTCTTTCCGAGCCATTAGAATCAAGTATCAAAGCATTTTTTAAAATGGTGAGACTCATATTACTCCCAGTGAGGTACGATATGAGGAGATTTTAACCAGGCAGAGTGATGAACTGTGTCATAAATATCCCACTCTTGCGCGATATATTCCTCTTTAGGAACATCGATTAGCAGCCATGTTAAAAACAGAGCTACTGTAGAGGGTTCAAGCAGTCGCTGTTCAGCCTTCAGGGATTTAAAAAAACTTTGCTTTTCATTTTCCATGTGACTGGCTTCACGAATAATTTCCTGCATAGGCGTATCAATAATACCCGGCATCACACTGGCGAAAGCAACCTCTTTGTCTTCTAATTGCCAGCAGCGCGTCAGCATAGCCAATGCTGCTTTCGAGACGCAATAGCCTGCCCATCCGGCAACTGGAAAATAGGCAGCGCCTGAACCAATATGCAAGACCCGCCCCTGGTTCAGTTTATGATGGAGTAATTGAGATAAAAAAAGCGGCGCATTTACATTAGTCTTAATAAAGCGGTTCCAGTCCTCTTCACTGACAATTTGAACTGGCTCAATCGGTGTAATCACTCCAGCATTGTGCACCAGACCTTCCAAATTGCCCTTAGTCTCTAAATGATCAACGAGACGCTGACGGTCACGGGCCTTAGAGACATCACATTGAAAAAATGAAATCCGTTCTGACAGGCTGGCTGTTGATTCAAGCACATCGATTCGCCGCCCCACAATCAGGACTTCTTTTTGTCGTTCAGTCAGTGCAATAGCCAAGGCACGTCCAATGCCAGTGCCGCCTCCGGTAATTAAAAACATAGTTATCCTTACTGCCAGGCCGCTACTATTCAGGGAATGACAAAATAAACCGCAGCAGCCTCTGTCAATTTTAAATAGAGGAAATGATAACAGGTCTCTGGTTTTGTTAATACTACCTTGAAAGCTCCGATTGAAAGCATTAATTTATTCAGGATCATCTGCGCTGGTTGCGTAAATTGATGAATTGTAAGATAGTAATCTAACCTGTTGATTAAACGTCTGTTGATAATGAAACGATGGATTAATTGAAGCCAAATAGAACAATTAATGATTTTTAAGTTGTGAATTTGTATCCATTCACCGCATTTTGAATCCTTTAGGGGAAAAGCCCTATTTGGTGCACGTGGTGAGTAGTTACGTGAATTTTATTGCAAGGAGTCAATCAATGAACAAATTAGTGTTGTGTGGTAGCGTGTTATCTATACTGTGTGTGACTGTGCATGCCGATAACAAACCTGCTGCTATTTTAACTCAGCCTGTAGCCGCACAAACAACTCAACCGGATACAACTACTCAAAATCAAAACGGTCAAACCAGTCAACCCGCCGCAGCAACCCAAACGCAGAATGGGCAAGCTGCCCAATCTGGAGCTGCCACACAGACTCAAAGTGATCAGACAAGCAGTACCAACCAGACAAAACAGGCGACAACTCCTGCCACAATCAAAACTCAAACCACCACGACCACTACTCAAATACCGAGCCAGACAACGACGACTCAGACAACCCCTGCAGCGAACACAGCGAATCCGGCCAATACTTCCGTGCAACCCACAGTCGTTCCCGCTGGACAAACAACCCAGACCACAACAATTCCTGCTGCTAAGCCTCAGGTCATTGATTGCAATTACCGCATACCTGCAGAGACCACTCAAATTGAGCAATCGCTTGTGATTAAATGGGCAGCAAAAGCATTACAGCAATCATTTGATCTGGACTTTAATACCATTGATCAGCAACTCGCTTCTCTGAAAAATTGCTATACCGATCAGGGTTGGCAGAGTTTCAATGATGCATTGACCAAATCAGGCAACCTGGAAGCCATCAAAGCACAAAAATTAATGGTCAGCAGTATGATCGATGGACAGGAACAAGTTGTAGAGAGTAAAGATAACCAATGGAAAATCACCTTCCCATTGCAGGTGGTCTACCAGAATGACAAAGAAAAGCTGACTCAGCCTCTTTCTGTTTACTTAGTCATTGGACGTAAAATTACAGGTGATCTGGGTATCATGCAGATGATCGCCTCACCCCGGCAAATAGGTTCTGGACAGCAAAGCGCGCCTTCCACCAACCAAACCACTACTACCAGTGGCAATAAAACCTCACAGTAATCAAACCCACCGATTCCCGCCATGCGGGAATCCCTTGGCTCTCACCCAACTTTTTACATGCCTCGGCATTACTTATAAAGAAATGCTTTACAGATTTGTCACGATTTATTACTGCCTATTAATCAGACATTAGTTGATACAAGCCTCACATCTGTGTTATTTTTATAACATATGTTTAAATTTAGAAAAGAAAATGGCCTATCCAAAAATTTCTGCCTTACTGAATAACTGCCCAATGCATTTTCTAACCCCTGAAATTGTTCAGGAGTGCTTGAAACGCGGCAGCGACAGCAGTTATAGCCGTCCTCAGGATGATGTGAACTATGAGCGTCTGAAACAGACGTTTGCAGCTTCCTACCTTGAAGGAAAAGAAATATCCTGGCCAGAACTCGCGAAACTTTTACGGCAATATAATCCTTTCGACCAGCAAATCATCTTGGGACCCGTATTACGTCAATTTATGGCTGACTCAATGAAAGTTGATCACGATTTACCTGCCTTTTTTGAAGATAGAGCCGGATTGGAAGCTTATATACGAAAGATGTCTGAACCTGTTCCCGAATTACAAAATCGCTTTTATTCGGCTAGCCCCGATGAAATTTCAACCTTTGTCGCGGCGCCGTTGGGAATTATGTTTACTTATCACAGAGCCGAGGAATCTCCCAAAACCCTTCCGCATATTGCATTGCAGAATCCGGTTGGACTAATTGACGTCTATCATGAAGGGGGCATTGGCGGGGCAGGCAATGGCGGGCACTGGGAAAGAACTGATAAGAAGCAGGACCGTGTGGATTATGAAAAAGAGGCTGATTCAAGGCTAGGCTCAGTGGTTCGGCTTTTGAAAGATAACCCCAGTGTGACCCGAATGGGTTTGGACATACTCAAACAACACGTTCAGAGGATGTACGAATCAGTGTCAACGGGGCTTGACAGGACAAACGAAATTGAATTCCTCGATTTACTCGCCCTGCAACTATCAAAATATGCGACGCTAATCAATGCGGTTCCCAAAGAAATGGCTATTCAGATTATCAATCCAGAGCCCGGCTCATTATTATTAGAGCTAATCACTCAGGTACCTGATTTTACTGGTGAATACTCCCCTGAAATAGTTGCTTCAGTCAAAAATTGCCTAAGACTTCGGGAACAGGGCAAACCCTATATTTTACAGGGCATCTCCCAGCTGAATGAAATTGTCAATTCACTGATGGAGCCTGTTCAAATACACACACCGGCGACTCAACCAGTCCAAAAGGCAGAAGAGGACGAGTTAATCCGGGTAATGCCGTCCTCCCCTCCCTTGCCAAGGGCTTCTTTTTTTAATAGCAATCCTTCATCCCAACCCGCTCGTTCACAAGACCTCAGTGTGCCAGCGCCTCTTCCTGAGTTAACAGTGATTGATTCACCTTCGCTTCCGCCAGAAGAACACATTCCGTCCAATAGTGGGGAACAGGGTGAAGTCTTAACGGCTCCTGTTTTTGATTTGGAAGTTATCAGCCAGGCTTCTGAATCTGAAAAAGGAGACTCTTCAACCCCGGGTATCCCTGGTCCAATTGGAGATAAATTGGTTCTCGATGAATTTGAAGATTTAATCACAGCAATTAACGCTGCCCTCAGCTTGCCTATTACAGCACAAGCCCTATGCCAGGTTATTAGTTTGGGCAATGAGCTTCAAAACAAAATTGTGGAAACTATCCGGAAAAAAGAGCCCTCTGTGGCTGTCAATCGGGAGAGCGTTGAGGAAGTGCTGACCCAACTCAAATCAATTTATCCAGCCAAACTCCATTTTCAAAATCGGGAGCAGGCGCAAATGTGGCGAGCCTGTGTGCTTGAATTGACAAAGGAATATGCCCCTAAATTATTTCGTTCTGCCAGTCAGGCCAGCACTTTTGGTAATAACCTTGTAAGCCTGCTTGATCTTACCACCGATGTCTATGTGGAAGTCGAATCGCTGACCATGAAATACAGGCATGTAACCGAGGATCTGAATGATCTGGACTATTTTAGCAGTGAATACCAGGCACATCTGGACCTCATTGTGCAGGAACTACCTAAATATCAGAAGGAACTTGATGACTTATCCAAATGTCCTAAAAATTATAAACCGATCGTTACATCAGCAGTAAAATCGGTTATGAACTATATCGAATTGCCTCCTCTCGCCCGTTTAAGAAAACTGCATGAAAACCTAATGGAGGCAATCAATAGCCTGGAACAATTTAAAAATTCAATCGACCCCGAGGATTCAGATCCCCTGAAGCAACAGCAACTCAAAGACTTAGAGGATGCCCTTCTTAAATTTAATGCCTCACAAGCTGAATTGGATGATAGCATTAAGTTCATTCTGGAAACGGGTAATACGCATAATGCAGGCTTGTTGCTCGTTAAATATAGTGATGATTTAAAGAAAACGGTACAAGATACAGTTCTGGACAAACCCTCTTTATCCTCACTGCACAGTACTTTTGAAAAATTTACCCGATTGATACTTAAAATTCTGAGCTTTGGAATCTATGAATATAAATCCAAACCAAGGCAGGCGATTGAGGTACTGGATAGCGATCAGCTGGTGGATATCAGCAGTGGAATAAATGGACCATCAGGAACCTGATGGCTAATTTACAGTATTCTGAAACTTTGGACTCCTTCCTCTATCACCCTGAATTGATTTTCAAGGCATTGTTGGGAGCCCGTGGCTTCAGCATAACGAATCTGCATGATAAAAGGCCGTAATTGATCGTTGCTCAATGTAATTCGCCACTGATGACTTTTGTATTTATTCTTAATCCGAAGGCAGGGAAACTCACCTAAATCCTCAAGCAAATAACAGTATTTTTGTTCCTCATGTCTGATACAGCATGCCGATCTTGATTGCAGCTGATGAAGAATTTCATTAGCTCCCTGATTAAATACTGTACATGTGCTTTTTTTCTGTTTTAGCAATCGGATGGCCTCCTCTTCCAGGAACTGGATTTCGCTTTGAATATGGATCATCTGCCCTAGATTTTTGTAAAATAAAAATAAGGATTCACTTTGAGCCATAACCAGTAAAGCAATAAAATTTAAAATTAATGAAAAAACGATTAGAATCATTCCCTGCGAGCTTTTCATACTGCACGGACTCGCGTCAATAATTCAACGGGTTTGCTTTTTTTTAAAAATAGCATTGTTTTCAGAAAGCAATGGCCCCCCTTTCTAATCAGTTCAGTCTTCATTCCATCAATGATGCCGCTCAATTCTTCTTTTTTATTAAAAGTGTAAAACAGTGCAGGAGAAGTGTAGCTATGGTTTTCTACAGAAAATTGCTCCTGAATCCAGAGCCCTGCATAGACAGGATCAAGATATTGATAAATGAGTGTGCGATCCAGTTCCAGCAACTGGCCAAAAGAATTAAACCTGGCCATTTTCACCAGGCGAGTTTCCGCATGAAAGCAATCAGCAATGACAATTGTCTGTCCCGCTTTTATCGTTTCATTTTTTTCAAGCAGAATGATTTTCCCATTCTCCTCTAACAGGCGTGAAAAGGATTCATTCATCCTCGATAAACGCAATTCCATTTTCCGGTTATCAATGTGTATCGTTTCCAAATCAGGATTTATTAAACTTGCGATATTTGCGCAGGGACTAAAACCTGCACGCTTTGAACTATCCCTAAGCAACTGAACGAGCATCTGCACATCATTTTCTTTCTCAAGCAGATTTTGACTGTGACGGTATTGTTGCCGGGTGTTAATGTATTGCTGGTTGAGAACCATTAATAACAGACTTGATAAAAATAAACTGATTAGCAACTCAACGAGACTTATTCCTTGCTGAAAGCGCATAAAGGGCCACCTTCTTCCTGCTGGTTGACACGGATAATGAATTGAGAAAATTGGTCAAGCGACTCATTGAGCCGATGTGAGCTCTGCCAAAGTGCTGAGATAAGACCCAGCGCTCCTGCTCCAACCAAAAAAAGGGCAATAAGCACTTCGATCAAAGAAAATCCCTTGTATATTTCCATTTACGTTCCCGGGGTCAAACTTGCATGGAGAGAGTATCTCTTTCAGCCCTCTTGTTCAATATTTTTTATAAGAAGACTTAATAATTTGGGTTTTACCGCATATCCAGCCCAAACTGGCAATGAGATAGCTAAGCGACCTTAAGTGCCAATATTTTGTCCATATCGAACAACATACCCTGCTCTTCAATATCCTGAGTAAAATCATATTCCCCATGTAAATTGACATAATGCCAGATTAAAGTTGATCCATTGCGAATGATGGCTAGTAGTGCTTTCCTGCTTGCTTCATCCTCTAACAGAGCCAATTTTTGCGAAAGGTATAGCTCATTCCATAATACAATTGCATTCTGGATTAAGCGTTGGCAACCAACAACCATTTCTTGTTCCTCCTTGCTGCTGTATTGAATTTCCTGGTTGTTACCAAACAGAATGGCTTTTGAGAATTTATTCGATAGCTCAATACGATTTAACTGTTTTTCAACAGACTGTCGTAATTCCACATCATCAATATAGCGAAGAATAAATAGACTTTTAATAATCCGTCCAAATTCCTTGATGGCACAGTACAATGGATGTTGTTTAGAATATGAACTGAGACGCTTGAACAGTTGCGATGCCGTTGTGGCTTTAAGTTTAATCGTAACCATCAAACGCAAAATATCATCCCAATGGGTTTTAATTAAATCAGTGTCAATATAGCGATGCGGGAGTATTTTATATCCTCTGGTTTCATAGGTGCTTCTGGAGTTAAAGCTGTATAGGGTGGCTTTCTTCAGACCTTTAATTCTGGGTGCAAAATAAATCCCAAGCATGTTCAATATCCCAAAAATTGCTTCAGAATAACCATGTGTATCAGTGGAATGGATTGTGCTCTTGATCGAAAGATTATGTAATAATCCATCAGCGACATAGGCTGCTTCTCGTTCAGAACTACTGATGGACATAGTATAAAACAGGCGGTTTAGCTCATCAATAAAGCTGTAAAGTGAAGATCCTGAGCCGCTTCCAAAGTATTTGAATGATTTATTGGCGTTCAATGACTCAACAACTACGCTGACTTTTCGTCCATCGCTGGATGTATGTAATTCACCAGGATTTTTTTGATAGATGCTGGCTAATGATAGCTTGCCGAGCAGATCAAGAATGCATCGATTTGCTGCATTAATATTATCAAGACTCATGTGCCAGTTTACAAAGTTTTCCAGGGCATCTTCCGTAATTCCTTTGGAGACATTGGCCATCTTGCTGATACCTATGTTGCATCCCATTCCTAAAATCGCTGCATAAAATATGGATGTTTTGGGCAGGATCTTCTTGTCTTTAACGCTGTGATGGCGAAAGCAATCAAGGTAACCAGTTAACCGCTGAATATCACTCAATATTTTTAGTACCGATGTATATTTCTGATCAGCAAACAGAGAAGATACTGACTGCGTATTTATTTTTTCGACTTTGGGTGTTGCCAGCACCATTCGTCCCTTTGAATCAAATTTGATGTGAGGATTTTTGTCTGCCTTGATACGGCGATTAGTTTTATGGTATGCCCCATGGAGCTTTTTTTGAAGGGTTTCCATTAATTGATCAATGTCTGCAAAATCGAGTAACTCTGCTTCTTCCAGTAACCTGTCCCTGTTAGCCTGCCAATGTTCTTTGGGGTGTAAATAATTTTCCAGTGACAGATAGCGATAGGCTGGCTTCAGACTGATAACACCCGCTTTTAAAGCATCGGCCGTATAAAAATACAGCAACACCTTATAAAGGGAGATCCTGAATTTACCTTCACTGGAATAAAGTGCAGCCTGTTCATTTTCAGATAAAAAGCTGACTGGCGCCTCTTTCCCCACATTACCTATTTTGGCCTGATAGTGTTTTATGGCTACCAAAATGGCAGGAATATCCTGATTTTGCGGAATATCAAATGCAATATTGCGCAAAATATCAGCCACTCTGTTCTGTAATTTAAGGGATAAATCCTCCAGGATCTGGTAATAGTTTTGTGCGTTCATCTCATCGAGTGCCTGTTTTGTACATTTATCCAGTTTTGGTTCCGGTGGATGGATTTCCAGGTGTTGGTGATAGTCCTCCAGCAGTTGCCTGATTTGCTGAACCTTCTCCGAATCACTTAATACAGGTGATGTTGCCAGCTTTTCAATTTTTTTTAGTTGAGCCTTATAGGATATTCTTGCATCTGATAATAATTGCAGGGTTTCCTTTTGCTGGTCTTTCTGTTTAAAGATGTGTTCCTTTTCATTTTTCGTAGCGGCGTTTTCCGTTGCCTTCACACAGTTCAGTAAAATATCTGCAAAAATATCCTGTCTTAACTGATACTGATGAACCAGAAAACAGATTATATGGAGATAGCGTTTATCGGATTGAAGCTGATTAATCTGAAACAGACTGGCCTTGCGGACCCAGGTTGCATAATGCTTGATTGTATCATTGTGCGGATTTAGTCTGTCCAGCAAGGGGGTGATACTATTATATAGGCCTTGGATTAGTTGATAATCTTCGACACTTTCCTTGATTTCCTTTGGTTTTCTTGAGTGACTAATGGTTTTAAGTCTGGCAATGGTTGAAGACTCAGCATCATCTATTTTTAGAAGAGCATCCATACTGATTTTGTGATCATCGGATAATTGATCCTCAATCATATTAATCAGATGTTTATCATAATCACTGATTATCTCTGTGATGCTCAGGGCAAATCGATTATAGCGAGGGATCTCAATACGCCTGGCTTTCAGAAGATCGAATACATCCTGTAAAATCTGTTTTGGTGGGTAACGACGGGCAACGCGATCATGGATGCTCTCCCTGAACAATGTTTTTGCCTCTTCATCAAAGGGTTTTATCTCCAGATATTCACGGATTATCCGTTTGTGGTAATTAAACGTCCGCTGATTATATTTTTTTAGTTGCACTTCAGTGTTGTCAAAGCTGTATTGCTGGCATATGGCCTTGAGATCAGACTCATAAAATTGTCTTGGCTGGTAGAATCGCGCTCCTGCCAGGCAATACCCAAACAATAAAATAAATCCAGCTTTATTGGTGACGCTATCCACGCTTTTCAGCCAGACTGCTAACTCTGGTGGTAAACAAAAATAATTATTTTGTTCATCAGGGGAAAAATTTGGCGGACTATTAAAAATAATTTGTTCTGCAGGCGTCTGTATTTCAAGCTTTGCCATTAAGGCACATCCGGGGCATCAAATTTAATTCTTTTAACGCTCGTTTTAGTGAGCGATAAATTATATCATTAAGGTGCATTATAAACGATGAATAATATAATGGTGTTAAGCATGAAAAATACATTAATACAAAAACCAGTAAAAAATAGGTGATATCAGCATGATTTATGGATATGTTCGGGTGAGTACTCAGGATCAGAGTGTCGAAAGTCAGAAAAACAGTATCAGCCGTTATTGCATTGAACAAAAGCTCATGGTTGACGAATGGATTGAATTGGAAATGTCCTCGCGCAAGTCAACTGCTATGCGCCGAATCGATGAATTGCTGGATAAATTATCACTCGATGATGTGGTTATTGCTTCTGAATTATCAAGGCTTGGCCGTTCAATTAAAGAAACTCTAAATACCATAGAAACGATCACTCAAGACAAACAAGCAAGATTAATCCTGATCAAGCAAAATCTGGATTTAAATCCCACTGCTAAAAACAATATGGCTAATAAGGTACTTATTACTATCTTTTCAATGCTTGCGGAGCTAGAAAGAGATTTCATTTCAGAGCGTACAAAAGAAGGGTTACGCGCTCGAGTTGCAAAAGGTATCAAGCTGGGTAAACCAAAAGGAGTAATACAAGCCTCCATGTATGACAAAGATAAAGAAAAAATCTTACACCTTTATCAATTAGGTGTTCCCATTCGTAAAATTATTGCAACCCATTTGGGTTATGGTAAGTATTTGTCGCTAAAAGCGTTTATTAATAAATCGAAGCGAGGAGTTTAAATGTTTCACAATATATCAGCTGCAATCGTAGAACGAATGAACGATTTGGAAAATAGAGATCGTGAAGAAATGTCTGGTCAAATCGATATCAAGCATTTTGATAAATTACGCCAAATCCCTCCTGAAACTGGGCGATTCATTAGTTTACTTGCAGCAACGAGTTCGTCTAAGGGGCAATGGATAGAGATAGGTACAAGCGCTGGATATTCAACCTTATGGTTAGCGTTAGCATGCAAACATTTAGAAACTAAAATAACAACGTTTGAATTAGATCAACAAAAAATCACATTGGCAAAGGAAACATTCGCTTCAGCCCAGGTGGAGCAATATGTCGAACTAGTGCAAGGCAATGTATTTGATTATTTGCCAAATTATAAGGATCTATCTTTGTGCTTTCTTGATACAGAAAAAGAACTTTATGCCGACTGTTATGATATCGTTATTCCCAATATGGTGTCTGGTGGCATCTTAATGGCAGATAATGTGATTTCTCATCAATCGGATCTTCAACCAATGATTGATCGTGCACTGGAAGATAAAAGAGTTGATTCTTTAGTGGTACCAATTGGGCAAGGCATACTTTTATGTAGAAAGTTGTAACAAATAGCTCGTAGCTACTACTCAGTCACGCCTCGTGCATAGTCATTGCCAGTTTGGGCTGGATATGCGGGAAAACCCAATAATTCTCAGATCCTCTTTGCTCTGTATTAAACTTATTAAATGAGTAGGACAATATAATTTCGGTGTGGCTATATTTTATCAGGAGAGTATATTTTGCTGACAGTACTATTCGTGCAGGCTGCGTATACAAGTTGCAATTCAAGCTTACTTGGGTAAATATATTTTCTTGGGCATGAAAAAGGAGAGTCTTTTGGCCTGTGATTTTTTCTCACTTCCTCATCCAGGAATCAAAACGCTTAATCCCTATGTGCCGGGTAAGTCTATTGAGGAGCTTACTCGCGAACTAGGGATTGAAAATATCATCAAACTAGCCAGTAATGAGAACCCACTGGGTTGCAGCCCGCATGTCCGGGATGTACTTGAAAAGCTAAGCAATACAACTATCGCGACTTACCCTAGTCCAGGTATCCATCCATTGAGAAAAGAACTGGCCAATCATTTGGGCATTGAAGAAGCTATGCTGACCTTATCCAATGGTTCCGATTTGCTTTTTAACACTGTGATGGTTGCATTTGCCCTGCACAGCGGAAAAAAGATTTTAACGCATCAGCACGCCTTTATTTCTTATCAGATTCAGGCTCAAACTTTAGGGATCCCGACTTCAATATGCCCGGCGCTTAATGAGTGGGAAGTCAATATTGATGGATTAATCGAACGCGCATCGATTAATACTGCGCTGATCTTTATTGCAAATCCCAATAATCCTACTGGTTTGCTGCTTGATTTGAAGGAAATCGAACGCTTAATGGCTTCAATTCCAAGCTCAACCATAGTTGTTCTTGATGAGGCCTACTATGAATTTGCTTATTCAGCCAGACAACCCGGCGCACTTCAATTTTTAAATCAATACCCCAATTTAATAATTACCCGTACGTTTTCTAAAGCCTATGGGCTGGCGGGTCTTCGCCTAGGCTATGCGATAGCCCATCCTGACATAATTCAGTTGCTATTGCGCGTCCAACTACCCTTTGCAGTTAACCAGGTCGCAATGCAGGCAGGCATTGAGGCGCTTGCTGATCAGAGCTTTGTTGCAGAAACCTTAAGTGTGAATGCGCAGGGTATGGAGCAACTGGCCGCAGGATTTAGTGATTTGGGCTTGCCCTGTCTGCCTTCTGCCTGTAATTTTTTAACGATAGATTGTAAGCAAAACGCATTACCAGTTTACCAATCTCTGCTTGAGCATGGTATTATCGTAAGGCCGCTTGTTCCTTATGCATTACCAAATCATCTAAGAATAAGTATTGGCACAAAAGAACAGAATGCACGTCTGCTTGCTACATTACCGACATGTTTATCAGCCAATAAGGAGACTTTATGACTAATGATTTGCGTCAAAAACATTGTGAGTCCTGTGAAGGAATCGGGCAAACCCTTAATGCGGAACAAATCCTGAATTTACTTTCCCAATTGCATGAAAGATGGCAGGTTGTTAATGAGCATCAGGCGATTAAACGTTCTTTCTCTTTCGATAATTTCTATGAAACAATGGCTTTTGTCAATGCCGTTGCCTGGATAGCGAATGTAGAAAACCACCACCCGGATCTTGAGGTCGGTTATAATTATTGCCATATAACCTTTATGACCCATGCTTTAAATGGTTTAACTGCCAATGATTTTATCTGTGCCGCCAAAATAGACGGTCTTCTGGCTGAATAGCTTGTTTTAACACGCAGCTCCTCTACGCTGGTTCAATGACAACGTTGAGAGAGCATTGCGCGAACTATACGCAATGCCTCTACTCTTAAGCCCCTATTCCAGCGTTTGAAAAACAAGGAATGTCTTCTTCATCCGGTGGAAAAGGCTCATCTTTTAAATGCGAACTGAGCAATAAGACCAATGGTAAGAGTAAAATCAGCATCCCTATTTTTTTCATAAAAATTCTCGTAAATTGTTCAGACAAATCCCCTTTTATCTGAAGAGAAAGTGACTGAACTGATGTATCCATGAATTAGCCATCCCTGATGTATAATTGCGTCATTCCCGCGCGGCTTTTGCGTACTAGAAACGAATCAAACTATCTTGTCGTCTTTGCGAACAAAGTGAAGCAATCCAGATCAAACTTGAAACAAACTTGGAAGCTGCTTCGCTAACGCTCGCAAAGACGTTTTTTGTGCACCCGTCTTCATTTATGCAACAAACCCTGCGCGGAAATGATAAAATAGTTCGCAACCGCGCTACTGTGGGCTCATAGAGACTGATGCGCCCTCCTCCTGATTTAAGACTGGTGCAGCCAGCATTGCTTCTTCCATCAGCTTAAAAAAGCTGAGCTTTCTTCTCGCAGGTATTTGCTCGCCTGAGTTCCTTTCGCTGTCTGATTCCGGAGCATTTATATGGTCCTCGAGCTTATTCATCTTGCTTTGTCGCAACCATTCTTGTTTCTCTGCGGCAATCAGCTTTGACAGCGTCTTGTCTTTTGCCCCCGCAAAGCAATCTCTCCCGCATAATGTCTGAGCAAGTCCATGAGCGGCGGCGGGTTTACTGAAAATATGAGTTAAATTATCCTGAGTAAGCTTTTGGGCGGCCTTTAAATACAGACATCCTTGCAGAATCGATTTCACATGGCTCGACTCCCTGATAATACGCTCCAGATTTTCTGGATTTAATAAACTCTCCTTTTTCTCTGTCGATGGCGCATTTTCACTCCCGGATAATCTTTCTAAAAGCCTCGCAAGATAAGGGAGATCTTTTTTAAATGCTCCAAACTCTGGAATATATTTTTCGGTTAATAGATTATTGCTCTTGAGCGCTTCGGCAATCCTGATTATCGCCCCACTATGCTCTGGATGAGCGAACATGAGGTCTAAAAGAGGTTTTCGTAGGGTATCTTCACTGCACAGTGTAAAAAGACCTGGCAGTGCCTTATTTAGCTCAGCACTGTGCTGCCCACTCTTGCAAGCCAATGCCAGATAAGGTTTGATATCCCATTTTTCGCTGTTAGAAAGCTCAATCATCTTTTTAATTAAGGTATCAACCTCATCAATTGCCGTTCTTTCAATCTCAAATAGTGTTTCTGTATCAAGCTCGAGTTGAGCCTGGTTCAAAGTTGCCCGCAGATTTAAATATTTTATGAATAGAACATCCGCAGCCGCATGATTAAGAAATGCCCCAAATCTTGAAATATATTCTTCGGTTATTAAATCATTGCTCTTAAGCGCCTCGGCGATCTTCACCGCCGCCGCACTGTGTTCAGGATGAGCGAATATGAGGTCTAAAAGGGATTTACGGAGGGAATCTTCAATGCTCAGTGCAAAAAGATCTGCAAGAGCTTTATGTAATTCAACACTATGCTTCCCGCTTTTACAAGCTTGTGTCAGATACGGTTTGATATCCCATTTTTCATTGTTGGAAAGTTCAATCATCTTTTTAATTAAGGCTTCAACGTCCACTATTTCCGATCGATCAATTCCAAAAAGAACAGCTGGATCAAGCTCAAGCTCTGCTTTACTCAAAATGATTTGTAGTTCCATATATTTTGCAAAGAGGACATCGGGGACCGCATTCTTGAAAGCATAATCGTAAAATTCCGATAATTTCTCAGGATCAGGGATAGCCTGGGCAATTTCACCTGCTAATAATACAAAAGCAGTGGGACAGGCTTTATTATTAAGATCAATGAGCTTATCAGCTAATTTTGAGGCCCTCGTTGGATATGTTGCGCACAGAAGCGTAACATCTTCAGTTAATGTCCCTTTTTTTTCCAGTTTGGTAAGAACTGTAAAGTGTCCAAAAGCCAGATTGGCCATTTCCCAAAAAGCAACAAGGCTGCTGTTATAATCCGCTTTTGGATCGGGAAATTTCTTTCCTGACAACTTCTTCTGATGATCAACGGCAGCCAGTTTAGCCTCCAGTTCTATCAGCTCAACTTCATGAGGCTTCAGTTTGGTAAGCAGTAATTCGGCCAATTTATGTATTTGTTGAGAGGTCAAATCCACATTGTCCTTAATTGAGTTAACAAACTCACTAAGGGCTGCCATTTTTTTTTCGCTCTTGAACAAGTATCTTACAACACCTACATTGTCGTAATAGTTTTTGGTATATTGTTCCAAATCAGCTTTTTTCATCTGAGGTCCCATCCTAGGTTATTAAGAATAATATACTCCTCCAGCGATTGAGATCACCCATTTTTATGGGCGATCATCGAGCTCTTTGCGCTGAGAAGGCAGGAAGTCTTTTCTGTCAAGGCCCATCATAACAGCCAGGGCACCTGCTACATAAATGGAAGAATAAGTACCCACTAAAATACCGATAATTAATGCCAGAGCGAAACCATGAATCGTTTCTCCACCGTAAACAAAAAGAGCGACCACAACGAATAAAGTCAATAAAGAGGTCATGATTGTTCTGGATAGAGTCTGATTGATAGAAATATTCATAATTTCCAACGGACTGGCTCTGCGAATTTTAATAAAATTCTCGCGAACCCTGTCAAATACGACAATCGTATCATTGAGGGAGTAGCCGATTACCGCCAATAACCCAGCCAGGGCCTTGAGGTCAAACTCAATACCGAACAGAGCGAACACGCCGAGAATTAACACCGGGTCGTGAATCAGGGCAACCGCTGAGCTCACTGCCAGGCGATATTCAAATCGCATTGCAATATAAATCATAGTCGCTAACAAGGAAACGACAATTGCCAGCGCACCTTTGGTAGCCAGCTCCTCTCCCACCTGCGGTCCTACAAAATCCACGCGCTGTTTCGTGGCCCCAGGTAATTGCGACATGACCTTATCAACCAGCACCGACTGTTCCATATCGGCTCTTGGAGCAATGCTGATTAATACATCTTTTGATGTGCCATAGCTAACGACCTGCGCTTCTTTAAAACCCACTTTATAAAGATTATCGCGGATTTGGTTTAAATCCGCCGCTTGCGCATAAGAGACTTCAATTTGCGTTCCACCAGTGAAATCAAGGCCCCATTTCAAGCCATTAACAATCAGGGCACCTATCGATATTATAAAAATGAGAGCCGAGAAGATCGCTGTCCATTTCCTGGCTCCCATGAAATCGACATTTGAATTTGGATTAAAAAATTCCATCTCTGCCTCGCCTTAAATACCAATGGATAATTTTTTCACATTGCGACCACCATAATACCAATTCACGATAGCACGCGTATAAGTAATACTGGTCAGCATGGAAGTCAAAAGCCCGAGCGATAAAATTACCGCAAAGCCTCGAATAGGCCCGGTGCCAATTGCAAACAAGATGATTCCAACAATCAGAGTTGTCAGATTGGCATCCATAATTGTTGAAAACGCCCGGTCGTAACCCGCATAGACAGCAGCCTGTGGCGACATACCGTTTCGCAGTTCTTCCCGGATTCGCTCGTAGATTAATACGTTCGCATCGACAGCCATACCCACTGTCAGTACGAAAGCGGCAATACCCGGCAGGGTCAAAGTGGTACCTATCAATGATAGCAAGGCGCTTAAAAGGATGAGATTCAGAAACAGTGCGATATTGGCTACCAATCCGAAGAAATGGTAGTACACCAGCATCAGTATGAGAATCAATCCCATTCCCACTTCCAGGGAAACCAGGCCGCGTTTGATATTTTCCTTACCCAATGAAGGTCCTACAGTACGTTCTTCAACAGGATAAATGACCGCGGGTAAAGCGCCTGCTCTCAGTAAAAGGGCTAAATTACTGGCCTCTTTACTGTCTGTCAAGCCAGTGATCTGGAAATTGTTACCCAAGGCATTCTGAATTACCGGCGCACTGATTACCCGTTCTTCGCGGCGGTTAATTCGTTTGACAACGCCATCCACTGTTTGAGTCGATGTTTTGGTTTCGACATAAACAATCGCCATGCGTTTGCCAATATTTTCACGGGTAATCTTGGTGAACAGACTTTCGCCGCCGCCTCCCAACTGAATCTGCACAGAGGGACTTGCCGTTTGCTGATCAAAGCTGGAAACCGCAGAAGTAATTGAATCACCGCTTAAAACCACTTGGCGTTTCAGAAGAATAGGCTGGCCGTCCATCATATAGAGTTTACTATTAACCGGAATAGCACCGGTTTGCTTGGCGACCTGCGCATCATGCTCCTGGTCGACTAAATAGAATTGCAAAGTCGCAGTACCGCCAAGAATTTGCTTGGCTCTGGCTGCATCCTGAATTCCGGGAAGATCAACGGCCACGCGAGTAGCGCCCTGCTGCTGAACTACCGCCTCGCCTACTCCCAATTCATTGACTCGATTTCGCAAAATACTCATTGTCTGTTCGATAGTATTCTGGCGGATGCTGTTCAATTCGGTTGGAGACAATGCGACAGTTAAACCAAAACCCTCTTTTAATTTGTTAACGACAATCCCGGGTAGCTTGTCCTTAATTTCAGCAGATGCACTCTCGACTACATCAGCAGAACGGAAGCGTATGGTGACTCCAGTTTCTGGCTGATAGCGAATCCCGTTATAGCGAATGCCAGCTTCGCGTAAATTCTGGCCGATATTTTTCATCAGGCCTTCATAACGGCGCGCTATAACGCTATCAACATCCACTTCCAGTAAAAAATGAACCCCGCCTCTTAAATCCAGACCTTGCTTCATTGGCTCTGCACCAATTTTGCGAAGCCATTCAGGAGTCGCCGCTGCCAGGTTTAATGCAACTGTATAATCCGAACCGAGGCTGCTTTTAATCGCATCGCGAGCCAGTAATTGAGTATCGGTTGTTTTAAATCGAAGCTCTATACTATCCGTACCTATATTCATTGAACTATAGGGAAGATTGGCGTCCTTTAAAATGGTGTCAACCTGTTCAGCCAGTTGTTGTTCATCAACAGGCGATTGAGCAGTAATTTGTACAGCGGGATCTTCACTATATAAATTAGGAATGGCATAGATTAGCCCTAGCACCGCCAACACAACTAACGCAATATTTTTCCACAGTGGATATTTATTCTGCATTTCCGTTACCAGTTACCAAACTTATAGAGATTTAATTGTGCCTTTGGGCAAAATTGCATTCACTGCAGCTCGTTGCATCATGATTTCAACGCCATCTGCCAGACTAACCTTGATATATTGCTCATCAAGATTGACGACTTTTCCTACCAGGCCACCTGCAGTAATGATTTCATCGCCCTTTTTCAAGTTATTGATTAATTCACGTTGTTCTTTGGCCCGTTTATTCTGTGGACGTATCAGCATAAAATAAAAAAGGACAAAAATAGCAAGAATCATCACCAGAGAAAATGTGCCGTCTTGCTGCACGGCTTGCGTCTGTGCAGCCATCGCATCACTGATAAAAAAACTCATAAGCCTCTCCTCCAATTGACTTCATTTACACAACTCCGGCAGAAAGTGCCGGCAAATTAGCGTGACATCATATAGCGAATTGCTGCTAAGGTAAATGATGCAGGCAATAATGGATGTTATGTTGGATCAAAAATCGCTGGCAGAGCAAGGGAGTATGCTGTAGCAAGTGATGGAAATATGCCCGGGTCAGGCCTTGCTGGCAAGCCGAACAGCCGCAATGCTTATCAATCGGCTGATGATCCATGCGCCATATTTCATCCTGTAGATTGAGCACCTCCATCCCCGCATAGACCTTGCCAGATAAGGCATCAGCAGCAGGCTGATCGCTTTCCACAATATGCAGAGGCAAGCCTGCCAATTGCTGAAATTGCTGCCAGTTAAACGAGCCCATAAGATATAATGGCTGCTGGCTGTCCTGCACCAG
This sequence comes from Legionella quinlivanii, assembly GCF_900461555.1. NCBI lineage: Bacteria > Pseudomonadati > Pseudomonadota > Gammaproteobacteria > Legionellales > Legionellaceae > Legionella > Legionella quinlivanii. The sequence continues at coordinate 1,029,717 of NZ_UGOX01000001.1, read as the reverse complement.
ACTGTAGAACGTTTTAAAACATTCTCCAGGCGAATAGGAACAAATACCGAATACTGGGTCAGCATCCGAATTGGAAATCAATTTAATATTGGCTGGTAAATCACGCCATAGAATTTCAAGTGAGCCTGCAGCTATTGGCAACACGAGAAAATCCGGATTTAGTTTTAAAATCAGTGCTGCCAATTCGGGCAATTCGATAGAGATTAATTGGCCGTCGTAGCGGGAACGAATCAGGCAATGAGTGTTTAGGATTCGCAGACTACCAAGATTTAAAACCCAGTCGCCGAACCAGCCGCAATAGGATCTCAAATCAAGATTATTGTCTTCAAAAAACGCCAGCCCTGGTTTCATCAGCAGCTCATCCAGATAAAAAGATAGTTGCCCCACCCCCGCAGACTTCCAGTTCGACATGCTCAGACAGTTGCCGGCAGATGTCGTTACGACAGGTATAAATTGTCCTGACATTTTAATTCCTCATGCATTTCTATAATAACAAAGTTGCATCGCCATAACTGTAAAACCGATAGCGCCTGGCAATCGCTTCTTCGTATAAAGCCATTGTCTGTTCTCTGCCAAGAAAGGCTGAGACCAGCATGAGTAAGGTGGACTCCGGTAGATGAAAATTAGTGATTAATCCGTCGCACACTTTAAATTGGTATCCCGGGTAAATAAAGATGTCAGTTTCGCCCTTGCAAGCTTTTAAATGCCCCTCGCTGGCAGCACTTTCCAGTGTGCGCATGGCCGTGGTTCCTACTGCAATCACGCGCCCGCCTCGCTGGCGGGTTTCGTTGACCGCTTCACAGACTGCCTCGCTTACCTCAAATTGTTCACGGTGCATTTTGTGGTCGCGAATATCGTCGCAACGTACGGGTCTGAAAGTTCCAGCCCCGACATGCAGGGTAACATTCATTAGACGAATCCCTTTCTCCTGTAGCTGGCTGATTACAAACTCATCAAAATGTAAACCCGCCGTTGGGGCTGCAACAGAGCCCTCATGTTTCGCATACACGGTCTGATAACGTTCCTCATCAGCCTGCTCATCTTCACGGGTAATGTAAAGCGGCAACGGAATATGCCCTACCTCCTGCAAAAGACAGTCTAAATCACCCAGCGAACGGCAAAGATAAAGATCATCAAGCTTATCCAGGATCTCTACCTGCCAGGCTTTTTCAAGTTGAATAAGGGATCTGTTTTTGGGTGTTTTACTCGCTTTAATATGAGCCAGAAATTGATTATCAGCCATTCGGCGTTCTATCAAAAACTCCACCTTGCCGCCAGTCGATTTTGTTCCAAAAAAACGGGCAGGAATTACTTTGGTATTATTCAGGACTAATAAGTCATTGGGCTCTAATAGCTCAGGCAGATTTTTAAACTGCTGATGCTGATAAGCGGCCTGCTTTCGATTGTAATAAAGCAAGCGTGAATCACTTCGATTGGGTAGGGGATATTGAGCGATCAACTCCTGGGGTAATTCAAAATAAAAATCCTGCTTTTTCATTGTACAACCTGAGAACTATATTGCCTGCATTATATACTGAATATCACTAAACAGACAGTATTATAAAGGCTAATTGCAGGCCAGGCACCTGTTAAATTGTTTTTTTTCCCAGCCTTGATTATTAATCGATATACCAGCATTTTTTTTCAATGTAAGTGTGTTAATATCCTACAAATTTTCGGTGTTTTGTAAAACTATGCTAAGTTTGCGTCAGATTTCACTATCGCGTGGCAATAAAGTTCTCATTGAGGATAGCTCAATCAGCTTGTTTGAAAAACAAAAGGTTGGCTTTATCGGCCATAACGGCTGTGGAAAATCTACTCTTTTCGCCTTAATTCTGGGCCAATTACAAGCCGATCAGGGCGATTGTATAATCAGTAATAATTTGCGTATCAGTCATCTTTCCCAACAGCTGCCAGATACTGATGAATCAGCACTGCAATTTGTTCTAAGCGGTGATGTTGATTACATGAACCTGTTGGAAAAGTTGAAGCGGGCAGAAGAGGAGGGCAATCATGAAGAGGTTTTGAGCTGTCATGAAACGCTGACTCAAACAGGCGGATACAGTAAGCCGGCGCTGGCGGCCAGCATTATGAATGGTCTTGGTTTTAGCGGCGAGGAACAGTCAAAACCAGTAAACAGTTTTTCCGGTGGTTGGCGCATGCGCCTCAGTCTGGCGCGCTGTCTGATGAAACCCGCTGATTTATTGCTTCTTGATGAACCTACAAACCATCTGGATATGGAAGCAATTTTCTGGCTTGAACGATGGTTGAAGCAGACACCAGGCAGTATTTTATTAATCTCACATGATCGTGAATTTCTCGATGCGTTAAGTACGCATATTCTTCATATTGAACAGCGTAAGATGACTTTGTATACCGGTAATTACAGCAGCTTCGAGAAAACAAGGGCCCTGCAACTCAGCCTTCTGCAGCAAATGTACGAAAAACAGCAACAGAAAATTAATCATATGATGGCTTTTGTGAATCGATTCAAAGCCAAAGCCACCAAAGCAAAACAGGCCCAAAGCAGGCTTAATGCGATTTCAAAGATGGAGGTTATCGCGCAAGCCCACGCTGACTCGCCTTTCTCTTTTAATTTTCTGCCAAGCCCTCGCGCCGGAAACCCTTTGATTGATTGCGAACAGGTGACTGCGGGTTATGACATCAATCAGCCTATTCTGAAAAAGTTTAATCTGATATTAAATCCTGGTGATCGCATTGCACTGATTGGTCCTAACGGGCAGGGAAAATCGACCCTGATTAAAACATTAACCGGCACTATAGCCCCGCTAAGCGGTCAGATTAACCGCTCGGCGCATCTGAAGATCGGCTATTATGCCCAGCATCAGCTTGAAGATCTTGATATACGTCTCTCCCCTTTAGAAACTATTCAACAGCTTTCTCCAGAAGTTCGGGAACAGGCTATTCGCGATTATTTAGGTGGATTCAATTTCATCGGTGATATGGCAACGAATCCAATTACCCATTTTTCCGGTGGTGAAAAAGCAAGACTGGCTTTAGCCAAACTGGTTTGGCAAAAGCCCAACTTATTGCTCCTGGATGAGCCGACAAACCATTTGGATCTTGGCATGCGAACCGCCATTGAAATTGCCCTGCAAAGTTATGAAGGAGCCTTAATACTGATTTCGCACGACCGTCATTTATTAAAAACGACGGTGAATGATTTTTATCTTGTCTACCAGCAAAAACTTCGTGTTTTCCAGGGAGACCTAGAGGATTACCATAATTGGCTGCTTAATCCCGAACCGTTAAAATCAAATACTGTCGATAACTCGGGAAACAATCAGTATCGGGAACGAAAATCGCTGCAAAATCGTCTGAAAAAACTGGAACAGTATATTGATGATTACCATGAACAGATAAAAACACTTGAACTGGAGTTAGGCGACCCATCGCTTTATGACGCCGCTCAGCAAGACAAACTACAGCAGCTTTTAAAGAAACAGGAAAAAGCTTCCGGAGAGTTGAAAAAAGCCGAAGAAGAATGGCTTGAGGTATCTGAACTCCTGGAGCAATTTTAACGCTTCTGGTATCCCCTTTTTGCAATCAGGACTGAAGTGGAGAGAATATGAAAGGCAAAGTACTTTTATCAGGTAAACTTCCTTCACTGGCAGCATCCCGTTCCGAAGAACAGCTGAAGGCTGCCATTCTGGCTATTCATAGCGATAATAAGCGATTTGAGTTCGCCGAATTTGAAAAGACAAGGCTTGCATTATTTCATGCCTTGCATAACATAGCGCCAATCGCCCCAGTAGTCAGCGACCTGAAACAATATCTCAATAGAATAAAAGAGCTCTATGCTCTTCTTTTTGATAATAATGCTTCAAATACCAAGTTTCTACAGGTTAAGCCTTCCAGCAGCAACTTTCTTGCCAAAAAAAGCCAATCCGAGCGCTCATTTACATCCGATATTAAATCTCTGTTACATCCTTTTCCTTCCAAAACGAAGATACCCATCCTGGTAGCTCAGCCTGCAAAAGAAGATCTCTCCAAATTAATCGAAATAATCAGAAGCCACCTTCTCCCGCTTCTGGTTTCACCCAGCCACCTGGCATTAATCCAGGAGGAAGAGATCAAAAAACAACTGCAATTCAAAGAACAGGCTGCTGATAAAGGCAAAGCAACTATTCATCACCCTTGTGTAATGATGTGTACCATTCTGGACCGTCTTATTTTATCTCTGGGTACCTATTGCTCGAATTTAGCCCCCATATCACCTCGCTCAAAGCCTGGGGCGAGACGATCGCAGGAAGAATGTACTCCTCTTCTTTTCAGCCTGCTGCAACGCCTGGCAAAGTTTTATAATGCCCCGCAAGCAACCGAATTTTCAGCGACAATCAATGGATTGGAAATACCTGCCCGAAGTATCCCTCAGGAAACAGCCTATCGTCTTCTCGGAATTGATGCCAGCGGTCGTGGACAACCCTGGATATTCACTAATGCGACACACTATGTCATACGTCTTGGCGATGTTTATTTCAAAACGGATAGGCCGGTTCCTCCTTTGGGATTTGGCAGAGAAGCTTTAATCCAGAGAATTTTCCATACCCTCTTCCCACAAGAGGCCCCCTTATTTCTAACCCCTTCGACGCTCCTTCGGCTTGAAAATGTGTTCATTCAAAAAAATACAAACGGCCAATCTGAAATCCTTCCTCCACGCTATATTCAGGCTAGCACTGCGGTAGAAGGTATTTCCTTAACGCATTGGCTTTTAATCAAGGAAATCACCGATATATTAAGGGCGCGGCACGGTATAGATATTTTGAAAAAAGCCATATATCACTGGATTGCAGGGACCTATATACGTGAAACAACAATCGCTGAGCTGTTTGTACGATTAATTGATAATCAGCGCAATATGGCTCCTGATGAGAGAATACTGCAATTTAAAAAGCTTCCGGGGCGCGAAAAGCTGGAATCATTGCAAGACTTGTTATCTGATCTTCCAGATACAATTAAAAATTTACCAGAACGACTGATAAAAGATGAAGGAGAATCGACTGTAATCAAAGCGTTTTCTTTTATCCTTAAATGGCCAACACTAACTGCTGGACGCAGCCTTGATGAGATTGTCCGATGGGTCTCTCTTCTCGCCAGATTGCCTGAGTTATTTTTGGACATAGATGATAAGGCATTAGCTGTATTAAAAGTTAATCCGCAAGAATTGAAGAGTAAAATATCGCAAATTGAGCAACAGTTATTCGCTCTTTGGAACTCACTCGATTTACAAAGCGCTTTGGCACTGGCAGCCGGCAGTCTTATTTTAGGTGCCGAAGATGGGAAAGCGGATAACTATCAGGTGTGCCTGCATCGGGATGATAAAGGCCAGTTACTTAACTGGTCTATTGTATTCATTGACATTGGCGCTCAGATGCTGGAACGAGGCGTGGTCGCTGAAAAATCAACCACAGCTTTGCAGGGAAATGTTAACGCAATTATCAAACATCGCGCAGGGATTAAATCCATTCTGTTTATGATTCCACCGATACAGTCTGCTCTCGTCAGTAAACTAGTCTTTAAAGACACAGCCGAAAATTTATTTCTTGAAACCATGCTTGCTGCCAAAGAGGCCAATAGGGTTTGTACAAATTTCATTAATCAGCAGCTCTATACTGAAGGCAAGGAATTAATCACTGACCAGATGATCCCCTTCCGTTTCACCGCAGAAGATCTTCCCTCCATTTACGAGGGCCTAAAAACTCTCATTCATTTTATTAAGTTCTACCCTAATGAAAGTTTCGAAAAGTTCTTTTATTATTTTGATCCCTTGCTGGCCACCTATTATTCAAAGATATATAAGGAAAACTGCCTAAGTCCTCTGCGAGCCTATTATCAAATGTATACCCTGTGCATGGAAGACATTATTCCTGCCAGCGAAGCGCTAATAAGTACAAATCCAGACTTTGCCAATGGCAATGAGGTGGAGAGCAATAGTTCCAGCTTCTTTACGAGACGTCGCAAAAACTCGACAACCACTGCGCCCCGTCTTATCAAACAGCCAAGCGGATCCAAACTGGAGGCCAATACGGCTCATAGCAGCCCGTCTCTGATACAGCAATCAAACAGCAGTTCATCGCCAAAAACACTAGGCCAGTTAATGACTTCAGAGCAAAGCTCTCGTATTGATGATCCAAAGACCTTGACTCTGGATGAAGCTTTCAAAGCGATGATTAAATTGTTTCCATGGCGGGAGGTAATGCAGGACCGAAAGACTCTTACTCATTGGCTGGCTATGATAGAAAAGATTCTTCCCGAGCCCATAAGTCTGGAGAATATTGTAGGAAATCCTGAGCTTGCAGCAAAAATAGCGAAAGAAATACAGAAGGAAAATGATGTGAGTTTTTCTCAGGGGCCCTCTGTTTAGTTAAGAAATGCTTATGCCTGGAATGAGATGATAATTTAAACCTGTCATTTCCGCAGTGCGTAAATACAGCCAGACAACCAAGCTGTTGTCTTTGCGAACAAAGTGAAGCAATCCAGATCTGAACTTGTACAAATAAAGGAACTGGATTGCTTCGCTAACGCTCGCAAAGACGATTTTTTGCACACCCATTTGGTTATTCAGCCCAAGTCTCTCAAATCAAGTCTTTTCCGCTTTTATAAGCGCTAGAAACTGCTTGGCCGCTTCCTGTTCCGCTTTCCGCCGGCTTGGGCCAAAGCCTTCAGTATGTATTTTATAGCCTTTGACTACACAGGATACATAGAAAAGTTGCTCATGCTCTTCACCCTTTATATGCAGCAAATTATACTCTGGCAAAGATTGCCTGCTTGCTTGCAGAAATTCCTGTAACTGAGTTTTGGAATCCTTAAGATTATCCTGCAATTCGCTTGAATCAAGACGACTGGCGAACAACTTAAGAATTAGCTGCTTACTGGCATCGATGCCACTGTCCAGATAAACTGCGGCAATGATTGCTTCTAATGCATCTGCAAGAATAGACGCTCTTCGGAATCCGCCGCTTTTGAGTTCACCCTGGCCGAGAATTAAAAAATCACCCAGCTCAAGCTCTACTGCAATTTCAGCCAGCATGTCACCTTTAACCAGATAGGCGCGCAGCCGGCTAAGCTGGCCCTCACTTTGCTGAGGAAATTTTTCAAAAAGCGCATCAGCTATTACAAAACTGAGAATAGAGTCACCAAGAAACTCAAAACGCTCATTATTAGTCTCATTACTCACACTGCAATGAGTTAATGCTTGTTTAAGTAAGGCGGGGTTGGCAAATCGATAGCCAAGCCGCCTGTACAATCGCTCTAAATCAATGCGGACCAACTTTTACCTCTTCTGATTCTTCAAAATCAAACATTAAACTGACATTGGCAATTAAAGGTTTGATAACCGTATATTTAAGTCGAACCAAATAATTCCCATCACTCGGCGTAATATTTATCTGTTCTGGTTTGATAAATCCAATGCTTTCCAAATCCAGCTGATTAATAAGTCTGCTTTTCAATACACTGACATTGGCCATAGGATCTGAACTAAATTGCGAGGGATCCAAATTATTTAATGAAGCCAGTGACCGTTTTATTTCGTAATTTTGTATATAGACTGGCACCACACGCATCACTAATATCCCCAGAAACACAATAATTACAACAGTTAATAGTAAACCAATAAGCGTCATTCCTTTCTGATTGTGCATATCTATCCTTAATTCATGGAACTTATTAATGGGATTAAGGGCTCCAGTTCGAAGGCAATGAGTCGGGAGCACCTACATATTATAATTCTAATTGACAAACCGTCCTATTTTAGACCACCGCAAACTGTCTGTTTTGCCATTCCAGCTCATCCACACCAAAAAGGCTTTGCCACGCAAATACTCATCAGACACAAACCCCCAGAAACGACTATCAGCACTATCGTCCCGATTGTCGCCCATCATAAAATATTGTCCTGCGGGAACGGTCACTTCAAAATCAGTTGCCGCCACATCAGGGCGAATAAATATATCGTGATTTACACCGTTTAAGTTTTCCTGGTATTTCGCTACAGCCTTTCCAGAACTCTCATCGGTAGTATATTCGACAAAGGACTGCTTCATTAGCTTGCCGTTAATCGTTAACACTTTGTTATGGTAGCTAATTGTATCGCCCGGAACACCAATCACACGCTTGATGTAGTCAAAGCCAGGATTGGGAGGCCAGCGAAAAACCGCAATTTCACCGGTTTTCGGATTTGAAACAGGAATGACTTTCTTTTCCCACACAGGTATGCGAAGTCCATAAGCAAACTTGTTAACGGCAAGAAAGTCGCCCACCAGCAATGTGGGCTCCAAGGAACCGGAGGGAATGCGAAATGGCTCGACTAAAAATGAGCGCAGTAACAGAACAATAAAAAAAACAGGAAAAAAAGAGCGTGAATACTCAATTATCTTATTGGGCTTTTCTCCCGCCGAGCGTTTTTTTTGCCAAAACAAAATATCCAGCAAATAAATCAAGCCACTGATGAGAGAAAGTACAACCAGCAACAATGCAAAATTCATAGTTCAGTTCCTGCGAGATAGCTACATTTAAGGAATTATTTTTTCCTGTCCGTTTGAAATACTGCCATGAATGCTTCCTGGGGAATTTCCACATGACCGACCTGTTTCATACGCTTTTTACCTGCCTTTTGCTTTTCCAGCAGTTTGCGCTTACGAGACACGTCCCCACCATAACATTTAGCAGTCACATTCTTTCTCAAAGCCTTGACTGTCTGGCGGGCAATAATATGATTACCCAGAGCAGCCTGAATTGCCACATCAAACATTTGTCTTGGAATCAACTCCCGCATTTTTTCAGCCAGGGCTTTTCCTCGGCTGTAAGCAGCACTGCGATGCACAATAACGGCCAGGGCATCCACCCGCTCGCCATTAATCATGACATCCATCTTAACGAGGTCGGCCGGCTCGAATCTGAGAAAATTGTAATCCAGCGAAGCATAACCACGGCTAACGGATTTCAAGCGGTCAAAAAAGTCGGAAACTACTTCACTCATCGGTATGTCATAAGTTACCGAAACCTGACGCCCGCTATACATCATAGTAACCTGAACACCGCGACGTTCGACACAAAGCGTTATCACCTGCCCCAGATAATCCTGAGGGACCAGAATATTTGCTCTGACGATGGGTTCATACATTTGCTTGACCTGGGGAGAAGCTGGCAACTGGGATGGATTATCAATCATCACCGTTTCACCCTTGGTCGTTTCTACTTTATAAACCACGGTCGGGGCTGTTGAAATTAAATCAAGATTATATTCACGCTCCAGACGCTCCTGAATAATCTCCATATGAAGCATGCCAAGGAACCCACAACGAAATCCAAAGCCAAGCGCTTCAGAGGACTCAGGTTCATAAAAGAGGGAGGCATCATTCAGACTCAGCTTGGCAAGTGCTTCGCGAAAGGCCTCAAAATCATCGGCGCTGATCGGAAAAAGCCCGGCATAAACCTGCGGCTTCACGCGCTGGAACCCAGGCAAAGGTTCTATCGCCGCATTCTTTTCCAAAGTTAAGGTATCCCCTACAGGTGCGCCTTGAATTTCTTTAATTCCAGCGACTACGTAACCTACCTCACCAGCCTGCAGCACATCCACCTTGGTGCGTTTAGGTGTGAAAATACCTACCTGATCTACTTCATAGCTGCGCCCGGTTGACATAATTTTCAGCTTATCGCCCTTGCGTAAGCTTCCATTGACGATTCGCACCAAAGATACCACACCAAGATAACTGTCAAACCAGGAGTCAATGATCAAGGCTTGCAGAGGTGCATCGATCTCGCCAGTGGGAGGCGGTATATGATTGACAAGCGCTTCCAGAACCTCTTCCACGCCCAGGCCGCTTTTGGCACTGGCATGAATGGCATGATGAGCTTCCAGACCAATAATATCTTCAATTTCTGCAATAACACGTTCCGGCTCAGCCTGAGGCAAGTCTATTTTATTCAAAACCGGCAAAACTTCGAGTTCCTGATCAATAGCGGTATAACAGACGGCAACCGTCTGAGCCTCAACCCCCTGTGCTGCGTCGACCACCAGGATCGCGCCTTCACAGGCGGCCAGTGATCGTGATACCTCATAACTGAAGTCGACATGGCCCGGCGTGTCAATGAAGTTGAGCAGATAGGTTTTGCCGTCGCGCGCCTTGTAATTCAGCGACACACTCTGCGCCTTGATAGTAATGCCGCGCTCACGCTCGATATCCATCGAGTCAAGCACTTGTTCTGCCATTTCACGGTCGCTAAGTCCGCCGCAAATTTGAATAAATCGATCAGCAAGGGTTGATTTACCATGATCGATATGGGCAATAATTGAGAAATTACGAATTCGGGATAGGTCGCTCAACTCTAAAAACCTGTTGCTAAAAGCGCTTATTCTAGCTTAATAATCACTGAGCAGAAAGCTTTTAATGTAATGACCTGTAAAAACTATCATACCGAAGTCTGGCAAGTACCTCAGATAACCGCACCAGTCCTCTTCACAATAGCCGTTTACTTGACTACAATGGGTCATTTTGTTCAACCGACAGGACATCCGATGCGACGACTCATTGCAATTGGTTTTGCTTTCTTCACCATTTTTTATTCTTCTTTTGGTCTCGCCGACGCCAGTTTCACCCAAAGAAAAGACGTCAAAGCGTTTATTGATACGATGGTAAAAAAACACAATTTTGACAAAATTGAACTACTCGCGGTAATGAGCGATGTCAAACTGCAACCTCAGATTATCGAATCAATGGAAAAACCATATGAGAAGAAAACCTGGGATGTGTATAAACAATTATTCTTAACGCCCCAGCGTGTTGAAGGCGGTATTGATTTCTGGAGAAAAAACCAGAAAGCCTTGAATAAGGCTGAGGCAAAATATCATGTGCCGGCCAATATTATCGTTGCAATCATCGGTATTGAGACTTTATACGGTAAAAACCAGGGCAATTACCGCGTTCTCGATGCACTATCAACCTTAGCCTTTGATTATCCAAAACGCTCTGAGTTTTTTACCAAAGAGCTTGGCGAATATCTGCTGCTTTGCCGTGAACACCACGTTTCCCCTACTCAATACATGGGCTCTTATGCCGGTGCGATGGGTAAACCGCAGTTTATGCCCAGCAGCTACCGTTATTACGCCGCAGACTTCACTGGCAATCCCAAAAAAGATCTGATGAATGATGATGATGCTGTAATTGCCAGTGTTGCCAATTATTTTCACAAACACGGATGGACTTTTAATCAGGGAATCGCTCAGCCGGCCCAAATTACCGGTTCAGCCTACAAACGTATTAATACCTCTTATAAAACAGCTGTATACAAAACCAGTCAATTACGGGCGGCGGGAATTAAGCCGGTAACCGCTTCATTCCATGTACCGAAAAAAGCAGGCCTTATCGAGCTGACTACCCAGGAAGGTCCGGAATACTGGTTAGCTTATCCTAACTTTTATGTGATAACCCGCTATAATAGTAGCCCGCAGTATGCACTGGCCGTTTATTTGTTAGCACAGCAATTGAAAAATCAGTGGGCTGAGGCAAATGTTACCAAACAATATGCCTACGCCTAAAGCTAATTGAGTAGAAGGATTTACATTTGGCAACCTGTTTTGTTTTTATCAAGTCTCTGACTGACGACAGCTTCTTATCAGTAAGCCTGGATCAGAACCAACAGGTTGTTCAGCCTTTAGCAAAACGAAAGGCTGAAGAACTCAGGCAGATTCAAACCAATAATCGTACCTGCATTGTGGTTTCTGGCGAACACTTTGCCTTCCACCGCCTTGAACTGCCCTGGCTGGGAGAAAAAAAAGCCCGTATTGCTATCCCCTACGCGCTTGAAGACAAGTTCGCAGAAAATGTGGATGAACTTCATTTCGCGTTTAATCGCCAATATTACCAACAGGGCCAATATCTTATCGCAGCCTGCAAAAAAGAGTTTTTGCAGCAACTGCTTCTACTCCTCAAAGACAATGACATTCACCTGGATATTCTCACTGTCGATTGGTTCGCTCTCGAGAATAAAGAGATTTGTGTCGCAGAAGATAGTTTGATTATTCATGATGAGACCTTCTGCGGAGTGTTAAACCCGCCGCTTACTGATTTATTCCTGAAAAAAGCAAGCCCGGAACATCGACTATTCCTTTTTAAGGAAAGCATGGCCCTTCCTGAGCATTTAGTGGCCCAAATAATTCATGAAGAGAATTTATATCTCTGGCTGGCAAAACGTCTTCTGGTTGGTCATCCTATGAATATGGCACAGGGTCAATTTCTGGCAAGCAGCGAAACTAAGGGAAAGAAACGCTGGATAGCCGCGGCAGTTGCGATGGCCGTCTTGTGGTTGTTTAGCAATCTTTCTGGCACAATATGGCAAAATTATCGCCTCAATCAGCAAATAGAAGAAACAGACAAGCAAATTGCAGTCATTTATAAGCAGTTTTTCCCTCAGGCGCAACAAGTTATTAGCCCGAGATTTCGTATTGAGCAATTGTTAAAAACTAAAGGGAATGACAGCGAGAATCCCTTCTGGGTTTTGCTAAATCAGCTCTCGAAAACACTTGATTCAACCGATGTGGCTGTTGAACAACTCCGTTATCAGAATCATATTTTGCAGGTGACTGTGATTGGTAAGGATTTCGCAAGCGTTGAAAAGGTAGAGAATCAGTTACAAAAACTGAATGTCAAGGTAAAGCAAACGCAGGCATCAACCAGAGAGCAGCAAGTCGCCAGTACCCTGGAGCTTAGCTTATGATGAATTTCTGGCAAAATTTAAGTGAACGGGATCGTCTGACTCTAAGTATTGGTCTTATGTTCACCATTGCGTATCTCTTTTATTTACTGATTTACTCCCCGCTAAATACCGCTGTAGTCAGTAAAACCAATCAATTACAGGATAAACAAAAAACACTTGTCTGGATGAAGCAAATTAATCAGCGTCCTCTTAACAGGAAAGAACCGGAAATGATTAATAACGGGCGATTATTGTCGATCATCTCAACGCAATTAAGTAATACTCCTTTCAAAACATTCGCTTATCAACTGCAGCAAACAGGTCCCGGGGATATACAGATTAGTTATGAAAAAGTGCCTTACACACAATTTTTACAATGGCTATGGCAATTGAATACCGATTATGCGGTCATCTTAAAGCAACTTTCGATGGATAAAACAGAGACGGCAGGCGTGGTGAAGCTGACGATCACTCTTTCGGCAAAATAAGCGGGTAGGAATTTCCCTTGCAGATCAACCCTCACCCTCTCCCAAACTTGGGAGAGGGGATTTTTCTCTATTCTGCTGCTCCCTGAACACTTCCCCAGTTCCTGACCCCCGCCCCTTGCTTTACACTCTCAGGCAGAGCATTCAAAGCTTTCTCGGCTTCTTCCTGGGTATTATAGGTTCCATAAACCCCTTTGTAGTAAGTTTTTCCATCTCGATAGTATTTAATTTGAGCAGTCCGATCGTTTTTAGGTGTCTTATATAATTTACCAGCCACCTGAGAGGCTTTTTCACCATCAGCAATTTCTATAGTGTAACCTTGGGGATTTTGATTATTAACCCAGTTTCTATCCTGATCTTTATGAGACACAGGCCGGTTATTGCCTCCAGTATAATAAGAATCTGGAACGGTAGCCTGGCTTGGTGGATAATAACCCTGATTATTGCCGTAATTGCCATAATCAACCGACCCCACCCCGTGCCCGTAGTATTGCATATTGTCGTAGGTATACGTTTCATAAGTGGAATAGCTGGTACTAGGACTCGTTGCACAAGAAGACAAATGGACTACCACTATCGCTATTGCAGCTATTTTCAAGGTATTCATGCAGGCTCCTTTTTTATTCTTATTGGAGTTTCATACCCTTGTTAGCTGCAGTTTTAAAAAAAACTTTAGTTATTTCTGATACCATGATGAAATAATACCCCTATTAGTATCGAGGTTATTACCCATGTGGACTCATAGACGCTCTGGCCTAAATCACCAACGCGGCGTTCAGGATCATCGCAGCCCCTATGAACGCGACCAAACGCGTGTCATTCATTGCCCCGCTTTTCGACGTTTACAGCGAAAAACACAGATTCTGGGAACTGATGAAGGCGATTTCCATCGCACTCGGCTCACCCATTCACTTGAAGTGGCGTCCATTGGCAGAAGCATCGCACGAAATCTTATTGTGAATCATCAGGAGAGTATTCTCTCAGGTTTACTTCCCAGTGAAGATTTAATCAGCAGCATCTGTTTATTACATGATATCGGCCACCCTCCTTTCGGTCATGGAGGTGAGGTCGCATTAAATTATATGATGCGTGAACATGGCGGTTTTGAGGGTAATGGCCAGACACTGCGGCTTTTAACCAAACTGGAAAACAGCTATGGCGCCTACGGACTTGATTTAACGCGGCGCACTTTACTAGGGATTCTGAAGTACCCAGTTCCCAGAAGCAGAGTGATTGCCCTTGGAAAACTCGAAGCTGTTAACACCCTGCATAAAACGATTCGAATCAATGACTGGCTCCCTCCCAAGGCTTATTTTAACTGTGAGCAGGCAGAAGTCGACTGGTTACTGGCGCCATTTAGCGAAGGCGATCGATCACTTTTTCAATCGCTTCGTAAACCTCCAGCACAAAACGAACATGGAAGATCCGCCTTTCATAGCTTTGATTGTTCCATCATGGATGTCGCTGATGATATCGGATATGGAGTACATGATCTGGAGGATGCAATTCACTTGCGCCTGATCACGCGTGACAAAATCGATTGTCCCGGTTTTCATAACCTGGTGGACGGCACGCCACTTGGACAGCAGCGCAATGCCCTGCTTAACCATTTATTCTCAAGCCAGCTTTTCGAGCGCAAGCAGGCCATCGGTGAAATGGTTAACTATCTGATTACAGCCACTCAGATTGAAACCACTGACGCCAATTTTGAAAACCCTTTATTAAAATATAATATTAATCTGTTACCTGAAGCCGGCCGTTTGCTTGACTATCTGAAAAATTGCGTTTACCAGCACGTCATTGATTCTCAGGAAGCCAGAACCTTTGAGTATGGCGGGCAAACGGTAGTTCTTCGGCTGTTTGAGGCCATCAGCTCAAATCCGACCAGTTTACTAGACACCAAAAATCGACAGCTTTACAACGAAGCCTCTTCAGACGATGAAGCGATGCGTGTAGTCTGTGACTATATTGCCAATATGACGGATGAATACGCCTACCGCATGCATGAGCGCTTATTCGGATTTAATACGCGTACAATCTTTGAACGGCTTTAGGATTAGAAAAAACACTCCTTGCTTCTACGTCCCTCTCCGAAGGGATCCAGAAGACTCATAGGGAAATACCGGTTGTTAATTTTCTCTTAAGAATCCTATCATAAATCCTTAATAATTAAGTATTAGAATAATTATTAGTAGCCAATGTTGAGAGGATATATGACTAAAAAAGTGGCTTTAGTGGATATTGATGGTTGCCTCGTTCAGAATGGTAAACTTAACAAGGCGTTGGCCGAAAGATTAAAAAATCACGATCAAATTATTCTATTCACTCAACGCAGTCGATTCTTGCAAATTACTCAGTTGCCAGCCCATATTCTTAATCCAGTGCCTGGGCATGATATTGATAGTACTTGCGATGCTGTGAAGCAGCTAACTGAATATCTGGGAAAGAAAGTATTAGTTTCGACCTCGGTTGACCTGTATTTTGGAAATCCTACCGAATACTATAATAACGTTCTGGCTGATTTTGAAACTCGCCTTGCTGACGATCTACGCAAAAATGATATCGAGTTTAATATGGCTGGTTTTAATGATGAAGTGAGAGAAGAATGCTCAATAATAAAGCAGGCCTTAAATATTCCAGATGATCTAAATGTTTCCCCTAGCTCCTACTATCCAGAAGGAAAAACAGACCAGTATAAACATTTGGTTGAAGGTCTTTCAGTATTACTAGACACCGATGAACAAATTGAAATCGACTACTTCGATGATCGACCTGAGAACTTCAAGGAGATTCTCAGAGAACAAAACTTATCGATAAGACCAAATTGCCAATTAGTATTACCTTCCTATATCGTACCCTTTGATACTTATAAACAACATTTTTCTGTTCCTGAAAATGAGAAAGCCAATACAGTCAATCTTGTTCACCGATTAGACACCATTCAAAATCTTAAACAATATAAAATTAATAGAGACTTGGAACAACAGCAACAGAAAAGCGATTTTCATGGAAAATGGGCTAGCTTTTTTAAGCGAGATCATGCGAATGCAAATATCAAAATTAGCGCCGCCAATAAAGCCATTGCGATTTTAAGTGGTGGGGAAGGTATAGATATCAGCCTCAATGAATTAAAAGCGCTTAAAGACAAGCGTCTGCAAGTTGCACTTGGCGAATTTATTACAGAAATTGAAGATTACTATAATGCATCTCAGGATAGTTCCAAAAAATTAAGCCAATAATTTTCCCGTCCAACTCTTGGGCCGGCCTGTAACGGCTTGTTGATAAACAGGGACTGGCTTTCCGGGGGTTCCGAGGTCTCCGGAAACCTTAAATATCAACGACTCGTGGACTAAGAGTTGGTTTTTTATACATTTTTCCAATTCAGACTATACTACTATAAAAACATAATGGGATTTATCGAACGATTCCGTTTCGTGCTATCTCGCTTTCAATAAGGACCATAACGTGTTAAATCATTGGAAAGATGAATTAAATCAACAGGTTCTCAAACAATTTGGACATAAAAAAGGTGAGTTGATTTCTAAAAAATACTATAACGCCTTTCCCCTGACTTATTCAGCACAAAATCAAATTTCCGCTGCCTTGCAGGACATTGATTATATTGAAAAGTTATCGGATGAACATCGCTTGCAGATCAACCTCTATGAGCAGGAAGGCGATGTATTCCCTCTCCATCTGAAGCTATACCAGTATCAAGCCTTTATCCCATTATCTGACATCCTTCCCATGCTGGAAAACATGGGTTTGCATACTCAGCGTGAAAACCCTTATCAGCTTATGCTGGATGGAAAGCACTCGGTGTGGATTAATGATTTTGTCATCAATTATACTAATCCTCAATGTCTGGACATTCATGAAGTGGAAGGCAATTTTGAGGAAGCCTTCATCAAAATCTGCAATGGTGAATGCGAGAATGATGGATTTAACAAATTGGTGCTGACTGCCGGGCTTAACTGGCGGGAAATTACCATTATTCGCAGCTATGCCAAATATATGCAGCAAATGGGCATTCGATTTAGCCCTGCTTATATTGAAAAGACTGTAGAAAATAATGCACTGCTGGCCAGAGATCTGGTGAACCTTTTTAAATTGAAATTTGCTCTTAAACAAAACTCATCGACAAAAAAACAGCTGAAAGAATTAAAAAATAAAATTAAAGCGGAGCTTGAAGCGATAACAAGTCTCGACGAAGACCGAATCATGCGTCTGTATTGGCATTTAATAAAAGCAAGCCTGAGAACTAATTATTTTCAAACTACGTCAGATGGGAAAGCAAAAGAGTACCTCTCAATTAAATTACATTCCACAGAAATTCCAGACTTGCCTTTACCCAAACCGCTTTATGAAATTTTTGTGTATTCCCCCCGTTTTGAAGGCATCCATTTACGCAGTGCCAAAGTAGCACGCGGGGGATTGCGCTGGTCCGATCGAAGGGAAGATTTCAGAACCGAGATCCTGGGATTGATGAAGGCTCAGGTGGTAAAAAATTCTGTAATTATTCCCTCTGGGGCCAAAGGCGGTTTTGTTTTAAAAATGGTTCCGCCAGGAGTCAGCCGTGAAATCCTGTTAAAGGAGGTCATATTCTGCTACCAGTCTTTCATTCGCGGTCTGTTGGATTTAACTGATAATCTGGTGAATGATCAATGTGTGTCCCCAGCAAACACCACCTGTTATGATGATAATGATCCCTATCTGGTTGTCGCTGCTGACAAGGGTACTGCCAGTTTTTCCGATATAGCCAATGGAATTTCAGCCGAATATGGTTTCTGGCTGGGAGATGCGTTTGCTTCAGGCGGTTCTTCTGGTTATGACCATAAAAAAATCGGGATTACCGCACGAGGTGCCTGGGAATCAGTTAAGCGTCATTTTAGAGAGTTAGATATCAATATTGAGAACCAGGACTTCACTGTTGTCGGAGTTGGCGATATGAGCGGGGATGTATTCGGGAATGGTATGATTTATACCCCCCATATTCGGCTGATCGCCGCTTTTGATCATCGTCATATCTTTCTGGATCCCAATCCAGATGCCATTATTTCCTATGAGGAGCGGGTACGGCTTTTCAACTTACCTTTATCCAGCTGGGAAGATTATAATCCTCAACTCATCTCTACCGGCGGCGGTGTGTTCAGACGGTCTGTAAAATCGATAGTATTAAGCCCTGAGGTAAAAGAAGCCCTGGGTACGCAAAAAAATGCCATGACACCGAATGAGCTGATTCAGGCTATTTTACGCGCTCCAGTTGATTTATTATTTAACGGCGGAATCGGAACATATGTCAAGGCAAGCAGCGAATCGCATGCAGACGTTGGCGATAAAACCAATGAATTTTGCCGTGTTAATGGCAATGAGTTACGCTGCCGGGTGGTCGGTGAAGGCGGTAATTTAGGCTGTACCCAATTAGGGCGTATCGAATATGCTCTTCAGGGAGGATTAATCAATACTGATTTTATTGACAATGCTGCCGGGGTGAATTGTTCCGACCATGAGGTAAATATAAAAATTTTACTGGACAAAGAAATACAAAAAGGTCATCTGACTGAAAAAAAACGGAATCAGCTATTAGTTAAAATGACTGATGAAGTAGCAGAACTGGTACTAAATGATAATTATAGTCAGGCTTTAATTATGAGTATCTCGTCTCTGAGTGCTCAGCGATACGGCAGTCTTTACCAGGCCTATATTAAAGAATTGGAAAGCTCGGGATTATTGAACCGGGCCAATGAGTATTTACCCGATGACAAAAAAATGGTTGAACGTAAGGCAGCAGGCCAGTGTTTAACCAGGCCAGAGCTGGCAGTTCTATTGGCTTATTCCAAAATCCATCTAACCCAGGAATTACTTAAATCAGAAATATCCGATGATCCCTATTTTATTCATTGCCTGGAATCAGCCTTCCCTGCCCGTCTGGCTAAATTATACCCGCAGTCAATGTGCGAACATCGTCTGCGACGGGAGATTGTGGCCACTCAGCTCAGCAATCAAATTGTCAATGTTGCCGGTATGACTTTTATATACCGCATGTCCGTTGAAACCGGGGCTTCTATTCCTAACATTGCCCGAGCCTATTCTGTTTCTGCAAGTATTTATGACACTCACAATCTGCAATATCTGATTGATTCGACCAATTTCAAAATTCCTGTTCAAACTCAATATGATTTAATGCACCAAATCAGGCAGTTGCTTAATCTTTCAACTCACTGGTTTTTGAGAAATAACCGCCTCAATGGCGACATACACCAGATTATTGAGCACTATGGTAGTTCTATTAAAAAACTCGAATCATTAATCCCTACACTGATAGTCGGCGTTACCAAAGACTATATGCAAAAAATCGTGAATCAATTTGTTGAAGCCGGACTTGCCGCCGATATGGCACAAAAAATTGCAATTGCCAGACCACTTTATACCGCATTGAATGTCATTGAAGTCTCTACTCAGAATAAACTTAACCTGACTAAAACAGCCGAAGTCTATTTTCAGATTGGCGGACGATTTAATTTAGTCTGGTTCAGGGATCAGATCGCCAGTGATGGACGAGAGGGTCACTGGAACACAATGGCCAGGCTTTCTTTGCGCGACGAGCTGGATTCCCTGCAACGCAGTCTGGCGATTGCTATCTTACAAAGTAATATCAAGGAAAATAATGCGAGTAAACTGATTGACAGCTGGCTGGAAGCAAACACAGATATTCAAAAGCGTTGGGATATGCTGCTGGGAATGCTTCATGGAAGTACCAGTCTTGATTACACAATGTTTTTCATTGCATTAAGAGAATTATCTGATTTGTTACGAACTAGTTAAAATCCACCATTTAGGTGGCGTCCCCAGGGGGATTCGAACCCCCGTTACCGCCGTGAAAGGGCGATGTCCTAGGCCTCTAGACGATGGGGACCTGGAACTTTAAACTACTACATTGTACATCCTGAAGCCATCTCCACTTAAGGAGGATGGCGTCCCCAGGGGGATTCGAACCCCCGTTACCGCCGTGAAAGGGCGATGTCCTGGGCCTCTAGACGATGGGGACCCTGTTCTTCTAACCATCTCTCAGAGAGAGATGGTGGAGCTAGGCGGGATCGAACCGCCGACCTCTTGCATGCCATGCAAGCGCTCTCCCAGCTGAGCTATAGCCCCGAAAGAGATTGGCAGTTTAATAATCTCGCCCTTGACTGTCAAGCAATTTTTAAAATTAAATGCAAATCAGTGACTTTTACATTTTCTCTATACCCTATTGACTACTGAACAACCAGCTGTAAACCCGTCGCGCCATCCATATTAAAACCCGTTACTGAACAATTTGTAAAATTTCCATTAATGTCAATCTCACATTTCGTAACATTATCATTTGATGCATTCGTTACATAAGCTATTGTCTGATCGGCGTTTAGAGCAATGAATCGGGAAGTAGTACCGGCCGTACCTGCCACAGCTGGATTACCAAGATCACCATTGGCATCCACATCAAACCGATTTATCTCGCCTGTAAGAAAATTCGGGCCACTCACAGTGTAAAGCCGGGTTCCGCTAGCATTAAATGTAATCCCTACAGGTAAAACAAGTCCGAATCCAACCAGGGTACAATTTACTAAATCGCCGTTAAACCCCACAACATCACAGCGTGTCACGTTAGTATTATTTGTTACATACACTTTTGTGCCTGCAGGATTAAACACAATGCCTCTGGGAAAATTGATTAGGGCCGTAATTGTACAGTTAATCAAATTACCATTAGTGTCCAAATCGCATCGAGAAACATTATCCATAAGATTATTAGTTACATAGATTTTTGTGCCCTGTGGATTAATTGCAACACCAACCGGGTTATTGAATATTGCAGCTGAATCAATACAATTTAGCAAAATACCATTTATACCTATATCACACTTCCTAACTGTGTTGGCAGCACCAAAATTCGCCACATATACTCGCGTTCCCTCCGGATTGAATACCAGGCCAATAGGATTTGTAAATCCCGAACCAACTATAGTACAGTCGATAAAATTACCACCGGCATCCAATCCACAGCGAGTGACATTATTTGCACCTGAGCTAAAATCATTCGTGACATAGGCAAAATACTGGCCGAAAACCACTTCAAGGCGATGATTGGCGTCAATGTTATTTAACTGGAAACTGGTACCGCCATTCTGAGCAACCACCCCATCGAGCAACCATTGCTTAACTGCAAATCCAGCAGCAGGGGTCGCCATGAATACCAGATTACTGCCGGGATTAACCACCTGAGGTGTATCAGGTGTGATGCTGCCATTAGGTCCGGCAGACGGCGTCACAGTAAATTGCTGTACGGGCGGCTGGTTTACCAAATGGATTTTGAGTGAATAGACAGGAGCCGGTTGATAACACTGGTTGGGATCGCCTTGCTGGCATAATATTGGCCCGCCTAAAACATCACCCTTTAATGCATTACCCTGAATACTCAATTTTAAAGTACATGTCCCTTTTCCCGGTAACTGGCAAACGTCGTTTTGCGTTATACCGGCAATCGGCATCATCACCAGGGTTTTCGGGCGAACAGACTGATTTTGCACGGTATAAATCACTTCAGCGCCAGCGCTGTTAGTCAGTGTCAGCTCAACTGGTGTTTGTGGTATAAATGTCCACAGAGGCGTTGCAGCCTGCACGGATGAAATGAAAAGCAGCGATAACAATCCCAATAAGGCATGGATTAATAAATGTACCTTGTGTCCCGACATTTTGTTTCCTTACGCAGTGTCATAATCGAAAGATATTTTTAAAAATCAAAAAGGCAAGAGCAGTATGAAGAAAGGCTTAAGTGCATACTCAGGGTGCTTTATTAAAGGCACCCTGAGTATTAAAAATTATTCAGAAACTGTTTCAGCGCGTTTTTTTGCCGCTTTTTTGTGTTGTTTCCACTCACGGTCTTTAGCGAAAACGAAGCTGGCTGCTTCTTCTATAAAAAAACCAACATCATCAATATCGGCCCATGCGCAATATTCCATAATTTTCTCATAGGTTTCACTGTTGATGTCTGCTTTAATTTTTTCTTTTTTCTGGAAGCGTGTTCCATTAATAATAGGCATTTCAATCCCCAAGTGTTAATAAGACGAAAGAAGCTTAACAAATAAAGTGAATATTGCAAACCCTATCGGCAAATTTTTATGCTATTTTTTTAACAAAACTATTATTTTGACGAAGACGTCAAATAAAAAACAACACAAACTATCAAACAGTTAGGGGTAAACCATCCCATGCTTGCGTTTTCAGACAATGCGAAAGGGCTGCTTTAATTCCGGGTAGAAACTCTGCCACATTTTATCGCAAAAATGCAGAATATTTTGATGTTTTTGGACGATGATTTTCAAAGGATCATCATAAGGCATCCAAACAATATTTGCCAAAAATGCAAAGGCACTTGCATCAATTGTCGAAACTTCATTTCCCATGAAATAGGGTTTATCACCCAGTGTGTCCGCTATCGCTCGAATAGTAGTTTGAGCCAATTGCAAGGCGTCTTCGCGATTATGTCTGCCCGTACCTTGCATATGAAGGGTTTTAATAGTTTTCTTACGGATCAGATTGGGCAAAAAAAGACTTAAAACCCAGGGCAGTCCTGCAAAAAAGCTGGGTTTAACATGCTTCCAGCCCTGCTCATCCTGCCAGCGGAAATAAACCATCAGCCAATAAAGGCGCTCGGAAAATACATTATCAAGAAGGACTGCCAACGCTTTCTGCTCAATACTTAAATGTTTATCCAGGAGATCTCCAAATTGCTGCTTCAAGCCGGCAATAATAAATTCACTGTCAGCGATTATCGTATTTTCACATTTAACAAAAGGCAGCTTTCCTTTCGGCGCTTTTCGCGGATCTCTGACAAAGCGATTTTCATAAGGCAGCTCGGTCATCCGCAGGTAAGTCTCTATTTTAAGACAAAATGGGCTAGCATTGGGCAAACCCCATACTTCGGGAAATTGATACAGCGTTATCATAACGATGGCCTTTGAGTTCTTATAGTGGAATAGTACTGAAAAATAGATAAAAAATCATTATCCAGTAAATTCTGTTACTTAATCAGCTTAATAAGCCAGTGAGAGCAAATGAGAATTTGTGATTTTTTTCCTGAACCGCTACACTCGTGAAAATTAACCCAATTATCGAGTATATGAACTTCTGCCCCTGCGGTTCGCAACTTGACTATACCGCCTGCTGCGGTATTTTAATTGATCAAGGCGGAAAGCCTGCAACTCCCGAAGCCCTGATGCGTTCACGTTATACTGCCTATACAAAGGCTAATATAGCCTATATTGTTAAAACCATGAGAGGTAAACCGCTAGCGCACTTCAACGAGTCTGATGCCAAAGAATGGGCAGAGCAAGCAGACTGGCTTGGTTTGGAGGTATTAGAAGCCACCTTCCCTTGTAAGAAGTCAAACCAGGGATTTGTGGAATTCATAGCAAGATATCATCAGTCAGGTCTGATTAAATCAATTCATGAACGAAGTGAGTTTTTACTTGATGAGGGCCAATGGTATTACATTGACAGTCATCTCCCCCAACACACGCGTCCAGCAAAAACGCAGCGAATGTCTCAAAATACAGCCTGTTTTTGTGGCAGTCTAAAAAAATATAAAAACTGTCATGGCAGGAAAACTGCCGGAAAATAGTACTAAAAAAACAGGTCCTGAATAATTTCTCTTGCTTCCGTAAATACTTTTTGCTTTAATTCCCGTTCACTGCGAATGAGTAATGGAAATCACACTCAAGGCAGGAAGTCGTTAACCTATAATGGAATGGATAAGGAAAATGTCCGAGGATCTCGCGGTCTATCTTTCAAAACAATTACTTTGGCAGGCTCTCTGCATATGCTCCCCTGTAGTGTTTGTTGCAGTAATTTGCGGCTTGCTCATTTCAATTCTTCAGGCAGTAACCCAAATCCAGGATTCCACTTTAAGCACCGTTACCAAAATTCTGGCTGTTGCACTCATGCTCATGTTCTGTGGTCACTGGATGCTAGGCTCAGTGGTCAGTTTTGCTGAAAATATGATTAGTAATATCCCGGAGCGCTTGAAATGACTGATCTGCTCCCTCTTTCCACATTCTTTTTAATAGCTACGCGCATTGGCATGACAATACTTTTTTCACCACTTGAGGTAATCAGACGGCTTCCCGTACAAATCAGATTAATACTGATTCTCCTGTTCAGCTTTTTTATAATGTCAAACCTGAATTCCACCGCTCAGATATCTGGTTCTCTGTTAGCCGCATTCTCAGCCGAGTTCATCAATGCCCAACTGATTTATCTGGCTCTTATCACCTGTTTCGGCTGTTTTCAGGTTGCCGATCAGTTAATTGATTTCCAAAATGGCTTAAACGGTATCTCTGTTTTTAAACCGGGTGAAGGCTTTGATTCTATTTCAGCTCATTTACTGGGAATGCTTGCTGGCTTATTCTTTTTTGCGAGCCAAGGCCATCATCGCGTCATAAAATTGTTACTCCTCTCATTTATTGCTTTTCCGCCTGGTGAATTGATTGGAGAATCAAGCATGCTTCAGTTTATCAGGCAGTTTGCGCTGGTATGGTCACTAGGCATGTTAATTGCGGCGCCACTGGTTTTCTGTTTATGGCTTACCGAATTTTGCAGTGGTGTATTAAGTCGAAACATGCCGCAAATAAGCCCTTACTTTCTGATTTTGCCCTTAAAAGTTCTTCTGGGATTCTTCATCTTCTATTTACTAATAGACAATATGAATCCCCTGTTTGAAAAAACCTTTGAATTAGGCTTTCAAGCCTGGCAGGAGTATCTGTTATGAGTGAAAAAACAGAAACTGCAACAGCCTACAAGCTAAAAAAGGCGAAGGAAAAAGGGCAGGTCAGCAAGAGCAGCGAGCTAATCAATACCACGCAACTCGCAGTTATTTTGCTGCTTTTATGGTTATATAGAACAAAGGCCTGGCAGCAAATGCTGGCTGTTAGCCAGGAGCAGCTACATCTGACTGGCCATTTGCATTTTTCTTTAAAAACGGTCACTTATATATTCAAGTTGTTAACTAACAATCTACTGTATCTATGGCTGCCCTTTGCTTTGATATTAGTGGCCACAACAATATTATGCAGCCTGGTACAAACCGGTTTTGTCTGGTCGGCGGCCCCCTTATCCCCCCGATTTGAACGAATTGGTCTGGTTGCAGGTTTTAAACGATTATTCTCGACCAAAATAGTATTTGATTTACTCAAAAATTTGCTAAAAATTGCTTTGACAGGCCTGATCAGCTTTTATAGCCTGAGGCAAATGCAGGTTTCCTTTTTAAAACTGTCGAGTGTCATGCCCGCTCAACTGCCAATGGCCATTCTGCAATTGATGCTTCGAATGCTTTGTCCTTTAGTGGTTGTTCTTCTCGCAATAAGTCTCATCGATAAACTATATACTCGCAGAAAGTTTGCCAAAGAGCAGCGGATGAGTAAACAGGAAGTAAAGGAAGAGTATCGGCAGCGTGAAGGTGATCCCAAAATTAAAAGCCGAATCCGGCAACTACAGTCTGAGTTGAGAAAACGCAGTGCCTCTTTTGAACAAGTCAAAACAGCGGATCTGGTAATCACAAATCCTACCCATTATGCGATTGCCTTAAAATATGATCGTCTGACCATGCCGGCTCCGAAACTAATATGTAAAGGCCGTAATGAGCAGGCAAGGATTATCAAAAAACTTGCTTTACGGCATCAGATTCCCCTTGTTGAAAACAAGGCATTTGCTCGACGTCTATACGCTTCAGTGGAATTAAATCAATGGATTCGTCGAGAGCATTTTCCAGCTGCCGCCGCAATTTATAAACAACTGGGGTTGGGTAAGAGATGACATAAGTAATAAAAGCCAGTTGCAGCACCTCGTAATCAATGGAATTCAATGGATTAGTGTATGGAAAACAAGAAAACAAATCTTTCCAGTATGGGAAGCGAGCTCGGTACCATTCTTTTTGTGACAGGCATTTTGCTTATCCTGTTTATTCCCATCCCTTCTGCATTGCTTGATTTACTTCTGATTATCAATTTTAGCTGGGCACTGGTTATCCTGCTGCTCTGCTTTTATACGGATAAACCCTTAAGCTTTTCCACTTTCCCCGCCCTGCTCCTGGTATCCACTTTATTCCGCCTGGCCTTAAATATTTCCGCAACCCGACTGATACTGTCTGAGGGCGATGCCGGCCGGGTTATTAACGCCGTGGGTCAATATGTCATTCATGGCAATTACGTGATGGGAATGGTCGTTTTTCTGATCTTAATCATTGTGCAGTTTATTGTAGTCACCAATGGGGCGCAGCGGGTCGCTGAGGTCGCAGCCCGCTTCACTCTTGACAGCATGCCCGGTAAACAGATGAGTATTGATGCTGATTTGAATATGGGATTAATCAGTCAGGAAACAGCGCGTGAAAGACGTTCCCAAATTGAGAAAGAAGCTAATTTTTACGGCGCCATGGATGGGGCCAGTAAATTTGTTAAAGGCGATGCCATTGCCGGAATTTTGATCATGCTTGTAGATATTATCGGTGGTCTGGCGATTGGTGTACTCCAGAAAAGCATGACATTTAGCGAGGCGATTCAAAATTACTCCCTACTTACTGTAGGCGACGGTCTGGTGACCCAAATCCCTGCGCTCATCATTTCTACAGCAACCGGAATTATTGTAACGCGGGCAGCTACTGATACTCATTTGGGTAGTGAAATAGTTCGTCAAATCAGTACCTATCCTAAAAGCCTTGTGATCGTCAGCTGCAGCCTGGCTTTACTGCTGTTCATTAAAGGAATTCCGGGAATATCGGTATTCCTGGTGCTGGCATTTTTTATAGTCTGTACCTGGTTTGCCATGAAAAGCCAACACCAGACTCCTGATGATAGTCTGCTCCAGGAAGAAACACTTTATCAGAAAATTCATATCCATCCGATTGAGATACAGCTTAATCCCAGTCTCTATGAAAATTTATTATCCCAACAGGATGAGTTTCTGTCGCTTGTTCAGCAAATACGTGAACGCCTGGCCTTCGATCTGGGCCTGGTTATCCCTGAAGTAAAACTTCGATCCGAGGCCAAATTAAATTATCCCTTCTATCGAATTAGCGTTCAGGGAATTCATTATGACAAACATCCCTTGTATCTGGATAAGTTTCTGGCAATAGCCGCTTCGTCTCAAAAAGCGATTGAAAATAAAGTATCAGGTATAGAAGTGAGCGATCCCAGCTATGGTTTAGCAGCTCAATGGATTGAGAGAGCCGAAAAAGAACAGGCGGAGCATCAGGGATTTACCGTATGCGAACCCCTGTCCATATTGGCGACTCATTTACAAGAAGTGATTCAATCCTCTTTGGCTGAACTATTAAGCCGTAATGAAGTGGAGACCTTACTGGATCAGTCTGATGTCTGCAAATTGCGTGACGAATTGATACCCGCCATGCTGCAATTAGGTCAGGTTCAAAAAATTCTGCAGAATTTATTATCAGAAAAAGTGTCTGTTCGCCATACATCACTGATACTGGAAGTCTTGCTTGAACACGCCAAAGTCATTCAGGATGTCAATCAGCTTACCGAACTCGTACGCATTCGCCTCTCTTCCCAGATATGCCAGAGATTAATAAACAATCAGGGCCTTCTGCCAGTTCTAACCTTAGCACCGGTTATGGAGCAGACGCTTGCGCAAAACCTGACAAACAATCATCTCCACCTTGACCCTTCACAGACCGAAAAACTGATTAAATCCCTTTCCTTACACGTGGAAAAAATGCTCGGCGAGCGAAAGAAACCAGTATTACTTTGCTCTCCAATGCTAAGAAGGCAATTGAAACTGTTTACCCAGCGCATTATACCCCACTTAACGATTTTATCGTTAAGTGAAATACCCATTCATATCCAGATTGAACCATTTGGTGTCATTCAATAAGGAGCATGACATGTTATCCGCTATAAAAACCACACAGATAGCCCTTTTGCAGGATCAATTTCGTCTGCAGGTGCTCAGCCAGAATGTCAGTAATCTGCATACAACCGGCTATAAACGTCAAATCATGGAAAGTCAGGATTTCCCGGCACTGGACGCGCCTGATTTTGAAACTGTAGTTCAGCAAATGGCATCACTCAGTGACTTTCAGCAAGGCTCAATCGCTCATTCCAATCAGGGTTCGGAACTGGCACTTGCCGGAAAAGGCTTTTTTGAGATCCAGAAAAATGACGGTGTTTTTTACACACGCAGCGGCGAGTTTCATATTAGCCAGGAAGGAGAGTTGATTAGCGAAAGGGGCGGGAAATTAATGGGAAAAAATGGACCTGTGCGTGTCAACGATAAAGAGTTTTCAATCAATACCAAAGGGGAACTCTTTATCGATAAACAACTCAGCGATCAGATTCGCATTGTTGATTTCCCCCAGGCTGCATCACTTCACTATCAGGGGGAAGGACTTTATTTCAGTAAAGATCTGCCGGAAGAGGCCTCTTCTGAAACCCGGGTTCTGCAGTTTTCCCTGGAACAATCCAACGTCAAATCAGTCGATGAAATGACCGAAATGCTGAAGATTTCACGCCATTTTGAAGCGATCCAGCGAATTATGAAAACAAGCAACAATCTGCTTTCAACAGCAATTAGTCAATTAGGGGAAGGAAATGTCTGACGCGCTTTCTATAGCTGCCAGTGGTTTAAAATCTGAAGAATATTTCATTGACAAAATCGCTAATGATATTGCCAATCTGAATACGCCCAATTACAAGGCCAGCAAACTAAGCTTCGCCGATGTCTTATACCAGAACATAGACAGCAATCACTCGAAGCAGCAGTCCGGAATAAAAACAGGTTTAGGAACAGCCATTATCAAATCAACTAAAGATTTTAGCCAGGGACCGCTAAAAGCGGGAACGAACTGGAATGATTTAGCCATTGATGGAGAGGGATTTTTTCAGGTACTGCAAACTGACGGCAGCCTTGCTTACACACGAAGCTCCAGCTTTTCAATCGACAGTGAGCGTTATCTCTGCACAGCAGATGGCCTGCGGCTGGCCGACAGCATACAGATTCCCGATGATTCTCAGACTATCGTAATCCAAAAAAACGGCGATGTTGAAATTATGTCATCAGAGGATGCCGAGCCTCAATTAGTGGGCACTATCAGTTTAGCCCGATTTATGGATCCTGGCCGCCTGGACCCTTCAGGTGCCGGACTCTTTCATGCCAATGCCGACAGCGGTGATCCCATTATTGATAATCCCGGTAATAGCGGTATGGGGCAAGTGCTGCAGAAACAGATTGAAGCATCCAATGTCGATATGGTCACCTCGCTGATGCAGCTTACTATGGCCCAGCGCGTTTACCAATTGAACGCCAAAACAGTGCAGATAGCAGATGAATTGGAAAAAATGATTAATGAACTTCGCGACTAGAGATTACTCATGATAAAGCCCATTTTATTAATTATAAGTCTGGTAATACTGGCTCACAACCCTTCTGCAAAAGCAGCCAATTTATATAATGATATTTATTATCGCCCACTCATTGCGGATCGACGCGCTTCTTTACCAGACGATTTACTCACTGTCATCGTACTGGAAACCTCTAATGCACAAACCAGTGCCGATTTAGGTTCCAGTAAGGAAATCAAAACAGCCCTTGAGGCCAGCTATAATCAAAAACGCTATGATTTGCGTCTGGGATTGACCGGCAAGGGAAATAGCAAGGCACAAACCGGTAGAAACGGCAAAATTAAAGCGTCATTAACCGTTAGAATTAAAGCAATCTGCCCTAATGGAAGCTATGAAGTGGAGGGATATCAGCTCATCCAAATTAACGGGGAACAACAACGAATTTTGTTAAGCGGTATCGTCAGACCAGAGGATATAAGTCCGCAAAATACCGTATTGTCGACTCGCATTGCCAATGCTCAGATTACCTACACTGGCGATGGCTCTGTCTCAAACTCACAACGTTACAACACTATTTATAAAATTATGTCATTCATGGGGCTAGTATGATGTTTAGCTTTAGAAAACTATTGCTCTGCGTTTGCCTGCAACTGCTGGTATGCAGCAGTTTTGCCAGTGTACGGCTTAAATCTCTGGCGCACTTGTCAGGGCTGCAGGAAAATCCTGTTACTGGTTATGGTTTGGTGATCGGCCTGGCAGGATCAGGTGACTCGCATCGTAATAAAGATACAACCCAGGCAATTTCCAATCTGCTGCAGAATTTTGGTCTTAATATTAACGCCCGAGACATCACCAGCCGCAATAGTGCCGCAGTTATTATAACCGCCAATCTGCCTGCCAATGTCCATCAGGGCGACAAGCTTGACATCAATGTATCATCTCTCGGGGATGCGAAAAGCTTATTAGGAGGCACCTTACTAATAACCCCTCTCAAAGGACCCGATAACCAAATTTACGCCCTGGCCCAAGGCCCGATTTCTCTCGGGGGATTTAAATATGATTTATTTGGCAATGTGGTGCAAAAAAACCATCCTACTTCAGGAATAATTTCGGGAGGAGCCATTGTTGAGAAAACGCTTTACAATGAATTGACCGATAAAAGCGGCGAATTACATCTGATTCTGAACCATCCTGATTTTACAACGGCAGATAATGTTGAAACCGCTGTCAATAAACGCTTCGGCGACAACACAGCGATCGCGCGCAGTGCCCAGGATATTGAAATTCATCCGCCGGTAATCGCAAAACAGCATTATGTTCGTTTTATCAGCCAGCTGGAAAATATCATAATTATTCCGGATAACCTGCCCACCGTAGTCGTCAACGAAAGAACCGGGGTGGTGGTTGCCGGTTCCGATGTCAAACTCGATACAGTAACTATTTCCCAGGGCAATCTCCAGATTGCTATAGCCAGCGACTATAAAGTGTCACAGCCGGCAATTCTTTTTAATGCACCCGCTTCGGTCAGGACCGCGATAACTCCCTCAACCAATATTGAAGTTAAGGAAAATGCAGGTCAATCCATTGTTCTTGAACAGGGAGCAACCATTGCTGACTTAATCAGCGCTTTGAATAAGGCCAAAATCACCACGCGGGACATGATTGCCATTTTAGAGAGCTTAAAACGCGCTGGCGCTTTACATGCAGAATTAATTGTTCAATAGGAGTACCGAACCATGTTTGAGGATAACACAATAAGGCTCATAAAACTGGGGCTTGATGCAGCGCTCATGCGGCAAACAGCGATCGCTGCCAACATAGCCAATGTCAATACCCCCAATTACCAGACTGTTGAGGTGATTTTTGAGCAGCAACTTGCCAATTATGACCAGAATAGCAATCGAGGCTCGGTTAATTTTCTGGAATTACAACCGGCTATCCATACTGGCGATACCGCACCCGCACTGGATGATCAAATTGCGCTTGGTATTAAAAATGCCACCCAATTTCGCACACTCATCAAAGGACTTAATCATAAACTGGCCATCATGAAGATGGCCCTTCATGGAAATAATCAGGCATGAATTATAATCTCACTTATTCAATTGCTGCCCAGGGAATGCAAGTCGAAAAATTACGTATTGATACAGTCGCCTATAACATCGCTAATCAGCATACCTTGCTGAAAAGTGATGGCAGCGGTTTTCAGCCAATGCAGGTCATCACAGGCAGTCGGAATTTCAATGATTACTTCACAGATGAAACGCAATGGAGTACAGCGGTTCCAGGCCCGAAAACCCTACCGCCTAATAAAGTGTATCAACCAGAGCATCCGGCAGCTGATGACAAAGGCTATATCCATTATCCCGGGATAAATACTGTAGATGAGATGACCACTTTATTAAATGCTTCGCGCGCCTACGAAGCCAATATCAAAATTTTTAACACCGCACATAGCCTGTTTATGCAAACCCTGACAATCGGAGATGAACGATGACCATAGAGCCCGTCAATCATTTCAAAATGGACTTTAACCTTAATGATTTAAGCATTCAAAAACCAGACCGGTTCAGTCATTGGCTGGCCGCTCCTATTCAGCAGGTGAATGACAAATTGATTGAAGCCGATAATTCACTGCAACAATTGGTCAGCGGTCAGGCAGCCAACCTGCACCAGGTGATGTGGAATCTGGAAGAGGCCAAAATGTCTTTTCAATTACTTGAGCAAGTGCGTAATCGCTTAATGACTGCTTATCAGGAAATTATAAAGGAGCAAATTTAATATGAATTTCTATTTTAACTCCATCTATCTCTGGTTTGGCAGACAAGAGAAGCCAAAGCAAATCATGATCCTGCTTACCGTTGGCTTTATTATTTTAAGCAGTGTATTGACCTCCATTTTTTTGCTGAAGCCTGATTATGGAACCCTATTTAATAATCTTGATTCACAGGATGCTAATGAAATAATTCGTCAACTGGATCAGGACAATATCCATTATCAGTTACAGAATTCCGGACGTGATATTTTAATTGATAAACACCTGGTGGATAAAACCAGAATTCGATTAATGAGCAGCAATTTAAATGGCCATGTGGGCTTTGAATTGTTTGATAAAACTGATTTTGGTTTGACCGAATTTTCACAGAAAATTAACTACCAACGAGCTCTGCAAGGCGAACTTGAGCGAACCATTAGTAGTCTTGAGGAAGTCAGGCAGGCAAGAGTTCATCTGGTAATCCCTGAACAGCATTTCCTGCAGAAAGAAACGCATCCCACCAAAGCGTCTGTGACACTTCAATTAAAAAAGCCAATAGGAAAACAACAGGTAAAAAGTATCCAGAAACTGCTGACCGCCAGCATAGCCAATCTTGCTGCAGAAAACGTGGTGATCATCGATCAAAATGGTAACAATTTGAGTATACCGAGAGAAATTAGTGGTGAAGGCCATTTTGCGGCCAAGCGAAGAATAGAAGATTATTTAAATAGCAAAATAACTGATATGTTAGGACACATATTTCCCCAGGATAATGTCTATGTAAAAATAGATGTGACGCTTAATTATGATGAATTGCGGCGGGAATTGATTAAACCGCAATCCCAGGGCTTAATCACACATGAAAAGGAGATGCAACATACAGCCCCTGCAGAACTCACAAAGAAAACAAATCCTGTTCAGGATCTCACCCGCGAGAGAAGTTATGAGTTTGGTCATGAAAAAGAGCAGTTTCTGCGTGCCAATGGCAGGATTGAGCGGCTAACTGTTTCTGTCACAGTTCCTAAACAAACCGAATCCTCGACCCTCTTGCAAATTGAACGCATGGTAAAAACCACCATAGGCTTTGATTCCAAACGAGGCGACTCTATTTCAGTGGAAGCACTCCTGCCACCCCCCGTCCAATCAGACATTTTTTTAAATGAGACTCCTTCCGCTCCAGCAAGTGAAACCCTTTCTATAAAATATGGCTTAGCAGCGCTTCTTATAATCGGAGCAATTAGTTATGGAGTTCAGAGAAGAAATAATTTGAAAAGGCGTCAACATCTCCTGGAATCTCTTAATCAATGGATTAGTCATCATGAATAATTTACAGGATATTGTATCGGCTATTGGCAAATTGGCCATCAGAGATCAGCGATGGATACTGAGCCAGTTACCAGAAACTAAAAGGAAACAGTTGGATAATAGGAGCGAGAATCACAAAGCGCCCTTTTCCAATAATATAATTGACAATAACTTGCCAGGTTTCTGTCGCAGTCTTGCGGCTAAAGACCCTCTGTATATCGCCATTATCCTTGAGGAAGGTCGGTTCATTTGGAAAGAGCAATTTTTAAATGAATTTAATCTTTTAGAGCGCATTGATTCGATTGAAACTTCTCTTGCCAGTATTAGCAAGACCAGCAAAACTCTTGTGTATGCGGACTGGGAACATTACATCAAAAAATCTGATATCGACATGAATACAGACTAACGGAATAACTATGGCAGAACTATTAAAAAATATCAGGGTCAGCGGTGAAAAAGTGATTTTGATAACTAATTGCAATTCTTCTCCTGATAATGAGAAAAACAATCCTGATTCCACAATTGAACAACTTGCAAATAGCGATGATTTTCTGGAGGAAATCAGGCAGCAGGCGTTTGCAGCGGGCTTTCAGGCAGCAGAAACAAAATATACTGAGGAAAATCAATGCAAGATGCAGGAACTAGAGATGCAAGCCACAGTCTTAAAACAACTTTTGGACCAGATACCTGTAGCATTGAAAAATTATCAGGAAACACTTCGTGACCAGATTGCAGACATCGTTTTATTAATTAGCAAACACTTTTTTTCTAATCAGATTTCAAGCAAAGAAGCAATTATTTTT
Organism: Legionella quinlivanii; assembly: GCF_900461555.1. Taxonomy (NCBI): domain Bacteria; kingdom Pseudomonadati; phylum Pseudomonadota; class Gammaproteobacteria; order Legionellales; family Legionellaceae; genus Legionella; species Legionella quinlivanii. Next base: position 995,261 of record NZ_UGOX01000001.1, on the reverse strand, counting down.
CAGATTGAGCAGGCAATTAATTATTTAAATCATAAAGAAAATATAGAGATTTTTCTTCATCCTCAAGATCTTGCGCTCGTGCAGCAAAGTAAATTGAAAATTGATTTCAGTGAGTGCCGGCATTTAAAGTTTATTCCTGATGAGACATTGATACTAGGCGGATGTCGTATCCGTAATGATCATGGACTGATTGATGCCAGCATTGAACAGCAAATTGACAAACTCAAACGCATGCTTGTTCAACTACGACAGAGCGTGTCGCAATGAAAAATTGGTCTGAATTATTACAACCTATCGAACGTATCGGTGAAATTGAACAATCTATTGGTTTACAGCTGGTTGCTAAAGGGCCTCCTCAGGTCTTTGTGGGGGAAACCTGCGATATTCTTGACAGCGGCCAGCAGATCATCACCCAGGCAGAAGTCATCGGCTTTAGTCAGGGGAAAGTCTATTTACTGCCATTTTCCCATACTGGCATCAGTATGGGCTTTAAAGTACGTGCATCAGGTCATGCCAGCAGGATTCAGGTGGGTGAACATCTTCTCGGAAAAGTCGTAAACGCTTTAGCACAACCGCTAGAATCGTTCATCAGCGCTTCTTCTGAGACATTGGAGATCTCAGGCCATGCGATTAATCCCATGGATCGCGAAATGGTGACAGAACATATGATCACCGGAATCCATGCTCTGGATTGCCTGATTCCGCTCGGCAAGGGTCAACGCATGGGTATTTTTGCTGGTAGCGGCGTTGGAAAATCCGTATTGATGGGAATGATGTGCAGGCAATTGCAAAGCGATATTAACGTTATCGCCCTGGTAGGTGAACGCGGTCGAGAAGTGAATGATTTTATTACAGAGCATTTTGATGAGCATAGCCGCCAAAAATCCGTATTGGTCGTCGCTTGCAGTGATGAATCAGCCATCATGCGCCGTCAAGCCGTCTTTACCGCCACAGCAATTGCTGAATATTTTTGCCGCAAAGGGAAACAGGTGATGCTATTTGTGGACTCCATAACCCGTTTGGCAATGGCGCAACGCGAAATCGGCTTAAGTCTGGGAGAACCTCCTACCAGTCGCGGATATACACCTAGTGTATTCGCCCTCCTTCCAGGTCTTGTCGAACGGGCGGGTAATTTTATTGGGAAAGGCAGTATTACCGGGCTCTACACCGTATTGGTGGAAGGAGATGATTTCAACGAGCCCATTGCAGATACCATGCGTTCACTGCTTGATGGTCATATTATCCTGACTCGCGAGCTGGCGCAACGCGGCCACTTTCCTGCCATTGATATTCTCCAAAGCGTCTCGCGTCTAAAAGATCATTTACTTTCCTCGTCACAAAATGATCTGGTTAAAAAAGTAATTCGGTTATTTGCACTGTATGAGCAACATAAGGATTTACTCGAACTGGGCGGTTATAAAGCAGGTTCCAATCAGGAGCTGGATTATGCAATTGTCCGGATTGACCCTTTGAGAAAATTATTTGCTCAACAAAAGCAGGAGTCACTCCCTTTATCAGCCTTACTGACACGCATTGAGGAGATTTTAGTATGAATCAGGCATTGACCAGTCTGATGAATCGATTAAAAAGGCAGCTTGAGGAGCTCAATACGGAGCAGCTGGCTCTTAGAGAAAAAATAAAAGCGCTGGATAAAGCGGCGCTTCTAATCAAATCCAGGCTTATAGACTCCTTAAAAGTTCCTGCCTGTATTCTGCCAGAACTGGAAATATCCCGACTCCATTTTATTATCTGCGAGCAGCAAAAGCATGACGATTTGCAGAATCAAAAAATGGATTATGAAAAACTTCTTTTCAGCTATCAGGAAAATCATCTGCGCTTGAGTACAGAGTTGAAACTATTAGGGAAATATCAGGACAGGCGTGAACAAAATGAAAAAAAGACCCATGAATTAATAATTGAGAAAGAAATGGATAATTGGGCATTGCAACAGACTCTGCGAAATTGTCGGCCAGATGATCGCTAAATAAAAAATAGATAGACAGTCCAATAAAAAATTGATAATAATACGCTGAACAAGGAAGACGATATGAAAATAACAAACCAACCTGCAGCTCTTGACGCATTTCCCAGGCATTCCCCAGCCGCTAAACCCTTTTCATTGTGGCTTAATCAACATTCGCCCCAGGCCGACTCTTACTATACGGAACACCTGGATCAACTTCAGAAAAGTGAGCTTCACTTTCAAAGTAATTTTCCAAAAAAAGAATATCAGTATCCAACCCATGAACATGAAGTGAACTTAAATGATCCCGGCGAATTAGCCTTATCGGAACCCAAAGTTCCTGCCAGACAGATGCCGGAAGCGGCACAAACTGAAGAGACTCCTTTTAGTAGAATAATTTATCTGGAAAATGATTTACGTGAGCTGATAGACAACTGTTTCAAACAGGAAAGTAGGGGCTTTACGTTTAATTCCTTTCGTTTTGAAACCAGTACAAAAAAAGAAATACTGGCCCCTTCTTTATCAACATCCTCAATTTCCAAACGTTACCTGGACCAGTTTCAACTATTCATTGAGGATGGTGAAGTGCAATTGGCTATTGGCCTACCCGAAGAGCTCCTTCCACAAACCAGGGAAATCAGCCGCCAAATTCGTCAACTTATTAGTTCCAAAGGACTTTTATTAAAAAAGCTAGTCATTAATGGAGTAATACAATGAGCAGCCCGGTTCAACCCGCACAGGAAAATACTATCAGTCAAACCGATTACTTACAGCTTTTCACAAAGGAGTTAACCTATCAGGATCCTCTAAAACCTATTGATAACCGCGAGTTTATGGCACAGATGGCCCAGTTTTCCTCACTGCAGGAAGCGCGTAGTACCAATGAAAATCTGCGGAGACTGCTTGAGCTGACGAGCAGTAGTCAAAGTCTGATGCTTTTACAAAAATCAGTCAAACTGCGAGACAGCAATCAGCTGGGCAAAGTAATCGACATCGAATTTCCTGATGGCTCTCCTCCCCTTCTCAATATCAGCGTCAATGGCGGATATATTAAGAAAACACTGCTCGATGTGAGTGAAGTAAGCTAGGGAAATACAAATGAGCAATACTTATTACACCAGCATGAGCGGCATGATGGCGGCAAGTTATGGCCTGCAAAATACCTCTCATAACGTTTCCAATATGCAAAGCCCGGGATTTAAGCGCAGTGATGTCTTTTATTCCTCACTAGGAAGCGATCACGGCCAGCAGAGCACCGGACTGGGGGTATCGATTAAGGGTCAGCAAACCAATTTTAAAGCAGGCAGTTACGTTAATACAGGCAACGCCGGGGATTTGGCAATTGATGGCAATGGTTTTTTTATCGTGCGCCTTCAAAGCGGAGAACTCCTGTATACGCGAGACGGTGAGTTTGGTTTCAATCAGGACGGCTTTCTTTTTGACCAGCATAGCGAGGGATTGGTAATGGGCTATGATAAAAACCATCAACTCGTACCAATACAGGAAAAAGGTCCGCTTAAATGCCCTGGAAAAGCCACCTCAGTCGTCAATCTGAAGGGAAATCTGGTCAGTATTCCTATCAAAGATAAAGATAAAGATAATAATCCAGTGCCAGTGCCAGAGCCCGGCAAAAAGGGCAAGTATGAGCCCATTCAATTCAATGTGGGCAGTATTTATGATGCAAACGGCAAAGTTCATCAAGTGACTATTGAGTTAGAGCCCAGTGACGATTCCCAGGTCAAAATCAATGATGGCGAGACCTGGACCCTGAAAAATATTCGCTGCTACGATGGCGATGTTACATTCAATCCACAGGAACTGGTTTTCGACAGTAACTCAGGCGGCAAAGGTAAGGAAGGCAGCAATTGCATTCGTTTCCTGCTAAACGGTACGCAGTCGGTTTGTCTGCAGCTGGGCGATCGCGACAGTAATGCCGAAAGCTCGGTGCAACTGGATAAATGGGCATCGAACAATCCTTTCACTAATATCGAAGTGTACAAACAGGACGGTTATGGGGAAGGCCGGCAAATTGATTTCGGGTTTGATTTCAACGGTCAAATCACTTACTCCTACGATAACGGTCAGAAACTTGAAGGTTCTCATCTTGCATTGGCCACATTCGATGATATGGAACATACACTGGTACAAACAGAAAACAACCTTTTCCGTGTTAAAAATGACAAGTTTCGCCATATTGGTCTGGCCAACAAAGAAGGAAAAGGCAAGATTCAGCCCAAAACGCTGGAACAATCCAATGTCGACCCTACCACCGAATTTGCTCAAATTGTAGTGCTGCAACGAATGTTTCAGGCCTGTTCGCAAATTATGGATATTGATAAACAATTATTGGAAGAGCTGTATAGAAAATGAATCAAACCCTTAAACCCTATCGGCTGATTAACCCAAGTGAAATCAGTAAGCTTAGTCGGCATTTCCATAGTGTTTTGCAACCCTGGAATGCAGTTTATACCCTGTCCTCAGCATCAGTTTATTTACAGAGAGCTTGCCCTGCTGAGGCAAGCCGAATATTGAGCCTGTATAATCAGACGGGGGAATTAATCGGATTTATTTCCCCCAGCTTTTTTGAAAATTTACAGCAAGTTATTTTTGGAAGCAGCAGTTCGTGTTTTCGTGGAGTGAACGAACAAATCAGCCATGAATTGCTATCTGCATTATTTCAGGACAATCTCTCCACACAGGAAGAACAGCTGGACATTCAGGAATGGTTTTACCGGGGTTCGCCCTGTCTGGAATTAGGGCTGACGTTTGACCAGACCACTACAAGTCTTTTTCTTCATCCCCGCTGGGTTGTCGAGCAATTACCAGTGCTTTCCGGCAACGCTCTCTTGTCGCCACTTGAGAGTAGCTTGTCAGACGAGCAACTCGAACTGGAGATAAAATTGCTTTCTTTTACCATGAATCTTGCTGATTTACTGACTCTAAAACCCGGGGAAGTGATCAAAACGGATCATCCGCAAAATGAAGATCTGCTTTTAAAGCATCAGCAGCTCACTTTGTGTACTGTGCACAAGGGGAGCAATGATGGCTATAAATCCATTCAAATAGCGAGTAATTAATATGACAACTCTGGTTAAAAAAATTCATTTCCCGGAACTGCAGGCCAAAGATAGCACTGACACTGTTAAAGCCGATTACCTGGGACTACTGGGAAATGTTGAGGTGGAATGTCAAATCCGTATAGGCAGCCTTAAACTTAGCATTGCTGAATTAAAGCAATTGACTCGAGGCAAAGTACTCAATCTCTTACAGAAAACAAATGAGCCGGTCGATGTGCTGCTAAACAATCAAGTGTTTGCAAGAGGCGAGTTAATGAGCTGCGATGATTATTTTGCAGTGCAGATTCTCGAGGTTTCTCAATGAAAGCGCCATTGTTTTTTATGCTTATTTTAAACTTTTTTAGCAAAGAATCGTTTTCTGGCTCAGCCTTAGCCTTTAAAACACCGGTCACCAATGGAATGGGGTGGCTGAATTATGGGCTTGCTTTTGTTATCTTAAGCCTTGCAGTGCTGTTTTTGCATCTTAAAAAGAATAAAAAACCATCTACCGGTTGCCGGCTGCTCGAAAAAACCTATCTCAATAATAAAACCGTTATTTATCTTCTTGAATACCAGGAGCAGCGTTTTTTGCTGGCGGAAAACCAGAAAGGCCTCTGTTTTCACTCCCTGAATGAGAGCCATAAATGAAATACCTGTGCTGGATTGGGTTATTAAGCTATTCTCATTTCGCTGCTTCTGCGGATACCAGCTTCCTCGGCGCTATGTCTTTTAATCAGGAAACGATTGCTCCTGCACTTAAAGTGTTCGGCTTGCTGACGATTTTAAGTCTTGCGCCCAGTATTTTAATTATGCTGACCTCATTTACCCGCATTGTGGTCGTGCTCTCGATGCTGCGCACAGCGCTTGGTCTACAACAAACGCCCCCAAACACGGTGCTTATGAGCCTGGCTCTTTTCCTGACATTTTATACCATGATGCCTGTTGGAAAGGTCCTTTACTCTGAGGCTTATCAACCTTTTATGGAGCAAAAAATTAATTTTGAATTAGCCATAGATAAGGCGAAAGAGCCCATAAAACAATTTCTTCTCCATCAGACCCGTGAAAAGGATTTACAACTCTTATTGGAGCTTGCGAAAGAACCTCTACCTGATAACATTGACGAGATAAAACTGCTACAACTAATCCCGGCATTTTTATTAAGCGAATTGCAAACTGCATTTCAAATTGGATTTATGATTTTTCTGCCGTTTTTACTAATTGATCTGATTGTATCGGGTTTGTTAATGACGATGGGCATGATGATGCTGCCTCCGGCGAGTTTGTCGGTACCAATAAAAATTCTGGTTTTTGTTCTTATTAATGGCTGGGATATCGTGATTCAATCTTTGGTGGAGACTATTAATTGAAACAATTAAATATTAAACAACTGCGTAAAGAAACGCCTGGGTCTGAACAAGTAATTCATTTTAACAATGCAGGTACCTCCCTGCCGCCTACAGCGGTCACCGATACAATCAAAAACTATCTCGACCTGGAGGCAAGTATTGGTGGCTATGAAGCTGAAGAGATTAAGGCCGATGAAATTAAAGGTTTTTACCGCAATATCAGCGAACTGATTAACTGCCAGCCTCATGAGGTGGCTTTCACTGAAAATGCAACTCGTGCGTGGGATATGGCGTTCTATAGTCTGGATTTTAAGCCCGGTGATCGCATACTCACGGCCATGAATGAATATGCCAGCAACTACCTTTCTTTTTTGCATGTGGCCAGGCAGAAAGGCGTGAAAATTGAAGTAATCCCTGATGACCGTGATGGGCAACTGGATTTAAATGCTTTGGAGTCCATGCTTGACTCTTCGGTAAAATTGCTGGCAATTACACATGTTCCAACGCAGGGAGGATTAATTAATCCTGCAATAGAAGCGGGACATATTGCCAAAAAACAGGGCGTCACTTATTTATTGGATGCAACCCAGTCAGTGGGGCAAATGCCCATCGATGTTCAAAAAATTGGCTGCGATTTTCTTTGCGGTACCGGGCGAAAATTCTTGCGAGGGCCAAGAGGTACTGGTTTTTTATATGCCAGCGAGCGCATCATCAATCACTGCAATCCACCTTTTATCGATTTACATGCTGCAAACTGGAGTTCACTGGATGCTTATGAACTCATGCCTGATGCCAGACGTTTTGAAACCTGGGAACAAAATTACGCAGGGAAGCTAGGTTTAAGCGCTGCAGTACGCTATGCGCTTGATATCGGCATGGAAAACATCTGGCAAAGAATTCAGCATTTATCCAGCCTCTTTCGCAGTAAACTCGAAAAAATCCCCGGGCTAACGCTCCAGGATTTAGGAAAAAATCAATGCGGAATTATCACGTTTTCCACCAAAAACAAGACGCCGGCTGAGATTAAACAGGCACTGCGTGAGCAAGGGATCAATGTCACCGTATCCGTAATGGAATTTGCCCGCCTGGATCTTCAATCCAGAGGACTTGATGCCCTGGTCAGAGCGTCGCTCCATTATTATAACACTGAGGAAGAGATAGACATCGTTTGCAAGGCGGTGGCAGACTTTGTTTCCAGTTAATTTGTTTTCATAAAAGGTTTTACCCATGCACGATAATATAGAAGAAATAAAACAAAAAATAAAAAAACTTGAGGAACAGCTTAAAAGAGCAAATTCAATATTATCGTTGCTTTCAGGGCCTGTGGATGAAGAGGATATAAAAGAAAAATTATTTAAAAACCGTATGGTGCTCGCAACACTTTATAAAACTTGCCACCAATATAATGAAGCATTTGCTCTGCTAGACATTGTTTATGACGATCTCGAATTGGACTCAGATACTGCAAGCTCCCAATATATCGATGTATTAGAGGGCCTTGTTGAGTGTACTAAGGCCCTGAATAAAAAAGTAGAATGCACAACATATCTTTCAGAATTATTTCTCAGATTATCTTCTACTCCCCAGACTAAATATAAAGAACAAATAATTAAGTATTTGAAGGTATATAAAACTCAATTATCAGCTCAGGAGACTATAGATCTCATTGATCTGGTCCTGCAAAATCTCGATAGTATTTCCTGGACTGGCTCGAAAGTATATAGCTATGCAATGAATCTTAAAATTAAGATTTTGAGTCAATTAAAGCGATTTGAAGAATGTTATACTTGCTTGAATCTTCTGGCAGAGCATCAGTCTACCCGCAATAACCGAATTAGTATTAACAACGATGCACTTATTGCTCATTTAAATGCGTATAGCTTGGCATGCATCAAGGGCTATTCAATAAAAGAGTTTAGTCAGAAACTTATCAATAGTTATTATCAAACAATGTCGAGTGGCGAGGAGGTTTTTTTTGAGCCTGAAGTGACTGAAAACAAACTGCATTTAATCAAAATCGCCTTCCTTTTTAATCATTTAAAGGTAATACCCCCATCATGGTTTCCTCCCTACAAAATACAACCCCCCCAGGCACAGTTTTTAACGGAAAGAATAAGCCAGATGAGTACAGACCAGACTCAATTGCAACCATTATCTCCTGCGTTTGAAGAAGAGGTTCAGCCCATACAAGAACCTGCGCCGGTACCCGAATATATAAAAATCAGAGAAAAAATAACACTCGCCTGGGATAAGCATGGAGTGGCTGGCTATAGTAATGAAACGCAATCCATTGTGGAGCAATTATTCATCCCCAGATCGCTTTCTCCAAAACAATTGGAAGACACCGATCTTAAATTACCACGCGGCGGTATATTGTATGGTCCTCCAGGCACCGGTAAAACATTGATAGCTCGGACTATTGCCAATGATTTTATTGGAAAAGAGAATGTGACGGTTATTAATGGACCTGCTTTAATCTCAAAATACGTAGGCCAATCCGCTGAGAATCTTCGCAGTATTCTGGATGAAGCGAAAAAAAAAACCGGAGTAACCCATGTGGTCATTATCGATGAAATGGATGCACTGGTGTGCTCTCGCGATAGCTCTGGCGAGGATCTGAATAAACAAATAAAAGCTGATTTAACTACGACACTATTAACCTATCTTGATGGTGTAGATGCGATTGAGAATCTGATGATAATTGGTTTAACCAATTATTTTGAACGCTTGGATGAGGCATTAATACGTCCCGGGCGGCTTGATGTACATATTAATATTGGACTGCCAAACTATAAAGATCGCCTGGCTATTTTGCGCCTGTATTTGTGCCCTCTTCAGAAAAAAAATAAAGTTCAGACCTCTTTGGACATTGAAATGCTCGCAAAAAAATCGGAGGGATTGAGCGGTGCCGGCATAAAAGCCTTTATTGACAGCACTATGAAGCAATTTGGTGTCTCTCAGCTCGTCAGTTTTGATAATGGCAAGTATAAAATTGAAGACTCAAGCCGGATTATTCCGCTTAATGATGCGCAGTTTCTATCCTGTCTTGATGATGCCCTTAAAAAAAATATACGGAAAAAAACGGAGCGGGAGTTATTGCAATCACGGGTTTTCTGCCCCTGGAATGACTCTCTGAAAAAAAATCTCTCAGCTCTCCTTGAGAAAGAAAGCAACTTTGCTTATTTAAACCCGATGATTGTGAATGTTACAGGAAAACAGGGTACAGGAACCACAAGCTGCGCTTTGAACCTATTCCCGGAACAACCCGATAAAATCGTGTATATGAAAGCGGGACAACTCGTTAATTTATCACCCAAAGACCAGGAAAAATATATCGATGACTGTTTCTATAAGGCTCTAAACGAAGAGCCAGGTGTCCTGATAATTGACAATATAGAAGACATTACTTCCTGCCACTATAATCCCCGCATTTATCTGCGCGAGAAATTAAAAATGCCGCTTGATGAGGGCGAAACATTGAAAGTGGTAATGGTGAGCAAAAATGAGGAGTCTGTTCAACAGCTGTTTAATGGGCAAATTGTTTGCGATGAGACAATAAGAATGCCGGCTATAATAAAAAAAGCAGAGATCTCAACCTTAATTAAGTCATTGAAATTAGACATAGACATTCGCGAAACCCATGTGGAACTTACTGCCAGGCTGACTATCAAAGAATTAAAGAATCACTTGTTAACTTTTTGCAATCGATATCAATCTGTTGAACGGACATTGGAAGGTTTTCTAAATTATGTGAACTCTCCTTTGTTTGCTCTAAAGAGTGCTTCAAACGTGCATAGAATATTTAATAAAAATCAAACGCCGAGGCCTGCCAATCTCTCCCACAAAGACGATTGTCAATCAGCTCCTTCTACTGGAGTCGTAATTTTAGAATAAACTGGTTAATTTATTGATATAATCTGATTTTGTTCTAACGAACGGGGTTGAAGTAGTGGACAATACTTCGAGTTATTAAGGTAATCCAATGTTTAAAGATATCAAAATTCTCGTGATTGGTGCTGGAATTGCGGGTCCAGCTATTTGCTATTGGCTGAAAAGATTTGGTTTTTCGCCATGTTTGATTGAGAAAGCCGCCTCCATTAGAAAAGGGGGGCAAGCCCTGGATGTCCGCGGCATAGCCACTCATATCGCCAGAGATATGGGTATCTATGAGCAGATATGTGATATGCGCACGCGAATTGAATGCGGCCGGTATGTTGATGCGGCAGGTAAGGTGTTGCACGAAGTACAGGGTGAGGAATTCGGATTCAGGCAAGATGACGAAGTGGAAATCCTCCGCGGTGATTTGATTGAAATTCTCATGAGCACCATTACTGATGTGCCTTGCGATTTTAATCAATCCATCCTGCGCATGGAGCAGAATGCTGATGGCGTGCTGGTTCATTACAATGATGGCAAAGTGATTAATTACGACCTGGTAATTGCCGCAGACGGCATTCATTCTGCTACCAGACGCATGGTTTTTGATAAAAATGAATATCAGCTGGTTCATCTGGGTTCCTATCTTAGTACATTTACTATTCCGAACTATCTTGGATTGAGTCATATAGACCTGGAATGTGAATCCAATTGCAAAATGGTATCGATTAATAGTGATAACAACCCTGAAATCGCGAGAGCAGGGTTTATGTTCCGCTCAGAGCATTTGCTCAAAAATCCTCGCGATGAGCAGGAACAAAAACAATTCCTGTGTGATACTTTTCGTGATTTTGGCTGGGAAACCCAAAATATTTTAAATCGAATGCCAGAAAGTGATGATTTTTATTTTGACGCGATTATGCAAGTCAAAATGAACAGTTGGACCAAAGGGCGAATTGCGCTGGTCGGTGATGCGGGCTATTGCCCTTCTCCCTTATCAGGGCAAGGTAATAACTTGGCTTTTGTGGGAGCTTATATCCTGGCGGGAGAATTAAAAGATGCGAATGGAAATTATATGCAGGCGTTTACCCGTTACAATGAGCTGCTGCGTCCTCTCGTGAATGCCAATCAGGAATTTGGTGTCTGGGTGAGCAAATCTTTTCTGGTAGATGATGAAGTTTCCAAGGAGATTGCGGAAGAACGCTCGAACAAAGTCCTGGGGATGATAAAGTCAGTCTCAAATGCGATTAGTTTGCCTCAATATGAGTAACTCTATTGAACCACTCATTTACACTCAAACCCTTCCCCTGTTTTTCTGAAAACCATGAAAATCAGGGGAAAATATTTGATATTTCCAGCTACAAATACTAATTTAAAAAGAGAAATCTTTTTGAGTGAAATTATCATGTCAAGTCCCCAAAAACCTGCTCGGAAAAATTATAAAAAAATATCAGATGACCAACTCGATGATTTAGCGGGCGGCAGATATGCAGTCGATCCCGTTACGGGATACGAAATTCCGGGGGGAAGACCAAATGTTACAGCAGCGGCTGAGAAAAAATCAACGGCTGTGAATAAAAAGAAAAAGAAATCTTAACTAAATGCAAATTACATCCTCCCTTTAAAGCAAATGCGCAGACTGATTTCAAAAGTCAACATGCTCAACTATTGCACAAAGTGAATAATTAAATTATTATACAGCAATCCCGGCAATCACAAAGATTTACAAAAGAACACAATGGATAAAAAAGAGCAAATATTTTTCAATAGCATTGAGACCATTTTCCCGCAATTGATTGACGATTATGAAGCAGCAGGCCCTGTGCATACTCTTCATGAAAAAGCCATACATGCCTATACTATTCGCAGCTTCAAACTGCTTCGCAGCGTTTTACAATCAGAGAATCCATTAGCGGCACTCGAACAAGCGCTGATTGAAAACTGGAATCTCATAACCGGCAACATGCTTTGCTATACTGCATTACCGCATCATCCAGTCACTAAAATCTGGTGCGAAGCGGCCAAAGTCGTTGCTTCCAGCAAACCGCATTCAGAAAGTGGAGAACCGGCAAATCCTCTGTTATTTTTAATTCCCAGCCTGCAATGCGTCGAGTCAGTGTATGATGACTATCCTTATTTAGTACCAGCCCTTAACCAGGAAAAAGAATGGGATATGGATCTGATTCATATTCTTTCTACTCACATATTAAATGATGCTGGTACCCACTTGCTGCCATTGCGTGCTATGTTGGTGTTTAACGAAAATGCTGGTACGCCCAGGATATATAATCCCTATATTGATGATAAAACTGAACCCAGTTCAGTCGAAATGAACAGTAATGAAATTTATCGATTGGCTCAGCACTGCTTTGCATCCCAGACGATTTATGAAACCAAACAACGGCTCGACGCACTGACATTCAATGATGGCAATTTGCTTGGTCAGCTCAATCTCTTACGCCAGAAAATGCGGGAAAATAGCGTCCATGGCATTGGAAAGGAATTAACCGCAGGTCAATTCTTTGATAAAAATATCTTTGATTTTCTGTCCTGGTATGATCAACTGGATGACCACAGTGTAGAGCCTGAAAAAGTCAGGGATTTTATCCAGAAAGTGCGTGAGTTTACTGCCCCTGGTATTAGAGCTTTCGACAAGGATCTGATTGTTAAAATTATAAAGGCAGTTGATAAATTGCCATCCGAAGTCAAGAGTATATTTCAGAATTATATCAACCCCCTAAAGCCTTTAGTAGAAATGAACGAACCGAATGTGGATCAACTAGAACAGGCACGTCAGGTTATTTATGAGGTTCTTTCAAAATTGGGAATTATTTCTGGTGAAACCTCCGATCCAGTCACTATTCCCCCGACACTTTTTATATACCTCTCCAGACTGAGGACCTTTGCATTTAAAAAAAATAACCAGGAAGATCCAAATACCTGTCTGAAAATTTTAGGGGATAAGCTAGAAGAACTGATAAAACAACATGCTCCAATATTAAGTAAAATCGGCATCAGTAATGAGAAGAAACAATTATTCATTGCTGAAGTAGTCCAATCTTTTAAAGATGCAAAAGCCGCCTTAAAAAGTAAACTCAATGAACATAAAGAATTAAATGGCTACGACAAGCTTAAATTAAGTCTCGATCTCTTGAATAAATTTTCCTTAAAACCCAGTTTTACTCATCCCCAGGATTTTGAAGTTCTTGAATCCCTGAAAGAAGAGGAAATTGGATCCATTTGTTCTGACAAAGAGACAGCAGATTCATTACTAAATCCAGAAAATACTGAGCCACTAATCCTTTTTGCATTGACCACATCCCCTGCTAAATTAAATGCGCTCATAGGCGCCTTAAGTCAATCACTGCTTGACGGGGATAATAAAAAGCTGGATCGTTTAGTTCCTTTACTTCTTCATCTTTTTAGTGCTTTGGACATAGAAAAGTGCAAGGGTATCTGCGAGCAGATAAAACAGTATTCCACTAAACTCTGTATTTTAAAGACAGGTAAATTCACAAACCTGGTGGACAAACTTGATTCAGATAAACAAATTGTTATTTTAGATTCAATACAAGATGAACTGCCAAAATCGATCACTAGCAACGCATCTTTCTGTAAAATATATTCATTGTATATTTTGGAAGGTACCCCGCAACAAGAAGCTTTATTCAATAGCATGAGAGAGAAGCTTGCTGGATTGCCGAAGAATTTAGGTGAGTGGACCCATCTTTATAGAACGCTTTTACCTGCTCATCGGGAACTTGTATTTCCTGAGGGATTAAAAAAGAAAATAGATAATATAAAAAGTCTTAATGATTTTATTAAGATCTATGCCTCACTCAGCTCTGATGAAGCAGCGAATTTGTTTTCAGTACATAAAGAGCGTTTCCCGGTTTGGGTCAAAACCTCCCGACATTTGTTACAGTTATGCAAAATCCTGACCCAGAAGCACTTTAATGAATTGCTCGATATCATACCAATAGACAAGCTCAAGCTTCAGCTTAAGAAAAAAGTAACTCCTGAAGAAATATATTCTGTGTTTGATAAAAAGTATGAGGGATCAATACCCCATAGATCCCTTTTCCTGCTGATTCCCTTAGCAGATCCCGACGCTATTCTCTCTTTCCAGTCTTTACTACACGCTATTAAACCTATTGCCTCTGAGCAATTACGGCTAATCAATAAAGCAATTTCACCTGCCTGTCTTAGTGCGGTAGCAGAAATTACTCCCGAACATGAAGAAAAGCTTAACGAGACAGAGCGTCTCTTTTTGCGTAAGTCACGAGAACAAATTGAAAATCTTTTTCTAAGCATTAAAGAGCGCTTACCAAAACTTAGCTGGGATACGATTTCGACTCTTTCTTATGTGCTTAAATATTGCAATATTCAACAGAGAGAATTGATATTTCGTCAATTCATCTTACCACACTTAAGCTCCCTCGTAGATTCTGCAGCAAACTGGGGTATCTTATTAACTCATCTCTCATCTGCTCAGCGTGAAACAGTCAATGATTTTGTCTATAGCAAGCTTGTGCTTTCAGACTTATTCAGGGGAGCTAATGATTTCATCTGGGGTCCCATGCAATTTTTGAATGAGGGGCAGCGTTCTCATATTCTCAACACCCTTAAACAGGAATTAACATATTCGATTAGTTCTTTCTCTGATCTATCGAATTTTATAAGCCTTAATGAGCTTTCAAATAAAGAGTGCCGGTTAATATTTGACCTGTTTAAAAGGAAAATTACTCGATGGGTCGATAAAAGTGCTTATAAAATTACCGTCCTTTTTGCTCATTTAGACGATGAGGGGCGCAAAGAAGCATTTAAACTGCTAAAGAAATTTATACCTAACGAGTATACATTTTTAATGGATTTAATTTCTATTTCACGTTTTTTAAGCAAAGAGCAGATAGATACTATTGCACCTAATCTGACCATCAAGCCCATCAATAATTTAACTTTCTCGGCACTGAACCGTCTTGAGTTACATGAACGCGAGCCGGTTATAGATAAAATATTTGATTTTCTCCCGGCGGAAATTAAGTCACTGGAAGATTTTATATTGCTCAGCAGCTATTTAAATTCTCAACAATGTTACCAACTGTTTTTTACAGTATTTCCCCAATTGTCATCCAGTTTAAGCACAACAGATTCCTGTCTTGAATTTCTGGGAAGACTCAAAATTGAACAGTCCTTCGTGATTGCACCTCTTCTAATTAAAACAAGGCCAAAGGAGACTGCCAAAGCTATTTTCTTCACTATGCTTGGATTTCTTGGCGACGATCGAGAAAATTTCAAAACTTTTTGCAATAATCAGCAGGAAGCCTTATCGAATTTGCTCAGCTCTGTTGAAGATGTCATTTTCTTTATGAAGAGGCGTATGTTTTTTAATATTGGACTATTCCTGGAATCCGCCAAACCCCTCTTGGCAGCCCTCAATCCATCATCAAAGGAGTGTGACGAGTTAATATACCGTCTTGAACTCGGGGAACTTAAAATCCTGTCAAACTATTTACCTGCGCTTAAAGACGTCATTCCCGTCGATTCGCCTGGGCGAAATCCTCAATCATTTTTTGGCAGTAAGAAACGAAAGGCAAACGAAGAACTAGCTGCGCTGAGTAAACGACATCGAAAAGATGAACTCTCTGGTATGGGAACAATCTATGAGTTTCCATCCACAGAGAAAGTACAGGATGATTCATATTCCTCACAAGCCCCAATGCAGGCATTGCTGGATGATTTGTTTCCTGGCATTCCCATGGAGACCGATGAAGAGTCAAACATGGATTTTTCGAGATAATAACCCACTCCCGACGTCATCCCGAGCGCCAGCGAGGGATCTTCCTTAAATACGTGCCTGGTGCCGGAGATCCCTCGCTGGCGCTCGGGATGAGGTGAGGACCTCAAAGTAAACGGGCTTTTTCCGGCATGGTTTCGTAGGCTTTTTGTATATATCCATCCTGCGACAGCATGATAGCCATCGGTCTTGTCTTGTCAAAATGCGCAAATATAATCATCATCATTACCGTAATAGGTACTGAAAGAAACATCCCCAGAATTCCCCACATCGCGCCCCATAATGCCAAGGCAAATAAAATTACCAGGGGGCTTAAATTGAGTGATTTGCTCAAAAAACGCGGCTCAATGAGATTGCCAATGATAAATTGGATAGTGGTCAATCCCAAGGAGACGATAATAAATGGAAGCCAGTTATCGAACTGAATCAGTGCTAACAAAGCAGGAAACAGAGTAGCAATAATTGCACCTATATTAGGAATGAAATTGAGAAAGAATATAAGCAGGGCCCAGAATTCTGCAAAATCCAAACCCACTATTTTCATGATGATCCAGCTGGTCAGCGCGGTGACCAGACTAATTAAGGTTTTTAAACCAAGATAAGTCTGAGTATCTTTAACAATATGTCCCAAAATATTATTGACCAGCTGACGATTATTGGAGTCCTTAATCATGGCATTTAATTTTTGTTCAAAATAATGCTGCTCTACGAATAAAAATACGACATATAAAATAATTAATACAGCCGAACTGGTTACTGAGCTAAATACACCATAGATATTAACCATGATCTCCTGAATGCTCAGGCTTTTTACGAAACTATCCAATTTGGCCATGATTTTAATATTAAAATAATCATCTATTTTATTAAAAATAGCCATCAGGTTTTCCTGATAACGCGATGAAGCCTGAATGACATCGCTGACATTATTCCCAATAATATCTACTAATACTTTAATCAATAAGGCAACGGCAAGAAACGCCAGGATCTTGCTTAGCCAGTCAGGGACTCGTCCTTCAACACCCGGTATTTTTTTTACAAAAACATAAATTGTATTTAATAAGTGCCAGATAAAAATAGCGACAACCAGTGGAATAATGAGACTTCTGCCGACTATCAGCAAATACCCGATTATCCATACCGTAATTAAACCTGCGGCGAACGACACAGTTCGATTCATTTATTGGTCACTCCCTTAATATTAGGCCCATTCTAATAGCTCCCGCAGGAAAGCAAAAGCTTTCTAAATTATATATGCGAGAAATAAAAATAGTTTTTGAAGGGGCCTATCCTCTAGCTATGAATAAACTCCCTGAAATTTCCTAACCATCGTGTGGCAATTTGCTCTGCAGTATCAACCGACTCCTGCAGCAATTGCCGAGCTGCTTCTGCAACCTGTGGGAGCAATCCGGCATCGCGTTGCAGATTAGCGATTTTGAATTGCCGATAGCCGGTTTGCCGGGTTCCCAGGATTTCACCGCTGCCGCGAAGTTGTAAGTCTTTTTCTGCGATGATAAATCCATCGTTAGTGGATTTCATCACTCGCAAGCGTTCTCCCCCTGACTGGGAGAGAGGTGGCTGATAAATTAGCAGGCAAAATGATTGATTATTACCTCGACCTACCCGCCCTCGAAGTTGGTGTAACTGAGAAAGCCCCAATCGCTCGGCATTTTCAATAATCATCACACTGGCATTGGGAACGTCAACGCCCACTTCAATCACCGTTGTCGCCACTAACAAATCAATTTCACCTTGTTTAAAAGCATGCATCGTGGCCTCTTTTTCCACGGCTTTCATTCGACCATGAACAAGACCTACTCGCGCCGAAGGCAACTGGGCCTGCAAATTTTCAGCAGTCACTGTAGCTGCCATACATTGGAGCTTTTCTGATTCTTCAATTAAAGTGCAAACCCAATAAGCCTGGGCCCCACTGGCAATGGCTGTCTTAAGCCTTTCAATAACAGGGTCGCGCTTTTCCTGGCTGATTACCACAGTTTGTACGGGCATGCGTCCCGGAGGTAATTCATCAATAATAGAAATATCAAGATGGGCAAACTGAGTCATCGCCAAGGTTCTTGGAATGGGGGTTGCCGTCATTAATAGCTGATGAGGAATCAATGAATCAATCTGGCCTTTTTGCTGCAGTGACAGACGTTGCTCAACACCAAAGCGATGCTGCTCATCAATAATGACCAGTCCTAATTGGGCAAACTCCACCTGCTCCTGAAACAGTGCATGTGTTCCAATCAGCAGATGGCCTTCATGTGAATTCAGCTTTTGCAAGGTTTCCCGACGCTCTTTAAGCTTCATTTTTCCGCTGAGACGAAGGCATTGAATTCCCAAAGGCTCAAACCAGCGTTGAAAATTAAGGAAATGCTGCTCACTAAGTAAGTCGGTTGGCGCCATAAAGGCGGCCTGATAGCCACTCTCGATAGCGTGCAAACTGGCCAAAGCGGCCACAGTGGTTTTACCGCAGCCTACATCCCCTTGCACCAGCCTAAGCATTGGTTTTTCCATTGCAAGATCAGCGCTTATTTCTGAATCAACCCGTAACTGAGCGGACGTCAGCGGATAGGGAAGATTGGCAATAAACTGTGCTTTCAAATCCCCTTTATCCTTGAAACAGGGGGCCGATAAATGGTTGCGATGCCGTCTGGCGAATTGCATGCTTAGGCGCTGCGCTAATAGTTCCTCAAAAGCCAGTCGCTGCATGGCTGGATGCTTGCCTTCCTCCAGCAAGGAGAGGGCAATATCCGGAGGCGGCTGGTGTAAGAGCGTTAAAGACTCATGAATTGAAGAAAAATTCAGACTCTTCAACTGCTGCTCAGTCATCCATTCCAGCTCCTGCAAAACTGGCTGACTGGCGGCAAGCGCTAATTTCACTAATTGGCGGAGACGGCTCTGACTTAAACCTTCTGTGCCTGGGTAAATCGGCGTTAAGGTTTCCTCCACCCGCATATCCTGTTCATCTTCTAATAATCGATATTCCGGATGGATCATTTCCAGCTGATGAGAGAATTCTTTGACTTCACCAAAAGCACGCAGTAACTGGCCTGGCTGCAATGCCTTGACCTGGTTTTTGTTAAAATGAAAAAATCGAAGTTTGATGACTGCTGTTTTATCTTCCACATAACAATAAAGCATCATCCGTTTGCCGTATTTAACTTCTGTTTTGCAAACACGTCCCATAATAACCGCATGATCATCAGGTCTCAAATCACAAATAGCAGTCACCCGCGTTCTGTCCTGATAACGAAAAGGCAGATGAAAGATTAAATCAGCGATGGTATTAATCCCGCAGTTTTGCAATTTGCCTGCCAGCGCGGGGCCTACGCCGGCTAATATTTCACAGGGTTGTGAGAGCACGTTATTTAAATCAAATATAAATAAGCATCATAACAGAAATTCTAGCTTGAAAACTCATTTTTTGGATTTTCGTCCAGAGCCGCAGTCTCCTGTTTATAATATCTTTTCGTTTCCTTTCCTCTGGAGAAAAAGGTTACCCAGTCGTTTTTCTTTTTACTTTGGCTCAGGCAAAGCTCCATATCCCTTTTGGCATCTATATAAGAGGTTTTTTTTGCCCGGGCATTACATGAATACTCCCATAGCTTTCCAACTGTCCCAGGTACTCGCTTTTGACTTTTATCGGGAAGAGTAATATCGACACCACCGCCTCCCATACCCCACAAACCTACTTTAAATGGATTATTTATAATTATTTGACGTTGTTTTTTAACCCAGTCTTTTGCTTCTTTCTCAGCGGCATTAGTCAGTCGCCTCCTAAACTCCTTACGGTGCTCAGGATGAATAAGAGCTTCGATTGTTTGTCTGGCACGCAGATCACCATAGGATTTGATTGTAGCCTGTACTTCCTCTTCCCCAAGAATATCAAACAGTATGCTTTTCCTGTGAATATCTTTCACTGGATTAAGCAAAGTGGCTAACATGCAATAGTTTTGGCCGATCACGGTTTTTAATTGCTCTGGTCCTACGATATCTTTCAAATATTCCAAATGGCAATCCAGCGGCAGCGCGCTTAATTGCGCAGCCAGAGATGAGCTTGATTTTGCAAAAAGGCGCAGTTTTTCAAGGCTAAACAGATTTTGTAGAAATGCGAGGTGCCGTATTTCCAAGGGCTTGAGAAATTTTAGCAATTTATCATAGTGAAACTCTTGTGAAACCAGAACATTTAACTTCTCTGGGCCAACAATCCTTGACAGGAAGTCTGGAATAAACTCAGGCTTTATGGATTTAAGATACATTTCCAATGTGTAAAAGCAATCCAGATAGACGCGCAGTTTTTCCACAGAAGCAATAGTTACTATCTGCTGCTGAGCTTTTGCACTTCCAAGAGCATCAAACAATTTAAAAAATTCGTATTCTTTCTGAATATTGCTAATTTTCGACTCGAAACGCCGCAGACATTTTATCTGTCTATCCTCTGTTTGCAGACTCTTCAAGAGGAGTTCGATCGTTGCGATATTCAGGTTAGCAATGGGCGCTACTTCAATCATTTCAAGGAGCTGCTCGTCGTTGAAATGGCTTAAGATAGCTTTAAAACCCTGACGGCTATTCTCCTGATTTGCGCTAATGCATAACTCATACACCGATTCCGGAACAAAGTGCTCAACACAAAACGCTGCAAATTCTGGATGCGATGCACGAGAGGCATATTGCAAGGCTCTTGCGGCAGTGCGTGCTTCGCCAATATTTACAGGAGGTCTCCCAAGCGCTTTTTCAATCACGGCAGCCAGATGAAACAATCCTTTAGCAGCTATAAAATCCTCAAGGAACAAGCGTTGCCAGCATTCTATTTCAATGGCGGGTAATTTCGGGGGGATGTAATTTAATAAGGTTTGCCATGGTATCCGGGTATCGCAGTTATTATCCAGATAATCAAGCGCCGCTTCAATATTATCGCCTAAGCACAGCAATACATTATAGGCATATCTGAATGAGTCGACTTTGTCCTGAGGTTTTTCATTGATCTGAAGCGTTTCAAAAAGGAAATAATAATTTTTAAAGGCGTTAAATAACCTATCCGAAACTTCTTTAAAGTAAGAGTATTGCTGATTGAGCAAGCCAAACATAACCTTAAGATGAGAATCGCTGGCCACATGCGCATACCCTCTATCCTGCGAATTCGGATAGAGCGCATTATATAAGTCAACATTTAAAGCATAGATATAGCCTTTAAAACCTGAGTTTTTAGAATAAGAGGCAAAAAAATGGTCAGCTTCAAGCACTTCTTCTTTAGTTAAAGACTCCCAGCGAAACAAATAACGGTACAATGGTTTAAACATAAACATTCTTGTTTGAACGAAAGGCTAATAAAAACAAAATTGGCAGTTAAAATCAATGAATCTGCTACTTTCTTTCCTTTAAACCAGTCGCAATCGGCGTTACGCCGATATTTGGATTAATACCGCAATCATCGAGTATTTTTAGCAGATTATTGCCACGCCGGGTC
This sequence comes from Legionella quinlivanii, assembly GCF_900461555.1. Taxonomy (NCBI): domain Bacteria; kingdom Pseudomonadati; phylum Pseudomonadota; class Gammaproteobacteria; order Legionellales; family Legionellaceae; genus Legionella; species Legionella quinlivanii. The sequence goes on along the minus strand of NZ_UGOX01000001.1, from coordinate 973,753 downwards.
AGACGATTAATGCAATACTCTTCCAGATAGCTTCTTAAGATATAATAATAATCAGGAAGGGTTAGCAGGGTCAGAATTTTTTCAGCCCGCATCAAATGATGGGGATTGCTATAGTCGCAGGACTGATAAAGTACTGCCGCCAGCATGGAGCAGATACTGGCCTGCCTCAGGCTATTTGCGCGGTAAAAGCGATGGATTGCATCATCTAATGCTCTGTCTTTATCCCACTCCACCCAGGTATCATATAAAGCCAGCGCTGTATCCACTGAAAAATGCTTACTTTCCTCCAATTCCTGCAGTGCATAAGCCACAGGCACGATAGCCTGTATATTGGCCCAAGAGCAGTTACCGCTGATTTGAGAACTGATTGGCATTTGAAGAACAGGGCTCAATCCCAATAGCTGATTAATGGTTTGATGAAAGAAACTGCGAGGTTGCTTTTTATAAAGAAATTCCCTTAAAAAAGGCAGATTAACCGCGTCAGGCCGCCCTAAACGGTATATATTAACAGAGCCTTCCTTTAAACTGTTTTCACCACGGTCAATTTTAGCCCACCAGTTTTTATAGCGTACAAATCCCAGGGCATGTCCACGGCTCGCAGCCGGAAGAATCAGGATGGGTGACTTAAGTAAATTATTCAGATGCGCAAAATGCTGCTCGGTGAATACTGGTTGATGCTGTAGCTGCAACAGCTCAGCAGCGGCGCTAAAGCCATCCATAATGGTGTACAGCAAAGGAAAATAGCCCCGCAAATGCCGGGTTGAATAGGAACTGATAAAGCGTCGCAGCGAATCTTTCAGAATAGCGACAGTAAATTCCAGAATGAAGCCTTCATAATCAAGCTCGACGAATTCATTATCGGCATTGACAATATCCACATCCCCTTGCAATTCAAAACGATGCCCCAGCAATTTACCCAAAATAAAATCAAGGGCAAAATCAAGTTTTGCGCCATGTTGGTAAAGAATCTGCTTTAAACTGTCCTGACTACGTAAAACCGGATAGACCAGAATAGACAAGCCGGCATTTGTATAGGCGTTCGGATTAGCCCGATGTTCCAGCAATAGACGCGTCATATTTAAATCATTATTGTCTACCGCCCAATGCAAAGGAGTTCGTCCAGTGACGTCCGGTTTGTTAACATTGACTCCTCGGCTGAGCAGCTGAGCTGCAATTTCAGGCCGTTTGGCGACTGCGCATTCGATTAGAGGCGTAAACCCATACTCGTCAATATCGTCAAGAGATTCGCCCTGTCGCAGATAGAACTCAAAGTCAGGCATGCGGCCGCTAATAATATCATTTGCAATTGTCATTAATTAGGACTCGGTCTTGGTGCGGTGAACTTGGGCATATTACCCAATCGCAATTGTTTTTCCTGTTCCTGTTTACGCTTTTCATTATCAAATTCCCGGCGCGCCTCCGAATTCAGCGACGGTTCAGGGTTAACATTTGGATCATAGCCATCATAGCGCTGATCAGCCAATAGCGGATGCTGCATGATTGAGTTCTGCAGCTCACCTTCCGGGCTTCTGTTCACTTCCTCGTCATTGTGTTCGCGTGCATGAACTCTCGCCAGCCTGCGGTGTCCATCCTGTTCGAGTAAACGCCGTTTGCGCTCAATGGAACGGTTTTCATCAACCAGATAAGAACTTTGATCGAAGCGATCAGGAATATCGACACCTGGCAGCCCCCTCGTCCTGCCGCGGTTCAATACATCAATCACCGTCAATCGGGCAGCATCAGAGGCCAATGCTAATTTTTTTCCGTCAGAAAACACTGCACGATAAAGATTACCGCTTGCAGTCGGGGTTAGCCGCTCTGTAGTGTAGGTATTGTGATTGGCATTATGAATATTAAGCCAGCTTTTCCCCTGATCTCTGCTGATTTGCCATTGAACAAAAACAGCGGCCGACTCCGATTGCGCCACAGCCGAAAATGTGGCTCTGTACCCGGCATTCATTGTTTGATCCCGGGGATGCTGGGTGATTACAAAATCTTTTGGTTGTTTTGTCCGCCTCTTGAGCAATGACATTTTCGTGGCCTACATTAAGAAACTAATAAAAGTATAGGTTATTCAAACCTGCTATTAAACTTTTTTAAAAAGTACCACCTCTCCATACATTGGTATATACACATCTCTAAAAACGCAGTCAGCTCTCAGCACCCAAGCTCCTCGAGTGTGTACACCTACGTCCCTTGGCTTGTCCCTGAGAGATGGTAACAAAATTGGAATATAACACATTGATTTATAATTATAATGTTAAATCCCTACGTACCCCGCTTTATGCGGGGTATCCAGGCAATGCGTCTGATTGGCAAAAGCATTTTAGAACTCACTACCCTTTTTGGATACCCCGCATAAAGCGGGGTACGTAGGCTCTTATAGTATATTTAAATTTTGTGACCACCTCTCAGGGCATAGGAGTGATGGATAGATATCTATGCCTAAACTCCCATTTGTTTATATTTGGGCCTATTTTTTCAATTTCAAGCCTTTTCGATTACAAATACTCTCTTTGCAGAATTTCAGCAATCTGAACCGCATTGCTTGCAGCACCTTTTCGGATATTATCAGCAACCACCCACATATTAAGCCCATTGGGATGAGTGATATCCTGTCTGATGCGGCCCACAAATACTTCATCATGACCAATCGCATGGGTTATTGGTGTCGGGTATTTAAGCTTTGCCGGATCATCGACCAGAACCACCCCAGGGGCTTTTTTCAGTAATTCTCTTGCTTTTTCTACCGATAGGGGCGCTTTGAGTTCGAGATGGATTGCCTCTGAATGGCCATATAAAACAGGAACCCGTACGGTTGTAGGATTGACGAGAATGCTATCATCTTCCATGATTTTTTTGGTTTCCCAAACCATTTTCATCTCTTCTCTGGTGTAACCATTATCCTGAAATTCATCAATATGCGGCAGCACATTAAAAGCGATTTGCTGGGGATAGACTGAACTTTTGGGTGGACGGCCGTTAAGTAACTCACCCACCTGATTAATCAGTTCGGTGACCGCTTTTTTTCCGGTTCCGGAGACAGCCTGATAAGTTGCCACGTTAATGCGCGAAATGCCCACTGCATCATGTAAAGGTTTTAGGGCGACAACCATCTGAATAGTAGAGCAATTGGGGTTGGCGATAATGTTTCGATTCTGGTAATCCCTGATGCGCTCTGGATTTACTTCAGGAACGACCAAAGGAATATCGTCTTCGTAACGAAAGCAGGAGGTGTTATCGATGACAATGCAGCCGGCTTCCGCTGCAATGGGTGCATATTGTTTGGAAACACTCCCGCCCGCGGAAAATAAAGCAATGTCCACATCATTGAAATTAAAATGTGCCAAATCAAGAACATCAAAGGTTTGACCATTAAATTCTACTGTTTTTCCGATAGAGCGCTCGCTGGCTAAGGGATAAAGATTGTCCACTGGAAAATCACGTTCTTCCAGTACAGTTAATAAAGTTTCACCGACAGCCCCTGTGGCGCCTACAACTGCTATATTTAATCGCCTGCTCATAAGTTACCCCGTTAATTGTATCGATTATTACTGACTGTTTTGAGCACGATGCCGCAAAAAATGGTCCATTAAGACCAAAGCCATCATCGCCTCTGCGATTGGAACCGCACGAATCCCTACACAGGGATCATGACGGCCTTTGGTCACCACAGTCACTTCTTCACCCTGTGTATTAATGGTTTGTCCAGGTTTGACAATACTGGAGGTGGGTTTTAAAGCCATACTGACTTTAAGCTCCTGCCCTGTGGAAATTCCTCCCAGTATGCCGCCGGCATTATTCGTCAAGAAACCCTCTTTGGACATTTGATCACGATGTTCGCTGCCTTGCTGAGTGACTGATTGAAAACCAGCGCCTATCTCTACGCCCTTGACCGCATTAATGGACATCATTGCAAAGGCCAGGGTAGCATCCAGTTTATCAAAAACAGGATCGCCAAGACCCACAGGAATATTTCTCCCAATAACGGTTACTCGAGCACCTACCGAATCGCCCTGGCGCCGTAAATCATCAATATAATTCGCCAGCTCTTCGGGCTGATGATGATTGGGGCAGAAAAAAGAATTTTGCGCGATAGCGCTTTCATCGACAAATTCTAATTCAATTTTACCCATCTGCTGTAAAAAACCGATGATATCAATATTGGCAAACTGTTTGAGATAGAGTCTCGCGATCGCTCCTGCAGCAACACGCGCCACTGTTTCTCTCGCCGATGAACGGCCGCCTCCGCGATAGTCGCGGTGTCCATATTTATAATGATAGGTGAAATCAGCATGACCTGGTCGGAACAAGTCCTTGATCTCATTATAATCTCTTGAACGTTGGTCAGTATTGTGAATGACCAGCGCAATGGGCGTGCCGGTGGTTTTTCCTTCAAATACACCTGACAAAATCTGCACCGTATCGCTTTCCCGACGCTGGGTGGTGTATTTTGACTGTCCAGGTTTTCGCTTATCCAAAAAGGGCTGTATCAGCGTTTCCGACAAGATTAAACCGGGAGGACAGCCGTCCACGATACAGCCCAGTGCCGGCCCGTGGCTTTCACCAAAAGTCGTCACTTTAAAAAGCGTTCCAAAGGTATTGCCGCTCATTCGCCTTGTTTTCCAAAATATGATTTTAATTGCTGGGCAGTCAGCAGGAAAACACCTTGCCCCCCATGCTCAAAATCGAGCCATATGAAATCCAAATCAGGATAGGCTTCAATTATAGCCTCTTCGCTATTCCCCACTTCAACCACCAGAATACCATGCTCTGTCAGGTAATGATGGGCATTTGCCATAATTTTTTCAACAATAACCAGTCCATTGTCTTCGCATTCCAGCGCCATTTCCGGCTCATGGCGATATTCATCGGGCAATGTGGCCATTTCCTGTGATCCAACATAAGGCGGATTCGAAACGATAATGTCATAGCGCACAGCCGGTACTTGTTCCCAGCAATCAGACTGAATAAGTTGCAGCTGTTCTTCCATTTCGTGTTTTTGACGATTTATTCTTGCAACTTCCAGAGCTTCAGGCGACAAATCGACCGCATCAATTTGAGCATCAGGAAATACATAGCCACAGGCAATAGCAATGCAGGCGCTGCCAGTACAGAGATCGAGGACTCGATGCACCTGATTCGCGTCAATCCAGGGTGAAAACTGGTGATTGATTAATTCAGCAATTGGAGAACGTGGAATTAGAACTCGTTCATCTACAAAAAATGGCAAACCGCAGAAAAGAGCCTCCTGGATTAAATAAGCAACCGGTATGCGCTCAATAATACGCTTGCTCAGGCGCTCAGCCAGCATTTCTTTCTCCGCAGAGGTCAGGCGGGCAGACAAAAGCTGTCTGTCCACCGAAATCGGAAGGTGCAGGCTGGCAGTAACCAGCCAGAATATTTCGTCCCAGGCGTTATCGGTTCCATGGCCATAATAAAGCCCGGCTTTGTTCGCCTCGCTGTAGCCAAAACGCAAGAAGTCGGAAATAGTCTCGAAATGGGCGGTAGATTGAATATACGACATATAGAAATTCCAGGAAAAGATTAGCTGAAATTGTACAAAAAAAATGGCGCGCTGGATATTATTCTTAATATATTCCCAGTGGAACTTGTTCGAGGGATCCCCACTCCCGCCTACGTGCCACGGCCATATCATTACCCATAAGTATGGCCAAAAGCGCGTGTAAATACTTCACGCGCATTAATACAATTATAAAGATTTCGTAAGCCTTTCCAGATTACCGCAGGGCCGGGCTCCCCATCATGTTTTCGTCCGAGGAAACCGCCCAATTGAGCAATTATTCCCAGCATCTCTTTGAGGGTAGGTGGCTCATGCGGAGGAGGTTTTTCATAAATCATAATGTAGGCTGTTTGCCATTCTATTGTTTCAAATAGGCACTCACTGCTTAAGGAAGGTGAAGCCCGTCCAATCATGGTCATGAATAAAATACGCCAAGCGACAATGAGATAGAGAGCAAGACAAGGGTCAAATCGTTGTTTATTACTTAATTGTAATTTTTCAATAGTACATCCACTTTTCAATATTTTAAAAAAGATTTCTATCTGCCAACGACACAAGTACCAATGAATTACTTTCAAAGCAGCTTCTAAATTAGGGATAGGGATACTTGTTAAAAGAGTCCATTCGATTGCTTTCTCACCAGGTGGAGGATTTGTTTCTGTAGCAATAATTGTAGTGAGTTGTACGGGAGTAAAACCTTCTTTTGCTTTTTCTCGAGGTGGGCGCAAAGTCACCTCTTTTGCATAAATAGTTTGGGTTACTTCTCGTTTTTTTCTACTCCCAAATGAAGAGGTTGTAAACGTTACTTGCCCAACCCCTGTAGAGGCTTTTACACTGGCTTTTAATTTAGTGCTTTTTTTAGGGTGATTCTCATCTAAAATAGCACGGTCAAATGTGGCTCTAATCACCCAGTCTGCAGAGCCTTTTGCAAAAGCAGTATTCGCTTCATGATAAATATCATAAATATCGCCTTCTCTATCCGCTATATAAATAAATTGAGTATCAGGCATAAACTTCGCAAGACAAGAGGCTTTCTTATACCCCCTAACCCAACGATAGCTTTCCTTATCCTTGATTGCTTTGGAGCAGCGCTCCGCTTTTCGCTCTTTGACACTTCGATGCGCCAATGGCTTTCGTGACCATTGTTCATAGTCAATTATCCCTAAACAATCACGATTAGGCGTCACCGCAAGAGTGGGATGAAGAAATAAACCCCGTACATTATCTTGTTGGAGAGGACCTAGGTCTTCTCGTTCTTTTTGACCACTATAATTCAGCGTAGTTGTGTCTTGAAGTAATAAGACTACCGGATGGCCTTTAATTCGATTAAGCGTCGCTTGTCTATGGGGCTTAATAATTTTTTTTGAGGTAACTAAATCATTCTCAAAAAACCGATATGCTGCCTTTGTTTCCTGCCAACCTTTACAGCTTTCAGGAATACTTGCGCTGGGATTAGCCCCCAATCTTTTTAATATCGTTTTTGCTCGTTTATTTAAACGCTCATCACCTATATTCACGCAACCAAGCTCATCTTCTACCCATTCCATGGATGCTACTGCCGTTAAAAGGCTCTATTATCTCAAATGTAAGGAAATTTTAATACAACAACAATCTCCTTACTTATGGGTAATGATATGGCCACGGCTTGTCCGGGGCATCCTCACTCCCGTCCTTTGAGTAAGCGGGATCACCCGAACAAGTCGGGTGACGTAGGTAAATATTTTAAGTAAGCGCCATTAGGTCAAGGGCACAACCATGATAATTCCTTAACTTAAGGTTCCTCCTGGATGCCCCGAATAAATCGGGGCACGTAGGCATCAGGGTGGGGACACGTGGCCACCACGGTGGGAGCACGTAGGCATCAGGGTGGGGGCACGTGGCCACCACGGTGGAGCACGTAGGCATTAGGGTGGGGGCACGTGGGCATCACGATGGGAGCACGCAACAGTGTGGCCTCGTGGGTATAAGTGTGAATGTACTCAGCCAGGTTTTAAAACACAATCGGTATTCATTACCCTCTCAGCTAAAGGAGTCACCACAGAAAAGACTGGGCTTCCTTTGGCATTTTGAATGGAGCTCAGCACTGAAACCGCGGGCAGTTGAAAATGGTTTTCGAGCAGACGCCCTTTTTGCTTCAATTGCGCACGATACAATAAATTATCCGGGGATAATTCCAAAGCCTGCTCCAGGACGAATAACTCATCACGCAACAACTTGGTATCTGCCAGCAATTGCTTGTAACGAACAATATATTCTGCCATCGCGTTCAGATTGGGTTCTTCCAAATAGCTCAGCACAATAACATTCGGCTGCCAATTGATATCAAACAACTGCAAGTCATCCAACGCAATATTTTCGAGAAAGCCCTTCTGTGCTGTTTCCGGAAGCGATCTGATTAGCCGAATAAAGCCTTGAATATAATAGTGCTCCTGCAGATTAAAAATACTGCCAAGCTTCAGACGCATGAACAGGGGGCTTAAAAAAAGTTTAAAATCATTTTCAATGCCAAAAGTCCAAATGTCGCTTAACTGCTGCAAATGAGTCTGCCAAAGGATCCTGGCTGCTGATTTTCCAGTCATAGTGGGTCGCTTCCTTTTTCTCCTATTATCCTTTAATCACAGAAAAATGCTAATCCAAAGCAAAAGAACAGTCTTCAAGCTTTACCCATTTCGTTTTCCTAAACCACTTATGGATCAGCCACAAACCAATAAACAGAGGCAAGCCAATGTAAGAAATCAGCAAGCCGTACCAGTCAACAGGTGAAGCAGAAAGCGCTTTATAGTTTTGCCCTCCAATTACAATAAAGCAAAGCATAAACGCCAGCAACGGCGCATAGGGGTAGGCCTTGGCCTTGTACGGCAGGTTTTTAAGCTCATAGCCTTTTAGCAGAAAAGCCTTTCGGAAACGATAATGACTCACTGCAATTCCCATCCAGGCGATAAATCCAGCCAGACTGCCGGCATTCAGTAACCATAAATAAACGCGTCCATTACCAAAAAAAGACGAAAAGAAAGCCAGCAATGCGACACTGGCTGTGGCGATTAGTGCTGCCATGGGCACTCCCCTGCGATTAACCCGGCTGAATACAGAAGGTATATGCCCTTGTTTTGCAAGGAACCAGAACATACGGCTTGCCACGTATATTCCTGAATTTGCCGTCGATAAAATGGCTATTAAAATGACAATATTCATGAAACTTGCGGCAAAGCCATAATGCTTGAATACCAGAGTGAAGGGGCTCATTAACACACTGCTTTCAATCAATTGCGGGGAGGTGTAAGGAATTAATAAACTGATAATCAGAAGGGAGAAAATAAAAAACAGCAGAATACGCCAGAAAATCAATTGAATTGCTTTGGGAACATTTTTTTCGGGATTCTGGCTCTCTCCAGCGGCAATACCAATTAACTCCGTGCCCTGAAAAGAAAATCCAGCCACCATGATGGCAGCAAAAACACCAAAGATACCGCCATGAAAAGGGGCATCTCCAATATGCCAGTTTTTGAAGCCTACAGGTTCATAGGCTGTTAACCCGGTGATCATGCCTAAGCCTGCAACAATGAATAAAATGATCACTGCAATCTTGATAAAAGAAAACCAGTATTCCGCCTCACCAAAGGCTTTGCTGGAAATCGCATTGAAACCAATCACCAGAGAGAGAAACAGTGAACACCATAATAAGGAAGAACTCTGTGGAAACCAGTATTGCATAATGATGGCGGAGGCAGCTATTTCAGAGGCAATAGAAACTGCCCAGCTATACCAGTAATTCCAACCGAGAGCATAACCCAGCGAAGGATCGACAAAGCGTGTTGCATACACATAAAACGACCCGGAGGTGGGCATAAAAGCCGCCATTTCACCAAGGCTCGTCATCAGAAAATACACCATACATCCTATCACTAGATAAGCGAACAAGGTTCCGCCGGGACCTGCAAGCGACAAGGCATTACCGCTTCCCAGAAAAATTCCTGTTCCTATTGAGCCGCCCAGAGTAATCATACTAAGTACACGCGCATTCAGTTTACGGTGTAAACTATGACCCTCTTGTGTATTGTTCATTCCAAATCCTTTTTAGAATTAAAAACAAAAACTGACTAGTTATTCAAAAACTGACAAACTAACTGCTGGAAATGATGCGTACCCTGCTCCTTGGTTGGAGAAAACCTGCCGCTATCATAAAAACGCGAGCGGATTCCTTTTTGTACTGATTCGACCACCGCCTCGTCTTCTCGCTCCACTTTATCCAGTTCACCGCCAGCCCCCAATCCTAATTTTGATTCATCCAGAACGTAGGTTAAAAAAGAAACTTTACTCAACCCGGGATTAATCGGCTTAACCACATTTACAGAGCATCCCCAGGGATAAAAATTCAACATGGTGTTTGGAAAAATCCAGTAATAATAAGCAGCGACTTCTTTTCCATAGTCGACAGCATTTTCAGGCAATTCAAAACTGATTTCGCCCTGCGAGGCCAGCGCCAGTTGCAAATTACAATAGCGATAAACTTCAGTAGTATAGGTGGTACAATCAATCGCTTTTCTTAATGAATGATGTACAAATGGAATATGCAAAGCTTCCAGATAATTTTCGCAATAAAGCGCCCAGTTTGCCTTCACCAGATAATCGCGTGAACGGTTCACATCCAGACGCATTTTTTCCATAGGTAACCAGAATAATCGATCCCTGATTTCAGCGATGACGCTTTCAAAGGGAATTAAGGGATTTAAAGAAGCAAAAATAAATGGCTCAAAGCAAGCGAAAGGAACTTGTGTTAAATCATCTTTTTCAGAAGGAAAATCCTGGGTCTGTTCAAACTCAGGCATGTGTAAAAATTTTCCACAGAGATTAAATCGCCGACCATGATAGGCGCATTTTATTTTCTGAGCGCTGCAGGGTTGCTCTATTAAAATTTTCCCTCGATGAGTGCAGACATTACTCAGGCAATGCAAAAGACCCTGCTCATCTTTCGAGAACAGCAGTGGCTCATCCAGAAGTCCTGGCAGCAGCGTAAATGGTACCAGTTGCTGCTCCAGCTGCAAACTTTCCATTCCCATACAAAACTGCCAGCTGCGGGCAAATATTTTTTCTTTGGCCAGTTCAAACCATTCAGAGGAAGTATAAAATTCGGATGGAATTGTCTTTGCTTTTGCGATATCGGAATTAATGGTCAACATCTTTAGTTAGTCCTTTACTAATACAGTATTTATAAGCTCATTAAAAATATTGTATTTTTTCTATTAATGTCAAATGTTTTTTTATTAATTGAAAAATAATTTTTTTATTCAGCTATACTCCAAGTTGATCAGGGAAAGATTATATCGGCAAGGAATAATTCCAGTCCGATTCAACAGAAAATGGAGCAGCCCTTACTGCAGTTTTTCCATTGCAGCACGCTGAAATTAACATGAAAATCACACTTCAATTAAAATCAAGTGCCAACGAAATTCCTTGGCAAGACCTTATTTTACAATCTTCATATTTTATCAAGGCAGAATCGGGTAATTTCTTACCTAAAACAGAGAAATATTACCCATCCTCTTCAGCAGAGTTATCTCTTAAATTTACCAATGATTTGGTAATGGATAGAGATATATTTTTGATGCTGTTTTCAAAATCAGGGAATATCCTGGCGCAAAACTCTATTCCTGCTACCGAGCTTCGTGAAGAAAGGCCTGTCACTCTGGACTTTGATTACAATCCTGCTAATTTTCCTGAGCCAAGCGCAATTATCCCGGAAAGAAAACCTTTATTTGTTTATGGGCGTTTGTTAGAAAAACTGGGGCGTAAAAATATGGAGGATATTCAGATTATTTTTGAAGCATCCAGGGAAAATGACAGCCCTATTGAAGCGATAGCCACAGTAAGAACTGAAGCAGGCGGTTATTTTTTCATTGAATATCCTGAAGGTAATTTTTCCTATGCGGCAGCAAGAATTGGTTTAAATATAAAAGAAAATCCCATCCCCATACATCTTGATAAAGTATTAGTCGATGGAGAAGCCTCTTTGCTGGAATTTCCACGGCATGTGATCCTGGTGGGAGAACTGGAAGATATCGAAGAAATAACTGAAAAAGACTGCGGTTGCCAGGAAATCGACATGCAGAACAATAAACGCGTTCTGGAGGAATATTCTTTTTTCAGTTTAATCCGCACTACTGAACCAGAAATTCGTGGTTTTATTCTTGAGGAAGACGACGAAATAACACTGGAAGAAGTATTGAATAAACATCCAATAAAGATCTGGGAAATCATTGATCCCATTCTCAAACTGCCCGCATTTAATCATTTAGCCATGCGTGGCGGCTTTACTCCCTCAGAAATGAGTATTTCACGTGCCAATCCCGGAGCAGCCAATCCAGCACCCAGTAATGAAATGGCCGAATCCCTGAAGAAAATAAAAATCAGCCGCAATGTGTTGCACAATTTTCTGAAAAATGAAGATGGCTTAAACAAGGATAATATTGTTTCCCTCATTGAATTGAATGAAGCTTTACAATTTAAAAAACAAATCGCCCCTGCTCCTCCTCAGCCCTTGGGCAGAGTGATTCTGGATGCGAATAATACCGTTCACTGGGATGTGGATGCGACATTGTATCAATCGGTTTCCGTCGCGCATGGCCATCTCCTTAATTTTAAATCGGAATGGATTGCTGATGGTTATTCACTCGGCGATCTTTTATACAGCCTGCCTCTGGCGCCTGGCCAAAAGAAACAGATTGTGGTGTTTGACTGGGAACGTCGGGAATCAGCCTCCAATGTCCAATCGATTGAATATGAAGAAAGCCTCTATAATTCGCTGGGACGTGATCGGGATATTTTTGAAATTACCAAAGGAGTAATCCAGGAAAATGTCAGAGGCAATTCCAGTGCCACTACAGCCAGCGCCAGCGCCGGTATTGGCGGCTTTGTCGGCGGCCTTCTTTTTGGCGTATCCGGAGGGGCTGGTTATTCAAGCTCGAATGCGTCACAGGATAGTCTGAGACAAACATCAGCCAGCGATCTACAGAAAATCAGAGATCGGATTGTCCAATCTGCAAATGCCGTACGCAGTCAGCGATCTTCCGTTATCCAAACCGTTTCTCAGGGGGAGCGTTTTGAAGTCTCTTCTGAAACAGTTGCCAATTACAATCATTGCCATGCCATCACTATTCAATATTTTGAAGTGCTGCGTCACTTTAAAGTCAGGCAACGCCTTGCCGATGCCAGAGAATGTCTGTTTGTGCCCTTACCCATGACCAGTTTTGATTTGGATAAAGTACTGCGCTGGAAAGAGCATTTGGCCATTGCTCTTATGAACCCAGCGCTTGCGAAAGGTTTTGAAGCAGCAACCCGCGTTAAAAATAAATGGATAGACAGCAATTTTCCCTCCGGCACCTTTGCTTCCGAAAAAATAATCAATGCGTCCGGCAGCTTTCAGATTCGATTTATTATCCGTCGACCGGAAGATAAACTGGTAGAAACGGATGATTATTCCAAGCCGATTTATGGACCGACTGGCATTATTGGCTATCAGAAAAAAATGGTTGAGGATATCAACGAGGCGAACTGGCAAAGTCTCATTCCCTTTATGGGAGCCGATACGCCGCAAGGATTTTATGAACATTATTTAAAATATGCCCGCAATAAGGATGAAGTGTTCCATCGGGTGCTGGGGGAAAAGATTGCCACCGCCTTCGTAAGCGCCCTGAGCTTTCATGTAGCCGATGAAAACGGCAATGAAATCTCTTCGATGGCTTTCGATAGCAGCCTGACTTCCCGTTACCGTAAAGAAGGTATTCTCAATATTACCATTCGATTCATGGGCCCTTCACAGTTTAGCCGTGACAAATTGCACTATCTGAAAATTCGCTGCGGGACGACCAATGTATTGCCTGACTATTCATCGATAATTATCGTTTCAGGATTCATTCGCTATAAGACAGCACATTATGAAGGGTTCCTCTGTCGGTATCAAAGTATTCAGGATGATTTATCCCCCAGTGACGGCGCCAGTCTTTATGCGGGTCCAGGCGCTGATGAGTTACGCGATCCGCGCAAAGATGATTTGGCGGTCTTAAACTCGCTGCTAAGCCATTTGAATGATCACCTTGAGTATTACCATAAAGCGCTTTGGTACAATATGTCGCCAGAAAGACGGTTCATGCTGCTCGATGGCATCATTTTACCTGGCGAAAAAGGCCAGGGTCGAAGCCTTGCTTCACTGGTTGAAAACGAGTTAATCGGTATTGTCGGCAACAGCCTGGTATTTCCCGTGGCTCAGGGCTTAAATCTTGATCCCAATTTTGGCTTGGCTGATTCGCTCTTTGATTATTATATGGTTTCAGCCACCGATCCTATTTCCATCAGTGTTCCGACCAAGGGGGTTTACGCGGAAGCGATGATGGGACGTTGTAATTCCTGTGAAGAAAAGGATGAAAGCCGATTCTGGCGCTGGGAAGAATCCCCTATTCCTGACAGTCCGACAGCGATTAACCCAATCAGTACCGAAAGCCGCAGAGTGGATCCGGGTAACCTGCAGCCTGTTCCGCTGGCGAATCCAGTGGTCAATATTCAAAATGCTCCGAATGTGCCTGATCCGACAGGTATCGCCGGCACCTTATCACTTCTTGGCAAAGGGGATTCCTTCCGCGATATAACCGGCTTGAGCCAAAATCAAACCAACGCCCTGGAAGCACTCAAAGCGTCTTTTGATGCGACTAAAACATTTGGTCAGGAAGCGGCCAAACTTGAAATGCAAAAAATTATGGAACGCCGTCTGGATAATGCGATTAAAGCCATTAACAGTAATCCGAATTTGGATGCCAAACAGAAAACTGAACTGACCGAAAAAGCGCTTAATGCTTATTTAGGTGCGGGCGCTAAATCCGATACCCCGGCAAAAGATGAAAATGCCGATAAGCTTCAGGAAGGTATTAATAAAAACCTTGATAAAGTCAGTAAAAGTAAAAGTGGTGAAGTGGCAGTCACCAAACCGGATGGCACTAAGATTAATACCAAATTTAGTGATGAAGCCGGCTCAGGGCCTGCCATTGAAACTAAAATCGGCAAGGGAGGAATCACTCCGATTAAACAGGAAAGCGCCAATACCTGTTGGGCGACTGTGGCTACGATGATGATGCGCTGGAAAGACGGCAGCAATTATACCGTCGAGCAGGTAATGACCAAGGCAGGGCCTCAGTATCTGAATTATTATAATCAGAAACAGGGCCTGCCCTATACCGAAAAACAGGATTTCATCACCGCCCTGAAAATGAAAGGCGAGCCGGTTGCTCCCTACACCGCTGAAAATTATCATGGCTGGCTGATTGAATACGGCCCCCTCTGGGTTACTACGGATGCAGACGAAGGCAAGGGATTCTCAGCGCATGCACGTATTATTACCGGCATAAGTAATGATAAGAAAACCCTGGAACTCATTGATCCCGCACAGGGTAAAAAGCTGACTCAGAGTTTTGAAGAGTTTTCCAACAGCTTCAACGAACTGGTAACCGACAGCCCGCTGGTTCCCTCTACTCAGGTGGTTCATTTTATTGATAAAATTGATACACCCAGCGAGGGGAATGATCCCACAGAAGCCGATATTGTTAAGAATCTGAATGAGTATAACCCTTCCAGCAGTACTGCCATCGTCATTAATACAGTCGAATTTAACAGCGGTATTTCCGGAATTAAAAATTATAAAGACTGGAAAACAGATAGCTCGGTAGTTCACAATCGCCGTAAAAATGCTTACCGTGATCCCTTCAGCATCAAGCATCTGGTGCTTCATGAATCCGCTGCGGATACCGGCGATGGATTTGACGATTCGGTCAATGAAACCTCACACATGGCAGTCAGGCGAGATGCGACTATCTTACAATTCAACGATCTGGTAGAACATGAAAATCACAGCTCGGCAATGAATCCAACCAGTATTGGCGTTGAATTTGTTAACCGCGGCTGGCTGTCTTCCAAAACTGATAATGGTGGAGAAGGCATCCCGGCCAAGGAGTCTTCATTAAGTGCTGAGCAGAAAGAAACCTATAAAGAAGCCAATGGGTATTTATGGACTTTTTGGGGCTATGGTTTCGGCATCTATCGAGTTCCTCCTTCACTGGATCAATTGGAAAAAGAGGTCGAGCTGGTGAAATGGATTACAGTGGATTTACCCAATCAACTACAGGCCATCAGCGGTATTTCCATTTATAATCTTTTCCCATCCATTGACGACACCTGGCTGCAATTAGTGTCCTATGAGGAGGTCAAAGAGGTGTGGACATTCAAAGAAGAGGATATCCCTGCTGAAGCAGAACGCAGCACAAAAAATCTGTTTGTGTTTACAACCGGCTATGGTTATCTGATGCCGGCTGATATAAAAGATAAATCGGGGATTATTTCGCACAACGCATTTTACGAAAACCATAGTGATGGCTCATTTTTGACCCTGTATACCTGGCTCAGGCTGCAAAAATCCAAAAACAGGAACGACGCCTATGCCATCTGTAAAAAATTAATGAAAAATCATTCCATTCGAGTTTCGCTCAGTAGCGATACCGACAAAAAGATTTTTCTACTGGATGTCAAAGATGCGAACCTGGTTTAGAACCTGTGCTAAGTTTAAAAGGAACAGGGGAGATCATCATGGCTGAACAGTTTGATGCCATTATTATAGGCACAGGACAAGCAGGCCCTTCATTGGCGGTGCGTTTAGCCAATGAAGGTTGGAAAGTTGCTATTCTCGAGCGCAACAAATTTGGAGGAAGCTGCGTAAATACCGGTTGTATTCCTACCAAACTCTATGTAGCCAGCGCAGAAATAGCGCATCACGCCGAAATAGCGAATGAGTTTGGAATTGAAATTAACGGCAGCATCCGCACTGATATGAAAAAGGTCAAAGCGCGAAAAGATGCCTTTATCCGAAAAGCTTCGCTCGGTGTTGAAAACTGGTTAAAAAATACACCTAATATCACTGTATTTTATGGTCAGGGGAAATTTGTAGATAATCATACGGTCCAGGTAAATGGCCAAGCTTTATTTTCAGATCATATATTCATTAATGTGGGCGCTCGTGCCTTTGTTCCCCCGATGAAAGGAATTGACAGTATAAAACATTATACCAATTCCTCTATTCTTGAGCTTGACACGGTTCCAGAGCATCTGATTGTGGTAGGCGGCAGTTATATTGGTCTTGAGTTTGCTCAGGTATTTAAGCGCTTCGGTTCAGAGGTTACAGTGATTGAAAAAGCCGACCGACTGATTGGACGTGAAGATCCTGACGTGTCGGAAACCGTCTTCTCTATCATGCGGGAATCAGGTATTCAGGTTGAGTTAGGAACAGAATGCCTGTCATTTTATCGTGAAGGCGATGCGGTTATAGCTCAGGTTGGCTGCAAGCACGATAGCAAATTGTATCGGGGCACTCATGTGCTGATAGCTATTGGAAGAATTCCCAATACGGAGGATTTGGGGCTTGAGAATACCGATATTAAACTCAATGCCCGCGGTACAGTTGAGGTTGATGAATTTTTGGCAACTTCAGTTCATGGGGTTTGGGCTTTGGGCGAGTGCAATGGGCGTGGCGCTTTTACGCACACCGCTTATAATGATTATCAAATTGTCGCGGATAATCTGCTAAACGGCGGGAAACGCAGTGTCAATGACCGAATTATGACTTATGCCTTGTATATTGATCCTCCTTTGGGGCGTTGTGGAATGACCGAGGAGCAAGTCAGGCAAGCTGGTTATAAAGCACTGGTGGCCAAGCGCCCTATGACCCAGATTAAAAGAGCGATGATCAAAGGCGAACCCACCGGATTCATTAAGATAATTGTCGATTCTGAGAGCAAGAAAATTCTGGGAGCAGCAGTGCTGGGAGTGAATGGAGATGAAATTATACATTCCATTTTGGACGTCATGTATGCCGATAAACCCTATACTTTGATTCGTGACGCCGTTCATATTCATCCAACCGTGTCGGAATTGATCCCAACAACGCTTGAAAATCTGAAGGCTCTTGAAGAGTGATTGATTCTGCGGAAATGACATAAGGGTTATGTAGATTAGCAAAGGTCCTAATGGCGCTGCCTTAACATATCTGTCTACGTCCCTCGGCTTGTCCGAGGGATCCAGAGATCCAATCATGGCATGAGATTCCTGGATCCCTCGGACAAGCCGAGGGACGTAGGGTATGGGTTTAAGCCTTAAGGCAGCGCCATTAGGCCAAGGTCCAACTTACAGCCAGGTTCTCGCTTAAATTGATGGCAGGATTTCAAAATCCGGTTTGTCTCTTTGATAAACATCCAGAGACTGCTTTAACTCATTGACTAAATTTTTAATATATGGGGGCAGTGCGTTTTCTATTTTTAGCAGCGCTTCCGATACCCCTTTTATACTACCCGATTCATATTCGACGGTAAATTGGTCACAAGCACCAAGCTGCCTGTAACGATTCTCACTATAGAAAAAAGAGCGCTTGCTATTGTCCGTTTTAAAAGCCTGATAAGTTTTATCTTTTTCAAGCCAATGTTTAATCGAAGTGCTTAATAATTTTATCGTTTCTGTAATATCTTCTTCGATGTAATTATAATAATGATTCAGCTCATTAATTGCCTGGTTATCACTTCCCCAGGCGGCTAAAACCATATCGTGCATTTGATTTAAGGTCTGGTAATAACGGCTATATCCCTTGCCATTGTGCTTAAATAGCTCATACCATCGGCTTCCCGAAGTATTAATTACCTCATCATCAGCCATCGCTTTTTTCTTGGCATCACGGATAAGTTTCAATATCGCCGAATAATGGGAGCTGTCCGTATCGCCTTTAAAACAGGAATCAACATTCGCTTTCAGCTGGCATACTTCATTATTTCGCACATCTGATTTAAACCATCTGGCTTCATAGCCCTTAATTGCCTGTTGCAGATGTCCATGAAGTTGCCTGACCCGATGAGTATTTTCGCTAACCCTGGGATTTTTTTCGCCTATCGATTGCAGCTCGCGGGCTATAGAGAGGAGTACCTGTTTTTGATCATTGGCTGTAATTGATGGCGATTGCAGAGCTGTTTCAACTCCACAGGCATAAGCTGCAAAGCAGTCTTTTAACAGACAGTCGTTTCGTGACTCATTCCAGAAAAAAAGAAGCTCTGATTTAAGTTCCTGAGTATGGAATATTCTCTGTGTCAGAGCATTCATGAGCACAATGCGAAATTCTCGTATTTCCTGATTTGAGAAATTAAATACATCCTGGTTTACTAAACCTTGAAAGCACAGTCCCGGGTTTCCCTGTGTATCTGAGATCAGGTGAATAAAATTGGTAACTACGGCTGCTGCCTTGTCGTGAAGAGCGGGGTTAATTCGCGTAAAATAATCAGCAATATTCGACCACAGGATATATTCAACACTTTTATGGTTCGTTTTAAAACCAGATTGCAATAAATGCAGTATTTGCTTCGCCTGTTCTTGCCCATTGTCCTGAGAAAGCAAATCATTGTATCTGGCGAGTAAACGATATATCTCTTCAGGAGCGAAGGCTTTTCTATCAACAATATGCTGAATAAAGCTGAATATCCATCTACTATTTTCTAACAACGAGGCCTTATCCATTTTCCTGAATTGTTCATATAACTCAGAAAACTGCAGCCCGCTATTCGCCCAATGTCCTAAATAGAAGTCCATCAATTTAAAATCAAATTCACTGGGAAAACTGGCGGCTTTTTGCAGGATTGAAAAAAGCAATTGAGGCTTTAAGCATAACTGGACAGAGTGTTGTTTCAGTATATTCAATACAGCCGGATAATCAGAAGCTTTAGCCTCTTCAACAAATAAAATGGCCTTTCGCTGGATATCGCATTGATTAATTAAATCGCTTTCAGCCAGATTGGGAATAATCTGATTAATTACATTAAAAAAATCAAGCGTTATTCTTACTTCGTCTTTATCGAGAAAATAATGAGAAGCCGCTTGAAATACTGCTCGTTTCTGAGCATCAGGAAGTGTATTTCCGATAATGGAATTCATCTCATCGGAGGATAATTTTTTTTTAACCTCTTTAACCATTTAACTCGCCCTGATTTCTCACACCTTCGGGCGATTATCGCAAGTTATTCTTAAGAGAGTATTAGCAGAGATACTATTAGCCGCGACTTGTTCCCAGCTATTTCCACATCCCTGAAAAGACACTCTGCTCCAGGCTTCTACGTTCCTCGGCCGAGGGATCCAGAAGACTCATAGAGAAGCACTGGACCCTGCGGTCAACCCTGAGAGATGGTTACAGAATTTAACCATCCTATAAGAGCCTACGTACCCCGTTAGAGCCTACGTACCCCGCTTTATGCGGGGTATCCATAACAATGGCAGTGAGTTTTAAAATGCGTTTGCCAATCAGACGCACTGCCTGGGTACCCCGCATAAAGCGGGGTACGTAGGGGATTAACATTATAATTATAAATCAATATTTTATGTTAAAACTTGTTTAAGGATCCAGTAACTACTCTACTCCCCCAGTTCTTTTCTCGAAATAAATCCAATAAAGCGATCCAGCATGCGAACGCTTAACATCCGTTTTAGAAGGGCAAGAAAATGAGCCGGAAAAGTAACTCGATATTGAGGCTTTGGATTTTTTGCCTCGATCGCATGAATGATTTTTTTAATCACTGCATCAGGGCCGCAGGTAAACGTTGATTTCGATTTTTGCTCGCGAAAATGATTCAGCATAAAATCATACTGTCTGGAGAAATGGCTGTCTTTGTGATTAATCCGTGCCAATGAATAACTGATGGCATTGTCTCTGAAACGACTTTCAATGGGGCCAGGTTCTATAGTGACCACCTTAATGCCTGAACTCTGAAGTTCTAATCTTAGCGTGTCGCTTAAACCTTCCACAGCATACTTTGATGCATTATAAGCCCCTCGAAACGGCATACTCACCAAACCCAAAATGGAACTCATGTTAATTATTCTGCCGGCTTTTTGCCTGCGCATCACCGGTATGACCAGTCTGGTCAGCTCCATTAAGCCAAACACATTGGTTTCAAATTGATCACGCAGGGTATTGCGGTCTATATCTTCAAGAGCGCCCGTTTGTCCATATCCGGCATTATTGATTAATACATCGAGCTGGCCATTGGTCTTTTGCATTAGCAGCTCAAAGCCCTGATGAATCGAAGCATTATCGTTCATATCCATTTGCAAGGCTTCAATTCCCTGCTCCTCCAGGCGGGTTAAATCCTCCTTTTTTCGACAGGAAGCAATAACCCGATATTGTTTTTGATGCAAAGCACAGGCTGCTTCATAACCAATGCCCGTTGAGCAACCTGTGATAAAAATAATTTTTTGCATAGTAAGGTCCAAAGTATTTTAATAATCTATCCTGGCCGCAGAAGTTAACAACTCGGAACCCGGATTACAAATTTTCAATTGTTACTCAAAGGATTTTCTGCTAAAAGCATTATTTTATCTATGCGATTATAAAATGCTGCGACGCTTATTGCCCTTCTTATTACTTAGTTTTACTCTGGCAGCGGCCCCTCAATTTAAACCCATGCAACCACAGTTGCAAAGCGTCTATGAAATCAATACTCAAGCGCTATGCTCGACCGCTAAAGAAACTTTAGCTTATCTAAATAAAGGGCCAGGCTATGATCCGCAAGTCATTCATGGCGGGAAACTAGTGCCTGTTTCTCTGGAAAGAGTGAGAAAAACGCTCGTTTTTATTTGTCAGCATCAAAAGCAGATGAGTGATCCTTCGTTTATCAGGGCAAATTTTGAATTTATCCGCTGGTATCCAGACTTAACTCAGGCTGAGAAGTTCACTTCCGGCAAGCCCTTGTTGAAAAATTTGCCTAAAGATTCTGTTTTGATGACTAAATATTTTGTGCACCAGGCGAATGTCAGCGAAAAGGCAACTTCAGAACATCCCTATGCCCTGTATGGATTGCCGAATGATGAACATCAGCTGACTATTGAGGAAGCTAATCAGCACCCGGAATTAACCCGTTTTCGCTATGGGAAACAAGCGATTCTTAAAGGAGCGCTCAAGCAAAAAAAGGTGCCGGTATTGGCTTATTTAAGCCGGGCAGATCTTGAAGAAGCTTTAATGGAAGGAACACTGGTAGCCTCCTTCCCCAATGGCCAGCAAAAAATATTCAATGTCCATCGCTGCAATAATATTGCCTATGATCGCAATAAGAAGCCCTATGCACAGGAGCGTTTCTGGTATTTCAGAGAAGTCGAAGGCATTAAAGGGTATGGAAAAGATGCGGATCATAAGATTACAGTTAATACTGAGGTGACATTCGCCGGCGATCTGCAGCAATTAGGCTTGGGAAAACTGCTTCTGATTCAATACTCAAATGCACAAAAACAATCGATTACCCGTATGGGTATTCTGGCTGATACTGGAGGTGCTTTTGCTAATAATTTATATCAGGTGGATTATCTGGCTGGAAGTTTTTCCAGCCGAGAAGAGTTTTTTCGTAAAACTGAGAAATTACCGAATTATATTGCCGCGTATTTTTTAGTGCTTAAAGCCTAGCAACTGAACCTGTGTTCGCAGTGACTACATCCGTGGCCATAGAAACACTGGCATAGGCTGCGCGATGTTCACTCAGAAATCCCCCTTGACGAACCAGGCCTGCGCAATAGTTCTGATAGGGAGCAGAGTTTGTTACTTCCTGTTGAATCGCTTTTAAATTCGCTAATTTCATCTGCGGAACTGCGTCCATTAGTTTGAGTAAAACAGGCTCATTTCCATTATATAATTCATGCAAATGCGACATTAAATATCGTTTAAAACTGCTCTCAATTTCTGGCCAAATCGGCTCCACATTCATTTTCAATTGTTTGAGTTTTTCCATCAGTGATTTGACCTCTTCAGCTGCGCCGGTACTACCAAGTGCTGTCCTTATATGCTCAAGGGTCACCCTTTCGAGCGCTTGTCTGGCAATTTGATTTAATATCTTTTCTTCGGCATCGCCACGGCTTAAAAATTGCTTCGACTCCATATCATAAGCCTGAGAAATGACCTGATCCCCAACATCCATTACCCAGCCATGAACAGTGACCCCCTCTTTCTGCTTTGCTTTAATCAGGGGATATTCCAACAGTTTCTCCATTTGCATTTCGACATTGGTTTGAATAATCAGATCCAGTTTTTCCCGTTCAGATAGATCTGAATAGCCAGGCAGTGCAGAAACTCTGGGAATGACGCCCGCTGCGTGCTTCTCTAACCAGGATGCGGTTGAAGGCACCTTATCTTTTATTCCTGGATTGGTAAGACCTTTCATACCTCCACAATTGGAATGCCCTAAAATAATGACATGTTGAATACTGTCCATTGTGGCCAGGGGATACTCTATACCTGATGCGGCGCTTTTAGCTGGATCAGCCGGTACGAGATTTGCAATATTTCTTACTGGAAATATCTTGCCAGGTCCGGCATTGAATATTAATTCAGGAACCACTCGAGAGTCGACACAGGTAATTAGCAGTATCTCAGGCCGTTGTTCTTCAGCCAGATTGACCTCTTGTGGTTGCGATGTTGAGTATCTGTTTTGCTCAATGTTGTTCAGTATTTGAAATAATTTTAGCAATCGCATCATTGCCTCCTGAGTAGTTTGTTCAGATATTTAACAACGATTGCATCCGAAAAGTCAAGTTTTTTTACAAAACCGTAAAGATGATTTGCTTAAAAAATAGGCTTTAGAAGACTGAGTACTTCTTCATCACTGATCTGACGGAAATCATCGTACCAAAGCCCGACTGCCTGGATATCAGAAGGCAGAAGCGGGCAAACCACTTCATCAACGATTTTTTCAAGTTCTTTACTAACAACAGGATCGGCCACCGGAACAGCAATGGTGATCGAGGAAGGATTCTGTTTTTTGATTGCCTCTACGGCCGCTTTGAGGGTTGCGCCAGTGGCAATGCCATCGTCAATCAGAATAACTCTTTTTCCAGTGAGAACAGGATATGGCCGCTTGCCGCGATAGACAGCTTCCCGCCGCAAAAGCTCATGCGTTTCTGATTTAATAACTGCTTCAATAGCTTCTGAGGTTACCTTATAAGTTTTAATCAATTCCTCATTAAAGAAAACAGTACCTCCGGAAGCAATTGCACCCATTGCCAGTTCTTTGTAACCTGGAAGCCCCAACTTCCTCACAATTAGCATATCCAGCGGGAGATGAAGTTTTTTAGCTACTTCGCAGGCTACAGGAACTCCTCCGCGCGGTAATCCAAGCACAATTGCATCGCTGTTTTTGTATTTTTCAAGGTATGTGGCCAGCTGTCTTCCTGCCTGACAGCGATCCGTATATTTGTCCATGTTCACCTTTGTAAAAACAGCCCATTTTATTCAAAAATATAGCAGTAAATGGTCTATACTTTTGGTGAACCTTAAGAGGAGGGTTAAGAATGACTGATGCAACCAATGAAGAATTAAATAACTTAGAGTCTTTGCATCATTATTATCACAGCATAATCAATTACATGCCTAATCTGGTTTACGTATTAGACAAGAATTGTATGATTGTCGATTGTAATCAGAATTTTCTTGATCTTTTACAATTGGAACGATTAGAAGACTTGCCAGGAACTGTTTACTCACAGCTCGTAGAAAAAAGCCATTTTTCCGAAGCAAGAATTCAGAAGCTCAAACAAGATGATATTAATGCGCTGCTTGAAGCAAAGCCACTCATTGACGTAAAAGAAGCCCCTGTAATCGATGCCAATGAAAATATTGTCTATTATCATTCTTCCCGTATCCCCTTGTTTAATGAGCAAAAACAAATAACCGGCATGGTGGTTATTCTGGTAGATATGACTGAAAGGAAACAAATGGAAGAAGAATTGGGCAAGCTCAAAGAACGGCTTAAAGCCCATGTTTCCGATACCGAACAATCTCATCCGCTCGTGTTTCGCGACCCTAAAAATCCTCCCAAAGTATTAATGATTGAGGATAATGCCATCGCTCAAAAAGCCGTGCAGGCATTGCTAATGCAGCTCGATTGTCAGGTGGATGTCGCTGATTCCGGAGAGAAAGCAACCAGTTTATTTAAACCTGGGAAATATGATCTGGTATTTATGGATATTGGCCTGGAAGATGGTTCAGGATACATTGTTTCCAAAAAATTCCGTCAGATGGAAGATGGAAGCGGTTTCCGCGTACCAATTATTGCTTTAACCGGTTATGAGGCCGATGTGGTTAAAATCGATTGCAATGATTATTTCATGGAAGGCGCTATCACGAAACCCTTAACCAGTGAGCAGGCAAGACAGATTATTGAACATTATATTTATCACATGGATATACCGATATCGGGTTTGAAGACGACTAAACCGATGTGATTCGCCACTGTTCTCTCTGAGGTTACGGAAGTTGTGTCATTCTGCGAAGGCATTGTGCGTAATAGAACCAAGTAATAACTAAACTGTCGTCTTTGAGAACAAAGTGAAGCAATCCAGATCGAAACCTGAGTAGAGTTAGGACTGGATTGCTTCGCTAACGCTCGCAAAGACGGTTCTTTGAGCACTTATCTTTACCCACGTAACAATGCCTTCGCGAGGTGACAGTTTTATATAAAGCCTGCTTAATCCTCTCTTAATCTGAATTGATTACAATGATGAATACAAAGTAATACAGGTGAGGTAGCCTTTATGAGTACCGATATTAACCAGGGACGAATTATTGATGTTTTAAACAAATATTTAAAAGCCAATAACTTCCCCTTTAAAATGAATCGCACCGGGATTTGTAATGGGCTCGCCATAGTTCATGCAAAATATGTGCTTGAAGGACGAAATCAGGAGTTTGAAAACATACTGAAGTATATTTCAGAAGGAAAAAGGGATAACAATATCACCGACGAGGACATCAATAATTTTGCGTTCCAGACTCTCCTAGCCTTTGCCCCACACGAATTTGATAATAAGCTGCATCAGGTCACTGCGATGCAGGCTTTAAAGATTAAAGGAATTCCCCTAAGTCCTTCTTTTAGCTTTTGCATGGCGGCTTCAAGGGGTAACTGGATACAAGCTTTACAGGATATTGCACTGAAAGACGATGAGGTGATGATTGTCGCTAGTATCAATCATGCCATTTCTATTCATAAAGTGAATGGTAATTACATTGTCTACGATCCGAACTACAGCAATGGGTTTAAAAAGTTTGCTGATGAAACTTCCTTAATCAAAGAACTTTATTCTAATGTTTTTCATTATAGCAAAGGCAATTTGGGGCTTGAAATTCAGATACTGAGACATCCTGAAAAACAAAATGAAGAAAGAGTATTCCCTCAGGTTGAAAGTTTATACCAAAAATATCTCCCCGACCCCAATCTGATTGCCGAATGCGACGGCCAACTATTTAAAACACTCCCTGCAGCTGCCGCGCACAATGATAAATCAGTTATTGAATACCTGAAGCGGCGCGGAGCGAACGGTTATACGGAAGCCGCCATGGCCGCGGTAAAGTCCAATAACACCTCGGCCCTTGAAGCCTTACTGGCGCACATTGACAAAGAAAGTCAGAGGCTCATTATCTGGGACTACGCCTTTAGTCTGGGTCGAAAAGATATCATAGGAATTTTGAAAGAGAATATAACATTTAAAACATCCTATGAGGAGTATATTTCTACCCATGTATTCCTTTCTGCTATCGCCTCCGGTAAAAATGCGACCCTGCTTGCTGAATTGATAGAGGATTACAGAGCTGTATCACTGGAAAAAATGCAAAAAAGCTTTGTAAGACGTAAGGAAGAATTAGAAGTTCAATTCTCCCCAGAGGAGCTGGTCAGATACATACAAAGTATGCCTGACAAGGTGGATTCAGAACTTTCCGAACTAATTCTGGGACAAAGTCGATATTCGAGCTCCAAAAATCCCAGTCCCATGAGCAATGCGATTAGCAGCGGCGATGTTCAATCAGTAAGACGTCTTATGGAACAGCTTCACTCCTCTGGAACTGAACTGACAGACGAACAGAAAATTGGCTATCTCCTTGAAGCGATACGTGCCAATCGCAATTCAGTGACCAATTATTTAATCTCGGAAGAACCTGGTATTGCCAGAGAGTTGATGAAAACAATCAACTTAAGTTTGTATGCGGTTGAACATACGAACATTATGCTTTTACGCGATTTACAGAAGCATGGCGTTGAGTTTAGCCCCACTGCTCAAAAGATAATTGATAGAAAAGAACATAAGGAGTTTACGGTTATTGAATCCCTTGGAATTGGCATTCTTAAGTTTGCCGACTTTCTTAAAGATATTTTTGTTAATAACGTTTCTTACAGTAAAATCAAGGGAGTGAATTACGATTGCAAATTGTTTAAGTCGATTAAAGAGGAATTGCAATCTGTAAAACAAACTGATGAATTGGATGACATTCCGGTCGAAGTGCTTGATCTCGACAGTCTGGGTTCTGTAACTGTTGCGTGACTGGATGCTCCTCCAGGCATTTTATGGATACTCGAAGGCGAATAGGTGTTAACTTAGGAGTTCGTGCCCTAAAAATCCTCTCTCCCCTCAGGGGAGAGAGTTAGAGAGAGGGGGTTAAAATCAACCCTCACCCTAGCCCTCTCCCAACTTGGGAGAGGGGATTTTCTCTTAAGTTGTACGAGGAGGTGTCACCCAAGCAATCGAAGGCTCCTTAATCCGCCGTAGCCTGCAAATCCCCCGCCAAAGCTCTGCTTCTTCCCTCGCGGGCTTTCAGATAATTCTTGGAATAAGTCATGCTTGGCTTTTCCACAGTGAAATGGACCAGGTTTGCCAGAATGAATACCAGAGAAAGGGATAAAGTCGCCGACAAAGCAATATTCTGAGTCAGCGGGTAAATCAGAAAATAAATTGTATAGCCGGTAAATCCGTGTAATAAATAAAGAGGATAGGAAATTTCAGCGAAGTGGTTCAGGTATTTGCTGTAAGGAATTCGATCATTGATTCGGTACAGGAACAGGAACATGACGATCCCAAAACAATGATTAATGAAAATTAAACCGCCAGTACCATTTAAAATAGTTCCCGTATTCAGGCAGAGATAATTGAGCGACATCATCAGAATGGTTGTAGTAATTCCCGTCAACACAGACCACTGCTTCGACAAGGTATAATAAAATGCGGTGCCCACAAACATATAAGTGATATAACTGCTGTTCATCGCAAGAAAGTTGCCGAACCCAAAGACCAGAGTCCGTGTTTCATTATGGAAAAATCCACTGAAATACACAAAAAACTGACTGGCAAAAAGCATGAATACCGCGGACAATAAAAATGTTTCAACTCTTTTTTCAATAGAAAAATAAAAAAAGATAAAAAATAAAAGATAGAAATGCATTTCAATTTCGAGCGTCCATAGCGCCCTTTCGATATGATGCGTATGTAAAACGTCTCGTATTAATAGCAGGTTCGCTATTAATATCCGGGGCTGAAAAACGTCAGGGATTAGTGAGCTTCCCGTATAATGATTTGCGATGGTGATTGTACTGGCCGCGATAATCAGACAGACAATAGCGGTTGGATAAATACGAAATAGCCGGCGAACCAGATAGGTGAAGGGTGTCGAATTTCTCAATGAAAAGGGAATAATATAGCCGCTAAGCAGAAAAAATAAGCCCAGGCTAAAAAAGCCGGCTCTGAAATCACTAAGCCCCAAATGGCTGGAGATGATGCCCAGATACTCAGTCAGTTGAACATGAGGATAATCAGGAAGGGGATCCTGGAAAATCATTTCATGAATGGCATTGGGGGTTAAAATCAGACCAAACCAATGGGTATAGATAACCAGCACACAGCCCACGGATCGAATGAGTTGCAAAAACCATATTTTTTGCGAGCTTTTAGCCACATTTTGCTCCGATTATTATTATTCATTGTGAGTCATTCCCTGCCTCGGAAATTGAAGTGGTTGATTCCGAATGCAAAACGATTTATCGCTTCAGCAGGTTTTTTTATCCAATGGCATATTAACAGAGCTCTGAAAAAAAGTTAATCAAAAATACGACCAAGCCTTTTCTGCTATTTAAAATCACAGGCAAAGCCTTAAAAACACTCATATACTTTGTTAGAGAGAAAAAATCGAGAAATGTTCATGCAATTAAAAGGATTCATGGTGAGTATCCGCTTAAGCATCATTACCCTCTTTGTTCTGCTGCTAGGGTTAATCGGATTTGCAATTATGTTTATCAATTATCGCGCTTTAAATCAAATCCTTGGTGCAAGCGAAAAAAATCTCATTATTGAAACGACTCTATTGCTGAATGAACGCATCCATAATTACCTGCATCCCTTGAACCGGGATCTGCAAAAAATGAAAAACTTATTAAAGGAAAAGATTATTGACCCCATCGATCCAAAAGAATTTGACAAATACCTCCTCGAATCAATCCGAGATACCCCGCAATTATTTATGATTTATTACGGAACCAAAGAAGGCGATTTCTATGGTGTCGACCGCACGCAAAAAAATGTCATTGGCTTAAATCATATCTTAAATACCAATGTTCCACCTATCAAGGAACGCTATGAATACAATGAAAAAGGCCAGCTGGTTGAAACAGTAACGCTCCACGACTATGACCCGCGCCTGCGCCCCTGGTATTTGGAAGCGGAGGCAATAAGAAAACCTACCTGGACTAATGTATACCAATTTGTAAATTTTGGTAACTATAAAAGTACTGTGTACGGCGTTACTGCAGCAATACCAGTCTATAATAAGAACGATAAATTTATTGGAGTCTTCGCGATGGATTTATCCATTGAAGGGATCCAGACTTTTATTAATCAGCTGAATCTCACCCAAAACTCACTGATTTATGTTACTGATAATAGCAAACAGGTCATCGCTTATCGCATCCCTCATGAAAAGAGAGATCTTGTTATAGACAAAAACCATCTCGCCTATCATTTGAAAAAATTGGATATCCCTTCATCTATTTTAAATAAAACAACCGGCTTGTTTGAAGTGAGCTCTTTTAAGCATGAAGGCGAGGAATATTTCCTCATCCACCGGCCAATTATGGAATCGCATCAATCCAAACCCTGGTATATCACCATTATTGTTCCGGCCAGTGATGTATTAGCTCCCTTGAGAACCTTGCGCCTTCATACCCTATTATGGACAGCCTGTGTATTATTACTAGGCATTCTGATTGCACGCATTTTCTCACAACGGATTTCAAAACCCATTATTCAGATTGCAAATGAAGCCCAGCAGATAGCCCGTCTTGAAATACAGCCAAGACCGCCTATAAAAACTCTCATCAAAGAAATTAATTATATGGATACCAGTCTTACGCATATGCAATCCAGCCTATTGTCGTTTCAGCGATATGTGCCCAGCAGCTTAGTCAAGCAATTGATTTTAAGTGGAAAAATTGCGGAAATGGGCGGAGAGCGCCAGGAAATCACGGTGCTTTTTTCCGATATTAAAAATTTCACAAATTTGACGGAACAATCAAGACCCGAACAATTAATCACTTATTTATCCAATTATTTTCAGGCGATGACTGAAGCGGTTATCGTTCATGAGGGAATACTGGATAAGTATATTGGCGATGCCATTATGGCGCTTTGGAATGCGCCTCTTAGTGACCCCGAGCATGCCTTTCATGCCTGCCAGACAGCTATTGATATGGCTCAACGCTTAAAACTTACCAATCAGCTCAATCAGCAGAATAATTTTCCTCTGTTCCATATACGCATTGGGATTAATTCAGGTGAGGCAATTGTTGGCAATGTCGGCTCGGAAGAACGGCTCAGTTATACAGCCCTGGGCGACACAGTAAACGTCGCAAGCCGCCTTGAAGCAGTGAACAAACTATATCATACTCAGGTCATTGTCAGCGAAAGCACTTTCAAACAGGTTGCTGATCAATTCAATTTTCGCCTGCTTGATGAGGTTGCGGTTCGTGGTAAGCGGGAAAGCACCCGTATTTATGAACTTATTACTGACCACAATATACAAAATCTGGACCAATACAAAGCCACATTTACTAAAGCGTTTGGCTATTATCAGCAAGGCGAATGGCTAAATGCGCTTAATCTGTTTGAAACACTTTCTCCAGTCTATCCCGACGATCAATTGGCCAGTGTGTATATCAAACGTTGCCAGGCATTTCTTGAAGCGCCGGTCTCGGAATGGGATGGCATCTGGCGCCTGGGAGGCCCAGGCGCATAGGCCGAGTTGTTACATACAAGGATTTATAAAACATGAATAGAACGATCACACTAATTGCAATTATTATTTTAATACTGAGCGGTATTTATTACAGTCTGCCGTTTTTCGGAATCAACATCAATTAAACCTCTTTGCGATAGATTTCCTGTTTTTTCAACAACGCTGGAGCACGGCGCAGATTAGGCTGAAAATGAAATAACCTGAGCCAAAAGACGCTGCTTATCAGGATTAAAATTCCTCCTAAAAACAGAGCATAGGCAGCATGAGACTTTAAAAAATAAAAGTAGACAGGAGGTAACATCAAAGCACAAATGATCTGAGGAAAAGTAATGCTCATATTAAAGATGCCTAGATAGGTACCGATACTTTCCTTGGGCAAAAATTTTGACAGAACCACATAAGGTAAAGAGATTAAACTTCCCCACATTATGCCAATACAAATCGATGAAAAGATAAGACTGGGTGAAGAGCTTATGATACCAATCAAAGATACCCCTATACCACCGCCCAATAATGCCAGCCCATGCAAAGTCTCGACTCTTATATACTTTGAGAATATAAAAACGAGCATAGTAAACATAAGACTAACGTATTGATAGAGCGAAAAATAAAATGAGCTATCGAGGCTGGCAGCCTTCATCAAATGAAGATTTTCATTAGACGAACCTGAATAAGGAAAATGATAATTCTCCTGAGCGATACACAAGCTAAAATACAGCCAAAATATGAAAACTCCCATCCAGGATATGCTATGAATTATTAATAACTTCAAAAATAGGGAATCGGCTTTTTTGATTTCCTGGCGTATGCCTTTGATACTGACCGCAAGCTCCTTTAGTAATTTACAGAACAGGCCAAAATCAAGTCTAAGCAAATTTACCGGTTTTTCGTCTACTTTTCTAAGGAAGAAAAGTACAACGATAATGAACAATACTCCGCAAGTCACATAGGAGATACTGAGATTCAGTGGAAGCACAAAATCACTTGATTCTACAGCAATAATTTTATGCACTGCAATCGGTAGAAAAGCACCTAGAACACCACCAAGTCCAGCAAAAAAAGCCTCAGCTGAAAAGGCCTGCATACGGGTTTTATCTTCCTGAAAGCTATCTGCAGTCAAGGCGCGAAGCCCTTCTGCACTACCATTGAGACTGCAGTCGATAAAGAAAGTAAATAACACAATATTGAATAGTGAGCTTTGCAAAGGCAATAAACAAAATGAAAAAGCACCGACTAATCCCCATACCAAAATATAGGGCTTCCTGCGTCCAATTTTAGTTATCGATTTATCACTAATATATCCGATCAAAGGTTGTATAAAAACCCCGGTTAATGGTGGAATTAACCAGAGCAAAGGCAATATAAAATCGTTTGCTCCTGAAATTTTAAAAAGAGCACTCAAATTTGATAATTGGAAAGTGAATCCAAAATTAATGGAAAAAGAAAGCAATGCGAGGTATAGAAAAGTCCTTTTCATCTGCAACATTTAAATTCCAATTAAGTCGTCAGGTAAATAAAAATAGTGTAGCATCAGATAATTAGCAAATAATATTTTAGAAAATTCATTGTATTCCAAATCAAAGGACCCTGTAAAGAGGACAATAAATTATGAGAAGCAACTCTAATAATTCACTAAAAAACATTGAGGGATTGAAACGGGTTTTTATTACTAGGGTTAACCCTAGTATTGATAATGGAAAATATCAGGTGAAACGAATCCTGAATGATATTATCATTATAGATGCTGATATTTTCACGGATGGAATCGATGAAATATATGCAGAATTACTTTACAAACATGAGTCCGAGGATAAATGGAAAAGAGTAAAGTTCTCTTCTCCAGACAATGATTGTGTTACAGCAAAGTTCCTGGCAGAGAAATTAGGGATTTATCACTTCACAGTTGAGGCATGGATCGATGAGTTTTCAACATGGAAAAAAAGATTTATCAAAAAAATGCAATTAAAAATGGATATTACCAATGAAAGAGCGATTGGAGTAAACTTTTTTAAAAATTTTGTCAACAAAGACGACAAAACACTTCAAATAATTGCCGACAAAATTAACAATGAAACATCTTGTTCCAAAGTCGAAAAATTTTTCTCAAAAAAAAATATCAACCAGTGGCTGAGAAAACATATCAGCCCCGCTTTTATAACCCGTTATGAGAAAGTGCTCAGTATTCGGGTTGATCCGGTTAAAGCTCGATTTAGTGCCTGGTACGAAGTGTTTCCACGATCTCTTTCTTCATCAGGTCAGCATGGAAGTTTTCAGGATTTGATTAACTATCTTCCTCATATTAAGGAATTAGGTTTTGATGTAATTTATCTTCCTCCGATTCATCCTATTGGCAAAACCAATCGTAAAGGTAAAAATAATTCAGTTACCGCAATGGAAGATGAGCCAGGCAGCCCTTGGGCGATAGGCAGCGCAGATGGAGATCATAAGACCATCCATCCTGAACTCGGCAGCTATTCAGAATTTAAAGACTTGATTAATAAAGCCCGCTCAATGGGTATCGACATTGCCCTTGATTTTGCACTTCAATGCAGTCCGGACCATCCGTATCTGCATGAACACCCGGAATGGTTCAAACATTTACCAGATGGCTCGCTGCAATATGCAGAAAATCCACCTAAAAAATATCAGGATATTTATCCTTTAAACTTTGGCTCTGAACAATGGAAGGCCATGTGGCTGGAATTTAAATCGATTATAGATTACTGGATCAAAGCCGGAATCACTCTGTTTCGGGTAGATAATCCCCATACCAAGCCTTTTATTTTCTGGGAATGGCTGATTCAGGAGATAAAAAAAGAGCGCCCTGAAGTATTATTTTTGTCGGAAGCGTTTACTCGTCCCAAGGTGATGTATCACCTGGCTAAATGTGGTTTTAGTCAATCCTATACCTATTTTACATGGCGCAATACAAAAGAAGAATTGACTTCCTATATGGAAGAATTGGTTTCTCAACCGGTTTCTGATTTCTTCAGGCCCAACTTCTGGGCAAATACGCCTGACATTCTGCCGGAATGTCTTCAAACAGGCGGGCAGCCTGCATTTATTGTACGCTTCATACTGGCAGCCACGTTAAGCAGTAATTATGGTCTCTATGGTCCTGTTTATGAAAATTGTATCCATACACCCTTACATGAAGGGTCTGAGGAATATCTCGACTCTGAGAAGTATGAGATCAAACAACATATAAAGAGCAGTCAAAATATTGATGCAATTATCTCAAGAGTCAATCGCATCCGAAAACATCATCCGGCTTTACAGAACACACTATCTATTCGCTTTCACAACACCGATAACCCGCAATTGATTTGCTATAGCAAACACTGTGAAGAAAGTCAGGATCATATCCTTATTGTGGTTAATCTTGACTATCAGTATAAGCAATCGGGATTTATTGACATTAAGCGGAATAATCTTCCACTCCCTGATGACTTTGCAGTACATGATTTATTACATGATGAAACCTATCAGTGGCATATAGGCTCCTGTTACGTAGAGCTGGATCCGGCCAGAGCTCGGTGCGCACACATATTTCATATCAGAGAGAATCCAGTATGAGCAAGGATAGCCAATCCAGAGAATGTTGTGACTGGTATAAAGATGCAGTCATTTATCAAATTCACATTCGCAGTTTTTTTGACAGCAATGACGATGGGATTGGTGATTTTCAAGGCTTGATAAAAAAACTCGATTATCTGAAATTTCTGGGAATTAATGCCGTCTGGCTTCTGCCTTTCTATCCTTCACCACTTAAAGATGAAGGCTATGATATCGCAGACTATAGCAGCATTAATCCCATTTACGGTTCTTTAAAGGACTTTAAAGCCCTGCTGAAAGAGGCCCATCAGCGCAATATTAAAATTATTACAGAACTGGTAATCAATCATACCAGCAATGCACATCCCTGGTTTCAGAAATCACGGCGGGCAAAGCCTGGTTCCTACTGGCGGAATTTTTATACCTGGAGTAATGATGCCAGCGAATATGCCGACGCACGCATTATTTTTCGAGATTTTGAAACCTCCAACTGGGCTTGGGATCCTGTGGCGAAAGCCTATTACTGGCATCGCTTTTACTCACATCAGCCCGATTTGAATTACGATAATCCTAATGTTCAAAAGGAAGTTTTTAGAATTGTCGATTTCTGGTTAAACCTGGGTGTTGACGGCTTAAGGCTTGATGCCATCCCCTACCTCTTTCAAAGAGAGGGCACAAGTTGTGAAAATCTGCCCGAAACCCACGCATTTTTAAAAAAACTAAGCGCTCATGTCAAACAGAAGTTTCCCAATCGCCTTTTGTTAGCAGAGGCTAATCAGTGGCCTGACGACGCCGTACAATATTTTGGACAGGGAGACGAATGTCAGATGGCCTTTCACTTCCCACTAATGCCAAGAATGTACATGGCTGTCAAAATGGAAGACCGCTTTCCGCTCATTGATATCATTGAGCAAACCCCAGCGATTCCCGAAAACTGTCAGTGGGCTATCTTTCTTCGTAATCATGACGAACTAACCCTTGAAATGGTTACCGACGAAGAGCGGGACTACATGTACCGCATGTATGCCCAGGACCAGCAAATGCGCATCAATTTGGGAATACGCAGACGTTTGGCCCCTTTGCTTGATGGCGACCGGCGGCGGATTGAATTATTAAATGCCATGCTATTTTCCCTGCCAGGCACTCCCATTATTTATTATGGCGATGAAATCGGTATGGGGGATAATATCTATCTTGGCGATCGAAATGGGGTCAGAACGCCCATGCAATGGTCAGCTGATTTAAACGCTGGCTTCTCCAAGGCAACCCCGCAAAAGCTTTACTCGCCCGTTATCATTGATCCGGAATATAATTATCAGGCAGTCAATGTTGAGCTGCAATTGCAAAATTCCCACTCTTTATTATGGTGGATGAAACGGACTATCGAAGTAAGAAATAGTTATCCTGCCTTTTGGCGGGGAACAATTGAATTGTTAACCGCTGAAAATCCCAAAATTCTTGCCTTTTATCGTATTTATGAAGAGCAGCGATTACTGGTATTAATTAATCTATCCAAAAATATTCAATCCACTTTTCTTGATTTGTCCCGTTTTGCCAATTTTAAGCTGCTCGAAGTATTTGGAAAAAATCAATTTCCCTCCATACAGCAAACGCCCTATTTCTTCGTGCTTCCAGCCTATGGATTTCTATGGCTTGAATTGCAAAAACCCGAATCCGTTGTTTTAGACAAACGAAAAAGAGATGAAATAGAAATCAAAAAAAATCTCTCAGAAATTTTTGATGGAAAAGCTAAAAGCAAGCTTGAAACTGTATTAGAAAATTACATCATTAATTGCCGATGGTACCGTTCCAAAAACCATAAAATCACAAGACTCTCGATATACGACTCCATTCTGGCGCTAAAGAACCCAACCCCTGTTTATCTGTTAATTATCCTGGTCGAATATAAAGACAAGGAAGCGGAAAAATATTCTCTTTTCATTACCAAAGAAGAGGATCATCATGAAATCAGTCAAACCTCCAATCAAAAAGTCATATGTACTCTAAAAACAGAAACGCAATCAGCTTATCTGGTTGATGCCGCACATATTCCTGCTTTATGGAGCGAGTTATTTAATTTATTCGGCTCCAATCGTCAGTTGAAAGGAGCTCGGGGTAAACTGTCCATAATGCCTAATCGCGGTTATAAAAAAAGCCTTTTGTCAGAAAGTAATTTTCAAAAAGAGCCCATTAATGCCGAGCAATCCAATACATCCATACGATACAATGCGGCATTATTTAAATTATATCGCCGCTGTGAAACAGGGATTAATCCGGAAGTAGAAATTA
This sequence comes from Legionella quinlivanii, assembly GCF_900461555.1. Lineage (NCBI taxonomy): Bacteria > Pseudomonadati > Pseudomonadota > Gammaproteobacteria > Legionellales > Legionellaceae > Legionella > Legionella quinlivanii. The sequence goes on along the minus strand of NZ_UGOX01000001.1, from coordinate 937,235 downwards.
CCGAATTACTTATGAAAAAGAGTAATTTTCGCTTACCCAAAATACTTTCACATTTGCAGTACGAAGATCAGGGTAAACCCGTTACCCTTGGTATAATTCAGGAACATATTCCGAACGAAGGGGATGCCTGGTCTTACAGTATCAACCATTTAAGTAATTTGCTGGAAGAAGGGAACAGCAACTCGCTGGTTTTTCCTGCTGTGGACTTGCCTTGGCATAAACTGGTACCAGTTCCTGAACAGGTTAGCCAAATGCTGGGTATCTATTCGGCTTCTATAGAAAAACTGGCCGAAAAAACAGCCGCCATGCATGTCGCTTTAGCCGAATCCTCTTCGAGTCCGGATTTTAAACAGGAAGATTTCAACTGGTTTGATCAGCGAAGTCTTTATCAGTCACTGCGCTCTATTCTTGCTAAAGCTAAAAAGCATGTCGGCTCATTTAAATCATCGCTTGAGCCTGAGCTATACAGCTCTCTTCAGGACAAACTGGCTGAAAGCAGTGTAAAAGCAACAGTACAATCCCTCTTGAATAAACGTTTTAATGGCAAAAAAATTCGTTGTCATGGCGATTTTCATCTTGGACAAATTCTTTATACTGGTGATGATTTTATCATTATTGACTATGAGGGAGAGCCCAATCGCCCCTTGTCCGAACGCAAGATAAAACGTTCCCCCCTAAAAGATATTGCCGGAATGCTTCGCTCTTTTCACTATGCCGTTTACACAGTAACGCAAAACAAAGAGACAGATTTGGCCTTAAAAGAATTATCACCTGAAAAGCTCTATGCCTGGATCTGTCAACTCTATTTCGGCCGTTATTTAAACTTCAGCGGTATTCGCAATTTACTGCCTGAAGACGAAAGCAATCTTCTGTTTTTATTGAAAATTTTTATGTTGGAAAAAGTGCTCTATGAAATTGAATACGAGATTAATAACCGTCCCGACTGGGTTCACGTTCCCTGTAAGGGCCTGATTGCATTATTGGAGTGATGAGTGGCAAAGGACGCAGACCAGATCATTATTTTAAAACAGTTTGCTGAACAGCTCGGTATAGTAACCAGCTATCGCAATGCCTGGAAAGAGCAGGTCGAAGCGTCTTTGGAGACGCTGATGAACCTGATTCGTATGCTAGGTTATCCTGTTAATGCGATTCATGAAGTCCTTCCAGTTTTTGAGCAATACCAGCACAAACAATCTCAACAACCTTTAAAGCCAGTGTATGTGACCCGGAATCAAAAACAGTCCGCTATAAAATTCAGATTATTATCAGAAGAGGCAGCAGCAGTCAGCTGGTCTTTGATAACCGAACAGGGCTCTATAATTCAGAAAGCTGTAAATATCAGGCGCCTGCAAAGAATATCAGCAGATTACTATCAGATTAACATTCAATTACCTGCTCTTCCTCTTGGCTATCATCAACTAACACTCACAATTGGAAATCGACAATACCATAGCCTGATAATTTCAGCCCCTGGAACTATTTATTTTGACGACAGACTCTGTGACAACAAAAAACTTGGCCTTTTTTGTCCATTATATTCTCTGCATTCTGAGCAAAGCATAGGCGGCGGCGATCTGGGCGATATGGATTCTTTGTCTCAGTGGATGGCAGAAGAAGGGCTTGGGCTTATTGCCAGCACCCCGATTTTTTCAGCCTTTCTCGACTCTCCCTTTGAACCTAGTCCTTATTCCCCGGTCAGTCGTCTGTTTGCCAATGAGTTTTATCTTGATTTACGGCAATGCGGAACAATAGACCTTAAATTTAAAGCAGCCATTGAAGCGCTGAACCAGTTGCCTTTCATTGACTATCAACGGGCTGCTTCTTTAAAGCGCGAAATCGCCAGCGAACAATTCAGACGGATATTTGAATCGCCCGAAAACCGGCAGGAACTGAATCGATTTATTGATGAGCATCCTGAGATTAGAATGTATGCACTCTTTAGAGCCTACATGGAATGCACTGGTGAAGAGTGGCGGAACTGGCCGCAGAGACAAAGGGATGGCCTTTTGACCGAAGAGGATGTGCCAAATGATAGGTATCACTATCATCTGGCCGCTCAGTGGCAGTTACAACAACAGCTTCGCGCATTAAAGCAGAAAATCAACCAGCGAGGCCAATGCCTTTATCTTGATTTACCTATTGGTGCACATCGAAATGGCTTTGATGTCTGGCGACAGCAAACAGTTTACCTGACTGAAACCGCAATGGGCTCGCCGCCTGACCCCTTATTTCTTGAAGGACAGAACTGGGGGATGCCGGCTTTAAATCCTGCGAAATTACGCGAGCAGGCCTATCTCTGTTTTATTCAACTGATCCAAAACACATTTAAGCAGGTTGATATTTTACGTATTGATCATGTCATGGGTTTCAATCGTTTATATTTAATTCCTGAAGGACATCCCGCAAGTGATGGGGCGTATCTTAAATATCCCGCAGAAGAGATTTATGCCATTCTCTGCCTGGAATCGCATCGACACCAGGTCATGATTGTCGGGGAAAACTTAGGCTCCGTTCCTCCGGAAACGAACCGATTGATGAAGCATCATGGGATGCTCAACATGAACGTTTTACAATACGCCCTTGACGCCCGCGAAAAAATAATCCCCACAAGCTGTAAGACCCTGACCTGTATTAATACTCATGATATGCCGCCATTTTGTGCCTGGTCCCAGGGTCTGGATATTGATAAATTTCATGAATTGGAATTAATCGATGCAACTTATGCGAAGCAAATGCACAAGAAACGTCGTTATCAGCTAAAAACATTAACTGACGCCTTAAAAAAGCAACACTTGAATTCCGACGCTCTCCTATCGTCCACCTGGCAAATGCTTGCTCAAAGCCCTGCAGCATTGCAGCTTGTGAACATAGAAGATCTCTGGGGCGAAATTTATTCTCAAAATATCCCCAATGCAACTGAGGAGCCCAATTGGCAGAGAAAGTTGCGTTATTCCATGGAGGAGATAAAACAAATGTCCACAGTCAGCAGACAATTAAAGGAAATTCGCAAGAACAGAAGACAGGTAGAGCACCCGCCCCAAAGCTTTTTTACCGCACAGGATTTTCATCTGTTTAATGAGGGAACCCATTTTCACTTATACAACCACCTCGGCGCACATATTTGCAGGCAGGGGGATGTGATCGGAGTTAATTTTGCAGTATGGGCGCCTAATGCATCGCAAGTCTCGGTCGTGGGTTCATTCAATCACTGGAATAAAACCGAGCATCCTTTAAGCCCACGTGGGAACTCTGGAATCTGGGAGGGGTTTATAGGCGGCGTCAAGCCTGGGGATTTATATAAGTACGCTATTGAATCCGACCGCCTGCAATTTAATGCACAGAAAGCGGATCCTTTTGCTTTTTTTCAGGAAACTCCACCCTGTACCGCTTCTATTGTCCGGGATTTGAGTTATGAATGGCAGGACCAGGACTGGCTTAAAAAGAGAAAATCAAGACAGAGCCTGAACTCACCTATCTCTATTTATGAAGTCCATTTAGGCTCATGGCGGCGAGTTCCAGAAGAAAATAACCGTTATCTAAACTATCGGGAAATGGCCCCTCTCTTGGCGGACTATGTAAAGCAAATGGGGTTTACCCATGTGGAATTTCTCCCGATTATGGAACATCCTTTTTACGGCTCCTGGGGTTATCAGACTTTAAGCTATTTTGCCCCCAGCGCTCGTTTCGGAACCCCTCAGGATTTTATGTACCTCATCGATTATTTACACCAGCATGAAATTGCGGTCATTCTCGATTGGGTTCCTTCGCATTTTCCTATGGATGAGCATGGTCTGGCGCAATTTGATGGAACCCATCTTTTCGAGCATTCCGATGAGCGCAAAGGGTTTCATCCGGACTGGAAAAGCGCGATTTTTAATTATGGCCGTCATGAGGTACAGGCTTTTCTTATCAGCAGTGCGATGTTCTGGCTAGAGAAATATCACATCGATGCCATTCGCGTTGATGCAGTCGCTTCCATGCTCTATCTGAATTACTCCCGCAAAGAGGGGGAATGGCTGCCCAATGAAAAAGGGGGTCATGAAAATCTGGAAGCGGTTCATTTTCTGAGAACGCTTAATAAAACCCTTTATCAGCATTTTCCGGATATACAAATGATTGCCGAAGAGTCCACCGCCTGGCCAGGGGTTTCCGCTCCAATTGAGTTTGGCGGATTGGGATTTGGCTTTAAGTGGGATATGGGCTGGATGCATGACACCCTTCTGTATTTTTCCCGTGATCCGGTTTTTCGGCGTTATCACCAGCATGAGTTATCCTTTCGCATGGTTTACGCTTTTACAGAAAATTTCATACTTTCTCTTTCACACGATGAAGTGGTCTATGGTAAAGGGTCGCTGATCAATAAAATGCCTGGCGATGAATACTGCAAATTTGCCAATTTGCGCTTGTTGTATGGCTATATGTTTTGTCTGCCGGGTAAAAAACTGGTGTTTATGGGATCAGAGTTTGGACAATATAGCGAATGGAGCCATGAAAGCAGTCTCGATTGGCATTTACTCGATTATCCGCCCCATCAAGGTCTGCAACACTGGATTCGCGATCTGAATCGGCTTTACCGTTCACAAACGGCCTTGCATGAGCTTGACTGGCAAGCCCAGGGATTTGAGTGGATCGATTGCAGTGATGCCGATAACAGCGTGTACAGCTTTATTCGAAAATCCAGTCAGAACGAATGCCTGTTAATTGCTTTCAATTGTACTCCAGTGACTCGCAGCAACTACCGCCTGGGAGTTCCTGAAGCAGGAAACTGGCAATTGTTGCTGGACAGTGACGCTGCTGATTATGGCGGCTCCGCTCAAAATCAGAACGGATTTCTGACAGCTGAAGCCCGCCCTTTCCATAACCGCCCCTACTCCATGTCGTTAACCCTGCCGGGGCTCAGTCTGGTGATTTATCAATGGACAAAATAAGAAAAAGACTATTGGGAGCTCATCTTGATTCAAGCGGACATTGTGAATTTAAAGTCTGGGCGCCCTATGCAGTCAAACCTCATCTGGAAATAATAGATGCCAGAGGAAATGCACGTGTTTTTCCAATGCTGGAAAAACACGACGGCTATTATTCTTTGGCTCTTAACAAGATTAAACCAGGCGATAGCTATTATTATCTTTTTGGTAACCAACGCTTTGCGGATCCAGCGGCGGATTTTCTTCCTCAGGGGATTACCGGTCCTGCGGCGATTGTTGAACGAACGGAAATTGCCTCTCGTTGGCCGAATATCCCGCTTCGAGAATATATCATTTATGAAATTCATGTGGGGACCTACTCGCCAGAAGGCCAGTTCGTAGCCATTATTAACCATCTGGATGAATTAAAAGAGTTAGGAATTACCGCCATTGAATTGATGCCTATTGCGCAATTTTCAGGTGAGAGAAACTGGGGGTATGACGGGGTCTATCCTTTCGCAGTGCAAAATTCCTATGGGGGGCCGCAAGGCTTAAAAGCGCTGATTCAGGCTTGTCATTCACGTGATATCGCGGTAATCCTTGATGTGGTTTATAACCACATCGGGCCGGAAGGCAATCATTTTGCAGAATTTGGCCCTTATTTTACTGAAAAATATCAAAGTCCCTGGGGACAAATGCTCAACTTTGATGATCAATTCAATCATCATGTGCGGCGTTATTTTATAGAAAATGCGCTGCACTGGTTTATTGAGTATGATATCGATGCCCTTCGTCTTGATGCCTTACATGCCATTATCGATACATCGGCCTACCCTTTTCTTGAAGAACTGGCTGACGCTGTGCAGGAACTGACAAAAGAAATTAAAAAACCTTTTTATCTGATTGCCGAAAATGATGCCAATGATGTCAGGCTGATTACTGAAAAAAAGAAAGGGGGCTATGGAATTCATGCTCAGTGGAACGATGATTTTCATCATGCGATTCACAGTCTTCTTACCGGGGAAACACAAAATTATTATCAGGATTTTGGACGCTTTGAGCACCTAATAAAAGCTTTTCGTGAAGGCTTTGTTTATTCGGGGGAATATTCGGTATTCCGAAAAAAACCTCATGGCCGAAGCTCTGCTGCCCTGCCTTCCGAACGCCTGGTAGTCTGCTTACAGAATCATGATCAAATTGGTAACCGGGCGAAAGGGGAGCGTTTAAATCATTTGCTTGGTGAAGAACAATTAAAGCTGGCAGCCGGTCTCTTATTAACCTCCCCCTTTATTCCTCTGCTTTTTATGGGGGAGGAATATGCAGATCCTGCCCCTTTCCTCTACTTTATCAGCCATTCCGATCCCGGGTTAATTGAAGCGGTACGCCAGGGTCGGAAAAAAGAATTTTCATTTATAGATGAGTCGCTGCCTGATCCTCAAGATGAATTAACATTTCAGACGAGTAAGCTTAACCATCATCTGAAGCAGGACAATAAACACCGAAAACTATGGAATTTTTATAAGCAATTAATTCATCTTCGCCGCTCACTCAAGGCAATCAATACACTGGATAAAAACGTTCAGGAAATCCATTGGGATCAACAAAAACAACTGCTAACTATTCTGAAGCATCATCAGGAAGAGCCGGTTTTAATACTTGCCAGCTTTTCGCAGGAAACCCACTCTATCGCCGATAGTCGGGGCCCCAACTGGACATTGCTTTTGAATTCTTACCACCCGCAGTGGACCAGCAATTTTCAGGCTGAATGGCTAGACGATCAGCTTCCCCCTTTTGGATTTTTTCTGTTTAAGGACAATCAGTATGGCTAATTATATTTGTATACACGGGCATTTTTATCAACCGCCACGGGAGAATCCCTGGCTGGAAGAAATCGAAACTCAGGATTCCGCCTTTCCCTATCATGACTGGAATGAGCGTATTAATGATGAATGTTATCTGCCTAACTCTGGGGCAAGGATTTTAAATGTCAACGGGCAAATCACTGAGATTCTCAATAATTACAGTAAAATAAGCTTTAATTTTGGCCCTACTCTGCTGTCCTGGATTGAGGAGAAGGACCCGCAGCTACTTGAATCAATCCTGGCTGCTGATAAAGAAAGTCAGAAACAATTCGAGGGGCATGGCAATGCGCTGGCACAAGCTTATAATCATCTGATCATGCCTCTGGCAAATTCTCGGGATAAATATACCCAATTGCTTTGGGGAATAAAAACCTTTGAGCATTATTTCAAGCGCAAACCTGAGGGTCTGTGGCTATCGGAAACAGCGGTGGATCTGGAAACGCTCGATTTTATGAGTGAGCTCGGTATTCAGTTTACCATTTTGGCGCCCAATCAGGCCCGGCGATACAAGCATATTAATGACGAGGAATGGATTGAGGGTATCATCCCGGGAACCTCCTACCAGCAGCAGCTTCCCTCAGGAAGAAGTATTACTCTGTTTTTTTACGATGGCGAGGTATCCAAAGCGGTAGCCTTTGAAAAATTACTGACACAGGGCGAGAATTTTGCTTATCGTCTGCTCAATTCATTTTCAGAACAAAAGACAGAGCATAATTTAATGCATATCGCAACAGATGGCGAATCCTATGGCCATCACCATGCGCATGGTGATATGGGTTTAGCCTATGCCTTGAATATCATTGAGAATACCGAGGATGTAGAACTCATTAACTATGGATATTTTCTGGAATTGCAGCCGCCGCAATATCAGGTAGAAATACATGAAAACTCTTCCTGGAGCTGCGCACATGGTATTGAGCGATGGCGCAGCGATTGTGGCTGCAGCACTCGCCAGGACTGGCATCAGCAATGGCGAGGTCCTTTGCGATCCGCTCTGGACTGGCTGCGTGATCAGCTGATTCCGGCATTTGAAACCAGTCTAAAAACATTGTTACACGATCCCTGGAGAGCCAGAAACGATTATATTGAAGTGCTTAATGATCGCAGCAAACAAAGTGATTTTTTAAAACATCATGCCCGGCATCCCCTCTCCGCCCTGGAAGAAATACAGGTTTTAAAATGGATGGAATTACAACGGCATACGATGCTGATGTATACCAGCTGCGGCTGGTTCTTTGATGAGATATCCGGTCTCGAAACTACCCAGATTTTAAAATATGCAGCCCGTGCTATTCAATTGGCAAAGGAACTGACTGATGTGGATTATGAGTCTGAGTTTATTGATCGTTTATCTGAGGTTCCCTCGAACCTGCCCGAGTTTGCCAATGGCGCTCGAATTTACGAGTTATTCATCAAGCCATTAGTTATTGATTTATTTAAGGTTTCAGCGCATCTTGCTGTCAGCCTCCCTTTCAGCGAATACAAGGAATCAGAATCTATCCCCATATTTTGTTACGAGGTTAATTTAATAGAATCAAAGGAGGCTGAAGCAGGTAAAGTCAAGCTATTTTCCGGCCTGATGAATGTGCGATCGCAAATTACCCGGGAATCAATACAGGTCTGGTATGCGCTGCTTTATCAGGGAGACCAGAACCTCATCTGCGCCATTCGCAGCCCAGACCCTCAACTTGGCACAGTCGAGAATGAATTATTTGAATTATTTGAAAAAGGAGAAATTTTCGAGCTGGTTAAATTATTTGAACAACATTTTGGCGAAGCAACGACTTCTCTTCGCGACCTCTTTCATGACATGAAGTTAAAAATTACTGGCCAGATTCTATCGTCCGTTACCAGCGAGCTGGAAAATCGCTATCATGAGTTCATGAACAACAATGCAGCACTCCTTTATTTTATCTCGGATCTGCATATGCCAATGCCGAAGGCGGTAGCGCAGTCAATCGCTTATATTGTCAATAAGGACCTGTTTGACTATTTCAATGATGAAGAACGAAATCCCGAAGTGTTGGAAAATCTGTTTCAACTGGTCAACCGCTTTAATATTCCCCTTGATGATTCAATTCGATTTCGTGCCGGACATTTAGTGAAGCACTATGCTATTCAACTCGAAAATCAGCCTGTGAATACTGAGTTACTGACTGAACTGGTTGATTTCATTAAGCAAATGAATACGCTGCCGCTTCAGATCAATTACTGGCATCTGCAGAATGTGGTCAAGCAGCTTCTCGCCGCCGATAATCCTAACCCCCTGCTGAAATCCCTCGGCGAAGCACTCAATCTGGAGGTCTGATGCATATTCCACTGACAAGCTATCGCTTACAGCTTCATAAACAGTTTGGCTTTAAGGAAGCCATCAATATACTTCCTTATTTACTGAAGCTTGGTATTACCGATGTCTACAGTTCTCCTCTTTTACAAGCACAGCCCGGAAGCATGCATGGTTATGATGTGATCAATTATCAGAAGTTGAACGAGGAACTGGGTGGAGAGGAAGCATTCATCCAATTTACCGAAGCCTTGGCCAATTACGGAATGGGGCTTTGTGTGGATATAGTGCCCAACCACATGGCAGCCAGCCCGAACAATGCGCTTTGGCAGGACGTCGTCAATAAACATCAGAACTCAATTTATAGTGACTTTTTTGATATCAAATGGGATTCTTCGGATAAGGACAAACTGACTTACCGGCGTTTTTTTGATATTAATGAATTGGTCTGTATGAATACGGAACGAGAGGCTGTATTCACGCATATTCATCAACTGATTCTTGAGTTAATACGAATTGGTAAAATTCAGGCTTTACGTGTCGATCATATCGATGGGTTACGACAGCCTTTGGCTTATTTAAAGAAACTGCAGGAAGAAATTGGCAGAGAATTTTATGTCATAGTCGAAAAAATTCTCGGATTTGAAGAAACCTTACCACTCTCATGGCCCGTTGCCGGAACCACGGGTTACGACTGGCTTAATCATATGAATCAAATTTATATTGATTCCAAAGGGCTTCAAAAATTATATGAGGTATATCAGGAGCTATGCAATAAGCCCAAGCGGCCTGAAGAAATACGGTCACAATCACTTAATCTGGTAATAAAAAAACTGTTTGAAAAGGAATTTAACAGGCTTCATTCCGAACTTATTCCAATACTCAACGACTACACTCCGCAGCGCATAGGCGATTTTTTGCTGGAATTTTCGAGCAGAATGCCGATTTACCGGTTATACCATCAGCCTGACAGGCGGGCTTTTACAGAAAAAATTCTGGAATCCATACTGAGTCAATTGCCAGCAGAATATCAGGAACTGGGATTCTTATTTAAGAATCTGCTCCTTGATCAGTATCCTGAATACTTTGATGCTTTGAAAAAAAAGCAGTGGCAGCAGTGGCGAAATGATTGGGAGGTATTCAGTGGACCGGTAATGGCGAAAGGATTTGAAGATACCGCGGGCTACAATGACGCCGCCTTACTTTCTTTGAATGAGGTGGGAAGCTCTCCTGAATTGAATGCACGCTGCGGCGATCTTACGCTCTTTCATGAATTCATCATTTCACGCCAAACTCATTGGCCGTATAGTTTCAATACGAGTTCCACCCATGATACCAAACGGAGTGAGGACTTTCGGGCACGTCTGAATGTTTTAAGTGAATTAGCCGATGAGTGGAATAAGCTGCTTAAGCAATGGCAAATGCACAATCAATCTAAAAAGATAGCGCTTGATACACTTGTTTCTCCTGACCCTATCGATGAAATGGTCATTTATCAATCCCTGTTAGGTATCTGGCCCTTAGAATACGGGAATAGTGATTACGAGCAACGGCTGGAGCAATTTCTTCTTAAAGCGATGCGAGAGCGCAAGCAATACACAAGCTGGTATGAACCCAAAGGAGACTATGAGAAGGCTTGTCTTAATTTTCTGAATCAAATTCTGAAAGATAAGCACTTTGTAAACCACTTCTCGGATTTTGCCAGAAAAACGGCTTTTTTCGGAATGTATAATTCCTTATCGCAACTACTAATTAAATTCACCACCCCAGGGCTTCCCGATCTTTATCAGGGTAATGAAACCTGGCGTTTCGATTTGGTGGATCCGGATAATCGGCGCCGCGTAGATTATGAGAAATTAAAAAAATTAGCCAGTGATGAGGCTTTATCGAGCCTGCTCGCTCACTGGCAAGATGGCCGAATCAAATTCAATCTGACTCGCCAGTTGCTTCATCTGAGGAAACAATACAAAGCATTATTGGTCGAAGGTAATTATCAACCCTTAACGGTCGAAGGAACACTAAGCAGGCATCTTATTGCTTTTAAACGTGAATACCAGGGGTCTGTGCTAATCATCATTAGTTGCCGCTGGTTCAGCGGCATTCTTGACTTTGATGAACCCTGGAATAAGGTAAAGTTTTCTAATGAGCAACTTTCCGGAATTGCCGATGGAGAATATCATTCCTTGTTAACACAGCGAAAATTAAAGTCCAAGAGCAACTTTTTGTTAATTAGCGATATTTTAAAAGAACTGCCTTTTGAAATTCTGATAGGAGAGTAGCTCAACCACCAAGCCACTGGCCCGTCTTTGCGAGCGTTAGCGAAGCAATCCACTTCCTTACTCTGGATTGCTTCACTTCGTTCGCAAAGACGACAAGTTAGTGGCTTGGTGCTATTTCTGCGACATAAATAGCCAGCGCATCATTAGCCTCTATTCTGGCCGTAAATCGCCCCTTTTCATCTACCTGATAAGTCTCGGCTGTGCAATTCCCACGCAAATCGAGATTGCCGTGAATCACATCACAATAAACCCCAGCAGGCAAAGACGTCTTGAATGTTTCAGTAATCGCAAATTCTTCGTGATTAATTACCAGGAATCCCTTATCGCCACGGCCAAATGCAATGGCATTGCCTTCATTTGTCCACCAGTCATTCAAAGGAGTATTAAAAACTGCATTATAAAATTTAACCATATTCGCAATTGCCGGAAAGCGATGCTGACAAACCCAATCTTTTGAGCAAACCTTTGTAAGCGGAGGGCCGGCATCGATGTGATTAAAACGATAGCCCGAATACACATTCGGCGAACCATAGGGATGAGCCAGCATAAAAATATTAGCCAATAGATAATTTTCCCCATCCTTATAGGTTAAAGTGGAATTGTTTCGCTCCGTATCCCAGTTATCGATAAAGCTGCGAGCAATCTCACCCGGTAAATAGCCCCAGGACTCGCCAAACGATTTCAGATAAGCCAGTTTCTCACGCTCAAAGATTCTTTTAAGGTCACGCCCATAGCGAAATTCGTCCAAGTCACCCAAATGACGATATTCCAATGGATGAATGGCTTCCCCTTCACTATAAATAACTTCCTGCACCCAAAAACTATTTTTCTTCAACCGTGCCCGGATAGCGCCAAGATCATCAGCCGAAATATGTTTGGCAGCATCCACACGAAATCCATCCACATTCAGATCAATTAAATGATTTAAAAATGATGCAATTGTACCTCGGACATAATCACTGCCCGTATCCAAATCGGCTAAAGAATCCAGCTCGCAGTTTTGTACGTTATCCCGATTGGAATAATCATCAATATTGCTGCGGCACCAGTGAAAATCCTGTATTTGATAGGTACCCGGATAATCATATTTGCTGTAACGCGTGCCATTAGTGCCTACGCCATAGCCTCTGGTCATATGGTTTACCACTACATCAGCAATCACCTTAATCCCTGCGGCGTGGCACTGTGCAATCATATTCTTCAGAGCTGACTCATCTCCAAGACGTCCGGCTATCTGGTAACTGACCGGCTGATAAGATGTCCACCACTGCGGGCCGCGGATATGTTCCTGAACAGGAGAAATTTCAACATAGCCATACCCTGTTTTTGCAAGCATTGGACATTCTTTTGCCACAGAGTCAAAAGGCCACTGGAACAATGTGACGGTCACTTTTTTTCTTGCTTCGGTTTGAAAATTATGGGCCCAACTGTATTCTGTGAAACTGAAAATTATACAAAAATACACTATACAATACGTCCATTTATACATATTTAAATCCCTATAAATTACTTTCATGGTAAACAAGTAATATTGGCTATTCATTGTATAAATGGAATACAGCCATTCCCGATTATATTAATTGATAATCTGTATTGAATAGTGCTTTATCCGTATGCGTATAAACCCTTTCAATTGGCAGAGGTCTTTTTACGGGAACTACCCTCGTTCTCTTTACTCTTCTTACCCATGCTTTTTTTCAAGAGGCTGATAAAATCAACCACATCGTCTTTCTGCTGTTTTTTAGCCGCTTTTCTGGGGCTTTTACTTAATTCCTCTGTTTTGGAATCAAGCCATTTCTGCAAGGCTTCCCGATAATCATCATGGTATTTTTCAGGCTCCCATTTATTACTCATGTCCTCAATTAATGAAACGGCCATTTTTATTTCCCGATCGCTTATTTTATAATTTTTTAAACTATCCGAAGGGAAGCCGAGGTCGCTTTCGTCACGTATTTCGTCTTTAAAATGAATCAGATTAAGCACTAATGCATTATCATGCGGCAGTATTAAACTTAAATATTCCTTAGTACGGATAATAACTCGTGCGACCCCTGCTTTTTTGGTTTTTTTTAAGGCTTCCCGGAGTAAGACGTAGGCCTTTTTATTTTTGCTTTCAGGAACGATATAATAGGCTTTGTCAAAATAAAGAGGATCGATTTCCTTAGCGTCAATAAATTCATCAATATCAATGGATTTAAAAACGTCAGGCCCTGCTTTTTCAAAAGCCTGTTCATCAACCACAACATAATGATCTTTTTCATATTCATACCCCTTGACTACATTATTCCAGTCGACCACTTCACCCGTGTTACTATTAACGCGCTGATAGCGGATGCGCGCATGATCTTTGGCGTCAATTAAATGAAAACTTAAACTTTTTCGTTCCTCAACCGATACAATTCCAACAGGAATAGAAACCAGACCAAAAGAGATATCCCCTTTCCAGATCGCTCGCATGGTTTTTTCTCCTGATTTTCATGTCTATTTTTTAATTATAGGAAACTCTTCAGATTTGAACTGAATTAAGAGAATTCGGATAGTCTTATTCAAATCAGCACCAGCCCCTCAATAGTGTCAGTTAATTGTTAAATTTTATATCAAACTTGCACATCATTTGACTAAGAATTATAAAATAAATACAATACGGCTGCGCCCGACTAACCAGACTGCCAAGATGATTGAATTACTGATTGAAGCCGCACACGCGCTGGGTCACTTTCTGTTTGTTGTATTGAGTGGATTGAAACGAATTGGAGAAATTTGTTTCTATTTTACCCGCGATACATTTAGAGCACACTTCAACCTGATTGCTCAAAAGACCGCACCATTCGAGCAGGAAATTCTCAAGAAAACGCCTCCCAAACCGTCTGATTTAAATATTTTAGGCCAACTGGCCTTAACCATTATTCCGGTAACAGTTCTGAGCTGGGTATTGGCATTAACCATAGCGCCGCTCCTTTATAATTCAAGCCTGCTCTTAATCAGTTTTTTCATCCGGGCAAGCAATTTGGCTCTTCTGGATATACCAGAGAAAAAATTGCCTTCCCCCGAAGGCAGCATGCCCTGGTATCGGGTGATTTACGGCCTGCCAGGATTGGTATTCGGCACAGCAATAGGCCTTGTATCAGCCGGGATTATCGGCTTTGTTCGCAGCATCACTAATAGTTTTAAAACGATTCCGCACAGCTTTGCTTCCGTGGTTAATCTGGCCCTTGACGAAGACGATGAATTTGAGAAATGGGGATTAAACCGGGACAAACGCCCTTTTGTTCAAAAGTACATCATGGGGGCTTTTGGCCTTTTGCTTGGGGGAATGGCAGGAGCAATTGGATTTGGAATTGTCGGTATTGGACGAGTGATAAGCAACTCCTTTAAAACCACGCGAACTATTTTCATTTCTGAAATCAATCTGGTTCTGGATTCTGAGATTGAGGCAAAAGATCAGCGTTCCTGGGCACAAAAATACTTATTAGGGGCAATGGGGATTCCGGTTGGAGTTTTTTTAGGCACTTTGGGCTTTATCACCATTGGCTTTTCTCGCATTCTCAGCAACTCATGGCAGACAACAAAACGTCTTGCAATTTCTGGCGCCAATCTGCCAAGACATCCAAATGAACAATTGCCGGGCGGATTATCAGATGATCGCCGAAGTATTCTGCATCGCTATGTGCTGGGCCTTCCCGGACTAATCATTGGAGCCTTTGCAGCCTTATTGGCTATGGGTGTCAGCAGCATCAGGCGAATAATTATTGAAAGTGCCAAAACAACAGCAACTGTGTTTATTGAAATAAGCCGGTTCGCATTGGAAGAAGAAACAGAGAACCTTTCTCTTCTTCCTGATCTTCGGCCCGAGCGGCGCTTTGTTGATCGTTTTCTGTTTGGCGCTCCAGGACTAGTGCTTGGTACTATCGCCGGAAGCTTGTCTTTTCTGGTGATTATTGCGGCCCGAATAATCAAAAACTCAGCAGAAAGCGCAATACTGGGATTCGCGGCAGTGACCAATCTCGCACTGGATGAAGAAGACGAATTGGATGAGGGTAAACTCGCTAATGATAAACGAAGCTTTAGCAATCGATATATTCTAGGGGGCTTTGGTCTGATTTTAGGGGCGGCAGCTGGAACACTTGGTTTTACGACAGTCCTTTTGGCCAGAATCATCCATAATTCAATTCAGACAGCAATGACTGTTAGCACTTCTGCTTATAAACTGGCCCTGAATCAACAGAACAATGCGATAAAAGACGATGACAGACCCGGTTTTCATAAATATATTCTGGGTTTCCCCGGCTTAATCCTGGGTTTATTCACAGGTACCCTAGCCTTTACTATCGGCTGGATCCAGCGGGTTATAATCGAAAGCATTGTCTCCCTGCAGGAAGCGTTTACCGTCGTGGTGAATCAGGCCTTACCAGAGGCTATTGAGCTTGAAGATAACAAACGACATCCACTCGATCGTTTTATCTTTGGAAGTTTAGGTTTGGCCGCCGGCGCTATACTTGGTTTTGCAGGCTTTTTGGCCATTGGAGTGGCCCGTATTATCGTCAACTCCGCAGAAAGTGCCGCACATAGCTTTGCATCAGTAACTAATCTGGCACTGCATAAAGACGACCGCATTAAAACTTTTGGTTTAAACCAGGACAAACGCCCTCCTCATATCGCATATGGTCTGGGACTTCCGGGTATTATTCTGGGTGGAATTGCCGGTATGGTGGGCTTTATTGATGTCGCTTTGGGGCGAATCATCAGCAACTCATTCCAAACGGCATTTAGTCTTAGCGTTTCAGCAATTAATCTCGTAGTGCATAAAGAAATTAAAGCCGGTCTGCAACATGAAACCCGCACTCCCTTCCGCACTTATGTACTCGGTCTTCCGGGCTTAATCATCGGTATTATCCCTGCGGCAATCAGTTTTCTAATCGCGGGTTTAAGACGAGTAATTATTGAAACGGCGAAGACTGGTAAAGACGTTGCCGAACTCATTGTCGATAAGGCGCTTCCCGAAAACTTAAAGAATAAAAAATCAGTTCAGCAACGCCTGTTCTATGATATCTATCTTTTTGGCGCAGCGGGTTTTATTGCCGGTTCAATCATCGGAGGCATGGGATTTCTTGCAATTGGAGCAATTCGTGTTATCAGTAATTCACTGGAAACCGCTTTTCGCATGACAATTAGCGCTATCAATACCGTGAATTATGATCAGGAGATCATCACTGGTGATTTGCAGCATGACCCTCGCAGTGGGGCCCGCAAGTTTGGCTTTGGATTTCCCGGTTTAATTTTAGGAAGCATCTCTGCGTCTATTGCCATACTCTTCACAATTACCCGGCGCATTGTAATTGAAAGCGCGATTACCGGAAGTGTGGTATACGAAGCCGTGGTGAATGAAGCACGTTCGGTAAGAACAAAAGAGGACGTGAAAAGAGAAAGATCCTTAGTCAATCAGGTTTTAGGACTGCCAGGCATCCTTGCGGGTCTCGCAATTGGTGCACTAGGTTTCTGTCTGGTTGGAGCCAGACGCATACTAACCAATAGCGCGGAAAGCTTCGTTCGTGTCCTGATTTCCACGACTAATCTGGCACTTGATCCAGAAGACGAGAATACCGAATATGGATTGAAAAAAGATCCTCGTCCATTATTTCATACTTATGGTTTGGGGTTATCTGGAGTGGTTCTTGGCGGGCTCGCCGGCGGATTGTCATTTTTAGCAGTCGGTATGGGCCGGGTAATAAGCAATTCGTATACGACCGCAGTCAGTTTAAGCCTTTCAGCCTATTATCTGATAACCCCTGCTAACGGAAATAAAGCAGGTCTTGATGATGACTCCCGCTCTGTTTTTAGAAAATTCATCCTGGGCTTTCCGGGTTTACTCATCGGAAGTATCAGCGCAGGATTTGCTATCCTGGCTGCAGTTACTCAACGAATCATTGTGGAAAGCGGGCACACCGCTGTTGAAAGCTTTATTTACCTGCAGAACTCCACCGTTTCTCCAGAGGAAGAAATTCCTCCGCCAGCTATTCCGCGCTCTTTTGCCAATCGCTTTCTATTCGGTGCTCCAGGCCTCTTGCTTGGGGGAATCCCCGGCGCCTTTTTTGTAACAATTTCCATTATGGCGCAAATAGTCGCCAATAGCATTCAAAGCGGCAAATGGACTTATATTGTCGTTGCCAATCTGGGGTTGAGTAAAGAAAATGAATTCGATTATCCCGACCGGCAAGAAGAAGCCAAGCGTTCTCTGCTCAGTAAAAGTCTTCTGGGCTTACCGGGAATTGTTATCGGTTCGATTCTGGGAGCTTTAACCCTGTTAACAATTGCCAGCGCCAAACTCGTCTATCATAATGCGCGAAGTTTTCTAAGCCTTTCCGGCTCAATCCTCAATGGCTCACTTGAATTACCTGTTTTCTCCGGATTAGCAGGCGATAAGCGTGATAACCTGTCCAAAACAGTGGGAATCTTCGGCTATGCGCTCGCATTGACCGCGGCCCTGCCTGTTGCCGCCACGATTTTATTTTTCAGAAAAGTGGTGCCAGTGATCATAGCACTGGTGTTTGGTTTCGTTTGCGCTCCTCTGGTTGCCGCATTGAAGGGATTAGCTCTGGCCGTGAAGAAGCCCCGTTTTGAACCAGAAGCACCTGCTGAAGATCTCAGAGAGCAGCAATTTAAAAATATTTACTCCTCATTAACTCCCTGGGGACAGCTTCCTGAGAACAGTCAGATCAGGAGCGATGGAAATGGGCGCAAAGGGGCTGTTTGCTTTACCCGTAAAGCATTAACCTTTAACACTTCCACCATGACAGAATATTGCCTCGATCAGTTGCTGGAAGCTTATCGCCAGAGCGCTGACAAAGAGAATTTCTTTGAACAGGAATTTCCTGCAGAAGTCCAGAAAATCAAAGCGCATTATCAGGTATTCAGCTTTATTGAGCTACAGCAGGAAGTCGAGATGCGGGAAAAACAGATTGACGAAATTGCACAATTTGTTAAGGACTATGTGAACAGAAAAGTATCTCAGGTTCCTAACATCTATTCCAAACCCGAAAACTCCTGGTCCTCAATATTCTGGGGTAAACCTGCAACGGAGGAAGCCGAAGGGCCTTCGACTCTGCAACCAGGCGCTTCTTTCTAATCCCCGCGCACTCAAGTATCACTACTGAACAAAGCTGGTGATACTTGGCCTATAATAAGACACAACAGAGAAAGTTAATCGCTTATTCATGTTTAACTATCCATTAAAGAAAATAATTATCAGGGAAGACAATGAACGATTTTTTCTTGGGAATGATGTACCTGCCTATGGGTTTTCGCGGCCTTTTGACAAAAGGGTTGAAGCGTTTTGTTATATTACCAGTATTATTTAATTTTCTGCTTTTCGCGGGAATTTTCTTCCTTCTTTATCACTATCTTTTCCCTTATGCCTATTATTACCTGAATCAATTGCCTGACTGGCTTCATTTTTTAAATATGCTGTTTTTAATTATCTTTTGCATTAGCTTCTTTTTGCTTTTTCTCTCCATGTTTACAGTATTTTTTAACATCATTGCGGCACCTTTTAACGGCTTGCTCGCGGAAAAGGCTCAACTGTTGTTATATGGAAGTACTATTCCAGGCCTGTCCTTTAAAGACATTGTATTTCGTACTATCAAACGGCAAGTGCAATTTCTGGCCTATTTCTTACCGCGATTCCTGGGAATGTGTCTGTTGTTTTTTGTTCCGGTAATCCATCCGGTGTATCCCTTTCTCTGGTTTTGGTTTAACGCCTGGATGCTGAGCGTTCAATATCAGGATTTTGCTATGGACAATAATCTGATTGATTTCAGGGCAATGCGGCAGAAAATGAGAGAAACCCGCTTACAAAGCTTGGGTTTTGGCTTTTCAATCAACCTGGCCAGTTTTATTCCCCTTCTCAATCTTTTTTCCATGCCCGCCGCAGTGATTGGCGGTGTGATGCTTTTCTGCGAGCGTCATCAGCAGTTAGTCATTAAATCTAACAAAAACTTACTCATAGATCCGCTCTAACTTGTTAGTTTCAGCCTTAGACTGGAAAGAGAGCCTCGGCCAAGGCTCTCTCTTCTGTTGAATCAAGACAATAATTTCTACCAAGATCCCGGCTGAATAGAATTTCATCAACATGTAAATGCTCTTTTATACCGTTTACATGAAAATTAAAATCATCATCTGATAGTAATAAACTAATTTTAGGCCCGGGAAAGAAGCTTGGGAACCCATGATTGTTATTACCATGAGCAAGTCCTGAATAAAAGAGATATGGCTTGGATTGATGTTCCTTATTAAATATCCTGCGGGCGTTTTCGTCAAAAATACAATCCCTTTTTTTGTAATACGCATCCCAGTCTTCTTTGGTAGGATGCCGAAAATACTCAGGGCTTCCCTCTCTGGCCTTTTTACAGTCCAGTACAACTACTCTGATTCCCGCCTGAATTGCTGCTATAGCTACAGCTTTAGTATGATCATTCCCACGAATTACCACTGCGTCTAAAGCGGCGACTCCTTCACTATTCAGGGCGCTATCAAACAGGTGTTGATCCTCATCGTCAGCAAATTCAAAGAAAAATGTCTTTATACCTATTTTTCTAAAATATTGGAAGTTAGCTATAAGGAATTCTTTAGGGAAAATATGATCATGATGTTCATTAATGAAAATACCTGGAGGAAACCCTTCGACAGAATTACTCTGGATTAGTTTTGCAATGCATGCATCCAGTTGTTTTAATTTCAATACTTGCCTTTCGGAAGCTTTAAAAAAACGGTCTTTTGGAAATTTGGATTGATTCATGATAATGATCTCATTAATTAATGAGCGCTTTATCTTGGTTTAAAAAAAAGCCATGAACAGTGTTCAGGCAGCGCATGAAATTTGATGCACTCAATTGCTTCATAATTCGAGCACAATGAGTTTAAAAAGACATTATGTAATTGAATTAGTCTTAAAATCAAGTTTTTATAAAACTCGAGCTTAAATCTATCCGCCGCTAGCTCCGGGATTCAAATCAA
The DNA here is from genome assembly GCF_900461555.1 of Legionella quinlivanii. Classification (NCBI taxonomy): domain Bacteria; kingdom Pseudomonadati; phylum Pseudomonadota; class Gammaproteobacteria; order Legionellales; family Legionellaceae; genus Legionella; species Legionella quinlivanii. The sequence continues at coordinate 916,897 of NZ_UGOX01000001.1, read as the reverse complement.
GCGATTGATCCTCCACAAGCTCTGGGTTGGTTTTAGTAATTTCTTCCTTCGCAGTTTTAAAGAAAGTATGGCCTGAGCTTTGTCCGAGAGAATGCCCTTTGGCTAGCGCCATTATGCCCAGGATTGCCAATCCGGGTAAGATGCCGGTTGCCACTACGAAGACAACAGCCTTCGCAACAAAATTATTCCAGCGCTCATCCCGATGTTGGCTTAACACCTTGTGACGAGAATCCAGCAGCCTATAAAAATTGCTGACCCGTTCGCTATGATCGGGGGCTGATTCTCTATCATTGAGCTTCTCAAACAAGTCAACGGTTATGCTGAATTTTTCAAGTAATTTATTATCTACCCCTGGATAACCTTTATTCAGAGCCTGTCTCCAGTTTTTTGGAAACGGCTCATTGGTCTTTGCTTGCTTTTGAATATCTTTCCATAGGTGCTGAAGGTAATTCTGCGTCAGCGGGGAAAGTTTTTTTTCAATCAGGATTAAACACTCGGCTTCGTCGGTATCATTATATTTCGCTTGGAGCTGCTTGTTGGCAGCTTCTTTCAGGCCTAATGCCGTCACATGAGCGTCTAATACAGCGCTTTGATTTTCCAGTTTTACGCGTTGCTTTTGAAGCTCTTCCTCAATTTGTCCAATATGCTGATCCCTCTGAATAATTTTCCCTTGCTGCTCCGCAATTAATTCCTCATTTTGTGCCAGAATGGATTGTTGCTCCTCGATTTTCTGTTGTTGTCTGGCAGTAATTTTTTCCAGCTCATCTACTCGCTCATACTGCTGTTCAACCTCTTTTTCCTTGGCCAGCAGAGCCGGGTCAGGAGTTCCCAATGCAATAGCCTGATAAGCCACATTGCTGTAAAACGCCTTGTTAGTCTCTCCACAAATAGCCTGAACTCTCTCCAGAGGTATTTTTTCCTTGTAAATATAGTCCGCGGTAGACTGTTTCAGAATAGTCTGCTTTTCAAATAATTCCCTTTGCATCTCTGTCAGATTAAGATCAAGATTAAATCCCTTAAAGTCGTCCAGACCGCGAATGAAATCATCCAGTGCCCGGTGCGTTTCAAGACTTTCATAGATTTTTTTTTCAACAGAAGTACTTTCAGCCCGCTGATTCTCCAGAGTTTCCAGCATTATCATATTGATTTGATCGAGATATGGTAAGACTTGCGGGGAAGAATTTCCTGTGCGGTTGCGGTAAGCATCCAGTTTCATGTAATAGGTTTCAGTCAACAATGCAAGTTTGCTGGCTGAAAACTGCTGCTCTTTGGCAGACAGAATTTCCTGCTGCATTTCGCGCAAAATAGCCTGAATTTCTTTTAACTCTGGATTGTCGAGTTTAAGAACAGGCTCTAATTGTTTAAATAAGTCATCCAAATGATGAAAACGGTCAATCTCTCTGAACACCTTGGAACTTTGCTCAATAAGCATTGCCTGTTTGGTTTGAAGCGTTGCTTTTAATCCTTTTTGCAGCTCATCTAAAATATTAGCGGCAAGCGGATATTTTGGCGCGGCTTCAGCGAAGGTTGCAAATGCCTGACTCACCGCATTAAACACCTCGCCACGTTCCTGGTCATTTCGAAATTCATTATTTAAATAAGCCTCACTGACTTCATGAATTAGAAACCTGAGTGCTTCCGACAAAAGCTCTTTTCCTGGCGACTCTTTCAATGCCTGAGCTAATTGATCCTGGTGAACTGAATCAGTCATTGATTGCGGCTGGGATAGCAGGTGCACATGCCTTGCCAGAATGCTGAATTGCCTGGATGCATTTTCAATCATATCGGCTAGAGTCGTATCTTCACCTAACTTCAGGAGATCATTTAAATAAAGCTGGGCATGTTCATAATTAAGAAAATTCTCACCAATGGCTTCAGAAGCCACTGAACTTAGGAATGTATCGTTATGCGCCTGATAATGAATGATACGATCATTTTTATTCAAACCGAACAGAGCCCAAATACCCTGCTCCTGGCCCAATACCGCATAGCCCGTATTATCAAAATGTTTGTAGGCCTCTCGATTTTTTATAATTTCGCTATAAACAGCTAAATATTCTTTATCCAGCCTGGCCTTATATTTTGCCGGATCATTCCTTAAGGCGAGCAAGGGCGAAATCAGTTCTTTCATTTCGTCACTAATTGGTGCATCCCTAAGGTCAGCATCCGATTTAAACTCCACATTATTTCTTCGATAAAAGTCCAAGAGTTTTAATACCAGCAAGTCCTGGACATGCGTGGTGACCCCTTTCTCCTTTGGCACCTCTCTGAATTGCTGATCCTTGGCATTGCCTGAGCCGGTCCCATGATGGCCTGGTAAGGATGTAAGCTTAAACACAGTGTCTGGTGAATCACAGGCAGGTACAATGGCTTTAAAGCAACGAGTCCTTTCATTTTGATAGACATATTGTTCATACTGCTTAACAATGCCAGGAATTCGATAAAAACGAGGGTCAACCCAGGCCACTGGCGCTCCGTGATAACGGCCGCCAGGTACCGGATCAATAGTGAACATGGAAATATTAGCGTCCTGAATATGCTTTCCAACATTCTCCAGATTGATCTTGCCTAGTCTTTCGGATAGTAGCGGTGTATTAAAAGCAGCTCGAGTATAGGGGCAAGGGCTTTTTTTAATTTCAGCGATCAAATCGACAGGTAGAGGGTCTTGCTTGAATAAATTCTGAATGCGCTCCATTTCATGGGCGGATAAAATTCCCTGAACCGCCCCACGACTGTGGGCTGCAATAGCGAAATCTTTCTCGCCGCGGCTGACCGCATCAATCATTGCGAGTACTCCGCGCGCGATACGATCACCCACTTCGGTACCTAAAGTCGTTGGTCCATCGATAAGAATTTGTTCATCGCTGACTAGATGCTCTACCTTATCACTCACAAGATAATCACGCGGCGTGCTTGCTACCGCATTGGCAGCGCCGCTTAAACTTTCACCTCGCGGATAGAAGGGATTAGTGCCTTGAATATGCTCTGTATCGGTGCCCAGATAGGTGACTAAAAATGTCATGATGTACCACTTAAACACTATTTGTATTTATTTTAGTACCTTTTGCAAGGAAAGACAGAGATTAAGCCTTCAGGCTCTCTAACCACATCAAAAATAAGTTATCTTTATTTAATTGTCTGGTGAATTTAGTATTCTCATTGAGCCAGCGCTCTAATCGGCCTTCACTCCAGCTCGTTATAATTTCCGGAAAAATATAATTTTTTTGACAAATAGTGGGTGTATGGCCCAATAATTCTGCAACTTCTTTTATTATAGATTTAACTTTTGCAGAGGAATCAGCCTCTGAAAATGAGATTGACAGACATCGACAAAAGGTTTCACGACTGGCAATCCAGGTGCGAAAATCCTTCGCGGTCAGAGGAAAATTGGTTAGAGATTGGAGATAATAATTGATGTCCTGCGAGGTGATGCAATTGATATTCTTATTTTCATCATAATATTTAAAGATTTCATACCCCGGAATTTCTTCGCATTTTTTAAGAATTTTGATAATTTTCTTATTATCAAGGACAATTTCCCAGGCTTTGGAATTTTTACCAGTGAAATTAAATATGGCTTTGGAGCCATTGATTGAAAGATGCTTTTTTCTTAAGGTGGTAATCCCATACGTCTTGTTCTCTTTTGCATAGATTCTATTGCCAATTCTGACCCCTGATTTATCCAGTAGATAAATGATGGCACAAATGATCTGCTTTTTGTTTAAAGAAGGCGGCTTTCCAAGTTCATAAGCGATATGATTGCGTATTGTGGAAATAGCGCGCCCAAAATCGGTCATAGAGGTGAATTTTAACCTGTCTCTGACTTCTCGCCACAGGGGATGATAATGATACTGTTTTCGATTTCGGGCATCCCGGCCAGTCGCCTGAATGTGCCCATTAGCGAAGGGACAGATCCATACGGAATGATAGGCAGGAGGAATTCTTAAAGACTTAATCCGCTGCAATTCATCGCTTTGGGTAACTCGACGGCCATCAGGATAATAAAATGCATAGCCTTTACCGCATTTTCGACGTCTTATTCCAGGGATTGAATCATTGACATAGCGAAGAGCCGCCATCCTGGCGATTTTTTCGCATTCCTCACTGGTATAAATCGAGTTATCGCTAATGGTATTCTCCGTTAACTCCTTACATTAATCTTAGGCAATTAAGGCTTAACGGACAAATGAATGAATACAAAAGGGGCTACTGGTAATGGCAGGCCATTACCAGTCATGAAATTATTTCGAGCTGAGGGGAACCCAGGTTACTGTGCAGTTGGTATAAACTGCTTCGGGTGCCGCAGGAGAATGATCTTTAATGGTGATATTGGCATCAACAACTAACTTGCCATCGCCTTCGGGGGTTCGCGTAGTCATATGGAACAAGGCATAACAGCTATCGAGATAGGTTTGATGGTAATAATAACCATCCCCTATTAAAAACCAGTTTTTGGGCCCGTGACTATAGGAATTACTGGTCTGCGTCTTGTTTAAGGTCGCGCAATGAGCGAGATCAAAAAAATCGGTAGTTGAAAAACATGCTCTCAAGTAAGGAGGCCTGATGATCTCAGAGCTGGGATGAATGTTAAATTCTATAGTTTGTTTGAAATTGCCAGCAAATCCGGTTGTGGCAGCCATGAGTAAAACGACTGAACTAAATTTCTTCATGATCCTTGAATTACGGCTTAATGGGTGGGATTAAAAATATAACAGCTAACCGAATTGTTTAGCAAGTAGATTCAGCGATGTGCTTAAAGTTCTATATCAGACTTGTAAATTTACTAGTATAATGAATATAAATCATTTTTTTGCAAGGATTAGCGATGGAGTATCAAAAACTTAATCCGCTGGCATTGGCTATAACCACCAGTATGCTCGCGGGAATAGCAACTTTCTGTGCAGGCTTGCTGGCATTCTGGATGTATACAGGCAAACCCCTGGTTGCCATGTTTGGGAGCATGTACATTACTATCATCCCCACAATTACCAATGTCTGCATTGGAACTGCTTTAATTATCGTGGCAGGATTCCTGGCTGCTTATATTTTTTCCTGTGTTTATAATCTGGTCCTCGACTTTCTTTAATTCTGAAAGGCTTTCCCGGTATCCTGCATGTTGGTTGGGCTCTTGGCCCAACATAAAATTCTGGAGTAGCCCAACTTACAATAATTCTTTAACTTAATGGCAGTGCCTCCGAGAGTCTCATTCCTGTTCTTTGGGAATTGGTAAAGTGACCCAAAAAGTAGAACCAATACCAACCTCACTTTCCAGGAATATATCCCCACCCATTGCTGCAACAATCTGGTTGACGATATAGAGCCCTAATCCAAGACCTCTTACTGCACTTTTATGATTAACTCGTTCAAACTTTTTAAATATCTTTTCTCTATCCTCTGGAGCTATACCAATTCCGAAATCCTGCACCATTATTTTTAATATTCCAGCCTTATCAGCAAGCAGCTGTACATTGACCGGATTCCCTTTTCCATACTTTAAAGCATTAGTAATTAAATTTGTTACTATCTGCTCAATCCTAAATGGATCCCAAAAACCCACCATGGAAATGCCTTTATAAGAAACTTTACTATCAAACCTTTTTGTTATTTTTAATAATAATTTATTAAGATCAATTTTTTGAGGTTTGAAAAATAAGAACCCTTCTGAAATAGCCCTAGTATCTAAAATTGAATCAATCAAGTTTTCAAAAGTTTCAATTTGCTCTAGCCAGGTATCGAATAAGTTATTGCGCTTTATTTCCTCGAACTTTCCTTGTTCTATTAATATTTTACCTGTCTGTGCATTCATTTTGCTGCAGGCTAAAGAATTTTTTAATTCATGGCTTAGGAGTGATAAAGATTCTTCTCTAATACAAAGCTCATCTTTGAAATTTGTCATTTGCGCTCTTTGCTTTCTGAAATTTAGTTGCGTGTTTTCCCGCTACAGAAAACTGAGTTTTAGCTTCTATCTGCTTATTATTGCAGTCCGACGCATTAGGGAAAGTTTAAGAGGGTTATGTTCCGAAGCAGGCGGGTCTTTGGAGAAAATCGGGAGCTTTTGGGTTTAGAAAACAAAATATTTGAACATTTCGAGATCGATTTCAAGATTCGCTTAAGATAAAAAATTGAATGATAAAAAAAACTGCCTTTTAAATATATAATGGCTATCAAGTATACCCTTTTATCGAGATTGATTGATCAGAGTATACTAAAACAATGAGCATGTCTCGTATTAAACCACTTGTTTTGCCATTATCAGAAAATCCTCGATACTTGAAAACTTGCCGGGGAGCGTCAGGAGTCTTCCGCCAATTTGTATTTTAACGACTTTCTTAACAAGATCGTATTTTTGGATAACAGCTAATAATTCGAGTTTGAGAACAGGGTATAGCCACTGGATTATACTAAATATACCTGATTCAGGTGTTATCACTCAGCGAACAATTATGTCAGCATTATCTCCCACACTTAAAATTATAGTGAATACTATCACTTTCATCAGTATCTAAATCATGTTGTTTTTTTTGGTCCAACTCAATAGATTTAATGCATTCAGGCGGGATATTATCGAAACAGATATAACTATCATTGTCTTCAGGATCTGTTTCTACATCATACTGATCAGGATCGATATCGATTTCTAAATATTTGACCCCTACGTTAAAACTATCTTTTATCAGTTCACTATAGAAAGTAACATTACTCTTCTTCGTGAAGTGAATACAGGGTTTTTTCCTATAGTGACTTGCTTCTGATTCAGAGCCGTAAATTTCAGCATAGTCAACTTTATGATCTAAACCATATTTATTTTTGCCGCGCTGATTGATACGCAAGCCTTCGTTTTTGATTTTCTTGTAATTAGCAAGAGCAGTTGCATGGTAAAATTTCATTATAGAGACCTCAAACACCCAATAAGATCTATTTTAATTCTATTTGATTAAATATCATATAGAAAAATTAAAAATAAAATGCCATATAATTGAGTATTTTCTCTAATATTCAAACTTGGTTTGCCAATTACATAGGAATGAGGCGCTTAAGTTTTATATTTTAGATAGCATTACTAAAGTCAGGAAGAAAACCGATGTCAACACGCTCTATAGCTATTAAAAAAATCAGTAGACCAAATACCGAGTTCATTAATAAAGCGCTTCCTGGATTTCACTATTCCGATACGTTTTCAGGAGCCCTTTCAGCTGACTCAAATCATTCCATTGAAAGAGTAGCAGAACTCTTTTTTAATTCTTCGCCTGAATGGGCACGAAAGCTGCTGTATCTTAGAAACAGGCTGGTAGGCTGCTGCGGTTTGAAAATAAGGGATATACCTTTAAATAAAGAGCTCGAAATTAATTTGATCATCGGAGAGAGAGTCGGACTCTTTAAACTGTATGACTTTACCGACGATGAGTTACTTTTTGGGGAAGATGATAAACATTTGGATGTGAGGATTATTATCCAACGAACGACCCAAAGCATCCAGCTAACTACACTTATTCAATTTAAAAATGCCTGGGGAAAGCTTTATTTTAATATTATAAGAATTTTTCATCAGCAGATTATTAAATCCCAACTCAGAAATCTGATCACACAAATGAATTATGATGAGCATAGAAAGGGTTAGGGCTTGGATAATTTCTCATTAGATTGACTTCTGCTATTAGAGAGTGATATTCTAATACTAGCTTGAAAATGTCTATTTTATACTCTAATCGTCGATTTATTCATTTAATCCCTCATTCGTTAGTTTTAATTTTTGATCTGTTCCGGCTAACTTTCGCCTTTACGGCATTACAAATAAACACTATTAAGGATACTTATGTCTAAAACAGTAACTGGAGTCGTTAAATGGTTCAACGAAACCAAAGGTTTTGGTTTTATTGAGCAAGAAGGTGGTCCAGACGTATTTGCTCATTTCAAAGAAATTCAAGGTTCTGGCTTCAAAACCCTCACAGAAGGTCAGCGGGTACAATTCGTTGTTACTCAAGGTGCAAAAGGTCTTCAAGCGGAAAATATAGTTGCTATTTAATTAGTTATGCCCTCATTCCGCTGTAAAGTTTTAGCCGAACCATTGGGATTCGGCTAAAACTTTTTATCTCTTCAATTGAGCGAATACACAGCAAATATGAGCTCATGGTTGAGACTTATTTTGCTCAATAACTTGTTCTTCACTCTCTTTGGGCGACACTTTTTCTGCCGCTTGTTTCCATATCGTAAATGTCAGACTTTTTTTCTTCTCTAATGTATGAATAAATTTTTCTTGGGCTTTTTCCAGGTTTTCACAAAAAATCGGGTCTTTATCGAGTTGCTGGATGACAGGAGTAAGCAAATCAGGGTTGGCTTTATATAAATTGGAAAGTATGTAGAAGACAGTTGACTCCTTCGCTTGATCAAGCTCGCTGAATATTTCTTTGAACGCTTCGATTACTGCTGGATTTTTAGAAAATTCTTCACGATCACTCAAGGAGTCAGGCATTAAATTCCTGGAAGAAATTTCATTGATATACTCAAAAAAAATCTCCGATTGTAATGCCAGTAATTTACTAATATGCTCATCCGTCATCTTGTCCTGAAGACGCAGCCTTTCTGTTTGTAAAAGTGATTTATATCTAGATAGACTAGCAGAATAGTAAAGCGTCGCATACAGCGGTTTATAGTCCAATTCCCAATACTTACGCACATCTATAAATCGGTGTTTGCAGCGTTTATTTAACTCTAGTGCTTCACCAAGAAATTTCCTGGTTATTGTACTGTTCTTAACAAATGTGTTGGCTTTCTTTTTGCCAAGGTATTCTCTTAATCTTGACAAACCAGGTACCTGAGAAGCTCCTTGTTCCATAAATTTCGTCATTGAATGGATGTAACGCTCGAAATGCTTTGGATTACTCGGCTTACCGTGGCCTTTATTAACATGTGAATTAAGAACAGCTGGATCGCCTGTTGGTGTGGTAACCAGGGTGGCCAACTCGGCGTTATTGTTCTGACGAAATTTTTTATAGAAATCCAATGCCACACTTACGATAACATTATTATCATCCATATTATGCAACAGCAAAACGGGTTCCGTGATTTTTTTAATTTCATTATCTTCTGCAGGATTTAGATAAATAGCCAGATCTCCTCCCCTGTATTGAATATCCACTTCGCTATTCTTTTGACTAGATAGCATCCCAGCATGGGAAATATAACCATCAAATGTTTTTGGATACAGTTCAGCATGTCTTACCGTCATTAATCCGCCGAAACTACCCCCTGTGAGAAAGACGGGTTTGTCTTTCAAAATGGATAAGCGATTATCAATTAATTCTGGTTTATCTTTAATAACAGAATAAAAATAATTCACACATGCCTGGATTTTTCTGAAAAGCTCTTCAGGCATCTGAAATTGATGTACATTCAGTTCGAGTAAATCAGGTAAATTTAGCAGTATCGTTACAATGTTTTTCTCAACAAAGGGCTTACTGAATGGCGATAATTGAGAACTGGAAAATTTAAAAGCCGATTTCTGTCTGTCCTTGGCTTCATTACCTCCATATATCCATACCATAATTTTTTTTGTTTCATCATTACCGTGAGGAATGCGTATATTGTATCCTATAGGTATATCGTTAAACGTCAGTGGAGCTCCCTTTCTAATTTTAATATCAGGAAACAGCGATTGGTTATACTCATTATTTAAGTCATAACCATCATTATTATAGATAACATCATAAATGACCTTTCCTTCTTCTGCAGAGGAATCCTGCTTGTTTGTCATTGCTTCGTCCTGATTCTTTTGTTCTGTAAGAAAAACCATTTGAGGTATCCGACTGGTAAACTCTTTATAAAGATACGCTTGAATCTGTATAAAAACTTTTCTATCGACCGGCTTTTTTTCTTCATTCAGTATGCTAAGTAAATAAGATAAATCAGCCTCACTAAACGAAGCGGGAATTTTGGCACCTTTTTCGAGTAATCGGAGAATAAGTTCCTTATCTTTCTTTTCCAGAGCATGAATTAAAGGTTTATGATTAGGAACATTGACATCAATATCACTTCTGGCAAGTAGACGTTTGATACTATCATCCACCCAGGGTTTATATTGGGATTTTTCTTTTATCAGATAGCTTAATAAAGACTGCTGTGCCACCTCTAATCCGAAAAAGTTGGATGTATAAACAGTATTTAAACCAGGATAATTTTCATCGCCAAGCAGTCTCTGGAAAAATGGCTCAGACTTCGTGCGAGATTGAAAGCTATTCACGTTCTCATACAATTGAAGTACTAGCGGCTTTGTATCACTTCTTGACGATATATTATGCTTAAGGGCAGAAAATTTTATTAGGGTAGTGAAGGTATTATCGTCATAGTTTTCAAAGAAGTGTTTCTCAAGATCAGGCATTAAAAATTGAAGAACATCAGCATCAGCCGGAATCTCCCCTGTTTCCAACTTCTTCCTGACAAAATTTATCGCATCTATCTGTTCTCTACGCTTCAACATTAATAATACAGGCACCCCTAAAACCCCTGACCTGAAATATCCAAGTAAGGTTTCATTTGTTAATTCGTTATTGTTTATAATTTTCCTTAAGGCGAGTGTATTTGATACTTTCGGGCCAGGAACCTCTTTAAGAAAAGATGCAAATATCGAGGCGGCCTTTTTTTGTTCTTGACTGACCATTTCATCTGGTTGTGTTGAATCTCTTTGAATGGCATAGTGAAGGTAGTCACTGACTCCTGACTCCAGCTTTAACTGATTAAATAACTCGGCAAATTGTTCAATCTCAGGTGCTTGCGTAGCCTTTGGCAATTTTTGGTAGAAAAATTCGATAAGCGGATAACAAGGGAGGGAGGGCGTTTCAATTTGCGAAAGATACTCAGCAAAGGCTTTCATTTCCTCTTGCTTGTCTTTAAATCGATTCAAATATAGAATTAAGGAACCTTTCTTGTCATCCTTGTCATTTTTTTCAACCTCTTTTTGTATGCTTAATAAACTAGCCAGCGGATATCCGGCATCTAAAATAGCATTAACTATAATCGTATAGTGATCATCCCAGGGGCGTCTCATCTGACCAGGATATTGGCGTGACTCAAGTATAAGCTTTACCATATCATCGGTTGGCTGCGTCCCGTCCCATAATGAAATAATCTCCTCTGCTATCTCAGGAGAATTGGAAGCACGAAAGTGAGAAATAAGGTGTTTTAAATCCATCGTTGCCACTGCTTTTCAGAGCGCTATGTATTGATTATATACAATCACCCACATTTAACTCAATGTTAGTCATATTGACTATAATCAAACCAGTTCTTTTTATCCTAACGATATACTGCAGACATCTCATTTAAGTGATGGGCTAAAATCATCAATACTTTCTGCCCCAGTGAATTTAGCCGAACCATTGAGATTCGGCTAAATATGCTTATCTTTTCAATTGCGCGAATAAACTCAAGGTTTCCTCCCTGGAAATCAATCCTACTGAACTTAAATTGCCAAGCAATTGCCCTTGCTCATCAAAAAATAGCATTGTCGGTGTGCCGTAAATGTGAAACGCTTCGCGAATTTTAGCCACTTCTTCTGATTTCTCACCGATTTCAACCCGCAAATTGACAATGCCTTGCATTGCATCGATAACATCGGCCTGGCTGAATACCTGCTTATCCATCTCCTGGCAATCGCTGCACCAGTCCGCCGAAAAATCAATGAACACCTTATTATGACTTGCCTTGGCATCAGCCAGTCTGGTATTAATTGCATCAAGCGTGGACACCTGAATGAAGGGAGATTGAATAACCGGCTTCGCAGCAGAAACAGACGTAAACAATTGATAAACCAAGGCCCCCGCTCCCATCAGCGATAGCACAGCAAGGCCTTGCAGAACCCGTCCGCTCAGCCTGGTTTCCTGACGAAAAGCGCCCATAACGCATGCCGCAATCAGCAAAACGAGGATCCAGAGCAAATCCACCAGAAGCTTTGGCGCAACACGACTTAACAGCCAAACCGCCATAGCAAACATCATTAGAGCAAACAGTTGCTTTATGCGAACCATCCAGGGACCTGAAGCAGGTAAAAAACGGCCATAACCCGCGCCGACAAGCAATAAAGGCAATCCCATTCCCAGAGCCAGGACAAAAAGCAAAAGCCCGCCCTGAGCAACCTGCCTGCTTTCTGCAATATAGGTTAAAATTCCAATCAGAGGCGCTGTTACACAAGGCGATACAACCAGAGTTGATACCGAGCCCATTAAAGCAGAGGAAATGATTCCCTGACGACGGGAGCCTTTGTGAGAAAAACACAGGAAAGCTGGAAGCCGAAATTCAAAGACTCCCAGTAACCACAGGCCCATTAGCGTCAATAAGAAACTAAAACTTCCAATAACCACAGGCTGCTGCATTAAGGTTTGCACTGTAGCCCCAAACCAGGCAGCCAGCATTCCGGCCAGCGCATAAGTAAGCGCCATGCCCAGCACATAGGCTAAAGATAATTTAAACGCTTCACGCCCGCTCTTGGCTCCTTGCCCCGTGATAATACTGGATAATATGGGCACCATCGGTAAAACACAGGGCGTAAATGCCAGCAGCACACCTAAACCAAAAAAGACACTTAGGTATAACACGGGGCTATTATTCTGGATAAAACTTGCAGCAGCCATAGGATTTCCAGAAAAGCCCGAAGCAAACGCAGAACAAGAGAGTAATGTCATAAGTAATGACAAAATCAGTTTTTTCATTTTGATTCCTTAATAAATTATTTTAATTTTTTTGGATAAAAGGAATCAAATCGGCGGGCGGTAAACTTCATCCGAAGGTGAAAGATATTTTGAAAAAATCAGCAGAAAACTTATGAGACCAATAAGACTTTGCAATAGCATTTGTTGCAGGGATTGAGATTCTTCTTCAAGCCAATAATACACAGAGCCGCAACCGCTGCTCAAAATCTGCTGTACAGAACAAGGCGTCATTGCAAAGGAAATAGGGGAAGATGCATCCGCAGCTCGAATACAAGAAGGCTGCTTGAGTGGTGCAAGAATGACAGCACTCAAGAGAATCAGTATGATAAGGGAACGAAGTTTGTTCATTTAATGACCCTATCATAATTTAAAGGATTAAATCAATGCAAGAATAAAAACTTTAACTAGCAAGCAATCTTTTCAATTCTTCAAAATTCTTTGGTATTTACAATACTTTCATTGATCAAGCTAAGCCTGAGAATGTGCAAGAAATCTTCAAGGCTAGGATTAAGACTGTCTTAATAATTACTTCGTATAATTGTGCCGTCCACCTGTTAATTTGAACGAAGGAGATTCTATGAAGTCGTCTTACAGAGATCATTTAAAAGCTAAATTCAAGCCCACTTTTTTCGGTATATTTGAAAAGCAGGACGCAGCGTTATTAAGTAACGTGTATGCCTATGTATATAATAAAGAAGTGAAGCATTCCGCGTTCATGAGCACCTGCCATGGGCCTGTATCCGGATATAAATCTCACGTCACTTTAGATGCTGTACAAAATGAATTTAAACAATATAACAGTGAAGTACAAACAACCGTATTAGCCAGGGTTAATCAGTACGTCAAAGATTTTGAAGCAGCAACAGTGTTTCACCCTACTGAGGAAGCCTATCAACGCTTATTGGAAGTTCGTGACGCTTTTAAAGCACATATGGATAAATCCCCTACCCCGCAATAACCAGATTTCCGGGTTTCGGTTGGGCCCTTGGCCCAATGACATTTACTTAAGATATTTACCTACGTTCCTCAGCTTAATAGTATGGGCCTGCCACTTTAAGAAGGCTTCTAAAAGAGCCAGAATGAGATTGTGACATACATTCAACCAAGGTGGAGATCCGTAATGAAAGATATTAAAGTATTGGGATAGATTTGACAAAGAATGTTTTTCAATTACAGGAAACAGATGCTTCCGGGAAGGTTGTGCTACGGAAACGATTAAGCCGGCCAAGAATATTTTTTATTTAGGGAAGATAATTTGTGAATGTGTTTTTATCAATCCTTGTATGCTCAACTGTCTTTGCTACCCTGCCCTCAATCTCAATAAAGGAATCGGAATAATTAAAATTTTGTGGATATACCGCAAGGACAGGTTTTTTCGTTTTGGTAGAATGATACAGTACTCCTTCTAACCCAGCCGCTTGCGCAATTTGACCCAATATTTGCGAATTAGCTGGTACATCGAACTGCATGGGCATTAATCGCCAATTAGCGGTAAAGAGAGTGTTGAGTAGTTCTTGTAAATTTTTCACGGGTGGCATTACATTTGATTTTATTTCTCGAGCTTTTTTTATGTAATAAATGGGAAGCTGTATATCTTTGATTAAATCAAAAAAAGGGCGAAGAGTTTCTTCTTTTGTCAAGTCCAATATATTTGTTAACTCCCCTCTTACATTGAAATGGCTAAAATTTCCTGCCACAGAAAGCTCACTACCCGTGAGCCCTTCTTGAATCTCTTCTCGTTCTAATCCTTTCATCTCTAAAAATGCTGTAGCTGATTCACTAGCTAAATACAATGCAGGAAATTGCGGAAATCTTTGCGGATCAATATTTCCTATATTAAAACGCCCTCCAGGAAAACTTATATAGCTTCCGAGTGTAGATAAGGGAGTATTTGAAAATTCTTGAGATACCACTCTGACCCAATCATTAAATTCTAAATTAATTGAATTATCTCTTAAGGAAGTTTTTAGTTCCTCCATAATTTTAGATCTACGATATGCAAAATAGGAGAAATGTTCCGCTGTATAATCTATGATTTGATCATGGAGCTTTATCCATCTTTTTATTGCTCTTGGTGGAACGCTGTCCAATAATATGAATATCCTGTGATCGTAAGACTTCATATTTAGGGATTAATTCCAGCTAACGCATTGCGAATAAATAATTCCAATTTTTTATAGCGACCATAACGAATCATATCTCTAGGCGATATTCCACCGAGGGCAGGATTTTTAATTTTAAACCATAAGGCAGTTTTATTAACATCACCGTTAAAATAACCTGCCATTAACTCACAAATATTTGCTATTTCTTGAAGACGTTGTTTAAGATCTTTATTAATTTGATCATCTAATCGTACGCGCTCTTTTTCCATTCGCATTGCTTTTGATATATCTGTACGGCTCAGATCCAAAAAATCTGCAACTTTCTTTGGAGTATTGCCATCTAAAAGATGTAAATAATCATGATTGGGAACCGTAGTTAAAAAGTCATTTAAACTATTGGTATTCATTTTGAAATCTCCTCAAAGAGGGTATAAATAATAATATGCTATAAATATGCGTAGTTTCTTCAAGTTTGCTTCAATTTTATCTCACTCGCCTTCGCTTATAACATATTGAATACATATAAAAATTAAATAAGTATAAATATTTTATTGTGATTTTCTAAAATTGGTTCGCTATATTAACAAAATTATAGTTCATTATCCACTAGATAGTGTATTTTTTGTGCATTTCGATGATGACGATTTCAGTGTTGGGGGCTTTTTAGAGCATATATCTGAAAAATCTTTAATCAATAACTGCATTCCAGGTAGTTGTAGAGTTTTGCTATAGCTATCAGGCTCGCTAAATATGCTACTGATAATTAAAGTTATTTAACTTTTTCTTAAAGTTTAATTAGATTGGTATTTCCTGAGACATGCATTTAAGGACAACCTTCCAAATTTTTTTATATGAGCTCCCCAATGTAAACTCCCATTTTAAGATGATTATTAATCAACTCAACTCATCAGAGTACATTTTGATTATTTTTATGGTACAATCAAATTCAAATTTTAGACACAAGAATTTACATGTTTACAGAAACACCCACAAATAGCCTATTTGAGGCCTTACGCGAGAATGATGAGGTAAAATTCAAAAATCTTTTGAATATTAGTGATCCCCACGCAAAATATGAAGGCATTCCATTATTGCATTTTGTGGTACGCAGTGCGGGCCCTAAACACCTTTATGCCTTAATTGAGTCAGGAATTAACGTTAATATTCTTTCAGAGCAAAATATGCCTGCAAGCGCTTTGCAGTGGATAACGGGTATGATGTACCCAAAGGGTTTTTACTGGGGATGGCCTCAAAATTATGAGTCTCATGATGAACATCTTAGCACCATAGGCATAGATGGTTTACGAGAGCACGATGGGTTTATTGGAACAGCCGATGCAATTATGTTTGAGATTTCAACAATTTTAATAGCAAAAGGGGCTTCTGTTGATTTCTACAGTGCTTGTGCATTAGGTTATCTAGAAAGTGTAGAAAACCATTTAATGGGTAATCCTGATTTGCTTTTTATACCAGGACCTGATGGTGCATCGGCATTAGCCTGGGCAGCACGCCGAGCACAAAATCAGGTTATATCCTTACTACTTGAGCGAGGTGCTGATATTAATCAACTTAATACAGTGTCTTCATTGACCCCCTTGGAAGAAGCCGTTTTATTTCATGGCACACCAGAAACATTAAACCTTCTTTTTGCGAAAGGAGCATGGCTTAGAAGAGGCATTATTGGCACTTGCAGCAAACACCGCATTGACATAATTGATTATTTACTCAGTTGCATAAGCAACCCCAGTGACTTAATAGTAGCAAGCGATTTGAAAGCAATTCAATTAACTACAACTTACTCAGATATTTTAAACGTTTTCGCTAAACATAATATTTCTTTGACCAAAATCGATAAAGAAATTACTTCATCAGATTCCGAACGGCCATTAATTTTTGATGGCTGCACAAATAATATAGACTTGTTAAGGCTGTTAATTTCAATGGGTTGCAATATTAATGCTAGTTTTCCTAGACAATTTGTTGCAGGCCAAGATAGAGAAAATAATAAGTTAAACGAGGCACTCCCTTTATGTTTTCTTTTTTTAGATCTTCAAACTAAAACAACAGAAAAAGAGAAATTAAAATTATTAAACAAGATGGCTTTATTATTTCTTCATGGCTCCGAAATTAATCCAGTACACGCGCATCAGCCGCATCCAATTAATGATTTATCTGCAATTGATTTAATCAGTTTTTTAGTATTAATTTATGATGAGATAAAACAATCTCAAATAAATAAAACAGAGGCCTTCTCTAAACTAAGTCAATCTTCAATTTCGTTATTAGAAGACAAAATAGAGCAAGCATTAATAGCTACAAGTGATAGCGATATTCAGGCTAAATTGGAATACCTTAGCTCCTGTTGTCGATTTCCTAGCTTACAGACACTTTGTATACGCACTATTAGCAAATATAATTTATTCAAAGAAGCCCCAAAATCAATTATACCTGATGAGTTGGCAGAACAGTTGACCATAAGTTATTAATTTAAAACCTAAGCCAATCTGTCAAGGGTAATGACTAGTGCTAGATTCGTGTTATTACCAGACATATTCATTCACAATACTAAAACAACTCCCGCTTTTAAAACATTGGCAGCATAGACTTATCACATCGCCAAAGGCCGGTTTTTTACCATAATGTCTTTTTTTATGATAAAACGCTTTTTTTACTTACAATTAATTCTATGAGACAAGACCAAATTAATATGACGGCAAGTGTTGGTATTCATTTTCCCAGTGTAAAGCCATTATTCTCCTGTCCACCAAATCCAGAAGTGTTGAAAGCCTGGCAAGCCTATCAATGCCAATTTGAGCTGCCGGAAAGCGCATCAATTTCTCAAAAAATTATTGATAATGTCAATTATGTTTCCTTTGAAACATTCATGACTCAATTACAAGCTACTATTGCTGCGTTTAATCAGGCCTGTGATGAGCCTTATATCCTACTCATTACGCAGGATACCCTGGGTAAACTTGATGAGGGAGCCAGTGAGCAATGGGTTTCCGGCCTGGCCCTGGAGGAGTGTGGCTTACGATGGCCCACAGCAATGACCACAAGCTTGAGTCTGGACGCCTGCCTTGCCCGGCATCCTCAGGTTAGAAAGATATTGATTCTGGATGATGCAGCATATAGCGGTACGCATATGGCACGAGAGTTATTCAATTTAAGAAACCTGAGAAATGTGGATTCGAGCTCAAAGTATAGCTTTTATTTTGGTATACCTTTTATAAGCAAACAAAGCCGAAGGATTGTCGAAGAAGGACCTGGCTCCTGCAAGTCAAATTTTACGAGTGTATGTTTACCCCATCAGACAATTCCCTTGATTGAAGATCTGCTCACGGAAGAAGAAAAAAAAGCGGCTCCCAGGCTGGATAATCTTCAGTTAACGGTAGGTTTAACTTATTTTGATCATAAAATGCCTGATTACAGATCTGCTTCAACCCTTTTGGAACAAGGAATTTTCTTAAAGCCAACAATGGATTGCCTGATGGAAATTGAACACATAATTCCTGGAAACAGAGCTCCGAGACCCGGTAAAACTCGAATTGAGACTCCAGAAGAGTGGAACGAACGTTATAATCAATTTGCAGCCAATCGATATATTCCCTGGATTCCGAAAGTGATTTGTCCTTATAAACTAAAAAATGACGAGGAACAGCAAGCCTTAAGAAAAGCAGTTGACTCGAAACGAGTTGGTAACCGAACTTCATACTCATTACCCGAGCGGTTCAGAGTGGCCAGGGAAATTTTAGGTGAAGAAACGATTCAGAAACAAATGGACGCCCCCGCTAAGGAAATTTCGCTAAATGACATTCGCCAAAGCTATTCAAGACATGCTTCCTGGTACAGTATTAGAAAATATAGTTTATTTTTCTTTAATACCACTAAAGACGCAGTGATTGAAAACATGAAAAACCAGGCCAGATTAAACCCTCATGGCGCCTCTGAAAAAACGCTGATTGAGTTTGGTCTTAATTGATGCAGGCGATTGTCCGTCTGATTATTCTTATTTTATGACCTGAAAAGCATGTATAATTTATCTTTTCAGGAGATGTTATGTTTGCTTTTAATAAAGTAATTGAAATATTTAGGGGTCCGAAGAGACCCACAACCATCCATGCGAATACTGATTCTGTAAGCGTGGAAACAATACCTCCCGATAGCGATTTAATTCGCGAAGGGAGCGGCACAACGACTATTACAGGAAAAATTGAATACGTGCATGTGACCGTTCGCGGCAGCGCAAGCCTCAGAATAGAAGGCGAAGTAGGTCGAGGCTGTACATTTTATAAAGATGGCAATGGGACACTCCGCTTTGCAGGCACTGTGGCAAATGATTTGAAATTAACCGTCTTCGGACAAGGAAATATTGTCTTTACCCAAGAACCACCTCAAACGGTTATTAATTCAATTGAAAATCCAATAGGTAACGCCCAGATCACTTGTGCAGGAAGGGTTTTACCTCAGTTTCAACCCGGGTATCGTCGTCACAATCTGGGTTTTCCTTTTCCTGCTGAGCAAGCAGCACCTGTGCAATTCAGGCAAACCAGTGTGGCTCTGAGTCGCCTGTCTACTGAGAGACCTCAACAGGCATCTACCGCAGAAGATGATTTTAATTCTGGTACAAAAATATATATTGAACGTTATAAAACCCGTGAAACAATCGCTGATATTATCGAGAGGCTTAACTTAACCCCAGAAGAAGAGCCATTATTTAAACGTTTCGAGGATACCATTTATCGTACATATCTTGATGATGTTCCCCTGAGATATGGAAACGCCTTCTATGGCAAAGCTAATTTACTAGCATGGTATAAAATCAATAAAACCGATCCAGCAACAAGAGACCCGGTAAAACTGGACGCCTATTCTCCAGGGGATTGTTTATACGGAGAGCTTAATGATGTGATCGTTGAGCTCAATAAAATGCGGGCAGCCAAACAAGAAGCTGCTGCTGTAGAACTTTCCGCCCCCGCACTTCAGGATACTAGTGAAGAACAATCTAGCGAAGGCCTTTCAATGTCGTTTCAATAGGCCTGGCAATATCCGCGTCAGGAATTTTTTCTCTGACGCGGCGCAGTGCGTGCTGCATGGTAACAGAGTATTCACAAAGGGCTTTAACGGCTACTTCCCGATCTTTCTGTTCAGCGGTCGAGGTGATTACATTTCTGTTTTGAACCACAACCCGTAATAGTTTCTGCATTCCAGTATGTCGAACAGGCTCCAATTGGGGCTTTAAACCCTCAAAAACGCGCAGAATATGCTGGCAACGCCATGCAGCCAAATCAAGTGAACCGGCCTGTTCAACTTGCTGTTTTAATAACGAACGTATCTCATGCGAAGCGCTGCTCAAATGACTCAACCATTGCACAATGGCTTGCGAATCATCCAAATGACTGCTTAATTCCCTGTCATTAATCCAGGTTATTTCATCCAAAAGAAGATTCATGAATGCATTCATGGTCACATTGACCCATTCACGCAAAGGACTTCCCAGCCTGTATTGGCTCTGCATTTTTATGGACATTTCATAAAACCTATCAAATGCCTTAGAACACTTGGGGTTTTTCAGGGCCTCTTTATAAAGGATGAAAAGCTCATCAACCATTGAATGATTTGCTGAGCCAATCTGCCTCCTTATTTCATCAATCACTGATTGCAGCTGCTCGCTCGACAAAAGTTGGTGCTGCCATTCACGTTGGATAAACTGCGTTAATTTTAAGTGCTCGCTTGTTTTAGTACTTAAGGAAGCATCCTTGTTTTTATCGATACGCGTTTGCTCCAAAACGATGGCTCGTTTATCTGTCGAAATAATCGACTTATAGCAGTTAGAGCATCGTAGAAGAAAGGCCTTTTCTATTTCATTCAATCGATAGCGTTTTAATATTTTTTCCTCGTTTTCTGATCTCGAAAAAACTTCTTTGAGGATTTCTTTCATGCAATCGGGTAACTCGGCAACAATGCCTGCCAGCGTGAATTGATTCAGTAGAAGGGTATACTGTTCCAGGGAATAATTGAGTGAAGCCTCCAGGGCCCATTGTCTATCGAGTGCATTATTCAACCAGATTTGTAGTTTGCGTAACACACGCTCTCTTGCCCGAAGCCTGGCCAATGCAGATCCTTGAAAGCGGTATTGATCCACATCTGCCCTTCTGGCTTCGGGATAGCTGTTATAGTAGAAAACCAGAGCAAGTAATGCCTTATCCTGAGGGTCCTTTAATTTATGATGTTTAATCACCGACTGAGTCACTTCCTCTGTGATTTGTGCAGGAGCTGTTAAACATTCATAGAGGGCATAAATTAAAACATTATCAATCTGCAAAGCATATTGATTAACTATTTGTCGCAAAGAAGGATTTGCAGCATTAATCACTGGGTCAAATAATTGATTCCATTCACTGGCGGTCAGGGGAAATGCGTCTGATAATATTTTTTTATAGAATTCCTCCCGAATTACCCGACCGGATAATAAACCGGGATGGATTTTTTTCACGTAAATTAATAACAGATTAATTAATTCATCATGAGATAATTCATGCCCATTTGCTGTCGCGATGAGCCGCAACAGGTGATCGCGGATAGCCATCATCGCTTGAACCCGCAGCCCGGGCGCATTACCTGGTGCAGAGGAAATGGCAAGAACATGATTGGCTTTGACTGGTCGTGTTACTGAAGCAAGCAAACCATTATAAATGGCCTTGGGTATGGAACTTAAGCTATCAATCAACCCTAAACCAACACCATAAAGAAAACCACCTGCACCGGACAAAATGGCATAGATTATTTTGTATTGCTCTTGGGTGCTGTAAGCCTGATAGCCTGCAATATAAGCTTGAGCAAAAGGCTGGGTTAGCACACTAAAAATAGTTTTATCACGATGAATTAAAGGCAATAATGCGCCCACTGTTTTAATGCTCAAATCCAACCCGATTTCACGACCAGAAGGTGTAGCAATTTGATTACCATCCAGGTCACGAAATCCAGAGTAAAAATTGTCCTGGTGTCGTCGCCGATAAAAATCGTCAGCGATTGTTGGAGAAGGAGCCTGGTAGGCCAACGCATTATGCATTAATCCCGGCGAAACTTTTCTTGAAATATTAGCCGCAGAATTATGCTGGGTTAAATCAGCAAAATAATCTTTTATTTCCTGCAAGGCCAATAAGGGCTTCACATGTAATCGGGCTTGCTCTGCTATGGATTTGGCTGTTTCATCCCTTGGAAAAGGATAGAAAAATTGAGTTAATTCTTTAAGGGAGCCCAACACAGCTTCATAGTATTTAGAGGCTCTGGTATCTTGAAAAGGTTTCAGCGTTGTCAGCTCACGAATCAAACGTTCACAAGTTAAACGGCTTTGAGGTTCAAATGCCTCGGCAGTGGTGATTAACTCCATGAAATAATAATGCAGGTCCACATCGTCTTTGGTGCAGGAATAGAGGCTGTAAATGAGCTCTTTGAATA
Source organism: Legionella quinlivanii (assembly GCF_900461555.1). NCBI lineage: Bacteria > Pseudomonadati > Pseudomonadota > Gammaproteobacteria > Legionellales > Legionellaceae > Legionella > Legionella quinlivanii. The sequence goes on along the minus strand of NZ_UGOX01000001.1, from coordinate 894,630 downwards.
AAGAAAAGAAAGCATCATGGCAATTATCGGCTGTTCGCTGAGGATGCTGTAATGCGTCATCAAATGCCTGCCATTTACGTTGGATCTCATCATTATATTGATGAGTTAATGGCGGGGTATTTTTACTGGCAGGCGGTAAAAATCGAGTGGCGATTGCATTATAGTAAGCAAAGAATGCAGGGCAATAAACCATTAAGCGTGAAGATTGCAGCATTCGTACAACAAACGATGCGCAAAGCTCTTCCTGCTGAAAATGTTTATCAAAATTTTTAGGCACAACACCGATAAAAGGAATAAAAACTTCATCACTTTCGCGAATGACCTGTCCATAAAATGCGTCGGGAATAAATTCATCCGGCCCAACTGGATTGTACACCAGATGTCCGCGCGTACCGGTAGAGCTGCATTGCGCGTATTGTAGTTGAAGCGGCCATAATGGATTAGCAACGAAGAGAGATTGCAGGGAATCCCCTGATCCCGTATCTCGTGGAAACGCTTCTACCAGCAAGGAACCCGCCTGGCGAAACATGGGAGTTTGTTTATAGTCGCCTCTCGTGGTTTTAAAATAGGTGCCTTGGGAGTCTTGCTGATAAAAAGAATCGATTCGCTGTAGCCCGGCATTGCTATAAGTACTGACATAATGGCGGCGGTATTTGACATAAGTGTCATTCTCAAAATACGGCGGCTCTGGAAAAAGATGAGCAACGAGATTGTCTACCAGGGCATTGTAAATGGTTTCAGAATACTCTGAGGGCTGCAGAGTAGTCATATAGTTAAAGCTTGAAAAAAGCGCAGCGAGTTCGTATTTAATCCCGATCGCCGCATTCATACGTGCTTCGGCAGGCCCTTGACGATGAATGCTCAGATTCCTGAAATGACTTGCCCATTCTGGATCATTCAAGCGAAATGTATCCATGCCTGCATCATTAGAATCACTAACCACACCACCCCAGTTGGCTCCGATACCTAATGCCTGTCCTCGATTGAACTGAAATCGCTGTAAAAATCGAATAAGGTAACGGCTAATTACAGGCAAATGGGCAGACTCGATGCGGATAGCAGACTGCTGAAGCTGCTCTTGCAAAATGCCAATAACCATTTCTTCATTTAAAGAATTTAATATGGTCTTACCATCCAAAAAAGGGCTTACATAAGAATCATAAGAATCTGTTTTCAATTGGATAAACTGGATGCCAAGGCGCTGTAATACGGTTTGCATCCAGTCAAAAAAATCTTCATTGAGTGGTAAATCAACCCACTGCGATAATTGACGGCGAATCATCGCCTGCCATTGCTGCCAAGGTAAAAAGTCAGGCGTCTTTTTGGCTAAAGCATCCGCATGCCCGCCCGGCTTTAAAGCAAAGCCATGCGTTGATAAATAGACACTGGTATCTGCAATACGTCCTGCCTCGCTAATCTGGTAATCAGAGGTGGCGGTAAAGGGCGAAACATCGGGCGTTGACTTGTTGGGCCCTATAGCCGGATTAAGTGGAATCACCGGATCTCCAGGCAATGGAATCCCTGACTCCCCTTCGGGTTTACTTTGATTGATGGCTGGAGCTAGCAGAGAGGGATAGGTCGACAACAAGCTATCCATAGGAATAGTCGACCAGGCGCTCATCGCCTTGAGTAATTGCCATAGGTTGTTAACATTGCAACCCATGTGATGTTTTTTTATCGCTCTTAAGATATTTTGATAGGCCTTATTCAAAGCTTGCGCATTCAATATTTGATTAAAGCCGCTTTGATGATAGCTTTCAATAAGGCGATTGAATCGATTAATTTTATGGTTGATAGCTCTACTGTGTACAGGATATTCGCTCAGAAAATGAGGCAGGCGATATTTGAAGGGAGTCCTGTGGTTGCAAGAACTTTCAAGCAGTCTGCCTGCGAGATTTAATGCCTCCTCAATGGGGGTATGAGTAGTGACAGGTTTATAACGCTCCTGTAATAACTGATGAAGTTGCCTGACACAAGCATCATCACTCAGCATGGCTAACAAAAAATAAGCCTGTGTCTGGGTCTGTGAATTTAAATGCTCACGCATGCTGTGCGGCAGTTTAGCTCGGAGCGCGTCCAGTAAACTGACTGGCTCACTGTGGCGCTCGGGTATAGCCGTATAATGTTCTCGCATAGAGTTTAATTCTGCAGTCCAGGGGCTTCTCTTTGATGTTCTTCTTCGGGTTGTGCCTGAACTAAGCCCAGATCGCTCTCGAACTCATCGCGGCCAGGAACTATCTTTCTTGAGCTGTGCTCTGCAAGCTTAAGCATTTTCATTTGTTTATAATTTTGATAAAGCTCTTCAAATACATGTGCGTATAATATCTGTGCTTTTGTAGTTCTTTGCGCCTGAGGCAGCTGCTCATGTAATGATTTAAATAAATTAAAATCAGTTTTAGCTTTATTTATAAACCGCCGCAATATTCCCTGAGCATCATCCTGATTGGCAAATCGATTCACAAAGCTTAAATCAGCTGCAGGCCGGTCGCTGTATGCGCCAAATCTTGTATGATAACTAGACAGCGAAATTCCTCCAAAATCAAGACGCTGAACTAAACTATCACAATTAGCAGCTGAGACATTTGGTGCTAATAAGCCAATAATAATCTTGTAAAACTCTTTTAATCCTTTCCTCTCTCCCCGCTCTTCATCATCTTTTAGAACGGCAATACCTTCAATTTCACCATCTATTATTTTTTGCAATTTACGTTGTGCGTTTAAAGTCGATTGAGTTGCTGAACATTGATCCAGTGTTTGAAAAGCGCCGAGAAAATTAATTAGAATGGCACAGGTTCCTGCGCTAGAGCCAACACTGGGCCCATCAACGGTATTGATTAATAGACCATTGGGATTGGAAGAGTCATTGGATTCTAATTTCAGAGCAATATGAGAATCACGATGCAGACTGACAATTTCCAAGAGCTTCATGAGTCTTAGCATGGTATCCAAACCAATTAAACCGCCTTGTGCCAGCACTTTCATGACATTAGTAATTGTTCCTGCCGCCAGGTCGGTACTAAAACCAGTTGCCTGAGACGATTGGCAATCGCCTTTACTGCAATTCTCGCTTTCGTGAGTCTGTGCAGGATGTAAATGTCCATCACTAGTATGAACTTTCTGATGTGTCCAATTGACAGAGCCATGCATGCTCATAGGTGCTGCAGAGGCTGCACCGCTTGTAAGCAATGATCCCTCGGCAAGACAGGCTGTGGCATAGGCAAGAGAATGTAATACACTTTGTTGAAGAGTATGCATTGCCAGGTTATGTTGAACAGTATCAAGATTATCTTTCAATGCTTTGTTTAAATCTGTTGCAATTCGGATTAGAGCTAAACCTGTATGTGATAAGCTGAGACGTAAAGCAGTAACTGCATGCGTAGCGCTGTACTCCTGTCCTGAGTGGCTATCCCAACTGATTTGCTGAGATGCCTGATTAGAGTGCTTTCTACTTTGCACTTCACTGGCTTTTTCTGAAGCCGCATTAAAACGATTTTGATCAATTAATGTCAGTGAGCGGCAAACAGTAAGCATTTCATCAATTAATAAAACCATGGCAGAGGCAGCCCAATACGCCGCAGCAGTACTGCTGCCCACCGTATCATGTGTTGATAAGAGAGAACCGTTTCTGGATTTGGAAGGAGCTATATCTTTTTCAATTTCGGCCATGAAATTGCGGGTGAATGCCTGGATGTTATTCAGCGTTACCGTAATACTCGGAAGGGTTGACAGTAAGGCTTCATTCTGTTGTGCCTCATTAGTCTTAGCTGCTTTTTTGGAAGCTTTTACAGGGATTGACACTGAATTGAACAGGCTATGCGTTGTCATGAGTGAGGCGACAGTACCATGGGCGCTTACATCCAACTGGCTGGCCATATCCTGATTAAGGTTAGGAATAATATGCTGTCCATTTGCCTCTTCAATACCATCAAGCACCCCTTTGATTGCTTTTTCAAATTGCGCCAGGACTTCAGGATTGGCTAAATCAACTGAACTATCAATTGTTCCCGAATCATAGCCTCCTGCAGAGTTTTGCTGGGGCTTGGCCAGGCCTCGTAAGGCTTGGGCCAGTTCACTAATATGGCTTAGCAGCACACTCATCGAACGACCGGCGATAGTTTCACTGACTTGTGCCGCTGTTTTGACAGCCGATGAGCCTCCCAGGTTTTCTGCGCAAAGACGCATTATGTTAGACAATGAGAAAAGATTGGAATGCAAGCTGTTAATACGATCAACACCACCGGAAGGGCCTTGCTCGGTCGCTTGAGCGAGCGCTTTTTGTACCCTTCCCTCTGTCGCAGCAATGGCTGTCTTGTTAACCAGTCGTGACGCAACGCTAAACAGGGATAAAGCCGCCACGCGGAAAAGGGCTGTCGCCAAGGGGGTACTGACACTTTGATTGGATGATAAATCAACCGCGCGCTGCATGTGGGATAAAGCTTTCTCAAGAATTTTTAATTGCCGTTGCGATGCCTGGCTATCAGAATCCTGAGTAGCCTTCTTTACACCACTGCTTGCATGGTAGACATTTTTATCATCCGCCTCACTCGCTGATTCCTGTCGCAAAAAATGACTGACGGCACTTCCCTCCCTAAAAAACTGGCCAATCATATTGGTTAGCAATGCAGCAGCCGAAGGTATGAATGCGGTTGCAGCGACGCTGCCGCCAGCCCCGGTCGATGCGGCAGTTCTGGCATGCGTTCTGGCATGGGAGTTTTCAGCAATATTAATTGCGTTATAGACATTATCCATCACCTGACCACCCTGGTCTTTGACCAGGCCAGCCACACTGTCAATACTGGCTGAAGGCTTTTGATCCTGAGGATCAAAGATAAACGCCTTAGTGCTGGCATTTTTCATTTCATCGCCGGGGATATCCAATTTGGATAAACCTTCAGCAGTTTTCTGTGTGACCGTAATCCCATCACTAGGGATTTGCGCCAGATGACTCACTCCGCTTACCATCACGAGAGAAATGTATCGGGTAATGAATGCGAGGGAGTCATTTGTTGCAATTAATCCTCCGCGAAGTTCTTTCATATAGCTGTCTAAAACACTATGATCAATGTCGGCTGGATCTTCAAATAAGATATTTAAAGCATGGAGTAATGAATCGCGCCGGCCGCTTTTTTCTGACAAAACCGTAGCAGCATTCTGTGAAGCCGTTACAGCCTGAGAGATTCCAAATCCTGGTCCGGAGGCGCTGGCACTTGGTATTCCAGCAGCTGCAGCAGTAGTTACAGTAAAACTATCGAAGAACTTCACCATTTTTACATCCCTGATTTTATTATTCGGAATGGCTGTTAATGTATAGAATCCTTTCTCATTGTCAATATTATTATTTCTATAGGCAGATAATCATCATCACCTATTGCTCCGGCCAGGCACGGATGCATTGTTACGTAAATGAAAATAGGTGTGCAAAGGCGTCTTTGCGAGCGTCAGCGAAGCAATCCAACTCAAGGTTTGGATCTGGATTGCTTCACTTCATTCGCAAAGACGACTGGTTTACTTGACCAGTCTACGCATCATATCGCCTGGATTAACAGGTGGAGTAATCGCCATAGCGATTGGTTGACCTTGAGGGTTTTGATATTCACAGGCCCAAAGATAGCCATCCGGCGTGGGTCCGCCGCTGCTTTTAATGGATTTGATCAGGCGGTTTCCCTTCTTGATTGCAACTTCTTTGCCTTTCACTTGACCAACATAAATACCGAAAGTCCATTTATCCTGGGTATCGTAATAATTACTCCAGTTAAGCCCTACCCATCCCAGGTCAATATCTATTGCATCACTGATACCAATTGCCTGCAGTGACTCAACACTGGGGCATTTTTCTGGGCTCTCATTGAAGGCAAATGCTGAAGAGGAAACCAGTAACGCCAGAGAAAAAGATTGCAGCACACGTTTCATAACCCACTCCTTGTTAAAAAACAGAAATCGTAGTCATGATACCTATCATTTTCTTGGGGTTCAACAAAAAAAACAATGATCATTTAGTTCAAATGATATACAATAATACCCTTTAAGGACTCCCTTATACGAACTTCGGTTTTAATCAAGAACGTATAAAATAAATTCCTTTATTTTCATAACACTCTGTATAAATATTTCCATTATTTATATTTATATGAGAAAATGTGGCAGTGAATTGATGGAATGGATGTTGATCGATTTGCAAATTTTTGTAACAAATGGAACCTTTATTGACTTGATTTATGGTAAATACACGTGCAAGCAATCGAAGATAATCTGAAAATTTTTACCCGCTTTATTGCTGCCGATTGCGATCTGGAAGACGTAGAAACGCATTTAAAAAAATATGACAATAATTTTCTGTCATACGAGCGTGATTTCTATGTCACTCCCATTGATTCAACTGATGAATGTGTCGATGCTGCCATTGAGTTATTACAAAGCCTGCATATTGATTTCAAATTATGGCCAAGCTATTTCGCCCAGAATCTCTCTATTCATGAGTTTCTAAAAAAAATAGTCCGTGATCATGAGTTATCCATCCAGCTCAATAATCTGATTGATGCCATCGAAAAACGCAAACGTTACAATAATATTATGTTTGCGCTCAAAATTTTAGTGCCGATTTGCCTTTTTCTCATTGTCATGGCTGGTATTTTTCATTCCCAGCTTGAAGAAATCATTCGTTTTTTACTTTTTTCTGCTGGCCTGCTTCCCGTTTTCGGTATTATCGTCTCAATCTTTTCCATTATATTTCAAGTGATCTTCAGTCATTTAAATGACCGTCGCCCTATTGAAAAGATCTATCGAGACGATGCCTTCATTGTTTTAAATAACACTTTGAATATTGTTGCTAAAACTATATTGATGGCTGCCAAGTATACTTTTGTTCCCTTAGCTGCTTTTTTCTTTATCGCAGCCGCTGTGATTGAAGTATTAAAGGAGTTGTTTTATTTACTTGAACTTCATCACACTCAAACACCCGAGCTTTCTCCCGAAGACCAGCAGAATTTCGCTTCATTGACACTGTACCATCAGCAGCTTGCCCGCTTAAATTACGATTTTATCAAGCAGCGAAATGCCTTCATCATTAATATAGCCGCCGCCCTTACCCTGGCAATCTCAGTTACAGCCTGTGCTTTTTTACCCGCCGGATTTGTTCTCACCTTAGCCACCTGTTCGGTGGTTTCAATTGTTTTTTGTATTAAAAAATTAGCTTTATATATCAATGACATCATGGTATCAAATACCTTGCAGCAGGAACTGAAATCAATTGCCGATCAGTATGCAACTGACGAGAAATCAGAAGCCAAGATTGATGAGCTTAAAGAAAGTATTTACGAGATCACCAATCCGGATGTTTTGGAAAAAATTCAGCACCTCGATGATGGAAGCCATGCGGTACGCGTCAAACCTCAACCCACTCATCCGAGCGTTTTTGGTCTTTTTAGAAGAGAATCACGTCAGCAATTAAATCCTGGTGGATATAAACCTGTCGCAGCCACAGATGCCCCAGATGCAGTCCAAGCTCCCAAACGACGCAATCGTTTTTTCAAATCTGAAGATAACCTCAATTTAGAGAAATTCAGTGCAAAAAAATCCAACCCAGAGCAATCCGATGTAATGCCTGGAAGTTTAGATGAAGTCAAACCCGGTAATTCGTATTGACAAGACCCACCATAGCTTTCAAAATGCCCACTTTGATTTAAAAAAGGCACTCGATGTTTACATCGGAAACACAGGGTTTGTATAAGCAAGATAATCCAGAGCTGGTTAAACTGCTAGTTGCTCAGAAACAAGATCTTGATAAAGAAGAATGGAACCCCGTAAGCCGTCCTCAGTCCATTCCCTCAGGCACTTTACTGTATATTGCCTGCATGGAAAACCGGGTCGCTATCGTAGAAGCGCTTTTAAAAGCCGGAGCAAATCCCGACCTGTCAATTAGCCTCGAACAAATGTCGCCTTTATTAATTGCCTGCAAAATGGGACATGAACAAGTGGTCCGTTTATTAATAAAATATGGAGCCAATGTGCAACAGGCTAATCAAATGGGCGAAACACCGCTTTACCTTGCCTGCGCTTCTAATCATCAACGCATTATAGAACGTCTTCTCATAGCGAAAGCCAACCCACAACAAACCAATAGTAAGGGAGAAACAGCGCTGTTTATCGCTTGTTCTGAAGGTCTTCCCCTGGCCGTTAAGAATTTGATTGGAGCGGGAGCAGATATTGAACACACATCTGAAGAGGGAAAAACGATTCTCCATGCATTATTCAACCGGATTGAAAAAGAAAGAGTCAATCAATCCCGCTATGCAAAGTATCTAAAGGTACTGAAACTTCTTTTCGATCTCGGAGTAGATATTGACAAGCCATTAGTGGGCCTGGTTACTCCATTTATACAATCTCTGGAACGCAATGCCAGAGATCAAAATAAAATGATTATCGATCAGATTGTTTCCTCCAGGATTTATGCCTCTCCAACTGACATACGCCGCCAATTTAATGATACTTACATGGAACAACTTTCAATAAGCCGTGAAATTACTGATGGTCTTCCTGCTGCTCTTGCGTTTAGCTTTCGATTTACCCCACAACGAATCAAATTGCTTTTAAAACGTGGCGCTTCATTGGAAAACGATACCCAATGGAATCAACTCTTACTCGCCTGTATCGAAGAAAACATAGCTAAAGTAAGAGCAATGCTTACAGAAACGGTAAAACGGGATGAGAAAGATATTCAGTGTATGCCGATGGATCTCGCCTGCTTCACTGGAAATATAGAACTGGTTCGTCTGCTTGAAACCAATCAGTTGACAAGAGAATGCTCAGAGGGATACACACCCCTGATGCGGGCCTGCCAGTATGGGCACTCCGATTTAGCTAAAGAACGGCTGAAGCAGGACGAGATTAATCATGAAGCAGCAAAGGTCAGCGCCTTGTCACTGGCCTGCAGTTATGGCCATAAACATGTTATCGAAATATTGATGGACCATCCCGAAATTGAAGTCAAGATTAATAGTATCTACGCAGCAGCTTATGCCAATAATGTCACATTAGTTAATGAGCTGTATGAATCACCCGCTTGCAAAGCCTTGCCGGATCCAGAGCGAATGCTTTGGGTTAGCTGCCACAGCAATCATAATGAGATCATTCTCAACCACTTGGATAAATATCCGGCTCTCATCAATCAAATCGATAAGAAGGACAGAACAGCACTCTACCATGCCTGCGCTAATAATAATTTACTTCTGGTTATGGCTTTGCTGAAAAGAGGAGCCCAGCTACCCGCGTCAAATAATCTAAATTCCGAAGAGACAAGACCGAACCCTTTATTGATTGCCAGCATCAAAGGCCATTTTGCCATTCTTAAGGCAATGGTTGAACATTATAAACCGGACAACAAACTGCTGCAGGAGTGTCTGCTGAAAGCCTGTGCTTATGGGCATCTTGGTATTGTTCAGTTTTTGCTGACGAAAGGAGCAAGTCCCATCCATCAGGGAGACTCCTGGATTACGCCCCTGCATGAGGCAACAAGGAATGGGCATGTGGATGTTGTCAGGGAATTATTAGTCCTCGGTGCCTCACCTTTCACTAAGAATTCAATGGGACGCTCACCGAATGATATTGCGCATAGTCATAATAATGAAAGTTTAGTGACTATGTTTTCTCTTGTTGCTACCTTCGGTTCATCGATTTACACTGGTAAAAAATTAAACATGACTTATGGGTCTAATAATAATCTTGTCTTTTGGCAATCTGCATTATATTCACCTATAGCAGAAAGCATGGATGTAAATAAGATCAGCGCTGCAAGCTCTTTAAACCAGGCTTAAACTCCAGGATCAATTGTGTATCAGCTCCCACACCAGATTGGAGAAAGTTAGGTACTGCCATTCAGTTCAGGGAATTCTGCAATTGCATTTAGGTTGGGTCCTTGGCCCATAGCCGTCAGGCTAAGAATATCAGATCCCCTCTCCACCGCGCGCAGCGGGGGGGAGAGGGGATAACATTAATCCTTAGCCTGACGGCGTTGGGCCAAGGGCCCAACTTACAATGATTGATTAACTAAATTTCAGTGTTCCGCGAAGGCAATTATTCGATTACACTTCGCCAGAGCGTGGGAATAAATTTGGCGAGCCGCTTTAGCCTTGATTCCGCAATTTTGTTAAAGCTTGCATTGAATAATGCTTCCACGTCTACGTAATCAAGCCAGACTGCTTGAAGACCAGTTAGCATGCGATAGCCGAACTCTTTATTTTCAGCGAGAATTTTATCGATGATTTTTGTAAAATTAGCGTTTTGCGCTGCTTGTTCTGCTTCAAAACCCAGATAATCCAGCAAAAGATTGTCAGCCGCATTTTTGAAATCGGAATATTTGCTCAATCGCTTACCATATAACTCGACATCTTCGCCAAACACTCTTCTCATTTCTTTAAATACCGCGAGCTTATTCTTATTGAGTAGATGTACAGTAATTTTATCGCGGCCCAAAAGGCTTTCCTGAGCAGCCAGATCGTTAGCTATTTTATCAATTCTTGACTTATATAATTTGGCTTCTTTCGATTCTCTGTCAATCAGCGGGCTGGTCATTTTTTCCTGCATGGTTTGCAATGCGCGATCAAAGCATTCCTGTAGAAGCGCGGGCAGAGGCATTAGCCCATCGAAAATTCGATTATCAATACTAATTGAAACAGGTAAAATCTCTCTTGATTCAAAGGACTTACTGCCCTCATTCCATATGGGTTTTCGCTCTACAGCAAGCAGCACTACATGAAAACCTGTTTGTTTGAACAGGGGGGAAACCGCCTGAGTATAACCGTAAGCTCCAAGATTACAGACATAGGCACCGTAACTTCCTGGTGAAGGACAAGGATAAAGATCATGGGCATAGTTGTACAGCTCCGCATCCAGTTGCTTTTTAAATTCCGGATTGTCTTTTTCAACCTGCTCACGTTTATCATAGCAGTAAGTCATTAACTGCTGAGAACGGCTATTTCGGGTTAATAATTCATCGACTGTCATTTCATGGCAGTCTTTAAAAAACACAGTAACGATATGATCTTTACGCTGAGCCAGTTTTTCTACCACTGCGACATAGGCGCTTCGGCTTTGGTGAAGTTTTTTAAAACTGATAAAATTGCGCAGCGATTCCTCGGATGTCAACATAAGACTGACCGCCTGCATCATTAATGCAGTCAGAGTCTCCTGCGGGCAGTTTTTCTCAAAAAAACCAAATTCGCTGATATCAATATTAAATTGAAGTGTCAGATTCGGATCGCCCGGATTGTTTAACTGTGTCATTAATACTTTCTGCACAGTCGTCATTTCAACTTCTTTGATCTCCGCGTGCATTTCGCTATGCAGTTCATCTCGATAGGGTTGGACTTGTGCATAGGCATCAGGACCGACTTCAAACAGCATTTCCAGTCTTTCGCTGGGAACCATGTTAATCTTTTTAAGTTGCCGCTTATGCTTTTCATGCAGAGCCAGCATAAAAGAAGCGGTTCCTTCCGGGCCAAGCAGAGTCGTTAAGGAGGTATTGTATTTGGGAAGCCGAGTAAATACCGAAATAAGCAGGTCTTCCATTGTTTTCAATGTTTCAGTCAGTACCTCACGGTCGGGTAATCCAATTTCAGCATATAAATCGGCTTCGCAAACATGACGATGTTCATCGGCTAAAATAATCTCGAATACTTCAGGGGCAATTTTTTCCTGATAAAAAGTAGAAAAAACTTCTTCTACCATTCCCTCGCAAATCAGGTTCATTACGACCATTCCAACTTTGAGGCAATCCAGTGAGCGAATAAACTCACAGACTTTCTCAAGCTCTTCATTATAGGCAGGCGGTGAACCATAGGGAGCGGCAAGCATAAACACGATGCGCGTAAACACAATGGTATGAAAAATTTCGTCAACCAGCTGGGCCCGCATGCGTTTTTTGAATTCCGGATTATACATTTTATCTTCAAAACGCATTGGCAGTTGAATTCCCAGCACTTCGAGCTGCGCCATTAAAGAAAAAATGTAGAGATACAGGATCTTGTCGTGCTTTAACTCAAAGGGCAGGCCATTTTTAAAAAGAGACTCTACTCTGGCTTCAATACTTTCCCTTTCTTCCTCGGTGATCTTGTTCCAGCCTTCGAGGATCCATTTTTCCGAGCCCCAATATGGGGTTAAGAGTTGATCAAGCGCTTTCATTAGTTAGCCTTAATAATTGCGGTGTATCACATATTGCGCCAAATCCATTAGCCCGGTTTTATAAACTGAGTCGGGCAGAATCTGCAATGCGGTTATCGCCTGATCCATTTCTTTAGCAGCAAGGCTTCGAGTATATTCTATGGACTGGGTTTCTTTTAAGGTTTCGAGAATTTCTGGCAGATGATGGCGTGAACCTTCTTCAAGGCTGCTCCTGATAATGAGCTGCTGTTTTGAATCACAATATTTCAAGGCGTGGAGCAAAGGCAAGGTCGCCTTGCCGCTTGCCAAGTCATCGCCAATATTTTTACCCAGGGTTTTGGCGTCGGAACAATAATCGAGTGCATCATCAATCAACTGAAATGCATTACCCAAATGCAATCCATAAGCATACATAGCCTTTTTTATACCCTCGCCGGCTTTACTGATCATAGCCCCCATTGTGGAGGAGGCCGCAAACAGCAGCGATGTTTTTGCCCGAATATGATCAAAATAATCACCGACTGACATCTCGGTATTTCCAAGATTGTCAAACTGCTGGATTTCACCACAGCCCATTTGAGGAGCAATGCCAATCAGCAATTGTATTATCTCAATATCCCCTACTTCGACCATCAGCTGCAGGTATTTGGTGAACAGATAATCACCTACAAGTACACTGGCTTTATTGCCCCAGATTTGATTAGCAGTTTCGCGGCCGCGGCGTAAAGTGGACTCATCGACCACATCATCGTGCAGCAAAGTAGCGGTATGAAAGAATTCGACCATCGTGGCAAGCATCACATGATCTTTGCCCTGATAAAGGCAGGCACGGCTGGCCAGCAACACCAGCAATGGACGCAAACGCTTGCCGCCACTGTGAATTACATGATCAGCTATTTCGTTGATCAGCCGCGAGGGAGATTTCATCGTTTCGAGGATTAAAGCATTAACAGCCTCTAAATCGTCCTTTACCAATTCGCGTAAATGCTCAATTTCCATCGTGTTTCCAGGCTAAAATTCTTGCATGCTAAGTTGATGAATACAGAATGTCAAGACACATACACTCTCCGCTATTAAGTCGCTGATGATGGCACAAACAATGATAAGGGTTCCTCTGAAGGCTTAGAATCTTCTTTTGCAGGCAAAGACAAGTCAGAAGAAGCTTCTTCCTGGAAAGCACGAAAGAAATGACTGGTCGCGGCATTGATCTGCGTTTTAGTATTGTATGCAGTTAATCTGATCTGGCGCGCAAACCCTTGTATTATGCTATCTTTCAAGCGATCCGGAATCGCTTTGGGAATATCAACCAATCCGGCACTATCGTCCTTTAAACGCTTAAGCAGACTGCCAACATAATTTTTTGTGAATTCCTCAGGAACACTACCCTGCTCACTGTTGATAGTAATTTGCATTATGCTGCCTGAAATTTCTGCCAGCAACCTCCCCAGATCATCAGCTTGTGCAACCCAAAGCTGGCTTTTCCTCAACTCATCCAGACTGATTTGATTGGTCACAAATCGAATAATGCTTTCTCCACTGGCTACCACTTGATCTCTGGGATATTGTGAAGCCTGATAAAACAGTTTGGAATCGATTTGCCCCCAGTCGACCGAGATGGAAGGCTCAATAATATGTATTGTCGGAAGTCGAAATTTAATAGACAATTCCTGAAGATTAATGCTTTTATGATTCACCAGCTCTGCATACTTTTGTTTAGCCGCATCGAGATTATTAAAATAAAAAGTAATTTTTTTAAAGGTTCTTTGCTGATTACCCGAAGTAATACTACCAGTATCTTTTAAATGAACTTCAATGTGTATCACACCAGGCATTATAACCTCTGTATCATTTAGTGTCTGAACCCAATTTATAAATAACAGAATCTACCCGGAAACGAATATCCTTGCTGAGACTATTCGCCAGAGTGAGAAAACTCTCATTATTCCACTTGAAAAAATGAGCTGCAACAGCGCCAAAGCCCGGCAATTTCTCAACTAAATGCAATTGCCCCTTCTTCCATTCATAGAGCAGGGAATCCAGATTACTAACCGGCTTTTCTTTACTTCCGGTAATAAATCTTGTCAGAAAGAGGAAATGCCGGCCATTAAGGGTAAACCAGCTAAAATTTCTTCCTCCTGACTCTGAAAGATTTTGATAGTCCTCAAACTGTTTTGTATTCCAGTGAAGCAGTTTTGAAGTCCTGCGGATATTGGCATAGGCCAGATAATGCTCATTCTCAATTTTGAAATGCTTAAGCGCTCGCGCACCCCGCTCGGAAATATGCTGCATGGGCTTAAACTGTTTGCCATTCCAGTTAAAAATAGTTACACCATCCAGGTGATCAGCAAGCCCCAGATACGTATTATCTCCAATTTTAAATGCTGTAAATGAATAAGCCCATCGACTGGGCAGGCGCTGAAATAAAACAAATTCTTTACCATTCCATTCATAAATTCTGGAATCATTGGGCACTGACTTTTGCCCGGGAACTTGTACACCGGTAGCTAAAGCCAGGAAGTAACGGTTTGCGATAGAAAAAAAGCGCCATTGCTTGGCAGCTCGTCCATAAAATTGCTGAAAGGGAATAAAATACTTGCCGTCCCAGCGATAAATCATCGAGTAAGTATTTAGATTGTAAGGCGCACCAGGACCTGAACGGACACTGGCAACAGCAATGAATGCCTGGTCATTGATTTTAAAAAAAGTAAGACCTTCATTACCATGGCCCGGGATTTTCTGGTAAAGATGGAACTGTTTTTTTCCCATCTGATAAATCAGTACATCCACATCCGAATCACCCCCATTCATATTGGCAGGCGCATGCGGATTATCTTTGGCCAATTGAGCCACCCCTATATATTGTTTGCCATTTAGCTTAAAGGGGGTGATTTCGCGTGCACCGGATGTATCAAGACTTTGATACATTTTCAACATAGTAGAATGGGCGTTCATACTAAGAAAAAAGAGCAGGACTCCTGATAGCGGTCTGAAAAACCCTTTCACGTCGTACTGCCTATTTCAGGATTTTTTTCAGGATAAGCGGTTACACCCTCAGGAAAGCCAGTCGTCAATCCCGGGATCTGAATTGTCTTAAGATCCCAGGCTTTGGATTGCAGCTCCCCTGCCATCCAGTAGCCGACTGTATTGGAAAGCATTTCTCTCGAATCCTGCAGGGAATGCTTTAATCGAACCATAAAATCGATAATATCATTTGCCGAGGAATAGTGAAAATCGCCCGGAATAGCGGGTCTTTCAGGCAGATAAATCGTTTCCAAATTAGTGAACACCGCCTTGGCGACATGCGTACGATTATAGACACTTCCCCAGACATTTTTAACATAATAGTTGTAGGCCGACTCAGGCAGTAAAGATTGGCCTACTTCAGGAATTACTTTGGCATAGGGAGCAATAAAAAGGCGATCGCGCGGCAATGTATTTTCTGAAACTGCGTTGATAAAAGCCACCATCCAGTTACTTCCTTCGGTTAAGCCAGAAGTTACATTATTGCCTGCCACATTCCGAACGATTACCATTGCATGAGGCCAGTCCAGCTTGAGTTTGGCAATATCGTCATGCACCACGGACATACTTTCCAATGCCGTTAACATGAACGTTCCCACCATCACCGTATTATAGGAAATGGGGTATTCTTTATTGCCGTTAAGAAAATTGGTTTGTACAGCTCTTAAATCAAAAGGCGCCCCTTTTTGAACTGATACAATATAATTTCCTGCCATTGACAAGGCATAATCAGTCATTGCCCTGATTTGCATAATATGATGCTGCCAGGGTTTAATATTTGCCCGCTCAAGCCAGTTATTCTTGATGCTGGCATTCAGAGCGCGTACTCGTTTGATATTTGCCAGCAGTGAATTCATCGCCGGCTGCCAGGAGGGATCGCCGTTCTCCTTGATTTTGGCCAGATAGGCAAGTGCCGGACCAATATGCGAGATAGCGGTTAATTCATAAAACCCACTGGCGCGATTGGTGCGAAGCAATTTCTTAAAGAGTAATTTGCGGTTTTTATCATAGATATAAATGGATGAATCCAGAACCAATACCAGCGGCCCGGCAAATGGGTTGGTTTTATTTTTAGCTGTTTCAGATTGCAGCAGATATTGTGAAATAGTTTTATGCTTTTTAGGAAAATCGGGTTCATTCGTTCCTGTGAAATCAAAATACAGATCCATGAACGCTTTGGGAACCGTGTAAGCATTGGCTAATCCGGTATAGAGAAACAATAACAGCAACACTGATGCAATCTTTTTAACAGAGAAAATATTCATCACTCGTCTATTCCATCCAATACCGTTCAGAGCCAATTTTTACTTTACTGCCAATTTCTCGATTCGGCAATTGCATTATAACAGCAGCGCCTCTTTAATCGAAACTCTTATGAGGCAGGTGGAGACGGCCTTGGGCATGCTGATTGTTCACACTCCAGTACCGGCTTGAATAATCCGAATTTAATAAGAATCCTGCGTCTGAATTGTTCATCTGGTTTAATGACCTGCTCTTCAGAGCAAACAGAATGGGCAATCTCGGATTTTGCAGAGTATCTTGGCTTTTTGGCAGTTGTTTCCTGAGTTTCGTAGCTATTATCACGTTTGCGTTTCTCGCCTGTGATCATCGGCTGAGCGGACGCATTTCTATCCGCGTTGCTTGAATTGGAAGCCGGTTCAGGGATGGGTAAAAAGTCTAACAACTGCGCCGGCATTACGGGTGTGTATTGAGCGCTCACCAGACTGGTGCCCTCCGTTCCATATCGGGCTTTAGAGAAACCAGAGTATTCTATTAATGTCATTCTTGTATTGGAAAACACTGAAGGATTTTGCTCAAAGCATTTATATAAGGCTCTCGGATAGTCATATTTGAATCCTTTGTTATCGGCGTTGGAACCATTTCCTTTGATTTCATAAGCTACTACCCCGGAGGCTTTTAACACCACTTGTGCGCAGTGCACAAGATGGACCAGAAACTTGTCCATATAGTCCTGTGGAGTCTTATATACCTGACAGGCCTGCCCTTCGGTACTTCCATAAATTTCCTGCGTGGTAGGCGGGCTGCTGATAAGCGCGTCAAAACGCATAGGACCCTCTCCTTTTTGCCAAGGTAAATCTTCAGGCTGAATCTCTTCCAGAGGCTTACGCAGATAAGCAATCTTTTTTTGCGGTTTGAAAAATTGACGCATGCGTTCATAAATAGGCTGCAGGTCGGCAATATCATTAGCCAGTATCCACTCAATCTGGGGACAGGCCATAAAAGCGGTGAAACGATCCCCCCAACCGGCGCTGTTGTCTATTACATTCCGAATTACCAGCGGGGAATAAACACATTGGAGGTATTGAAGGATATCAATGGTCAATTGCGGGCTAAATTGCCCGCATCCCCTTCGTCCGATGATATCCATTATCAGTTTTTTACCGCTTAAGTTGCGTTGGCTTCCTTCACGACAGGGTTTCTCAAGTTCTCGTAGATGGCGCTTGAAAAAACTTTCAAACACATAAAGTTTGGTCTGGTTGTCGCGCCAGACATCAGCAGGCGACAATTTTTTGTCGGTATAACGGGCTTGTAAGCGTCTGGCATCCATAAAATGACCTGAAGCTAGTTTACCGTTCATACACTTACCTAGAGACTCATTGTATTTCAGCCTGGGTATTTCAGATGGGTTTGTGCTTCCTAACTTTTCAGCAGCACGTTTTTCAAGTGCATTGAACGAGCGCCTGACATCTTTTGAAGAGGCTTCCTGGGATGCGGTTAAAGGCAGCGGCAGATTTTGAGAAACCAGTATCGCCTTTATAGCAATTATGCGGCAAAAAAGGCGAAAAGCTTCGTTAAAATTACACTGGCGTTCTTTCGCCTTGCTGTTTAAACGCAATGCATTTGAAAATTGACTAAAGAAAATATCCAGTAAAGGATTGACATGAATCTTGATTTCCTCTTCTTTTTGATACTGGATAACGAAGACATCTTTTGGCAAACGCATTACTCTGTGGAAGCATTCGATTATTCTTTTTTTAACTGCATCTTCCAAAGAAGACTTATCATTTTCCCGGCCATTAGTCCTGATGAAATCTCCAATAATCTCTGCTGCTTTCTGGTATTGAAATCGTTCTATAGGAATTCCCATTAACTGATTAAATAATGGATCAAAACTGTATTGGCCAAGCTCCGCTTGCGGAATATAATTTTTTAAGGAATTAACATCATATTGGATAACCTGGCTATTCTGAGAAGTCTGAGAAGTCTGAGAAGTCTGAGAAGTCTGAGTCTGCTTTTTCGGGTTATATTGAATAAATCGGTAAGTTCTAGGCATTGGTCATTTCATACAGCCGCAAAGCACACAATAATATCATTATGATCACAAAATGTCCATTTAGTCATTGCTGCTCTTCGTTTCTACGTCCCTCGGCTTGTCCCTGAGAGATGGTCACAAAATTTGAACATAAAAGATTGATTTATAATTATAATGTTAATCCCCTACGTACCCCGCTTTATGCCTGAGGGCTCCCCTCATAAATAGGGATATTAAAAAGTGGCAGTGCATGAAGATATATGATCAAATAGTTTTGCGAACAATTTTGATTAGGATATCTCATGCACATAAAGCGATTTTTACACAATTTGCTATCAAGTACTATCCATGGAAAACGATTTAATACTCTTAATTTATTTATCAATGCCTTACTCAGGGAAAAAAAGCTGTCGTTAACTCAGTTGGGGCGAGCATTAAAAAATAAGGCTCAAGAAAAGAATAATATTAAACGCTGTGATCGTTTTTTAGGGAATAAAAACCTGCATGGAGAGCGATTCTCGATATACCAAAAAACAGCCCATAGGTTAATTGGAACAAATAGTCGTCCTATTATCCTGGTAGATTGGAGCCATGTTCCTAATACAACGCATTATTTGCTTAGAGCCTCATTAGTCGCTAAAGGCCGTGCGTTATCAGTCTATGAAGAGGTATTTCCTCGCCAATATGAAAATAGTGACAAAGCGCATCACTTATTTTTACAGAATTTAAAGCAAGTTCTGCCTGAGACAAGTCTCCCGATATTAGTTACGGATGCTGGTTTTTATAATTCATGGTTTCGGTTGGTGTTAAAACAAGGTTGGGACTATGTTGGCCGTATCCGGGGTAATATATGTTATCGATTGGATACCCATACTTACTGGGAATATTATTGTGATTCAAAGGAAAAGGCGACCGAACAAGGACAATCTCTGGGGTGGGGCATTGTCTCTAAAACAGACCCAATAGAAACATTTCTTTATTTAATAAAGCTATCCGCAAAAAAACGTACACGTTTTAATAAGTACAAAAAGAAAGCGCAAAGCAAGAAAGACAAGGTGTATTCAAAATCAGCCAATGAACCTTGGCTTTTAGCAAGTTCATTAAACAATACAGAAACATCGTTTAACCCTTTTTCAATCTATTTCAAACGCATGCAAATAGAGCAGAATTTTCGAGATTTAAAGTCATCTCAATATGGCTTTAGCTTTGAACATGCTTACTCAAAATCAATAGAGCGAATTCAAGTGTTACTAATGATTGCTATGTTGGCTACTTTAATTGCTTATTTAACCGGCTTCGTTGCTGAAAACAAGCGATGGCATCTCTCTTTTCAAGCCAACACATCCCAAAAAAAACGAGTGCTTTCTTTGTTCTATCTCGGCTGTCGAATCATACAAAGGAAATTTAAATATAGAATTGATTATGATAAAGCCGTCGAGGCCCTGCAAATAGAGATACTAGTTGCAGGGAGAGAATTATGAGGGGATCCCTCAGGCTTTATGCGGGGTATCCAGGCAGTGCGTCTGATTGCAAACGCATTTTAAAACTCACTACCATTGTTATGGATACCCCGCATAAAGCGGGGTACGTAGGCTCTAACGGGGTACGTAGACTCTTATAGGGTGGTTAAATTTGGTGACCACCTCTCAGGGACAAGCAGCATGCTAGAGATATCTGGGACATGCCATAGGGTGACAGGTAGATACCCATGCCTCTAGTCAGGCGCTAATTTCCTTCTTACTGACAGGTATTTCCGATACAGGACTGCCCTGGCGCACAACTGCCACAGTTGTTAAGACCACCACAACCATCAGCTATTGGTCCACAGGTCGCTCCCACTTGCTGACAAGTCTGCGGCACACAGGCATTATTGCCACATAGTGAGTAACCGCCGCCACCGCAAGTCTGCGGAAATGGACAGGAACCACAATCTATTGTTCCCCCACAGCCATCACTGTTAAATCCGCAGTTTGCGGGAATCTGGTTGCAGCTTTGTGGTGTACACATTTGGGTACAAACTCCAGCCATACAGTTTTCGCCATTGGCGCAGTCAGCAGCCGATAGACAAATCAGCACAGGTGCCGTGCAGGCGCCGTTTACACATTGATTGCTCTGGCAGGATGAGTTCACACTACAGGGAGCGCCAGTATTGGGCTGGGCACAAGTCTGAGTTGCCGGCGAACAATAACCTGTTTGACATTGCAGAGATGAGGTACAAGGAGCGCCATTATTGGGTGTGGCACAGACTCCAGCCGAGCAAAAATTGCTTTGGCAATTTGAATTTAAAATGCAGGAGCTGCCGTTAGTTAATCCCTGACAACGTCCCAGAATACAGGAGCCGCTTTGGCACGTTGCATTGGTCAGACACACGGCACCATTGGGTGAGGCACATTGGCCAGAAAGACACTGGCTGCCGGCAATGCAATTTTGATTACCCGAACAGGCTGCGCCATTGGCTGAAACACAGATACCAGCACTACTGCAGCTTCCAGCAACACATTCGGCGCTCGTGGAACAATTGCTGCAAAGATGAGTTACAGGACTACAGAAATTACTCTGACAGTCGGTATTGATACTGCAAGGAATCCCCGGTGGGGCAGTGCAGGTTCCCGAGCTGTTACAAATACTGCCCGAAGCGCAGTCGCTGTTGGATCTGCATGAACTGCAAGTGTGAGTCAGGGGATCGCAAAAATTGGTCTGGCATTGAGCATCGACAGTGCAGGGCGTATTTTTTGGTTCAATACGGGTTACATCGAGGCCATCCAGTATACTGGGTTGCGAACATAAAAATTCATCAGGTGAATTATCACCCGGCGCTTTCGTTTTACAGACAATAGGCCCGCCTTTGACCACAGGATCAATAAGACTGCCATTAATTTGCAGGTACAGAAGGCAAAACTCCCCTCTTTGCAGAAGAAACGGAGAAGAACACATTCCGCTCCCACCAGCAAGCTGTACAATGCCTTTAATTGGCTTGGTCGTTAAAATCCTGGGAATTGCTGTGTTATTGGTTACCCTGTATACAGCAACAGCGACCCCATTGTTTGTGATTTCCAACGGCGCCCGTTGTATCACATCTACGGAAAACTTCGGTATTGGGAAGGCATTACTGGTAATACCAAGGGAAATAAAAAACAAAGTGATTAACAATCTGACGAAAAGGGTTTTCATTATTCAATCCAATGAGTTATTAGGCTTCGCTTCTGATTCCATCAGAAACAGGCGTAAGATAACTCATAAGCTATTGAAAATAAATCGCTTGTAAAAAACAGATTTTGCGACCTGATGGGGCATCCAGCTCATATGTTCCAGCTCTCTGAAGTTGGATTACAGGCATTTACAATAGCCTTTCTTTAATATAGTTTTATGTCTCGTTTTATCATCACCTTGAGTACAGAAATGAAAGAATTTTTAAAACTGAGCAATTCCGTCAATGCAAGAAAATCCCGCAATGAGCCTTATCATCCCATCAGTGGCGCGGATAAGAAAAATGATCTCCGGCAAACGGTTAAAGATCAGCTTGACAAGAGTGTTTTAAAAGCGCTCCGGGCAGAAGCAAAAGCGGATTCTGAAGAAGAACTTGATGAGGAAGCAGCTTCCTATCTTAAGCCTTAGTCAGGAAGTTTTATCCTCCAGGGATAGGCGCTAATAAAAGAGAAAGTCCCCTCCCCAAGCTGGGAGAGGACTAGGGTGATGGTTGATTTTAAACTACTGAGGGGCAGTTCAATAAGGGAAAACTGTAAATCAATTTTTAATGGCTTCTTTTCTGGACGGTTTAAGTGCTGAGGTTAGCCAGATAATCAGAAGACCGCATACTGCTCCTGTTATTGTTCCAATTCCTCCGGATTTCAAGCTGCCAATAATCGCTCCCAAATCCATACCAATAATAATTTCCGCATTAATCCAGAGAGAAGCTGATATCACCTGCGCGATGTTGTCTTGCGATAATACCGGGTAGCTTTTAGTTTTTTTATAAATTTTAAATGAAGTAATAGCGATAGCCACTGCCCCACCCAATAAAGTGCCGGTAATTAATCCTATAAGCGCTCCAATGATAATTGCTGGATTTATATTTAAAAAACAGCCGCTGGTGCTGGTACAAAGCTTGAATGATTGTGCAATAAATCCACCCGAAAAGAGACCAATGATCCCCCCGCTAGCGCCACCCAGTAATGCGCTGACGACTCCGGAAACATAGAGGCTGGGATTACGTACAAGCCGTTCGGCCCAATTTTTCAACGAAATAATTCTTTTTCCCTTGCTCATCAGCATTTCCTTCATGATCATTCTGCCTTACTGCCACCCTAAAAGTCCTCTCTCCCCTAAGGGGAGAGAGTTAGAGAGAGGGGGGTTAAATCAACCCTCACCCTAGCCCTCTCCCAGCTTGGGAGAGGGGAATTTCTTTTATTAACGCCTTTGCGCTGGAATGACAATCATCGTAACTTAATGGCAGTTAAAGCTTAAAAAAAGTATTTTATAATGCTTTCCCAACAGAAGCTACGCTATTATAGTCGACCAGTCTTTTTTTATGACCATAGGATATGTCGGTAAATCACACTGTGCACTCTAATCAAGTGATGTATAAACTTATCAAATCATTATTGCTTGGCACCCCTTTATTTTTTTTAATCGACAGCCCCTGGGCAGCCCAATACATTAGTAACGGGCAGGATATCTGCAATGTAATTGCGGTGATTACATACAGCCTCTTTCTTTTTTATGCGCGCGGCAAATTGTATTGGCTGATTTTATTGATGACCATTTGCAGCCTGTTTGCTGAAATTT
Organism: Legionella quinlivanii; assembly: GCF_900461555.1. Taxonomy (NCBI): domain Bacteria; kingdom Pseudomonadati; phylum Pseudomonadota; class Gammaproteobacteria; order Legionellales; family Legionellaceae; genus Legionella; species Legionella quinlivanii. The sequence goes on along the minus strand of NZ_UGOX01000001.1, from coordinate 871,397 downwards.
TAGGCTCGCTGATACTAGGACTTTATGACTATCGCCTGAAAAATATTCCTGTCTATATTCCTTTGGGGCATGCCCTCATCTATACCACGGTTTACTATACCAGCAAACATCCCTGGGTTCTTTTGAATCATGTGAAAATAAAAGAATGCCTTGCACAGTTCGCTTTTCTGGCGGCCTTTCTATCTTTGTTTATGATTCACGATGTCGCGGGCTTCATTGGCTATCTGGTATTTCTGACGGTCTTATGGTTTCGCGAGAACAAGTTGTTTTATTTATGCATGTTTGTCATGGTTTATTATGTTGAATTGACTGGAACCACTCTCTACACCTGGTCATGGTATGGCGTCACTGGTGCTCATCCTCATTTCCCTACAATGGGATTTACCCCCTCCGGGGCCGCCGGCTTTTATGTACTCCTCGACTTAACAAGCAACTCGCTTTATTACTATCATTTGAAACTATTGCGATTTGCTTATCGCCTGGCACCGGAACTTAGGGTAAAAGAAATCAACCTGCAAAAAACTTAGACAATGTAGCAGGCCGCTTCCGCTTGCGCGGAAGATGAGGGAGAATAGCTCGTCCAATTTAGACCTGGGGTTTATAGCCACAATCCTCTACTATTTTCTTAGCCTGCTCTAGCTTGGCCTGAACAGCCTGAGCTGACTGGAAAAATGCAGGAGAACTCTCGGCAGCCAGGTCTTTTAAAAATTGAATCCCACACTGTCGTTTTGCAAACTCTTCCTGCTTTTTTTCGTCAAAAGGCGGTTCTTTGAGATCTTTTTCCTGATAAGATTCAAGCAGACTGACCAAACCTGTTAAGTAGGTTTTCATATGAATCGACATTATGCCGGCAATCTCATTTGCATTACTGACTAAATAACCAGTTTGAATCATGCCGATAACAAAGGCATTGGTCAGTAAAAAAATTTGCTGCGCCCGCTTAAGCTGCTCTTCTTTCTTTTTCTCTTCCCTGGATGCAAGTTCCTTCTGATTTTTATACAGATTATTTAACAGAATACCGCAGGCGGCGGACTTCTGTTCATCACTGACACTAATCGGATTAAATAGATGTGAAGCGGCTTTACCACTGATTGATGACTTGGCAATAATATCGACAATATGGGTATAATCCTTTTGTGCAGCACTTAGTAATGCAAATGTCAGGGCGGTTTTTACCGCTTTGACTTGCTCATCCAATCGATTAACCGCCTTAATGACACCTCCCCCGACAAGCAATTGGTTGCTAACTTCTAAAGGAAGTCCATCAGCCATCAGATTTGTTAACGCTTGGCCGTCATTTGTTTCCACCGCCTCAAAAAGCGATGAAATAAATTGTTTGGTGGCATGAGATACAAAGGTGTAATCATAATCGAATTCAGCAAGCAGCATAGTGCATTTCCCGTATAAAAGGTCAAATTTTACACAATTGGTAACAAAAAGTAAATAAAGTGATGGTTGCCCTCAGAAATCCAGTGTCTATAATTCCTATAAACTGCGCACAAATTATTATCATGATGAAATCAAGTACAAATAATCTGGAGCAAGAGTCTTTCCTTTTACGCGTAGCCACTGAAGTACCGGGGATTAGAACAGGTCCAACGGCAATGCAGGCCGCCGGCATTCAGACTGAATTTGCCACGGTGAATGTGCTTGCCGCTCAAAGCTTTAATAGTCTGGTGGTTTTACGCTCAGGTTCTCCGCCCGTTTATAATAAGCAGCGCAGCCCCAAAAGCGGCCTTAATACATCAAAAACCAGTAATCAGGGATTTTTTAAAGGTGCTCTGGCAGCTGATGTCCTGTTTACCCGTCTGGAAAATGGCGTTCTGCGCGGCATTGATCCTAAAGACAAGAAACGCCTGAACTGCCCTATCAAAAATATTGATTATCAGCATCTGCTCCAACTTCCTGTTAACATGCTTGATATTATCAGGGAAACGGGAACCGGCGGCGATTTAGAGGTATTAGCTTACGATGATGAATCGGGCCAATTACGGCTTGGGTATAAAGCCGGCAAAGGAGCCGATGCATTTAAGGGACAATTTGCGGTTAATTTAAAAAATGGTGTGCAAGAGCAGTTATTTTATTCACGCCCCTGGGATAACCCTGCCAATCAGCCTGACTGGGATAAAACCAAAAATATACTCAATAAACCCCAGGCATTAAGCGCGGTACCCGATGATGTCTATGAACGCTTCTTTCATTGCAGCTTTCCACTATTTTACAGTTTAAGCGAAGCGACAACAGCGGACGATCTTAAGCCCGCCCTGGTATTTGCAAATACTCCGCGCACAGGTGCTGAATTTTTAGCAGCAATGGGTGAAAACCATCCTGAGTACCATCGGGTTAAAGCGTTTAATCAGAATACCACGGAATCGCTTGCGAAAATTCTTGCTATTCTCGATGAAGAAGCAATCGCATCCATTTATGATCAATCTGCCTTGATTGTTGCTGGTGACTGGGATGGTTTGTTACTAAGCCACCCCCTCAATATGGCAATCGAGTACCAGCAAGTCTGCAACACCAGCGCAGCACTCCCCTCAGTGATGTTTGCCAATATGAATCAATTGAGAGAGCAAACCGAACAATATCTGGAAGACTTAAAGCATAAAATAGAGAATAAAACTCCAGAGCAATTATCGCCTTTTGACAAATTGATATTATCTGTAAATGCCAATCAATTAATTACGCCCTATAGCATTTCACGCGCAGGTTGCATTACCCCGCATGAGTTTTTATTCCAGCAACTCATTAATTATGCATATCGCGACCAGGAAAATATCCTGGGTGAGCCCTACAATCTGCTGGTCTTACAAACCACAATGAATAGCGTACTTGAACACTTCAGGCAAAATGGTTCACGCCCTCCCAGTGCTGAATTTGATTTATTTTTAAGAAATGAATTACAGAAAACTCTGCCTGCAGATTCAGAAACAAGCCCCTGGCGGATTGATATTTATTTTTCACATTTAAGGCATCATGCGCAAATCGCTTGCAACAATGAAGCGACTCACTATAAGATACCGCACCCGCAACATGATCAGAATATCCATGACCTTTATCAACATGGCTTTGACATGCGCAATCCCTACGGCTGCAATATCGAGGGAGCCTGGTTAATGATCACCCCTAAGGGCGAATTTATTTACGGTGAAACCGAGGAACAATTGATCCAGGTCTTGCTGGTCGAAAAGGATTTTTACCGTGAACACCAGATTGATGTAAACCCTAAAGCCGATTTGGAAAAAGGTTGGGACAAGATTTTAAAATTGCAAGAGCCGCCAGAACCGCCGCTAAGACTCTCCTTATCTTCATCGTCACTGTTTCAGCCCATTACAGAAGATCAGGAAGAAGCGCCCGTTCCGCCGCCAAGAAAGGCCTATGAAACGCCAGCTCTGGATCAAAACCGGGTGACGACTCAGGAATATCGGCAGCAGATGGAACAATTACAGCAGCAAGAGCAGGCTTCAAAACCAACGAATGAATTTAACCCGCAAACTGGCCTATAAGGGCAGGAGATTGTATGTCCCAACTGCGCGAACTTGAACAGTGTATGTCCAGCCTGGATAGCATGGTGGTCAAATCCAGGATTGATTGCAGTAATATGCAGCAATTAAAATTATTTTTGGCGGAACTCGGTTTTCTGCAAAAAGCCTATGAAGCAGAAGACTTTATCGAAGATCATATAAAAAATATCAGAGATCAAATACCGGAGGTCATTGCTGAGTTCGAGGAAGCAGACCCAAAGGAATTGGAGGCTATTTTTAATGAGTTCCTGTCCTGTATAGAAGAAATTGAAAAGGAGCGCTCCCCTTCTCCTCGTCGCCCCGGTTAGGCCAAACTCGTTTATCTCTCGCTTCTACGTCCCTCAGCTTGTATATAGCTACGTCCCTCGGCTTGTCCGAGGGATCCAGGAAACTCACAGAGAAACACTGGACCCTGCGGACAAGCCGCAGGGCATAGGGAGATGATGTGTAGGTACCTGGATTCCCACTTCGCGATTATTTTTTAGCCAGTAACACCGAACAAGGGAATTTGTTGATAGACTCCTGTTTTTGCGGCAGAACGGTAAAGTTAATCCGCTCCAGCAAGCTGATGTATTCCCGAGTGTACTTCATCACATTAACGCCAAAATCATCCTGAAAAATATAACGGTATTCACAAGCCAGACAAAAATCTTTATTGTGATCTTTGAAAACCTCGCATATAGCGACATGGCCTTCACGGGGTAAGGCCAGATATGCCATTCTTAAAAGTTTACGCGCTACTGTTTCATCCCAGTCAAACAACACACGCGCGAAAATAATTAAGTCAGAACCCACAGGAAAGGCATCATCCTCCAGAAAATTGCCCTCAATAACATTTATCTGCCCGCTTAATCCTCGTGATTCAATATTCTGTCTTGCGATTTCCGCCGAGGCCGGTAAGTTATACACAGTCGCTTTAAGATGCGGATAGGCTGACACAAAAGCGCAAGCCATTGTGCCATCCCCACCGCCTACATCTAAAAAATGCTTCACTTTTTTAAAATTAACCTGTTCCAGAATACAACGGATTGTGATAGCCGATGTACCGGCCATCCACTGCTCAAGCCAGGCGGCATGCTGTGCTGTCTTCGGCGGCCAGGGCGCATCGGTTTTCACCTTTCCGAATTGCAAGGCATCTTTTAGATTTTCACTGGCAGATTCCGTCCATATATCGAAAAAAAACTGCATTCCCCACCAGCCATTTTCCCCGCTTTCCTGAAGTTTCCTGAAATTATCCGGCAATTGATAACTTGCCTGTTCTTTGTTGACTTTTTTTATTAGGAAATACTCACTGGATAGTAAATGCAGCCATTTTTTTCCCCTCACCGGATGCAATCCAAGCCGCTTGATGATTTCATTTTCCTCTACTGTATGCTGGTTTTCAAATAAGGCAAACAGGTTAAGCTTAAACATCGCTTCCACCAGTTTTAATCTGGTACCAGCTGCTGTTAGTGAAAAATAATTTTCATAAAATCCATTATTGCGTTTTCTGCTGCCTGCCCGCAGTATTCGCCCTGGAATGGCATCTGTTTTTTTCTTAAACCACTTTAAAAGTTTCATATCGTTACTATTTCAAAAGATTGTTAAATTCGTCCAGTAAACACTCATGCAGGCCAGTTTTCATTTGCGTATCCAAAGTGAATACAAAATGATCTCCCATATCATAGATGCGTATAAAAATGATGCGGATTTTTTCACAGTTCATCCAGTTGATCGAGTTATCCCAATCGATATATTTGTTTTGAGTGTAGCTGTCCCGAACCAGCTTGTTGATATAAGTGTAAACCAGCATGTAAGGCTGCTTGGTAGCGTCCACTATCGATTCAGGAATGAGATCATTCTCAAGTATGCGACTATAGCTGGTATAATTTGCTATTCTGAAGTAAACGGCAAGGGTATTTTTTAAATCGTGGGCACGTTCCTTGAGTGGTAAATGGCTGCTGCTCAGAAATACAGGCAACCCAATAGCCAGATTAGTCATTAAATCCCGGACCTGTGGTATGGGAAGATTGCGATTGGAAAAACTAATATAAAAGAAAATCTTATCTGTTTTTGCCAGTTTTGAGATTGCCTGCTGTAGGAGCAAGGCGAAAATCACACTATAAGGCGAGTCCTGAAGTGTATGTTTGTCAGAAAATGCATCGATCGTATTTTTCTCAATCATAAAACAGGTATTTCGTTTTTCAGATGCTCCCTTAAAAATAGCCCCTAAATGATTATAATCTCCAAAATTGACTGACGCCAAACAGGCTCTAAGCTCTTCAATATTGCCAATTGCATCCGCTGAAATTTCATTGATTTGGTTTAAGTGTAACACCTCATCGTTTCTTTTTTGCTTGCGACTCAGCTTCCCTTCGTAACGGTGAAAAATTTCTTCACGCATCAATAAGGCAGACCAACCGTCAATTGCGATATGGTGATACGCCATGACCAGAAAATAACGGCTCTTCTTTTTATAGACATAAACTCTCACCAGTTGGTCTCTTAAAGCATAGGTTTTCAATTGTGAAAGCAGTTTTGTATCGCCAAAAAATACGGGGGCTTTCAGCAGAAAACTCGCTTGCAAGGGCGATTGAAGAAAATAGAAATCATCATCAAACCATTTCAGTTGACTGGATAACATAAAATGATTGGCCAGCGTTTCTGCTATGGCAATTTGCAGCTTTTCGGTATCGATCTCTTGCTTAAGACACCAGAATGCAATCTGATAAACTCCCTCTTTATCCAAACCATACAGCTCGCGACTGTAAACGGCTTTTTGGATTGGATTTAATCGGACTCGATTCCGGGATGGTGAGGAGATTTCGTCTACATTTTTTAAACAGGACTCAATATCACAGAGCGGCAGTGTGTCTTTAATTTTTGAGATATCCAGCCATTTACCGGTTATTTTCTGAATAGTTTCCGCCATTTCCAGATAATCAATAGACTCCAGTCCCAAATCGCCTATCCTTGTTTCAAGATTGAATTCCCGGCCCCGAAAAAAAGGCCTAAAGTAATCGGTTAAATGATTTATTTTTGAAGAAACCAATTGCTGTTTAAGCTTTAAGTAATCGATTTTTCCACTAGCTGTCAGAGGAAATTCCTGAGAGAAAATAAACTCATTCGGGTGCATATACTCTGGAAGATGCGCCTGCAAATGATGCCTTACCTGCTTTAGCAAACGATAATTCTCAATGCTCTCAATGAATACCAATACCTTGCTTTCTTCCTGAACTGCAATAAAACCAGTTTCCGGAAACGCTTTCTTAAGGATAAATTCAATTTGATTCAGGCTGATTAGCTGACCATACCGTTTAACCAATCGCTGCGAACGTCCGCTAAAATACAACTGCCCCGCTTGCATTGTCACAAAATCATTACTTTTAACGAAACGGCGATCGTTGATTTCCAAATAACTGGCCTGATTGAGTTCTGGGTCAAGATAAGCAGTTGAAATATTTCCTGTTAAATATAACTCATAGCCCTTTGTCGAATCCGAAACCAGTTTAAAATCACATCCGGCTCTTAAGTTACCCAAATGCAAGGCCTCAAGTTCAGTTAAAGGCGCGTTTATTTTTTTATAAAAAGGAATTAAGCATTCGGTCGTGCCGTATAAATTGTAAAAAACAGTCTGCGGATTAATATCGTCATACCAGTCATTTATCGTTTCACTGTGAATTGGCTCCCCGCTTAATAATACCAGTCGAACAGTCTTTAAACACTCAAGCAAGCGCTGCTCCCTTAAATGCCTAACTAATTGTTTGAATAAGCTGGGAGTCAGGTTAAGAACTGTGATTCGCTTTTGCAACAACCCATTGATAATAGCCTGCAATTTGTTTGCGGAATGTCTCTCAATAAAACAGAGCGAAGCGCCTGAGTACAATGGTACAAACAAAGCGCGGATTGACGCAGCAAAGGAAAATTCACTGGTACACAAAAAACAATCATCCTGATTTAATTCAAATTCGCCCACACACCAGTTAACATAATCTGAAATGGTATTGAATTGATAATGAACTGCCTTGGGAAATCCCGTCGTTCCCGATGTGAACAGGATCTCCCCGGGGACCAGGCAGGCGTTCCTGAATATCTCGGGCTGATGATATAAAAATCCTCTATTTTCCTTGAACGTTATCGAAAACTCACCACCCAGCTCGGCCTGAATCAGCAGTAAATCGATGGGGTAGCGCTGCAGATAATTATCGATTAATTCTGCAGAAGTAGAAGGATGCAAGGGAATAAAGCATCGATTGCTGATAATCAGTGCATAGCACAGGCAAAGATAATCAATCGAAGGCGCTCCCAAAACCATAACCGAATGAATATTGAATGAGTTAATCCATTTCAGATATTCATCAATTTTCGCTAAACATTGAGCTTTATCCAGAGTTGTTGCTTCATCAATCAGACTGACTGATTGTTCTGGATCAGAAAAAACCGTCAGAATGCTTCTTGCGAGCTCATTTTTAATACTCAGTGAAGAAAACTTCATCAGCCAACCTTTAGTGTAACAAAAAATACCGGCCAGACATGGCCTCACCCCTCTCAAACACTGCCATTCAGTCAAGCTTAATTGTTTATTAAACTGTCCTCCCCGCGAAGACATTGTTGCGTAAATAGAACCAGGCAATAAACAGCTTGTCTTTGCGAACAAAGTGAAGCAATCCAGATCAAACCCTGAACAAAGCCAGGATCTGGTTTGCTTCGCTAATGCTCGCAAAGACGTTCTTTATACACCTATCTTTATCCACCTAACACTGCCTCTGCGCGAAGGCTGGAATGACAAGTTTCCTTAACTTAATGACAGTGAGTCCGCCTAAGTCTGGCGCTATCTGCTATAAGTGTAAAATACTTACTATAAAAATCAGCTTCGACTTGTGTTATTTCATAACCAGTCTTAATAAAGCCCTAAAGAAGAACTCTGATTTAATAGTATTTATCACCAGTTTTTCCTATTATGAATACTTTTGTTTATCGCATCTCTTTGCGATTATAGCGGTTGTTTAGCGTTTCGGAGCATGAATCAGTGGTAAAAATGGATAAAAGTGTGAAATCAAACTCTAATTTCAGCGAACCGCTTGCAATTATCGGGATGAATTGCCTGTTTCCAGGCATGAATGCGGATATTGAGGATTGTGAAGCCTTCCATGCCATGTTGATGAAAGCCCAAACGCCAATAAAAGAGGTTCCGCCAAATCGCTGGAATATTAACGCTTATTATGATGCCTGCCGAGATAAAACTAATAAAATTGTCAGTCGTAAAGGCGGGTTTTTAGAAGATCCCTATCTTTTCGATGCCGATTTTTTTAAAATATCGCCGGTTGAGGCGAAACAAATGGATCCGCAGCACCGTCTTTTTTTAGAGGTGGCCATTCGCGCCTTAAATCATGCCAACATCAGCACTGATACGCTCGCGGGTTCTGATACCGCGGTGTATTGCGGGCTCTCCACCCATGAATACAATCAGCTAAACATTAAAGATCAAATCGAGTTCAATGAATATACCCCGGTAGGCGTGGCCGCAAGTGCCAGCGTGGGAAGACTCTGCCATTATCTGAATCTGAAAGGACAGGCGATGGCCGTGGATACCGCTTGCTCCTCTTCATTGTCCGCCTTGTATCTCGCGGCTAATGCTCTGCGAACAGGACAATGTCAGCTGGCGATTGTCGGAGGAGTCCATCTTAATCTTTGTCCGGAAAATTTTATTGGCGTCTCACGGGCCAATATGCTCTCCGCACGCGGTCAGTGCAGCAGTTTTGATAGTCAGGCCGATGGTTATGTACGCAGCGAGGGCGCTGCAGTGGTGATTGTAAAACGGCTAAGCGATGCGATAAAAGACGGGGATACCATTCAGGCCGTGATAAAAAGTCTGGTGATGAATCAGGATGGCGGCGGCATCAGCATGGTTTCTCCCAATGTAGAGGCGCAAATCGCCATACATAGGAATATTCTCGCGGATGCGGCAATAACTCCAGAAGACATTGATTATATTGAAACGCATGGAACCGGAACCGTCGCGGGAGATACTGTAGAATTCAAGGCAATCGAAACAATCCATCAAGGTCATCATTCAGAGACTAAGCCATTAATTATAGGCGCACTAAAAAGCAATCTTGGCCATACCATTTCCTGTTCAGGACTTGCTTCGCTGATTAAAGTGATCTCTGCCTTAAAACATGAAAATATTCCTCCCAACCTGCATTTTTCAAATCCAAATAAATCAATCCATCCCGAAATCATTCCAGCGCTGTTTCCAATAACCGCCGTTTCATATAAGAAGCAGACTCATAAGAAACGAATCGCCCAGGTGACCAATTTCGGCTTCAGCGGCACCAATGTCAGCCTTTTAATCGAAGAAGCACCAGAACAGCCAAAGCAGGTAACAGATGAGCAAGAACAGGAATGCTTTGTTATTTCCGCCAACAGCGAAAATTCATTACTACAGATGCTCAGGCAATACCCTGACTATCTGAAAAACAGCAGCGACAATTTACACGATATTTGCCTGACTTTAATAAACTGCCGCAATCATTATAAATTTCGCTGCGCTATTTTGGCGAAGGATAAACAGGAACTCGTCCAGGCGATTGAATCAACCCACTGTCCGATAGAAAAAGTGACTGTCAAAAAGGACCGGCTGATTCTTGATACGCCGAAAGCCATTTATCAGCAATTTATGGCCGGCCATAATATTAAAACCTCAGAAGATATTGCTTATAATAAGGTTAATCTTCCGTTGTATTGCTTCGACAAAAAACATTTTTACCATGAACCGCATGCGGTTGAAGCGATTGCCCCCCAACTATCGGCAAAAGATGAACCGATTGCCATTATTGGCATGAGTTGCCGTTTCCCCAAAGCGCCCAATCTGAGTGAATTTCTTAGCCTTCTCGAGCAGGGTATAAGCGGGATGGATTTCATTCCATTAGATCGCTGGGATAATGACAAATTTTACGATCCAAATATTGAGACCCCGGGGAAACTCTACGTTAAGCAGCTTGGCTTACTCGATAATATTAAACAGTTTGATGCCAATTTTTTTAATATCAGCCCTCGCGAAGCCAAGTTCATGTCGCCGCAATTGCGTATTTTTATGGAATGCAGCTACCATGCACTGGAACATGCCAATCTCTCTCCTGACCTAATCAAAAACAGCAAAACTGGAGTATTCGTAGGGATTGGCACCAATGAATACCCGCGAATTATGGAAAATTCTGGCCTTGAGCTCGAAGATTTAAACATCTATTTCGCAACAGGCAATGTCTTGAATGCACTGGCTGGCCGAGTCGCTTATGCCTTTGATTTACATGGTCCGGTTCAAGTGGTTGATACCGCCTGCTCTTCTTCAATGACTGCTATCCATAATGCCTGTCTTAGCTTACAGGCGGGCGACTGCAGCATGGCGATTGCAGGAGGTGTTAACGTCATATTAACCCCTAACTCTAATATTACCTTGTCCAAAGCTAAAATGCTGTCTCCTGATAGCCGCTGTAAAACCTTTAGCGAGGATGCCGATGGCTATGCGCGAAGTGAAGGCTGTGGGGTGATAATTTTAAAACCCTTACAAGCAGCGCTGAAGGACAAGGATACTATTCTGGCGGTGATTAAGGGCACTGCCATTAACAGCAGCGGTAAAAGTAGCGGATTTACGGTTCCCAATGGCATTGCTCAGGAAGAGGTTATTCGTCGTGCGCTGGCCAAGGCAAAACTTAATCCAGAAGCGATTGATTACATTGAAGCCCATGGAACCGGCACCCCCCTGGCTGATCCCATTGAAATGAATACCCTGACAAGAGTCTTTTCCTCTTCACACAGTCAGGCGCATCCGCTGTATGTGAGTTCGGTTAAAACCAATATAGGTCATAGCGAAAGTGCATCCGGTGTGGCTGGAGTCATTAAAACCGTCTTGAGTTTACAAAATGAACGTCTGTTTAAGCATTTAAACTTTAAGAAGCTTAACCCTGAAATTGAACTTAAGAATACCGTTATTCCATTAGAAACTATCCATTGGCCTGACACGTCGGATTTAAAACGGGCAGGTGTCAGCTCTTTTGGGTTTAGCGGCGCGAATGCACACGCAGTGATTGAGCAAGCGCCGGAACGCGCTGTTGAAAAAAGAGCGTTTTCCCAGGAATTTCTCTTGATTTTATCCGCTAAAAGCCAGAAGTCGCTGGAATTACTGATTGCTCGCTATGAGCAATATTTATCGGATACTGGAGATGAGTTTGCGGATATTTGTTACACGGCAGCCACTTGCCGCGGTCACTATCTATTCAGAACAATTCTTCGCGCAAGTACAGCTGCACAAGCGGCAAGCCTTATCAGAAAAGGTCTTTACCTGATTTATCCGCTTAAAAAAGAGGAAAGAATTTACTCTCAACCGCTCAGCCTGGATGAACTGCAAACGGCTTGGCAGGAAGGCTCAACCTTCGACTGGCAAGCGTATTACCAATCACTGAACCTTCGATTTGAAAAGGTCAATTTACCGCTTTATGAGTTTGATCGGCAGGAATACTGGTTTGAGAATAAGAGCACGTCAACAGACACAGCAATTCCTGATGACTGGTGTTTTCAACTGCAATGGCAGACCCAGGCCCTTAATACACAGAATACCGGTCGGGACCGCAAACGCTGGCTTTTGATAGGAGCCTCTGAATTAGCCGCCGGTTTTAAAAACCAGGACTTAAGTATCATTAAACCTGAAGAAAATTACTCTCTGAAAAACCTGGATGGGGTTATTTTCGCTGCAAGCCTGCGGTCGGTCCCAATGGATGACATAGATACGCTATTAGAATTCCAGAAAAACAACCTTAAACAGCTCCTGAATTTAGTCAAAGAACTTGACGCAAAGCATGTTGACTTAAAATTAATTGTGCTCAGTCATAATGGCATTGCAGAATTTGCAGGCACTCCCAATTTGGGTAACAGCTCTCTTGCTGGCTTTTGCAAAACCCTCACCCTGGAATTACCGCAATTTGAGAGCATTCTTATCGATTTCGATGAACTGAATATCCCCCGGATAGTAGATGAAATTCATTATAATCACGGCGGCTCCTATGAACATATCGTTGCCTATCGTCAGGGAAAGCGTCTGATAAGCCGGCTAAAGAAAATACCCTTAACTGATGAAAAAACCCCTCTGAATCCAAAGGCTCGCTATCTGATTAGCGGCGGGCTGGGAGGCTTGGGTCTCATAAGCGCTCAGGCGCTGTTGGCAAGCGGCGCCAGGGAATTAATCTTGCTGGGTAGAAATCCTGAAAAACCAGGGATTGAAGAAAGACTTAAGACAATTCAGTTGAATTATCCCGACGCCCGTATTAAAACAATCAGTCTGGACATCACCGACAGCGAAAAACTCAAGCAATTGCTTATTGAGCTCAATAAAGATGGCCTGTTAAAAGGAATTATTCATGCCGCCGGGGCCGCGGTAAAAGCCTCAGTACTTGAACACCAGCATGCCGATGTCGATTATTTATTTTCCGCTAAAGTAGAAGGCAGCTGGAATCTGCATGAGCTAAGTCAGAACATCCAGCTGGATTTTTTTATCGGATACTCCTCTATCTCCTCCGTTTTCGGCAGCAATAAAGAATCGGTTTACAGCGCTACCAACAGTTTTCTGGATGCCTTAATGAGCTATCGGCGGCAGTTGGGATTGCCCGGTACCGCCATTCAATGGGGCCCCTGGGGGGAGGCCGGGATGTCAATCAAACGGGCTCGAGATCAGGGATTAAAAGAGTCTTTAATCAGCAATGCCCAAGGACAGGAATTTATCAGAACTCTGCTCCATAGCGGAGTAAAACAGCTTACAGTGATCTCGCCCAAATACCTGCAATTCATGCTCGATTTTGTGCATAAACCCCGCCCATTATTCTATCAGGCTTTAGCGGAATCACTTGAACAGGCAGCGGATGAAAAAGAACCCTCATCAGCAGGCGAACCCATCTACTCGTCCTGGCTGCAACACTATGTTCAATGCAGTGAGGATAAACGCCTGCAAAGCTGTAAAGCCCTGGTCACAGAAGTCTGCCGAGAAATTTTGGAAATTTCGGCACAGGAACCTCTTGATGAGGACGAAGGTTTTTTTGAAATCGGCTTTGACTCCTTGATGATGACCGAACTGGCAAGCTTGTTAAGGAAAAAGCTGGAGCCTTCGCTGAAACTTGCGGCGACCATCGGTTTTGATTATCCATCAATCAGCAAACTGGCTCAGTACATCCATAGCGAGCTGGGCGCTCAAACGATTGATCATTTGACTCAACCTGAGGTGAAACCGCAAGAGGATGATATCGCTATTATTGGCATGAGCTGCTCTTTTCCCAAAGCCGCGGACCTTGATGCCTTCGAAGCCCTGCTCGAGCAAGGCTTAAGCGGCATCCAGGATATTCCTGTTGAGCGCTGGGATAATCGAAAATACTATGATCCGAATCGGAATGCACCCGGTAAATCCTATGTCAGTAAAATGGGATTAATCGATAATATTAAAGGCTTTGATGCCAGTTTTTTTGGAATTAGCCCGCGTGAAGCCAAATTAATGGATCCCCAGCAGCGTCTTTTTCTGGAATGCAGTTATAAAGCACTGGAACATGCCAATTATCCCCCAGAATCCTTACGCGGCAGTTTAACCGGAGTCTTTGCGGGAGTAGGACCTAATGAATACTACGCAAGTCTTGAAAAATCCGGTTTTTCAAATGAAGAGCTCAGCACGTTTTCGATTACAGGAAATGTATTAAACCTGATTCCAGGACGGGTTGCCTATATTTTTGACTTCAAAGGCCCATCCTTAAGTATCGATACCTCCTGTTCCTCTGCGCTGGTGGCTATTCATTATGCCTGTACCAGCCTGAAAAACGGTGAAATCGACTATGCCCTGGCAGGCGGCGTCAATGTATTATTAATGCCCGAATCCAATGTCACCTTATGCAGGGCCAATGCATTATCGCCAGATGGCCAATGCAAGACTTTTGATGCCGAGGCCGATGGCTATGCCCGCGGCGAGGGTTGCGGCGTCCTCTTTCTCAAACGCTTGGCAGATGCGATCCGCGATAAAGACGCTATCTTGGCGGTGATTAAAGCGTCGGCAGTCAATAACGATGGGAAGGCAGCTGGTTTAACTGTGCCTAATGGCAAAAGCCAGGAAGCCGTGATGTTAAAAGCCCTGAAACAAACAGGTCTGAGCAGCGAGGACATTAGTTATATTGAGGCGCATGGTACAGGAACTCCTCTGGGTGATCCCATTGAAGTGCATGCCATTCATAACGTGTATGGCCAGGAACGCAGGGGTTCTTCCCTGTATCTTGGCAGTGTCAAGACAAACATCGGCCATCTCGAAGCGGCATCAGGCGTTGCCGGCATGATTAAAACCGTCATTGGCCTGCAAAACAAAAAAATTTATAAGCATCTGAATTTTAAGCATTTAAACCCGAACATCAAAGGTAGAAATCCTGATATTGCTTTGCAGACACTGGAGTGGATAAGCCCCGATCATTTAAGGTATGCAGGTGTTAATTCATTTGGCTTTAGCGGCACCAATGCCCATGTAATTCTTCAGGAATTCCCGGACAAAGCTCTTGTACGCGCTCCAAAAAGTTCTCAGTCATACGCTTTGATTTTGTCGGCAAAATCTCCCACTGCGCTTGAGAAGTTGGCTGAGCGCTATCAGCGGTTTCTGAAAACCACCTCAGCTCAATTCGGAGATATCTGCTTCACAGCGGCAACTTGCCGTGATCATTATGCCTATCGGCTGGTTTTGCTTGCCAAAGATCCTGTTGAGGCCGCTCAAAAGATTAGTGATGGACAACTGCTATACTCCTGGAAAAATCAGACCGAGCATTTGGAAGATACAACGGCCTTGTTGAAAAGCCTGTTACTCAATTATCTTCAAGGTAAAACCATCGATTGGGCTTCTTTTTATCATGAGCAAGGCGGTGATTTCATTAAGGTTAAATTGCCTCACTATTATTTTGAACGCGCTGAATACTGGGCGGACAAAAAAAATGACCGCGCATTGAATGTGGACCAAATTCACCCGCTTCTAGGGCAAATGCTGACACTTCCTGATAATGAATTTCTCTTTAATCAGAAAACCAACGCAGAATTTTCTGATTTTCTCGAGCAATATCAATTATTTGGCAAAGCCATTTTTCCCGCTGCGGCCAGTATCGAATGCGGCTTGTCAGCGGCTAAATTAATCTTCAAAGAGTCCGCTCTGTGTATCGAGCAGTTTAATATGGCCTCTTATCTGGCTATTGGCGAGGCTCTTGATTTGCAATTGCAGGTGAAACCAACTGACGACAATTCCTTTGAAATCAGACACTTCTCAAAGCAAAATGAGGAGTGGCAGTTATTTTCCACAATGAGCCTGCATTCCAGTGAGTCGGAAACTCCTGAGCAAATTGATATTGAGCATCTGAAATCCCAATACACTCAATCTTACCAGCCCGAACAGATTTATGAAAAATTTAAACAGCAATCGCTAAATTGCGGCAAGCTCTTTCAGGTATTGCAGGCAGTGTACATTAACTCAGACGGCCTGCTTGCAGAGATCCGCTTTGACAGGAGCAATTCTGGCTATTATTATCATCCTGCATTGCTGGATGGCATCATGCAATCGGCGAAATTTTTCTTAATTAGCGAAGGAAATTATCTTCCCTGCTCATTTGCACGGATGACCAGTTTTCAGGAAGCGCCGAAACATATTTGGGCGCATTTTGTCAGACAAAGCGACACTGCAGGAAAAGACCCCATTGTTAATATCAAATTGTATGATCATTCCGGTTTGCTGATTGCCCGCATAGAAGAACTTGTATTAAAGCCTGTTTCACGAAATGATTTGAATTTATACGAAGTAACGCTGCAAAATCTTTATGAAACTCAGTGGCAGCAATTGCCTCCGATACGCCCTGCTCAAGAATTGCCAGAGTATTTAGTGATTGCCAGTGATCCACAAAAAGCAGTACAACTTCTGGGCGATATTAAATACCGATTGTTTTCCAACATCAGTCAGCTTATGAATCCTGCAGATAAGAATATCATTTTCTTATATGAGCAAGGTCAGTTTTATGAGCTTGTCCATTGCTGCCAGCAGCTCTTTAAATCCCGCCCGCAAAGCTTCGTCCTGCTGACTGAAAACGCACATGCTATTCACGATGGCGAACAAGTAAATCCCTATCACAGTATGGCGAACGCCTTCTGGCGAAGCTTTAGAAATGAATGGGATTTCAGCCGCAATTTTACAGTGGATTTGGATGACAAGAGCGATCTATTGTCGGTTTTACCTTATCTGCTGAATCCTGGCGAGGAAAATCAGTTTACGCTGCGAGAAGGCGTGTATGTGCCCCGAATTAAAAGAAAAGAATTAGGCAGTCACATTGAACAGAAAGAACAGCTATTCGACAATCAAAGCAGTTGCCTGATTACTGGCGGCACCGGGGCACTGGCAGCCGATCTGATAGACTATCTCATCGAAAGAGGCGCCAAACATATTATTATAACCAGCAGAAGCCCCTGCCCGCCCGCGACAGAGAATTTAATTGAAACGGCCCGCCTCAAACAGGTTACTATCAGGCACTATCAGGCAGATGCCAGCAATTACCAGCAAATGGAAGCATTATTTCATAAAATTCAGCAAAAATACCCGCCATTGACTGCGGTATTTCATCTTGCGGGGATAGTACGAGATGGTTTAATTATCAATTTGAGCGATGAGGATCTACAAACGGTATTGAGTTCTAAAATGGACAGTGCTTTGATCCTGCATCAGCTCAGCCAATCGCTGCCCTTGAAATGGTTTATATTGTTTTCTTCCACTGCTTCCTTACTAGGCGCCCGCGGGCAGGCAAACTATGTCGCTGCCAATGGTTTCTTAGATGGCCTGGCTCATTTTCGCAAACAGCAGGGATTGCCGGCACTGTCCATCAACTGGGGTCCCTTTAATGCAAAGGGTATGACAGCGAAGCTTACTCCCGGCCTGCAGCAATTTGGCTTTATCCCGCTGGAAAAAGAAAATCTGAATGTTCTGGATTGCTTGCTAAATGCCGATTTAGCCCAAATAGCCGTTTGCCGTGTGCATTGGGACATTTATTTAAAACATTCGGCAAGGCAAGTCGAGCTATCGGATTTTGCTAAAAACAAAGCGCCCGTTCAATACTTTTTTAATGCCTTGCGTCAGAGAAGCCATGCCGAGCGCACTGGTCTTCTGAGTCGTGTATTATGTGAAATCACGGCCGATGTGTTAGCGCTGGATAACGCCGGACAAATTCGGGCTCAGAGCGCCCTGTTCTCACTTGGGGTTGACTCGCTGATGTCCATTGAAATTCGCAATCGTATTCATGATAAATTGCAATGCCCAAACCTGAGTATCCCGATTGAATATTTCATCAATGATCCCAGTATTGAAAAAATTGCCGAAAATATCTCTCAGGAATTGCAGCTTATTTATGAACAGAGTGATTCGCCTGCTGAGAATAGGCAATGGCTCAGAGAGGAAGTCCCTTTATGCGATTTCCAGTTTAGTTTCTGGTCAATGAATACACTGAATTATGGCTATAACACCTCAATGCAGTTGCAGCTTCACGGCAGGTTGAATAAAGATTATGTCAACCGTGCTCTGGATTTTGTTATTAATCAGCATGCGGCATTCTGGCTTCAGTTCAATCAATCAATTCCCACTCAGACTCTGAAAAAACGAGGCGAGTTCAGATTGATTTATAAAGATATATCTTTAAACAATGAGTCCAATCTGCTCAGCCAGGAATTTTACAACAACACCATGCGCCTTATTGAGCTTGATCATCCCCCATTGATTCGAGCCTATCTTTATAAACTGAATAATGACTTACATGAGCTTCATCTGGTACTACCGCATATCATCGTTGATGATGCATCCTGCGATATTGTATTTGCTGAATTCAGAGCTTGTTATGAGGCGCTTTTCCAGGGAAAATCGCTGGTTCCAAAACCTGAGAAAAAATCCTTTTTAGATTATGTTAAAAATAATAATTCTCAATATCAGAAGGATTTAGATAATAAAATTTCGTTT
This sequence comes from Legionella quinlivanii, assembly GCF_900461555.1. Classification (NCBI taxonomy): domain Bacteria; kingdom Pseudomonadati; phylum Pseudomonadota; class Gammaproteobacteria; order Legionellales; family Legionellaceae; genus Legionella; species Legionella quinlivanii. The sequence goes on along the minus strand of NZ_UGOX01000001.1, from coordinate 852,854 downwards.
TGGCAGGAATACAATCAGGATTGCCATTACCTGTATTTCGGCGCTCATCATCACTTGCCAGACGCCGCAGTCTATCGGCCTCGGCACATGCATCACTACACAATCAATCCAGGGATAAGTTCAATCATTGAATGGCATGCAGCGAATAATCTGAATATCAGTTCGGGGCTTATTGCAATTTGTCAGATGGTATTTCATCAAATGAGCCAGCAGCAAAAAATTCCCATTATCCTCATTCATACTGGTCGTGAAGGCAGTCAATACAAATCCACTGTGGGTTTATTTTCAGAATATAAACGAATTAACTTAAGTCATGAGGATAATATTTCATTTATTGATCGCATCAAGTCGGTTGAAAATGAGCTTTTAAAAACTGCCCCTTTCCAGAGGTGTTCGTATTTTATTAAAAATACAGGGATTAATGGCTCTAACTTCTCAATAAGCAAGCAGCTTATTTTTTGGTGGAATAAATGGCGTCTTGGCAAGTCATTTAAAGAGGTAATCAATGAAAAAATTGTACCCTACTATCTGGATTATTTAAGCCAGAGCATTTTATTAAAGAAAAGCAGCCGGCTTAAATTAAAACTTAAAAAATTATTTAAATGGCAGCTGCCTTTGCAAAAACCGGATGGTCTGAAAGTGCTTATCAATATGACGGCCAGTGTCTTTGGCAAGGAAGTGGCAGACACCCAATTTGCCGATTTGCATTACAGCTATCCCAGTTATTTTGGAGGGCTCAACCGCCCCATCGGCAATCAGAATTTATGGATTTACTTTTCGAGAAATGCCGAGGGAGACTATCAATTGTCAATCAACGGCCCTTTAACCCCCGAATGCATGGCACAGATCGCCTGCCGTTTTAATGAGGTGATTGATGAGCTGGTTAAACAGATAGCAGGTTCTCAAAAGCAATTAGAGGTGCAGAAAAAACACACCCTATAACCAGGCAACGTCCCTGAAGTTTTTTTAAACAAGATTTGATCTTGAATTGAGCACAGATTTTCAATTTCGCTTTGAACTGCCCCCCTCTCCCGCGATAGAAACTTTGACAGTATGATGATGCGATTCGCGGGAGAGGGTTGGGGAGAGGGAATGCCACGAATGGTCATTGATGACGAAATGTGGTCTCGTTTAGAAAAATTACTCCCAAAGCCTAAAGGCCGACATGGTGAAGATGATCGGTTATTTATGGAGGGGTAATCCTCCCTCTAATTGGCGCTTGAAATAGACAAGTCTTCTAATTATGATGATTTATATATATTTCTTTAAAGGTAAGTATCATTCATCCGAATACGGAGCGTTTCTATTTAAGCGCAAAGGCATTAAGGTTGCCTGTAATATTGAGAGAGGAAATTGATGGTTTCGAGATCGTGTTGGGTACGCGGCACTATCATTTTTCCTACAATGAATCCCCTTTCAACAATAGCTGCAGCGCAAGAATCGCCATCAATAAATTTTATACCAACACTTTACTGGAAAGTGCCGGCTTTCCAGTTCCTAAAGCCGCTTATCTAAATCTTGAGGATTTTGAAAATAATCTGCTCAGTGAGCGAATCGCCGATTTAAATTTTCCACTGGTCGTCAAACCGCTTACTGGCTCGCTGGGCATGGATGTTCTTTGTAATATCCAATCGCCTGAGGAATTAAATCGTCATCTCACTCGCATATTTTCTCTCCACCATCATCTCTTGATTGAAGAATTTCACCGGAATTTGAAATCCTATCGAGTGCTGGTTTTCAATAAAGAAGTCATCGGTGTCGTTTTATGCCATCCGGCCCATGTTATTGGCAATGGCAATCATACTCTCAAGGAGTTAATTGATGCTGCAAACATCGAACGGCAGGCCCTGGAAAATCCTGATCTGGGTCCAATCACTGCGGACGAGGAATGCATGATTCGACTTAAGGAGCTGGGTATCAGTCTGGATTATATTCCTTCAAAGCATGAGCGGGTCGTTTTAGCTTACACGTCCAACGGCACCCGAGGCGGAAGCTATGAATCCCTGGGCAAAGACATAGGCCGGGAAAATCGCCAACTGATGATTCAGGTTGCCGAGCAGCTTAATTTGCAGCTGACAGGAATCGATGTGGAATGTGAGGATATCAACCAACCGATAGTGAAAACCGGTGGAGTCATTATAGAAGTTAATCATCGCCCGGATGTGCGTATTCACGAACTGCCCAACGCAGGTCACCCGCAGCCCGTCTCCAAAACCATTATGCGCTCTTTTATGTATCGCCACCCTTTTTCGTATCTTCGGAATTTGTGTACTCCCAAGGGTTGAGCAGCTCCACTCCAAAATCTTTAAAATCTTTAACATTTCTTGCCACAACCACAAACCCATGTACTAAAGCTGTAGCAGCAATTAATGCATCTCTTTCTGACCGATGATCAAGTATATGGAGCATAGCGCATCGTTGGGCTACTGCTACATCTATGTTTAAAATTCGTTCTGAAAAGGCAGGAAGCAAATGGGTGTTAAACCAGGTGCATAAATGGCACCTTGAGGGGGGATCTACACGTTCCTTTTTTTCAGCAAGACCCCCATCTCTATCTCAAGTATGCTAATTACAGATAAAAACAAAGATGCAGTAGACTCGGCTTTTGCCCAGGATATTACATTAGTATTAGCTTTCGCGCCTTTTCTTATTTCTGATATTATTCTGGCATAACGTGTAAGTTAGCGTTATCCGCAGCCAAGGTTTAATGTACCTGACTGTTCCCTATTCTCTCTCAGGGATGCTGGCAAAAAAGTAATTCTATTGGAAAAAAAAGAGGGACTGTAAGTGAGCATGTCACTATCAAGGCCACCTTTCAAACTGAAGTTTTCGGGATGACGATCATCTTCCCTTCTTGCAGTTTTTTTATGGTTAGCCCAAAGAAACTGTGTTTGCCATTTAAGGACTTCAGATAACTTTTTAGGACATTTTAGAGCATTCTGTAAACTTAGATGTGGAGGATAAGGATTCCCGATTGGTACATTGCGTAAATGCTGTTCCAAGAGCAACTCTACTATCTGTTCATCCTGAAGTTTGCATAATTTTTTTAGACATTCTAACCTTTCAATTTCATCTTTTACTTGGAGAATGGCTGTCTCACTCAGTAGATTTTCATTAAATAATTTTGGATTTTCAGCCAGTACACGTGCTGCCTTCCTGGTCAACGATTCAATTTCTTTCATAATACTCTGTAATTTATTAAATTCCGTTGAGGTTTTATAGTTAGAAAAAGTGCCGGCGATATTACTCGTCAAACTAAATAAAGATTTTACAAGAATCTTCGGATTTCCATTTTCTGAGAAATTATTGAGCATTTCAAGCAAAAACTCATTTCCTGAAATCGATCCGGTCTAATCGTTCAAGCTACTCAAGATAAATCGCCTCATTTTAGGGATATCTGGACAGTTGATGTGGTTCCGGATAATAATTTCAGTATTATTATTTGGCCAAATGTTGAGCAATCATTGCAGGGTATTGTATAATAGTGTAAACAATTATTGAGTTCAGACCCATGCCAAAAAGCAAAATAAAATTATTTTTATTTGATCGAGATTCCAGCCTCATCGATAGAAATAACCAGTTATTTAATCCGGATATCATGATTCCCTTTCTGAAAGAAGTCACACGCTATTATCCTTGGGGTATTGTTTCTACAGGCGGATCTGAGGTTAATTTTTGCCCCGGAGTTGCAGCAATTAAGGCAGCTGTCGGCGCTATCAACACATGTGCCTATCCATCACTGGGGAGCGGTAATTCCAGCACCCTGCGCGCAATGCTGCAAGGAGATTCTCCAGCCATTACCCAAATCGAAATCCAAATTGATTATCCAGCTGACCTGCTTATTTCCGAGGATCAGAAAAAGAAACTGGCAAATGATTTATTATTTCAGGCTCTTATCCAGGGTGAAATCGATTCAAAGGGCACAATTAATTTGTCGATACCTGTACCAAGAACAGATAATGAATATAAGATTCAGGTAAAAGTCCCCGCTAACTCTACTTTTGAGCTCAAGCTTGGCAACACCAGGCTGAGAATGAATACATTAAACTGGCTGAACGCAAGAAATCTACACGGCGGCGGGGACAATAAGCTGCTCATGGCCATTGAAGCCATGGGCCAATTGGGGTTGAAGCTTAAATTAACGGATGAATTAAAACGTTTAGGCATTGAAGCATTAGAAACCCCTCCCGATTTTCGTGAGTTGGCCCCTAATGAAGTGCTTATGCTAGATGATAAAAAAGGGGTATACGATCTAATGGCGGCGGCGGGATTTCAGGCAATTCGTGCCGATACGCCGGAAGCTAATTTTTTACCGGAAAGTGAAGAAGAACCCCCTGTCCGTAATACCTATTTAAATCATCTGACAACACATCTTGGGTATGAGAGCCTCACAGAGTTCAAAGCATCTTCTTCAATCAAGGAGTTGAATCAGCTCCTTGCCGGGTATCTGGAAGAAAGAACAAAAGATACACGCCAGTACCAGTCCGGGTTTGCTGGACTGTTTCAGAAAAGTTTATTACAAAAAGAAAAAGCGGTACAGGCAATGAAGCTGGCACTTGTCGATCCTGAAGAAACTAAAGACCTGATGGAACATTTAAACGTTCTGCGCCAGGGTGAATTAGGGAAGGGTATCCGCGCTTTTGTAAAAGCCGGTAAAGCCAATGACATTATTGGCTATCCTGTACATACCGTAACAGAATTTATTCAGGCTTTATCAGCGCAAGCTAAGCGTTTAACAGCAGGGCCGGGTAATATTTCCTAAATTTTTCAAATTTCTGCATGAAGTCATTCAGGTTACTCTTTATATTGAGCTCGTTGCTTTCGCCATACGTCAGCAACGGGCACGTGCTCTCATTGAGCCATAGGACATCCCTCCATCGTACCAACAAAGCCAGAAACCCATTCTATAGAGAGCGATTGCATGAATATGTTTAAAGCTAGTGCATCAAGAGGTCCTTAAAAAAAACAAACGGCTACTTTTGAGGTAATTTGTTATTTTGTTCTTCCGGAACTTTCAACAGAATACGCCTACTAACTCCATACAACAGAGACGAGCATAACTCTGCATTTAGTTACAACCATAACTTTGCTCGATACCAGTCGATGGTGTAACTGCACCGTCATGCTGTGTAAAAAGAGTAATTCCTCTTTTTAAAGAAAGCTGTTTGAAAGTTGGGGTGCTTTCGATGCTTGAAGCTAATCCCTTTTGAAGTAAACGTAACAAATCATTTTCCAAATCATTCCGTTGACGAGTCTTGGGCAAACGTTGATTTATATCTTCTATTAAAGTTAGCGTGTCACGCTGACTATCACCATATCCTTCTATTTTTTTCATAATAGTATCATAAACTAATTGTACTAGACCCGTATCGTTAACTGGATTGACCTGCCAAACCTGGTTTTTTTCATCGACTATATTGACAGCGTTAGGATCAGTTATACTATGGTCTGCTAATTTAGTGATCGGAAACAAATCAAGAAATTTGCACAAAAATTCTAACTTTTTTTCATTCCAGAAAAGTTTTCTCTGATTAGCAAGAACGAGATCGGCTTGCCGCTTTTCTTTAATTTCAACTGACAAATAATTGACTACCTCAGGATCATTTAGAGATTCCTTATCAAAATACAAACCTAATCTTGCTATTTTCTGCGCGTTAAAAAATGAAAAAGCGAATTCTTCGTTATTTTTTAAATGAACTATTACGTTTTTTATTTCATTTTGTACAGGTAAAAAACAGGTTTTATTTTCTAGATGAAAAATAAATCGACTATTAGATTTACTACTTCCTCTATTAAAGTGAATAAAGTCTATTTTCTTAGATAGCTCGTTAAACTTAGGAAATAAAAATCTTTCTTCATCTAAAGGGGATAAATACTTCCAACTCTGCAATAGCTGTTTGCAATTCAAAAATTCTGTGTATTCTTGAGTAATTTCTTTTGCTGTTTTACTCTTTTCAACCCATATTTCAGTGTTATCATCAAGAACAAGGGTAACATTATATATTGAGGGGCTAGATGAAAATGGAGATCCAATTTTAACTTCTTTTATTCTTTTTTCAGTAATAATGGATTTGAAAAAAGCTTCTTTCTTGTTGAAATGTTGGAGCCAATTAGCTTCAAGATCTGTAGAGATTAAAAGAGGAGCTATACTCTTAATCTTTTTAAAGGTTTTTTCGTTAAGTAATTCACCATATGAGTCTAATAAGTCAAGTAATATAATTTCTCTTTTATTTGTTTCATTATTAAAAAAATGCTTATAAAATAACTCATTGATCTCCACTTGATGATGTGAACCATCACGCATATGAAATGTTGCAAATCGATAATGGGATAAACCATTGCCTTTATCATCGATGATGATATTAATAAAAGATACATCTTCTTTTTTAATCTCAATTTTCATTAAAAAACCTCAACAATTTATAACAACTTAGGCATTGCAGCTCAAACTGAAAAGACACCCACCAGATATTTGGCATACGGTGTTCAAACTTTATGATCTTGTCCATTATAATTTAAATATCAAATTTGAATTATTATAGAAAGCTATATATTTTTAAGATGAAAACATAGGCGCTCGTAGCTTGAGGATTACGATGATTAGGGGGATAAAAGTTTAATAAATCCTCGACAAATGCAATACATTTTTTGCAAAAATACGATGTAACGGGGACGTTAATCCAGACGGATGTGGCTTAATGGATAACAAATGGCTTCATAACGCATGCCCCCGACACCTATTAAAATCTGTTATAATGCAGCAAATCCAACAAATGAATTAGGCAAAACGCTGGAGGATTATGATTATAAACCTTTCTTCAGAAAAGAAACAAGATGAATTCACAGGCACCTCACTCCTGAACTGGGTAGAATGAAGTGATGATAATAATGAATCATATTATTTTAATTTAAACTTGCATTATCCAAGAAACTGTTGGCTTATGAATCATAATAGAAAAATTCAGCTGCACCCTACATTGAATTTTGTAGAAGATATTCAGGTCATTTGTAGACCATTAGAGGTGTTGGGCATTACTTACTTTGCGCATGTTAAAGTTATTGGGAGTAAATTTTCCGCCATCAGTAATAATTCAGCGCTTATTGAACATTATTTACAGCAACATTATTACAATGTTGATATACATACCGCGAATTCAACATACTTAGGTCCGTATGTATTGTGGGATGGCATTACTCGCTATGGTTTAAGTGAAAAAATGCATGTTGAAGCGGGTCAATTTGGGGTATTACATACTTTTTCTATAATAGAAAAAGAAGAACATGTTTATCAATTTTTTCATTTCGCTACTAATAAGCCAGGCACGGCAATTAATCAGGTTTATTTAAGCCAATTAGATTTCTTAAAATTATTTATACTTTATTTTAAAGATACAATGAAGTCTAACAAACACTTGAATAGAGCCTATGAAATAGAATTCACCTTAAATAAAGACGCGCAAGGTTTTTCATTTAATGAAGAAGATTTTAAACTAATCACACCTGATTTTGATTTAAAGAAATTTGATTTACCGGAATGCACCAAACCTTTAACGAAACGTGAAATCAGTATCCTAAAAGAACTGCACTCAGGCAATACTATCAGTCAAATCGCTCACATTAATAATATTGCTGAAATTACGGTGAATAAAACTATTGCCAACATTAAAGAGAAAACAAATTGCAAGACACATTTTCAATTAGGTGAGTTCTTCGCCCGCCATTTTGAAGCGGTTAAATTAATATAATTAACTAAAACTTGATCCCAGGTGTAAAAGAATTGTCCAAAAAGGACGCTTAAGTTCTGAAAAAATGTGTCCTCAGCTCTCAGGATATTGAAAACCTTCTCTCTTCATCTGAATCAAGCTTTTCAACATGGGTGACTTCTTGCAAATACGGCTTGAGTTTCAAAAATACCTCTGCAAACAATTTGACGTAGAAACCTTCCAGGCTTAAGTTAGTACTATCAGTAATTTCTCCTGAAACATTACAAAGAATTAAACTACTTGCCGAATTGACTATCCGATTGCGATTTTCTGAAGAGTGAAGCGCTTTTTGCAGATTTTGATAAAGACTGGGTCCTAAATCCAAGTCAACTTCAGTTTTTGAAGCGATTGCAACCAGGGCATTTAATGTGGAAATATAAAGAGAAATGTCATTTTCCATAAGGTTTTGGCTTAGATGGTTAACGGCCTGTTCTGTTTGTTCTGAATCCAGTATTGGTAAAAGTCGAGTAAGATAAGATGCAAAAATGATAGAAGAGCGTATATTGGTTTCTTTTGAATTCTCAATTTTTGTTATAATTTTTTCTAAATCTGGCTCTCTTAATAAGGGTGCCAATAAACCCAGGATTAGGGGTGATACCAGACGGTGTTCATAATTTGTAGGCTCTTTTTCATTGCTGATAGCTATTAAAATCAATTCTGCTATTTGATGACTATTTAACTTTCGTACCATAATTAACAGGCATGTAGTTAATTTATTATTGTAATCATGATTCAACATATCCATTAATTGAATGCATAGCTGAAAAGAATTGTGCCTATCCAAACGAGGAGCCCTATTTATAATGCAATTCCAGGCACTCAAACGAAGTTTGCTTAGCATAGAGAAATCATATTCAGGATATGTCCATTCCCCTTTCAATTTACTAATAAGTGTACTGACCAAGTCCATGCACCGATCAGGGCTTAAACTTGCGCTGAAAGAATCCAGACATGAGATGACTTCAGCCGTGGGAGCCTGATTGAGCATGCTTTCCAGTTCCTGTACCAAAAATGCATTTTGTTCTTTAAAGCCCGCTGAAAATCGAAGGATGCATTTTAATATTTGTTCGAGGATTAACTTATCTGAGTGCTTTATATTGTCAATTAAAAATTGACTTATGCCGGGCCATAGAGGATCGTGTATTAGTTCTGCAGGCATAGCTTTTAAACAGAGCAAGGCGGGGAATAAAACCTTTGAATCCGTTAATAAAAGGCTCAATTTAGGTACAAATACTTGCCATGTTGTTGAGTTCATTTGGGGCAGGCAATCAGCTAACGTTAATAATGAATCATAGTACAACGTTGGCATATCAATTGTTTTAATTAGCTTGGGAACCAACTGCTCTATGTTTTCAGCGCTTAACACTGAAGAAAGACGGCGTAAGTTCTTGGCAAATTTCACATCAGGCAGATTATTTAGATGCTGTTCTATGCTTGCAAATAATCTTATTCGATCCGGCTGGCCAAGATGCTCGGCCATTTGAATGATTCGGTTGGCAGCCAGTTCTTCATGTGTCTGCGTGACTAAACACTTAGCTATTACTTGCATCAATTCGAATAATAAATCACTGGGCAAATAACTAGCCAATACATCCACTGCCAGCAGTGTATCCCTAATGACCCATTTAGCAGGATCGCTCGAATCCGTTAACTTGGCAGTTATAATTGAGATTAGTTCTTCTTGCTGTAACCGGGACATTCTGCCTGAAAAAGAGGATATGCAGCGAGTTACAATGGTAAGTTCAGTGCCTGTTAGAGGCTCTTTTATTTTTAAAAAAAGTTTGGAAATGATGCTTTTAACATTGGAGGAATTTAATAATGATTTGCAAGCTTGCAAACATTTAACGGCAACGCTGGAACTCTCTAACTGCTCTAATATTTCCAGACAAAATTTTAATTGTTCTGTTGCACTGAGTCTCAGGATAAAAGTTTTAAAACACTTGATAGCTTCATCTTCAACAGAGGAGCCTGAAGATAACACTTTGATCAGTGTTGATTTAAATGAAATTAATGTAGCCTCATCCAGCTTTAATGCCAGAAAATTCAAATAACGTAAGTCTATTGTGCGTATAGTTGAATTTGTTTCATTTAGCTTGTTAGAAATGATAAGTATAATTTCGGCGAGTTGTTCAGGATTAAGGCAGAAAAGAAAGGCAGGAAGATATTCATCGTTTGAACCTTCGCTGATTTTATTCTTTAATTCTGCAAAAAAAAGCGCATCAATTTCAAATTTAACACCATAAAGAGCCGCAAGCACAATCATAGCTAATAACCGATATAAGCTTGACGCATTGCTCTTCCTCATCAAAGTTAACAATTTATAAGCAAATGTGTTTTTATAGCGAGCAGATATTCGGTTGGTAACCTGAGCAGGTTGAGCAGCCCATTGTTTTAATAGATTGGTTTGAATTCTGGTAGATTGAAAATCGTTTCTTGAAAATAAAGTTAATACAGAGTGAAGCCAATTATTTGAGCTAAACATTCGAAAATTAAAAAGTTGTGGAGTAGAAAACCGTGTTAAAAGAGGTGGAAAAATAGAAGGTTGTAATTCCGATAATGGTTTTTTCATAAGAGCAAAATAATCAACAAAAAAGCGTCATTATAGATTAGCATGACAAACATGAAAACAGAAAGATCAATAAATGCTTAGCCAGGTGATCAGAAGAAGTAGAACTACCTGATCCGTTTTTGAAAGAGCGACTGATTTAATAGCTTAAATTTGAAAGGCTATTGGGTACAAATAAAGTAAGATTAAAATCATTTAAAACGACTTTTATTAAAATTCATAATAGAGGAGTCTGTAAAATTACCAGGATATTAGCTTTTGATTGAGACTATGAATACCGCGAACGATTCGGGGTGTCTGGGCTTATCCCGTTCGTCCTCAAAGCGAAGCTACACCCCGAAGGCTCGGTACCAAGTGAGCCTTCGGAGCGACCGGGGAGGCTAAACCGTATAACGAATACCGATAGCACCCAGATTATAATTTTGTGAATCGAACTCCACTAGCCAGGGACTGGTAGCCGCATGTCCGGGAAACACTGTTGATCCAAAAGTATAATTGCTTGCTGCCAGGTGGAGCCATCGATATTCAGCGAAGAGACTTGCGTGTTCACTAAATACGTAACTGGTTCCCACTTTAACCTGACCGGCAAAAACGGATTCTTCGTCGCTGGTATTGGCACTGTAGTGATTAACGCCGGGCTCTGGAGGCGCTACCTGAATGGCGCTTGCGTGGTCGACAGATATTACTGCACCGCCGATCCCTGCTCCGACATAAGGGCGGAATTTACACTCAGCTGAATTGAAATTTAATACGGCATTCGCAAGGAATACACCCGCCTTCATCGGATAAGTTACCAGAAAATCATGCTCCGGAAGTCGCGTGGTATTATTGTTTATTTCGTGACCGGTAAACTTGCTCTTGCCAAGATAATAGCCTTCGAGTTCAAAAGCAGGCACCAGGCCCCAATTGGAATTAAAAGGATTTGATACAATTTCAGCCCACTGATATCCGACCTGACCACCCACAATACCAACCGAGCGGCTATTCGATCTGCCGAAAGCATCGACTGCCAAAGGCCCGCCCGCTGCTTCTTCAAAAAAGGCGGTTCCATATTGATAAATATCCGTCTTGGTTGAAGCACCGCCGCCGCCAAAAACGCCAAGATAAATCGTGTTAGGAATGGCAGTAACCACAGGGCCCATCGTTCCAGCATGACTTGCTCCAGTCAAAGCGAGCATTAATCCTGTAACAGGCAGAAAAAAATTAGTGCTGCCTTTTCCTTTTAATTTCATTTAATTTCTCCATAAAAAATCTTAAATCATCTACCATCATTTGGAGCGATGACATCCTTGTGAAACAAAACCTAGTCTGCTGGGCTTTCTTTTTATTGTCAATACATCCCGGGAAGACTAGAATGGCTGCTTAAAAATGAAGTAAGCCGCCGCTATCATGCATAATCCTGCACAAAGAAAATTTAAGCCCAGCGGCTTTTGCATATAGAAATAGGAAAACAAAGCAAAAATGCCGATAGTGATAATTTCCTGAATCACTTTTAACTGCCCTAAATCAAACTCCCTATACCCGATGCGATTGGCTGGCACTTGCAAAGTGTATTCAAAAAAGGCAATTCCCCAACTTATTAAAATGGCCACATAAATAGGTTTATTATTAAGCGTTTTTAAATGACCATACCAGGCAAAGGTCATAAAAATATTGGATCCAATCAATAAAAATATCGTTCTCATTTTTCAATCCTAATTACACATTCGCTTAATATTGACTCGCGATGATTTTGCTGGATCTTACATACAAGATGAATGACTGACCATTACTTTTCTGCATGCAGAACAGCTTCTGATGCCAGATTCATGATACAAATGTCTTATACTTGACACCGATGATAGGATTAAGTACAAATAGTTTATCCAGGGATTGTGAAGGAAAGGATTATGACGCTGGAAACTCATCAGAAAAAAATCGAAGCCACTTCCGAGATTATTCAAAAACGCTTTATTGAATACCGTGATCTCACGGAAACAATAAGAAAAAAGCTGGAGGCCTATTTTTTCGATAAATCCCGAACCGATAAGCTAACCGAGATCGCGAGAGGGGAGCAAGTCGGTGTAAACTTCAATGAGCTAGAACCCAAGATGAGGAAATGCCTCGTTGATGCACAATCTTTGGCAGGAAAAGCCTGCAATTACAATAGCTTTGTATTGGCACTTGATGAATGTATAATCCATTCTGGCTTGCCCTTTCAATTACAGGACGCTGCCTGTTACACGTTCAACCCGGAGAAGTCCTATACTCCTTTTGCACAGGCATTTATGGGACAATTTGCGGCGGCATTAAGCGTATACCGGACCTGCCTGGGAATATCTGAACTGTATTATGGTTTATTTTATAATGATGCGATTCAAAATCAGGACTATTTTGATTATCTTGAATCAGTAAATGCGCTTAAAACAGAATTTGATGAAGGAGTCACGCCCTGCCAGGAGTTGTTCAGCAGAGCCACTCCCCTTAGACAACAAGGTAATTCACTGCTTTCCACTACCATGGTACACAGCGGACTGGAAGCCTTTGAAAATCAATTTAATGACTCATCGAAACGTCTCAAAGACTTGATAGTCTACGGAGAAAGTTATCTCGAAAAGATTTATGTCGACTTCCCGAACGATGCGAAAATGTGGCTAATCCACTCACGCAGCTGGCATGAGCTGCTTGCCGATCTTGCTGACCATATATATCCGAAGTCTAAAATTATTAGCTGGTTTACAGAGTCTAAACTGGCGTTTTCCAAGAGCCATAGTCAGATGCTTCAAAGTGAAATTGATGAATTTGGGAAAACCATGCTGGAGGAAACCCCTGAGTTAAGAATTGCGCTGGCGGAGTCCAGCTTGACTACACTCCAGAATACCCGTGTTAAACTACGCGCAAAAATGGCTCAGGAAAAAATTAGTATTATTAATGAGGCTCCCAAAAGTACATTCTTCCAAAACCCCTCCCATGCATCAAATAACTTCTACCGCTCAGGAGCAGAAGCGCTTCGCAGTTTCGCCCCGTTGCTCCCAATGGGTAATTCGCCGAGCGGTAAAATTCCTGGCTGTAGCTAGCAAATTGCCAGGCCCCTGTTATTCCTGCCCGAGTGAGAATAACAGGGGCTCGGAGCGATTAATTCGATGAGCATTTAAATATTAGATTTAACAATTCCTTAATTAGAGATACAAAAACCAAGATAGCTGCTAAACTAGCACCAGTTTAACCAAGAGAACCACTATAATGTCAAAAAAACACAATAAGCCTCAGGAAGTTGAGCAAATCCACGAATATGATTTTACTGATGAAGAGTTTGTAGATGATATGATGGATATGGATGATTTCATGTGCCATGCCGCTGAAACCTTAAAATCAGCTCAGGCCACCGCTTTGGAATTAACCAAGTTAGCGCTTCAGTATGCAAAAAATGCCGATGAAAATACAGTTTTCGAATTATTTCGCCGCGCCGCAGAAGAAATTAATGAGATTTACGGCTAGTTTTAATTGATTCATGATCTGGATATCGGCTCCAACTCGCCAATATCCGGATTGTTATTTCCTCTCCATATACAGTCTAACGTTCCAGTTGAATAATACCCTTATATCGACAAGAACTATTAATAAATAATACAATGACGCTCACTCATTGATTACTTTCTTTTATAACCCTTGCCCCACAGATAACGTTTGATGACGACAATGATCCAGTCTCAGACTTTTAAAAAAGTCACCACATAATGACCAAGAAATGATACAATAAGGCATTTTTAACACTAAGAAAACAAATTATGCCTTGTTATGTAGCTACCGTATCCGCGAAGTGGTTGAAAGAAAATACGGTAATTTATTCTTTTAATGATGTAAACGATGTAGTGTTTTCTGGTGAAGAATTGCAGAAAGCGAGTGAATTGGACAAGCAGACGGAACAAAGCAAAGACGGTTCTCCATTAAAACAAGTCCGGGCCATTTTTTCTTTGTTTTTTATGTATAGTGCTCCCATCTCCTTCCCTATTGGTTATCGTACTTTTAAAAAAGACAATCTTGCATATTTAAAATTAAGTTTTGCTCATCCCTTTTCTATGCGGCTAAGTGCTTATGGAGAAGAAAATCAACATTTTAAGACACCGCTTCAATTAAAACGTGGTGATAATAACCACTTTGAACAAGTCGGAATAGAAGGTCAGGAAACAGTAAGATTGCATTTACTCACAGATGAGAATTTTAGTGGCGATGATGTATTTGTTTTAACACAGGGCGCATTTTTTAATAATCAGAGTCAGGTTGATCAATTTCAGGATAAATTTGACAATTTAAGGGATTATTTTAGCAAGCCAATATTCAGGGAATACAAAATTCCTATTTGTATAAGTGAAACAGGACAGAAAAAATTCCGCGCCAGGAAAGATGAACTCGAATGCATGGTTAAAGGTTATGAAAATCAATATCAACAGATAAAGAAGGGACTGGAAGAACTTGCAGGAGGATCCCAGGCTATGCCGGTATCGAAGCTACTGGCGTTGTTAGATTTGATTCGCATTCCAGATCAAGAAAAGATTATATTACTGAAGAGCCAGTCACAAGAACAAATCTATGACAGAATTGAGGATTATTATAGAGATTTAGGGGATATAATTGATAATTATCAGGACATTTTATGTGACATAGAAAGTTATATTTTTTCTGATCCCACCTACCTTGCGCCAGATAACTCTCCCTGGCAGATCCTTGTCTTTCCATCAGGTATTGGTATGCCATGGATTGAGCAGCATTTTCAACAAACGCTAAATTATAGTCATGAACTCATTGAACACGCTGAACAGGAAATGACCATTCCCCTGGTATTATCCATGCCTGAACCAATATATAAGACCTTTTTGGCAGAAATCCAGCCGGGGACCAAGTTTAAGCAAATAGGGCTTGAAGTGGATAAGGACCAATATATAATTCAATTCCCTGGTAATATTCTTGCCAGCGATATTGATAAAAATTTGCCAAAAACAAAAGAAGCGATTAAGAACTACAAACCTGATCAGCAGCCTGTTTCGGAGAAAGAATTACCAAAGGATAGTTTTTTTTCCAGAATCAAAGTGAGTTCTGGCAGACAAAATAAAGAATTAAGTTCTGAAAGAACCCCTTTACTGAATAGTTGTAGATAATCATTAAGCGAGTTATTGTCAAATGTGGTGTACAGCATTAGGCGGCCTTTCTGTCCGATTGCTCAACAACCTGCACTCCATCCTCAAACTTAACGTTATTAACGACAAGTGTTAATAGGTTAAAACCTCTAATTTTTATCCATCGTTTCTGAGCAGATTCCATCAGCTTAAATACCATAGCCTGCGTGCTATCTCTTGAGCCGCAATTGCGGGATTTTTTGGTGCGTAAGCGTACCGTAGAAAAAGCTGACTCAATTGGATTCGTCGTTCGAATGTGAATCCAATGCTCTGCAGGAAAATCATAAAACGCAAGCAGCTCCTCTCGATCTTTACTCAAGTATTCCATTGCTTTGGGGTACTTCGAACCAAATAACTCCAATGTGTTATCAAAAGCTTTATAGGCATCCTTACGATTTGATGCCATCCAAATCTCATGGAGTGCTGCTTTCACTTTGGGCTGCACAGGCTTCGGTAATTTATTCAGAATATTGGCGGTCTTATGCACCCAACAGCGTTGATGACGCGAATCAGGATAAACCTTACTGAGTGCATTCCAAAAACCTAACGCCCCATCGCCAGCCGACAATTTTGGCAAATGAGTAAGGCCTCTTTGCCGCAAGCTCGTAAGTAATTCTTCCCAGCTTGCCGATGACTCGCGATATCCATCACTTACAGCGACCAGCTCTTTGTGCCCATGTTCCGTGACACCAATAATAACCAGCAAACACAAACGGTCATCCATGCGAACCTGACTATAAATCCCATCTGCCCACCAATAAACATAACGTTTTTGGCTTAAATCCTGGCGCTGCCAGTTTTGATGCTCATCAAGCCACTGGCTTTTTAGTCGCGACACGGTATTCGCTGATAAACCTTTAGCATGTTCACCTAATAATGAACCTAATGCCTCCGAATAGTCACCTGTCGATAAGCCTTTTAAATAAAGCCAGGGTATCAATTCCTCAATACTTTTGGTACGTCTTAAATAGGGTGGTAATAGATGGCTATTAAATTGAATTCCTGAGCCACTACGATCTCGTACTTTGGGTACTTTGATAGCTACGTCAACCAATCCCTGTTTGAATGGTTCTTTCTGGCAAATAACCATTACGCACAATGGCTTGTCTACCATCAAGTAACTTTAAATCCTCATAGTCAGAAAGCATCGCGCCTAACTCCGCCTCAACCGCTTGCCTGATCAAATCACGTGCCCCATTCCTTAGTAATTCAGTTAATGGATCAACAATTTTTTGAACTGGTGTAGATACCTCTTTCAGATTACAATCCTTCATGGCGTATTTCCTTTTTGTTGATTTTGTTCTTCCGGAACAATCAACAGGATACGCCACCTAATTTATTTTTCCATACACCAGATTCGAGCATAACTCTCAAGCATTGCCCTTAGATCAGATATTTCGGAAAGCCTTTAACTAAAATCAGTCATGGTATTTAGTTTCTTACTCAACGTCTCAGCGTTATTTAAAGAGGCCAGATATGCGCGCAGCTCATTAAGGGGTCTGTGATTTTTTAATAATGGCGTTGCCCATAAAAACAAGATATCGCTATCAGATAGTATTTTTTGCACAACATTTGGCTTTTCTTCTAGTAAAATCTCAATTGCACAAGCCACCAACCATTTAGAGGTGGATAATTCGCCTTTTGCAATTTCTTCAATAGTTTTGGGAGCAATGCTTTTATCTTTGTTAAAGAGAGCTCTGGCTTTTTGGTGCAGTTCCAAAGTGGCAAAATCAAAGCCTCAACTATATTGAAAAAGCTACGCTCCAATAGCAAGAAGAATAAGCTGCATCAAGCGTTCCGTGAATTGGGACGAGTTGTGCGAACCATTTTTCTTTTAAATTATATTGCTGATGTTGATCTTCGTAAAAAGAGATCCCGGCCGGGGGTCAATGTGATTTACAGTTACATAGAAAACAAAATAATATATTTCATTTCTTTAGTTCGTTGAAAAAGAGTTCTGAACCAGGCATAGAGGGGTCAGCAGATTATCATACCTCAAAGCACATTAATTAATTCAGCCTTACTATGCCTATATAGTTACATGACATTAGAATTTTATGAAGAAAATATGCAACTTTCTTGATTTTTTAATTCCAGTCAGTTGCTACTTCTATTAGTCCACCTGTTTTAAATGGTGTTATGTAAAGGCTGTTCTTCCGGATTATTCGCTAAATCTGGCAATTTGCTTTGCCCATAAAAAGGTAGCTTTGACGCCAAAATAAATCTAAGGTGAGAATCACGAGCCTCACGAGAATCATTGGCTATTTGTTTTTGAATTTCTTCTGAACTATCTGTCTTAGTCTTGTTAAACTCAAAATCTTTTTTAGGACTTAGTCCAAGAGTTTTATCCCAATATTGCTCGACTTGTTTTTCTAAATTTAAGCGGTTAAAAAAAGCTGAACAATTTTTAAATGATTCGTTTTGAAAAAGCCTAAAAAAACGAATGGCACATATAATTTGCTGTGTATTAAAAAGAGTTGTATTTGTTGTTAAATTTTTCCAGCTTTCTAAAAATAACGCTCTGTCAATTTCGTTGATTCTCAACAACTCTTCACACCATTCTTTAATATATATACTCAGTAAAGTTTTATCATCTTGCGAATTCACTAATTGTTCTGCAAGGCGCTCAGATTGATCAAAATTAACGAGCTGTTTTTGAACCTGATAGTCAGCTAGAAATTGAATAATTAAGATATCGTATTTATGTAAATTAATCATATTGAACTTAAAAAACCAAATGAGCGTGAAGTTTATTAAAAATAGAACATTAGAGCAATCTTTTTACATAAAGTTATTGCACATCGT
The DNA here is from genome assembly GCF_900461555.1 of Legionella quinlivanii. NCBI lineage: Bacteria > Pseudomonadati > Pseudomonadota > Gammaproteobacteria > Legionellales > Legionellaceae > Legionella > Legionella quinlivanii. The sequence goes on along the minus strand of NZ_UGOX01000001.1, from coordinate 834,567 downwards.
CATATTTTATAGTGTATTTAAAAGAGGGTATATAGAATATGAAAATGAAAATAGAGAAATGGATATTGATAGAGGAATTGCTACTTATAACAATAAGGTTTTTCGTTAATTATTCCTGTAGAATTAATGATATAGGCCTGGAACTAAAGATCGCAACTTTTGCCGGTATTTGCGGACAACATATTTACATTAACAGGAAAGAAAAAATTGTAATCGTGGTTTTAAGTGCCAGACCAAAGCCTGTAGCGATAACTACTGTAAATGATGGCGAATTTTTTGCCGCGGTTGTTAAAGCTTTACATTAAACTTTAACTCTGACCATCTCACCACTGTCTGATATTACGATTAATCAGACTTAATCCAGATTATCGCACTACTCGATGGAAGAGAGTCTTTACTTCGCCCTTACTTTCCAATGGCATTCATAACTTTGTTGACATCTTCTTCAATAATTTTATTAATTTGTGAAATTTGATCAGAATAACCAACAGATTCAACAATCAAGTCGGCGATTTTCTCGTAAAATCGATCTCGTTCGTGATGTTGTTTTTCTAAAAAGCTTCTCATATCATCTACTGGAAGCGATGGAATCCGACCATTTTTTATGCGGCCAAGTTGTGTTGGTATAGAGACTTTCAAATAAACAACAAACTCTGTGGACAATAATTTTCGGCATTGCTCGCTTGAGACAACACACTCCTCCAATAAAACGACTACATTTTCTTTTCTGGTACAATGGGAAATGATGTCTGCTTGACAGCGATTAAATGCTGCTTCCCCTTGCTCTCCCAAAATATCTTTTGTATGTCGTCCAATATAACGTTCAATACTAGGATTTGCATCAACGAGTTGCCATCCTAATTTATTAGCCAAAGCTTCAGTAAATACAAACTTACCAGCCCCCATATGACCTACTATAAAGATGCGATTTATCATTTATCAATAACCCTCAGCCGGATATTTATCCATAGTCAAAAACTCTTAAAGCAAACCACTAATGCCATGCCTTTCTACGATATTGAGTAATTTAAGTATTGCGCCATGGGCATGTCGCTTCCCTTGCTCTAATCCACGAATCATTGCAGGGCTAACATTAAGATATTTAGCAAATACAGATTGACTTAATTTTTGCTTTTTCCGTAACTGTTGTATTTCTTCGCCGGTAAATTCATGTAAAACAGGTAAATCTTGATCGGTAAGATTTCTTAATGTTTTTTTATCAATAATTTCAGCTTTGTAAAGACCTTGCGCAAGATCATTAATTGTATCTTGTATATTAGACATTTTTATTTACCTCGCATAGTTCCCCTAAACTAATTAGCTTATTTATTTGTTCATCATCTAGTCCAAGCATGATATCAGCCAATTGTTTTAATTTTTTAAGCTCGGAAGTTGTAACATTTCCTTTGTCATTCTTAGAGAATAAATGTAACCAATAAATTCCATTATCTTTCTTAAAAGCTAGTATACTTCTTGAGCCCCCGCTTTTACCCCGCGCTTCGTTGGTTGCAATTCTTAATTTATAGAGCCCAGCTCCTAATGAATATTTTAATTGCTCATCTCTGCTTAACTTAAAAAAACCATCTAAAGTTTTGATAAGAATTTCATCCTTTAATCCAACTTTTGTTGCTTCATTATTAAATTTTTTAATTTTTAAGTGCTTCATGAATACATGCCATACTATAATACAATGTATTATAGTGCATGGTATTACATATTTCCAGAGTGTAATGCCACCTAGCCCTTCACGCAAAAAAAATTACTAAATAAGTGGCTCACGATATATTTCTATTTCAAAATTTAGGGAATATTTATGCCGGAAACGACTTCTACCGCAAAGGTACTCAGTTTATTTAAAACTACCGATACTCAAATCAGCTTGATAAGCCACAGCTATTATTTGCTCAACCTGAGTCTTTGCAGTGGGCACTAATCTCACCTCGGCAAATACACCCGGCTAGAGGAAGTTGATACTCGAAGTTAATGTGCTCCAAAATAACGATTTATTTTTTCCACCTGTAGAGGCAAGACAATAAAATGCCACGCCGAGCAAACCAGCAATGAAAAACAAGGTGAGCCAAGGCTCCTCAGAGAAATTACCAAGTTTCAATTTATCAACAAATATGCTTTTTTTGTAGCTCGACGAAATACAATACAGACCAGGAAAAAATAAGTAATAATGATGGGAAGGAAAATTTGATAATAATTCATTCTGGCCTCTTGCCTTATTGATAATATTTGCTCAATAGACTTATTAGTGTGTTAATAACTTTTCTAAATCATAGTTTTCCCAATTTAATCGAAATCCTCTGTGCGCAAGCCATTTGTCCACATAACCCATAGTTATCTCTCCAGCCTCAACGCCATCAAGCATTGCCCTTAGATCGGAATAGAATAATTTTTGTTCTATTTGATTTTCCCATTTCTTACTGGATATTATTTCCATGTTAATGCCTTTGATTCAATTCAAGATATGTATAGACCATAGTGCCAGGCACTCGCGTCATGGTCAAAAATTAAAAACGCCTTCCTGTGGGAATCAAGCCTGTACTTGTAGTTTTAAATGCATGTTGAGTGCATCAGCAATCTTAACTAAGGTTTCCAGGGAAGGGATAAATGAACTATTACCGCTTTCCAGACGAGAAATAACCGATTGCCAGTAAAGCAGGTATAGACGAAGTAACTGCTATCATGAGAAAAGAATTAGCAAAAAAAAATATCGGTGTGTCCTGTGTTATTCCTGTGGAAGTGGATACAAGAATTCAAAAAATCTTAAGAGAAACAACATCATTTCATTTACATAAGGCTTATCAGTCTTGTCAATTAATATGAATTAGTTGTGACTTAATCTGACACAATCACTTGAAAAGGTGAGAGTTTCCGGTTTTGATAGAAGTGCGAACTTTTAAAAAACCAAGAGGAAAACTCTCATGATAGATAATAGCGTTAAAATAATTAAACATAAATTTGGATTGCTTAATTTAGCCGAAGAATTAGGCAATGTATCTAAAGCCTGTAAAGTAATGGGCTTGTCGCGAGATACTTTTTATCGTTACAAATCAGCAGTAGAGTCAGGTGGAGTAGACGCATTATTCGATCAAACCCATTAAGCATTAAGCACCCTATTCGGCCTATCCTGAGAAAATGAAGGGTTTCCCGCCCTTCGTTGTCTCTTAGTTATAGCTTTCCTCCAGTTAGTGGTTCATCGAGAAACCCAGTCAAAATTGCAGTGATGAAGATTTAACGATAGGTATAAATCAAGTATTAATTCTGCTTGACAAAAACCCACAGGCATTGATGAATATTTTAGCCGGACACCCTCTTATTCCTGGAGGCCTTCTTCTCGATGACTTAGTCTATAAAATGATGGTGAAAAATTGTGTTGAAAGATTAGAGCCATTATTTAAAAAGTGCCTACCTGAAGTTGTGGAAGCATGTATTGCCAGCATTCATGATTTAAAACGCTTTGCAACAGGTGCTCACCTGTACTTGAATGAAGCTTTGGCACTCATAGAGGCTGATCACGAGCTCCGTCTGCGTTTTCTTGAAAACAGCCCCCTGTCGCAGGAAGAGCTTGAAGAATTTACAAGCCAATACCCTTCTTGTAAAGATCAGTTACAAGCTTTGTTTGATACTTATTCAGTAACAAATGTTATCACAAAGAACTTGTCTTCATCCAGCTTAACTAGTTAGTTTGGGAATACTTATATAGCAACTCTCCATTTAATCAGGCAGCCATATAGGACGCCTGATTAAATATTCAGAGCCCATTACCTCAACTAATAATACAGTAATTACTTGGTTGATGGGTCTTAAGAAGCTCGGCGCATTCTTTATGGCCATGGTGTTCAGCAAACTCCAAGGCAGTTCCATCATTTACTGCTTTCAAAGTCACATCAGTTTCTGGATGCGCCAACAACAACTTTACAATATTGACATGTCCTTTTTCCGCTGCCGCTATAAGAGGAGTAACCTTGTGCAGATTAGTCAGATTAACATCAGCTCCTGCCTCGAGCAAGATGCTCGCAATTTCTTCATGACCTTCTTCGCATACTTCCCGAAGCGGGGTGCTGTAGTGATAATTTCTACAGTTAAGATTAATACCGGGAAAGGCAACTAAATAACGGACTAGTTCTTTCTGGCCATTGACAGCTGCTGTATGTAAAAGCGTTGCTTCGTAGTCATAAGGCGTATTCACATCCATACCATTCGATAGAAAAATTTCGATAATCTCGATATGGCCGCAAATGGCAGCTAGGTGTGCAGGTGTGTGACGCGATGAATTCTTTTCATTGCTTAACTTATCGGCAAGTGAGCGTAAAATGTCAACCTGATTACAAAAAGCTAGCCAATGAAAAAGAGTATTGCCAAATTCATCTTTTTTGACGGTATCATAATTACCCTTATCATCTAAATAGTCAGCTTTTACTGACTGGAATAACTGCTGCGCCAAAGCTAAATTCATTTCAGGTGTAAAAGTATATGGATTGCGATAAATTTTTTCTTCCAGAGCAAGATGCCCATTGCAAGCTGGACTAGCAAGCAACATAATGGCTAATGCCGGAGTCCCCCGGCGCAATGCCGTTTTTAGTGCGCTGTCCTTGGATGAGAACATTATCTTCAAATTTCCCCGGTTATGCGGAATGCTTTCAAGCGCATTTAGATCATAATCATGATCCAAGAGATATTGCATGCTAATGGCATTATTACATTCAATACTGGCCGCATATAATGTGACGGTATCTGCCCTACTTACTGTGCAGTTTGATAAAACATAGTCTAAGGTTTCGCTATTGCCATGAGCGGCTGCATAATGGAGAGGTTTGCGCCCAGAATTGCTGGATATTGATAAATCAAGGCCACGTTCCTCAACTAAATAGCGCACTAAACTCATATGGCAGCAAGGTACGGCTAATTCAAGAATAGATTTACTGCGAGAATCAAGAGCCTCCAACTCATCATTCGTTAATGATTTAATAATGTCAATTTGATTACATAAAACAGCCAATTGGCGATAATTAAGCCCGCCTATTTCTTTGGTATGGTCTATGATGCCTTCAACGACATACAGGGCGCTTAGTTTTTCAAATACACAATCCAGGATGTTTTGACGATTAAAATAGCCCGCCCAATGCAACAAAGTCCGTTCGGTTTGATCGGTTAAGCTTAAAAGTTGCTTTAATTTTTCAATATTGTCGTAAGTGTCCAATGCTTTCAGGAATAAATCCAGTGCACCTAATTTAGCTGCATTGAACAACTCAGCTTGCTCTTTACTGAAGGGTTGCTCCCTATATTCCAGGAAGCCGACTTCTTGAGTGCAACTGTAATCTGACTGCATAGCTTTATAAAAAATTTTTCTGTAATCAACTTTTTCCTCGTTGTTAAGCGGAGGTAAATAATGGGGAAAATATTTTTTTAAATTATTCTTCCATAACCAATAATCCGTGGTTACTCGATGAAATAGGGTGCAAACATGATGAACTGAGGGTAAATCGGATGCGGGTAAACAGGAAAAAATATACAGTAGTACAGATTCAGGCAGTTCATTGAGTAACTTAGGTGAATTAGGCATTGCTCTCTCGCTTGATCATGGTGTTTTTGCTCTTCGTCAGATTGTTGCTTAATGGAATTCCCTTTTGTTGTGAAATGCCATACATCCGAAACAATCTGATTTAAAGACGCCATAATAGCACAATTATTGACCAATAAAAATATTCTAAGGTGGAATTATGCAAATAACCGATGTAATTTATTGAATTTATGTAATTTAATATTTGCTTAATTGCAGGATGGAGGGGATCAAAATGGGATGGCATGAGGATTGGTTTGTGCTTTGTTGATACTTATTAATAACAGTGCTTTATGAGAATTTATTTATTTCACTTTAATTTTTTTGTAAACCAAAGAACCAAATCATCATCAAGCGGGTAACTTTTTCCAGGGATAGTTGGTTGATAATTATAGGTGATGCCCTTAGCATCAGGGATATAGCCCCGGTTAATATACAGCTTTTGGGCAGAACCATAATCTGCATAAAGGCCCACACCAATTCCCACCGTTTTATATTTTGAAGCGGCTTCCTGTTCTGCTTTTTCCATTAGAGCGGAGCCAATACCCAATTTTCTGAAAGCCGGTAATACATTTAAGTCCATTATTTCAGGAATATTATTTTCTTTAAAACCACTATATTGGGAGTTCCATTTCAAAGTCACATAACCTGCAAAACGATTTTCCACATAGGCCACCCAAATCAAGCGCTCTTGTTTCTGTTGTTCATTCAGGTATTGTTCAAATGTAGAGGCAGGCTTTTCTGTCCAATTGGATTGAATAAAGCTTTCAACGATAACAGGAATATCTGTTGGTTTTAGCAGCCTTATTGACAAGGAGCGATGCTTTAGAGTTTTCTCCATAACAAAATTGCTAAGTTCACAGCCCCTGATAGTAACACTTTGCTTCTTAATTACTTGAAAATCTCTTTTTTCAAAAAATGGTTTGGCCGTAATACTGACCTCGGCATATATTTTGAATGATTTTATGCAGGAAGATGAAAAATTCAAGAATTATCGAAGTATCAAACACCTGGACGAATCCAGGCAAAAGGCCTTCCTTGCAGCTATGCTTCAAGGTAGCAACCGGTTTAGCCAATCTCAATACGATGAACAGTTTCAGGCCCGTAATGAAACCACCAGCTCCTTGATTCTGCCCTTATGAGTGGGCGCTGATTTGAATAAGTCGATTTTATTGCTCCAGAGTAAAGAAGACATCATTGCAAAGGCACGGGTTGAATAAAAATCTGACAAAGGCACTACGCCAACTGTAAATCATAGGGACCTTTAAATGCGACAGTTAGAGCCTCAGGTTCAACAGTTTTTTAGCATCTGTAATCTGGTGATGAATCGTCACAAAGGCCATGATCTGAAGCTGGGCTTAGCCCGTTCACTTGCTTCTCAAATAGTTTTAAAGAATTGGGTTTGCCAAAAAATCCAAGACGGTGATAGGCGAATGCTTCAAGAATAGATTTTGCCCCTTCCTCTTTATGATTTAAGAATTCATATAAACTTGCATTGGCACCAATCTTTTGGGCGTTATTCAAGGCCTGTCGCAGCGCATTTCCTTTTTTCTGGTGGTTAATACCCATGCAGGCCTGGGGGCTGCGTTCATATTGTTCTATTTTCTTTTGCACCAACGCAGATATTTGTTGTATCTTTGCATAATCATTCAATGACTTAGGTTCCTCTGTCAAATCAGATTGAGGGCTTGGCTCCCTTAAGGTCATCCAGGAGGAAGCGGGCATCTCGGTAAGATTTGGGCTGTGATTTGCGGTCATATTAAAGAAAAACACCTTCCGAGGATCGCGTGGGCCAATAACCCGAACGCGCTGTATGGGGTCGAAATAATGTGGCTGAGGATTGCTATCCTGATGAAAACCGATGAGAAAATGGCTATTTTGCACATGGAAGTCATTATTAAATGGACTGAGAATATTAAAAACACCGTGCTTTTGATAAATCTGCTCGACGCCATCGAGAACCCAGATTACCGGGTATTTTTCCAAAAGATGGTAATCATAAGCATTGAAGTCATAGAAAGAAAGTGCATTGCGCATCAAAGAATGGGGCGTTGGAAATTGCAGTAATGGGCAATAAATAATGAAGGGCAGCCCCTCTCGATAATTGTTTAAGGCGTCGAGAGCAAATTTTTGCAGAAAATAACTTCTTTTCTCGACTGATAAATCACTCAATAGAACGATAGTTGTGCTCATTGTTTTCTGCTTGTAGGTTTGATGAATAAAACTCTCCAAGCTAAGCTCTCGCTGAGTTTCTGTGAAAACTAAATTATCCAATTCTTTACCAGTTTCCTTTAAGGCGTTAGTCAAATACTCTTTCATTCGTACCAATCCAGATATGAATGGATAAGTTTTGGTATTTTCATTGGTAAAGAAGTCGGACAGTGGCGGGGAGGGGAACACAATTTTCAGGTATTCTCCTTCGGTATTTGAATACACAAACGCTGAGAAAAGCTTTTTTTTCAAAAACTGTCTGATTTCATCAACTGTCAAATAATCAATGCCCTCCCAAAGTACCCGTTTAAAGTGGAAAGTGTTATCCGCAAATTTAAATTTGGCTTTGATGCTTTCAAAAAAATTGTCAGGTTGAAAATCGAGTTTTAAACAATCACCCTCGACTGAAACATCACGGATGTTCAGTTGGTATCGAAATCGAGGCATTTCCCCTTCTACTGGCATGGCATTTCCGGCGTTAGACAGTGGCTTGAAATAAAGAATATAAAAATTTTTACCTAAAGGTAATACGCATCTGAAAAAAGAGTCCACAAAGTATAATGCCGGCAACGCGATTGAAGAGACTCAATCGCCTTGTCTGTAGCTAGCGCCTGGTGTTATATTCGGTACTCCCTAAGTAATAAATCTTGCGTGCTACTTTTTGCGTGCAGAAACTCGCTCTATAGAATCTCCGAGCAGTATTCTTAAATGGATTTGAACGATATGATGAAAATAAAAAAATCTTACTATAGCCAGCTATTAAAGCTCTCATTCGTTTTTTTAATTTTCATACAAACACTTTATGCTGATAAAGAAAATTCGCTCACACTGGAAACAGAGGATCAAGCTGAAGCCCATTTATCCCTAAAACCCGAAAATGCATATTGCTATGGCAAATACAATTATTATGCTTGCTTAAACCTGATTGCCGGCTCGAATATTCCAGTGGCTTTAACTATAGTTAACCGCTCAACACGAGTTACTGCTTATGCTATTCAAGCAGTCTTGCCTGTAAATATGGGTGTCACCCAGGATGCTTCAAGTTGTGCAATTTTGCCGCCTTTAGCGAGCTGCACTTTACGCTTTCTGCCAGGCATGAATAGCTATCCGCAAGTTTCTGTACCCATTATAGGCACAAATGCTGCCACAACGTATGTTACGATGGAGGTGCTGCCGCCCACTACATTGAGCATCGCCGTAGCAGGCTCACCGCTGGTTATCCCTAAAGGTGAAAACCGTTCGTTAACCATTACTAATACATCAAATTTTAACGCCTTTGCCATTCATTCGGATTTCACCGGCACGGCTCTGGATGGGCAAGTGCTCGAGTCAGCCAATACCTGTGCCATGGTAGCGCCCGGGGCTAATTGTATGATTACCTATACTGCCATTAACAGTGTCGTGCCGCCTACAAATTTTCCCATCTTTGGAACGAATACTATTGCAGTAAATGCTGTCATTTCTGTCACCTCCCCTTTTGCTTATGTCACCAACAATGTCCCATCCGGAAATATCACCCAATGTTTAAGGAACTCTTTAACTGGTGAATTAAGCAATTGCAGTGTTATAGGTCCATTTCCGGCCATCAATAACCCCAGCAATATAGTGTTTAATCAAACCGACACGATGGCTTACATTAGCAGTTCCTCGAGTAACGCAGTCACTCAATGCTCTGTAACTCCCATAACGGGTACTTTAACTAATTGTACAGATTCGGTTATAGGCGGGCTGACTAACTCATCTGGACTAACACTGAACCCAACAGGCTCCTTCCTCTACATTCTTAATTCATCCGGCGCTACTCCCTTAATAAAATGCCCGATTGATGGAGTGGGCATGATTGTTACTGCAAGCTGTGTCAATTCAGGAGCAACACCGCCGGCAGGGCAAATCCATAGTGGAATTACTTTCAATGCCGCAGGGACACGGGCTTATCTTGTCAATCAGTTCCAGACTACTATATGTAATGTTGATGCTGGAACCGGGCAATTAATCGGTTGTGTTAACCCTCCATCTGCAGCGATTACTTTTGCTAATGGAAGCATGGCATTTTATAACAATGAAAGCTTTGCCTATGTCGCAGTAACTTCTCTGAACTCGGTTGCCAGATGCATAGTGCTCAATACCGGAATGCTAACTAGCTGCTTTACCGCAGGAGGAGCAGTTACTAATCCTCAGAATATTGCGATAGATGAGGCTAATAGCCTTATTTACATCAGTGATAATACAAGTGTGTCAAAATGCCGGATTGACCCTGTCACAGGTAACTTTTTTGACTGTATGAATTCTGGGGCTACAAATCTGAATACACCTGATGGTATATCCTTAAGTTAATAATAAAAATCAATAATTTATTTATTGAGGGGGCCAGTGGAAGAGCCTCCTCAAGTGGTGACTCCAGAGCAGGACTTCTTTTAGAATCTCCTTACTACCAAGAGTATTTCTTTATAACCGCCCATTAGCTAATGTGCTCAATACCTCAGTTGCTTTAGTCAAAATGCCCTTCTTCTTTTCTGGCTCCATTTTATCCCAATTGAGATAAGCATAATGAAGGCGCGGATTGTTTTTAAGTACGTTTTGGTGTGTAGCTATAAAATTCCAGTAAAGGGAATTAAAAGGACATGCCTTTTCACCTGTCACCTCTGCCGGATTATAAGCACATGATTTGCAAAAGTTACTCATTTTTTGAATATATTTGCCACTGGCGGCATAAGGCTTGCTCGCCATCACCCCGCCATCAGCATACAGCGCCATCCCCAGAGTGTTTGGCAACTCCACCCATTCATAAGCATCCGCATACACGCCTAAATACCACTCACAGACTTCTTTCGGATTAATGCCTGCCAAGAGCGCAAAATTACCGGTAATCATCAAACGCTGAATATGATGAGAGTAGGCTTCGACCCGTGTTTGTCGAATGACTTCTTTCATACAAAACATTTGAGTGTGCTCTCCCCAAAATAAGGAGGGCAAAGGCTTGGTTGCATTAAAATAATTTTTGTTTGCATAGTCAGGCATTAAGAGCCAGTAGATGCCGCGGACATACTCACGCCATCCCAGAATTTGACGAATAAAGCCTTCGACAGCATTCAAAGGAGCAGTTTTCTTTTTCAAGGCGTCTTCTGCCATGCGGCATAATTCCAAAGGCAATAGAAGCCCTGCATTCAGATAAAAGGATAATTTGGAGTGGTATAAATTGGCTTCATCGGAGCGCATGGCGTCCTGGTAATCACCAAAAAACGCTAAACAGTGTGCTATAAAGTCGTTGGCCTCATCAAGAGCCTGCTCGCGGGTCACGGCAAAATTAAACGGCTGCAATTGGCCGAAATGATTGGCAAACTCCTTTTCCACCAGGCTTAAAACTTCTGAAGTGATCTTATCTATAGGATGCACTATTCTGCTGGGAAACGTTTCAACATGATTGGCATTTTTTCGATTTTGCTCATCATAGTTCCAGCTCCCTCCTAGCGGCCTGTTCTTGTTTTCGATGAGGATATCGTGCTTTTGACGCATCATTCGGTAGAAGTATTCCATGCGCAATTGCTTTTTGTCTTTTGACCAAAATTTGAACTCATCTAATGGGCATAGAAACCGCGTATCTTCATGAACTATGAGGGGTATCGGCAATTGCTTTTTCAATGTTTCCAATTTTTGAAGAACACGCCATTCCCCAGGGTAAGTCACATGCACTTCGGCAATTTGTTCTTCTTTGATGGCTAGATACAGTTCATTCTCAAAATTGCCGGTGTTGCCAGCATCGTCATATTTAGTATAACGAACCCGGTATCCAAGCGCTTTTAAGCGCTTTGAAAAATGGCGCATGGCTGAAAACAGGAAAGCAATTTTTTTAGGATGGTGAGCAACATAGGTTGCTTCCTCTATCACTTCGCAGAGAAAAACCACATCATTGTGCTTGTCGATTACTGTGAGAGAAGAGAGCGATTCACTTAGTTGATCGCCCAAAAGAAAACACAGTCTCGTCATGGCCTATCCTGAACTTATACTTTAAGCTTCGGTCGAACAGAACTTAAGCCGCCATCTACTGCGAGCACCTGTCCTGTGATCCAATTGTTTGAGGGGTTTAAAAAAAACAAGATAGCCCTGGCTATATCCGCTGACTCTCCAATGCGCCCCAAAGCATGCATGGCCGTCGATGCCCTGGCAATCAATTGGTTATTCAGTAAGGGCTCAGTCAATGGGGTATTAACCATCCCAGGTGCTACTACATTAATGCGAAGATTTAAAGAGGCATAAGTCGCCGCTGCTGATCGTGCCAGGCCAATAACCCCTGCTTTGGCCGCCGCAATAGCCTCATGATTGGCTAGTCCAGTTAATGCTGCTGCTGAGGCAATAAGTACCACAGAGCCACCATGCGTCATTCTCTTTCCGGCAGCATGGACAACTGCAAATGACGTAGTCAAGGATGCATTGAGCGTTTTTTGGAACTCCTCATAACTTGTGGTATGAGCACTTTTGATTAATAAAGAGCCTGCGCAATTGACTACCCCGTCCAGGGGCCCTGCCTGCTCAAACACTTTATCAACTGCACTGAAATCAGTTCCATCAAGGATAAAGTCAGGAGTGATCTTTTCCTTGCTTTGTGCTGTTGTAATAACCTCTTCACCCTGCTTTTGTAAAAGCTCGGTTACTGATTGACCAATCGCGCTACTTGCTGCAATAATTAGATATCGGGCCATAGAATTTGTGCGCCATAGTGTCAGGAAGAACCTACTATGAAGGATAGTCTTTTTGACTTCAAGTATTCATAAGTAATTTGTTTCAAGGACGATGATGAAACTGATAGTGCTTTTTTTCTTGACGATGCTTTGCGTTCTGATATTGGATATGATTTGGCTGGCTTTCCTCGCCAAATCGATTTATGCAAAACATATCGGCATGTTATTGCGTACATCAGGAGAGGGAATGGCGCCTGTTTGGTGGGCAGCAGCTATAGTTTATGTGTGCATCACTCTGGGTATCCTTTATTTTGTTATTCCCAACGCCCAGGGCAATTATATGCAAGCCTTATTCGGCGGAGTAATGCTTGGCCTTGTAACTTATGGGATTTACGACTTTACTAATTATTCAATCCTTGCAGGCTGGCCATGGAAAATAACGCTAATCGATTTTATTTGGGGAATGGTCCTGTGCGGACTGAGTAGTTTATTTGCAGTCTTTATTCAGAATCGATTTCTTTCTTGAACCAGGGAAAAAACATTGACGTTTGCTTTTGATAATCAATGTATTTTTCTCCCCGTGATTGTACTGAGCCTCTTTCTGTCATGAGTCCCGTTATACGGGTAAAAATAATATACAGCATCAAAGGCGAAAGTAAGCCCAAGTACCCAAAGTCTGACTGTATCGCAAATAATGCGAATCCAACCCAGACCAACCAATCAAAAAAATAATTAGGATGGCGAGAATACCGCCATAGCCCTAGGTTACAAACCTCCCTTTTATATTGATTCTTAAATCGTTGCAGTTGTAAATCTGCCAGAGTCTCCCCGATGATTCCTGAGGAAATCAGACAAACTGCAATGCTGTCTATCCACGTAAAACGAGTTAGTTCTGATTTGCTAATCAGCAAAAACACACTTGAAATGATAAAAATTAAAAGTCCCTGAAGCTGAAAGTTAATGAAAAATCCAAATGAAGGGCTTATTTTCCAAGTACTACTGAGTTCAATATAACGCTTGTCTACATGACCTATTCTTATTCGTGTATGCCATAAATACAATGCAAGGCGTAAAGCCCATACAATAAGACAGGAACTAATGATTAAAATACGAAAGCTGAAGGGCGAAAAGCTTAAATAAATAAGCCCAGAAATCATAAGTCCCAGTGACCAGGAAACATCAACAACCGAAGGGTTTTTTAGAATACGATATAATCCCCACATAAAACTCATTTGTATAAAAAGATATAGTATTACAATACCAGGTGAATACATGATTCATCATCCTTAATCGCAGGTTTCTCTTATTTTAAACAGTCCTTCTGCAGTATGCTGAAATTGAAAATAAAGGAGCTCCTTCTCCGACAGGTAATAATTTTCAAAAGACGATGATTAAGCAAATGCGACTCTCAAACCAACCATAAATAAATTGGCCTGAGGTTTATAACGACCCCGGAGAAATTCCCCAGATAAGGGTTCTTCCGCGCTTTTGGTCACACTATCGTATTGTGTAAATTGATAAGTAAATAGAACTTCCTTATTCGCAGAGAGTTGATTGGCTACTCCCACTTTGGCACTTATACCAGTCAGCCATTGCTCAAAATTACCGGTAACCCCTGCATTTCCAGCCGTATTGGTGGAATCCATTTTAAATTGGCTCCGGGATACGCCAGGACCTGCAAAAATACGGAAACTTTCATTATAATGATATTCAGGCAAGGCAAAGAGGCTAAATCCATAGTTTAGTTTTTCCTTTGCTGACACTGACTCATCAATGAACCAGTTATTAATCACATGTCTTGCTCGTCCGGTAAATAAATCCGCATCTCCTTCAATCGCCACGCTGACTTTTTCTGTGAATAAAAAATCATAGGCAACTGCCAGCTGACCATGAAAACCGGTATAGGCATGACGATAGCTCTCGGATGTTGTAAAGGGATCACCCAAAGGATAGGTTAAATCTTTGTCGATATTGACTGCGTTAATACCTAAATTCAGAGCAGCCGACCAATTAGCATGGGCATTTAAACTTAACAAACTCAACGCAAGTAAAATAAATTTCTTATTCATAATGACCTCGTTTATAGAATACCAGGGATAGTGATTGAATTGGATGTTTCGCTGATGCCCCCGCCTTGCCTTATCACCGTAATAGAAATATTCACTTTTCGAGGCGTTACAATATTTGTGACAATAAAGCGACGATGAAGGCCATCCAGTGTAACGATTGAATTGGGCAAACCATTGGCCACCAGGCCTGAGATGAAACGTGGATCCAGACCAGCATAATAAATGAAGGCTTCACTGCGATTCATTGGATTACGTTCGGCCTGAACTAAATTAAGATGGGTTACGATGCTAAAATTATTAGATGAAATATTAAAAAAACTGCCAGTAGACGCTTTAACCATAATACGAGCGGTCGTGGTGGCCAAACTGGGGATTGCCACATTGGCTATGCCGATATTGAGCACTCTTTGTGCTAAAAGATAGGGATAGGTTGCACCCCCATCAATAGAGAGAAATATATCCACAAACTGAGCATTCACTGGCGGCAAGTTGGTATTAGCGACACTCCACATGACCGGCTCAATCGTATCTCCCAGGAAGCTTATACCGGGGTTTGTTGGATGAGTTACGACAAAGGGACCTGCAGCTGCCGTGGTGGTCAGGTTAACATCAGTAAAGGCATTGCATGAGCCAAAGGGATTATTTGCCCGGGCAGTGACTCTGAATTTCAAAATCCTTGATACCGAAGGAATAACTTCCCAGGTGAAAGGCCCATTATTCGCTAAAGACACCAGATTAGGGAAAAATCGAGTGGGCGAGATTGAGGGATCGATACTTCTGAAATTGGGACCACCGGTTGCCGTACTCACCGGAGGCTGAACCGAGACTTCATTATTCATTTGCTCCCAGGTATAAGTTAACCAATTACCCGTTGGATTAATGGCCGTAGCAGTTAAACTAAAGGGCGTATTGGCTGGAATGACGTGGTTCCCATTGGTATTGGTTATGAGCGGTGCAGGAAAAATTGGGGTTTTAACAGCGCAGGTATGCGTAGGTTGCGACACGAACTGACCGATTTCCTGTAAGCTGATGCCATTAAAATAAGCGCTTGAATTCGCCTGCACATTGGGCGCGCAAATCCCTGCATACCCCATAATGGTGCTGCCGCTTCCCGGTTCGACTGCTGTCGGAATATTGCGTTCGCAACTATTATTCTGCACATGATTAGCGCCAAACTGATGGCCTATTTCATGAGCTACATAATCCACATCGAAAGGATCGCCTATAGGATTTTCCTGCCCGGTTGCACCCTGTGCCTTTTCAGCCGGATCACAGACACTGCCAAGGCTTGCTAATCCGCTGCCTGAGGCATCGACCACATGCCCAATATCATAATTGGCTGATCCAATCACTGCATCCAAATTAGTCTGATTTTCTTCAATCAAGGCTGAAGGATTGCCGTTGGTATAGGGCTGATTATCAGGATCCGTATAAATAATGGCCGAATTGTTTGCGACCAGTTGTAGTGTGATAGCAGCGTCACGTTCATAAATCCCGTTTACACGATTCACCGTTGTGACTTCACCCGCCAGTGCCTGAGCGACTGTGCCCCCATAAAACGCAGTGTATTGCGCTGTTGCAGCCATCGCCAAACGGTATTTTCTTAATTCACAAGTAGAAAAATTGGCAAAAGACTTAGTCATTTGCAGTGGTTTACCCTGTCCTGACACACCGCATTTAGTCCGCTTGCTGGTCTTAAAATCCCTCTTATAGTAGACCATATAATATTGCGTATTATCTTTTTCCAAAGGATCAATAAAAATAGGGTCTTTGCCGGGAATCATGATCATGGCATGAAAGCCATTAGGTGTGATATCCAGTTTAACCAGTTCACCTGAATCATCCGTACTATAAGCATCATAGGTTTTAATTTCTGGAAATTTTGCAGCCAGATCAGCTGCCATAGTCGAATTTTCTACCAGCTTATACTGCTGATTTTTGCCGTTGGGATGCGGAAGTTCGATGACAAGCGCTTTACTATTCGATAAATTATCGCGATGCGGAGCAAGTGCCAATTCGGAGTAAAGCGATTGTATATCAATTTTAACCAAACGATAGTGACTGGCCTGAATAGCCGGGTTCGCAGCAGGCGCTAAAGAAGAATTAACATCTTCTCCGATACGAATCGTCGATTGTGCAAATAGAAGCGCAGAAAATAATACCAGAAAAGCAGTAATTAATGTCCGTCTCATTGCTCTTACATCCTGTAAAGATTATTTCGAGCGAGAGACTATACCAAGCTACTCATTGATTCTCAAATAAATTTACCCTCAATGATAGCTTATAAGTTGTCTTTGCGAACAAAGTGAAGCAATCCAGATCGAAGCTTGAACAACGTCAGGAGATAGATTGCTTCGCGAACGCTCGCAAAGACAGCAGTAGATATAGATAAATCCGATAGTTTCTCATAGGATTCTTGCAGGCATAAATCGATTGCAACATTATATAAACAAGCACCCCTTTCTCAAACAGCTCATTGGGTTTTTCGCTCATATGAGTTTGAATGTCGGGCGAAAACGCCCGACCTACGCTTAAGATTTGTATCAATTATTTCATTCAAAGTTTGGAGCCCAGCTGCTTCCTCATCAGAGTCGGTGTCAGGGGCAAAATCAAAGCAAAGAAAATCCTCTTTAATAAGTGATCTCAATATTTCAAACCTTGAAATTATTGGCTGGTGGTTTGTCGCCGCCTGTGAAAAATAGAATATAAGCCAGGCAAAACCAGCAAGGTTAGAAATGTTGATGAGATAATGCCGCCGATAACCACTGTCGCTAATGGTCTTTGAACTTCAGAACCCGTTCCTGTCGCTAAAGCCATTGGCACAAAACCCAGGGATGCGACCAGAGCGGTCATCAAAACGGGGCGGAGCCGAGCCAGAGATCCTTGCAGAATAGCTTCTTTTAAACTGAGGTGTTGTTGCTCGCGCAGTTTATTGATAAACGTAATCATTACCAAACCATTGAGCACCGCAACCCCTGATAGAGCGATAAATCCAACACCGGCTGAAATGGATAAGGGAATATTGCGCAGCCACAGGGCGAACACACCGCCGGTTAAGGCAAGAGGAATTCCGGTAAATACCAGTAAGGCATCGCTTATTCGGCCAAAACTCATAAAGAGCAACAGAAAAATACCAAGCAAAGTGATTGGGACAACCAGTTCAAGCCGTCTTGAGGCGGATTGCAACTGTTCAAACTGACCTCCCCAGCTAATCCAGTACCCGCTGGGTATTTTAACGTCTTTATCAATGCGCAGCCTTGCTTCATTAACAAAGGAACTCAGATCGCGATTTCTGACATTGGCAGTCACCACAACACGGCGCTTGCCGCTCTCGCGGCTAATCTGATTGGGTCCTTCACTGCGTTTCATGGAGGCCACTTCACTTAAAGGAATGAAATGCCGCTCATTGTCTTTTGCAAGCGGTAAGGGAATAAATATTTGCCGAAGAACCTCGGGATCTGAACGCAAAGCCTCAGGCAGACGAACAACAATATCAAAGCGTTTATCGCCATCAAAAAACTCACCGCCTTTTTTCCCGCCAGTCGCAATGACAATGGCATCTTGTACGCTGCCAATCTGCAATCCGTAACGAGCAAGCGCATCGCGATTAATTTCTACGGTTAACAGCGGTAACCCGCTCACTTGCTCTACCTTGACATCTGCGGCACCGGGTACTTTCTTGAGTTCAGCACTGATCTGCTCGCCAATTTTCAGCAAGGTCGGCATATCGTCGCCGAACACTTTCACCGCGACATCACTACGAACCCCAGAGATCAATTCATTGAAACGCATTTGTATGGGCTGCGTAAATTCGTAGTTATTGCCGGGAATTTTCTTCAAAGCGCTTTCCATTTCCCCCACCAGAATCTGCTTGGGCTTCTTAGGATCAGGCCATTCCTTGCGTGGTTTTAACATAATGAAGGTATCAGCAACACTGGGCGGCATGGGATCAGTCGCTACTTCGGCAGTACCCAGCTTGGAAAATACTCTTTTGACTTCAGGAAACTGTTTAATTCGTTTTTCAACCAAATCCTGCATGGCAATAGCCTGGGTTAAACTGGTTCCAGGAATTCGCATGGCATGCATGGCGATATCTCCTTCATCAAGGCTCGGAATAAACTCTCCCCCTAAATGACAGGCAATGATAATACTGATCAGTACCAGAATGGCCGCAGCGCCTATGACTAGTTTTCGCGCTTCAAAACAATAGCCAAGCGCTTTGGCATATGCACCCGTAAGATGCCGGACCAGCCAGTTTTCTTTTTCCTGAATGCGCCCGCGAAGAAATATGGCTACAGCGGCTGGAACAAAGGTTAGGGCAAACAGCATGGAGGCCATCAGCGCAATAATGACCGTTTCTGCCATCGGCAAAAACATTTTTCCTTCCACGCCGGTCAACGTTAGAATAGGCAAATAGACAATGGTGATGATGAATACGCCAAAAATACTGGGCCTGATGACTTCAGTCGTAGCGGTGGAAATGACCTTAAGCCGCTCTTCGAGAGTAAGAATGCGGTTGAGCGCATGCTGTTCTTCACCCAGATGCTTCATGCAGTTTTCAACAATGATGACTGCGCCATCCACAATCAGTCCAAAATCCAAAGCCCCAAGACTCATTAAGTTGGCGCTGATCTGGTTGCTGACCATTCCGGTGATGGTCAATAACATTGACAAGGGGATAACCATCGCGGTAATAAGCGCTGCTCGAATATTACCTAAAAATACAAACAGAATAACGCAAACCAGCAACGCCCCTTCCAGAAGATTTTTCCTGACGGTATCAATGGTGGCATTGACCAGCAGGGTACGATTGTAGACTGTAACTGCTTCCACCCCTTCTGGCAGCGATTTGTTAATTTCAGCCATTTTCGCGGCAACCCGCTCGGAAACACTGCGGCTGTTTTCACCCATCAGCATAAAAACAGTTCCCAAGACCACTTCCTTGCTGTTTTCAGTCGCAGCGCCGGTGCGTAACTCCTTCCCTAAAGCGACTTCGGCCACATCACGAATACGTACAGGCGTGCCCTCAAAACTGGCAATGACAATATTTTCAATATCGGCAAGGCTTTGCACCTGACCCGGTACGCGAATTAAATTCTGTTCACCATTGGTTTCAATATAGCCTGCACCGACATTGGCATTGTTGCGTTGCAGAGCCTCCACCACATCGCTTAAACTCAGACGATAACGAACCAGCTTCATTGGATCGGGAGTGATATGAAACTGCTTTTCATAGCCCCCGACAGTATTGACTTCGGCAACGCCTTCGACATTACGCAGCTGCGGCTTGATGATCCAGTCCTGAATCGTACGAAGTGCGGTGGGACTATAAAGCTGGCTTTGAGGCGTATTGGGTTTATTTGTTACCGTATACATGAAAATCTCGCCAAGGCCGGTGGAAATCGGACCCAACGTGGTTTCTGCTTCGGGCGGTATTTTATCTTTAACTTCCCGCAGCCGCTCATTAATCAGTTGGCGCGCGAAATAAATATTGGTTCCCTCTTTAAACACTACGGTAACCTGAGATAAGCCATAGCGGGATAAAGAACGGGTATAATCGAGATTAGGCAAACCGCTCATTGCCAACTCAACCGGAAACGTGATGCGCTGCTCAACTTCGTAGGGAGAATATCCCGATGCCTGGGTATTAATCTGAACCTGAACATTGGTAATGTCAGGTACTGCATCAATAGTGAGGCGCTGAAAATTGTAAACCCCGAGAACCACAATGGTTAAGGTAAATAACAATACAAACCAACGGTGTTTCAGAGAACCCTGTATAATTCTTTCAAGCATCCCTGTCCTTTATTCAAAATGCCTAATGGTCATGGCTGGCCCCTTCCTTGCCAATTTCCGCTTTCAGAAAGTAGCTGTTCTGACTCACGTAATGCTGACCCGCATCAAGGCCTGAAAGCACTTCAGCCCATTGATCATCCTGTTCTCCCAGCGTAATCGGGGTGGCTTCAAAATAATTTCCCTGTTGCACAAATACCACATCCTGGCCGTTCATCTGCTGAATAGCAGAAAGCGCCACCGCCACAGGCACTTTTTTTTCTTTAATAATAATTGCACCATTAACATACATTCCGGGTAACCAGGAGCGATTTTCATTTGGCAGTATGGCACGGGCAAGTGTGGTCTGGCTGTCCTCAATCCCCAGAGGTGAAATATAAGTCAGGGTGGTGACAGCACTGCTATTACCGTCATCACCGCTAACAATGACCTGCATCCCAGGCTTCACCAGCGGAGCATCCTTTCGATACAAGGTAAAATCAGCCCAGACATTGGCAAGATTGGCAATCTCATAGATAGGCTTGGTATCCTGCGCCAGTTCACCATTAGTCGCATACTTTTGCACTACGGTTCCGGCAATAGGCGCCTTGATGGTGTACTCCTGCAAGCTTTCATTGCTCTCAATGACGGCCAATGTATCGTCTTTCTTTACCTCTTGACCCAGATTCTTGGTCATTGACTTAATAATTCCGGAATACCGCGCATAAATAGGCGCGAGCGTATCCCGATTTGGAACTATTTTCCCATACACTTTTAAACGTGTTTTTATCGTTTGTTCCTGGGCTATAGAAAGCTTAATCTCGGCAGCTTTAAGCAGTTCGGGCATAATTTTTACACGCCCTTCATAGGTCGAGTAATGCCAGCTGAATTGTTTATCCTTCCATTGCAGCCGAACTGCGACATCAAAGGAATGAGGCTCTGAAATGATTTCCTGGCTTTGTAAAAAATTGTCGACGGGTAGAAAACGGATTAATTCTTTCTTGCCGTCAAAACGGGTTAATTGAACACTAAGGGCCGCTTGCTTTGGCGAAACTATCTTGCCATTTTCATAAAAATAGGCTCGGAAATGAGGGGGCATCGCTCTTTCAAAAATTAAAAGCTCTACTGCAATGGCTCCCTGCTTCAGCAAATGTCCACCCTGCGGCCCTTTTTGGGGGGTATTTGCAAACAGCAATGAATTGAATGCAAAAAAAATAACCAGCAGGCTGATTTTCATTAATCTCATTGGCTTTCCTTAACCGGATTTAATCCCAACAGTCCAGTAAGTTGAATTAAGGCTTTGTGATATTCAGCATGGGCCTGCTGATAATGGCGCTCTTCATCATACAGACTATTGAGTGCAATGGATAATTCCGTATAGGAATAACGCCCCATCTGATAACCTTCCTGAGCCAGTTTGATCGATTTTCGCGCCAGAGGCAATAAGGAGCGGGTGACGACATCAGCCTCATATTGATTTTGCTCGGCCAGCAGAAAAGCGTTATAAACGTCTTGATGAAGATCCAGGTCCGTTGCCTTATACTGGTGAGTCGCCTGTGTGTATTGCGCTTCCGCTGCGACAATTTTTCCCTGATTACGATTATAAACAGGCGCTTCAGCAAAAACAGACATTACCGCCGCATTGCTGCCGTCATCAGAAAAATGACGTCCTCCTAACTGAACATTCAAATCAGGCCATACCGATTTTTTAGTCGCGGTAATCCCGGCGCGTTTTGCCTGTAACTGCAACCTCACCTGGATCATTTGCGGACTCTGAGGAATCTTTTTCTTTAAATCGGACCAATTCAGGGTAATCCCGGGCAAGCCTTTATCCACCAAAGTCTGCTCCACTCTTAACGGCTCACCCAGTAAACGCGCCAGTTTGGCCCGCTGTATTAAAGTATCCCTCCCGGCTTTTTTTTCCTGGATAATCGTTTCTCCCAAGCGAATCTGCGCTAAACGCAGATCAAGCTCCGCACCCGCCCCTGCTTTTACCCGCCGTTCAATAGAATCGACAATATTCTGGTTCAAACGAATCAGTTTTTTGGTTACCTGATGCCATTGATTGGCATAGAGCGCATCCACATAGGCCACACCGACAGCGGCATAGAGTACAGTCTGCTGAACTTTAATCTGCGCCAGTGAAGCCAGATAATCCGCATAACTTGCCTGCTTGAGATAGCTCAGTCTGCCGCCCAAAGGAATAGGCTGGGTGATAGAAGCAGTGGTTTCCGCAGCTTCGTAACTGGTGTAGCTGCCAGAACCGCCAAAATTTTCTGCAGTCAGGGTTAATTGTGGATTCGGATACAAACCGCTTTGAATAAAATAGCCTCGCAGGGCATGTGCTTTATCAATTTCGATCTGTAACTCTGGATTATTGCGACAGGCAATCGCCAAAGCCTGCTTGAAAGTAAGGGTTGATGCAGCCAGTGTCTGGTTGAACAGAACCACTATTGAAAGGCCTAGCCAAAAAAGAAAACGCATCACTTCCCTTATTCATTCGCGATTGATACCTATCCTTGTAATTTATCGCAATTCAGAGGCGAATATCAAACCCGGCCGTCTGTTATCTGTTTATCTCAGGAAGGTATGGATACCGCGAACAAGTCGCGGTACGTAGGGGTTGTGAGAGAGCCTATCAGCGGTATCCAGCTCAAAACCTGCTGACGAAGCTCTAATTCATAAAATCAACCGGCTGTGGGAAGCTGATGAAATTTTTTGTCAATTGCTTTTCCTTTTGCTGATTTGGATTGGCATTCTGACACCAGTCATTCGATTTAGGATGTTTATGTCCCTTGCTATCGGTCACCAGACAGGATTGTTTATTTACAATGTCTGATTTATTGCTTGGGCATTGAGAAGGATCCATGTCATCAGTGCAAGGCGCGAATTTGGTGTTGACTACGAAGGTGTAGACATTATCTTTCAAATCCGTAAAACGAACCTTGATTGGATAATCAGCCACTGTTCCGACTCTGAATCCGGCTATCTGGCTGTTATCAGGCATAGTGACATCCTGCTTGTCTTTTTTACAGTCCAAATCATCAGGGTCCTGATTCAGCACGCAAACCCCGTATTTTTTAATTAGGGGCGTGTTGATCTGATCCAGCATCGATTGCGGCACACCGATGGCGACAGAAAAACCATCGCGATAATTAAATTGCTGCTGATTTTCCAAACCATGACTTCCTCCGACCGCAAAGATTAAGCCATCCCCCAGCTCACTCATAAAGCCCACTGCGTCATCCACTGAAAAACCATAGGCATCCATCGACAGATAACTGTCATCATGAATCAGTTTGACATAGGGATTGAACATAAAGGCGGCTGTGGTTGTCGGTTTTTGATAGTTATATTGTAAATCATGAATGTACATGGATTGTATTTTTGCATGATCCCATCCCGGAATTTTGGTATCCGACAAAGGATTCGCAGCGGCACCGCAGCCTTCATTGAAAGGCACCCAACCATAAATATGTTTGATCGCTTCCCAGTAATTAAACTGAACAGGATCTGACTTGGGCGTTAATGTGCATTTTCCAGCGGAATACATCTGCAGATACTGGGCATGGTTTTGTTTGAAAAACTTCTGTACCGTTTCCAGATCTTTTTTCAAATCCTCAGGGCAGCTTACTGTTTCGGTGACATATTTACTGACATCTTCATCCCAGCCTACACAAGAGCCCCATAAATTCTGCATGTTCTGCACTGATTCACCAAAATGCAGTGACCTTTTTTCCTCATCAGTGCATCCCCCCTGAATACATTTCATGACCGTTAGCACGGGAGGAAACCCCTCCTGAGGTTTAACCGGCACATTATCATCAGGCGGTAACGTTCCTGAACGCTGGGCAAAAATATTGTATCCTCCAGGTAATTTCAATTCACTTAAGTTATAGACCGGCCAGCCTTTGCCAATCGCGCTTTGCAAAAAAGCCTGCAGATGATCGCGAAAGGTTTCGATAGACTGTACAGAACCGCTGTAACCAATGTAAGGATTGTTTTTAGGCCCAATCGCAATCGGCATATACACATGATCGACATAGGAAATGTTATAGCCTACATTTTCGGGCTTTAGTAAGCGAAGCGTCTGTTTGGGAGGTACGATGGAATCTCCAAAGGTATATTCTGATAACTGCGCATAGACATCTTCCGGGAACTGCACGTTACTGGAGTAAAGATATAAATTGCATTGCACATTCTTCCCCTCACAGGTTACTTCAGAGGGAACCGTCATCGCGCTGTCCTTCTCCTCGTGTAAGCGATCATTCCTGTCCGCCAAAACCACGCGCCCGCCATTCCACCAGGTAATATAACTTCCTTTGGATTCGCTGTATAAGGGAAGAGTAATCGTCACTGAGGAGTCGGGAGGTATTCCACTGTTTTCATTAACATACAATTTATAAACATAATTGGTGGGATAAGGAGAGCTGCTGCGAAAACAACCTTGAATCCATTCGTTCACTGCATTCTTGCTGGTTGCCAGTACAGGATAGATAATTTTATCGGTATTATTATATATGGTAATTGTCTTTGGTTTCACAATCAGCGGTTTGCCATCATAATCCTTGCATTCAATATTTCCATTTTCAGCCAGTGCTACACCGCTTCCAAATAACAGAGCAGCACCACTTGAAGCAAAAAGCAACTTTTTTAACATGATCGGATCCTTCTGCAATCTTTGTATAAATTTAGCACATAAAAAAGCATTAAAACCATTTTGCATAACAAAGCGCAGGCTGTGAGGTATTCAATCACCTCCATAGAGCAGTGTATTTATCACATCCAATACAGGCTATACACAGAGTTATCCACAGATTTTGTGAATAAATTAATGACGCTTGGACAAATGTAAATAGACAACAAGCCTTATCTATCAAGGTGTAGATGGTGTTTTAATGGAAAAAAAAAGAATTGGCGATCAATAGCAGGATAAAGTTATCCACAAATTAAAACTGCAGATAATTTTTTAGCGGACGAGCATTCTAACCAATTTTTTTATGAAGAAACAGTCTTGACATCGATAATTTTTTTTATTTACCGATTAAGTGGAGGGCCTGTTGTTGGGCCAAGGCCCATAGCCGTCAGGCTACGAATATCAGATCCCCTCTCCACCTCGCGCAGCGTGGGGGAGAGGGTTAGGGTGAGGGGGCTATAAATAAGGTCGCGTAGCGATTCATTACTCATTTTTCTGTAGCTATGGTTTATTGTCACAACAAAATGGAATCACTAACGTGATAAATTTTTTAACCCCCTCTCCCTACCCTCTCTCCCACGCTATGCGCGGTGGAGAGGGGATAACATTAATCCTTAGCCTGACGGCTATGGGCCAAGGCCCAACCTACCATACCCAGACACTAGTGTGTGGTCGTAGAGCAGCAGCATTGGTGAAAATTTAACCGTTAGAGTCTATGAATTAAAAGCAGATTATGGAATAATTATTGCCCAAACTCAATAATTTTTGTCTATGGATATGAAAATAAAAGCAATTCCTTTATTAATGTTTCTCTTTCTTCCTTTCGCTTCATTTGGCAGCTCAACCTGTCCTTTGCCAAGTGGTATCAACGTGAACACCAGCAAGCGGGTTTTAAATATTTGTGAACATGGCAGCGTTGTCAAAACCTTTAAAGTCGCGCTTGGTTTCAAAGGTGTGGGAAAAAAACGCGCCGGGGATAACAAAACGCCGGTGGGCTTATATGGCTTGGCTTATCCAAGAAAGTCCAATAAATACGACGTATTTATCCCTATCCTTTATCCTACTTCAAAGCAGCGGGCTGCCGGCTACTCAGGCCGGGATGTGGGGATTCATGGACCTGCTCAATCAGCCAGTGCCCTGGGCTGGTTTGGTAATTTACCTTTCTCAACGCGTGGATGCATTGCGGTTGGCAAAAATAACTACATCGAATATGTAGCGAAGTGGGTTAAAGCCAATCCTGGCGCAAAGGTATTGATTGTTTAGTAGAAGTCTGCCCGCTTGTATAAGGCGGGCAATATGCTTAGAATTGATCCTTTTCGGTACTGCCATCCAACGCAGTGGTAGACGTCTGATTTTGCATAATGGTATTTTGTACCGCATCAAAATAACCGGTTCCGACAAAAGACTGATGTTTCGTTGCTCTAAACCCATGTTCTTCCTGAGCTATTTCTCGCTGCTGCATTTGAGAATAGGCATACATACCCTCTTTAGCATAGGCCCTGGCAATTTCAAACATGCCCAGATTCAGACTATGCCAGCCGGCAAGGGTAATAAACTGATATTTGTAACCCATTTCAAAGAGCTGCTCACGGAACGTGCGTAAATCATGTTCACTTAAATTCGCTTTCCAGTTAAATGAGGGCGAGCAATTGTAGCAGAGTAACTTGCCAGGATATTTTTCATGAATTGCCTGTGCAAACTCTCTGGCCTCGGCAATATTGGGTTTGGAGGTTTCACACCAGACTACATCCGCATAGGGTGCATAAGTCAACCCTCGGCTGATGGCTTGTTCAATACCGCTTTTAACGTAATAAAATCCCTCACTGGAACGCTTGCCCGTCAAAAACACCATGTCGCGTTCATCATGATCACTGGTTAATAAGGAAGCCGCGTCGGCATCAGTCCGCGCAATAATAAGAGTGGGCACGCCTTTGACATCCGTAGCAAGTCTTGCGGCGATTAATTTATTAACCGCTTCGCTGCTGGGAATCAGCACCTTGCCGCCCATGTGGCCGCATTTTTTAGCCGAAGAGAGTTGATCCTCAAAATGAACCGCAGAGGCCCCTGCTCTGATCATATGCTTCATCAGTTCAAACGCATTCAGATTGCCGCCAAAGCCAGCCTCGGCATCGGCAATAATAGGGGCATACCAGTCGATGGAATGATCATCATTCAAACAATGAATTTCGTCGGTACGTTTCAGTGCATTATTAATGGTCTCAACCAGACGGGGTACAGAATCCACAGGGTACAAGCTTTGATCAGGGTACATTCTGCCTGAGCTGTTGTTATCCCCGGCTACCTGCCAGCCTGAACAGTAGATGACCTGGAGCCCCGCCTGCACGGCCTGTACCGCCTGATTACCCGTAAGACAGCCCAAACCAGTCACTGGTTTATTGCTGTTCAATAAAGCCCATAATTTATTCGCCCCATGTCTGGCAAGAGTATATTCAATTTGAAGCGATGGTCTTAGTTGAACGACATCTTTGGCGCTATAGGGACGTTTAATTCCTTTCCACCGAGAATTATTTTTCCAATCAGTTTCGAGTTCGATAATTTGATCATGCTTATTCATAAGTGGATTCCTTCTGTGCGGTCAAGATTTTATAGGCTGGCAGGGTTAGAAACTCGTCAAAATGAGGCTTGCACACCATTTCCGTAAACAATTTTGTCGCTGTCTCCAATGCATGTCTGGGCAAACCGGTTTGTTGCAAGCTGATAAATTCTTCATCAACCATGTTTAAAAACAAGTCTTTTGTAAAAACAATATTATTATTAATCAAGGCGTTAAACTTCAGCCATTGCCATAACTGCGCACGGCAAATCTCCGCTGTCGCCGCATCTTCCATTAAATTATTAATTGGCACGCAGCCATTACCAGTCAACCAGGCGGTGATATACTGGATCCCCACACTGATGTTATTTCTTATACCTTTTTCAGTAATATTGCCTTTGGGAATAGTAACCAGATCCTCTTGCCTTATGTCTGCTTTTTTTTGTGCAGTGGCAATCTGATTGGGCGTTTTCATATGTGCATTGAATGCTTCCAAAGCAATCGGGATTAAACCGGGATGCGCAACCCAGGTACCATCATGCCCGGCCAGCACTTCACGCTGTTTGTCCGCCAGCACTTTTTTCATCGCCTCTTCATTGGCCTTTTCATCATTGCGGATAGGAATTTGTGCAGCCATTCCACCCATTGCATGCACTCCGCGTTTATGACAGGTGGCAATCAGCAAATCCACATAGGATTTGAGGAAATGCTGGGTCATGGTGACTTCCTGTCGATCAGGCAATACAAAATCAGGACGATTTCTGAATTTCTTGATAAAACTGAAAATATAATCCCAGCGTCCACAGTTTAAACCCGCTGAATGGTCCTTAAGCTCATAAATGATTTCATCCATCTCAAAAGCCGCACTGATGGTTTCAATTAATACCGTAGCGCGGATGCTGCCTTGCGGAATACCGATATAATTCTGTGCAAAAACAAATACTTGATTCCACAACCTGGCCTCAAGATGAGACTCCATTTTGGGCAAATAGAAATAGGGGCCGCTTCCTTTAGAAAGCAGTGTTTTGGCATTATGATAGAAAAACAGGCCAAAATCGAATAAGGAGGCAGAAATCGGTTGATTGTTCACCAGAACATGGGCTTCATCCAAATGCCATCCGCGGGGTCTGACCATGAGGGTCGCGGTTTTATCCTTAAGCCGATACTGTTTACCCGAAACTGCATCGCTATAGTCAATTGTTCCATTGACCGCATCGATTAAATTCAATTGCCCCTGAATGCAATTCTCCCAGGTGGGTGAATTCGAATCTTCAAAATCAGCCATAAAGACATTCGCGCCACTATTGAGTGCGTTAATGATCATTTTGCGATCGACAGGTCCCGTGATCTCCACACGCCTGTCCAGTAAATCATCAGGGATGTGAGCAGCAGTCCATGTACCTTCTCGTATTGATTTGGTTTCATCCAGAAAATTGGGAAGTACCCCTTGATCATAAGCGGCCTGCTTTTTATGCCGTATTTCCAATAAATTTTTTCTTTGCTGGCCAAATTCCGTTTCTAAAAGAAAAAGGAATTTTTTTACATCATTGTTTAAAAGCCTTTCATATTCTTGAGCATAGTCAGGAATTATTTTTATAGTTGTTATTTCCATGCTAGGTATGCCTTAAAAAATAAAGTGTGTAAAACATATAAATTCCACAGCGTTTTTATAAAAAGCTAGTTTATGAGACATATAAAATCAAGCCTGTCATCAAATATTCCCTGCGCATTGGGCTATATTTAATAGTGGTGCTCTTTAAACAATCACAGGCAGCTGATTTTGTTAGGGACCAGTTCCCTCTAAAGTAAATTTCCTTCATTATTTTGAAACATATTCCATAAGTTCATCTTGAAACAGATATTTTGTACTAAGATTTGACAATATGCGTTTCATAGAATAAGGGCGTCATGATGATTAACTTCGGAGCGGGTCCTGCCAAACTTCCACAGCCGGTCCTTCAGCAGATTCAAAATAATTTTTTTAATTGGCAAAACACAGGCGTATCCATTCTTGAATTGGGGCATCGTACGGTAGAATTTGCAGCCTTAGGCGAGAGGCTGGAAGCCCTGGTACGACGATTATTAAGGGTTCCTGCAGAGTATTCTATCCTGTTTTTACCAGGCGGGGCTCAAATTCAGTTTGCCATCGCCGCCATGAATTTGATCGGTTCCGCAAAAACGCTGAATTACGTCGAAACAGGCCACTGGTCGGCCACTGCAATTAAAGAAGCGAGAAAATATGCCGAGGTGAATATCGTTGCCTCCAGCAGAGAACAGCAGTTCTGTACCATTCCTGCACGAGAAACATGGGAGATTAATCCAGAAGGGGCTTATTTACATTTTACAGATAATGAAACCATCGGCGGTCTGGAGTTCGATCAAATTCCAGTTGTGGATGACATGCCTTTAGTCAGCGACATGAGTTCCAATCTCTTTTCCCGACCGCTGAATTTTACAGGGATGGGCGTGATTTATGCCTGTGCACAGAAAAATCTGGGTATCGC
Source organism: Legionella quinlivanii (assembly GCF_900461555.1). NCBI lineage: Bacteria > Pseudomonadati > Pseudomonadota > Gammaproteobacteria > Legionellales > Legionellaceae > Legionella > Legionella quinlivanii. The sequence continues at coordinate 804,516 of NZ_UGOX01000001.1, read as the reverse complement.
CGGGATGAGTGTGGTGATAGTCCGCAAGGATTTGCTGGATCGTGCCCATCCTGCCACTCCGGACGTTTTCAATTATGCCGTGCAGCAAAAAAATAATTCAATGCTTTGCACCCCCACCACTTTTGCCTGGTATGTCGCCGTTCTTGTACTTGAATGGCTGGAAAATGAAGGCGGCGTTGAGGAAATAGGGAAACGGAACGATGAGAAGGCCAGATTATTATACGACTACCTGGATAGCAGCAGGTTTTATGTGAATTTTATTGATCCACGCTATCGCTCCCGTATGAATGTTCCTTTTATTTTAAAAAACGCCGAGCTGGAAAAAACCTTTTTCAAATTAGCAGAAGAACAGGGCTTGCTCTATCTTCAAGGGCATCGGAGTGTGGGAGGCGCACGGGCAAGTCTTTATAACGCGATGACTTTAGAAGAAGTCAAAACGCTTATTCAGTTTTTAAAACAATTTGCAAAAGATCATGCTTAAGCGAGGACGATTATCCATGCATCCAATCGAGCCTATACAAAAAATTTTTTTTGACTGTGACGGCACATTGGCACTAATTGAGGGCATTAATGTTATCGCTGAACTCAATGGCGTGGGAAAAAAGGTTGGGGATATTACCCTGAAATGTATGTCCGAAACCGGAATGCTGCCTGAGGCTTACCGACAACGTTTGCATCTGGTTAAACCCACCGCAGCACAAATATGCAATCTGGGCTCTCTTTATATAGAGCATGTGACGCCCGGAGCCAGAGAAGTCATCGAATGCCTGAATTTTTTAAACAAAGAGGTTTATATCATTTCCGCAGGCATTAAAGCTGCCATCCAGCCCTTTGCTCAGTATCTGGGAATTCCAACCGCCAATGTTTTAGCGGTTGACGTATTCTTTGATGAAAATGAACAGTATAAGTGCTTTGATGAAGATTCTTACATGGTATATCCCGACGGCAAAAGCCGCCAGATTAATGCCGTTAATCGTTTACGACCAGGAACCAGTGCGCTCATTGGTGACGGGGTGAGCGATCTGGAAGCAAAACGGGTGGTTAATCGCTTTATCGGCTATGGCGGATTCAGTATTAAAGAACGAGTCAGACAGGATGCTGATTTTTTTGTCGCCTCTCCCAATTTAATGCCGCTGCTGTTTCTCTGTTTAACTGAGCAGGAGTATCAGCAAATTAAGAATTTTAATGAAAACTATTACCAGGAAAGCCTCTGCCAGCAAGCGCTAGGAGAGATTTCGATTAAGGAGTTCTGATATGTATAGCATTCAAATTATCGATAACATCTCTTCAAAGGGGCTGGAATTGTTTAACAAGGAACGCTACGAACTGGGAAAGGATTTTAACAATCCGGATGCGATGCTGGTGCGTTCCAGTAAATTGCATGATTATCAATTTTCCGAGCAGTTAAAGGCGGTCGGACGGGCTGGAATAGGCACTGATAACATTCCTGTAGACAAGCTGACCAAACTTGGGATCCCGGTATTTTTCGCTCCAGGCGCCAATTCAAACGCGGTCAAGGAATTGGTACTCGCCGCCCTCTTAATCAGCTATCGAAATCTCGAGCAAAGCCACTCCTTTTTAAGCAGCCTGGCGAATGACCGGCAAAGCGATATGCATCAGGAAATTGAATCGCGCAAAAAGCAGTTTGTCGGTCGGGAAATCTACGGAAAAGCGCTGGGCGTAGTAGGCTTAGGCAATATTGGGGTTAAAGTCGCTAATGCAGCCCTTGCTTTAGGGATGAAAGTCATCGCCTACGATCCCTTTATTACCGTGAATAATGCACTTGCTTTAATGCCCGGAGTGGGTATCGTCAGAAGTTTGCCCGAATTGCTAGGTGCTGCGGATATCGTGACCTTGCATGTGCCATTAATGAGTAATACAACCTATCTAATCAATGAAAGCAATATTCATCTTTTTAAAAAGAGCGCCATGCTAATGAATTTTTCCCGGGAAAAAGTGGTTTGTGAACAAGCGATTCTTAAGCAATTGAATGATGATTTATTAATGAGTTATGTCACTGACTTTCCCACCGTAGAACTGGCAAATCATCCCCGAGTGCTTTGCTTTCCCCATCTGGGAGCAAGTACCGTAGAAGCGGAGGAAAACTCCGCCAGCATGGTGGTTCAAAGCGTGACACATTATCTTGAGCAGGGCATTATTGAAAATGCCGTCAATTTTCCTCCAACTGTCATGCCTTCACTGGGACAAACCGGGATACAACGCATCTTAATCATCAATCGAAATATTAAGGGGATTATTGCCGAAGTCACCAATGTACTGTCAACCGACGGCTATAACATTGAACAGATGGTTAATACGTCAATGGGAGAGATAGCGGTCAATCTTATCGATGTATCCTGTCAGAATTGCGAAGACCGCCCTCTCCACACTAAAATTCAGGCGATTGAGGATGTGATAAAAGTCCGAATCATATGACGGTTATTTGTCGCAGCCTATTAACACCCCTTAACACCCCGAGATTCCCAAACTGTCGTCTTTGCGAACGAAGTGAAGCAATCCAGATCAAACCTTGAGCAGGATTATGATCTGGATTGCTTCGCTAACGCTCGCAAAGACAGCCTTTTGTATACCTATTTCCATTCACGCAACGGCCTTCCCGCTCAGGCTGGAATCTATCTCCAGCATGCCACCGTGCTAAATCATGGATAGGTTTCAGCCTGACTGTGTCTTCATACAATAAATCCAAACGACAAACAGATTAATTATTGTACACCGTGCCCAAATAGTGGTATTATAGCAGCAGTTCATTTATCAGTGAGACGTTATGAAAGCTGAATTACTTCAATTAGTCAAAAAATACGATTTTGTTCACTTTGATTCAATGGGAAAACTTTCAATTATCGTTCCAGTAACGGGATCGGCTCAGATTTCAGAAAACTTCACCGGTGAAAATGACAATCCGGTTGCGCTTCACCTGTTTGGAGATAATACCTGCCAATCCGATATAGAACGCAAAACCTTTTTTCATGGTCCGATCGATGCAGAAAAAGGTACTCGCATTGGGGAGCTTTCGTTTGAAGAGCAATGTAAAAAACTGATTGATGAATTACAGCCACTCAAAGAAAGGCTTAGGCAAGAAGGGAAAAGAAATGAGCTTGCCTATCTTGATCTTATTGAAGCCAGCCTGAAAGAAGCAAAAGAAAAAGCCCTGACATTCAGTGGAGCTAATCCTGGCTTCGAAAACATGGAAAGAGACCTGCTGCTTGGACAAACACATTTTGTATCCAAGGGCGAATTTGTTGTTAAGCAAAACCCTGACAGTGCCAGGTATTTTGACCTGCCTAATATCATGGCCCTGATTAATCCCACTGCCAACAGCCTGGAAAAGATTTTAACTTCCAATGTCATTTCTGAGCGCCTCGCTAATATTTCCCTCGTCAAGGGCGACCCTGTGAAAACGGTGGTTTCCCAGGCTGTTCGCCTTTATACCGCTCCCCATAATCCCCCGGAAATTACCCATAACCTCTCAGAAATTTCAAGCAGCACCCAGGCGTTCCTCCAGGGCGTCTACTCACTAATCCTTGAAAAAAATACCGGGATAGTACCAGAGGAAATTGACTTTGCTGTCTTGACGGAAAATTTTAACATTGGATACCCACAAGAGGATTATCCCGCTGACGAATGGGATCTCGAGAATGTCGACTTGACAACTTATGCTCTATTAAAAGATTTTATTAAAATAGCTGAGCAGCCGGTTACTAATTTTTTAAATCTTTTTCAGCGTTGTTTTGAACAATATAGCAAGGAGCACCCTGGGTACGAAACCAGTAAATCAAGAACCTCCACTTATCAATTATTCATTTTGCAAACGTTTCTCTATTTGTGTACCGTTCAATTGCATTTACAGGATAAAGAACAGGCTAAACAATTTCTTACTTTAATACGCACTCAAGAGAATCTGAGCGCATTGGTTGAAGCCTTATGTGAAGGTAAAACGTCGGCTGAAATTCCTGAGCTCCCTCTCTCAGCAAGCCAATGGGACTCAATCATTGATGCAACCCATAAGATTGCGCTCTATCACATTCACTCCGACCATTATGACGAATTGCGCACCGCCTGCATGCCGCAACAACCGGAAAACTCGCATTATTTTGTCATGGGGGGCCGCCTTTGCTGGAGTACAAGTTCCATTACTGAAGCAGGTAATATCAATACCCCGCAGGCACAGAAAAAAGCTTCAGAAGAGCATTTTGAGATTTTTTATAATAATCTCGAAACACTTCGTCAACAAGAAGCGATCCTGTCTTTAATCGAGGATCTTTTAAAAATATCTGGTGCTGAGGAAGCTTTAATATTTGAGTACCTTGACCAGAACTGGATGGATTTGACTCCCGATCAACGCTCAGGCTTGTTTCCAAAGATGGTTGAAAAGGGCTTCCTGCAATGTGCCCAGTATATCATTATAAATACCCCTTTAAATCTGGCGCACTTTAAGCTTGCACTGAATCAAAGACCTCGCCCTATAGAAGTAATTAATCAATTTCTAAATATTAATGATCCCTATATGGACCTGATAATCATCCGGCAACTTCAAAGAGCGCTAGATGCTAAAGACACTGAGCTTTTAGACTTGCTTATACAAAAACTGAATAAGCCCGAGTTAATTAATCTTTTACATGGCAATCTTTTGCTCAAATCTATTCAAATAGGACATTTAGGCCTTGTCGACTTTATTGTGTCCCATCGACCTGATTTGATTGAATTTCGTGGCGTAAATGCTTACCCATCCCTTACCTTCGCTTGTATTTACGGCAAAACAGAGATTGTAAACTATTTAATGGACGCAGGAGCCGATATTCATGCGAAAACAAGTTTACCCACAACCCACCCATCTTATGTTGCATTGAATGGAAGAAGCGCCAGACAATGGACAGAAGCGAAACTGAACGAATTGCATCAATCAGGAACAGACATACTGGCATTATTCGATAATTATTACTCACGCATGGAAGAGAATTTCAGAAGCAATCCGTCTTATAAAGACCGATTCACTATAGAGCATATCAAGCGTGCTGTTGAAGGCAGGGATTTGCGATTAATTAATCTTATTCGGGATAACCACCCAGACTTAAATGCCAGCCTGGATGAAACGATTATCACCAGCATTAATGAGCTTAGCGAGGAATTGGAAAGAGAGCGTCAGGAGCAATTGGAGCGCGAACGCCAGGCGGCAGAACTTGAACGCCTGCGTCTGGAGCAAGAGGAACGTGAGCGTCAGGAACGACTTGCTCGTGAACGTCTGATACAGCTGGCACAAGAGCGCCAGCAACAGCTCGAAGAGGAGCGCCAGCTACAGCAACAGCATCCCATCGAACAACGAGTTCTCAATGCGAGAGCGCAGCGTGCAGAAGAAAGACGACAAGCTGAGCTGCGGGAACAGCAGGAGCGAGAAGCAAGAATACGAGAGGAACAGGAGAGAGCACGAGAGGAACAGGCGAGAATACGGGAAGAGGAGAGACGAAAAGCGTTAGAAAGACAGCAACAGCAAATGGGATTGCGAAGACAAATATTAGTGCACATGGCTACCTTTGATAGAGCGTTAAAAGACTTTACCTCAGAAATTAGAAAAAATATGGAGAGAACATCGAAAGATATTGATTATAGCCGCTGCACCATGAAGCTAGTGCGCGAGCTGAGAGATGCGAAAGATGAGTTTCTTAATCCTCAAAATGAGATCAATATCACTTCTTTTGAACAGTTTAAATTGAAATGTAATAAAGCGATTAAAGACTCAAAACCGCTGTTAGCCGAGCATCGAGGCTGGCATAACCATTCTCTTTTCTGGCGTCGGATTGCAGGTGTTTTTGCAACCCTATTATTCGGAATTCCGGCATTGATCGTGAAAGCAAAGTCAGAAAACGGCTATTACGGTACTTTCTTCGCCCATAAAGAAGATATTAAAACCAACTCCTTAAAAATGCTGGAAAAATTGAAGGATCAATTACCGATGGATGAGTTAAAACAACCGATACCAAAAATAAGATATTAATGCCAGCTCGATTAAAAATGCTGGAAAAATTAAAGGATAAATTACCTATGGATGGGTTAAAACAACCAATACCCACGTAGGCTTAATATTCAAAATTTAGCTGCGGTTTACCCTGTAAGGCTTTAAAATAAATTTGCTTTTAAATACAATGAGCTTCTTAGCTTAATCCCAATTGACCAGCCGCCTCACAGGAGTGATTAAACAATATGCTGTGCATCAGAAAGAATTTGTTTAACACTTCTATGTCGTTATTGCTTCTGCTCATACCGTTAATAATGTCAGGCTGCGTCAACTATTCAGGAATTCATAACAAGCAGATACTGGCCACCCCTGCCGCATTTCAAACAAAAAAATCACTGCCTGAAAAAAATGGCCCATGGCCTGACTTATGTTGGGCCAGGCAGTTTGGCGACCCACAGCTGCTGTCATTAATTGATGAAGCCTTGAGAGACAATCCTCAGATTCAGGCGGCGGGAGCTCGGCTGGATAAGGCACGTGCTTTAGTTTCAGGCCAGAACTCAAGCCTGTTACCCCATGTGGACTTTCTTGGAGTTCCCGCCCTTGAACGCTTCAGCGCCAACAGCTATTTTCCTCCACCGTTTGGCGGCAGATGGTTTAGTCAGGGGCAAGTGCAATTCAACTTCTCCTATGATTTGGATTTCTGGGGCAAAAATCTTTCACTGCTCTCGCAAGCCTTGTCTCAGGAAAAAGCCAGCGAAGCCGCCCTGCAAGCCTCCCGCCTGATGATCGCCACGTCGGTGGCAACCACTTATAATGAGCTCGCTTACGAATTTGCATTGAGGGATGTGCTGCTCCGTACCGTGCAGCAACGAAAATCCTTAACGGCAGTCACCCGCAGGCGAGTTGATAATGGCCTGGATACCGATACCCAGCTCTTTCAGGCGCAAACCCAGGAAGCAACAGCCAGAACGCTGCTGGTGAATGTTGAAGGCCAGTTACTGATTACACAGCAGCAATTGGGCATTCTGCTGGGAGCAGGCCCGGATCGCGGTTTAAGCATTACCCGTCCTCAATTAAAAGCCACAATTGCCCCGAAGCTTCCCAACAATTTACCGCTGGGATTGCTTGGCAGAAGGCCAGATATTGTAGCAGCACGCTGGCAGGCAGAGGCCGCCTTATACGGGGTAAAGCATGTCAAGGCCAAATTTTATCCGGATGTGAATTTGCTTGCCAATTATGGCTATCTGTCCTTGGGATTGGACAAGTTATTCAGTAACGCCAGTAAAGCGGTTCTGGTGCAAGCGGCAATCAGCCTGCCCGTTTTTGATGCAGGTGCTTTACGCGCTGAGCTGCGCGAACAATACGCCAGTCTCGATGAATCCATTGCTAATTACAACGATACTTTAAATCAGGCATTTGGCGATGTCGCCAAACAATTGGCTTCCATAAACTATATTGACAGACAACTCCACGAACAACAGCTTGCATTAATTTCGGCAGAAAAAGCCTATACTCTTTCCCGTAAACAGTATAGCGTAGGGCTAACCTCGCAACTGGTTGTCTTAGATACGGAAACCCGTTATTTGCAGGAACAACAGCAGCGATTGCAATTGGCTCGTACGCGCCGCGATTTGCAAATTGCCCTGATCAAAGCCCTTGGGGGAGGATTCAATGAATGTTATTTAAGCACTCCAAGAACCACTGCTACCCCTCATTGTCATTTAAATAAGGTGTTACATGGATAAGAACGACAATCCGTTATCTGATATTGATCCAGTGCCTCCTGCAAAAGCCAGGCAGAGACGCTTGCTCATTGGGCTGACAGGCCTGTTTGTCCTGCTTGGAATTGTCTACCTGATTTATTGGTGGGTCGATTTACGCTTTTTTGTTTACACCGATAATGCCTATGTCAGTGGTAACATCATTCCCGTCACTTCACAGATCGCGGGTAACGTCATGGACGTGAATGTGGATAACACTGAGCTTGTGAAAGTCAATCAGCCCATCATTGTACTTGACCCCACCGATACCTGGCTTGCCTTACAGGCAGCCAAAGCCAATCTGGCCCTGACTCTCCGCCAGACACAACAGATTTATATTAGCGACAATGGCCTGCAGGCGATCGTTAAATCCCGGCAATCCGATTTGCAGAAAGCAGAAAAGGATTTGAAGCGGCGCGAAGCAGTGATATCGCTTGGCGGCGTTTCAAAAGAAGATTTAAACCATGCACGTGAAGATTATATTGCCGCCCAGGCCGCGTTAACAACAGCCCAGGCAAATTGGGAAGCTAACCGAAGCCTCACTGTAAATACCACAGTAATAAAACATCCCCAGGTTCTGCAGGCGATAGCCACACTAAGAAAAGCCTATCTTGACTACCTGCGAACCAGTATTCGCGCTTCTGCAAGCGGTATTATTTCAAAACGCTCGGTACAGGTTGGAGAGCGTATTTCCCCAGGGCAGGTGCTCATGGCAATTGTACCTCTTGAGGATATCTGGGTTGATGCCAATTTTAAGGAAAAACAACTTCGTGATGTGCGCATTGGACAACCGGCGACGGTGACAGCAGATATTTACGGCTCCTCTGTCGTGTATCATGGACGCGTGGTCGGATTTTCACCAGGAACCGGAAGCGCCTTTGCTCTTTTGCCTGCACAAAATGCCACGGGAAACTGGATTAAAGTGGTTCAGCGCTTGCCAGTGCGCATAGTTCTAAACCCGGATGAAGTCAGAACTCATCCCTTAATGATTGGCTTGTCAATGGAGGTGACCATCGATACTCATAAGCAAAAAGACAAACCAATGGAAGTCTATAAAGCCAGTTATAGAACCCCAATCTTCGATAATATGGAAAAACGGGCTGAACGATTAATCAGGCGTATTATTCAGGACAATATCGTTAAACCAAACCAAACCGAGCCTGTTAATCACTTAAGTCAATCCAATGAATAATCCATCAGGAATGAAGTGTCTGTCAGGCGGTCGGCTGGTTTTAGCAACCATTGCCGTGGCTTTGGCTACTTTTATGATTGTTCTTGACTCCTCGATTGCCAATGTGGCCATTCCAACCATAGCGGGTGACCTCGGCGTTTCTGTGGATGAAGGCACCTGGGTCATCACCCTGTTTGCGGCCGCCAATGCGATTTCCATCCCGCTCACCGGTTGGTTAACCCAGCGCTTTGGTCAGATTCGCCTGTTCGTGGTTGCCATTTTGCTATTCGTATTCGCCTCCTTTTTATGCGGATTTGCTGAAACCCTGCCTATGCTGTTAGCAGCCCGCGTACTGCAAGGACTGGTAGCGGGGCCGCTCATTCCTTTGTCACAGGCTATTTTGCTCAGCTCCTATCCCAAAGAAAAAAGCTCATTTGCCTTAGCCCTTTGGGGCATGACCGCGACTGTTGGCCCTATTGCCGGCCCCAGTTTAGGCGGCTGGATTACAGACAGTTACAGCTGGTCATGGATTTTTAATATTAACGTTCCGATTGGCCTGTTTGCCGCAGGCGTTACCTGGATCATTTACCGCAAGCGTGAAACGCCGACCACAAAGAGTCCTATTGACAAAATAGGGCTGATTTTATTAATTATATGGGTAGGAGCCTTGCAAATCATGCTGGACAAAGGGAAAGATCTCGATTGGTTTAACTCGCCTGTTATCTTAAGTCTGGGGTTAATCTCTTTCATTTCATTCTGTTATTTTCTGGTCTGGGAACTAACTATTCCCAATCCGGTGATTGATTTACGTTTATTCACGCTGCGAAATTTTAGCAATGGCACTATCGCCATCAGTGTCGCTTACGGGGTGTTCTTTGGCAACCTGGTTTTACTGCCGCAGTGGATGCAGCAAGATCTGGGCTATCCTTCATTGAATTCGGGTCTGGTAATGGCTCCGCTGGGTGTATTCGCAGTGATTTTAGCCCCCCTGATAGGCAAGTTTCTACCTAAAATCGATCCGCGCAGGGTAGTAACCCTGTCCTTTATTCTGTTTAGCTTCGTTTTTTTTCTGCGTTCTTTCTATACCACGGATGTGGATACCTGGGCATTGGTCATCCCTACCCTGCTGCAAGGAATTCCAATGGCGATGTTTTTTATTCCATTGACAGTCATTATTCTTTCCGGATTGCCGCAGGAACGAATTCCGGCAGCGGCTGGAGTATCCAACTTTGTGCGGATTTTTTTCGGCGCAATCGGGACATCCATCGCAACCACAGTTTGGAACAACCGTTCCATCCTGCACCATTCACAGCTCAACGAGCATGCCACGGCCTATACTCCCAACTTCATTGAATTTTTATCTCAGGTGAAAACCATTTTGCCTATTGATGAAGAACAACGCTATGCCCTTTTTAATCGAATCCTTTCCACGCAGGCCGATATGCTAGGTCTGAATGATGTGTTCTGGATTTCCTCCATCATTTTCCTGTGCTTGATTCCATTAGTCTGGTTAACCAGGCCGGTTAGCGGCGCTGCTTCGGCTTCAGCAGCGGCGGGTGCGCATTAGCAGTTGGGAGTTTAAATTAAAAGCCCCCTCTCCCCAACCCTCTCCCAAAGGGAGAGGGGGCAGTTTGGGTATTAATTGAAAAGTCTGCTCAATTACAGCACATCAACCCCCTCTTCCGTGCTAAGAACTTTGATAGTATGATAATGCCCCTCTCCCAGGAGGGGGCAGTTTGGGTAGTAGTTGAAAGTCTGCTCAATTACAGCATATTAACCCCCTCTCCCTCTGGGAGAGGGTTGGGGAGAGGGAAATGGACCAATCGACGCTAAAACAACGAGCTCGCGTTTTACGTAAAAACAGTACCGATGCCGAAAGACATCTTTGGTATTATCTCCGAGCGAACAGACTTAAATTTAAATTCAAGAGGCAAGCCCCAATTGGTGCATACATTGTCGATTTTCTTTGCTTTGAAAAGCGATTGATCGTCGAACTTGGTGGCCAGCACATGGAGAGTCAGATTTACGATATCAAGCGCACTGATTGGCTAAGGGGAAACGGGTTTAGGGTATTTCGTTTCTGGAATAATGAGGTGTTTCAACAAACACAATCTGTTCTCGAAGTCATTACATCTGCATTGCACACCGGGATGACAGATAACCCTCTACAGCATCTCCACCGCAATCACAAAAAGAATAATCGCCCCAAGTACATTGAAAACCGCCGATAATCGCTGTGGTGCTTTTTTGGCAATCCCCATCCCGATTATAGTCATAATGAAGGCCCAGGCGCCGATGGAAAGCAGATAAGGCCATAAGGCTTTCCCGGTGACGCCCACGCTGACGCCCACTGCAAGCGCATCGAGGCTGGTTGCAACGGCAACGACCAATAATTTAAAGAATCCATGAAACTTGACCGCAGAGACTGCCTCATTTCTATTTTTATACTCAATAAATCCTTCGTATAACATGTGCAGGGAAACTGCCGAGAGCATAATAAATCCAATCCAGCGAGCTACTGGTCCTAGTATTAAGATAATTTGCTCACCGGCAATTGCGCCAATGAGGGCGGCGATTAACTCGGCGCCAGCAGACAATGACGCAAAATTCATAGCATCTCGGGTCTGATGGGGCTTGAGGCCCATTGCGAGGGCTGCCGAAAATGAATCAATACTTAGAATTAAACCTAATAATAAAACTTCAGCAATATTTATCATTGATCTCCGATTATTTAATTCATATTGGGCCAAGGGCCTAATGGAACTGCCTTAAGACTTTACCTACCTCCCTTTGCTATACACTTGTCCAGGGGATCCAGAGATCCAATCCTGGCATCAGATTCCTGGTTCCCTCGGACAAGCCGAGGGACGTAGGGAGTAGTGGTTAAGGCCCAATCTGCACATAATTTCAGATCTCTCTGAACCTATTAAACCCTCTTCATTACTTCAGTAGCCATATCCGATTTAATATCGTCTATACGACGGTGAGCGATAGTTTCATTGCCCAGACCCTGTCTTGAGAAGCGAACTTTCACATCGTTCAGCCTGGAGCTGAAAAATACACCCTGATAACCATCTGAAAAATGTTTGGGTAAGTTCATGTTAAATTCCAGGCGAAGATCCCTTAAAGCCTCAACAACTGTTTTCTTTGCAGCGGTCATTAGCCGGTTTTTCATTGCATCGTCAAATGCCGGGCTATACCAGTCCTTAGATTCAGGAGCATCAATTTTGATAAATGATTCCGGTTGTGCATGGCCCAGTATTGAAGGAAGCCAGTTTTTATCCACAAATTGTTCTTTCGAACCGATTTTCTGCTGACAAAAATTACGCTGCAATACACTAACGCCCGTTCCATCATTCGCTTTTCTTTCCATGATGGTTAATTGTCTATCACGGACCACCAAGCCGTCAAACTCCTGGGTAAACTTGCCATCTGGAGAGCTCACCTCAAATGATTTGTACAGGATTGCGGATAACTCAATCACATAATCATAAATGCTGCGCGTCAGCAAATCATCCTGCTGTGGCGCGGCTTCCTGATCGTCAATCTCTTTACCCTTATCGCGGGAATCCAGAGCTAGCGTCGGGGTGATTGCCGGCAGATGATTCATCATCGCATCCGTTATATTTTCAAGCGTTTCCTGCTCATCATATTCTTCAAATATAAACTTCACTGGACGTACATCTTCACCTTTAGGAGGCTCATATTTCAAGGGTGAAAGCGTTTTGAAATTACCCAGATTATTAAGCCAGTGCTGCAAGCTTTCTAAATCCTCATCGCTCGCCTGAGCTTCTTCGTGCAATTTGACATAAAAATCCTGGTAAGCGCGATAGTCCATATCTTCTATCTCGCGCTCCACGCTGAGTTTACTTGAATCAATTAGAACAAATAGCTTGTTCATATAGGAAGCCAATTCAATGACCAGATCATTTTGCTTTATAAATGCATTAAGAAGTTCGTCTTTATGCTTTTGCTCTTTTTCAGTCCGAGCCTTCTCAGACAGTTCTTTCTGTGCTTGCTCACGATTTTTAATTTCGACGCTTAGCGAGCGGCGCATTTCAGAAAAACTTAAGATTTTAGACCTCTCAATAATCAGGTTAAAGAAATACGCATAGTGATCGTCTCCAGCTATCTTCCTAAATTCTGCGCCGGGCTCTGCGCTCATGCTTACATAATCATTCATTGCCTTATCATACGCAGCGTTTATTTCCTCTCTGAGGACCTTTTGATTATTTGCCGTCAGCTTTTGTTTGCTGTTTTTTAATTTTAGGGCTTGAGCTCTATATTCCTTTACTGATTCAGGAAGGGATGGCAATTGCAGAACAGACTCCAATCGCTTACGGATTGAATCCAGCGTTTTCATGGCCAATTTTAATTCGGTATCATTTTTCTCAAAATGGGCAGTTTCTGCTGTTAAGGAAACCTGACCAGATTCAGCCAGTCTTTTTACAGTTTCCTCAATTGAAGGAATTAGTCTAGTCATTTTATCCAGTTTCCGGTTAACCACCAGAGACAAGCTAAATAATAAATTCTGCTCGTCGGTTTTTGCTTCACTGGTCAATAAACTGGCATAAAGGTTTTTTAATTCGTTGCGGATAATAGGCTCCCCTTGCGATTGCAGCGCATGGACATCAACAGCCAACTGCCGCTCAAGTTCCACACTTCCATGCTGGGCCAGCACATCATTCCAGTCATGGCCTTCTACTACAGGTTCTTTGACTATAACGCGATAACCTGCCCCTTCAAATAGTTCGAGAGCTTTTTGAAAATCATTGCTTGCTGACGAACCAGGCTTATCATGATCTTTGAGTAGGATAATAGTGGTATCTCTGGAGTAATGCGTTCTGATATAGCTCAGTGTCGCAGGTAATTCGGTTACTCCCAGAGAGGCCAGAATTCTGTATCGCTCGCGAATAGCGGGAATTACTGCAATACTGGAAGCCGTCTCAATCCCCTCCGCAATAAACACCGCATCCTGATTTTCAACATCATTAATTACGGCTGCCTTGCCTGGCAATGCGGGTTTTGCCGGGCCCAAATACATTTTGCAGTAATAACTTTTATCCGCATCAGCAGGCATTGCTTTGTTGCCTTCGGTGTCGAGTTGAACAATCTGAAGGCCAATGAGCTCATCTTTCAGGTTATAGACCGGCGCAATAAGGTAATCATTAAAGCCATATTGATCCAGCTTTGGAATTCCCAGTTTGCCTTGCACATACTTAAACTGTAAGCGGCTGGCAACACTTGCAGTAATTTTTCTGGTGGATACCAGATAGCTTTCAGCGGGTGTTCCTGTAATTGGTGTTCCTCGGCTCCATAAACTTTGGGCCAGTCGGATACTTGCAAGGTCTCTTGACTCGTTATCAATATTGCTTACAGTATTCTTAGATTTCATTTCACCACTCCTCGTTCAATCAATAAAATAATTGTACTTATTTTGAGCAGTCATGAGAATGTATCAAACTGGAAAGAAGTTTTTTCGATCCTGGAATTGCATTTCACAGTCATAAGCAATGAAAGGAAATGGCCTGAACAAATTTTACACAAAATCTGTGATATAGTTAATTGTGAGTCTATCAATCGAAAAGGATTGCAAGCTGTGTCATCCGATGATCCCAGGAGTTTATTTCGCAAAGAAGCCCTTACCCATCTCTCAGTTCCTGAGCAATTAAATCATGCGATTGTAATAACCAGCAGCAAATCCTGGATTTTATTAGGCAGTCTGAGCCTGCTTGCGCTGGGTATTGCACTCTGGTCCATTTTTGGAACGATCAGCACCCGGGTTGAAGGCCAGGGCATCATCCTCCCTAATAATGAAGGACTTTACAATGCTTCCGCCCCTGCCGGTGAAGCTTATGTCAGCGATTTACTGGTCAAACTGGGAGATTCAGTGACGAGCGGCCAGCTGCTGGCGACACTGAATAATCCTGCTTTAAAAGAACAAATTGCAACCCAGCAGCAAACTCTTTCCCTTATCGAGCAAAAATATCAGAATCTGTTGAAAGAAGCGGAAGCGGCTACCAAAAACCGGCACCAGCAGGTTATAAAACAGAATGACTATTTACAAAATGTCATTAAACAGCAGAGTGAAAATTTAATTTATGCCCAGGAATTATTGGAAATTCGTAAAGCCGCGTTCAAAAAAGGCCTGATAACCAAACAGGAAGTGGTTGCCAGCTGGCAGCAGTTTTATGATACCAAAAAAAATATCGAAACGACTAAAAAAGAGTTATTACAAAATGATATGAACGAGAAAGCCTATCTCGAAGAATGGCAGGAAAAAATCCGTGCACTGGATTTAAAAATCAGGGACAAAAAGCAGGAACTCGATGTATTGAAATCTCAATATGAAACAGGTCTGCATGTATACAGCCCCACGAAAGGGACAGTGACCAATATCCAGGTGCAGCTTGGCGATATGGTCAAAGATGGCATGCCCGTTATGAGTATCGCACCTTCGCCAGACCAGCTTGGGGTCATTGCCTACGTTCCTGCGGATCAGGGGAAAAAAATTTCAACTGGCATGAAGGCGCTAATTACCCCTACGGTGATTAAAAAAGAAGAATACGGCAGTATACTCGGTAAAGTGCAGTATGTATCACCCTATCCCAGTAATTCAGACAGCATGGAGGCTGTTCTGAAAAACACTGAACTGGTGCAGCATCTCACTGAAAAAAATCTTCCTATTGAAATCAGAATCTTATTGGAAAAAGACCCTGAGACGCTTAGCGGTTTTCAATGGACTTCCGCCTCAGGTCCTCCTCAGATCATTACTGCCGGAACCATGGTAGAAATTAATATCATTGTTCGCAAGCAAGCACCGGTGACATTGTTTCTGCCCGCTTTAAAACAATTAATTGGAAGTGATTAGGATGAAGCGCGCAAAAACACCTACCATATTGCAAATGGAAGCCACCGAATGCGGAGCAGCGGCTTTGGCGATTATACTCGCCTATTATGGGCGGCATATTCCTCTGGAAAAAATGCGGGTCGACTGCGGCGTATCACGCGATGGTTGCAATGCCAGTATGATGCTAGCCGCGGCCCGCCAGCATGGTTTAACTGCTCAGGCGGCTAAAGTAGATTCTATAGCCAGCCTGCAGGAGCTGAACGCCCCGGTTATTTTATTCTGGGAATTTAATCATTTCGTAGTTCTTGAGGGAATTTCCAAAGAAAAAATTTATATTAATGATCCCGCCTGCGGGCCAAGAACTGTCAGCTATCAACAATTTGACCAAGCTTTTACCGGCGTATTGTTATTGTTATCGCCAGACATTGATTTCATGGCTCATGGCAGACCGGCCTCTCTTTATTCAGCTTTAAGAAATCGTCTGCAAGGTCTGGATAAAGAATTGTTTTTTGTGTTCATTGCCAGTCTTGCTTTAGTTGTGCCTAACCTGATGATCACGGCATTAGCCAAGATTTTTATCGATAATATTCTGGTCGAAAAATTAAACTCCTGGATCCTGCCTTTTTTTAGCGTTTTTCTGGTTATGATTGTATCAATCATTTTGTTAAGCAGTCTGCAGAATTATTTCCTGTTGTTGATAAAACTAAAATTAACGCTGATTAGTACGATTGGTTTTCTGTGGCGAATTATGTATCTTCCCATTCAGTTTTTTCAACAGCGTTTTGCCGGCGATATCACAGAGCGAGTTTCTGCCAATGATCGAATTGCCAATCTCTTATCCAATGAAGTAATGGCTTCTTTGGTTAGTCTCTTAACCATTGCTTTGTATGGAGTGGTCATGTGTATTCTAAGTTGGCAACTAGCCCTGCTTGCTTTTACCGCTATGGGTTTCAGCCTTTTTGTCTATCGTCATGTACGCCGCCAATTCGCAGATGTCAGCCGTAATTTTTTACAAAAAAATGGAAAATTGCTTGGTCTGCAGATGCAGGGACTTAGTCTAATAGAGGATTTAAAAGCCAATGGCCGGGAAAATGATTTTTTTCAGCGCTGGGCGTCGGCACATGCTGAAATTATTTCATTACAGCAAAAGCAGGCTATTTATAATCAAATATTAACCGTTATTCCGGCCTGTACCCAGTTAGTCGCTTATTCGATTATTACCGGATTGGGCAGTTGGCAGATTATTAATGGGCAACTGACCATCGGTAGTCTGATCGCCTTTCAGATGCTCTGGTATCAGTTTTTCGCACCACTGCAAACCCTGCTTGGCTTGGGGGGAGAGTTACAGAAAATCAGGGGCGATTTGGCGCGTCTGGATGACATTCAGAATCACGAACTGGATCCGCGCTTTAATATAAGCTCAACCGAACACTGCTTGGAAGCGTCCATTCGATTGGATTCGGTATGTTTTGCTTATACTGCGAACAAACCCATGTTAAAAGAGTTGAATCTCTTTATTCCTGTCGGGGAAATGATTGCGATACTCGGTAAATCTGGCGAAGGAAAATCCACCATCGCCCGCTTGATCACAGGCTTATATCAGCCTGCAAGCGGTAGCATTCATATTGGCGGCACTGCGTTATCGCAGATAAGCCCGGAAATCTCTGCCCGATTAATCGCTTATGTCGAGCAGGATGTTTTCCTTTTTCCGGGAACAATCAGAGAAAATGTTTCGTTCTGGAACCCGGCGATTAGTGATCTGGCCATCGAAAAAGCGCTTCATGACGCCTGTATTTATGAGGAAATTATGCAGCGAGGCGGTCTGGACTGCGCGGTTTCGGAAAATGGCGTTAACTTTAGCGGTGGTCAGCGGCATCGAATTGAAATTGCAAGGGCGCTGGCTCAGAACAGTAAAATTCTTATTCTGGATGAGGCAACATCCAATCTTGAGGCGGAAACTGAAAAACGTATTCTTAAGAACATTCAGGAAAAAGGCTTAACTACCCTGGTTATCACTCATCGGCCAAGTGCTCTTGAATATTGTACACAAATTTACAAACTTGAACAGGGCTCATTGATTCCTATTGATAAAGAGTTCATATGACTGATCGCAATCGACTGGATATTTCAGACATTCTGGTGCTTTTGGGAAACCAGGAAGCCGAAACCGCCCAGCATGATTTTTTGGCTGCTTGTACCATCGTGGCAAATAGTGCCAACATAAAACTTAAGATGCCAACACAGACTGGTGATGAAAGCAAAACCAGGCTTGACCTATTATCTGAAATAGCTAATCTCTCACAATTTCGTTTTCGTGAAATTCAATTACCAGAGGAATGGTGGAAATATGATAATGGCCCATTGCTGGCATTTACGGTGGATGGAAATGCCTGTGCCCTAATACCCACAGGCAAGGGTTATCAATTACATATTCCGGGGCAAGAGGCTTTAGCGATTGGGAAAAAAAATGCAGCAACGGTATTAAATCAAGCCTTCTATTTTTATAAGCCCCTGGCAGGCGGCAAAATTGGGGTGAAAGATGTCCTTCAGTATATCTATCAGCAAAGCGGTTCCGATCTTAAACGCTTGCTGCTGGTGCAGCTTGTGTTAGCCGCCCTGGCCTTAATTATTCCGCTGGGCACGGGCTATTTATTTTCTGTAGCGGTTCCTTTTGCCGATACCTCTGCTGTAGCTCAAGTGATTATTGCTTTTATAATTAATGCGTTTATAACGGCCAGTTTGCAACTCGTAGAAATAATCAGTTTATTTCGCATCAAATTAAAAGCCAATGGTAATATACAGGCAGCCATCTGGGATCGCGTCCTGCGATTTCCGGCGCATTTTTTTAGCCGCTTTCAAATTGGTGATTTAAGCAATCGCATTTCGTCCATCGATATCATCCAGCAGGAATTAACTCTCAGCCTGCTTGTCTCTCTTTCAAATAGTCTGGTTTTCTTTTTTAGTTTGATTCTCTTATGTTACCTACTGCCAGTTTTCAGCCTTTTGCTTATTCTTTTTCTGGTGATAGCAAGTGCTATTTCCTTCTTTATCACCTTGAAACAACTGCGTTTTCTGCGTGGTTATTTTCACGTCAGCGGTGAAAACCAATCTTTATTATTACAGATTTTTACGAGCATTAACAAAATACGCTGTGCCCATCGCGAAGAACTAATCCTCAATCTTTGGCTGCGTAAGTACATTGAAAAAATGATCTTATTTTTTAAAAGCAGTAAATTGACTGTCATTGATAAAATTATTAATCTAATTTTCAGTTTATTGAGCACTTTTTTTCTTTATCTTTTTGTGGTGAACATGGACAGCTCATTAAATTTAGGTCTTTTTATTTTATATAACGCGGCATTCTCACAACTATTCATTGCCTTCATCGGCCTCTGGAATAGCATCAATCAAATGGTGCGAATCATTCCTGTTTTTGAACGAACCAAGCCAGTCTTTCAGGCTGAAACTGAGAATTATCGAAAAGAAAATTCCAAGCTTAATCTTAAAGGCTCTCTGGAATTACGCGATATTCAATTTAAATACAGTAAAAACGAGGATGCTATATGCAATGATTTGTCCTTTAAAATGGAGCAAGGCGAATACGTCGGTATTCTGGGAAAATCAGGTGTTGGCAAATCAACCCTGCTGCGTTTGCTGCTCGGATTTGAAAAACCTCAGAAAGGGCAAGTTTTATTTGATGATATGGAATTATGCCGTTTGAATTTACAGCATTTACGCAGCCAGCTTGGTGTGATTTTGCAAACCAGCGCCTTAATGCCTGGCAGTATTCTGAGCAATATTATCGGCATTAATTCATGCCTGACAGAAGAAGATGCCTGGCAAGCAGCTCGGCTGGCAAATATTGCGAGTGATATCGAAAAAATGCCAATGGGGATGCGAACCGTAATTACTGATCGCAGCGGTGCTGTATCCCTGGGACAGCGGCAGCGTATTTTAATTGCCCGCGCTCTGGCCAAAAAACCAAGGATTTTGATTTTGGATGAGGCAATGAGCGGCATGGATGATCAAACATTAAGCCTGCTCAAAAACTGTGTTGAATCTCTGAGCATAAGCCGTTTGGTAATTACTCATCGCCCCGAGTTTTTAAGCGGAGCCAATACAATTTATATTCTTGAGAAAGGAAAACTGCATAATGCGGGAAGGTTTGAGGAATTATGCAACACTCAGGCATTTAACAAATTCAGGGTGTTAAAGGCCAGTTAATACCTGGCCTTATTATTTCTCAACGCTCAGGGGTTGATGCCCACAGGTACAATACTAACGCCAGGAATGTCATTACCGGGAATTTGCCCGATTACTTTTGCGAAAACGGCACCAGTTTGCAAGGCAGCGGTTACCTCGACCGTTCCCCCATTATTGGTTAGATTGTAAATAATGCCAGGACTCGGGTCTCCGCCACAGATTACTTCAACATCCTTGTCTTCCAAGAGAGAAATACTCATTGCTCGATCTCCAAAAAGACAATTTGCTTTTAAAGTATAGATTGGAAATATAAAATCACCGGGCCCTGTAACAATTGGTTACAAAAATTTACAAATAGTTTCGCCCAACTATAATCTTTGTGAATAAAGTGAACAAGAGTAAGTCTTAAATAAGGTGACGAGCGTGGATTGCTTCGCCTTTGCTCGCAAAGACGTTTTTGGTTACTGTCCTCTAGGGGTTAAAAGCATTGGATTCCTGTTCAGGAAGAGTCAGCAATTCAGCCAATTCCTGTTGTCTCAAACGAAATAAATTTTCCAGGGTGTCGCGGTCTTTTTTCGCATTACAAGCTTGAGTCCAGGGCATGAACAAAGCGCCGACAGCACTCTCGCCCCTGACAATAGTTAAATCCTGTCCAAGAAAGGCAAATAACCGGCTTATATTAATCTCCCCTTCTTCTTCGAAATAACTTAGATATTGTAAAGGCGGCCTCGTACTTGTTTTTATCCCTGAATCGGGCACTTGCCCCCAAAGAGGATCCTGGCGAAATATTTCTAATAAAAGATGCCGCGGCGCGTTTCTTTGCAACAAACCGACCTTATTAAACGATTGCGTCAAGACATCTTCTTGTATCTGCGCCATTTCCGCGTGGTTTTTATTGATTTCCTCATGAATGTGCAAATATTGATCATAAGCATTCAGGAGCGGCTCGATATCATAGCATTCCTTTTGCTCTTCTTTTTGCCGCATGAAAAATTCCTGATGCTTTGCATCCTCTTTTATCAACTCGAAAAACATCGACCACATATAGCTGTCATAGTTTTTAAACGCCAGTTTTAAGGGACTAATATACTCAGGACGCACCCCTTGATAAATCGCTTTGTATTTTTCACCAGTGACAGGACGAATGAGCTGACTTTCAGGATCATAAATCACATGCTTAAACATCAAATCCGGATTGACTTTAATTAACTCCTCAACCCCATCGTAATCCGATTCGGCCACTCGTTCGATTAACCGATAACTGTCTCTTACGCTATATTGTTTCTCGAAGCATTTAAAATGTTCAGTTAAATCGGGTTCTACTACTTGCTTAAATAGCGCTAGCATGCGTTGGTTATTGGTTTCCAAAGCATATCGGAGGGGACTGGTATACAGAACGCAATGCTCTTTTTGAGAAAGGGTAAACCGATAATTAACAGAACGAAATATCGCAGAAGGATAGGCGTGGGCAATTTTATTAGCCCGAACGTAATCACCAAGCTCAAAACAATGAAGTAGTTCATAAACATGGCCAACAGAGTTTTTAACCTGACTATTCGCTCTGAAAAACCCAAACCATTGAGAAGTTCTGCTTAAACTGTGCGCCGTATTCCAATTCAAAGGCATATTAATTAAAAACGACTCCGCAGGCAGCTGCAGTAATGGCGAAATAATTTCACCGACCACTTCTGTTGGTTTTTCAATCCTGTCATTCATATAATTCAGTGCTGAATAGCTTGCCGAATTCAAGTTAAGCTCAATTGTATATTAAACTGTCACTCTCATGAAAGCGGTCAATTTTAAACTATGGAATCAATAACATCCGCAAAATAAGATGGAGCTTCTGTTCTCGCATACCAGGCAAGGACAAGTTTGTTTTCATAATACTGACCTGAATTCAGAGCTATTAATTGCTTTTTCTCCAGGAAAGGCTGGCAAAGTTCAGCTGATAAAACCCCATAACCATAGCCCTCAGTAAATAAACAGAGCAATGATTCGTTAATATTCACAAAATGACGTTCTGATTGTGTGTATTCAAGCAAATTATAGTGTTTCAGATAATTGAGCGTCATAGGATCTGACTCATCAAAATCGATAATTCGCTCTGTTTGCAAAATATCTTTTAGATCACGTCCAGCCCAAGCCGCTGTAGCCACCAGGACATAACGCTCTGGCTTAATGGCTTTCACTTGCATTTCTTTAAAAAGATGCTGCGGTTCAATGATTACAAAATGACTGCCGCCCGTTTGCAGCGAGGCAATTCTCTGCTCAGAATCATTAATATGGAAGGTAACAAGTAAGTTAGGATATTTTTTTAATAAAGGGCGACAGGCGGGAATTATCCGTGAAGACATGATACTGGTGGGGCCGCTGATGCACAATCGAACTGTCGACTCCATCCCTGCTCCATGAATACTCGATAAGGTAATGCCTTCAAGTTCTGAGGAAGCCTGGCAATAACGGAGCAAAGCCTCTCCTTCTGAGGTCAGCAACACACCATGATGGCTGCGTATAAACAGGGTGGTTCGTAATCTGGTTTCCAGAGCACGTATACGTTGAGTAACCGCGGTCTGACTTAAGTGCACCGCCTTGGCTGCCGCATGCATACTTTTATGCTGGGCAACAGCAACGAATACCTGTAACTGAGGATCCAGTAACTTCATTTATCCTTTCTCGAAAATAATGTCTTTAAGCCTGCTATCCCGAATAAAATTCATCCCTCTTGTATTCGGTAGAATATGTTTTCCAATTTCTACCAAATAAAACTGCTCCAGGCCAGGAATAATATATTTCACACAATGAAATCCACTATCAAGTTCAGCAAGATTAGTCTTATAAATAGAAAAATTCTGCTTGCGAATACTTTGAATAATGGTCTCTAATTGCTGGTTTAGCGAAGAAGCTCCCTGATAATCAGGAAGCGAATCAAAATGCTTTATTTGAAACTTAGCTGACAGACTGGCAATATCCGCCCTGGCACATTGGGCCAATAATGGTTGTTCTGCGAGACTACTTAAGGTTTTCTGCTGATTTTCCAGCAAGTGATCATTAAATAAATGCAAAGGCTGTAAAGATTCCAACAGCGCACGCTCAAGAGCGTAGTCTTTGTAAAGCGAAGTACCACAACCAATGGGCTGGATGGGCATTGCTTGTTTAGTCAGGCTGACCAGAACGCTGGGAATGCCTATGTCGCTAGTGATATCGACAAGAATAAGCTCCTCGTCATATTCCTGCTCAATCTGATTGATCATTTCTTTCAAATACTCTGGTACTGAGGTTTTGTCGATGATCGAAACAGGCCCTTGCAATAGAAAGGCCTGGATGAGGAATAAAGAGTAAGCATCACGCTCTATCGCTTCATTTAGCGCATGAATACTGGCTTCCTCCTCATTGGTCCCCGAAGCGATGCCCGAATCACAGGCCTGCCAGGAATAAGGCTCGTAATTAAATGTATCCTGAGCAGCCGGATTTTTGGCATAGCGCGGATCGATTAAATACAATGGATAATACAGTATTTCACCAGTGCAAATTTCCTCAAATCTGGCAAAGGGCATTTCAGCTGTTTCCTTATATATGGGAGGAGCTAACAGCTGATGCGTTTTCAAGGGATTTGCAATCAGAGGATCACTTAAGGAAAAATAGTTATTCTGACGTTTTTGACAAAAATCGAATACCGCATAATGTTCAAGTGCCTCAAAACAGGCGCTTACCATCGATTGAATCCCGACTCCTTTACCGCAACCATAAAAAATGGAATGGGATTGTTCATCAATTAACTTGCAATGAGAGGTTTTAATCCCAGTACCATATTGCTTAAAATCCGCCTGTAAATTCAATAGACTAAGAGTTGATTTTGCTCTTTCCAAAGCCATTCGGGGCGGCATTTGTCTTTCATAATTCATTTAAAATACTCCATGCCCGCTCCTTAATCGTCACGCATTTCGCATCGCGTATTAAACTGAAATTTTCAAGCTCGGGAATTAAGGTATAAGTAACCGAGACTCCAGTGGATGACTGGTATAAATCAGCGACATAAATATTCGCCTGACAGGCCTCTAAACGTTCGGCCATTAATTGAATTTGCTGGCTCAACTTATTTGGCAAACAATAGGAAGGAATCTCATCCCAATTGATCTCTACACTGATGTTATTATCCACCAGCACTTGCAGATCGCCGATCATCGCCTTTAACAGCAAAGGGCTATGCTCAAAAAACCTGGCATTGTGCTCGCGATAAACCCTGGCATTCTCATTGAATCGCTCTTTGTATTGTACTGATTCATACAGAGCCTGCTTCAATGCCGCCTCTTTGGAAAGTGAGGCGCCAAACCCTTGGGGCTGCAGCAGCATCGTTTGGCGGGTAAAACTGACAACGAAGGCTGGAATCGCATTATCACTGCTGATGTCTACTACTAGTATATTTTCATCATAATGCTGTTCAATAGCCGCTATGATTTGGGCGATGGATGGAGGCAAGCTGTTCTTTCTAATCACCCTGGCAGGAACTGGATTGTGGTGAAGGACTGTTTTTAACAGAAACAAGGAATAGGCATCCCGCTCGACCCATTGATTAATACCGTGAATAATTGCCTCGTCGCGGGTCGCTCCAATAGCAAGCCCGATATCATTACTGAGTGATGCAATGTGCTCATCAATAAAAGGATAAATTAACGCCAATGGATAATACATGCTTCTTTTATTCGCGAGTTGATGCAATTCAATCCATGGGTAAGGGTTTTTCTGGTAGCCTTCTTCCAGTAAAAGTTTGGGCATTAGTTGATGCTTAGTCAGAAAACCCGTGGAAGGCGAACTGGCAGTGGAAAATGAATACTGGTTGAGTAAATCATTTTTATACAGACTGATTCCGATTGATTTTTCTAATGATTCAAACAAGGCTTTTACTTTAGCCTGCGGCTCACTGCCGCTTGCTCCGCCTAATGATGATAGTTTCAATTGATTGTTATTGGCAGCGCAAAGATAAGTGCTTAAATGAAACCCATTCTGTTTCAAAGTACCTATACATTGAAAAGCCGGCGTAATCTGATTTTTCTCAGCTTCTTCAAGACCAATCAATAATGCCTCATCAAGGTTGTAAGCGCGCTGTTCAACCTGTAAATTATTCATAATAACTTCCTTATTTCCCGTGGGCCTGGCTTACGGACGTACTCCCATTAATTCTTAACTTAATGGCAGCGGCTTACAGGCCACCCGGGATATACAATTTACAGTGTTTAATCAACCGTATCAGGATTTAACAATTTCTCTAGCTCTTTATACTTTTCCATATCAAACTCGCCATAACCAGGGCCCGCAAACTTTGTGCGCCCATAGTCTTTATCCAGGGTTTTATAGCTGATAATACCTTCTAAATTACTATTGTGTTCAAATGCGTCCATTATTTTTTCCTTATTGTTTTTTATGTCGCCAAGAGAATAATAGGTAAATTAGAATGCTTATTGTTAATGAAAAGAATCAATTACGTGATAAGAAATTGTGATTAGCGAAGGAACGAGGCCCGAAAAGCTGGCAAATTAACTTCCCTTACCCTGGCTGCCAGTCTATAAATTTGTGTAGTCAGCTCGTCAAACCTACATTGTAGGCTGTCAAGTTTTCAGTCACATCCTTGCTAAAGACAGTGCCTCTGGAGTCCCAGAATCCGTAGTATCCGCCTGTAATCCAATGCGTTACAAGATTTTTTCCGCCCAGAGTCAATATCGAAAATAAAACGTTTAAAAATCGTATACCGGCCCCATCCCTGTGGGCAGCAATTGTATTCTGGCGGTCTTCTTCATTATAGCGTTGGGCAAATTGATTAATGCGGCTATTGTTATCAATACCAGGACCGGAGTCGTGCAAAGATTCATACAACTGATAGACCGCTTTGTATTTATTGATCAGCTTATCATCCGAACATCGGTTTTGCGCAACTAAAGTAGCGGGTAATGGATAATCAATAAACGGTCCATTAATATTCATCTTCTCTAAAAGATGCTGCATGTATTTTTCGCATGCTTTGTCCAGTTTCGTAAGCATTGCAACTGATTCAGGGGTATTGTGCTCGGGAGGCATCGACGATAGTGAGAAACCTGGAGCCGTTACTTTTTTAACCTGCTCAAAAACGTATTTCCCTTTCTGGGGGTGGAGAGGCTGGGTGATAGATTTTTCCACTCTATGCCGCAAATCCTGTTCCATTCGATATGCAATCCAATTGGTTGCAGGATTGAAAATGCTGAACTCTTTATTACTTCCCACATGATATTCAAGTAACATATTCAGAATATCCATCCCCCAAGAGTGCATGCAGGCATCTTCCGGATTACTGATCACATCAGAAAGTCGCACATTTCTATGAGGGAAAGGAGTATAATAAC
The DNA here is from genome assembly GCF_900461555.1 of Legionella quinlivanii. Taxonomy (NCBI): domain Bacteria; kingdom Pseudomonadati; phylum Pseudomonadota; class Gammaproteobacteria; order Legionellales; family Legionellaceae; genus Legionella; species Legionella quinlivanii. The sequence continues at coordinate 778,190 of NZ_UGOX01000001.1, read as the reverse complement.
CCCGCTCAGTCATTGACTTATAATCAAACTGCTCCCTTAGGTTGTCAACTGCGGGTATCCATTTAACTGGAAAATATATGAAATTCCCATTGCCCTCGCGATTGCGCATTTTATAAAGTGTTCTGTTAGTAATGAATAAAGAATAAAGCGCATCTCGTTCTTCAACTGGAAGATTAGCAACGTTCTGGTAAAACTCTGCAAGCCTCGGGCTATGATTGGCTTGAATTATATTTAATAAAGTACCTTTTCCGGCCATCTCATCTTTAATATTTAACACTTCTTCTACATAAATTTTTAACAATTGTATCAAGTGAGGATATTGGTCCAGAATATAGGCATTATAATGGACAGCATTTTCTTCAAACTGAATCGCTGCTTTAAATTCGGGAATCTGATTCAGAATATCCTGTTTTGTCAGTGGATCGGGCAAACGGCAATAATGACCCGCTTTAAGTTGCTCTTGAAGATCCGAAAAGAGATAGACTCTTTTACCTCCATCTGTATCAGTAATTAAAACCAACTCGTCTTCGCCAAACTCATTTAAACACTTGAAGTCTATAAAGCTGATACAATCCGCATTTCGGATCTCATTCTCTTCAAATACTCTACCATAGCGATCTTTCATTAACTCACTCTGCCCAAATAGAACAAAATATGCTCATTATAACATTTATACGAGCAAAAAGACACAGACAGGTCATTTCCCCTGCGCAAAAAGGCGTTGTTGAGTAAATGAAGATAGGTACAAAAACAGTCTTTGCAAGCGTTAGCGAAGCAACTCCTTACTTAGCTCAAGCATTGACCTGCATTGCTTCACTTTGTCCGCAAAGACGGCAGGTTGGTGTGCACTTATTAACAGGAAATCGAATTAAGTTTTATATTTATTAGCCCATTGTCTCAGCTCTTTTCGATTGATTTTTCCTGTAACCCCATAAGGCAACTGGTTTACAATTCGAACATGATTAACCTGTTTTTCTTTGGTTAGCGATTGATTGGCAAAATAAAGTAATGAGTCGGCAGTCTGATCCGAAGCCTCTGCTTTCAACAACACAAAAACAATAATCTGGTCGTCTGCGGGTCCTTTCAGAGCAACTGCAGCCGCTTCTTTAATCTCAGGATTCTGATAAAACACATTTTCAATCTCCAGGGGAGATATCAGTAAACTGCTCCTTTTAATAATGTCTGCTTTTCGACTAACAAACCAATAGCAACCCTCGGCATCGCGATAAGCTAAATCGCCAGTATGAAACCACCCTTGTTTAACAATTTGATGAGTGAGTTCTTCATTGTGCCAGTAGCCAGCAGTCACACTAGCCGTTTTAACAATAATCTCCCCTATGCTATGGGGTTTAATCACAGCAATCCCTTTTTCATCAATCAGCCCCATTTCAACATTCACAATCGGAAAACCAATTGAGCCGAGCTTTTTCTTCCCATACGGTGGATTCATGCAATAAATCTGTAATTCTGACATGCCGCAACCTTCGGTTATCTCTATATTAAAAATGTCTTTAAATCGTTTCTGTAAAGCAGGAGCTATCGCCTCCCCTCCTGAAAAGCAAAAATTTAAAGCATTATTCGCAACATAGTCCTTATCAGCCCGAGTAAGCAATTCCAGATACAGCTTTGGAAATCCATACACTTTAGTAATTCTGTTTTCTATAATACTTTTCAACGCTTTTTGCGGTTCAAAAACTGACAGCAATACGATTGTCGCTCCCACTCGATTAAATGGCAGAATCTGTGAACCTAATCCAATCAGGTAACATAAGGGAAACATGACCAGAGTACTATCATTCGCATTAATCTGAATCTGTTCAATCTGATTGTTCGTGCCCTGCATCAGACCTCGATGTGTGTGCAGCACTGCTTTGGGCAAACCTGTGGTTCCAGACGTGTAATAGATCAACGCTGGATCGTCTTCCACTAGTTGAGGAAACTGAATGGATGGCGATTTAATGATCAGATTTTTAAAATCTTTGGTTTCTGGATAATCACTGGCATCCTGAATCAGATAACAGTGCTCGATATGCTTAAGTGCTTCCTTATTTTTTATCAGTCGTTGATAGAATTCGGCGTTCGTGATTAAAATCCTTGCCCTGCAGAAGGCTAATACTTCACTAATCATCGCATCATCGAAATTGATATTAACGGGCAGCGCAATAGCGCCCATCGTAAAACAGGCGTAATAAGTCAATACGATTTCCAGGCAATTGGGTAGTAAAAAGGCAATACAATCCTCTTTTTTGATATTTTCTGCCATAAATGAGCTAGCCAGGCGATTTGATAATCGATGTAATTCTGAATAAGTGACTTGTTGCTGTTCAGTGATTAATGCAATCTTGTCAGGAAATTTTGCTGCCGATTGATTTAACAGAATGCCTAGCATACATGCCCCAGATAGCAAGTTCCTTTTGTATTACTAGTATAGAACACATTGGTATACGCATGACCCAATTAACTGCATCTGCGTAACCCAAGTGTCATTTTCGCGAAGACGGAAGCCAGCTCATCATTCATTCAATACAGCCACAGCCCTGGTCCAGCCTGCGGAAGCATTTTTGATTTTCACTGGAAAACAGGCAATTAGAAAACCATAATCCGGTAAAACCTCCAGATTATGTAATTTTTCCAAATGACAATAACTGATTTCCCGGCTTGCTTTATGCCCTTCCCAAATTAAAGAGGCATCCTGAGTTGCTAAATACTTTTCGCGCGTATGAACGAAAGGCGCATCCCAACTCCATCCATCGGTGCCGGTAATTTTTACACCCTGATTAAGTAAATAAAGCGTGGCTTCCCGCCCCATTCCGCAGCCAGAACTGACATAATCATCATAGCCATAACGGCAGCCGGCAGAAGTATTAATTACCACAATGTCATAGGGTTTAAGTTCATACTCAATACGGCGAAGTTCATCCTGCACATCGTTCGCACTCACCACATATCCATTTGGAAAATGTCGGAAATCAAGCCTGACACCCGGTTTAAAACACCATTCCAAAGGCACCTCGTCAATGGTGATTGCCCGTTTATCCTTATCCATCAGTGTTGAGAAGTGATAGGGTGCATCCAAATGAGTGCCATTATGGGTGATAAGATTAACCCGCTCATAAGCCCAGGCTTCCCCTTGCGGTAAATCAGCTCCGCTAAGTCCCGGAAAAAAATGAGTCAACTCGCCTACTGTTTGCTGATGATCCAGATACTGAACCTCTGGTTCAAATCCCGGTGGATCGGATTTCACATCATTCTCAATGGGGATGGATAAATCGATAATTCGCGTTGTCATTTGAATCCTCATAAAATGCTAAAATCAGAGGGGTTCCCGCTTTCAATAAGGGCAGGATACGCCAGAAAATCTATCATTAAATCCGCTGTTTTTTCAATCGGAAGCGAAGCAATGAGCAGCTAAGCACTAACAAAATCATGATCATTAGCTAACTTATTAAAGCAAAAAATGATTTATCAAGCCAAAAAAAGACCATATAATAAGCCCTTACTAATCAGCATATTCCTAAGGCTGTCCATGCCATCACCCGTAAAAACCGCAGTTACTGATAATCTTCGGCTTCTCCTTGGAACGAGAGGGTTGGGCGCAAATGCCGAATTTTATTACAAGCTAATGCAGGATCAGCAGCGGGATGACCAGCATGATTTTATTTTTCTATGTAACGCATTGAAGGGAGCGTATCTGCTGCCGGGTAATAGCCGGCGTACCAGGGCATTTAAAAAAAGTATTACTCTTGAAGTTCTCAAATATTTGTCAGGCTGCGTGATGGCATTTAATGCAGGCTTTTTCGCAGCATACTTTTTAATCAGCAGTTCGCCATTAACAGCTTGCCCTTCATTCTTATTAGGAGTATTGAGAAATGGCTCAGTAATGCATTTAATCGAACATCTGCAAAAAGTACTCCTCCAGAAACAGGATTTAAGCCCTGCGGATGTGATTGCAGAGATCATGAACGTCCCTGATTATTTTAAGAGGCCTGGCTTTTTCTCCGTGATCACCACTGGCTTGACGAACACAGAGGCAGTTATAAGCGGCAACTGCCATTTTTTCTTTTCAGCTCTGCGCAGTCACAATACTCCTGCCCAGATTGAAACAGAAAACAGCCCAGCGGCTCAAATTTAGATAAACGCCTAATATGGGTTTTAAAGAAAAAGCTATAATTAACACTATTATTTCTTTGAGAACATCATGCCCTTATTGTCAATAAAAGTTCCAGCTTATGTAAAGGAAAACATCTCCTCAAATCTGCACTCTCAAGTTGAACAGAAGGGGGGATATGCCGAGCAGAATTTGCATCTATCGATCGCCTGCATCGACTACAATCCTGAGAATAAACCCTTAGTCCATGAATTAATCAGCAAAATCGAAGCCGTTTTGCAAAACGCGATTCCTGAAAGAATAACGCTGCAACCCCCTGCATTGTTTAATAAGTTATATTTTGGGTATCCACTTCGACAGGCCAGTAATGCAATCCTGGAGGCTATCTACATTGATCTTCAGAGCATAATCGCTGAACTAAGACAAAAGTATGGCGACAATGAAATCAGGATGATTGATTGGAGGCCCTATCAGGCCCATTTAACAGTTTTTGGCCAGGTAACAGAGCCCCTTGAATTGACTCCGTCAGATAAAATCGTGGCCGAACCTTTTATTCCCGGCGGTGTTGTTCTTCGAGACAATGAGACTATTCTTCATCAGTTCAAAGCAGGAAATAACGAAACTTTAAAGCAAACTGCAGATGGAATTATGCAAACAGCAAGAGCTGATTTTTCAGCTTTTAAAGCAAATCAGGGGAACATTAACTTTTTAAGCCTGCGCAAACAGTTTAATTTTGCCGAATACTATTATAAAAATCTGGATCAGCCCAATGAGCGCATAGAGTGCCTAATAAGTGGCGGCCAATTAAATGAGCTCTATTGGCAAAGAACATTTAACAATAAAGGATTTCATTCCCAAGATCCTGAGCGCTTTAATTATCGAATCCGACGAGTGAGTTTTGCACTGGAAATTATTCGCACACTGGCAGCACTGGATGTGAATGGCCTGATGATGGCCCCTATTACAGCTCCTACTCTGAAGGAGGCTCAGTCCTATCTGGAAATAACCAGAAAATTTTTGAATTCCGTCAAAAAAGATTCAAACTACCAGCAGGAACTGAAAAAAAATGACATGGATAATGCCCAGGGGTTAATTGAAGCGGCTCTATTCAAGTTAACAGGTGAAGATCCCTCGGCTTCCAAATGCCTGATCATGTGATCAGGCAAAAAGTATTTTGCCCGGCACACAGCCAATTTAATTGATTATCAGATAGATAGAACAAAAAATAGATTTGAAAATAATAACACCAAAATGTCAAGACTGTTTCTTCATGAAAAAAGAAGGTAAAATGCATTTTCGCAAAAATCTATCCATTCACAAAGTTTGTGGATAATTTTATCTCCTATTTAGTTTTTCTTCCTTCAAGAATTATTTAATCTGATGATAACGCCTTGTATTTACAGGCTTTCCGCACTTAAATCCATGCTTTATTCTTAATTAACTTATCCACAAAATCTGTGGATAACTGTGTGCATAGCTTAGTTAAAACCGTTTGGTTTGAGGAAGGAGATTTCCTCTCAACTAATAGCTACCTTCGCCTGGGTACTGTGGCTTGTCCCTGAGAGATGGTCACAAAATTTGAACATAACATTGATTTTAATTATAATGTTAAACCCCTACGTACCGCGCTTTATGCGGGGTATCCAGGCAATACGTCTGATTGGCAAAGCATTTTAAAACTCACTACCATTTTTATGGATACCCCGCATAAAGCGGGGTACGTAGACTCTTACGGGGTACGTAGGCTCTTATAGGATGGTTAAATTTTGTGACTATCTTTCAGGGCTTGTCTGAGGGACTTAGAAGTTAGACTATTCAGTCTGAATCATATTATTCATTACCACACAATTACGTCCGCTTTCTTTAGCCTGATAAAGTTGGATGTCAGCCAATTTAACCAGTTTCTCCGGAGAAATGGCTGGACTATCCGGCTGCCAGTATGAAATGCCGCCGCTGCAGGTCACAACATTCTTGACCGAGCCATGCGTGCGAGTATCTGCCAGACGGCTTCGTACTCGATTGGGTAAGAGTGCGGCATCATCAATCGGCACATGAGTTGACAAGGTAATGAATTCCTCTCCCCCATAGCGAAAAAAATAGTCATTGGCACGCAGCTCGGAGCGAACGATATTGGCAAAAGACTGTAATACCTCATCTCCGCCATGATGACCGAATCTGTCGTTAATGCTTTTGAAATGGTCGATATCATAAATACAGCAAATCACATTGTATTTTTCGCGCTGCGCACTGACCAGTTCGTTCGCCAGGTGCTTCCACAGAAAGCGGCGATTGTAGCAACCAGTGAGCAGGTCAATTAAACTGTTTTTTTCAAATTTACTGGCCATTGACATCAGCGTTGCATTCAAATGCGCTTTGGCAGAAACATCCTGAATCACTACCAGAGCCATTTGTTCCTCTTCCTGATGAATCGGTAAAATTTCAACATTTTGCTGCATCATATCGAGATCAAGATAAGCTTCTTCATTTAAAGGGATCGGAATAATATATTTATTGAGAATATTGGATAAAACCTGCGGATGTTCATAATTTAATACTTGATCCAGGGCCCAATTAAAACGGACACTGATTTGATCTTCATAGAAGAATTCAAGAGTCTGACCAATTGCTTTTTCAGAATCAATATTGGTTTTCCGTTCCATCCAGTGATTCCAGGCATAAATCCGCCGATCCTGGCCAAACAGAATTAATCCAACGGGAATGGCATCAAAAACCTCTTTGAATAGTAGCCGATTTGCGTTCTCACTAATCATTAATCAACTCCTTGATGCTTCTTAACAGCTTGATTACTGAGTCTTCGGTTAAAATAATAAATAAACTGCCGGACAATTTATCGTTAGATGTCTCCAGTTTGGTTGAGATTGCAATAATATTGCGAGTTAATTTTGAGATTTGCCTGCAAAGATTTTGTAATAAATTATAAAGATTATTTTCATTGTAAACGGGCAGGCTTAATTTTACCGTTTGTGACAGCATATTCATAATGACGCTTAAACAGGAACTAATAATGATATTGCCAATTTCCAGCATCGCTTCCTGCTCACAAGCCCGAGCTTCTTCCTGAGTGAGTTGGGGCGCCTCCCCTATCACAGTAACAGTTAATACATTCGCCTGCTCGCGTTGGAATACTAAAGCCGCAGACCCTTCCAAATCCTGTGAGATATTTTGGTAAACATAAGAAAGTACTTGTTCATCATTAAAGTCATTGTCCTCTGTTAATTCATTGATATTAATGAAAGTAATTTTGGGAATGGAAATTTTAATGGTGGAATTCAATAACAGAGACAATTGTTTCGCTGCTTTACTCATACCAATATTACCAATTTCAATCAGCGCGTCTTCCTGCTCTGCTGTCAGGCTTATCATGATAATCTCTCTAGTAATGCATGCACTTCTTCCGTTGAAACAGGCTTTTCCAGTACATCAAAAAAGCCCAATGCCTTTACTTCATTAATTATAGCCTGCTGGGTATTGGCGCTTAGCAAAACATAATGTGTATCGATTCCCCGATCCATCATTATTTTAGCGATTTCACTACCGGATTTTTCTGGCATATTGTAATCCAATACAATCAAAAACGGCTGTTCGGACTCCGCTTTTTCAACTGCATCCTCCCATTGGCTGGCCTGGATCACTTCATAATCAGGATCGCCAAAAAGACAGGCTCTGAACAGTGCTCTTGCTGTGGCACTGTCATCAACAATCAGAATTTTTTGACCCATGACATTTCCCTCCATTCATAAAAGTTTAGTTAAAAATTCAGGAATTTTCTCCAAATCGATAGATAGGTCAGTGGCTTTGATAGAAAGAGCGACTGCAGGCATACCAAATACTACGGAAGTTTCTTTTGATTGAGCAAATGTAATACAGCCGGCCTGACGCATTTCTAAAAGCCCTGGCGCCCCATCACCTCCCATGCCGGTTAATAATCCACCAATGGCACTTTCAGGGTAATTCTTTGCCAAAGACGAGAATAAGGGAGTAATGGAAGGTCGAAAATGCCCTATTGGCGGTGAGCTTTCTAAAACAGCGATGGGTATTACTTCTCGTTTAATGAGTAAATGGTGATTATCCGGTGCAAAATACACATGACCTGGAAGTAATTTTTGATTATTTTCAGCTATCTCCAAAACCAATGACGTCTTATGCTGCAGCCAATGAACCAAACCCGGTAAAAATCCTTCAGTAATATGCTGTGTAATAACCAAGGGCACGGGGAAGCTTGCAGGAAGCGCAGAAATAATGTAATTGAGCGCCTCCGGACCTCCTGTCGACGAACCGAGAGCAATAATTTTGATAGCCGATACAGTAGCACCTGTTGACTTAATTTGGGACTCTGCAGGTAATGGGGAACGGCGGGAAACCACTTTTACTTCTGATAATGCCCGTACCGAATTGACAATATGTTTTTGCAACTTGTCAAAGCCATCATGGAGAACTCGTTCTGGTTTTTCAATAATTGAAAGCGCACCCGCCTGTAAAGCGCTAAATGTTAATTCGGTCTGGCGCTCATTGGCATGAGAGCTGATGATAATGATTGGAGTAGGACATTGCTGCATGATGGCACGAGTTGCCTCAACCCCATCCATAACAGGCATATAAATATCCATAGTGATTAAATCAGGTTTCAATTCTTTGACAAGTTTAATTGCCATTTGCCCATTTTGAGCGCAACCAACAACCTCGATGTCTGTTTCATTGCTGAGAATCGCGTACAATAATTGCGTGGTCACTTTGCAATCATCCACAATCAGAACCCGGATAGGCTTTTTCATAAAAGTGATTCCATGACGTCAATCAGTGAATGCGTGTCAAATTCGCTTTTAACCAGAAACGCATTAGCACCTGCTTCCAGCCCTCGCCGCTTATCCTCCTCAGAATGAAGTAATGAAACAATAATCACCGGAGTATGAAACAGTTTTTCACTTTTTTTAATTAATTCTGTCAGCTTAAAACCATCCATTTTTGGCATAACAATGTCAGTGATCACTGCATCAAAGGATTTATTCTGTAAAAGTTGCCATGCTTTTTGCCCATTATCGGCACTAACAGTTTCATAACCTGCTGCTTCCAGAGCATTAGTACACAAACTGCGGGTTGTTAATGAATCATCAACTATCAAGACTCTCTTTTTTGAGATCTCTCGCGGCTCTTTACTTTTTGGTGAATGGTTAAACCAGCTTTGTTCATCGGCCTGAGCCCGCTGCATTAATTTTATCGGATCAAGTACCAGAACCAGTTCGCTCTCTCCGGTTAAAGTCACTCCGATGAATTGCTCCAATTTGCCTAGAGGGTAAGGCAGGGGTTTGACTACGCAATCCTGTTCATCGAGAATGGCCTCCACTAATAAAATCAGCGGCTTATTATTAATATTAAGCAAGAGACCATAGTAGTTGCTATTACGGTCAATAACTGCCTTTTCAGCATAAAGAAGATCCTGCAAAACTTTAATCGGAATGGGCCGATTATTCACTATTAAAACAGATTTGTTATCAACCTGCTGAAGCTTATCCGGATTAATTTCATAAAGCGCATCCAATGAAAGCGTAGGCAGCATAAAGGTTTGCTCATTGCTTTTAAAAAACACTCCACGAGTTGTTGCCAGCGTTAGCGGCAAATTAAATGTAAAACAGGTTCCATGACCTGGTGTAGTTTTAACTTGGACTGTTCCCTTGATCTTTTCGATGGCATTCTTAACTACATCCAGGCCCACACCGCGCCCCGACAATTCTGTGATTTTCTTTTGCAAAGAAAAGCCGGATAAAAAGAGACAATCAAGAAGCTGTTCTTCATCAAAATTTTCTACTTCATTCTGATTGTAAAGTCCCGACTCGACTGCATGTTTTCTAATTTTTTCGAGGTTAATTCCCTGGCCGTCATCACAACAGCTTAGTTTAATTTTTCCTGAACTCTGAATGACCTGAATTGATAAAATTGCAGGCTGTGGCTTATTTAACTCTTTTCTTTTTTCATCCGATTCAATACCATGATCAATTGCATTTCGGACCAAATGAATCAAAGGTTCCCGGATGGCATCAATGATTGTTTTATCCAGCTCGATATCTCCACCCTGCACCTGTAACTCAACCGTCTTATTCAAACTGGCAGCTACATCTCTAACCGTTCGATTTAAAGGAACCAGCAGATTGGATATGGGCAGCATCCGCATCGCCCTTAAGTCATCCTGTAAAGACTGAACAGCCCGGCTAAACTCCCCCAGAAACTGCCCGCTGTCTCTGGAAATTGTACCCAGTTTCTTTAGTAAGGGAGCAAGGTCAAAATCGGTTTCATTCAGTTTATTCAGATAATAATCAATGCTTTTAAACCAGTTCATTAGTTTTAAACGGTAGGTTATAAATTCATTCGCTTTTGCACTTACCCGCTCCAGCCTTGCCAGGGGTAATTTAATTAACTCACTCTCCCCCGTGTCCGTATGACTATGAATGGTTTTTCTACCTGATAAGGGTTGCAGATAATTCTCAATATTAATCGGTTTCGCATTACAATGGTCCTCGAGGGCCAGAAGTGTATTGTCAGCGACCTCAAGGCAGGCATTAATCTGACTGATGTCGGGGATATGATGAGTTTCTCGCCATTTGCTGAATAAATCCTCCAGACGATGCGCCATTGAAGCAATCGCATCTATCGATGCACAGGCAGCCGCCCCTTTCATATTATGTGAATAGCGAAACAGTCTTTTTAAAATCTCCTCTACTTCTTCGGCGCTGTGCGCTTTTTCCAGTGAAAGCAGGTCATTAATCATCGACTGATGAAGTTCCTGTAACTCCGTTTTAAAAGTCTCCAGTAACATCTGGGCTAGTTTGGGATCTATAGGCATCACTGCCTCCCTATTCTTTATCGTTTTTTTGATAAATTCTGGCCGTATCGTTAAGTGAATTGGCTACTTTACTGAGGCCGATTATCGCTTGTTTGGTTTGTTCGGTCGCCGAAGTGAAGGAATGAGTCACCTTGTTGATTTCGCGAACACTGATATCGACCTGTTCGATAGCGACCGATTCCTCACGTACTGCCGAGACTATCTGTAGAGAAGCCAGAGAGCTTTCTTCAATCACATTTCCGAGAGCATTGATAATATTGCCAGTGCTTCGCACTTGACGAATATTTTCATCAACGCTTTTATTACCTTCCTCAGTGACCATTACCGCTCTTTCTGCAGTTTGCTTGATATCAAGCAGTATCTTTTGTACACGCTCGGTTGACAGTTTTGATTTTTCAGCTAACTCTTTCACTTCCCCTGCCACTACGGCAAATCCCTTTCCAGTTTCGCCAGCCTTTGCAGCCTCTATGGATGCATTAAGCGCCAGCATTTTAGACTGTTTGGCAATGTCGGCTACCACTTCGGTAATTTCACTAATCTGCTGCGATTTATCATTCAAACTGAGGATAGTGGTGGAAATCTGTTTCATTTTCTCTTGCAGTATTTTCATTGATGCATGCATCGCTTCAATTGCTGATCGCCCATTTTCACCTTCTTTTCTGGTTGCTGTTGCAGAATCGCCTAACTGTTTTGCCTTTTCTAATGTGTGCTGTGTCGTGGCTTTTATTTCCTCAAGTGTCGCACTAATCTGCGTTACCGAACTGGCTTGCTCAGAGGCGCTGGCGGCTTGAGAGATGGCAGAGGCTTCAAGCTGGTTAATCCCCACAGAAAGTTCATTGCTATTGGACAGGATTTCCTGACCGACATCCTGCAGATTCTTGGTTAATGCAGCCAATTGTTCGTCTTTATTTTTTCGTTCCGTTACATCAGTCGCCACCTTAATCACTTTAACCGCTTTTCCTTTTTCATTTAAGATGGGATTGTATGAGGATTGTAACCACACTTCTTTTCCATTTTTTCCTAAACGTTTGTATTCGGACTGGTCATACTCCCCCTGATTTAATTTCCTCCAGAACTCCCTGTATTCCAGACTGTCCCTATACCCTGGTTCAACAAATATACTATGATGCTTACCTTTGATTTCATCAAGCGAATAATTCATAAGATCGAGAAACTTTTGGTTAGCGTCAATAATCGTTCCATCCATGTTAAATTCAATGATGGCCTGTGATTTGGAAATAGCATCAATTTTCGCTAATAAGGCCTGATTGATATGGTTTTCATATTGACTATTTCTATGCCACAACAACAGAGATAAGCCGTTGATCAGCAAGCTGATAATTAATAAGGTTTCTAATAGTTGAACATAATACTCAATTTTTTCTAAATCAGGAGAGCCGTCAGTTAGCCTGCTCAGAACGAATATGTTCAGCAACATACTAATTAATGAAATTAAGAAGATCGTGACAAGTATTAGTGAAAAACGTTTTCTAAACTGAAACTGATTTTGCTCTTCCATTGCTATTCCTTAAAGTTAATTCCATTCCACTTGTTCCAGATTAAGCAGATCAATAATTGATTTCTTATCTAAAATTGCGATATTATTTTTATAGATGCCGCGCACATAAGACTGCCTGTTTTCACTCAATGTCAGCTGAATTAATTCAACCGTTTCATCATAACTGATTTGTCCAACGATAGTATCCGCACTCAAGACAATGCGATAATGATCCTCGCTTAATAATATGAAGTGACTGAATGATTCTGCAGACTTACCAATTAACAGTTGATGTAAATTGACCACTACCCAAGCCTCTGTATTATGGTATAAAAGACCTGAAAATAAAGGATTAACGCCAGGTACAGGCGTAATTTTATGGCTGAGGATAACTTTATCAATTGATTCGTAATCCAGGGCATATTGTTGATCTTCACCCACATAAAATACCAATAAATTACTTGTAGCGTGTGTATTAACCTCCCTCTCTTTCCTGGCCATTAGCGCAGCTCGATCTGCGAGTATTTTTTTTGCTTTTTCATCCAGCAAAGGCTCATTCTTCATGTTGTCCTCGATAATACGAAATGCTTGCCTGAATTGCGTTAATTAAATGGGTTTTGGGTTCATTCGTATAAAAAATTAATTCATCATCATCTTGTGTGCTGGCAAAACGTAACGCCTGGTTTAACCATTTTATTCCTTGTTCCTTTTGTTTCATCTGCAAATGAAGCAAGCCAAGATGATAAGCGGCTTCAGGGAATAAAGGTTTAATATAGAGCGCCTTCTGAAACGAAATGAGCGCATTTTTATTTTCTTTTTGATCGACCTCTACCACGCCAAGCAAAAAATGGCTCATGGCATCCAGGGGGTCAATCCTGATGGATTTTTCAAGTGAAACCTGAGCAGCATTAATATCACCCAAAGCAATCAATGCCTGAGCTTGACAACGGTAAAGCAGTGCTGTTTCTCCTTTAAGAAACAAATTATCAATTTTATTTAATGCCTCTTTATAATTGGTATTGGTTAATAATTCCTGAATAAGTTGAAGCGAATTAGTGCTTTCCTGGGGGCTGGCCTTGTATGAGGGAGCCTCCTTTTCTATTTTTGCCGCATTCAGTTCCGCTTTCTTCGGCTGCTCTTTTACCTGGGTCATTTTTTTTAACCGGTATACGCCTTGAGTCATTTGTACAGAAAAATGATGCTGGCAATGAGTTACTAAATCAGCAGGCCCAAGGAATAAGATCCCTTCATCAACCAAATGCTCATAAAAAAACTGGAGAATATTTTCCACATGGCTTTTTGAAAAATAAATAAATACATTGCGGCAAAAAATTAAATCGAAGCTTTTAAATAACTTTACTGGTTTACGAAGATTGAAATATGAAAAACTGACCCGATTTTTAATTTCGTCATTCAAATAATATAAGGAATCGCGTTTGATAAAATATTTTTCTCTCAGCTTATCTTCGGTAGCGCGCAGCCGTGACTCATTAAATACTCCAGACCTCCCTTTTTCAAGTGCGCTGTAACTGATATCTGTAGCTGCAAGTTCAATAGTCCAGCGATTAATATCGGGAAGCAGTTCATTCAATAAAATGGCAATTGAATAGATTTCTTCGCCTCTGGCACATCCAGCACTCCAAATGCGAAGGCTAAGCGTTTGATTTTTTCTTTTTTCATTCACTAATTGTGGAAGCAATTCGTTTTTCAAACAGGAAAACAGGGGGGAATCGCGGAAAAAATAACTTTCCTGCACCGTTAAAATATCAATAGTTGATTTAATGACCTTGTCATCTCCTGCTCGCAGAGCATTAAGGTAATCTGTTTCACTCAAATTTAATGAATCCATTAATCGCCTGATCTCCTGAACACCTGAATTCATCTGCTGATCAGATAAAAGAAGGCCTGAATGAGCAGCAACCCATTCTTTCAGAATAATAGCCCACTTATTCATGAGCACGCTCCAGGCAAGGTTGAGGCCAGTGCAATAATTGCTCCAAATCCAAAACCCAGGCTGATGACGTTTCATTTTTGATAATTCCTTTGACATAAGCCCAGGTTTTCGGCGGCTGCTGTATAAGCTGTTCATTGACATCACAGACTTCCATCACTTCAGAAACAAATAAACCGATACATTGAGAAGATAGAGAACACAGAATGATAGGGGTGTCCAAATCGTAGGCGACTTTTGATGCTTCAAGCAGTTCGTATAAATGATAAACAGGCACCGCTTGTCCATGATAATTAAGAATACCTGCCAGAGCGGAATGCTGTTGGGGAATGTTTTGCAACTGTGCAATAGGTAAAATGAGATAAACAGAATCCAGAGAGACTAAAATAATCTGCTCCCCTAGCCTGAATTTAAGGTAATAAGATTCCGGCTTCTCGCTCATCCCTGGCTCCGCTCTTTCTATAAAGAATAGCCCAAGCCGCCATCTTTTACATTATCTGGCATAAGCTTTGGGGAGATCCGACCAGCGCGTCGTGTAGCAAGGGGACATTAATTCCCGCTTCATCGCCCATTCCTTCCTGAAACCTTCAGCAGCCAATCTTACAGTTCTTGAACCGTATTTGGTATTAATGCTATCCATCAACTTCATCAAGGTATGAGAACGTTCCAGCTCCTGGTCAGAGGGCTGATTAAACAGATCGGACTGATAATAGTTTTTACTGATTAAATCAGAAAGCAATACACCGGACTTCTGATAATAAACCCCTTTTCGATAAATCTTTTCTAGACAATGTTTCGCCCATTTAGTGATAACACGTACATCATCTGTGGGATTAATCAAACGAAATCCGATCGAATTTGAATACTGTTTCAAATCTTCGCGAAATGGGCTTGAGCGAATAAAAACCGATAAATAATGGGTCATTAAACCTTGTTTTCTAAGCTTGGCCGATGCAGTCGCCGCGTGATGGCTAATGGCCTCCTGGATTTGCTCATAATCGGACTGAAGCCCCCCGAAAGAGCATGAAGTCATAATGGACTGCCGGGGTTCAGGCTCCTCCAACTCAAGGCAGGAAACTCCATTCAATTCTAAAACCGTACGTTGGAGGACGACACTAAATTTCTTTTTAATTAAAAAGTGATCAGCCTTGGCCAGATCTTCGGCTGTATAAATGCCTATCTGGTTCAATCGTTTCGCTAATTGACGCCCTACTCCCCAAATCTCTCGCGCATCCATTTGTTTAAGCCATAAATCTGCACTGCCATTAATTGAATAAACCGGCGTTTTGAGGATCTTTTTTCCTACATGATTAGCGGCTTTTGCCAGGGTTTTAGTCGGCCCAATTCCAATTGAAACAGGAATACCGACCCATTTAAAAATAGTTTTTTGTAAATTCTGACAGAATTCTGTAACCTGAGACAAAGGCAGCGTGCACAAATTTAAAAACGCCTCGTCAATGGAATAAATTTCCGTGTCCGGCCAATGGTCTTCGATGATTCTCATTACGCGATTGGATAAATCCCCATATAAGGCATAGTTTGATGAGAATACCTGCACTCCCATTTTCTTGCACAGACTCTTGACTTGAAAGTAAGGTGCCCCCATTGCAATACCAAGTGCCTTGGCTTCATTGGAGCGCGCAATCACGCAGCCATCATTATTACTAAGAACAACAATTGGAGTGGTTTGTAAATCGGGGCGAAACAGCCGTTCACAGCTGGCATAAAAGTTATTACAGTCAATGAGTGCAAACATAGAGCCACCCTTCTTTAATGGTTAACTCCAATCCCTATGGGCATTTGAATTTTGTACGCAATTCAAATGTAGCTTAAATCTTTTTCCTTGTAAACTGAAATTATTGTAGTTGGGCCCTTGGCCCAACATACATGCAATTGCAGAGTTTCCTTAACTTAATGGCATTTGAGCAGTACATTGCCGGCATGTCTGCGGCGGTTATCCCATCGCCCCAGGGAGAACAAGTGGAAAAACCAATAAGCCAATGACATAAACACCATCGAGTAAAAGCATAATCAGACCATGACGTTTTGTCATTTTCCCTGACTTCCAGAAGATCAGCATTATCCCGATAATCATAATGAACACCCAGCTAAAGGCGTAATATTTCGTAAATAAATCCATCGTCAGCGGCCTGATAATTGCAGCAGTTCCGGTTATTAATCCTAGATTGAGAATATTGGCGCCGATGATATTGCTAATCGAGAGATCGCTCACATTCTTTTTCGCGGATTTAATCGCGGTAATCAATTCAGGCAAGGAAGTGCCCACCGCAACGACTGTCAGCCCGATAATGAATGAAGGGATTTTCAAGGCAGTCGCAATAGCGGTTCCTGAATTTACCAGCAACCAGCTTCCTGATATCACCAGGACAATTCCAAGGCCAAAATACAGTATTGATTTGCCCATTGAAGCATCCGCTTCCAGGATTATGGTTTCTCCTGTCGCGGTTGTTTTTCTGCGCTCGGATCGAGCTTTTACTAAATTTAATAGCAAGTAAACAAGGGCGGAAATAACCAGGAACACCCCTCCCCAGCGGCTAATTTCAAGATTCCATGCAAAAATGAAAACAAATAGCGTAGTGAACAGCATCCATAGCGCGCGTCTTTTAAAAGGAAGGAGTTCAACTGAAATGGGGGCAATAATGGCCGTTAAACTAACGATTAAACCAATGTTGGCTATAGCAGACCCCAGAGCGTTACCCAGGGCGATTCCCGAGTCGCCCAGATAACTTGCGGTAGCCGACACCACAAACTCGGGAGCGGTTGTGGCAAGACTGACAATGGTTCCACCAATAATAAATCTTGGAATTTTCAGGCGATAGGCAATCATCGTACTTGAATTTACAAATAAATCCCCACCCTTGAGGATGAGAATAAATCCCAACGCAAACAAAATCAGCTCAGTAATCATATCACAGGACCGATTGAAGCTCCCTTTCTAACAGTATAGCGAAGAGTTCTATAAAGTATTTTTATTAATTGTCTGAAATTTAACTTACTAAAAAAATCCTGGTTACCTATATAACAAAATACTCTCATTGAGAAATTTTCAAGAATTTTCAGGAGGTTTAATAGGCAATTTTTGCGATTTCATTTTATCAAGTGCAGTTATTGTGACTACAGTGAATGTCGTTGAATAAATATTTTTTACATATTACGATGCTAATAAAAAATAACAGGCTATCTCATGTTCAAGTCCAGGCATCGGATTTATTGGCTCTCTCTTTTCGCTTCGCAGTCCTTGTACGCTTTAACCACACTGAATGTAACAATCAGTTCTGATAATGATCCGGGTGGATTCGGAGAGATAGGTGATCTGAGATATTGCCTGAACTCTATGAATCAGAGTTTAAACACTGCACCCGATGATTATGCCATTGTTTTTGCTTTCCCAATGACCATTCAACTCAATGGGATTCTGCCCATTATTAATAATTCACCCAATCCAGTCAATATCACCATCGGCAACCCAAGTCCAGGCTCCTTAGTCACAATCGATGGCAATAATGGCGCTTACAGCGGGTTTTTTATCCCGATGGGAAATGTGGCCATTCAGAATATGAAGTTTCAGAATCTGAGCGCCAAAGGAGGGAATGGTGGAAATGGAATTTCGGGCGGCGGCGGTGGCATGGGCAGCGGCGGGGCTATTTATGCGCCGCAGGTTTTTTTGCAGGGCTCCAATCCTGCTGTCACCCTGATGAATGTATCGATAGAAAACTGTACCGCTGTGGGTGGAAATGGCGGGAGTTATTTAGGCCCCTCCTCTACTGGCAGTGAAGGCGGAGGCGGGGGCGGCGGCTTTAGCGGAAATGGCGGCGCGATCACAACAACCGGGAGCACTGGAGGTGCTGGCGGCGGCGGTTTTGGGGGTGATGGCGGCGATGTGACTCTTTCCACCAATAATGTGCTCGGCGGTGGCGGAGGAGGCGGAGGCGGCCTTGGATCCAGAGCCACCCTGGGAGTGCCTGGCAATTTAGGCAATGGAGGTTCGGATCAAAACCTGGGGCTGAATGGAAGTGGTTATGGTCTGGCAATCACCGCAGGATCCGGGGGTGGAGGTTACAGCGGAGGAAATGATGCCGGAGGCGGTGGGGGCGGCGGCGCTATTGGACCATTCGTATCTTCTGGAGGCGGCGGAGGAGGAAGTCAGGGAGCGAATGGTATACAGGCTCAAGGCAATATCCCGCCCCTGATTTTTGCCGTACCCTCTGGCGGTGCTGGTGGAGATGGGGCTGGCGGCGGCGGGGGTGGAGTCGTGGCAGTGGCTCCCAGCAATGGAATTGATGGACAAGCTGGCAATGGCGGCTATGGCGGTGGCGGTGGCGGTGGTGCAGGTATCGGGGCTTATGACATCGATTATGCGGTACAGGCCGGCTCGGGCGGACTTGGAGGCGGAGGCGGTGGCGGCGGCGTCAACCAATCAGGCATGAGCCCGGCTGCAGGCGGCAATTCTCTAGGGGGAGCTGGCGGCGGCGGTGGAGGTCCTTCCAATGGCTCGAATGCTATCGGCGGAATTGACATCGGAAATCTCGGAGGAGGTTCTGGCGGATTAGGCGCCAATAGCGTAGGTTCAGGCTTTGGTGGCGGAGGCGGAGGCGGTGGCAGCGGTCTTGGCGGCGCTATCTTTGTGGATAGCAATCTGAACTTTACCATCCAGACACTTCCGGGAGTTTCAACCACTTTTAACACCATAAACAATTCAACCCAGGCCGGGACGCATGGAACTGGCGGCCCGGGAGGTTCAGACGGAACGGATGGATCCGCATTAGGAAATAGTATTTTCTTGCGCACAGGTTCCTCTCTTACATTTATGGCTGAGAACACAGGCGATCTGCTGACGCTTGGCACCCAGGTCGCCTTTACTGACGATACGATTTTTGGTGCCGGAGGAACCAGTGTCAATATCAAGGGAAATGGTACGGTGGCTTATTATGGAACGAGTGATTATCAAGGAACAGTTGTAATTAATAATGCCAATTTCAAAGTCAATGGTCTGATTGATCAGGCGCTTGTCTTTGTCTGCAGAAACAGTAATTTTAGCGCGCAAAGAGGCACGCTCAGCGGTAGCGGAACTTTAACGGGAAATGTTTTTGCCAACTCTGGAACCATTTCTCCGGATCCAGGTGGAACACTTCATCTCGGCAGTTTAACTTTAAATGAAGCAAGTAGTGGCGCGCTCGGCAGTCTTGTTCATATCGATATTAACTCCAATGGCAGCTCTTTAGTCGCGATTTCCGGATCCGCATCTCTTGCAGGTACTCTGGAAATTAACCTCGCCCCCGATACCCCGCCCGGACAATACACCCTGCTTACATCCTCTGGCATCACAGGCAGTTTCAGTTCAGTCACATTCACCGGGAATACCTTAAAAACGCCAATTTATTCAATAGCCTATCTCCCCGTGGGAGCGCCTGCCTTTGTTCAATTTAATTTTATGGGATACCCTTCCCCTCCTCCCCCCCCTCCACCCACACCACCGACTCCTCCCGGAGCGGTTGATATACCAGCCACAGTCAATGGCTCCCCCATTTACAACCCCGCGGTGGTTTGTTGCGGCAGGCCAGTTATACTGGGAGAGTTACCCATTCCAGGTGCGGGCCCAAGCCTTTATTCGCTCATCAACAAAACCGGCAATGTAGTATGCCAAATAGGACAGACTGCAACTCAGAACTTTCTTAAGATGCATGGCAGAAACGGTTCTTGCACCATTATTGGTTCAAAAAATGGCATTTTCTCTAATCCTTTAACGGTAATAGCACCATGAAAAAACTTATAGTAATAACTGCAAATTGTATGATAGCAATGAATGTGGCTGGGGTAGTTTATGCAAATGATGCTCAGAATCCATTTTCAAATCACTGGACGGGATTATATGCTGGCGCAAACGGAGGATTGGTAGTTAATAGCGTTCAGTTAAAATCACAACAATCAGGTTTTATTGACCTTGATGAACGTTGTAATGCCAGCCCCCATTTTTCAAGCTTTTTCCCTGGCCTCCAACTGGGGTATATACATCAATTCGCTAACGATTTTGTAACGGGCATAGAAGCGGATATCCGCTTTAACAGCCATCCAAATGAAGCACTAAACTGCGACTGTCCCTTTAATTCCAATGTCTCCGATCGCTTCACCTTTAAGAATCAGAGACAAAACTCTATTAAAGCCCGAGTGGGGCGAGCTCTGAGCTGGAATAATAACAATCTTCTACCCTATGTGACCGCAGGCGCGAGCTTTGCACATCTCGGATTGACCTACCAGAATGAAGGAAATGATTATTATTCAACCAATACCAGCCATGCAGGATGGTTAATCGGCGCAGGTTTAGAATGGGGATTGGGTGAGAACTGGTCTTTGCGAGCAGAGTATCATCATGTTGATTATGGAAACCCGCTTAGATTACAAATACCCAGCGTCTATGGTTTATTCGATCCTAATGGTAATGCCCGCATTGATTTGAGCTCTAACAGTGTTGTTTTAGCGATTAATTACTGGATTTGAAGCTGTTTCAACCTGATGTTTAACCTCCCTTACAGTTTCCTTAAAGGGAGGCCTCTTTGCCTCATCCCGCACAACTAAAAATCTAATTACACAAATAATAACTTTAAAGTTTTAATTTTAACCACAGATGATATATAATGAGCGGTTTTTATTAAGATGAATCAATTATGCAATTATCGACCAAACTCTCTCAATTTCAAATTGATGCAGCCGCATTATGGTGGAAACTGCATTTGCAAGGGATTTTGAATGCTGATGATCCGACGCTATTGAGCAAAAAGATGACCGCGGAATATTTGAAACTGAGGAAAATTTTTACTGGCAAAGCAGATACTGTTCGTAAAGATTGGCCAGCCCTCTTTGAACAAGTGATCCGTGAATTATTGATGAGACAGAATGAATACGGAGACGCTCATTTATGTTCTTTGGATTTAAATCCTAAAGGGATTCAACCCTCTAGCTTTTTGGCCTACGTGATTAGAGAACTTAAAAGCAGTTATAATATTGAACTCAATATTTTTATGTTTCCAATCCAGAATATTGAAATGAGGTTCATTGGTAAGCATTTCATTATGATTAATGAGCAACGCAGCCACGCTGCTTCGTTCATACAGTCCTGCATGGCAGCAGAATTAATGCATCGGATTTTAACAACCGACAATATTGACCTGTCTGAGTTAAACAATAAATTAAAGAAAAATAAACACTATTTTTCTTTTACCCCTGCATGGCGCATCTTCAAATACTTTGAACGTCTCAAGACATGCTTGGGAGACAGTCAGCAGGAAGCCATTAAATTAGAAATGATGCGATATCGAAATCAGGTTTTATTTGAATTTGATTCGGTTGCTGTCCATCGTTATGCTAATGAAACTGTTGACGACGCGATGATTCCATTTTATTCAAAAGCACCTGGATTTGGCCATAGCCGGGTTACTATACCCTTTTTTAAACCCGCTATAATTGAAAATACCGCATCGCAAGCTATTCCTGGCAATACTGTAAAGCCCACTATATGGTTCTCAGAAGAAGGGTATGCATCAGATGATAATCTTGCAATACTGCGTTCGCCGCGATAACAAAGCAAGTGATTTCGTTGATGCGAGTCAGGATGTTGTCATTCCCGCGCCAGGCGGGAATCTATTCATGATTTGACACTGAGCCAGGATTAGACTACTGCCTGGCTTAGGGGTAAATGCGTGTTATCTCTGATGTTGAAAAAACAAATGATTGTCGCCGTACTCCGAGGCTAAGAGCTCGCTTTCCAACATCAGGCTGCCTACATGATATTCATTACCCTGGTATAAGCCATAAACTTCATAGAGGGGACCGATAGAAACCTGTGACAGGGAAACTCTGAAATCATCGCGTGAATCAGCTGGAATAATATTTTGCACCTCAGCGGCCGGTTTAAAATAAATTCGCTCAGGATAAACCGGAATGCCCGCAGGTTGCCCATCCCTATCCCATGCCGCTAAACGCCATAGACCCAATTCGTTGGCAGGATCGTGTGTCCATTCAAAAATTAACTCAATGGCCCGAAGGATCTTGCCTTTAGGATGCTCGATTTTATTTGAGAAATCCCTGGCAAAAAAGTTCCAGTCACTACCCTGGCCTTCCAAAGAATTAATGGCATGGATATTTACGGAGGAATGCTTATCAATCAAAAATTTAACCGCCATTCCTGGAACAAAACTGGTATCACTGGCAGGCATCGCCATAGATAAGCGTGCTATTCCAATGGCTCCTGTCTTATAAATCCCTGTGAATGGATGATCGTTAGTCGGAATAAATCGGACTTTTCCTACCGAACCATTTGAATGAAGAATTTTTGCCCTTCCTTCAGGCTCTTCATCACTTTCGTAATCAAAAGAAGGACTCAAATTGAAAAACCCTTTAAGGGTAATAAGCAGTTGCTTAAAGCTATTTTCGGTAAGTTTTGGCAGTGGATTACTGGCGTGACTGTCACTTACCTTACTCCACAACAGATTTTGTTTTTCCTCAGCGGATAAGTTTTGATAATTCGCAGGTAATTGCGCAAAAGATATCGAATTAATAAAGAAAAAGGTTATAAAAAAATACATTAAACGACAACGCATTAGTTCCTCCTTGAGATAGAAATCTGGATTCAACGGATAAACTGACATTGTTGCATAAGTGAAGACCTATGCACAAAAGCCCCGTCTTTGCGAGCGTCAGCGAAGCAATCCATCTCCCGGCTTTGTCCGGGTTTCGACATGGATTGCTTCACTTTCGTTCGCAAAGACGACAAGTTACCGCAGAACTTGGACAAAGTTAGAGTAACCGAACAAAAGGAATAAATAAACCAGAAGATTTCTCCTGTTTTTTTATTTAGTCCAGATTAATAGTGTAAGAATGAGAACCCGTTCCATCATAAATCGTATCGATATAGCGAATACCCGTGCAGGACGCCTTAACCGTTGGATGATTAATAAATGGCCCATCCTTGATGTCTAACAAACACCAATGATTGCTATCGTATGCAACCGTAATATGGGCGAAACCACTTTGACATTGTGAGCCATCCTGAATTTCAAAACTACGTGGGCCAACTGGAGTTAAAACGAGCTCCGCATCATGATGAGTCTCTATAATCGTAATGCCTGGATGGCTGATATCACTTAAACGAAAGTAATCTTTATAATTACACCAGGTCAGCTCTGCAGCATGAGCAGTAGTCATTAAACTGGTGGCAGCAAATAGTAGCCATTTTTTCATTGTAAATATCCTTATTGGGAAACAGATTGGATTATATTGGATACACTTGTGGAAACAAGCAAAGATTTTCTGCCGGAGAAATTTGAAGATACCGCTTATCAAGACCCAGAGTAGTCTCGATAAGCGTGAGGGATCTGGATTACTGAACCACTTGTATTTGCATTAAATCATTGTCCGATGATTTATCCTGAACTTCTTCACTTACTTTCGATTTGGCTTTGAAGAATGGCAGGCAGCTTAACAAAGGATTCGATTTTTTCTTTTCAGGTAACTCTGCTTTTTCTTTTTTCAGATCAGGCGGTAAATCCAGCTTGCCAAACTTTTTTGCATCTGAATTTTGCAGTAACAGAGTCTGAATTTTGTAAGAGTTTGGAAAAAGCGCCTGTGAATTAATTCCCTCCCTAAGGGTTACCATTACCCAATGTGAGTCGTCAGGGGAACGTAATTTATCGGATGAACCAGCCGGGGTTAAATTATGACAAGCCTCAACAATGTTCTTTCGCTTGGAAGCACGTAATTCATCGTCAAAGAAATCCAGGGTGCTGCTGCTTAACAATAAGTAGTTCACATTGTCAGGAGCAATTGGTTTCTCTTTATGTAAACCGGACTGATAATAAGCATCTACTGAATTATAAAGCCCCTTAAACGCTTTTGCTTCTTCCTCTGTTTTAAATAAAACACCTTTCCTGCCTTCTTTTTCTTCGTCCGTACAAAGCCAGAGTGTGCTCTTTTTGTGTTCGGAAAATTCTTCAGAATCTATGGAGGATTTAAATTGTCCGTTTTTTCCAGAACCTGCTCTGACTTCTGAATGAATCGCTAA
Source organism: Legionella quinlivanii (assembly GCF_900461555.1). Classification (NCBI taxonomy): domain Bacteria; kingdom Pseudomonadati; phylum Pseudomonadota; class Gammaproteobacteria; order Legionellales; family Legionellaceae; genus Legionella; species Legionella quinlivanii. Next base: position 753,702 of record NZ_UGOX01000001.1, on the reverse strand, counting down.
TTTGATACTGTCAAATTTATCTTCTTTTTCAAATACAAAAGGAAGAAAGACACATCCTCTTACTAACATCGACTCTTTCTCTTTTAATTCTACTCGCGGCAGAGATAATCTAACCACGGTATTGTCTTTCAGCCATTTATCAGATACAGAAACAGGTTTTATAAACATAAGATCTTCCCAAAATTAAAAGATGTCTATTATATCACTTAATGGTTATATTAGATACACTATGGTTGTTTTTCGCATCCCAGTAAGGCGTTCAATTGCCCAATATTCACATGATCGAATGAATACTAGTTGAAAACTGTTATTATAAAAAATAAACCCCAATTATTTCACTCGACTGAGTGAATATTTCGCCATTAACACTATTATGACGCCAATACCATTATCTCTTCGCTCAAGGACGCTCAGCGGCAATTATTTTTCACACCAAAAACCATGTATACTCTGGGGGGAAAAACGATTAAAAATTTGAATTTTATTCCAGAAAAAACGGATGAAGAGGACCGTGAAAGATATCGCTTAGTAGAACTCTAATTAGCCCCGTTGCTGTGAACCAACTCTCCTAAACAAAGATGAGACTACCACCTCGCGCATTCCTCTTTTATACTATTGGGCTTGACGATTATTTTGATCACAATTCACACAGGATATGCAATGACCGGACAATCCGATATCTTCCCTCTGCTTGAATTACCAATGGAAAGGTATATAGAAAACATTCCCCTCGATTTAAAAACCGTTCAAACTCTGGCTAAGACCTGCACGAAATTTTCTTTTTTCCGACGAAATAGTTTTTTCGGGGATACCTATGCTCTGATGAATTGTGTTGTTGAAGGAAACTATGATAAAGCAGAAGAAATTGTAGAAGAAAATCCTGGTGCAATCTTTTCGCCAGTCAATTATTGTTTTAATCTCCCAACTGCTAACAAGGAGTCTGCCCCTGATTTGGTACAATCAAAGTCCTATTTTAAATACACAAGTCCCTTGCAATATGCTCTGGAAATTAATCATACGCGTATGCTGGCTATTTTTGAAAAATACATAACAGATAACCCTGAAGCCAGGGAAAAATTTGAAAATTGCAAGAAGCAGTTTCCACCATTGGATATCTATCGGTTACTGGATCGAGTCGCTCATGCAGATTATGCTGAAGCAGAAAAACTGGCAAAAGCAAACCCGGACTTAATCTTTCAACATGCTATTCATTACAGCAATACCCAAATTATAGATCCAGATCAACTTCCCCAAGGATTTGATCCCAAATTCCTATATGGCCCAGCATCGCCAGAATATATCAGTCCATTAAAATTAGCTTTTAAAAATTATGATAGTTACATGTGGGCAATGTTTTTGGAGCTAACCGGCAATCAGGAGCAATTTAGCCAACAAATAAAAGAACAACAGGAACATTATGATATTAAGCCTTTATTAGCAGCCTATGACAATTATTTGGCTATCTGTGACGAATACGCTAAAGCATACAGCCCCGTCTCTAGTCCACTGCAAGAAGAGTTATGTCAAAGACTTGATAGTGCATTTAATAAGGTGGGGGAAGAACAAAAGAAAATGCCTCATCATATGTTATTAGAAATATTTCGTCCCTCACTTACAGAAGAGGGCGCAGTTGAGGATAACGCGGCCATGATTTTTTCCCCCTCTTTTGTTTGGAAGAGAGATCACGATTTTAGCATCAGAAAAAATGAGCGTCCTCCTCTCCAGTATATCGGTTTCGATCAGAGTGAGCAGTGCTTTAGTGTAATGAAGGCGGGTCTGCTTTTCCTTGGTAAGGGTATAGGCATTGCTCGAGGATACACACAAGAAGGTGCATTTTTTTGTAATCGTTATTGGCCAGCAAATATCGATCGCAATAATTTCTCAAGGCTATATGATACAAGAGTTAAAGAATTCAGAGATGAATTAGTAGCGGCTTTAGAAAAAACCGACTCTCATTCTTCGATGAGTTTGAATATGAGGTAAATGTTTGCAGCATTTTAATTCAGGCTCTGCTTTAATTTAAATAACTGAAAACTTATCAGGTATTATCGTTTCAAATAAGGAATGATATGGATGTAGTTATTGTTGGAGGCGGCGCATCTGGTATTGCCGCTGCTTTCACTTTAGCCAATGAAAATCACAATGTGACTATCATTGAAGAACTCGAGCATCTGGGCGGGCATTGCTTTGGAGTGAAAGTCTGTGATAACCAGGGCCAGTCCTGGGTTCTGGATGCCGGCGTTACTGATTTTAACCAGGACCAATTTCATCATTTCAAACAATTTATCGATTTTTTCAAGATCCCTTATCATCCTATCAATCAAAGCCTATCGATTATAGATGAAGGTAATAACCTGGTATTTGCCAATATCGACGGCAGGGTCTTTATACGAAAAAACTGCCCTCTGGATGAGGAGTTCTATATAAAAGAAATAAACCGCTTCCGTACAGAAAGTCTGGAATTTTTGTTGAGCAATCCAAATTCAGAAATTTCCCTGGGTAATTATCTTAAGAACCAATCTTACAGCAAAATTTTTAGTGAAGAATATATTTATCCAAGAGCAACAGCCTGCTTTCAGGTTTCCAATACTAATCCTGAAAATTATCGTTTGATTCCATTACTTCAATTTTGGCAAATTCATGGAATTATTGGTCCCACTGGAAAACGAATGGCATTAAATGACGGGATGTTTAGTTATACTGAAGTATTCAAAGACTGGTTTATAAAAAAAAACAGTAATAATCAAATCCTGCTTAATCAACGAGTTCTTGGAATAGCTCGTCATGGTCATAAAATTTCTATTCGGGCAAGCAGTACCTCCGGAGAAACTATATCTCTGAGCTTTGATCATGTAATCGTCAGCATTAATCCATACCATGCCATCAGTCTGTTTGAAGATGCAAAAAAATATGAAAAGAATTTATTAGTCAATTTCCCCTGGCAGCGAGCGACATTCACTATTCATAGCGATAGCAGCATTATGCCAACAGAAAAAGCGCATTGGGGAGGATACAATTGCCTGTATGCTCCTGAACCCTCCACTATTTTAAGACCCACGATTACTTTTTATATCAATAAAATTAAAAATTTGCCTGCCCAGATTCCTGATGTCTTCCTGACACTTAATCCATTTAAACAGATTGATGCAGATAAAATCTATCAGCAGAAGTTTTATATTCACCCGTCTATGATCCATTCCAGCCAAATCAGCAGACAGTATATGAATGAAATTCAAGGGGAAAATAATACCTGGTATTGTGGCTCCTACCTAATACCGCCCCATGTCCATGAGTCTGCATTTATTAGTGGAATTGAAGTAGCTAACAAGCTCTTGCAAAGCGTAAAAAGCTCATCCGATTTAAGAAATAAATCCAACTATAATCCATTATATTTTAGCGATTTTATTGAAAAACTAACTGTCTTTTCTGGTCTTGATCCGATTATATTTCATGATATTGGTCTAATATCAACGATTGAATCATTTCCAGCGAACACTTGTATATTTCAGCAACATGCTCCAGCAGATGGAATGTACATCATTATTACGGGTGAAGTTACGATTGCAGCTCAATCCAGTATGAAGATAGTAGCGACCCTTGGCGCGGGAGAAGTATTCGGCGAGCTTGGCATTTTAGCGAATATCCCAAGAACGGCAACTGCCATTGCCAAAACTGATAGCCAGGTATTCTTTATTCAAAAAAATATTCTGGATGCAATATTCAATCATTCCAACTATTCAGCCTTTATATTCACCCAGAGAATTATCAACTATGTGGCACAGCACATAGAACAAACCTGTTGCAAATTTAATTTCACACCCATAATCAACAAGGAATCGGGACACCCGAAGGCATTTAATGAGCTGAGCAGCAGGCAAAAAGCCCTCGTTGAGTCTTTCGATATATTTTCTTGTTTGCCGGAGCAGCATAAACAAGTTTATTTAAAAAAAAGCAGCTTTTTTTATTATGATAAAAAATCTGGTATTCCCATGGCAATTACCAATCAATTCCTGCTGATAATGATCGAGGGAGAAGCCCAAATTATCATAGAAAAGAATAATCAGGAAACTATGATTATCAAAATCAACTCTGGAGATATAATAAATCCCTGGTTTGTTTCTGACATTCATATGAACTGTTTTAAAATAATCCCCACTAAAAAAACCTTTATTGCAGCCTTTTCACCTGAGAACCTCGACTATTCTAAATTCACAGAACTTGTTATTTGCATTTATAAAAAAATCAAAATTAAACTCGCTGAATTACAAAATCGCATCAATGAGTTGTAAACATATTTAACTAAAAATTTTCTTTTTTTTAAAATTTAATTTAATTGAATATCCCTAAAAAATTTATTGTTAATAATTTCATAATATCTATGGTAGTATAATTCTAATTTCAATTTGATGTGGCTAAATAAATAGTCTTGCAAAATAGCCTTTAACACGGCTTTAATTATAGGCCAAATGAATTTTTTGAGAATGAAGTATGAGTAAAGCAAAAGTAGAAATTTATTATATTGGAGATGAATCAGAGCGGGAAACAGCACTTAAGCTTCAGGAAAACCTGGCTAAACATAGTAATAAAAATAAAAATGAGATTGCCTTACTTGAATTTAGTGTCAGAAGCAGAGAGATACCAGAAGAAATAATTTTGCTGGCCCACAGTGATGATACGAGACAATATATTGGGAATTTAACAGCAGGACAGTTGTCACAAAAACTTGCCGCTCAATTTAAAGGTAAAGACTTGTCACTACTTAAATCCATCAAATTGGTGTCTTGTGAGGGAGGATTTGGAGCTCAGCCTCTAGCACAGCAAGTCGCGGAAGCCCTGTATAAACGAGGATTTAAAAATGCGGTAGTGAAAGCAGCGACCCACCCTAAAGAAAGTAAAATTGGCGGAGTCGTTTCTGTAACTACCAGGCCAGGAACCTCCATGCTGACTGGCAATGAGCCAGGAATGGTTTCTGCAATCATGTACGGCAATCAGAAAACCGCTGATTACTTACAATGGAATGAATTAAAACGTATTCGTGGAAGAACGAATCAGCAGGAAAGCCAAATGCGTGCTCTTGCTGCCCAATATCATAAATTTACTGGATTCAATGAACAGTCTGTCGACTTCTGCCTGATAAAACTCCTGGATAATATTGAGGATCTGGATGCTCCCCAAAATTGCTACACACACAGCGGTGTGCAGGCAGTAGCCAGTCTGGACGCAGTAATTGCCCTGGATTTTCTGAGATCAAGAAAACGTCTGCACGCAATTCAGCATCATAAAACCGAAGTGGAATATTATGCTCAGTTAATCAAGAAAATTGAAGATGATCCCTCACAGAAGCAGGCAGCAATTCTGGCTTTGCTGGATGCCAAAGTGGGCGGCATAAGCTCCAACTGGAGAAAGGGAATTAAAAAGGAGCTCAGCGAATTCCTAAACGCTAAAAATGCGGCCATGAATCTGCATCAATCTTCTTCTAAAACAGAAACCATTGCACAAAAAATCGAGGGAGACGAAGAGTATTTAGCCAGAATGCTTCAAAAAGACAGCTTTTTCGATAAAATCTGGCGGAGTATTTATGGAGCGGAAGAGTTTATAAACGAATTACGCATCGGCTTAAAACATTATTCTACTGAGATGCTTTACGCGAAAGCAGAACGCGAAGACCTTATAGCCCTCATTCTAAGTCAGCAGGAGAAAGATATTGAAGCGGGCAAGTTGACCGAAACATCAACTCATATGAAATTCAGTAATATCTTAAGCGCTAATAAAAAAGTGATTCAGGAGCAAAAGTATGATACCCCGCTCAAAGACTTATATGCAGAACTAAAGACTTATTGTGGCAAGCCAAACCCAACAGCAGCGGATTGGACAGCAGTACATTCTGCAAAAAAGGTCTATGATGCTACTCAGAATCCTGAAAAGAAAAGCCGGGAACTGGAAAATCTGATAGGCAGACTTGTTCAGAACAATAAAAAAATCAGTGACTTGAAAAATGGCGTTGGCATTATTAAACACAAAGTAAATGCTGCTATTAATAGCTACTTACAAAAATTTGATCGCGGCGACAGGACAGATGTTATACATAAGCCCAAAGTGGCTGTGATGAAGGCAATGCAACAATATGCCAGTGAACCAAGTGAAAAAAACTGGGAAGCACTGGAAACAACGGCAAAGAATAACGTTGGCTGGGACAAAGGATGGTTTTCAAAAGTCAGATTTTTTATGCATGAAGTTCACGCATCGCGTAAAGAGCTATTGGATGAAACAGAGCGTGTTTCCTCTGCATTTACCTGCGACTCCTGATAGTTACCTAACTTGGGGAAGAAATTAAAGGCACAGTGTCTTCCTCATGTTGGCTCACTAGCTGGTCATTTAGGGGTTCTTTTTCGATAGCTGCTTTCAGAGCAGTCAGAGCCTCTTTGGCATTCGTAGTGTCCTGTTTCGCCGCCTTGACTTCCTTAGGTTCATATTTGACCTGAAATCCTGTAAAAAGGCTGACAATACCAGTCCATATGATTTCCAGGAGTCTTTTTTCCCTTGGATTATAAACTTCCGAGTCGAGATTATTCTTAAAATTTTCCCCGATAGTTTCTTTATGCCTTTCAATGCTTTCATTTATAGTTTGTGCAGTACTTCCTGGATTAGTGACATGGGTTTTAAGTTCTTCAGCAATTTCATTTTTTTGTATAGCCAAATTAGCTTTAAGCCCCTCAAGAAGATTAATTTTCTCCTTTAAAATAGCGGGTTTTTCTTTTAGATGGCCCCACTTTTTAAAATTATTGATATGAATTTCCAACTGATTTTCTGCAACTTCCAAATTACTGTAAAGTTTCCCCAGTTTACTAATGGCTTCTTGTTTTGTGCTGATACTTTTTTGATCAAAGACGATAGCGCTCAGCATGTTTCTTTCGGCTTCACTACTCGATTTATTTTCAATAAAATCATCAATCTTTCGTATAAAGCTTGCATGGTCTTGTCTTAGTGCCTCTGCCGTTATTTTAGGCAATCCAGATTTCTCAATAGACTCTTGAATTTTATCTCCTTGCATGCCTAATGTTCTATCCAAGCCTTTCAATGCCTGGATTTGTGCAGCGGAGCTTTCGGGGGATTCGCCCCATTTTTCCAAATTGGCAATTTGACTATTAATCAGATCTTGTGCAGTTTGCAGATTGCTAAATAGATTTTCCAACTCTGCCACAGCTTGATTTTTTTCGGTTAAATCAACTGTTTGCTTGGGTTCAGGAAGAAATTCTTTGTGAAGAAGCGCTTCAGGGGTAAGGGAGACCTGCACTTCCTGAGAGGGAACTGTGATTTCATTGGTAAATTTTACCAGGGCCTCGTTTTGCTCTTCAGAACGTTTTTCCTCTTCTTTAATGCCAATTCTACTATACATCGCATCGGTAACAATCGCTGTATGAAAGATAACGGTAGCCTGGATAATTTTAGTCACTAACTCCTTCTTGCTGCCCATGTTTAAAATGAGCATGTCATAATTAGCCTTACCGATTGCCTCAATCACAGAAGGGTGTAAATCACTCATATCCTGATTGAAAAGGACTTGCGCATTCCCCCTTGAAAACTGGCTCAGATAGCCTGGCAGATTACCTGCTTCGATGGCAGCTTCTGTATTAGTAAGTAGTTGATTACCATAGGCCATGATATTTTCCTGATGAGCCAGCTTATCAAATAATCGGGTAAGCATTCCAGGATCATTCTGGGTAATCGCGGTTTTAATTCTGTCCTGAACATAATCACTTTTCAAATACTGGTTAAGGCCGGCAGCAAAATCAGCCTGGAGCTTGGACTCCTGAACCACAAAAGGATCCTGTAGTTCATGAGGATTGTAATTGTTACCTGTTTGATCTGCATTCAGATAAGGATGCTCTCCCCCTACTACCCCAGCACCCCTCACTGAAACAAACGTGCCTACCTTCCTGTCACTGTCTGCAAATTGACCGGGTTGTATTCCTTCTGCCAAGAGTTTTTGCTCGATTTTAGCGATTAAGTTATTAAATTCAAATTCCTTCCCTTTTTGAATATAAATCGTGATCTGAGCTCCCTCAGTAACACGCGCTGCAGAATTATCATCAACCCCTTCGCCCTTACTCAAACGGCTAACCTTAAAGCTCGGAACGTCATTCGCCATCAGCATAGGTTGAACAAGTTCCCAGACCTGTGCCAAGGATTCCTTTTGAACGTTTAAATGAATTTTCCAGGGTGATTGAATCTCAGGATGATCTGCCCATTGCTCCGGGGGAGGTTCAAATATTGCAAAAGCAGAATTTTCAGTATGAAAATTATAAGTTTTACCATTCGCAACAAAAGATGTTTTAGGAATTTCTTGACTATCTAATGTTTGGTAAGAAAAATCGGGCATGATGTTCTCTTAGAAATTGTTCAAAATTTTTATCCACTGTTACATTATAACCCTAAATTTAAATAATATATACATCTAATGGGGCCTCAGTTAACGAGATTGCCTGATAATCTTTAAATTAGTGCACTTGAAGATATCAGGGCGCTCATCTATTCTTAAATGAGCAATATTTGCTCAAATGGAGATTGAAATGGATAAAAAAGGTCTCATCATTGCCACTGCAGCAGCAGCCCTTTTTACATCTGGCCTATATGCTAGCCCCAATAATTCAGGAGGATATGGAGGAACAAATAACAGTCAGGGAGGTTATGGAGGAGACTCCAAGAATAGCGGTTCCAGTGGCGGTTATGGTGGATCAGGTGATTCGGGATACGGCGGGGGATCTAAAAACTCTTGTAAAAGCTCAAGCAGCTGCAAGAGTCAAAACAATTGCAAAAGCAACAACAACTGTAAAAGTTATGACAAGTGCAAGAGTTATAACAAATGCAAAAGCTATAACAAATGTAAAAGCTACAATAAATGCAAAAGTTATAACAAATGTAAAAGCTACAACAATTGCAAGAGCTATAATAACTGTAAAAGCTACAACAAGTGCAAAAGCTATAACAACTGTAAGAGCTATAATAAATGCAAGAGTCACAACAACTGCAAAAGCTATAACAATTGCAAAAGTTACAATTCCTGCAAATATCAAAACTCTTGTAAATATAAGAATAACTGTAAGAGCTACTAATCAATGGAAAACAAGAATTCAGCCCATACCTCTGGTATGGGCTTAGGTTTGCGTCCTGATCATTATCAATATATTTTAGAACGGCATCCAGACATTGATTGCTTTGAAATTCTCACTGAAAACTATCTGGTTGACGGAGGACGGCCGCTTTATTACCTGGACAAAATTCGTGAACATTACCCCATGAGTATGCATGGGGTTTCTTTGTCTATTGGGAATGTGGATCCTCTTAATGAACAGTATTTAAAAAGAGTTAAACAGTTAGCTGATCGCATTCAGGTCAAGTGGATTTCTGACCACCTCTGCTGGACGGGGGCGCATCAGCGTAATATGCATGATCTGCTGCCGCTGCCCTATACCGAAGAAATGATTTCTCATATCGTTAAACGGGTTAGATACGTGCAGGATTTTTATCAAAGACCGCTCTTATTGGAAAATGTGTCCAGTTATATCAGTTATCAGGCCTCAGAAATGACTGAATGGGAGTTTCTTACTGAAATTGCAAATCGTGCTGACTGCCTGATTTTGCTGGATATTAATAATATCTATGTCAGTGCTTTTAATCATGGTTTTGATGCGTTGACCTACATTGATTCTATTCCTGTCAACCGGGTCCAGCAATTTCATTTGGCGGGTCATTTGAATTGTGAGGATTATATTATTGATACTCATGATCATCCCATCATTCCAGAAGTATGGGAACTTTACGCCGCTGCAGTGAAACGCTTTGGAAATGTTTCCACAATCATCGAGCGCGATGATAATATTCCACCTTTCGAGGAGCTAATGCAGGAATTAGACTACGCAAGGACAATTAAGCTAAACTCTTTATCCCCGATAAAAGCGAGGCTGGAACATGAAATTTGAGGAAGTTTCGGAATCACTGCAAAACTCCATGCTGACCTTGGAACCTGTTGTTAAGCCTCATCTTTGTCAGCCGCCGCGCGGCTCTATTGAAGATCGCATTTCAATCTATGCGAATGGATATTACAATCGGCTCGAAGAAGCACTGATGGATGATTATCCTGTACTGGTTGCCATAATGGGAGGCTCGAATTTTCATAATATGAGCCGGAACTATATCCATGCTTATCCTTCGTCCCATTACTCGCTCGATTTATTCGGACAAAATCTTAGCCAGTTTCTTTTTGAAACACTGCCTTATAGCAGGAAACCTTATTTGAGTGAAATTGCTGCCTTTGAATGGGCGCAATCGGATGCCATAACCAGCCATGATGCGGATCTTCTTTGTGAGGCTGATTTACAGAAATTATCGCCAGAAGAATGGCTTAATCTGAAGTTTTATCTTCATCCTTCCTGTAGAGTTATTGACATGCACTGGAATAGCCTGATGCTGATTGAAACTCCAGGAAAGAGTCAGCCTAAAAAGCTTAAAACTCCACAGTTTGTATTGATTTGGCGGCGCCAGCTTGATGTATTAAATTATAAGCTTTCCCCTCTTGAATTCATTTTGATACAAGCCATCCAGTCGGGGGCGGCCTTTATGGAAATTTGCGATCAGATTTCCAGTAAAATGGAAGAAAAAGAAGCAGCAGCCTACATCGTGCAAAAATTACATTTCTGGTTGAACAGTCAATTGCTTGTAAAACCAGGGTAGACTTTATAAGCCGCCAATGAGTTCATGCACTCATCCTGACACACTATGGATTTAAAGGCGGTCTGAATCATTTGATTATCCTCGATAATAAAGCGAAGATAGTGGATCTGTTTTAATTGGCAAGATAAATGAATCCAGTGAAAGTCGCAGATTACAGAGGGTTGGCTCAAAGCCTGCTTAGGGCTGATGTGTTTGATTATATCGATGGCGGCGCCTGCGATGAAATCACCAAATCAAATAATAGACAGGCTCTCAATGAAATCAGCATTCGTCCCTGTTGTCTGCGCGATGTATCCAGTATAGACCTGTCAGTAACTGTGTTTGGTTCGAGGCTATCTTTTCCCTTATTGATTGCCCCTATGGCCTTTCATCAGCTGGTTGACAAGGAAGGCGAGCCGGACACCAGTGTAGCGGCGAAGGAATGCGGGGTCAATCTGATAGTCAGTTGTATGTCTAACCGCTCGCTTGAGGAGATTGCCGGTTCGGCCGGAAGTGAGCATTTGTGGGCCCAATTATACATTTTTAAAGACAGAGCCTTAACGCAATTATTAATTCACCGGATAGAGCAAGCTGGTTATAAAGCGATTGTGTTAACCGTTGGAGTGCCTGTTGGCGGAAAACGGGAACGTGATCTTCGAAATCAATTTTCTCTTTCAGAGTCACTGACAACGGGTAATTTCAAAACTGAAATCAACAAGCAGCCGATTTATCATTTTATCACCGAGCATCTCGATCCCTCCTTAACGTGGAAGGATATAGAATGGCTGCAATCGATTACCAGACTGCCAATTATTCTTAAAGGCATTCTTAATCCTGTAGATGCCGAGGAAGCCTGCCAGAGAAACATTGCCGGAATCGTTGTTTCCAATCATGGCGGACGTCAACTGGACACAGCCGAATCAGCGATCACCGCCCTGCCGGATATCGTTCGCACGGCGGCAGGTCGAACGATGGTCTTTGTCGATGGAGCCATAGAGCGAGGAACCGATGTGTTTAAAGCGCTGGCTCTTGGCGCAGACGCGGTACTAATCGGCCGGCCGGTATTATGGGCAATGGCGGTTGGCGGCAAAAATGAGCTGGTCAACATGTTAGAATTATTAAAGGATGAATTTGCCCTGGCAATGAAATTGACTGGATGCAGGACGATTCAGGATATTAAAAATTATACTCCATTTATTGGTCGGCCAGGATGAACAAAACCAGCCCTCAAAAAACGACTTGCCAGGTAGGTCTGGATCAGAAAAATGAGGCCGTAATCAGCGCTCATTTTATGGATAAAATTAATGGGAATAGCGAGTTAGATTTATACACTTCAGAAGCATTTTTAAAGCGCGCTACCTATGTTTCTCCTGACTGGATGTTTAATGGCTTAATCCCCGTGCTTCTAAACGCATCGCAACAGTTTGTAACAGAACGAGTTGCTGCTGTAAAAAAAAGAGTGCTTTGCTATTTCAGGGAGTATGGGCTGAATGAGGCAAGGGATATTGGAACAGCAGAATGTATTGCAGAGGTGATGTTTGATCGCCAGTTCCTGAAAGGGCGTAAAAGCAATTACTCGCGCCTGGCTTTGGCCGCTCAGATTAAAGAACTGATTAAAAACAAACAGCCGGTTAAAATGGTCATTCCTGCGCTTCCCTATAAGTCGTCCTCGCCGCTAAAAAGCCGAGGCATACTGCCGGATTTATCGGAAGTCAATTTTTTACTGAGCCTGGCCGAAATAGCCAGAACCATCACCCTTATTTATGGGGAGCAGACTTCGGCGCCGCCACGTCTGGCCAAATTTACAGTGATTTCAGACGGAAGCCGATTTAACCGCTTTTTAAATGAGCCGCTTGAGAATATTCATCACTATCAGCAGCGGCTAAACTGGTGGATTGATCAATTAAAAATTGGAGACTATGTTGAGATAGCCGACTACCAGCAAGACATTGTAAAGTCGCTGCCCAAGACACTGTGGTTACAGAAAAATAGTATTAGAAATCAGGTCATTCAGTTATACAGTGAAGTAATGATTCCCATTTTGAATCCCTTGGCAATGACGCAGACCTTAAATGATGCTATCGCACGTGATCCTGATCCCGAAACTGATTATGCAGAAGGCCGATTTGTTCCTCTTTTCAAGTCGCTGTTGTATACCATTTCCTACCAGTGCTTACAAAATTATGCGCTTATACACGGCATGGAATATGACCGGCTGTACACGGAAATTATGCGCCGCATTTTTAAACCTTATCAAACAGCAGACAAAGAGCAGGAAGATTTACGGCAGGCAATGCTGCAGGAAGCCTGGTTGGCGGCTATTCATTATATTGCTGAAATCAGAAGCGACAGAGATTTAGATGATGATCCTGTCCTCGTCTGTTTTCCTGATGCTATTCGCTGGACTATTCATGCAAAGCGCGGTCAGTTAGCCTTGTTAACCACCGCAGGACAGGGAGATCCTGTCCAACCCTGGCACGGCAGCTCGATATGCCAGCTAACCAGAACCAGTAAGATTAAATTCTATACCCATCCGGTTCTCTTATTGGAAGGCAAGGGGGCAACTCCCATCCTGGTTGAAGATCCCCAAGACCGCTTGGGGTTAAAAAACCAGCCTTTGTTTTATGTAAGTGCTGATATTTGTTTTAAGGATAGCGGCGATCTGTTGCATCAGATCGAGAATTTGTTAACGAGAAAACGAAAGTTATGATTCGCATCATTTTGATAGGAGTGTGCGCATAAGCGTCAATTTAAGAGATGTACAGCCGGTTTGATAGGTACTATTAAGTTAAGCCCATCAATTGTATATTAACTGTCCCCGCGTAGGCGCACTACCTGTCCGGTAAATGAGAAAGCCTCCTGCAAGATATTCCATTATCTCTACTGGAGGCCGATAAGCTGGATATAAATCGTGCAACCATTTTCTTCTTTACCGAACACTAGTGCGGACAAAATTTCCGTTACTTATCCCAAAACTAGCCCAGATCAGGCGCTTTATTTTGCTGATTCAATTGCTCATAGACCTTTTTTGCTGGAACATAATGCGGGAATTGGGTCATCAGACGATCAAGAATCATACGGGACAGGGTTTCATCACCACGATTCCATTCATTCAGAGCATCCATATACATCAACTCCGCAGGTTGTCCGGCCAGCACAGGGGCTTTGTTCAATTGCAGGGGCTCAATAAAACTGAGCTTTTGTTCCTGCTGGGCATTTAGCCAGCGGAGCATAGTTTCAGCCTGATTGCTGCCATTGCTGCTGGCTTTAACCAACAATGGCTTGCCTTGGGCGAGGGAGGGCTCACCCAACTGGCCATCAATATACATCATAGCCAGCTGATACTGAGCATAGGCATTACTGTTAGCCGCGAGCCCCTTGTAGATGTCTGCAGCATGCTGAATATCTTTCTGTACCCCGATACCATACTGATACATTCTAGCCAAAGCCATTTGCGCTTTTTCATTCCCAAGATCAGAGGCTTGCTGGTAATAACTCACTGCATTGGGAAAATCAAGTTTTGTGGCCACTCCTGTCTCGGATAACAGGCCAAGCTGGTACATTGCTCCGCTATCGCCTGCGGCGACAGCTTTCTTGTACCAGTGCAATGCCTGTTGCTCATCACGAATGCCATTAATTCCATTAAAGTAGAGCCCGGCCAGCTGGGTCATCGCCTTGCCATACCCCTGCTCGGCTGATTGTTGAAAATACTCTCTGGCCTTTTCAGGATTAACTGGCATCCCTTTTCCGTTTTCATAGAGAAGACCAAGGTTATACTGACCAATGGCATCACCGGTGGCCGCGGCACGGCTGTAATTATCCGCTGCATTGACATAGTCATCATCTACAGTGTCATAGATAAAACCAAGCGCTACCGAAGCGTAGGGAGAATGGGCTTGTGCCTGCTTGTACCATTTTTTTGCCATTTCATAGTCAGGCTGTTTACCGACTCGTCCCATTTGATAAAGTTGAGCCAGCAAAAATTGAGCGATTGGCTGGTTCTGCTCAGCTGCTTCTGTATACCAATGCGCTGCCACTTCGCTGTTCGCCTCGCCACCCAGACCACGATCATAAAGAAACGCCAGTTTTAATTGCGCATCTTTATCACCCTTACCGGCAAAGTACTCATAAATTTCACGGGCCTGCTTCATTTTTTCTGGATCATTCGCTTGCTGCAGGAAATAGTCAGCGAGCAATAAACCTGCTTTACTGTTGCCTTGCTTTCTGGCGTTATCGAGTTCGGTCAGGAAATATTCACCCACATCATGTTTAAGAACAGCTAAATTCAGACTGGCATAGGAAAATCCGGCATCGGCCGATTCCTGTAACAGCGCACGACCTTTTTCAGTATCCTTGGCAACGCCATTGCCTTCAGTAAAATAGGTTCCCAGTATAAACGCGCTCACCGGATTGGTAGTCGCCTGCTGATACCAGTATAAGGCTTCGTATTGATTAGGGGAGACTGCAATACCCCTATCATACATCATGCCCAGCAACAGAGCGGCTTCGGAATTCCCATTACGAGCTTCCCGGCGTGCTGTTTCAAACGCTTGTTCCTGCTTTTTGGGATCGCTGTCCATCGCGTTATAGAAAGCCAGCGGCAGGATTGCTTCTGCCACACCTTGTTTGGCAGCACCCGCATACAGACGTTTGATCAGATCGCTGCGATGCTTTTTAGCGGCCTGACTTAAACCGGACTGTTTTTCCTTCACCAGATAATCGGCCAGGCGGTATTCTGCTTCACCAAAATGATTCGCGGAAGCGAGATAATACATCGCCATCGCCTGTTGATGATTGGGCTTAATCATTTCATTGCCGTTTGGATCGATCAGGCCTTTTTCGTAGATGTTAGCCAGCACATATTGCGCATAGGCATTGCCTTTAAATGCGGCATCGGTCATCCATTCAATCCCTTTCTGATAATCAACCGGATTGGTTTTTCCTTCGAGATAAATCACGCCAAGATTATATTCTGCCCTTACATCCTGCTGTGCGGCTGCCAATTGATAATAAATAATCGCCTGATCAATATTTTTTACGACACCGATACCATATTGATATAACTGACCAATTTCAAACTGTGAAGAGGAGTTGCCAAGAATGGCCTGGTTATACATTTCACTGAGAACGGCTTGCATATTGGCCTGTTGCTTCCACCCCAATGTTTGCTGTGCCAGATAATCAGGTGAATCTTCTTCCTCATCTTTTTGCAGATAGGATGCTCCATCATCCACTGGCGCTAAACCTTGTTTATGCTTGAGGACCATTGAGTCATGACGAATCAGCGAAGCAATTTGCTTATCAATTGGGTAGCGAGGGTATGACCAGTCATTGGAATGAGCACCAGTCAGCATTGGAGCCAGTACATCAAAATAATCATTAATTGGAATGGTATCCGGTTGAGCCATCACAAACTGGGGCTGATACAAATGCTTACGGGTCACCGCATCCATTTGCGGTGCAGGATTATAATTATTTTCTTTTAGCGCCTGCGGATTATTCCAGGCGCTGTAAATCCCGCCGAGCTGGTACACACCCTTAAATTGCTCTTCGGTATCGTTACTTAACCAGCGAGCGGCAGCGATTTGAGGTTCAAGCTCAATCTTTTTGCTGGCATTTGCTTCTGCTGTCTGCTTCCATTGAGCAGCCAGATTTTCATCCACCGCAACCCCTTGTCCCTTCTTATACATTTCGGACAAAGACTTTTGAGCATCCATTGAACCATTTTGTGCAGCCTTTAGCATCCACATAAAGCCAGAGTCAACATCCTGCTGCGGATTCGTAGCCGTTAGATAGAACTTGGCCAGATCAAACTGGGCATCAATATTGTTAGCCTCTGCCGCTCTGCTAAACCAGTTTTTGGCCTCGGCAAAGTTGCTTTCCTTTTGAGCGAGTTCCCCTAAAGATACCATCGCCGGAGTATAATTCTGATTGGCCGCCTGTTCCATTAACTGCCTGGCTTTCACCAGGTCGCGTGTAACAATTCCGCCAGCAGCATATAATTCACCAAGTTTTACCAAGGCTTTGGGATTATTCTGTTCCGCAGACTTATTTAACCATATCAAACCCAATTTTTTATTTCTGCTGTCCCTACTATCCAGAAAATGAGCAGCAACGGCAAATTGTGCTATCGGATTGCCGTTTTTTGCCGCCTCAATGAAATAGCGGCGTCCCATATCGGGGTTTTGTTTAACCCCAAACCCATAGATATAGGCTGCAGCACAATACATCTGCGCCGCAGTGTTATCGGCATCGGCCAATTTTTTAAACCACTGAAATGCCTGAGCCGGATCTTTTCCTTTTTGCAGATAGTAGCGAGCGAGTAACTCCTGAGCCGGCATATACCCTTTTTGGGCCGCATCAGTAAAATAACGAAGCGCCAATGTGTTATTTTTCAGCTCTCCATAACCATAAAGCCGCATTCTTCCCATGTAATACTCGACTACAGGATCCTTGCCTGATTCCTCCGCAAAGCTTTTGGCAGCCAGAAAATAATTGCCGCGACGATAAGCGTCGATTCCGTCAGCAGCCTGTACAGTATTCGCTGCAGTTGCAGCTACCAGACAAAACCACGGGATAAATGATTTCATGGTGACTCCCTCTTTTTGTTATCGCTTGCCGATTATTTGCGATCTTATAGCGCCGGAATGATGCCATAACGCACAACATCGCGAAGAGCGCCACTCCTTGTATTACCGTTTACCAGCCAGTAATTTCCTTTATTATTCAAACCATATTTTACATTGGTATACTCACATACCTGTAAATGATCCGCACAATCCACAATCTGACCATAACGAGAACCCTGTTGGGGAATAGTGCAAATGTACTTCATCAGCTTTTCACTCGTTGATAGTACCGCCCACTGACCATTTCGGATCGTGTGATTCAGGTACATGCTGCGCGAACTTTCTTTGTTGAGCATCTGATACAGACTAACTGCCTGATTTGACTTGTTAAATAAAAAGTACATCGACTGGGCAGCACCCGCCTCTTCTGGAAGCAGTTTCAGGGTTTTTAATTCAAACAGATAACCGGTGTCGCGGCAACCGAGAGGATTTCTGTTATCTTCTTTTTCGGCCTTTTCAGCATAGCTTGCTGGCATTGAGACTAATAACACAGACGCAAGCAACAGAATTTTACCGGGATTTATTGTTTTCATTTTTTTGCTCCACTGTTGGTGGCCAATATTGGACGAACAATTACCTTTGTACCCAATCGATTGATTTTGGGGTTGGCTATCTCTACAAATTCATGATTCAACCAAAGCGCATCCTGCGTGAACAACCTGACACATCCATGACTGGCCCGCTCTCCAGGCATATCATCGGAACCGTGTAAAGCAAAACCTTTGTGGAAATACATACAGTACGGCATCTTTGCTCCCCCTCTGCCGATAGGGAACACGTTGGAACGGCATTTCTCATTTTCTTTGCTGAAGAAATGAAAGATCCCGGTCATTGTGCGGCAAGAGTGGTTACTGTCTGAGCATTTATCCCGGCCTGAAGAGATAGGACCCCATTTAACCAGCTTGCCGTTTACATCATAAGCTGCCCAGGCTAATTTGTCCTGATCGACAATCACCTGTTTTTCATCCTCGGGTTCTATTTGTAGCGGGAAGGGGGCGAAATCAAGCAAAGTTTTCTGATTAAGATCTTTGGGGACTACAATTTCTTTCCCAGCCCATAAATGATTGTAGGAGCGGTTCAAACGCTGAACAATATCACGCTGCACTGCGTCAGGAAACAGCGTTTCCCATGTTTGGCCTTTTTGCACCTTGATGCATTGATACTGAGAATAAGCACATAGACCCACGCCATAATAATTGCTTGCGGCAGACACTGAAGTCGATAGCAATAATGTCATCACTGCTAATAGTTTTCTCATAATTTGCTCCCTTCGTGCATTTATCTTTTCTCAAGCAAAAAACGTGCTGAAATTTGCGTTATTAATCTGTTTCAAAGCTAATGTCGGTAGAAGGTGAAAAAAGTTTAGCTAAAAAGGAAATTTTTCCAGCTATTAATTCTGAAATACCGGCCAATGCAGACAAAAGCCTATACATTCTCTCAATTGCCGTTTTTTTTCAAGCCTCAGGATGGAAATGTTGAAAAATTCGCATTGCGAGCTCTGCATTGATTCCAGAGACCTTCACAATTTCATCATAAGGCGCTTTTGCCAACTCTCTGAGACCGCCAAAACGGTTCATAAGAGCCTGACGCCGCTTTGACCCTACCCCCTCAATAGTCAATAAGGAAGAGTCCAGTCCGGTTTGCAAACGCTTTTTACGATGAGAAGTGATCGCAAACCGATGGGCCTCATCGCGAATATGCTGCAAAAGATGGAGAGCTGGAGAATCGATGGGTAAAGTGATTTCTCTATCCTGAGACACGAGAATCAAACGCTCCCAGCCAGCCTTTCGTTCCGGACCTTTTGCAATCCCCAGTAAAAAAACCGACTGAATGTCTAATGAGGATAATACTTTCGACGCCACTGCCACCTGCCCTTTTCCACCGTCGATTATCAGTACATCCGGCAAATTCTGCATTGCCGCCAGACGTTTGAAACGTCGGGAAATCGCCTGCTCCATCGCCGCATAATCATCTCCTGGCGTGATACCCTGAATATTGAAGCGTCTGTATTCACTTTTCCAGGGGCCCTCCTGATTAAATACCACGCAGGATGCCACGGTGGAATCCCCTTGCGTATGGCTGATATCAAAGCACTCCATTCGATTTATCGCCGATGGCAGGGCAAGTAACTCCTTAAGAGAGCTGTAGCGTTTTTCCAGTGTGGTGGTGGAAGCAATATGCTCAGCCACTGCCAGCCGCAGATTTTTGCTGGCCAGTTCAAGCCATCTCGCTTTTATACCTCGCGGTTTTGAGTTAATACGGACTTCTTTTTTTCTGAGTTCGCCCAACATCAGTTCAATGACCGGCTCATCTGTCAGAGCATCATCCAGTATAATGAGAGAAGGAATTCGTTCTGGCGTTTCCAGGTAATAATAAGAAACAAAGGCTTCAAATACTTGCTGACGCAAATCATTGGGTTCATATTCTTCCAGAGCAATGTGTTTTCTGGGCATGCTGGGAAAAAAACTTTGACTGGCAATTACCTGACCATCGCGGATTGTCAGACATTGGATACAGGCGAAGCCAGGCTGAACATCCATGACTATGACATCGGCATCGCCGCGCAACTGAATGATCCCCTGCTGTTCCTGGACCAGGCGTAAACTTTTTATCTGGTCGCGCAAAACTGCCGCTTCCTCAAAAGCCAGGCGCTCAACTGCACTTTCCATCCGTTTAGCCAGCTCATCAAGAATTTGCCCGCATTTACCTTGCAAAAACCGCAGCGCATCATTAATTGATTGCTGGTACTCTTCAGGAGAGATATAGGCAGTACAGGGTGCACTGCACCGTTTAATCTGATATTGCAGACAGGGTCTTGAACGTGCATTGAAATAACTGTCGCGGCAATTGCGGATCTTAAACACTTTCTGAATCACCCCAAGTGTTTCCCGCACCGATCCCGCACTGGGATAAGGTCCGAATACCTGACCCTTCTGCGGCTTTCGCTTACTGCGAAACATTTCTATACGTGGATACGCACTTCCGGAGCTAACCTGAATATAGGGATAAGTTTTATCATCACGCATCAATACGTTATATCGAGGCCGCAGTGTTTTAATGAGGCTGCTTTCAAGCAGCAAGGCTTCTGTTTCGCTGCTGGTTACTGTGACATCAATAGCAGTGATTTGATTGACCAGTGATTGTGTTTTGGTGCCGATTGATTGTTTATTGAAATAGCTGCTGACTCTTTTTTTAAGATTGGATGCCTTGCCAACATACAGCACAGTACCCTCGCCATCCAGCATGCGATAAACACCAGGCTCGCTGGTAAGCTTTGATAAAAAAGCTGAAAAATCGGTAGTGACTTCGTGATTACTCATAGAATTAAAATTATACTGTAAAAGCCTGACAATTTTTTGAACTCGATTGAAATCCCCTCTCTCTAACTCTCTCCCTCAGGGAGAGAGGACTTTAAAGAAGATTCCATTTAAAAAGAAATTCCCCTCTCCCAAGCCGGGAGAGGGCCAGGGTGAGGGTTGATTTAAACTCTCTTCGGGCTGAAAAAAGGACTATCTCAAAACCTGCTCAGGACTCATCATGCAGTGCGTCGGTGGGCTTTTCAATAATACGATGTTTCATGGCCAGGAAGGTCAGCTCGACATCATTTTTAATACCCAGCTTGTCAAACATGCGGTAACGATAACCATTGATAGTCTTGGTACTTAAAAACAAGCGATCCGCAATATCCTGAACGGTCATGCCGCTGGTGATCATAAACATGACTTGCATTTCACGTTCAGAAAGCTGATCAAAAGGAGATTCCTGATCGGCCTCGAGGCTGCTGATTGCCATTTTCTGAGCAATTTCAGTACTTAAATATTTTTCACCCTTGGCCACTTTGCGAATTGCGGCAGCCATTTCTTCAGCACTGGATTCTTTTGTAACATATCCCATTGCACCCAATTGTAAAACACGTGAGGGCAAAGGTTCAGCGCATAATGCCGTCACCGCAATAATTTTGACCTGCGGATTGGATTTTTTTAAACGACGGGTTACTTCCCAGCCATCAATGCCGGGCATTTTCATATCGAGCAAAATCACATCCGGTTTATGCAACTTGACCTGTGTTAACGCCTGTTCGCCGCTTTCTGCTTCAGCAACGACACTCATGTCAGGTAAATCTTCCAACAAACGGCGAATACCCATTCTAACGAACACATGGTCATCCACAATGAGTACTTTAATCAAACGATGCTCCTTGACCACTACGCCAATGAACACAAAAGGTCCACTGATATTAGCAAGACTGCTCTGTCATTACAATGATAGCCAGTCAATAAGCCATTTCAATTCCCTGTGCACAACTCATGACGCATACTATATAGTGTAGCGGAATTTAACAGGCCAGAATATGAATGCTGGGATTATTCGGATCCACCGAGAAAAAAGGAGGATACTCACCAAGTTCCCGCGCCCTGTTAATCAATTTGGAAATATCCTGAGTCACCAGCTCGTAAAGCTGCTCATAACTATCAATAACAAAATAAACTTTTTGTAACTGATCAATACGGTATGGCGTTCTAAACGCAGTAATGGGATTGAACATCGCCCGCATCGGAATTTCGCTTTCCACACTGTAAGCGGTTTCGCTGATTGAAGAGAGAATACCGCCGCCATATGCCCGCAGACCCTGGCGATTATTTATTAATCCAAATTCAACGGTGAACCAGAACAAGCGCTGCAGCAAAGGCCATTCATCCTCAGAAAAACCCAGCACCCGCTGGGCATAGTTACACACAAAATCGGCGTAGACCGGATTAGTAAGCATGGGACAATGGCCAAAGAGTTCATGAAAAATATCCGGCTCCTGAACATAATTTAACTCTTCCTCGCAGCGGATAAAGGTGGCAGCGGGAAATTTCCTCTGAGCCAGCAACTCGAAAAACTCTCTTGCTGAAATAAGCGCTGCAACCGGTTCCACCTGCCAACCAGTTAACTCAAGCAGTTTGCGGCTAATATGCGGTAACTGAGGAATTCCATCGGCAGACAGACCAAGGCGTTCGAGGCCGTTTAAAAATTCATCGCAAGCCCGATTAACCAAAATCGGCATTTGCCGCTCATAAAGCAATTGCCAGATTCGATGTTCCTCAGGGGAATAATTGACCATGCCCTCTGAATCAGGCTTGTGAGAAACATAGCGGCTGACAAACTCCATAATTACCTCGTGGATATTTCATTCTGATGACTAAATTATAGCGATTTGCTGGATTGTGCAAATAAAAATTAATCGTACAAATACTGGTCTGGCTATTAATTCTTCTTACCCTCGATCCGCTTTACAACATAGAGTATTCCATCTTACTTACATCCGCGGGAACCACAAGCTCAACAAACTGTGGCAGTACCCTGGCGGAAACAACAGTTGTACGATAACCATCACACCAGGTGGCACCACCACCTCCAACGGCACCAACCCCTGTTCGAGTCAGGTGTTCCCGGGCTTTAACCCTTTAAGCCTTTACAAGATCCGCAAAGCGGGGATTCATTCGACCGCTTATCCACAGAATCTGTGGATAAGCTTGTGCATACCCTGTAAAACGCCTTCAAAACAAAGGCCTGTGAGCTATTGCTTTAAATCTGACAGGCTGCATTATCCATGGCAGCGAGTTAATTTTTTATTAGGCTTGTGTTTACAGTAATTAAATCATGCTAAAATTGGCAGCTTTGCACATGAAAAAGCAGCATGGTTCAATCAGAACGTTATAAGCAGGCCAAACGCGTTACCCTTCTTGGCGCATTAGTCAACGCAATGCTGGGTTTAATTAAATTAATCACCGGTTTTATCTGGCATTCCCATGCGCTGGTTGCAGATGGCGTACACTCTTTTTCAGACTTATTTACCGACGGTCTGGTTCTCTTTGCTTCCCGATATGGCAGTCTGGATGCGGATGACAGTCATCCTTATGGACATCAGCGTATTGAAACTGCCGCCACTTTACTGTTGTCGCTGCTGCTGGTACTTGCAGGAAGCGGCATTGCCTGGGATTCTATTGACGAGCTGATGAACGCCAGCCACACCCGTCCTGGCTGGCTTGCCCTGCCAGTTGCCTTAATTTCTATTTTGTTGAATGAACTCCTCTTTCATTACACCCGTCATGTGGGCAAGCGCATTAAATCAGAGCTGATTATAGCCAATGCCTGGCATCATCGTTCAGACGCCGCCTCTTCCGTCGTGGTAGCATTAGGCTTGGTAGCCAGCCTTTCAGGGTTTATTTATTTTGATGCCATCGCTGCCATTATTGTGGGATTAATGATTATCAAAATGGGACTTGAATACGGTTGGAACAGTGTGAAAGAGCTGGTTGACACCGCGGTTGACGCCGAGACCCTGCAGGCAATTGAAACGATTATTCAGCAAGTGGATGGTGTGGATAAAATTCATCAGTTGCGCAGCCGATTCATGGGAGGCGATATCCTAATTGATGTGCATATCCTTGTCTCTCCGTTTATATCAGTCTCTGAAGGGCATTATATTGCGCAACATGTCCATCAGGCATTAGTGAATAAACTGGAAAAAGTGAAAGATGTTATTGTTCATGTGGATCCGGAAGATGATGAGGTCACTTGCCCGTCCTTGCATCTTCCCAGCCGAAAAAAATTGCAGGAAATGTTAATTACTCCCTGGCAGCAGCAATTCCATGAACTGGAGAGATGCACCATTCATTATCTTGACGGCTATATCTATCTTGATTTACAGATTAAATCCTCATCAATCTCTTCATCGCTTCAGGAAACCATTATCCGTGATCTCGCAGATTATCCTCAAATTAAACGCGTTACTATCCTGAATCTGAACCAGAGTATTGAAAATGAGGCTTGTCGAATTGGCTAGAAAACACTTGCCAAATAGAGTATGGAAAAATATCATTCCTGCATCTTTCAGGCCCAGGCATATTATTAAACAGTATCCCACCCAAGGAAATCCATGATTGTCACTGCAGCTACATTAAAGCTGATATTTGCCGTTGCCATTGTTGCGGTTATTTTATTAGCAGGTTGGTTACCTTTCAAGAAACGGATTGAAAACGAAGAACATCTGGATTTTCCTATCGGAGAAACACTGGCTACCGGTGTCTTTCTCGGTGCTGCATTAATGCATATGCTGCCTGAAGCAAATCATGCATTTATGGAACGAGGTTATCATTACCCTTTTGCTTTTATCATTACCGGGCTGGTTTTCCTGGTGTTTTTGTGGTTTGAGCATTTAGGCAAGGAACTGTACCAGCATCATAATCACCGCCATCCGGCTTTTGCTATATTAGCCTGGGCGATGTTGTCGGTTCATTCGCTGATGTTAGGCACAGCGCTGGGCTTAAGCCACAGTAATTCAGTAGTGATTATGCTTTTCTTAGCCATCATTACCCATAAATGGGCCGAAAGTTTTGCAATCGCTGTACAACTTAACAAAAGCAGCCTCAGTCATACCAAAAGCCTGCTCTTTTTTTTGTCCTTTAGCCTAATGACGCCGCTGGGTATTTTTCTCGGCTGGTATTTTGGAAGAGGACTTGAGACCAATTCACTTTTTGATTCCATCCTGATCTCAGCCTCAGCCGGTACGTTTCTTTATCTGGGAACCTTGCACGGACTGGAGCGCTGTGTAATGGTGGAGCGCTGCTGTAATCTTCGTGATTTCAGTTTTGTGATCATTGGTTTTCTATTGATGGCTTCGGTAGCGGTTTATGTATAATTTCCCCCATCAGAAACCGATTATTCTGGCATCTGGTTCAAGAGCGCGTCAGGAACTGCTGCGCTCACTGGGTCTTGATTTCCGGGTAATTCCATCCAACTGCGATGAAGAGGAAATCAAACAGTCATTCCCCTCTCAGGAATTTATTGAGCTGGCGCGCCAATTAGCTCGCTGTAAAGCGCTGTCCGTCAGCCAGGCGAACCCATCCTCTTATGTGATTGCCGCAGATCAGCTCTGTGTATTGGATGAGCAGATTCTGGATAAACCGGGAGGCCATGAAACCGCGGTAATCCACCTTAAAATGTTAAGAGGGAAACAGCACAGTCAAATTTCAGCCTGTTGCATTGCTTTCGCTGGAAAAATTATCTGGGAGGCTCAGGATAGCGCTTTGCTGACAATAAAAAACTTAAGTGAACAGGCGATTGAAAATTATCTTAAACAGGATAAACCCTATCAAAGCTGCGGCGCTTATCATTATGAGGGAAGGGCCAAATGGCTGTTTAGTGAAGTCATCGGCAGCGATAGTACGATTCAGGGTCTCCCTTTAATAGCATTGACTAATGCGCTGATTGATTTGGGGATTGTAGAACTGGATTAGCTTCTACCCGGCTTCCCCGCATTCCGCGGGGAATCACAGATAATAATATTACTCTTTTGAATGACCAAATCCACCTGGATTCCAGGGAATATTATCAAAGAAAGCATCCACATGGGTCATTTTACCGGTCTGAATAGTCTGCTTGTCTATGATCGCCAGCTTGTAGCTCACTTCATTGTTCTTGTAATGCGGAGAAGAAACCACTGCTACAAAATTCTGCTGCTTTCCAGACGCTGGCATCATGGCGAAGGCGACATTCGGCGGCACCTCTTTAAAATTATCTTTAATTGAATTATCGGTCCATAGCTTCAGAAACTCAGATAAACTTACCAGACCTGTTGAACGCACTGGCCGATCTGAAAAGTAGCTCAGATAATTTGGAGGATTTTGCAAGGTCAGAGTATACGAACTGTCAGCATTTTTTACCAGCTGCGCCTGTGAGTCGCTCTGGAAAAACATGTAATTGGTCTGAGTTGAGGCCATTGCATAACTACTGACTACCAAACAAACAGTACCCAACAACTTTTTCATGATAACCTCTTAAATTAGCTAGACTCATATCCGCTACGATGATTTAAATCGTCGCTATGTTCTTGCTTTACAACACTGGATGTTCCCAAGCTATGTCTGGCAAAAAACGGATAACGATTCTTGCCCTGCAAAGAAACATTGACCTCTGACACATCCTTTATCTGCTTATAATCTATCCTTATTGATTCATTATACTCTTTTTGATGCAAAGGTGAAGCAGTATTGTCATCAAAAATACTCAATCCTTCAAGACTTATATCCTCAATGCTTTCATCTTCGAGAAGTGGCTCTGAAGTCATTTGCTCTTCTTCACTGTATTGACTGATATCATCATCCGCATCATAGGAATATTCATCTGATTGATCTTCGAGAGCGTCGCTCTGCTGTTCAAACATGTCACTATCAGTATTTTCATCTTCATCCGAGAAATCAGACATAGAAAATGTAAGCAATTCCTGGCTTTCGATATCATTCTCTGCATCAATTTCTTCAATCCGTACTGAAGGTTCTTTTTGACGGCGCTGTGCTAATTGCAACTGAAAATCGATAAGTGCCACTGCAGACAGTAAACCCATTAAGAAAGAGCTTCCACCCAAATCCCAATCAAATAAATCATTAGTAACCTCATCATCATGAGCTGCGGCATAGATATCCAAAGGAAAATGAAAGAGAGCAGCAGCTAGCGAAGGATTAACACAAAGCACGGCCAATAGAAAGATTAAACTATCACTTAATACAGGATAGCCCTCTCTTGCCAGTGACTCACATAGGCCTGTAATTGCAGTGAAAAGGATTATTGTAGTGGGAATAAATGAGTTTAAAGCCAATTGTCCTTGCTGAATGAGTACATCAAGCACCCCTGTGAAAGCGGTTCCGCCGCGCCAAAAACTGGCAGCGTGCCTGGAAAAACTACGCTCATTCCTTTCACCCTGAACGCGATAATATTCCTGGCGGGTTGAAATCAGCGTGGGGATCAGAGCCAAGGCCGGCGCAATAATCTTGCCAAAGCTGTCGCTATATAAACGCACTCCCCCAACATCCATAGCCACGGTGGTTATCATGGTCCAGGCAAAGCCGAAGTCCCCCAGAAATCCACCTACTGCATAATCCATAAAGAACGTGCCTTTATGCAGTGATTTCAGGAATTTATTTTCGGGATATCGTTTAGCAAGCGCTTCGACCACCTCATTGCTAAGTGAAATACCCGCTCCCAAGGCCATTGGTGCAATTAACCAGGAACCCGGGTGGTAATAAATAGCCACCAGACCAAAAGTCGAAACCCAATTCGCGGCCCCTTCAGGAATAGAGGCCACTAAACGAATGCCAGTTTTGAATTTTTCCACAGTTGGATACTGCTCGATGGAGGCATTGGGATTGTCAGGCAGTAAAGGTCTACTTTCTGAATTTGGCATAAAACTCTCAGAAAAATTTATATTTAAATCACAATGGTTCAATATTTTACACACAAAGACTTAAGAAAAGCTTAAGCTTATGTATTAAGCACAGAAGCAGTGTCATTTCAGCGCAGGCAAAAATCTATTTGTGGTTTGGCACAGTGCTTTGTCTGAAATAGATTTCGGCCTGCCGGACAACGTGAGGTGTAGTCCTGCTCATATAGACAAATAATCAATTCGCGTGGATGCATCAGAGACAGTCGAGTAACTTGGGAATAACATTATTCCTTGTTTTCAATAAATAAATTAGCCAAGTTTCTATCTATATACTAAGCTAGAAAATGATAACTTCACTCAACGGAGCATGCCATGACCTTTCGATCCATGAAGTCACTATTAACAGTTGTAGTTGTAAGTTGTTTGCCGGCCATTGGTTTTAGCGAAGACACCAAAACAGATGCGAAAACCGAGGCGCCCACGTTCCAGTCAACCTGCGTTAATGCCTGGATGGGCCGCAATACGGAAATAACTGATAAAATGGATTTTAAAAATTTTGGTGAAAAATATTGTAAATGTGCGGAAACCCAACAACCTCTTGACACCCAGGAAGCGATTAATAAAGCCGCTCAAGTGTGTATGTCGCGGACCATACTGCAAGATGCAATGGACAATGTAGAAGAAAATGTAGGCCTGGACAAAGTGACCAGTAAAGATATCGATGACAGCTGTCACAATCGCTGGCTGCTGGTTTATCCGAAAATGGATGAGAACGACAAGAAAATTGCGACATCCTATTGTGATTGCGCAGATCCCAAGTTGGTTGATTTAAGTAAAAACTCAGAAAAAATGACTGATGACGAGTATTATAAAGAAATTTACAAAATCGCTGCGACTTGTTCAGGAAAAGAAGGTAAATAGTTTAAGCTGAATCAGGGCGTGATGCTAATGAGATAGCTAACTTTCAGGGAGAGATCTCCTGGTCAGGAGATCTCAAGCTTTTACGAGGATTGCGGGAGTAGTACGATGGGCCACAAAGATAAATGTGAGGACGCAAGTTGCCACCATAAAGGTCCTTTATGTCGAATTAATAAACCATCCCATTTAACCGATGCACGGCAGCATTATGATCGAATAGCCTGTGTATTTCAGGGTGGCGGCGCATTAGGCGCTTATCAGGTAGGAGCCTTTCGGGCAATCCATGAAAAGGGTTACCAGCCCAATTTTCTGGCGGGCGTATCGATTGGTGCTATTAACAGTGCCATCATTGCCGGCAATCCCCCGGAAAAGCAGCTTGAAAAATTAATGGCATTCTGGAACAAAATTGTTCCAAACCTTTGGACTGATTCTTTTTTTGCGCATGAGATGCCTGATTACCTGCACCATTTCCATAACCGTATGGGCGCATTGCATACTGTATTTTTCGGCCTGGATGGTTTTTTTAAGCCTCGTCCATTACCCCCGCATGCTTTTTCCAATAATACGCCGGATAATTTAAGTTATTATGACACCTCGTACTTACGTGAAACGCTGGAGGAATTAATTGATTTTGATCGTATTAATAATAAAAAAATAACCTTATGCCTTGGAGCTGTGGATATTGCCTCTGGTGAAATGGAGTTTTTTAACAATCAAAAGACGGAAATAACAGTCGACCATGTCATGGCCAGCGGTGCCTTACCCCCCGGCTTTCCAGCTGTTAAAATAGGAGATAATTACTATTGGGATGGCGGAATTTATGCCAACACTCCCCTGGTAACCGTATTGGACGCCCTGCCCGAACAGGATACACTTTGCTTTGTAGTGGACTGTTTCAGTTTGCAAGGCAATTTGCCCCGAACAATGGATGAAATGGAAGAGCGTCAAAAAGATATCCGCTATGCCAGTCATTCCCGACGTTTGACCAACGTGTACACCAGTCGTCAGAATTTACAGGCAGCTATTCAGTATCTTAGTGATAAATTAACCCCGGAAGCGATGCAGGATCCCGAAGTACAGAAAATTCTCGAACTGGGGCATAGCAAACATTTCAGTGTGGTGCATATCATCTATCGCGGAACGGCCTTTGCGCATTCATTCAAAGATTACAACTTTATTCGCTCCGCTATTGATCATCGAATGAATACGGGCTATCAGAATGCTCTGGACGTACTGGTTAAGCCGGATTGGGAAAGAAAATCAGACAAAGCCTTAGCCTGCTCCATCTATGGCGTGCCCTCCGATTATTTTGAGCAACATTAAGAGCATGGCTGTATCTTTAAAACTCTCAGGCCTGCGTTCCCCGCTTACTCTCAAGCCTGCGTCCTCGCTTATCTCAAGCCTATGTCCTCGCTTATCTCAAGCCTACGTTCCCCGCTTTATGCGGGGAATCCAGTGAATCTACTAAACTTCTGGATCCCCCGCATAAAGCGGGGGACGTAGAGACGAGGCAGCAGTGCGCACCATGAGATGCCATTCTGTAAGCATAATCAAATAACCGGCGCCGCCTGTTTTACCATTGCGTCAACCGCGTCAAGCAAATCGTCCAATCGTTTGCAGGAGGATTCAGCATCGCTTTTAAAAAAACCATGTTTCTTGGGAGAAGCTGAGTCTGCCATCTTCTGTGCTCCCTCAGAAACAGACTTCCCTGTCTTGAATCCTGATGTTTTACATTGAGCGAGTTCCGATTTAAATTGTTCAATGTTGACTGCATTGCACAGGCCAGCCAGAACTGTGAACAATCGATCCTTTTGTTGTTTCGGGAAATTACTCTCTTTTTCATTGAATAATTTGTCCGCCTGCTTTAACAGATCAGCAAAAAGCGGACCTTCTTTGATATGCGTCAAATCGGTATCCAGCCTTGAAATTCTGGCGCTGTGGTTTTTTATGTTTTCCCAAATGCTACTGTTGTAATTGCGGCTTTTTACTGGGGCTTCCATTCTTTCATCAATCGGCGTCGCAGACTTTTTATCAGGAGTTGCTGAAACTGACGGTCCGAAATCCGGCAGCGTATCAGCCAGAGGAACTGTGCGCAACGCTTTTTTCTGTAAGGCTATAATCCCCTCTTCCTGCTCTATAGCATGAGAAGCAATAGCAGACTCAATTTGCTCTGCCAATTCCTTTTGGGACGTATGCAAATAAGAGAGCATTTCCGCTCCCGATTTGTTCAGATACTTTCTTAAAAATTTTTCCGCTTTTTCTATGCCTGCGGCATTATTGGAAAACTCAATTCTACGGGTACCATAATTCGCATCAAAATATTTTAAAACGATGGATTTATCTTTGTGCTGAATACGTAAACCCATTGTATGAGCGACCTCCTCTCCATAATAAAAGAATTGCATGCGATCTTTTTGCGGATTGGCAAGGATATCCCTGACAATCGTATGAGCTATGGATTTCTGCGTCGAGTTGCCTGCTTTAAAATTGGCTTCAGGCAAATCATCAGGCCGCAATCTCCATTGGGCTCGCTGTAAAGCCGC
Source organism: Legionella quinlivanii (assembly GCF_900461555.1). Classification (NCBI taxonomy): domain Bacteria; kingdom Pseudomonadati; phylum Pseudomonadota; class Gammaproteobacteria; order Legionellales; family Legionellaceae; genus Legionella; species Legionella quinlivanii. The sequence continues at coordinate 722,695 of NZ_UGOX01000001.1, read as the reverse complement.
AATTCGTCTAACCATAGGCATATTGCTGTAGTCACTTTGGTTAGCAGTTAATTCCCGAAATTGCTTAACGAATTTATCCGTTATTAACCACAGTCCGGTAATACCGTAGCATTCTCCGCCCTTATTCACGAAGCCTTTTTTATCTCCTAAAATCAAAGTACCCTGGTTAAAATTCCGATGATTGACGGAAATAAAATTACTCAGTTGGGTTAAGGGGTTGGAATAACTGCTCTTTTGCTCTTTTAGCATCGGCGGATACGATTTAAAATCAATAAACTTTTGAAATCGCTTTTCGAGTGCTGGCTCCTTAATCATCGCTTTCATAGATAGCCCATGAAATTCAAGACTTGCAGCACAAAGTTTCACATAATCATAGGGATTAATGTGGCGTAAAAAATACTGTACCTCTTCGATAGAAAAAGGAATCGTACTAAAATTAGTTGCCATTTGCAGATAATGCTCATCGGATGCTCTAGCCCAGGCTCGCTCATTGCTCCAAAGTTCAAGAAAAAGAAAACGGCTGAAATCAGGGCCAAATTGCCCCAGCTTATCAAATATCTCTTCTGGATCTTCATTTTGCTCGCGAAATGAACTCCATAATGCCAGAATGTCCACCCGCAGCAGCACATTCATTACAACTTTTGGTTCTTCCTGGCTTAAATTATTAATGGCAATGAGAGGATGCGTATTTTCAAGATCCATCACCAGCTCATTTACCTTGTCATTTTGTTTAGGGGTCAGGTCTTTATAAGGATTCAGAAATGCGAAAGGGGTAAGGACACTGCGTGGAGGCATATTAATTGTCCAAATAATACACATAACGAATTATTAGTATAAAGACTCTCTATTTGCAAATTACTAAAAGCCCATGTCAGCCTGACTTACATCTTTTGCAATACGTCCTGCAAATGTTTGACAGGTTCTACATCGAGCCCCATGGTCTGTTTCGGTGCATTGGCAAAAGGAACAATGGCCCGTTTAAAGCCATGCTTGGCAGCTTCTCTCAGACGCTCCTGCCCGCTTTGCACTGGACGGATTTCGCCTGCCAGACCGATCTCGCCAAAAATTATTGTTTCACGATCAAAGACCTGGTTTCTTAAACTTGAAACCACGGCCGCCAGCAAAGCCAGATCACTGCCGGTTTCAGTCACTTTCACACCGCCTACCACATTAATAAACACATCCTGATCAAAAGTAGCTACTCCGCCATGACGATGTAAAACGGCTAATAAAATAGCCAGACGATTATGCTCAAGACCAGCCGTAACCCGTTTTGGCTGCTGTCCATGCGCTTCGTCAACCAAAGCCTGCACCTCAACTAACATAGGACGAGATCCCTCCCAGGTGACCATTACTGCGCTGCCGGGTGTCGGCTCCGGTTGACGAGACAGAAAAATTGCCGAAGGATTGGCAACTTCTTTTAGCCCGCGATCGGTCATCGCAAAAACACCTAGCTCATTCACAGCTCCAAAACGATTTTTTATCGCGCGAATTACGCGAAATCGGCTATCACTCTGGCCTTCAAAATACAAGACACTATCCACCATGTGTTCCAAAACGCGAGGACCTGCCAGTGCGCCCTCTTTGGTGACGTGACCCACAAGAAATACCGCAGTTTGTGAGCTTTTTGCAAAACGAACAAGCTGTGCAGCCGATTCACGGACCTGTCCCACGCCACCAGGTGCGGAAGAAATACTGTCGGTAAAGATAGTTTGTATCGAATCAATGACCACTACGCGAGGTTTTTCAGTCTGTGTATGGCTTATAATAGTTTCCACATGGGTTTCAGCCAGCAAGCGAAGACCATCCAGAGGCAACTGCAGGCGCTTTGCGCGCATGGCGACCTGTTGTAATGATTCTTCACCCGTAACATAGAGGACTGATTGCTCTTTTGAAAGATTCGCCAGTGTCTGAAGCAGAAGAGTCGATTTCCCGATACCGGGATCACCCCCAATTAACACTACCGAACCATCCACCAATCCTCCGCCAAGAACGCGATTGAGCTCCGATAAACCGCAGTCCATACGTACTTCATGATTGATAATCACATCTTCAACAGAGGTGACGATTGACTTCTGATTGGCATAATTACCAACGCGCAGATTCTTCACCGGACCGATACTTTCCTCAATCACTGAATTCCAGGCACCACACTGTGTACACTGGCCCGACCATTGGGAAAAACTGGCTGCGCATTGACTGCAACTGTAACGGATTTTAACTTTCATTTATTCTTTGCTTCTTTTTTCATAATGTAACAAACTGGGTAATCTTATCCTGAAAATCTAACCGAGGCTATGTCGACAATGAGTGCAGAAGTTTTTCAATGGGCAGTCACAGGTGCGGGGCCCGCAGGAATTGCCGCAGTAGGAAAACTCATCGACCAGGGTATACCGGCGAGTGAAATTCTCTGGATTGATCCTGCCTTTAAAGTGGGTGATCTGGGGCAATACTGGAGTGAGGTATCCAGTAATACACGCGTATCGCTTTTTGTGGATTTTTTAAAGAATGCCCAATCTTTTAAATTCGATGAAGCCGCAGAAGAGTTTGAGTTACTGAGATTGCCTCCCGAGGAGACTTGCAAGCTTGAATATATCGTCAAACCCTTACAATGGGTAAGTGATCATTTACGTCAATCCACCACGTCCCGTCAGGAATCAGTGCAGCAGATCAATTTATCAGGGCGGCAATGGACTTTGACCACTGAAAAAAATGAATATAAAGCTGCAAATGTCATTTTAGCAACCGGCGCTCTGCCCTCTTCTCTAAATTATCCTGGTGTGGATGTACTTCCTTTTGAAATAGCTATCGATAAGCATAAGTTAGCCCAGACAATAAGAAAAGATTATTGCTATGGAGTGTTTGGTTCCTCTCACTCAGCCATTATTATTCTGCGGCATCTGGTTGAGCTTGGCGTGGAAAAAATTATCAATTTCTACCGCTCCCCCTGCCGATATGCCATTAATATGGGTGACTGGATTTTATTTGACAATACCGGTTTAAAAGGTCAAACAGCGACTTGGGCGCGTGAGAATATTGATGGAACACTTCCAGCCAGTCTCTCCCGATATATTATCAATGAGCATAACCTTGCGCGCTATCTTCCTCAATGTCAGCAGGTAATCTATGCCGTGGGCTTTGAAACGCGGAAAAACCTGATTATCGGTGATTACGATCAGGTCCAATACAATCCTCATCTTGGTATTATTGGTCCGGGATTATTTGGTCTGGGTATCGCTTATCCTGAATTAAAAGCTGATCCTTACGGCAGCGTGGAGGCGCAGGTGGGGCTTTGGAAATTTATGGTTTATCTTAACAAGATACTGCCATTGTGGCTCAAATATCATACCTGAGCTTTGAGACAGCTTAAGTTTTGGTCCACCTATCAAAAAATAAAATAGGCTCTACTCTGCAATTTCAGATATAATATTGCAACTTTGTGAACAGGCAGTACACTCGCAACGTTCTGCCCCTCTGGAAACCCTTATGTCTGAAACCATTCATTTTGAAAAATCCATGCAGGAACTTGAAGAAATCGTCCGGCAGCTTGAACGTGGGGATTTGATGCTGGAAGACTCGCTAAAGCAATATGAGAAAGGTATTCAACTGGCTCGTAAATGCCAGGAAGTACTAACCCAGGCTGAGCAGAAAATTGAAATGTTGCGGATGAATACAATGGAAACCGGTGAGCCTTCCAATGAATAATGAGAAAGTAAATGCCCTTATCGACCGCCACGAGATGGTCTTATTGCAACTGCTGTCTGAACTCGACATACCTGCTTCCCGGTTAAAAGAAGCCATTGCTTATTCCTTGTTTCCTGGTGGTAAGCGGCTAAGGCCGGTTCTGGTTTATCTTTGCGGTGAAATGGTTCGGGCACCACTGGCAGCACTCGACTATATCGCGGCAGCAGTTGAATTGACCCATTGCTACTCGCTGGTTCACGATGACTTGCCCGCAATGGATAATGACGACATGCGCCGAGGAAAACCAAGCTGTCACCGCGCCTTTGATGAAGCAACGGCTATTCTGGTCGGCGACGGCATGCAAGCACTTGCAATTGAAATCCTGCTAAGCAAACTGACCGATATCCTTGCGCCTGCCAAGGTCATTGAAATCACCAGAGAATTAGTACGCGCCAGCGGTCCTACCGGTATGGTGAGCGGGCAAAGTCTGGATCTGTCTGAGTTGAGCAACAGCAGCATTGATGAACATACTTTGAAAAAAATTCACCAGTTGAAGACAGGCAAACTCATTCTCTCCTGCATTAATATGGCATTGGCTGCGGGAAGCCCCAGCCATGAAGAAATCAGAAATCTGCGTCTTTATGGCAACCATCTGGGTCTGGTGTTTCAAATGCAGGATGACTACCTGGATGCCTACGCTTCAATAGAACATCTCGGTAAAGGCCGAGCCTCTGATTTGGCTAATGATAAAATTACCTACGCACAGCTTTATCCCCAGAAAGGATTGCTTGAACAAATTAACCAGCACTTTGATCATGCCAAAACCGCCTTACAGCAAATCGGTTCTACCGCATTGGAACTCCTTCACTTAAATGGGCAGCTGCATCAGCGCACTTCTTCTTTTTAGAGTACTCCATAAAACTTCCAGGCATCGCTCTTGTAACCTACTCTCCATTCTGCTGCTATTCTTTAAGAATGGACTTTTACAGAGCGATCACGGGCATGAGACGCTGTGCAATAAATTATCTAATCGCTTTGATTCTGATATCAGTCTGTGGCTTTGCTCAAGCTGGGAAAATCATTCAATTTACCGTTAAGGGCAGCATAGGGCCTGCTACTGCGGATTATTTGAGTCGTGGGATCACTGCCGCACAAAACGCCAGTTTAATTCTGATTATTCTTGATACTCCGGGCGGGCTCGACAAATCAACCCGTCTCATCATTCAAGACATTCTCGCCTCCAGAGTACCTGTGGTCACTTATGTTTATCCAAAAGGCGCCCGCGCTGCCAGTGCGGGTACCTTTTTGCTTTATGCGAGCACGATTGCAGCAATGGCACCAGGAACCAATCTCGGAGCCGCAAGTCCGGTCAATTTAAGCAGCGATGAGAAGTCCGGGGTAATGGATAAAAAAGTTACTAATGACAGCGTAGCCTATATACGCTCATTAGCGCAATTGCGAGGAAGAAATCCTCTGTTTGCCGAGCAAGCAGTCATTGCCGCCTCTACTCTGACCGCCAAGGAGGCGCTGAAAAAAGGGGTAATTGACATTATTGCGGATACCCCGAACGATTTACTGGAAAAACTCAATGGAAAAACCGTCAGTCAGGGAGGGTTAACCATCCAGATTGATACAAAACATCCTGAAATCGCCGCAGTGAATCCCGACTGGCGTATGAAGTTGTTATTGATTATCACCGAACCAACCATTGCCTATCTGCTGTTACTGCTAGGAATATACGGCATTTTTTTTGAGCTGGTAAACCCTGGATTTGTTTTGCCAGGGGTTATAGGTTCTATTTCAATGATTATTGCCCTCTATGGTCTGCAATTGCTGCCAGTTAATTACGCCGGACTGGCTTTGATGGTTATTGGTATTGGTTTTATCATCACCGAAGTGTTTACCTCAAGCTTTGGAATCCTTGGGATCGGAGGAACAATCGCCTTTATCGCCGGCTCAATTTTGCTCATTGATACCGAGCACCAATCCTATCAGATTGCCCGCTCAGCCATCTGGTCCATGGCTGCGGCCAATATTATTGCCATGTTTACCTTGTTGGGAATGGCTATCCAGTCGCGCCGCAAAACCGTTCAGAATGGACTGTCTATACTTCTCAACGCTGAAGGTCGAGCTCTCAATGATATTAATTTAAAAGGCCAAGCCATTATACGGGGTGAAATATGGAGCGTTAGTTCTTTGAAGCCAATCACTGCCGATAAACCGGTTAGAGTCATTAAAGCAGAGGGATTAAATCTGGAAGTGGAAGAAATAGATTTAAAGGAAAAGATCAGTCATCAGGGAGAAAATTAATCATGAGCTCATTTTTAGGTTTTTTGATTGCATTCATTATTATTATCATTATTTCAAGTTTTCGTGTCCTGCGGGAATATGAGCGCGGCGTTATCTTTCAGCTGGGACGTTTCTGGAGCGTCAAAGGGCCTGGGCTTATTCTTGTACTTCCTGGCGTGCAGCAAATGGTGCGCGTGGATTTGCGTACAGTTGTAATGGACGTTCCCAGCCAGGATGTGATATCTCGTGACAATGTGTCGGTGCGCGTCAATGCCGTGCTTTATTTTCGCGTTGTCGAACCGGAAAAAGCGATTATACAGGTGGAAAATTATTTTGAAGCGACCAGTCAGTTGGCCCAGACCACGCTGCGTTCAGTCCTGGGGCAGCATGAGTTGGATGAGATGCTGGCTGAACGTGAACAATTAAACAGTGATATTCAAAAAATCCTGGATAGCCAAACCGATGGCTGGGGAATCAAAGTCTCCAATGTGGAAATTAAGCATGTTGATTTGGATGAAAGCATGATTAGAGCGATTGCCAAACAGGCAGAAGCTGAACGAGATAGACGTGCTAAAGTCATTCATGCAGAAGGAGAACTTCAGGCCTCTGAAAAATTATTGCAGGCAGCGAGAGTTTTATCAGAACAACCTCAGGCCATGCAACTTCGTTATCTTCAAACTTTATCTGCTCTCGCAGGCGGCAATACCTCGACTATTGTTTTTCCAATGCCGATTGAATTAGGGGAGTTATTGAAAAAAATGGGCTGATTTTAAGTAGTTTAGGAGAAATAACTCTAATCAGACATTAGCACCAACTCAACTATAGATTTCCACTTATGGGGAGATGAATTTTGTGCGAATAACGATAAGTCTTTGCGATCGTTAGCGAAGAAATGAAGCTTGAACACTCTCAGAATTTTAACCTCCTTTTAGTAAAGGCCATTTCATCACCGGGATATAACGCACCCCTTCGCTGATGGATTGGCTTTCAAAAAGAGTGACCTCACTGACATTCATCGGGGTAAAAACTGGCAAAGATACTTGTTCCCCGAACTGTCTATTCCATGCGTTATCCCGAATTCGACCTAAAGTCACATGCGCTGTATAAGGCCGCCGCTCAGTGGCATAACCCAAGTGGTTTAATACCTCTCCGATGATTCGGGATAACCTGGCGAGCGTTTCATTCGGCTCTACTTTAAGCGATATCACCTTGGGGTGAGCAAGATTGGGAAAATAAAGAAAGTCTCCAAATTGTACTGGAAATGGTTCACAGCTAAACTCAGCTGTTAAAGTCTTCGCTAGTAACGGTATATCCTTGCAATTCATTTTTTGCACAAACTGCAAAGTCACATGCAAATTTTCTTTCAATGTCCATTTTACTGAGGAAGCGGATGGATGCGCTTTTAACTCACTAATCAATAGGGCCAGTTCTTCCTGAGCCTGACCACTAATCTCCATGCCAAAAAAAGCCCGAAACGACTCCATAATCATTCTAATAATCGAAGTTATTTCTAATTTACGATAAAACACTTTTTATTTCTATGTTATCCACAAAATCTGTGGGTAACTGTGTGTATAGTTTGTCAGTTTTACAAACCCGGCATGTGAGAAATTTATCAACAGCACCTCAACAAAAGAACAAAACAGACTCAAAGAGGAAAAATATTAACCTTTATGTTATATTAATTTGTATATCCTTAAAAAGGAAACCGGGGTATGGAGCTACAGTTGAGTAAAAATAAGCTTCTTATGGAAGCTTTAATGGCTTTAAAAAAACTGCTCAGGGATGAAGAAGCTTTAGATATTGCGGTGTTTCGCAATGGCCGCGTCAAATCGCCTGGCGTCAAATCGGGATATGAGGATGCCGAATTTCTGGATGGTTTTGTTTCTTTATCCACATTAAGTCTATGGGATACTCTGGATCAAAATGGGAATATTCAGGTCGATGCGGTGAGAAACGCTGGATTCAAAGTGGAATTGAATAATGATAGCTTGAAAAGCAATCTAAGTATGCTCTTTACTGACTCCCAAATTGAAAATCTGTCCGACAAAGAAAAATTATATACGGATGCTATCGTTTACACTATCAGTTCAGAGCTTCAAACGCCTGAGCGATTAATTGCCGCGCTTAAGCCTGGTCCTTTTCAGAAATTCTTCAATATACAATCCCTGATAAAAGAAGCATTTGATGGTCTTGATCTCACAGCCCTGCTTAAAGATAGCGTCTCTTTAGAAAAAGCAATTGACCTAAGACTATCCGCATTGGACACAAAACCTGATGAGCAATGTGTAGCAGAGTATGAACCCCGTGATCTTGAGTTATTTAGCTCGCAGAAAAGGATCAATTATCGGCAGGTTCTTGAATCGATTAATCAGCAGGAACAGCGGCGTAAAGAAATACGTCAAAGAGACTTGCCTCATTTTTCCAATTTGATAATGGAGCTGACAGCGCTTGCGCATTCAACTGATTTTTTAAATGGGTTCGTAGAAAAAACAAAATTACTGGATAAATCCAGACTTATTCTGGAATTATTGAGTCGAACACAAATGTCAGCAGCGGCGGGCATCCCTAATCCATTCCCTAAAGAAACCCGCTCCCTGGAAAATCTTTATTATCATTTGATTATTGATGCCCTCTATCAGACTTTACAGTCTGAAAAAGAGGATGGTGTTAAACATCTTATCCAGGAACTGAAAAGTTCCAACGCTCTATGGGAAAAAACGGTTTCTTGCCTGGCAGAACATTTTATCACCCTCTGCGACAGCATGTTTTCTTTCTGCCTTGGGTCTAATCTCAACGCTGAAAACAAAATATCATTGAACAATGCCTATCGACTGGCCAGTGTAATCGCACCGGAAATTCAGAATAACTCACTTAAAAATAAATTATTGGAAGCCAGAGCCGAAGTATTTCTGGCAGCATTAATGCAAATCCTCATTACCACGACCATAAGTCAAAGGGGCTGGGGAGTTCGGAATAGCCGTTATGAAATAACCATCGACGGAAAACCTTATAAACTCCCAAAGCGCGCCTCTGAACAGTATGCAGCCATCCAGGATTTTATGAATGGCAAACTATCCGCAATAGAGGCTGCAAGCCTGGTAATGAGTATTGGCCAGAAGGACTCCTCCAATTTAATCACAAGCCCTGGAGTAGTCGTGAAGAATTATTTTTCACTCTTTAAAGAAGGCGATCGCAAAAAAACCGAAGAAGAGGTAACCGAGCAGCTAACTAAAAAAAATAACCCCACTTAACCTCACTCTGAGGTATTAACTAGCCGCAAATGTTATAGCCTCCATCGACATAGAGAACCTGTCCGGTGATATGAGCCGCTTTATCTGATACCAGGAACGCAGCCATCTCCCCTACTGACTCGATAGTGACTAATTGATTCAGCGGTGCCTCTTTTGCTGCTTTTTCCATAAGCTGATCAAAATGCTCCAGACCAGAGGCTGCACGGGTCATTATCGGACCAGGAGAAATGGCATTAATCCTGATTTTTTCCTGGCCGAGATCAATAGCCAAATAACGCACGGTCGCCTCTAAAGCCGCTTTCACCGGCCCCATCAGATTGTAATTTTTAATTACTTTTTCGGAACCATAATAACTCATGGTAATTATCGAACCGCCATGACTCATTAGAGGCTCCACCGCTTTGGAAAGACGGATCAGTGAGTGACAGGAAATGTCCATCGCCAATAAAAAACCCTCTTTGGAGCAATCCAGCACTCGGCCCTGCAAATCTGATTTTGGGGCAAAGGCGATGGAATGAATCAGAAAATCCAGCTTTCCCCATTGTTTATGAATTGTTTCAAAAAGAGCGGTGGCTTCCTCTTTGTTACAGACATCAAGAGGCATAAAAATGGGGGCCTTAACTTTTTCAGCCAAAGGCTGTACATATTTTCGCGCTTTTTCATTCTGATAAGTCAGAGCCAGCTCTGCTCCAGCCTGATGCAATACTTTTGCACATCCCCAGGCAATTGATGATTCATTGGCTATGCCGACAATTAATCCTTTTAAACCCATTTTCAAGACTCCTTGTTCAAAATGGCCAGGCTGTGTAAAGCCATCATTTTCTCTTCATTGGCGGCAATGACCAGCACAGAACGTACAGGCAAAAAATGAATAGCATCCATAATTTTTTTTCGGACCGCCATCGAATTTTCACCAATGCCTCCTGTAAATATAATATGATCCACGCCTCCCAAAGAGATAGCCATCATCGCCATATATTGCGCCACTTTCAGGCAAAAGAAATCCATTGCGAACTGCGCTTTTTTATCTTCGCTTTTCTCAAGCAACTGAACATCATTCGTCCAACCGGATAATCCTTTCAAGCCAGACTCTCTGTATAATAGCGACTCCACTTCCTCAATACTGAAACCAAACTGCCTGACTAAATAAGGAATAACGCCCGGATCGATACTGCCGCAGCGCGTACCCATCGGCAAACCATCAAGGGCGGTCAGTCCCATTGTCGTATCTACACTGCGGCCTCCGGACATGGCACAAAGACTAGCTCCGTTCCCCAAATGAGCGGCGATAATCAAGTCTTTATTCAGAGCACTATGATGCTTATCGAGATAATAGCTGATCCATTCATAGGAAAGACCATGAAATCCATAACGCCTTACTCCTGCCTGGCGAATGGTTTCAGGCAGGGCATATTCAGTAAACAATGGCTCATGCCCGGCATGAAAGGCAGTATCAAAACAGGCAATTTGTATAACACTCTTGCCAAGCTGGTAAATATATTCCACCCCGGCAATGTTGTAAGGCTGATGCAAAGGAGCCAAAGGACAAAGCGTTTTCAAATAATCAATAGCATCAGGGGTAATAAGAACTGAATGTTTATAACGCTCACCGCCATGAACAATACGATGTGCTACCGTAAGAATTTTCCATTGGCATTCATGATGCTCTATCCAGTTAAAAATGTATTCCACAGCTAGCCGCTGATCCATGTTCTTTGCAAGACTTAAACTTTCTGCCGGTCCTTCATCAACCCGAGCTGCAAACACAGGCTTGCCGCCAATATTAAAAACCTTGCCACTGGCCAGCAATTCAAGGCTTTCATCAGCCACAAACAATTGAAATTTGACGCTTGAAGAACCGACATTTAATACGAGAATGCTGTTTATTGCCAGGTTCATTTAATCAGACCTTCTTTTCGAGCAGCAGCCATTTTTACAGCCAGTGCACAGGACAGCAGTCGTGTACGAATTGAGTCAGCACGGCTAGTCAAAATGATTGGAACTCTGGCGCCTAATACAAGTCCTGCGGCATCGGCATGTCCAAAAAAAGTGAGCTGTTTGGAAAGCAGATTTCCTGATTCAATATCAGGAACTACCAGAATATCCGCATCCCCTGCCACTTCCGAGATAATATTTTTTTCAATAGCGGCCTGTTTGTTAATCGCATTATCAAACGCCAGAGGACCATCCAAAATAGCCTGAGTAATTTGTTCTCTTTCTGACATCTTACATAATAGTGCCGCATCCACGGTGGCCTGCATCTTCACATTAATAAACTCGGTAGCTGCCAGTATCGCTACCTTGGGCTTTTTATCCATTCCATAAAGCACCCGCCATAAATTGATGGCATTTTGGCAGATATCCGCTTTTTCTGATACCGTAGGCGAAATATTAATCGCAGCGTCTGTGATAACCAATGGTTTATGATAAGAAGGAACGTCCATTACATAGGCATGGCTAATACGGTATTTGGTTCGCAGATTGGCAGAAGAAGGCACTATTGCGCCAAGCAACTCATGAGTTGCTAAAGAACCTTTCATGATCGCATCAACTTTTCCCTCCGCCGCAAGCGACGCGGCTCTGACTGCCGCGGCATCACTATGAGGGCAATCAATAATTTCCCATTGAGACATATCAATATTGGCTTCACTGCCTGCCGCCCTGATTTTAGCGACAGGACCAACCAACAGAGGCCTGATCAATCCCGCCCGTTCGGCATCAGCAATTGCTTCTATGCTGTTCGCTTTAACCGGATGAACAACCACAGTATTAATGGGTCCAATCGTTTTGCAGGATTTGATGATTGGTTCAAATCGGTCATGGTTATGAATTTCGATATCCGGCAAACGTGTTTTGGCAACCTTCAATTTTTTTGTCGGAGCCAATACCCGTGCCTGCCCCTCAATTACGATATCTCCCTTTTGATTTTTTCCTAAACAATTAAAGACGACAATGGGCTTATTTTTCTCCTTGTCAATCACAGTAATTGTTATTAGGACCGTATCTCCGAGATGTACCGGATTTTTAAACTTAAGATCCTGGCCAAGGTAAATAGTACCAGGGCCGGGCAAAGCAGTGCCTAATAAAGCCGAAATCAAACCGCCAGTCCACATACCGTGACCGACAATTCCATGAAATATATCGTTTTGAGCAAATCCGGGATCCATATGAGCAGGATTGATATCGCCTGAAACCGCTGCGAATAAGGCGATATCCTCTGGAGTGAGCTTGCGGCTTAGCATTGCCTGCTGTCCTATGGATAATTCTTCAAAGGTGGTATTTTCAAGAAATTCATCGTTCACAGCTTATATCCCTACGACAGTGTGGTTACAGAAACGCCCATAAGCGTCAACTTCAAAATCCTCTCTCCCCTCAGGGGAGAGAGTTAGAGAGAGGGGTTTAAAATCAACCCTCACCCTAGCCCTTACTGGCATTAAGTTAAGGAATTTAGTCATTCCCGCGAAGGCGGGAATCCATTCCTCAATTGGCATTATAGCTCGCTCAGAGAGGGATCCCCGCCTTCGCGGGGAAGACAGTTTAATATACAGTTGACAACTATCCGCAAACGCGGAATTATGGATTTTTCCTTCAGCGTTTTGGCCGAAGCAACTTACTTTTTTTATTATAATAAGAGTTCCTGGAACGGCTGTCTGATGCGAAAGTTGCTATCGCTTTGAGAACAAGATTACCCGCTTTTGAAAAGGCTTGTAACAAGGCGAAAGCCAGCGTTCTGGCTCTTGTTGAGTGTGTCTTCATAAAGCACTTCCTATGCTAACAAATTAATCATCCATTTTGCGCGCTTACCTGCACGCAGCTTAATGATATAATTTAAACTAAATTCACACAATAATTCTTAAAAAAGAAAACCGGTTATCTAAACTCCTCCCATAAATTCAATTGCTTTGGCCCCTGCTCTATTTTGCGGAATTGACTGGTATTTAAAGCAATCTGCCTTTCAGTATTTAAGCCAAAACGCTTGCAAGCCAACTGGAATCGCATCTTTAACAAATTGGCAAATTCTCCCTCTCCACGCATACGGGTGCCAAATGTCGAATCATATTCTTTACCGCCGCGCATTTGACGAATTAAGCTCATAATATGCGCGGCTCGCTCTGGAAAATGCTTGCCCAGCCATTCCTTAAACAAATCCTTCACTTCGTGGGGTAATCGAAGCAATACATAAGCAGCATTACGCGCTCCGGCCCTGCTGACCGCTTCGAGTACCCCCTCCAGCTCCATATCATTGATCATAGGTATTACTGGCGCGAGCATCACCTGCACTGGGATATTATTTTGAGCCAGCCCCTGCACCCAGCCTTAATCTCGCAGAAGGTGCCGAGGTTCTTGGCTCCATAATGCGCTTCAGATCTGTGGATAATGAAGTAATACTGACCGCCACTTTAGCCAGGTTGCTCTTCGCCATTGCTGTTAGCAGATCGAAATCCCTCTCCAGCAGCGAGTTTTTAGTAATTACCACCACTGGATGCTGATGCTCAAGCAAAACCTCTAACAAGCTGCGGGTTATTTTCAGTTTTCCTTCAACTGGTTGATAAGGATCAGTGTTTGCCCCAATCACGATGGGTTTACACTGGTAATTTGCCTTATTGATTTCCTTTCGCAATAATTCGGCAGCATCCGGTTTGTAGAAAATTTTGGTCTCAAAATCAAGACCAGGAGATAAATCCATATAAGCATGGCTAGGTCTGGCATAGCAGTAAATACATCCGTGCTCGCAGCCCTTGTATGGGTTAATCGACTGTTCAAAGCCAATGTCAGGGGATTCATTGCGGCTAATAATTGTTTTTGCTGATTCAGGATATAAAAAAGTTTCAAGCGGCGGCAGCGCTTCTTCCTCCCTGTTCCATCCATCATCATAGTATTCATGACTTGTTTTTGTAAAACGTCCTTCCGGGTTAGACAAAGCGCCTCGATTTTTTATAGTGGGTCCAGTTTTCATGATCAATAATTCAACATAGTTTGATGCAATTTTACCCAAACCAGTTAAAATTTGTAGCTCAAATCAGCAAATATGTATTGTAAAAACCCGAGTATTTAAAAACGGGAATGACTGCATCAGGGGCTTGTCAGGCGGTTTTTAACTCTTTTTGTCTGCCAGTGTTTTTGCCTCTTTCCACAAGGCCATCAACTGTTCAAATGATAAATGGTCAAGATTATTTAAATTCTGACTTTTAGCTAATTGCTTGACTACTGAAAAGCGCTGCTCAAATTTGTTCAAACTCTTTTCCAGGGTTAATTCAGGATCATAACCGCAATATACGCAAAGCGATAACACCGCATGGAGCAGATCGCCAATCTCATATTGCAGTAAATCATTTTCTGCAAGGTCCTGATCCAGCAACTGATTGACTTCTACGCACTCGCTTTCAACTTGTGCCAGAATCTGCCGGGCATTTTCCCAACGAAAACCAAACTGCATGGCATCCAGTTCCAAATCGATCAACTTATTAAATAAATTCATAACTTGAATAGTTCCAAGTGCGGTAGAGAGTCATTATCAGGGAGGATTCATTTTTATTCCAGTCTTAGAGTCCTGGATTCGCTCGAATTAGCTGATATTTACGTCTCTTGGATGTGAATACGCATTGCCAACAGATTTTAAACAGCAACGGGATACCTGCCTGCAGACTAAATTCTTCTGGAGTTAATTAACTTTGACTGCCTGCCTGATTTTCATTAAGCTTTGGTAAAATGAAATGCTAAGGACGTCATCATGCCGGTACTGCAAGGAAGTCACATTAGAACCTACTATGAAATTCATGGACAAGGTCAACCGCTGGTATTGATTGCCGGGTACACCGGCGATCACAATTTCTGGAATCTTATGTTGCCGCAACTGGCAAATCAATTTCAGGTCGTCATTTTTGATAATCGCGGAATTGGTGAAACAACTGATAAGGGAGAGCCCTTTACTTTAGAAACCATGGCAGCCGATGTGATTGCATTGATTGAAGCTCTTGGGTTGCTAAAGCCGCATATTCTGGGCCAGTCAATGGGTGGCGCAATTGCACAGATTGTTGCCCGAAACTATCTCGATCGAATCGGTAAACTAATCCTATTAAATACCGTTTCACGTTTCAATCAACGGACCATCAGAACGCTGGAGAGTTTACTGCGTTGCCGCAAAGAAGGGGTATCCTTTGATTTGTTTATGGATTTGGCCATGCCCTGGTTTCTTTCCAATGCCTACCTGAGCAATGAACACAATATTTTATTATTTAAAGAGGTGCTTAAAAATAGTCCCATTCCTCAAACCATTGAGGATCAGCAACGCCAGCTCAGAGCACTTGCTACATTTGACTCCACCGCCTGGCTGGGAGAACTCCATGTTCCCAGTCTGGTCATTGCCGCAGAAGAAGATATCATCACCTTACCGGGAGAGAGCGAAGCTCTGGCGAAAATGTTACCCAATGCAGCATTCATGAAGGTCCATGGTGCTCATTCCAGCCCTCTGGAACAAGCGCAAAGGGTCAATGAATTAGTTTTAAAATTTTGTGCTTAAAGATCCCCTGAATAAACTATGTTTGGACAGATGACTTTAGCCCGCTGAATTAGGGCGGGCGCAATCCTAATATGTACCCTATTGCTTCAATCTCTCTTTAATCGTTTGTGCCGTATCATTTATAACCGTTAGCAACTGCTGGAAAAGCTGCTCCAGTAATGCAGTATGGCCTGACAATTGATACTCCTCCAAACACTGACAAGCCCATTGCAAACGTATATTCCCGCAATACATTGCACTGCTCTTCAGTTTGTGAGCCAGTTTGGCTACTTTCTGCCAATCTCGTTCAGAATGTGCTTTGGCTAATTCTTCTCCAATGGCAGGTAATTCTTTTTCTAGCAATAAACTGAGCATTTCGCGTAAAGTGGTAAAATCACCCAGATTAGCAATGCCAATAGTTTCATCGAATAACGTATGGCCTGACAAGGCAAAATAATGGAGCTCCTTGTTATCGCTGACGTGGTGAACGAATTTGTCTTCTGCAATGAATTCTTTCAAAAGAGCTTGAAATGCCGGGAGAGTCACCGGTTTGCTGATTAATTTATTCATTCCAGCAGGAAGCTCCAGGGTATCCCTGGATGATAAAGACTGCGCAGTCAGGCCCACAAAAGGAATAGGCGCTCGGCCCTCCTGCTGCTCAAGCTCACGCAATCTATTTAACATCTCATGTCCCGAAATCCCTGGCAAACCCAGATCGCTGATGATTAAATCAAAGGGTTGTTGTTGCAAAAGCTGCAATGCTTCTTCTCCGGAGGTGGCAATCTGATAATGGCATCCGGATTTTTGCGCCATAATTTCCACAGTTTTTAATGCGACCGGATTATCCTCAACTAACAATAAGCGCGCCTCATGGTTGGATATTTCATGTTCGGAATTTAATTTTTCGTCATCCTGATACGTTTCATCATAACTTATGTCAGGCTCAGCCAACACCATCGGAAGTCGGAAGTAAAATCGGGTTCCCTTTCCAATAGTACTGCTTAAATTAATTTCCCCTCCTAGCAACTCCACATAGGTTTTCACAATATGCAAACCAACCCCATGCCCCTGATATTGTGCTTTATTGGATGGGTTTACTTTAAAAAACCGATCAAACACCTTGGCTTGCGCCTCTTCGCTAATACCTAAACCTGAATCAAATACCGAAAACTCCAAAGTCACCTTATTCTCTTCCTCTGAAAGCTTTTGAATGCTTACTCCAACATGGCCTTCCTGGGTGAATTTAATGGCGTTTCCAAGCAAATTCAGCAAAATGCGATGAATTTTGATGCGATCACTGATAAACCAATCGGGAACATCTGGCTTGATATCAACCAGAAACTCAAGCTTTCGCATTAACACAGAAGGTTGTTCCAGCTGGACAATATCTTTTATTAGTTTTCTCAGGCTGAAATGCTCATAATGCAAATCTTTTTCCTGAATGTTCCCAGAAGAAACAATTTCCAGAACGCCGTTAAGTAATGCAAGCAACTGGGTACCGCTTTCGTGTATCCAGCGAGAATATTGCATCTCTTCCTGTGTATTGGCATTTTCCTCAAGCAGGTTGGACATGCTGATTATGCCGGTAATAGGCGTGCGAATGTCATGGCTCATATTGGCGAGAAACTCGTCTTTGGCAATGTTGGCGGCTTCTGCCAATTCTTTTGCCTCACGCAATGCTTCTGCCCGTTTATTATCTTCCGTAACGTCCGTGGCCACTCCGGTGACGCCATAGCAAATCCCCTGCTCATCAAATAATGGAAATCCATTATCAATAATCCAGCGTATTTCACCATCGGGACGAATAATCCGATAATGTTCCGAATAACGGGCTCGCTCGCCCAGGCGGCTCACTTTTTCAGCCATTTCGGAAATAGGATTATGATCCATTGCATCATCAGGATGAAGAAAATCCATCCATATCGATGGATTATTGTATAATTGCTCGCGAGAACGCCCCCAGATGCGCTCAAACGATGGGCTAATGTATTGAATTTTCTTGAAATCCGGGCTGCTAATCCAATACACCTGATCACTATGTTCAGAGAATTTTGCCAGGAAATCTCCGACTTCATTAATAGTGAGATGAATCTTGTCCTTTTTTTCACCCATTGGAATGCTAGACTAAGAAATGTATAATTAAAATTTTAGCAAACTATATTTATTTTGCGCACTATTTATTTTGGAGCAAACATGAGAGACCCCGTAGGCCAAAATGCAAATAATGCTGATCAGGTAATGACACAAGCAACTTGGGTAAACCACATCGAATCGCTTATCGAGCAAGGTCTTTCCCCAAAAGAAATTGCGGCCGGGATGTTAAAACCAACCGGCAAAACTGGCTACCTGAATCTACAAAACAAACCCTACCTAATCAAGGCAGGCATGGGAAGACCGACTTATCCCGCTTCCGTTGCCGCCGTTTTGAAAAAGTACTTCTCTAATATAGAGGAAACGGCTAAAAAAGAAAGACGTGAGTTAGAAAATACTTCCGGCAAGGGTGCACTGGATTACGGTGATCCCCAGGGAGATGAGGCGAATCGAAAAATGATGGCCGCCGCTATGTCCAATTGGTATGATGCCCCAATCTCACCTCAGGATATTCTGTTTACTGTCGGTGGAGCCGGAGGCCTGCATTTAGTATTTGAAGTGCTGAATCAATTAAATGATAACGTGCCCTTCCGGATGATAACTCCTTTTCCTCATTATTCACTCTATGCTTCAAATCCCGGGCATAAACTTCATCCTATCGATGTGTTCAAGCTCCCTGGATACAAACTGACTGCCGAGGCGATTGAGGCCAGTATTATTGAAGCTTATGAAGCGGCCAAAGAAGATCATATCCAGCCCAAAGCGATTTTAATTTGTAATCCCAATAACCCGATGGGTACAGTGATTGACGCAGAAGAGATGAAAAAAATTGCGGTCGTACTTAAAAAATACCCTGATTTGCGCGTCATCTTTGATGAAGCCTATACAGAAATGAATTATGTGCGCAGGGGTCTTCTGGAAATACTTGAAGACTTACTTAAAGAAAACCCGAATTTAAAAATTATTCTTGATGAAGCCCATGAAAAAATGGGGATGGAAGAAAAAGTTAATTTTTTAAATCTGGTGGGTGCCCTGCTCCAACAACATAAGCTTCAGAAGGAACATTTGCCCAATCTGAGAAAAGAATACTATAAAACCCTGGATACGGTAATGAGCGGTTCCATTTCACTCAACACGATGTACAGGTTCCTCACCTTGAGGTCGCAACTGGCCTATCTCGAAAAGGCCGCTAGTAATCTGCTGGTTGATAAATCCATCAAAGATAACTATGGCGACAAGGTCTATCATTCCCTGAGGAAACTCGCATCGGCTCTGGAAAAAGATCCAAGACTTCCTGAAATGCTGGAACAGGCTCAGGCTATCAAAGATAAGGAAAATGCTTCACTGGCAAAGCTGGCCCCTGAGTTACTTGATCGAATTATTATTATGCGTTCAGCAACAAAAGCCTTCTCTGCCGCAGGAGAGAGGCTAGCTGTTTTAATGGCCTTTGATCCTGTGTTTATGCGTGAACTCAAAACCTTGCAAATCAACACCGTGGGTCATGCGCCGCGCTCTTTACAAAAAGCCTATGCCGAAACGATGGCGAATCTTAATGAAAAAGAGCATCTGCTCATGAAGTATTTTTATAAGGCAAAAGTCGATTATGTAACCCAGCGTGCCAAACAAATGGGGATTACCCTGCCTTCAGCCGAGTATCGTACCGAGGGCACCTTCTATGTTCCAGTGGATTTAAGTGAATTATTTGGAATGAAAATTCCTAAAGGCGCAAGCAGAGCGCTGGAAAAAGAGGGGGTAGTCAGCAATGATTTGGAGTTAGCTTATAGTTTGCTATATAAAGATCTGCTGTCCATTAGTCCTTTTTCCTATTGTGGTGTCGACGGTAAAAAAGGATATATGCGTATTACCTGCTGCAGCCCGCAGGATGAGTTACGTGAAATGATGGACCGAATCGAAAAGCGCATTCTTAAAGTCAGACTTGAAAAGAATAAAAAAATGCGCCATGAAATTGAACAATTACTTCATAGTTATGAAAATATTGAAACTACCTTTTCAAGAAGCAGTTTATTAGCTGAGCCGTCTTCAAGAGATCGCTGGGCTGAGCAAAGTCCTAAAAATGAACCCTCTCTATCATCAAGCCAGGAAGAAGAAAGAAGCAGTATCGAGGAATTTGCCCGCGAAATCAGAATTCGTTATCAAAACATTAGCAGGGAAAAGGAACCCAGCGCACGTGGAGTTAAAAAAGCAAATCAACAGCTTGAAAACATACTGTCGGAATTGCGGCCTGCAATTATGAGAGCAACCCGATTAGGCCAAAGAATAGCCGCTCGCAAAATTAAAAACTTCCTATCCCATAATTTTCTTGCCAGCAAGAATGTTAAAGACAAAAAAAACCAGCAGCGCGAAGAAGATGCAATCTGGAAGAGAGTTGTCGATAAAATGTTTAATAAAGATTGCCCACAAAAAGAAAGCCTTCTCTGCCTTACACGTGAAAAACGAATGGACTATGCCGAATATACAGAGGCACTCAATAAGTTACAAACTAATGACAGCGTTCCCCAGCGCCCTCGCACACAATAACTTATAGTCAATCTGCCATTAATTTAAGCAATTCTCCAATTTCCTGTAGGTTGGGCCCTTGGCCTAACCTACAATAATCTTTAATGGCCGTGCCCCAAAGCCTTTACTTTTCATTTTCCCAACTCGATGCCATACTCATTTCTTTCAATACCGAGCAGATCTTGTGATAAAAAAAACAGCCTATCTTGTTATGGTAACAATGATCATTGGAGTGCTTTCAGGCCTTGGTGGAATGTGTATCGCCTTGCTATTGCACTGGATACAGCATATTGCTTACGGTTACAGTCTACAGCATATTATCAGCCCGGAAAGCTTTCTCCAGGGTGTCGAGGCAGCGTCGGGCGAACGCCGGCTATTGGTTTTAGTCATTTGCGGCCTGATTGCCGGAATTGGCTGGGGGCTTCTCTATCGCTTTGGCACTCCACTGCTTGGAATCTCCAACTCCATTAAAAAAGCCGAACCTATGCCGGTCATTGCAACAAGCATCCACTCTCTTCTGCAGGTAATAACCGTTGCACTTGGTTCACCGCTGGGCAGAGAAGTAGCTCCTCGCGAAATAGGCGCACTGTTCGCTGGATGGATTTCGCAAAAAAGCGGGCTGAGAAGCGAAGATACCAAAATAATGATCGCTTGTGGGGCAGGTGCTGGCCTGGCCGCGGTTTACAACGTTCCATTGGGCGGCGCTCTGTTTATTGCAGAAGTCTTGTTGCTTAGCTTCAACTGGTCGGTGCTGCTTCCGGCCCTGGTTAGTTCGACTATTGCGGTCGCCGTCTCCTGGATTGGTCTCGGTAATCAACCGCAATATGATCTTTCAGGGTTAGTGCTCAGCCCCGGAATTATGGCCTGGTCAATACTCACCGGACCTGTTTATGGGCTTGCGGGTTACTGGTTCAGTAGAATCGCGAATCAATGCCGTAAAGCGGCGAAGCACAACTGGCAACTACCTATTCTTTGTATTCTTAATTTTAGCTTAATCGGCGTGCTGGCTATTTTCTTTCCGGCTATTTTAGGGAACGGTAAAAGCGTCATTCATGTCGAATTTGGCGCCGTCACGCTGATGTCGCTCTCGGCAATATTATTCCTGTTGCGTGTTATAACCACCTGGTCGAGTTTACGGGCCGGGGCAGAAGGGGGCTTGTTAACCCCCTCCATGGCGGCCGGTGCCTTGTTGGGCGGTTTTTTAGGGGGTTTATGGAATCTGTATTTTCCAGGTATAATCCCCGCGTCCTTTGCTGCAATTGGCGCCACCGCGATGCTGGCTGCAAGCCAAAAAATGCCGCTGACTGCTATTGTGCTTATCTTTGAATTTACCCGTATCGATTTCAGTTTTATTATGCCCGTCCTCTTTGCAGTATGCGGATCACTTGCCGTTTGCAAATTGTGCATGAGCCTTGAAAAATAACCCGCTCAACCGGGTTTATTGCATCAGGACATGCGATAGATGAGCGTACCAGAAAGGCCATTATCCTGAACATTGGAAGCCCATTGTGCAATATAGGAAAGCTTCAACTGCAAATGATCCATTTCTGGGCGTTGCAATAATAATCCGGCATCAATTAACACCGAATTGCGGGCAATGGGGCTGCCGTAAATAGTAAACGGATTGCTGCCGCTATTAAACGCCATCAGGGTCTGCGGATCAAGATGATGATTGGCGTGCTGCCATCCGAGCATTAAACGCTGAGCGATGTTAACTTTGTCATTGACGAGCAGATTCGAGGTCTCACGAAGCCCCAGAGTTGAATAGAAAACATTTTCCTGACCGCGGCCATTTAAGGCGGCAGAACTCGCTGACTCGAAAAAGCGGCGCGTTTCCACATTCACATAGCTCCCGCCTATAAAAGGCTCTGCCTCTATGTTGTTCATTGAGAGCGGATAGCCTAATTCCCCGAACAATTGGGCCGTATCGCCGTTGGAACTGGATTTAACCGAGCTGGAAAAACCGGGAAATACAATATTACGTTGCGTATGAATATCATGCCAGGTATAGGCAGCTCCACCTCGTAAATTAAACCAGGACAGACGACTGCCCGCATAAACTCCCAGATCATAATTGTCGCTGGATACCCAGGAGTTGCGTGCATACACTTTAATGTCTGAATTACTAACCCCGCCAATCATTCCGAGACGAAATGGCAAAACAGAGGTCGTGTCCGCTCCCAGAAAAAATCCACGGGTTCTGCGATCAGTTTGCGCCGCATTCCCATTGCCTTCCAGTTTACCCCAGGCGCCAAAACCCTGGCCCCACCAGGTGAGACCTGACTGCTTTTGGAGTTTCTGATTAGCATCCACCTGTAAACCTTTAACGCCGGAGAAAGCCTGTTGCAAGCGGTTTAGAGCCGCATAGCGCAGATAACGGCTTTCTTCCATAAAGGCGCCTAATGTCGATACATGGATTTCTCCAGAAAGGCTGTCAAATGCCTGTGGGGCGAACTGTAAACTGCTGAGGTTACTGATTGCGTCAAATACCGGATTACCGCCGCCAAGACTCTCTACCCCTTCCGCCGTATTGAATTGATTGACAGTTAGGGCGGCACTGGAGAATCGCAAACCATTTCGCAGAATATCCAGATAAACATGCTGCGGATCATAGGCAAGAATAAAATCCAGAAACGGTAAATGCTCATTAAGACTATTGTAGGTCCCTGTAACCCCGCCAAGCGCTGTTAAAATGGTATAGCGCGTTCCAGCGGAATAAACCCCAGGGCTTTGAAGCAATAATACTTCGGCGCCAGCGATATTCGCTGTTCCTCCTATACTGATCAAATCCGATTGACCGGCTGGGTTAATTTCAAGCTCGTAAACCGAGCCAGGAAGCTGCAGGTAATTGCCCAGCACAGACAAAGTGCCAATTGAATTGCCTGGGGCAATAGTTCCGCCAATGACTGCATAACCCACTGAACCTGTACCTTGCAGGCGCGCGCCAGGCAAAACATCAATCGCGCCGGGGAGGCTGCCATCGATTCGTAAAATCCCCTGATTAACACTTGTTGGGCCGGTATAAGTCTGTTGGCCGCCAATGGTTAACTGGCCTGCCCCTGTTTTGGTTAAGCCGCCGCAGCCATCAAACACATTATCGGTCCCGATATTAAAACCATTGGAATCAATTGTTAAGCCCTGGCAACTCACGAACAACTGTCCAGGAAGAAAACCGCTGATAAACTGGTCATTATTTCCATTAGCTCTGAGAATACCCCCGTCGAAATGAGTGGCAATGAAGAGACTGTTACCCACTAACTGATTCGTCTTCAAAACCCCATTGGCAACAATCTCAAGCAGAGCAGAGCCGCTTCCAAGGACAGTTTTCTCCATCACATTGACCAGCCCTCCATCCTGAATACTGAGAAAACCCGCAGAGTTTTGTCCCACTGTCAAAGACGTATTATTCCAGACTGAGCCCTCACCATTCACTATCACCGCGCCCACGGCTCCTGCGTCGGCAGCAATAATCCCCTGCTGATTACTCACCGTTCCGCCGCCGCTTATAAACAGACTGCCGTTTCCGGATCCACCGATAGTCAGGCTGCCGTTGTTAGACCATAGTGAATTTTCGCCATTCACATCGGCAATACTGACTGAGCTCGCGCCCGCAGCAATTACGGCTGATTGGGAGGTAACCAGACCGCCAAAGAAAATCGACAGCGATCCGTCTGATAATAATCCTATGTATAAATTGCCTTGGGTATGCCATTGTGAGCCCTCACCTTCTACACCCACGCCTCCTGTAGAACCCATGTCCGCACCGAGTATGGCATTCAGATTGGATACCATGCCCCCGTCACAAATACACAAATCGCCGAATCCGCCCTTTCCGATAATCAGATCACCACTATTAATCCACTGCGACCCCGGACCCACCACATCAATCACACCCACCGCATTTGAAGTATAAGCAACCGTGGTGGTGTTACTATTGACCTGGCTGCCATTATCAATAATTACGTCTCCGGTTCCATCAAAGCCGATTAACCATTGGCTATTGATGTTCAGCAAGCCGTTATCCATCGCCAATATACCAAGAGAACCAGCGGTTAGACCCATGGTGAAGTTAGCCGTATTGACGGCCCCCCCATCCAGGATATTTAAATTGCCAGTGCCAAAACCGCCAAGCTCGAGTACAGCTGCATTACTCCACTGTGAGCCAGAACCATTTACACTCACCGTTCCGCTTGAGCCCACATTGGTACCGATTTGCGCCAGAAAATCGCTTACGACACCTCCATTTACAATATCCAGTATCCCTTCATTGGTATCACCAACGATTAAGGACACCAGAAATGCCGTTGAATTGCCGTTGACTTCAGTCGAGTTAGGAATAATTGTATCTATGATTACGGAATCACCTGGAGCTGGGACTCCTGGAACCCAGTTCAAAGGATCAAACCAGTCGTTTGACACTGACCCTGTCCAGTCAACTGCCCATGCGGGATTGGATAAGCAGAAAATAGTCAATAAGGAAATTAATGGTTTGCCGGAAAAGAAGAAATGGGTTCTTGTTTTAAGTGTGTGGTTCAAATTCTAAGCTCCGTTTAAACATCCTTGTTTTCCTGAATCTTCATTTAATGGCACTAACTTAAGGCTTTAACGCCTACTCCTACGTCCCTTGGCTTGTCCGAGGGACGTAGTTAAATATCTTAAGTAAGTGTCATTGGGCCAAGGGCCCAACATGTAACTGCAGAATTCTCGCAGACATTACATCAGATCAAATTTGATAATACTTGAAATTATTCAAGTGTGAAATGGGCTTTAGTATGTACCCTGCCTTGCTAAAGACTATCCGACTCCAAAGCTTTCAACTCCAGACCCTCAATCTCCTGCAAGGATTTTCCGGCGATACCTTGTAAATCGCCATACATTCCTACGGTGGCATTCATCACCCGTTCGATTTGCTCGGTACGCTTCGCCCATTGTTTCATAATCGCTTTACGCTCTTTATCCAGGTCCGTCTGCATTGAGGAAAAGGCTTCAACGATGGCTTCAATCCGCTGCCGGAAGCGAGATCCGGTGAGATATTGATAAACCATTTCCATTTTGCCTAACTGGCCTTCAGACGATTTTCTGGCAAGAGACAATTCGAGTAAGGACTGACGAAGGATTGTCGCCACGGGAAAGGCTGCTTTTGGATGAGTAACCCAAACGCCGTCAATCAAATCGAAGGTTTCAACCCCATCCGGTAGGGCCTGACTGACCAGAACCGAAATTTCCGCTTTCGCGCTGCGCTGGTCCTCTCTCAATTTACTTAACCAGCCATCACTCCAGTGTTTGGTGCGCTTGGATTCCCATAAAATACTCCCGCAGGCCTGCTGATTACCTCCAAATACCCTTTGCAGCACATCACCGCCAAACTCGCCTTTGGGCACCGGTTCAATTAAATCAAAGGGAAATTTGGTCTGCAGCATGGACTCCAGATAAAGCTCCTGCACTTCCCCCTGCAATTGCTGCGAACCCTGCTCCGCTTTTCGCTTCAGGTCTTCAATCTGTTTCTGCATGCTGGAAATGGTTTGTTCTTTTTCCCTGATTTTAAAAACCAGCCCTTCTTCTGCTTCAAGACGCGCCTTATTCTTAACCGACTCAAGGCCCTCATTAATACGCTTTTCAATGGTTAAATCCATTTCACGTTTTGCATCTTCCAGCTCACGCTGTTTTTTAATCGCTTCCGCCTGCATCTTTTGCGCTTCAGCAAGTTTTTCATCACGGGTCTTAAGAATGGCCTGTAATTCAGCAATCTCTTTGAGCCTGTTTTCCAAATCGGAACCCATTGCGAGTTTAGCTTTTTGCGATTCTTCGACAGCGATGCGGCTGCGCTCTTTTTTAAGTTGAGCCTCAAGCTCATCAGCAATTTTCTTTTGCATTTGCTGCTCAGCTTGTTTCAGCAGATTCTCTTTCTGGCGTACCGCTTCTTCTTTCGCAAATATTGCCTGATCTTTTTCCAGTAATTGCTGCTGGAATTGCTTTTTTGTGGTTTCAATCAAAGGCGCTGCCAGTGATTCGGTTAACTTGATGTCTGTTTTACAGGAAGGACAGCGAATGGTGGGCT
The DNA here is from genome assembly GCF_900461555.1 of Legionella quinlivanii. Taxonomy (NCBI): domain Bacteria; kingdom Pseudomonadati; phylum Pseudomonadota; class Gammaproteobacteria; order Legionellales; family Legionellaceae; genus Legionella; species Legionella quinlivanii. The sequence continues at coordinate 696,303 of NZ_UGOX01000001.1, read as the reverse complement.
CAGTCATTGTTCACCGATGAAGAGAAAAAGCCCATTTTAAATACCTCTGAACAAAACATCCACTTCTGTACGAAAAAATATTTTGCTTATTTTATGTACATTTAATTCTATAACTTATACTTATTAAATCATAATAAAATTTGAGTTGGCTTATGAGTAAAGATTCTGCTGATGACACCACCGTGTCTGCTCCTTCAGGCAAAGATGGTCCACAAATAGCAGCGGTGATAGACGCCGATCCCGAACAGTATTTGTACGCAAAATTTGAATTTGTAACCAACGCGGATAACGTGCAGACTGTTAGAAGGGGAGATACGAAAGAGGATGGAACACCCATAAATGGCATCTTTACTGCCGGTATGACCGACTGTGTCGCCCTGGCTTTAATTATCCGTAATCAGAAAGGGGAGATTACACAAATCTCGATGATGCATGTGCCCGGCGGAATTGCGTCTTCTACCTTTGAAAAAGATAATGAGCACACGCCATCTGACATTATCGATAACATGCTTAAGAAGGTACCGGAAGACTCACACATCGAGGTCGTTATTGGCTGGAGCAAAGAGCATTACGAACATAGTTTCAAAGAAAATTTACTTGATGAAGACCTCGCCAATGCTATCGAAGGAGTGATTACTAAAAAAAAATATAAGCTTGATAAAATCGAAACCTACTGGGGGAAACAAAATAATCTGAGTGGAAGCGCTTTCAGTTTTGGCATCAATCTTCAGGGCGAGCGAGGAGAATTTAAAAACTGCCGTGGTAATTGTGCTAAGGAAGTGGAATCGCGGATCAAAAAAACTGATTCTCCAAGCACCCCATCAATGGCAGCCTTCATGTTGAATTGGGCTCGAACTATTCGAGATAAAGTATTCTTTAATGACATAAAAAAGAAACTTGCTGATGCACAAAACCCGACTTTTGATGAAGTAAAAAAAATCAGCTTTGACTACAGCAAAGCCGAACTGCCATTAAACGATATGGTTAAATTAAAAGAAATGATGGTGCTGGCCCGAGATAAAAATGATTCCAGGCTCTGGGCTACCATTAAAGACGCCCTGGTCGAGCAGATTCAAAACAGCGCCGATAAAGCTACCGCAGTGGCTGAGCGAAAAGAATTATTATCCATGCATTTTAAGGGTAAAGACAGTAATGGAGAATATAAAGGCAGCTGGCTTTGCCAAAAGTTTAATGGCGGTGAAACCGCTCACTGGCGTCAGGTAAAGCAATTTGAGGGCTCAGCGCAGGCGGTCATGCAAAAATCGACTGACATGAAAGCGCAACTCAGACTTTCAAACCCGGCTCCTGACACCCAGCCCCTGCTGGACTCGGACAATAAAGAGGAGCAAAGGGATACAGCAAGCTTTAGCACCTAGACTTAATGTCGTAGGATACCGGCATTTTGTTTTTTAAATCAGGATAGTATACTAGGCGCTTTTCCTTCTGAAGCACCAGCATGACTGAACTATTTCACAACGCTCTCACTTTTATTAACAGTACCAAGCTGCTCAGCTCGCTTTATGCAGCCGGCTTAATCGTGGTCGGCTACATTGTAGCACAACGAGTAAGCACCATGACTAATCACTCCATCAGCAAACGCTTTTCCCGGCATCATGCCTTACTGATCAGCCGCATTGTATTTTATATTATTCTCGGATTATTTGCCGTATCCAGCCTGCAGCATCTCGGGTTCAAGCTTGGGGTATTGCTGGGAGCGGCAGGTATTTTTACAGTCGCTATCAGTTTTGCCTCGCAAACCGCGGCCTCCAATCTAATCAGCGGCATTTTTTTATTGTTTGAGCATCCCTTTAAAGTAGGCGATACCATCGAACTTAAGGGTATTAATGGGGTGGTAGAGTCCATTGACTTACTCTCAACCAAGTTACGGACCTCCGATAATAAGCTTATCCGCATTCCAAATGAGGTGCTCATTAAATCTGAATTAGCCAATCTGAACTATTTTGACACACGCCGCATTGATTTAATTATTGGGGTGGCTTATCAAAGTAATATCAACGAAGTTAAAGCCACATTACTTGATATTGCCAGCCACTGTGCTCAAGTGCTAAAAGATCCTGCCCCCAATGTAAATATTAATAACTTTGCAGACTCTGCAATTGAGCTAAAATTCATGGTATGGGTTAAAACAGAAGATCACTCGGCAGTTAAAAATCAACTGCAGGAAATTATTAAAGAAAAGTTTGATCTCAAAGGGATTGAAATGCCCTTCCCGCAGGTCACCATTCACCGCGTTTAAATAACAGGATGACAGCATGACGATTGCCTTACTTGCGACTGGGGATGAAATCATCAATGGAGATACCCTTAACAGCAATGCCCATTATTTGGCCCATGCCCTGAGTTCGGAAGGGCTGACGGTCGGACGGCATATGTCTTGTAGTGATAGCCAGGCAGATATTCATGAATGCATCCAGTTTTTAGCAAAAGATCATTCCATTCTCATTATTATTGGCGGCTTGGGTCCTACCTCAGATGACCGGACACGCTTTGCCCTCGGTCAATTCATGGGAACCCCTCTGATAGAATTCCCGAAAGCTTTGGAGCATGTACAAAATCGTCTGCTAAGAAGCAAGCTCGCCTTGACTGAGGGCAACCGGCAACAGGCCAAATTCCCTCCACAAGCTGTGCTATTACCGAATCCTAATGGTACCGCCCTGGGTTGTTTATGCGAGTGGAATGGGCAATTATTTTTTTTACTTCCCGGCCCGCCGCGAGAATGCCATCCCATGTTTAACGAACATGTGCTTCCCAGATTACAATCAACAGACCATGAAAATACCCGATTACTGAAATGGCGAGCGTTTGGTGTTGCGGAAGGCCAGATTGCCCAGCAACTGGATGATGCGTTGAAAAATATAGATTGTGTTACCGGTTATCGTCTGGAAACGCCCTATGTCGAATGCAAGGTCCGCTGCAAGCCTGAACTCATCGCAGAGGTTAATACTATTGTAGAACCTATTCTAAGACCCCATTTAATTACCCGAAGTGATAAAAAAGCATCGGAAGAATTTATTATGGCTCTTTGTGAATCAGGGATAAAGCTTGCCGTCATCGACAAAGCAACGGGCGGCCATCTGCAGACTCTCATACATAAACCCGAAAACCGGGAGCAACTCCGATTTCATGATCATAGCGAAGCTGATCTGCACTTTGAGATTACAGGATTAAGCGAGTACTGGCAGCAAAGCCCGAATAGCGGCACAACCCAGTTGACAATCCACTGGCGCCGGGAAGACGAGCAAGGCAGTGAAACACATAGCCTCCCCTATCGCAGCGCCCTGGTAGTTCACTCAGCGACGGAATGGCTATGCTTCCGTATGCTTCATCTCATCAATCAGCTGCATAAGTGAATAACAAAGCTGTTGGGTGCCCTCTCCGGTCATCGCAGAAATCTGGAATACTTTGTCAGTCCAGTTTAAACCTTGAATCACTTTGTTAATGGCAGCCTCTCTTTCCTCTGGATCAGGAAGCATGTCAATTTTATTGAGCACCAGCCAGCGAGGCTTTTGCAATAAGACAGGATCATACTCACCCAGTTCATGAATGATTGTTTTTGCCGCTTCCACTGGGTCACTCTCATCTACAGGCGCCATATCGATTACATGCAGCAAAATACAAGTGCGTGCCAAATGCCTTAAAAAACGATGCCCAAGACCAGCCCCTTCGGCGGCACCTTCTATCAGACCAGGAATATCGGCCATCACAAAACTTTTATGCGATGAAACACTCACCACCGCTAAACTGGGATGCAAGGTCGTAAAGGGATAATCGGCAACTTTGGGTCTTGCTGCAGAGACCGCACGAATCAGGGTGGATTTACCCGCATTAGGAAGCCCTAAAAGGCCGACATCGGCCAAAACCCTCAACTCCAGCCGCAGATGGCGGGATTCGCCGGGCGTACCGGGTGTGGTCTGACGGGGAGCGCGATTGACGCTGCTTTTGTAACGGGTATTTCCCAAACCATGAAAACCGCCCTGAGCTACCAGCAATTGCTGGCCGTTCTCACTCACATCGCCCAGTAACTCACGCGAATCCACATCATAAACCAGAGTTCCTACTGGAACAGGGATGACTAAATCCTCTCCCCGCTTGCCCGTGCAATTTCCGCCCATTCCCGGTTGACCGTTTTCAGCTTTAAAATGTCTTTGGTAGCGAAAATCGACCAGGGTATTCAGGCTGCTATTGCCTTCCAGGTAAACACAGCCGCCATCGCCGCCATCACCACCGTCTGGTCCGCCGCGAGGAACAAATTTTTCGCGCCTGAAGCTCAGACAACCATGACCGCCATTACCAGCATCCACTTTAATGAGGGCTTCATCAACAAATTTCATGTTTTCTTACCCAAAATGAAAAAAAAAGCCCCGGTAGCGGGGCTTAAAGCTATTGTCCTGCATGAGCAGATTATGCCTGCTCTTCTACCGCCTGGACATTAACAAATTTACGATTTTTGACGCCTTTTACATTGAACTCAACGTAACCGGTAACCAAAGCATACAATGTATGATCGCGGCCACAACCCACGCCAACGCCTGGGTGGAAACGTGTACCACGCTGACGCACAAGGATTTCTCCCGCATTCACAAATTGACCGCCAAAGCGTTTTACACCAAGATACTTGGGATTCGAGTCACGTCCGTTACGCGTACTACCACCCGCTTTCTTATGAGCCATTTCTCTCCCCTCTACTTGCTGATCGCAGTAATTTTAACCTGCGTATAATATTGTCGGTGCCCCATTTGTTTCATATGGTGCTTACGACGTCTGAATTTAATAATCTTAACCTTTTTGTGTCGGCCATGTTCAAGCACTTCAGCAGTTACAGAGGCATTGGATATTAAAGGAGAGCCGCAAGTCACCTTATCGCCGTCTGTCAGCATTAGCACTTCGCTAAAGTTGATTTCTTTGCCAACGTCTGCGGTCAGCAATTCTAATTTTAAAACATCGCCTTCTTTGACACGGTACTGCTTACCGCCGCTCTTAATTACCGCATACATAGCTCTTCTCCCACTCGCCACATTTGGCTTACACAAGTTCAACAAAGTGGCATATTCTATGAAATTAATGCCCTGACTTCAAGTTGTATTTAAATTATTGTATACTTCCCTGCCCATCCATTTTAGCATTTTCCCTGGTCGCGGGCAAAATGTCGGGTAAATTTGACGATTTTTATTTTATTTGGAGATTTTTTAATGCCTATTTTACTGGAAGCCGAATCAAGAACTGATATGGGAAAAGGTGCGAGCCGCCGCCTGCGTCGTCTTGAAAATAAAGTTCCCGCCATTCTTTACGGCGGCGACAAAAAACCACAAACAATCCATTTATTACATAATAAAGTGATCAAGGCACTTGAACAGGAAAGTATTTATTCAAGTATTTTTGATCTGAAAGTGGATGGCAAGGTTGAGCACGTTATTCTGAAGGATTTGCAACGTCATCCCTACAAGCCTATTGTTCTGCATATGGATTTACAACGTGTTTCTGCTAAAGATGTACTGATTAAACACGTTCCTGTTCACTTCACAAACGAACAGCAATGCAAAGCAGTTAAAGCCGGCGGTATTGTCAACCACACGATGACCCAAGTTGAAGTTCGTTGCCAGGCTAAAGATTTACCTGAATTTATTGAAGTGGATTTGTCCAGCATGGTAATGGACCAGGTAATTCATTTATCTGACCTGAAATTGCCTAAAGGCGTTCAACTTACTGTTGACCTGGCAGACGGCACTCACAATCATCCAGTAGTCAGCATTCATGCTCCCCGAGGCAGTGCAGGCGATGCGGAAGAAGGTGAATCCGCAGAAGCAGCAGAATAAATTTGTTTTGGAAGAGGCGAGCCCGCCTCTTCCCTGATTTTGCTTATTTTATGACTATTAAACTAATAATTGGCCTTCGCAACCCGGGTTCGGCCTATGTGCCTACTCGACATAATGCCGGCGCCTGGTTCGTGGAAGCTTTAGCACAACATTTTGATTTGGCTTTCAAAACTGAAAAGAAATTAAACGCTGAGCTGGCAACGTTGGATGGTCGCTGCCGACTCCTCCTTCCACTAACCTTTATGAATAACAGCGGTCTCCCAGTGCGGGAAGTTGCCCAGTTTTATCGTATAAAACCTGAAGAGATTCTGGTTGTTCATGATGAGCTTGATTTGCCTGCGGGCCGAATTAAGCTGAAATCGGGTGGAGGACATGGCGGACATAATGGCTTGCGCGATATTATCGCTCATCTTGGCAGCCAGGCGTTTCATCGTCTGCGAGTGGGAATTGATCACCCAGGCCACAAAGATTTGGTGCTTAATTATGTGCTGGGTAAACCATCGCAGAATGACAAGCAATTAATTCTGGAAGCAATTGATCGGGCTATCCAGGCTGCACCGACCATTATTGACGGCAATATTGCTGCGGCAATGAATGTCATTAATGGATAATAACTCATCGACTGATGAGTTTCATTGATTTTGAAGTGAGGTTACTATGGGATTTAAATGCGGTATCGTCGGCTTACCCAATGTCGGCAAATCGACATTATTCAACGCGCTGACCAAGGCAGGAATTGAAGCAGCTAACTATCCTTTCTGTACCATAGAACCTAATGTGGGCATTGTAACCGTTCCCGATCCCCGCCTTGATGCGCTTAGTGCTATTGTAAAACCTCAGCAAACCCTGCCGACGACCATGCAGTTTGTTGATATCGCAGGATTAGTTAAGGGCGCTGCCAAAGGAGAAGGGCTTGGAAATCAATTCCTGGCCAATATTCGTGAGACAGACGCAATTGCCCATGTGGTCCGCTGTTTTGATAATTCCGATGTAATTCATGTTGACGGGCGTGTAGATCCGCTGTCTGACATTGAAATCATTAATACGGAGCTGGCGCTTGCCGATATGGAAACCGTCGATAAAGCCATCATGAAATCCGCAAAAAACAGCAGGAGCGGCAATAAGGAAGCGCTTTTTGAAAAACAGACTCTTGAGAAAATTAAAACCCATCTCGATGAGGGAACCCCGGTAAGAACCCTGGCATTAACCAATGAAGAAGAGCAAATTATCAAACGGCTCTTCCTGTTAACAGCCAAGCCGGTGCTCTATATTGCCAATGTAAGCGATGAAGGTCAGGAAAATAATCCTTATCTTGATAAGGTCAAAGAGCTGGCCGCCAGCGAAAATGCCAAAGTGGTTGCTCTATGTGCATCAACCGAATCAGATCTGATTGATTTGGATGATGAAGAGCGTCTTGAATACATGAATGAACTCGGTATTTCCGAGCCTGGCTTGAATCGGGTAATTCGTGCAGGCTATGACTTACTGGGCTTGCAAACCTATTTCACTGCTGGCGTTAAAGAAGTCCGTGCCTGGACAGTGGCGAAAGGAGCGACAGCACCACAGGCAGCCGGCGTTATTCACACCGATTTTGAAAAAGGCTTTATTCGCGCGGAAGTGATTGCTTATGAAGATTTTATTCAGAATCGTGGCGAGCAAGGTGCGAAGGAAGCCGGTAAACTGCGGTTGGAAGGCAAAGACTATATTGTTCGCGATGGCGATGTGATGCATTTTAGATTTAATGTCTGATACCTGTAGCTATCTATCGATACGAAATAGCTTTCTCTTCAGGATCAACAGAGCTCAGGAAACATTCTCCGGCCCTTCTACCCTACGTACCGCGACTTGTTCGCGGTATCCAGAAATGCCTGTATACACGCTTCAAGCTGGATGCCTCGGACAAGCCGAGGCACGTAGGAAGGTGGAACGCATAAGGACCGGAATACTTCAATTAATGATTAATTACCTCACTAATTTCATAAATTTTCCGCTCTACACTATAAAGTCCTTTAAAATCATCAGGTACTTCACTGCGCATTGCTGCTGCCTGATTTTCCAGATAGGACTGATAGGCCAGATAGTTTTTCACATAATAGTCGACCTTGATTTTTTTCCATGTAACCGCTTCTGTTTCGATGCAGGTCAATACTTCGGCTTTTAGAAAACCTTCAATATCAAGTAATTTACCGACATGCGTGTTGAGCCATACCATGTATTTATCGAATATATCCGGATGGATTTCCACGCTGATTTCATATTTAATCATGGCGTCTCTGCCTAGCTGCTTACCGCATTATAAGAACCTGCCAGATAATTATTATTGACCTGACGGGTCATTAAGTAATAATTAATTAGCTCCGCAAGATTCTTCATTCCCAGTTTCCTCATGATATTCGCCCGATGAATTTCTACTGTGGAAAGCGCAATATTGAGGGTGTAGCCGATCTCTTTGTTCATTTTGCCATTAATAACATATTCCAAAACTTCTTTTTCCCGAGGCGTTAATTTCATCATATCGTCTTTAAATCGGGTGACCGTATTACACAAGGGAATAGCAGCAAATGACTTCTGCACAGCAGCCAGCAGTTGCTGGTTGTTAAATGGCTTGGGGATGAAATCGAACGCGCCAATTTTCATGGCTCTTACAGCCATTTCAATATCACCATGCGCAGTAATAAAAATAACAGGCAGTAAATTTTTGCTTTGCGTCAAACTCTCCTGTAACTCCAATCCCCCCATGTTTGGAAGCCGTACATCCAGAATGATACAGCCATTCTGAATCTCGCCTCTTTGAAAAGCTTCCAGAAAAAGATAGGGATCATTGTAACAAACCACCTCAATTTGCACCGATTCAAACAAGGCCATAAGCGCTCTGCTGATGGAAAGATCATCTTCTACCAGATAGACGCAAAAATTCGATTTATGCATTGATTTGACTTCCTGAATCATCAATTATTGCGTATCTTAAAGAGATTAATATCGCTTGACAATTCATTTTTAGCGCGGGCTCGCGTATAAAAGATATTTCGTTTGAGCCATTATCAAGGTGATTTAATATTGAAAGTTATGGTCATGGGTAACGCTGAAAAAACTAATTCCATTCCTGATGCTGAGCAAATGATGCGTTGCTTACATCAGTTGTCTGTGCAAAGCACAAGTAACAAAAACCTCTACTCTCTTCTCCAGGAGCATCTGGCACTTATTATCCAGCTGTTCAAAGTGTCTTATGTCCAATTGAGCCTGCAGGATGCGGATACTCATCAGGTGCTTGTAGAAGTGGGTGAAAACCTGAGCGTTAATCCCGCTTCCATTTTGCGCTTAAGTCAAAAAGCTGAAAGAATCCAGAATAGTTTCTATATTGATAATCCCCTGCTCACAGAGGGTATTGCAAACCGCCTTATACTCATTCCTTTGTTAAGCTCAGCAAAAACCGCCTTGGGCAATCTTTTAATTTATTGGCCGCATACTCAGAAACCGAATGATATGAGCATCTCCTGTCTTGAGTTAATTGCTTATCATACCGGCAATTTATTACAGCAACGTGAAATTGAAAGTCTCTCCAGTCTTTATAAAACCACGGCAACCGAGGAAGGTTATGCCAAAAAGCTTTTTTTAGCCGCTCTTTCTCATGATCTTCGCTCACCGCTAACTTCAATTTTGACTTGGGCCCAATTACTTAAAACAACCTCATCTCCTCCGGATAAGTTAAAAACCGGTTTAAATTTTATTGAAGAAAGTGCACTTAGACAAAATAAGATTATTGATAATCTTATTCATATTTCCGAAGTGCTTTTAAATAAAACACCCATGGAATTTGAGTTCACTGATGTCAATTCCATTCTTAACAAATCCCTGCAATCAGTAATTTCGCTGGTACAAAACAGAAACCTGCAAGTTAAGAAATGTCTGACGCCGCACCCGCTCATAATCCGCGCGGACTCGTTTCAGATTAAACAGGTTTTTTGTAATTTGCTGGCCAATGCAATTAAATTCAGTTTTGAAAGCGGAGAGTTATTGATCAAAACAGAGCATTTGGTTTTAAATAAAAAGAGTTATGCCCAGATCGTGTTCGAGGATCATGGCGTGGGTATGAAAAAAGAACAATTAACAAGAATTCTTCGACTATTCAATGAGGACAATGGCATAAAGGCTAAAGAGGGAATGGGAATCGGCCTTGCATTTTCTGCCTATCTGGTCAAATTACACAGCGGCTTTATGGACGCTGAAAGTAAGGGAGAGAATAAAGGCTCTATTTTCAAAGTCATGATACCGCTCGTTTGATTATACATAGTGGTTAACCATTAGCGCAAAGATAAAAACCTGTATTTTTTGATTGATAAGAACAGGTTATCGTTTCAGTTCTTCTTTAGAATTCAAGGCATTGAGGAAATAGAATGACTGAACGATTAACAGGTAAGGTAAAATGGTTTGATCCCAAAAAAGGTTTTGGATTTATCCATGCTGAGGGGCAAGACTATTTTGTGCATTTTCGTAATATTCAAGCGACAGGATTCAGAACATTGACTGAAGGAGCTGAAGTGAGTTTTTCTCCTTGTAAGGAAGATAAGGGATTGAAAGCATGCGAAGTAGAAATTATTAACCCGGCCTGAATTTGAAAATGCGATGAGAAATTAAACATTTGTTAGAGACAAGGAGAGCTCTAGTTAAAATGGAAATTTTGAAACTAAATGCTTTACAGGGGCCAAATTACTGGTCAACTACACATACCCGTTTAATAGTCCTCGAACTGGACTTGTTAAACTACGAGACGCGTCCAAGTAACTCACTTCAGGGGTTTACTGACGCCTTGGAAAGATTATTCCCTTCTCTGGCAGAAAATCCCTCTTCGGATAGTTGCGAGGGGGGATTTTTGCAAAGACTGCGAAGAGGTATCCCCTTAAGCAGCGTCATTGAGCAAGTCGCTCTTGAATTACAATCTCTGGCCGGCATGACCTGCAGTTTCGGCAGAACGCAATATATTGCCAGCAGGGGCGTGTACCAGATTATTTTCAGTTATGAATTAGAGGAAGCAGGTTTATACGCGGCTAAAACTGCAGTCTCTATCGTCGAGTGTCTGGCGCTCTGCAAGCCGTATCTATGTCTGGAAAACGATCTGTCCTATCTGAAACAAATCCGACTACTTGCCAGTCCAGCCCCAGGTATTCTTTCTATTTTAAAAGAAGCAGAGAAAAGAAATATTCCTTATTATCGGCTTGATAATGAACCTTTCTATCGGCTTGGACAAGGATGCAATCAAAGGCTTCTTTGCGCAACCCTGGGCTCTCAGAATAGCAGTATCGGTGTTGATAATGCTTATGATGAGACAGCAGCAAAAAAAATTCTGGCTTCTCAGGGTATACCAGTTATTCAAAGCTCGAGCGTCAAGGGTCACAACTTTATCTTTTTAGTCATTAATTTCAAACTAGCCGCGGTGATCAAACAGAATCAGCCAATCACCGATAGCAAAGACGATAATGAAATGACCTCGATGGAGGTTACGGCCCAGACCCATACCTCCTTTGTCTTCCTTGCGGAACGTGTTGCGAGACTAATGCATCTCCACTTATGTGAAGTAGTTATAGTGAGTGAAGATATTCGTTTACCACTTAATGAAACCAGCAAAGCAATCTTTCAAGTGAACGCCGCTCCTCGCATTGATCAGTATCCTTTTGTAAAACATATTGCAGCATCTGTTATTGATATGCTCTATCCGCCTCATCAATCTTCACGCATTCCCATTGTTGCTTTAACCGGTGTCAAGGGGCAACCGGGACTGGCCCAATTAATCGCATCAATGGCGGATAAATACGATTTTTCAAGTGGATTTACATCTGTTAACGGAGCCTGTATCGCTGGACAGCCAATTACCCTCACCAATGACAAGCCATTTAATCAGGCGAGAGCAGTATTAAGGGATCCGGCCGTAAACTTTGCGGTTTTTGAATGCGATGCCGAAAGCATCTATGATTTCGGTCTGGCTTTTGATCACTGTGATATCGGCATCGTAATGAATGTTGCAGAAGAAAGCTCAGCTTTTGCACGAGCCAAAGAAGCCATACTCCGCAGCGTCCACTCTAAGGGCTACTGCATTTTAAATGCAGACAATGATCTGGTTTATTCCATGCGAACAATTCCTGATTGCCCAGTGGCATTATTCAGTCTAAATGCCGATAATTTAAGAATCAACGAACACTGCCAACAAAATGGACTGTCCGCTTATCTTGAGGACCACTTCCTAATCGTTAGGAAAGGCAACAAAATCAAATGCCGCATTTACCTGCCTGAAATAACTGAGAGCTGCCTGGCTCAAAATATCCTGACCACAGTATTAGTGTTTGCTTGTTTTGAGTTTAATCTGGACTCTATCGATCAAAAACTTGCCAGCATTCTGGAGAGAGAAAAATCTGCGCCTCGCTTGTCCGATGTTGTTCTTGAATAAGCGCAGCGCAGTCGGCTCAGCGCTAGTGAGTTAAGGCAAGCAAGTCTGCCAGATCATTAGCATGATCCTCTTCTTCCTCCAGAATCACTTCCAGCATGCGTCGTGTGGTGGGATCTTCCTGCCCAAACCAGGCGATTAATTTGCGATAGACCATAATCGCAATTCGCTCAGCAACCAGATCATCCTCAATCATACCGCGCAAATCGGTACTGGAACCGAACTCTGTAGCAGAACGTGAAAGGATGTTGGCAGGATTAAAATCCGGGTCACCTCCCAGCTGATTAATTCGCTCAGCAATCATCAGCATATGATGCTCTTCCTGCTGCGCATGCTCTTCAAATTCCGCAGCCACCTGGATGTAATCAATGCCTTTGGCAATTATCTGATGGTGTCGATAGCGCAGCACACATAAGATTTCTGTCGCCAAGGCATCATTTAACAACTTGCAGGCCTGCGTTAAATCAAGCGGATAGTCACAGGTCACCGCACCGTCCTGTAGGCTATTTCTTGCTTCGTTTCGTATTTCCTGCAGATTATAGGGAAAAGTAACCTGTTCAGTGTCTTTCATTATCTATCCTTGATTAGACGCTTTATAAAACATTATAGACAATATTTAATAGCAGCAAACAAATAAAATACATTCTGATGCTAAGGAAAACCACTAATAAATCCTGTAAATTCCACTATTTATAAATAAATACAAACAAGAGATGATAAATAATACTCGTTTTCCCTTAAATCGCGCTAACCATGACAAACGCTACTGTACAATTAACGGAGTAAATTTTATGACAGATAAAATTAAAGGAAAGGTTAAATGGTTTAATGCCAAGAAAGGTTATGGATTTATTATGGCCAATAATGAGGATTATTTCGTTCATTTTCGAGAGATTCAGTGTACGGGTTTTCGCACTCTGATAGAAGGCTCGGAAGTGACCTTCGTTGCTGAGCACACCGCAAGGGGGCCACAAGCTTTGAATGTTGAAATTACAGGCTCTGAGACACGGAATTAAAAGCAGGTTTACAGAGCGGCAATACCCTGCGTGTTTCATTTTTTATAAATACTTGATTTCTCTTTTGCTGCCCCAGAAAATTTCCCGCCTGGCGGGAAATTAAACTGGCTCCTTTCATCAGGAACTAATAAGAAGAACCACTTGAACTGCCACTTCCTGTCCCAGTACTACCTGTTCCAGGATTTGTTGTATCTGTACCTGTTCCTGTGCTGTCAGTTCCAGGATTGGTTGTACCTGTTCCAGTTCCGGTATTATTGGTTCCAGGATTGGTTGTGCCTGTGCCGGTATTATCGGTCCCAGGATTGGTTGTAGTATTGGCGTCAGTACCCGTTCCTGTAGTTCCTGTCGTGGAATCGGTTCCATTAGTTCCTGTTCCCGTGCTGCCTGTACCTGTTGTAGTGGAGGTGCCCGTGTTTGTCGTGCTGGTTGCATCGGTGCCGGTTGTTGTGGTGGAATTCGTAGTGCTGCCTGTGTTGGCATGCAGAGAAAATGCCATCGCGGCGAATAGAAATGCTATCATCCTTTTCATACTCATCTCCTAATTATGAATTTTTATTTACAAGATCATTTTGATTTATTGAATTGAACGGCGGATCTGGACAGAACTATCATTTGTCCTTAATTGTTCTCACCTTTAAGTTTAGTACAAAATAACCGGAGCAGCCGCCAGTTTATAAAACTATTTCAGCCGGAGAAATTATTTTATGATAGACTAAGCTCAATTTAATCCATACCAGGAGTAAGAATGGAAAGCATGTTCACCTGTCTTGTTCTATTATTTATCCTGGTTATTTCGGGCGTGGTTTCCCGACTATTACCGTCATTACCCTCGCCTCTGGTACAAATTGCTCTGGGAGCGATTGCCAGCAGCCTCTCCCCCAACTTTTACATTGGCTTTAACCCTGAACTGTTCATGCTGTTGTTCATACCCCCATTGTTATTCAGTGACAGCTGGCATTTTCCCAAAAGAGAGTTCTTTTCCAATACCCGGCCAATTATTATGCTCTCTATCGGGCTCGTATTTTTTACAGTCGCCGGCATGGGGTATTTGCTTCACTGGCTTGAACCCTCAATCCCTTTAGCAGCCTGCTTCGCATTGGCCGCAGCTTTATCGCCTACTGACGCGGTTTCTTTAAAATCAATGACAAGCAAAACCGGAATGCCAGAGCGTTTGCGGCATATTCTGCAAGGCGAGGCATTATTAAATGATGCCTCTGGTCTTGTTTCTTTTAAATTTTCAGTTACCGCGATGCTGACCGGTTTCTTTTCCTTTACTAATGCCACTATCAGTCTGCTTCTGGTGGGATTAGGAGGAATTATCATTGGGATTCTGCTGACCTATTTATTCATTGCTGCACTTGGACAGTTAAGCCGTCGAAACGCCAGTGAAACGACCACCGAAAACCTGCTGCTTTTACTTTTGCCTTACGCAGCCTATCTTGCCGCCGAGCATTTAGGGTGCTCAGGCATTATTGCCGCAGTTGCTGCCGGCTTTACGCTCGATCAGGCCGGTTTTCTGGATAAGACAATGGCTATCATGCGTATTGAAGGCCGCTTTGTCTGGGGTATGCTTGAGACTACTTTAAATGGCATCATTTTCATTTTACTGGGTTTGTATTTACCCAACTCCTTTCAAATCATTGCCTATACCGGAACCAGCCTGTCCAATTGCTTCCTGATTATTGCATTGATTACCTGCTCTCTGATTGCGCTTAGGGCACTCTGGATTTATCTGACCTTGCCTTTTGAAGCAATGATAGCGAGACGAAAACAGGCAGAGTGGAAAATCCCCAATTTGAAAATTGTAACCGCCATAGCATTTGGCGGTATTCGCGGAGCTATCGCTTTAGCAGCAATCCTTTCATTACCTACCTGGATGCCTGACGGCTCACCCTTCCCCATGAGGGATCTTTTAATCAGCGTGGTCGTGGGTGTCGTACTCTGTTCCCTGTTATTGAGTGCCATAGTACTGCCTCTCATTATTCCTAGCCTGCGTTCTCTAATTATTGAATCGCCAGATGATGAAGAATTTCAGGCACGAATCGCTGCCGCTCAGGCTGGTATTCATGCTATAGAACAGGAATTGGCTCAACTGGCCGAAAACTTAAATGAAGAAGAACTCAATTTGTGTACACAAGTGGGCAAAACACTTACCGCTTCCCTGAGTCAATTCGTTTCTTCCAGTGTCGGCGGAGAAACAGAGAAAATGGCGAGTCTGAAAGCACTTGATTTTGAAGAATCTTTACGGCTGGCAGCCCTGGAAGGCGCTCGCAAAGAGCTAAGGCAGTTGCGAAAAAAGGGGCGAATTAATAATTCCACGATGATTGGCATTATCAACTTACTGGATATTCGCCAGCTTTCCCTGGTGGATAATTACAGACAATCTCAATTAAAAAAAATCAAGCGCTGAAGACGGCTCATTTTCCAGAACTGAGCAAGTGAGAGCTGCTATCATTGAGCCTCGCCAGTAATTCAGTCGTTATCAGCTCTCCCTCCATCTGCCCGCTTATCATTTCAGAGGAGGTCAGATAACTCAACCCTAAAGCCAGCTCTTTAATTTCCGAGCCCATTTCCTGTGAGAGATACTGGCGAATACGATCGATTAAAGCCAGACAACCCTCTCGGTCTGTCATTGGCAACAGAAAAAACATAGTACCTTCCATCCTGGAGGATAAATCACTTTCGCGAAAGATTTGGCGCAATTTTTTAAAAAATTGTCCCATAGCCCGCTCGGTATTAACAATCCCTTTCTCATGCAGTAATTGATCTTCATTGAGAATGCGCAAGGTCATTATACTGAAATACCAGGTGTTATAACGTTCTGCCAGTTTGGCTTGCCAGGATACAATCGCCATAAAAACGATATAGTCAATGACATTAAAAAACTGGTGAAAATTGTGATAAATTTCCTTTTCTATGCCTTGTACCAGATATTCAGCTCTCCTGGTTAGTGAATAGTCGTACAAAAATCGTGTTTTCAATTCGTCAATAAAAAAAAGACGCTGACAAACCAGACACATCATATTCACTTCCGCTTCAGCAAAAAAGTGACCACAATCCATGCACATTTTATCTTCGACAGGCTTATCATAATCCACACCCAATTCTTCGAGCTTGGTATTACATCGGCTGCAAATCAATCGCTCCCGGCGAAGAAACTCTGGAACAGGCCCTATTTTGCCGCAAGTATAACAATGAACAAAATTCTGTAATTTAATACGAATCGAATGGCAGCTGGGGCAGGAATTTTTTAAATTTAACAGACCGGAACTACAGAAACTGCAAATCTTGATTTCATCAATCAAATTATGCTGAGAAAGAATATCCCTTAAGACCAAATCCTCGAGAAATTCCCAGTCATCCCTTTTCTCCTCTGGAGAAGAAAACAGAGTAATTAATGGAAAATAATAGACATAAGGATTTTGATAACTAATCTGACCTCTTAATTTTAATTCAGGACGTGTGTAAAGATAGGTACTGAGCATTACCTCTTTCTCTTCTGACAAAAGCACATTCCCCGGAATTTTTTTTAAACGCTGATGAATCGCATGCGCTTTAGTCAATAATTCATCGTCAGCCGAACCATCAAATAAGTCTTGAAGAGACTCGTCAATGTCTCCATGATAAAAAATAGGTGTATACCTATAAGTCGGAATCGAACGGAGTTCGCGCAACAAGGCAATCCACTCCTGCCGCTCTTTTTTAGACATTACAATGGCATAGGGTGATTGCTTGGGAAGCTCATTAATCTGCCCCACGATTTCCACCTTGAACGGTAAAAATTTATCGTCGCTAATATTGCTAATCATCCAAATTGATTGCGGATCATTTTTTGTCATTACGGTTATCCTGACTCAACTTTATATTTTGAGTTTAGACTATTTATATTTTCAATACCGCAAAGAGCAGGCATGTTTATGGCATGGCACTTCTGTTGCCATCCTCTTCAAACTTGACATTATCGCTGACCCGACTTAGCATGCGAGCATAACAAGCGCAGGGGCAGATTATGACGGTTAATCGTTTGAGGGCATTAGTCAGCGAAGACTTTGAAGCCGTTAATTCATTAATTATTGATAAAATCCAGTCACAGGTCGGATTAATTGAAGACTTGTCGCACTATATTGTCCAGAGCGGCGGCAAACGCTTACGTCCTCTTCTATTGTTATTAGCGAGCCGCGCCTGTGGATATGAAGGCCGGGATCATATCCCGCTGGCGGCTATGATTGAATATTTTCACACGGCAACCTTATTACATGATGATGTGGTTGATGAATCCACCCTGAGACGCGGAAGAGAAACTGCCAATGAAATCTGGGGCAGTAAAGCCAGTATTCTCGTAGGGGATTATCTCTTCACCCAGTCCGTCCAATTGATGGTAAACGTGCACAACTGGTCAGTGCTTCACCTTTTGGCTGACACCTCTCATCAAATAAGCTGCGGTGAAGTCAAGCAGCTGGTCAACAAGCATAATTCCTCACTCACCGTAAAAGACTATTATGATGTGATCCGCGCAAAAACAGCCCTGTTATTCGCCGCAGCCGCATCGATTGGCGCTATCCTCAGCAATGCCGGTGAACCTTTGGAAAAGGCGCTTTATGCTTATGGACTTCATTTAGGAAACGCCTTTCAGCTCATCGATGACGCCCTGGATTACTGTGCAGACAGTAAAACCATCGGCAAAAATATTGGCGATGATCTTGCAGATGGAAAGGCAACCATGCCATTATTACATGCACTGGAGCATTCAAATCCGGAACAACAGCAAATTATCAGAGAAAGCCTGCAAACAGGCAATCGCGATAAGCTGGAAGCTATATTAGAGATAATCGAAGAAACCGAGTCCATTGCCTACACAAAGCAATGTGCAGCAGAAGAGGTCAACCATGCGCTTTCTGCACTGGATATTTTGCCAGCATCCCAGTACAAAACAGCCCTGGTGGAATTAGCCGAATTTGCAATCAATCGAAATCATTAAAATAAACGGAGTGTAGCTCAGACTGGTAGAGCACTGCCTTCGGGAGGCAGGGGTCGCAGGTTCAATTCCTGTCACTCCGACCAATAAAATCAATGGGTTACCTTATTTCCCGCCCAAGCATAAACTTTTACAGGGTGCATATAGGGTGCAATTTAATTGATAAGTATAAATTGCAGTTGCATAACCATGCTAGCGTATGCAATACAAATTGTAGCTTACCGGTTGCTGTACAAAATGAAATCAATTAGAATTGTATAATTTCCCTTCTTCAGAGTTTTCATGTTTAGCCACAAATGGATTAAGAAACAGTCTCTTTCATCAACCCCACAAATTGATATAGATGTATTTGCTGGTCAATTAGTAAAATCAATTGCCTTTGCTGAATCTCTGTCCACGAAAGAAACATTATTAATCTTAGGCAGCAGCGGTTCAGGAAAAACGAAGTTTATTCAACATCTGCCAGTAATAACAACCTCCTTCCCCAATACAAATACTCAATCAGATATTGACGAGGCCTTAGAAGAGAAATTTACTGTTGATAGTTATTTGCCTAGGTTGACTAAATTTATGGAAGAAAGCCGATGGGCTTGCGAGATCAGCGGAGTGGAAGAAAAAAATAATACGCCAGAGCGATTTTTATTCTTACTCAATACAATTTTAGCAACTAAGATGCCTCAAGGAATCTCAGGTATTGTGATTACAGTTGACGTCAATGCCTTATGTGTTGATAGAGCAGCACCGTTTGATACGTTACTGGGGCAACTAACTAAATTTTTAGATGCTTCTAAAATAAAAGGCAACCCATCTATTCTTTTTGTTTTCACTGGAGTAGATAATGGAAATGAGGAATTACTTTTAGAGGAGATTAACAATTATATAGTTAGTCGGCAAAGTACCCTAAGGAAATTAGAGACTTCTCCCCTATGTCCTTCAAATGAATATCAAAAAAGCATTCTTAGACTGAGGGATATAATTTTGATGGCTCAATCGATTCATCAAGATAACTTATTTTTAATTCCTAATAGCAACTTCTCTTTACAGGCGAATTTGAAACAAAAAATAAATTCACTTCAAGGAGTAGATAAAAGTTTATTTAAATACAAATTAAAACCATTAATGGCAAATCAAATACCAGACAGTTCTTCTAAAACCCTTATCATTGCACTGCATCAATTATTGAATTGTATCAGTACAAGCTGTAGCCCTGATGAATTAAGTAGATCACTTGAGCGACACAAAAAAGTCTTTACTAATTACCGAGAAAATGAGAGAGAATTTCAGCAGGTCAAAAAGGACAAGACCATCATAATTGAGGAATTACAGCCATTATTCCAACAATTACTCGAGGCACTCTCAACTCAGGATCTTAAAAGTTCTGTCACACAGATTGAACAAAAAGCTGCGGAATTACGCTTTAATTATTTTGGTCGCTCATGAAAATGTATCACTCATTATTAGGGATGAGTGATACTCATTAATGAGGTTTATGACTTTTTATGTAGATCTAACCAAGAATCCAAATCTTCTTTTAAATAGCGAATTGAACGACCTATTTTAATATATTTCGGACCGGGCGTGCGGTTAGCTAATGTTCCATAAGCCCTATCTTGAGAAAGAAAAGATCGACTCATGCAGATATAACTTGCTGCTTCCGCCTCTTTAAAAACCCTTTTTTCCATGTTGTATCCTTATATAAGAAGACTTAACCAGATGTAAGTCTATACTATACGCACTTGCGTATAATTTCAATATAGATACACTATTTGGGTATAATTATTTTTTCATACTATGCCGTACTTCAAATATTTTCCTTTCAGCAGAAAACTTACCCTCAAATCGTGCAAGTCCATCCCCCCGCATCTTAGGTGCGAAATCAGTAAAATACTGATCTAATGCTGCCCTGCTCTCTAATTGGTATTGTACTGTCAATTTCTCTTGACCACTTACCGATTCTTCTGGCTTTAGAATCTTGGCCTTAATGAAACCCGGTAACTGAACCATTTCCTCTGCATGTTTCTTTAACCATTCTTGGTATTGTGGATATATATCAGAATCGATAGCCAAATTTACTTCGTAGATAACCATAGCTTTTCCTTTCATGATTAAGAATTAACAAACTTAGAGCTGCACAAATTGTTATTGGGATACCCGGATTAACTTGATCGTTTGATGATATCATCCAGTAAGGCATTAGCCCTGCAAATAATGCCAGGCTGATGTTATAAGAAATAGCGAGAGCCTTACCCCGTTGTTCTTTTGGAAACTGTATGACAAGAAATGCCGGAAGCGCTGAGTTGAGTAATGCCTGTACTATTGCAAACAGCGCTAACGTTACAATGCAGCTGGTAATACTCAGCTGTGGCAATAATGCAAATACTACATATGAAAACAGCAAATAAAGGATAGATGCGACTCTTATTTGTTTTCGGATACCAATCCTATCAGCCAACATTCCTCCAAATGGCAAAAGCAATAAATAGATGACTAGCGATAAGAGAGTGATCAGAATTGATTCTTTATGAGAATGCACATTTAATAGTGACGTTAAAAATGTCGGCAAGAAAACAAAGGTAATATAAAAGGCTGAGGCAGATAAACTTGAGATTACAAACGCTTCAATTAATTCCCGTTTATGTGTTTTCACCAGATTCCAATAATTTACAGACAATGAGCGCGACTGCCTCACCGCGCCTTTCATGCTATTTCGGATAAACAAAACAGCTAAGCAACCAAACGCCCCAAATAGAAAGGGAATTCTCCATGCGAATTGAATGATCCTTTCAGGAGGTACCATATATAAAAGGATAAAGGCTGCCAAATTGGCAAACACAATCCCAATACAACCCCCGACAAAGGCCAAGCTTCCAAACAAGGCCGGCTTGATTTTCCCATGCTCAACAGCAAAAATCATCGCTGATGAAAATTCGCCTGATATCGATAAGCCCTGCATTACCCGGCAAACAATTAAAAGGGAACCATAACTGGCGCATAGCCAGCGAGTAGGTAATAGACCAATTGATAAGGTAGCAATAGTCATTAATAATGTCGTGTACAACATTATCTTCTTTTGCCCAAATTGATCTATCAAATAGCCACAGCTAATTGCACCAATGGGTTTTATCAAATAGCTAACTATATAAGCCAGAACAGTAAAATTTATACTCACTGTAATGCCCCCCAAATAAACCGGTCCACCTAGTTTTAAATTAACGACTAGGAATAGGACTAGTAATATGACTATAACAACAATAGAATGTAGCGAAATAATTCACTCCAGTCGTAAGCGAAAACGTTGGACAGCTTACGAAAAACAACAAATAGTTCATGAAACCTACCAAACAGGCGTAACAGTATCCTTTATTGCACGCAAACACGGTATTCCCCCCAGTCAACTATTTTACTGGCGAAAAATAATGGAGAATGGTGCATTGACCAGCGTTAAAACAGAAGAAGAAGTCATCCCTGAAAGTGAAGCCAAGGCGTTGAAAAAACGTATTAAGCAACTTGAGCAAGTTCTGGGACAAAAGACATTGGAAAATGAGATTCTGCGTGAAGCAGTTAAGCTGGGTCGAGAAAAAAAACTGATCTCGCGACAACCCTTGTACGGGATAAGCGATTTCGAATAAGAGCAGTTGCCAGGGCACTGCAGGTTTCTCGCTCCCACTTAACGCAGAGGTTGAAAAATATGGAACACTCCAGAAAACAAACGGTTAAAATACGTGATCAGGAACTACTGCCTTACATTCGTGAAATAACGGATAAACGGAGTAGCTATGGCTATCGTAGGGTTACAACGCTTCTTAATCATGAGTTAAAAAAGACAGGTCTTGCCTGCGTCAATCATAAACGTGTCTATCGTATTATGAAGCAAAATCAATTATTACTGCCGGCGTATGGCAAAAAACAAACACGAGTACATGATGGGAAAGTCATTACATTGCATAGCAACACTCGTTGGTGTTCAGACTGTTTTACCATACAGTGCGCTAACGGTGATAGAGTTCATGTCGCTTTTGCAATGGATACTTGTGACAGAGAAGTATTAGGCTATATTGCCTCGACAGTGGGCATTGATGGAGAAGCAATCAGGGACTTATTGCTAGAAAGTGTAGAGTATCGGTTTGGTGCAGCAGAATACATGCCCAAACAGATACAGTGGTTAACTGACAATGGCCCTTGTTATGTGGCAAGGGACACTGTTTCTTTTGCAAGAAACCTGGGCTTTGATGTGAGGACAACACCAGCATATAGCCCTGAAAGCAATGGTATGGCAGAAGCGTTTGTTAAAACGTTTAAACGAGATTATGTCGCTTTTTTTGATCTTGATGATGCGCAGACTGTTATGAAAAAGCTTCCTGAATGGTTTGACGATTACAACGAAGTTGCGCCTCATAAGGGCTTAAAAATGATGGCTCCCAGGGAATATATCAGGAGCTTATTAGCGGTGAGTTAGGTGGTTCGGTTTTATAGGGGCAACTCCACTCACTCCACCCGGGTATTCTTGAGAAAAGACTTCAACTAAAATCGGAATCAGAAAGGGAAATACGGTAAAATCATAAATCTCTATAATTGTCCCTAAAAATGCCGAGATAAGAGGAGCTTTTTTCATTTACATCCCAGTAAAGTTTGAGTACATTATTATAACACTGGATGTATTTAATTAGCAGTATGGACTTACAGTTGTATTCAAAATCAAAAAACCCTCATAGCAGCTTCCCCGAAAAATTTGAACTCCAATTCTATCAGGCCTTTCATACCTTGAAGAAGTTAGGCTGCGATTATTTATATTTTCTGGGTATTGAGAATCAGATATCTTACCGATTTTGCACACATGAACATTGGATGGATATCTATAATACAGAAAAACTTATTTTGAATGATCCACTTAGACGAGTCACAGAAACAAGTAATTTTATACTTATCCCTTGGGAACAAATAACCCATTTAAATGGTAAAGAGAAAAATACCATGTGTGCAAGGGTCTCCTATGGATTTTATAATGGGTTAACTATTTCTAGGCAGTTTCTAAATCGAAAATTCATTTTTGCTTTTGCTACCGAATTAAGGGAACACGACCTTGCTAGGTTTCTTATGTTAGAGAATATGGATGTATTAGAATGTCTAGTTAATACTTTTATTAAATTATTTGATCAGTATTTGCATTTTATTGACAAGCCATATTATAAACCATATCTATGTTAATTCCATTTGCTTCTCATTTTTTTAGTACTTTCGGATTATCAAAATGTCCCACTAAACTTTCTAACATTTACTAACTGATTTATCTAAATTCTGCGCAACCCCTGTTTACTGGGCAAGAATACCAAAAGCAATTTATGGTTCCTCAATTCCTTTCTTACACGAACTTTTTGGTCAGCAATTTCAGGAGGAGCTTCAGCAATCATTTCAAAGACACCCTCATATTATTCTTGCTCCAGCTGATAAGTGTTGTACTAGAAGATCTATGAAATAAATTATTTTTAAATGCAGCTAAAACAGTACTGGGTTAAGAAATGCTATTGAATTATCTTTATGGAGACAGCGATAATCAATTAGAATGATACTATTTGTTTAGCAGCAAATCTTAAGTGGTAAATAAATCCTTGGAGCTATAAAAAAAGACTTTTTTTCCATTTTTCTCCAGTTGGTATTTTACATCTTCAAAATCATCGCGGGAGTTAAAATAACCTATGTATATTTTATCTAGTTCACTAATTTTTAATTGGTCAATCAAGTGCTTATCCGAATGCATGTTTAATGAAGATCCGAATACAAACAGGTTACCTTTTAATTTACCTAGAGCTTTAAAGCTGTTCTGTAAATAAGGGCTAGAGTTTATGACTAATAATTTTTCATCGGATGAACCTTCTAGTACAATTAGAGGGTAGATATTTTCCTCAATTTTCTCATTGATTTTTGAAAGTAACGAAATATACTCATCCTCATGAACTTCCGCTGTCTCTTTATAGGTAAACGTCTGAGAATATAAATGAAATCCCCCGTGTAGATAAAAAGTGTTTTGCACCTCCTCATTAATCCATATTGGATTAACAAGCCAAGGGGTTCCTGGTAAACCTAAATAACCAAAACCATCCTTTCTCTCTTTTGAATAGTATTGTAGAATAATCCAATAAAGCAATAGATCGTAATTTGTTGTAAAAATCTTATCAAATTTAGAAATAAATTTAATATGCTTCTCATTTACACTTGGTAAATATCGTGGGTGTACAAATAAAAAACTCTCAATAAAAGATTGTCTAATATTATCAATATCAGACTGTAACTTTTTCTGAATAGGGAGAGAATCGTAAACTTCATTGATTTTTTTTGCAATAATAAGATATTTGAGTGTTTTTTCAAAGTCTGACGTGTTTAAATCCTGAAATAATCTACATAATGTTGATGACAATTTTTTTGCATCTGGAAGTTTTGAAATAGCTACATCCAATAAGCTCTTATAATTGAAGCGTGGTTCAATACTTATGCTAAAACCATTGCCAAGAAGAAGATGATTAGAGGACTCTTGGATAGTATCAAGAATCCTTTCTATGTTAATCGTATTCGGCATTTATATTCCTTTTCATACCGCATATATAGATTTTAGTACATTAGATTCATTTTTCTCTTCAAGTTAGTTTTTGCTAGAAATGTGTATGCAGCTAGTTGAGGCGATATTTATTTACTGTATATTTTTTTGCTCAAAAATAATTGTTCGCCTTTTATCTCAAACAGTTCTTTATATACTGCTTCACTTATTAATATTTCGTATGCATAATTTAAAGATCCTAAAATTACGGATTTATTAAAATCGCCCATTCCAGATTTTATAACTACACCTCCTAATTCAATTTTCCGACGTGTTTCTGCTCGCCTTTGTTTTATCTTATCAATCATCAAAGACTTTTCTTCTCGGCAGATAATTTGTTTCTGTTTGGCAATTTGCTTAGTGATGTCCATGAATCACCTCATGGGCTAACTTGGCAAAAAGAGAATCTAGCTGATTGAGTTCGATTTGATGCAGGCCGTGCTTGTAGGCCAAATGACCGATTTTGAGCTGGTGCTTCTCTTGTAATAGATCCAGCTTTTCTTTTGCTTTTTGAATTTTATCCATAAGTACAGCTTCCATTTGCGATATTGTCTTCTTTGACATAATTACTCCGCAAATTTGAACGAGATCAAAATTATCATATACCCACAGATCTCCGAGTTCAATAGCTTTATCACATGAGCGTCAGCGAATTCCACCTGTCCCGAAGAAAAGAATTTTTCTAAGGGCGCAATATACAAACTGTCGTTTGTTTGCTAAATTCACGCATATGGCGATTTCCTATGCGAATATTTCGGTGCATAGCAGGAGCAAAGGGCACAGTGCTGTGGCAGCTGCCGCGTATCGTGCTGGAATTAAGCTATATGATGAACGACTGGGCTTAACTTATGATTTCAGCCACAGGCATGATGTACAGTATTCTGAACTTCTCTTACCAGAAGGAACTGAGCAGAGTTTTACAGAACGAGAATTCATCTGGAACGAAGTTGAAAGAGCAGAAACAAGGAAAAACGCTCAAGTCTGCAAAGATATAATGCTCGCCCTCCCCAAAGAATTGGATTTAGTTCAGCAAATCGAATTAGCCAAGCGTTTTGCTCAAGTCCATTTTGTCGATAAGGGAATTCCGGCGGATATTTCTATTCACGACCACGGAGATGGCAATCCGCATGCGCACATCCTAATCACCACCCGACGATTAGAGAAAAATCAATTTGCAAAACACAAAGCTCGTGATTTAAACCCGCAGTTCGCAAAAGGGTTTATTACTGAAAAAGAACAATGGCATCAGCAATGGCGAGAGTTTCAAGACTCTTATTTTGCTGAAAAGGGTATTGATTTAACGGTTGACCTAAATCACATCATTCCAGAACGACATCACGGCGGTTTCAGGGATAAAGCGAGTCATTATCTCCTTGAAGAAAATGAGCTCATTAAGCAAGCACGCGAAGAAATTGTTTTAAACGATATCGAGAACTTCATCAATATTCTGTCGATTGAACACAGCGTATTCACTCGAAAAGATATCGAAACCCTGTTATTCAAAACTATCACCCAAGAAAATTACAACGAGTTTTTTCAAGTGACGGTGGAGCGTGTACTCTCCGATAAAAACGTCATTTGCCTGGGCGAAAATGAGCAAGGCCAGAAAGCCTTCACCACTCGGCATCAGTATTTGCAAGAAAGCAAACTTTTAAACGCTGTGGAGCGTCTTCAGGAAAGAACTGGCCATGTCTATCAAACCGATACCGGCCAGTTTTTACAAGCCACAACCCTCAGCGAAGAACAACAACAAGCCTTTGAATTTATCGTAAACGGTGGGGATATTAGCTGTATTATTGGCCGGCCGGGTGTTGGTAAAAGTTACATGTTAACCCCCGTTAAAGATTTCTACCAGCAGCAAGGTTGCCGCGTACTAGGGGCAACCCTTTCCGGAAAAGTTGCCAAACAATTACAGATTGAATCTGGCATCGAATCATCCACCATTGCCTCATTAACGGCGCAACTGATGTCAGGCAAACTGAGCTTGAATGCCAATGATATTTTAATCATTGATGAAGCGGGCATGGTGGATTTTGCCAATATGTCTTATCTCATTGAGCGGGTGAAAGAAGCCAAGGCAAAACTGATTTTAGTCGGTGACCCTGACCAGCTTAAACCGATAAAAAAAGGTGCCATTTTCAAAGGGATTGCTTCTCAAGTCGGCTGTTTTACGATGGTCGATATCAAACGACAACGGCATGCTGGTGACCGCCAAGCCAGTATTGAATTGGCAAAGGGCAATATTGAAACAGGGCTTACTCATTACCTCGAACAAAATGCGATAGTGATTGCTGATAACGAACGCTCAAACAATGCAAGTGAGCTGCTGATTAACGCTTGGCAAGCTAACATTAACCAGCATGAGGATTTACGAAATAGCATCATCATTGCGCATGCCAATGTGACCGTGGATAGTCTGAATTTAAACGCTCGCGAACTTCTAATGCAAAAAGGGATTCTGGCTACTGAGCAAGTCAACATCATCAAGGAAATAAAAAGCAAGAACCGGCGATACCAACCCGGCCAATACATCATGGTCACTCACAGCGATAATGAATTAGGTCTTATCGGTGGCGAACAAGGCCGGATATCCGCAGTAGATGACGAGCAGAACATTACACTCAATATGAATGACGGCCGGGAAATTATAGTATCTTCGCACTTAAGGCGTTATGTCGAACAAACGGGTCTGCAAGATTTTTACCTGGCAAAAGGTGAACGCATATTCTTCAAGAAAGGCGATAAAGATATCGGTGTAAAGAACGGCGATTTAGCCACGATTACTCAAGTCAATGAGGAAGGCTTCACCGCAGTTTTAGATTCAGGGGCTACTGTTAACGTGCCTAAGCGTTACATGCAGATTGATTATGCCTATGCCATGACCGTTCATAAATCACAAGGTATGTCCGTTGAAAACACCTATGTTTGTATTGATACCCAATGGTGGGATAGAGCATTAAGCTTTGTTGCCTTTACCCGCCACAAAGAAAAACTAAAAATATTTGCAAACAGTAAAAATTATCCTAGTTTCAAAGTAATGGTTGAACAGCTATCGCGTAAAACTCTACAGGATAACGTTATTGATTACCCGATGAATCTTGGCATTCGGCACGGGTTTAAGTTTGATAATCTGGTTGAGCGCGCGGTTAAGCGTATATCTTCCGCTTCCCAGATAATTAGGGATAAAGCGAATTATCTCTATAACTATGCGCAAGTCGTTAAATCGCAAAAGCTTTCTGGTCATATTGAAAATCGAAATGCCATCAGAGAAGTGGCTAGGAATATAGCTCAGTATATTGACCTTAGAAATCGAATTGCTAACCAATATCAGCAGTTACAAACCAAATCTGAAAAGCTTGGCATCGAAATGTCATCTCTTAAAAAATACGATGATTTTTATAAGCTGGCCTGTGCACGAGATAAAAAGGCTTCAGATATTAAACAACAGCTTATGCCAGGGCAGTTGGCGACAACGAACTTTAAACAGATTGATGATAGCCAGATTCAAAAAGAAGCCTGTCGTCACGAAACCTTAAAAACTATCCGAGCTATCATCCGTTCACCATCAAATCTAATTAGTGACCATGAACTCTGCAAGCGCGCTCAAACGGTTACATTAACCAATGACAGGCTTTTCATCTCTCAGGAGCTTAAGAAAGCCCACATGAGCGAATATACCTTCAAGGAGCGCTTACATACTTTGCAACAAAACCAAAGACAGACTGTATATAAGGAACTAAAAAAAGAATATCCCTTATTACAACAATATGATGAACTTGTTGCAATCCGTAGAAAACTGACAGGTTTTCAGGGGAAAGAATCAGACAAAATTATTCAAAATATAGCTGGTCAAATTGTTTCTAATGAACCCTTAGTGCATAAATTAAAACGGGACTTGCCTAACTTACTGATAAACATCAGAAATCGTATGCAGTTAGATAAAACCCATAGTTTCCTGCTTTAAACTTAAGTAGAAATCCATGCGACCTATAAATAGTCAATAAGGCTAAATGTAGATCCTTTAGCTTTCTTTTGATACAATAATAGTCACTTAAATAATCTAGAGTTAATTTTATGCCTAATGATAGTAGTTCAAAAGAAACCCAAGAGGTACAATCACAAACAAATAATGTGAAAGACTTTTTGTTACATAATGCGGTGATTAAGAAAGATTATCGAGCAATTGAATTAATTGCTAACAATAATCGAACTGACTTTAATACCAAAAATAGCAATGGTCAAACTGCATTTGAGCTTGCCTATTCCAAATACGATCAAAAGGCACTTCGTATATTTTTAGAGTGTTACGATAAAACCCTTAATGTAGAGCTAGTGTTTGATATTTTAAGTTTAGAATCGTTTAAAAGCATCCATCAAGCGGCCTATCTCTATTTAATAGGAAATGTACCTGTTGAAAAGTTAGAGTCATTCATCGATAAAATTGATTTCAATTATTATGACAGTCAATTCAAAAGTGCCTCTGAGATTGCTACGACAATAGCAATTCTTAATGACAGGCAAGATACTTTGGAATGGTTAGCAACTAAAAAATTAATACATCCTAATGCCAAATTGATAGCGGCATCTCTTGGACGAAGCGACATATTGAAAACTATGATTCGACCCACAGATGAGGGGGGGTTAGGATTGGC
The DNA here is from genome assembly GCF_900461555.1 of Legionella quinlivanii. NCBI lineage: Bacteria > Pseudomonadati > Pseudomonadota > Gammaproteobacteria > Legionellales > Legionellaceae > Legionella > Legionella quinlivanii. The sequence goes on along the minus strand of NZ_UGOX01000001.1, from coordinate 666,801 downwards.
AGATCCCCATCCAAACGGTTTTCGCCCACTAGACGCTTTGGAAGCGGTTTCACTCGTTGTTGCATCCGGAAATGTGGCGGCGTTACACGAGCTAATTAATCCTAAGGAAGAGGGCGGACTTAATCTTCCAATGCATATTGGTATTTTTAAAGCGGAGGACCACCTGTTTACAGCGGCTCAGCATGGGCGAATTGATATGCTTAGAGAGTTAGTGCGCCCTCATTCTGAAGGCGGTAAGTTTGGACTCTCAATTAATACCAAAGATCATAATGGTGGTGACTTAGTATTAAGTGCGGTCATGGGCGATCAAGTGGAGATGTTGCGTGAGCTAATAAAGCCTGTCGCACAGGGTGGTTTTGGTCTTTCACTCAATACAAGAGATATTATCGGCTTTACCCCTGTATCCTTAGCGGTTAGGCTTGGAAAGATCCGCATATTAAATGAGCTTATTAAGCCCATTTCTCAGGGTGGTTTTGGACTGTCATTTAACGTTAAAAATGCATTGCGCAATAATTCAGACGATTTAGAAGTGCTTAAGTTCATATTTCGCTATCAACTGCGCCAATTAGGAAGCGGAAAATTAGGAAATGCTTTAAGTTGGCTTGAGGACAATAGAAAACTAATTAATCAGCACAAAGAATTGAAAGAGATGTGTCTGGCATTTATGAAATCTGTATTGCGCCATGTATACGCAAGAGAAACTGTGAATTATGCTGAAGTTAATTTAATCAAGGAAGTGATTAGTAAATTTACTGGCGATCCCGATGAAGCTGATTTTGTCATTGCTAAACTCCTTGCGGAGCAAGGTGATTTTATTCGTTCATTTTTACAATATGAAGGTATTGTGAGACGCAATAACTCACCCCGCCAGCATGAAGCAGAATTTGAAATGGCCGATTTAATTTACCGAGGCGAAATAATATTATTTGACGATCATAGTATTAATTTTGCAGCCTCTGGATCTAGGCAGCCAGCTACACTTCAACAGGCCATAGAACTGGAGCAATTAAGGGAAAAAGAAAGCAAAAATCTGCAAGTAATGCACCAAAGAGCAAGGCATGTGGATGAGTTGTTATCAGGAAATCAATTACCACAAGCTGCCTTCTTACGCGCTCGATGTGAAGAAATTTTTAAGGGAAATCTATCGCCAGTGCTTTCAGAAAATACTGGTATAAAACGTAATCAGGATGTATTACAACCTAATGAAAAAGAGCATCAAGTTGGTTTCTTTAAAAAGCAACGAAAAGAGTCGGAAGAGTCTCCCAACACAAGCAAGACATTGGAGATGTAACAATCATCTTTATCGTATGTCGGGCCATTTTGTCCCGGCATATGATCCTATAAACATTTCCATATAATATAGGTTTCTACTGCTTTATGGGAGAATCAGATTCATGATTCTAAATTAAAAATGTTAACTATCATCCAATTAAATTATCACCATTGTATTTTTCTTTTTTGTAAGTAAAAAATCTGGTTTACAATTAACCAGACCTCTGGGGTTGTTGAAATTGACGTTTCTCGGGCCTCTGTGATGCTAATGCATTAGGAATACTTTAATTACTGTAATGTTTTTTGCCATAGTAGGTATCAATCATTAGGTTGAACTGAGAAGACCTACACTTTTAATCACCCCGGCTTAAAGAATCAATTTGACGAAATTATTGGTAAATTGGTATAGTTTTAATCTTTGTAAATTATAGATAACTTTATGTCTAAACTTGAACCGCCTAAATTTCTTGAACCATTTAAACTTATTGTAAGAACTACCAATATTTATTATGAGATTAGTTTATTTGCGGAGCATCTTGAAGAAGCTAAAGAGTATTTGAGTTTGGTATTAAAAGACTGTTTAAACGCTGAAATTGAGTCTGATCCTAATTATGAAAATGATGACGGCACAACGTTTAGTTTTGAAGATGAGCTTAATTTAATCGAGGCGGGTAACTTTGTATGTCAAAAAAAAGAGATTTCCGCACAGGATTTGGTTGGCATGAACTCAGAGAATACTATTAATATTTACATGGTTGCTATTAGCACTCGTGCCATACTATGTGATGAAGATATTGAGAAAAATGATTTAGGAAGTCGTTCCCAAGTTAGTTTTACAATGTGACTGGCCTTCTATGGATGGAAAACCTTTATCCATCCCACGCCTTGGATAATTAATGCATGTAAACTAGTAGAATAAGCCAAGGTAAACGCAAAATTAAATTTTACATAAAACCATCTATGTAAAAGCATTTTTTACATTTTAGTCTGAGTTCAAAAGCATTGTCTTAGTAATCTATTAAATAATTTACCTCAGTTAGTTCATTTTATTTATATGCAACAAAGTGCTGGCAATTTAAAGTAAATCTGTGTGACTCGATGATTGATATGCTTCTCTTTTAAATGGATTCCTTTTGATCATTTGAACAGGGGTCTGCAAACAAGGCTGAGGTAAAGCCTTAAACGACTCTTTATACCAAATGAATTGGCTAGCTTTAACCGAAGGAAACCCAGAGCGCATGATTAATGTATTCTCTGCCGAGATCTTCATAATTGCTTCAGGTCGCATTAACGGCACGGCCTGATAATTTTTACCATGACTATTGCTAATGCCTTGTACTTGTAAGGAGGTGGATTCATTCGCTACCCGCTGCGTTTTAGTACCCAACATTTTGCTGATGAACTCGGCATCCCCTAGATCTTCAGTCGTAAACGCCACCTTCGTTTTGATATTGGTAAAGGCCTTGGCTTCATCCTGTGAGTATTTTTCATAGGTTTGGGCAATGTACTGGAACATGAGGATGCAGCGCACTCGGTATTCGCGGAGTAACTTTAATGAACGCCGTAAACGCTCAATACGGCCTAAAGATGAAAACTCATCAATAAGGCATAATAAAGGATAAGGCTCTTTTTTGGGATTGGGTATTTCACGGATCATGGCTGAAATTAATTGTTGCCAGAACAAGGTGAGTAAGGGGGCTAGGCGTTCCATGTCATCATCACTGAAACCGACATAAATAGTCATTTTCTTGCGTCGTAAGTCTTTAAAATCAAAATCGTTAGCACTTGTGGCTGCATCAATGAATGGATCGTCAAAGAGCTCTAAATAACCCGAGAAGGATTCTAAAATCGAGCTGCGGGTTTTCTCATGATTATTGATATAGGAATAACCGTTGCGGTAGAACTCTGGGTCTAGGTGGTTTGTATTATCGAGCAAGTCTTGCAACCACACATCGAATTGCTGCTGTTTTATTAATCGATTCATTTCGCCCAAAGTCGTAGGCCGTTCGGGCGTATCTAATAAATATAGGGTCAGGCATTTGAAGAGCTTCCGGCTGGCTTGTGTCCAGATGACATCCCCTTTTGGATTATCGGGGATAAGAATATGTGCGTTTCGCTGAATATCAGTCATGCGCTGATTTTCATCGGTACTGATGCTGGCTAATGGGTTAAAGCGATGGGTTCTGCCTTGTGGATGCGTTGGTGCAAAACAATAGCATTCATGGCCTAAGACATTTTTTCGATAACCGGACGTTGTTTCAAACAGGGTCAACTTCACGTCATTGCATACCACTGAATAGGGGTAATTAAATAGATTGGGAATGGCAATACTGCGCGTTTTACCACTCCCGGACGGGGCAAAGACCAAGACATGCTCAAAACCATTGGAATATAAAGGAACGCCGTATTTTTTACCGATGATTAGACTTTCCTCTTTTTTTTTAAAAAAGCCTGCTTTCTGGATTTCATAGCCGTTGGCAAAATGGGCATTGCCTAATACTTTATTGCCAGGGCGAACCAGTTCAAATACGCTGTGAGCTGGAAGGGCGAAGACTAAAAAGAAGCTGACTAGCTCACAGCCGATGAACCGTCTCAATGCATCGGGTTCACTGGAAAGCCATAGCAGGAAATTAAACAGTTCAGCCATGCTGGTAAAGGTTTCTTGTGACCACCATTGATAGAGCGCAACGCCTCCAATAACGCTTACCAGTAAAAGAATAATAAACACCGCCACCATACCGCTTAACCAGCGCGTAAAGCCACCTTTGATAAAACTGGCTGTCAATACGAAGGGAAGCCCTGCAAGCAATAGCATGCCCACACCTAACCCATAATAACCAAAGCGAAGCAGTATGAAGAGCGACCACGGATAAGGGGTATTGGTAAGACTTAAACACCAAAGGGAAAGAACGCTGGCTAGCTCCAGAATCAGTAGGCAGCAAATAGTAAGCGTGATTGCCTTTTTCATGATTTACCCTTCTTAAAACTGACGCACAGCGCGAACATGCCCTAAAGTGCTGGACTTGTCACTGGCAAGAACTTCACCCGTGCTAAAGTTCTGCAGCCATGCCTTGGAAACACCGCATTCGGTTGAGCTCCAATAATAGTCAGGTGCAAAACTCGCTAATCCCTGCGGTTGTAAATTGGCTTTTAAAAGGCTTAGTTCATAGATTGAGGGTAGATACCAACCGCCATAACAAAGGCTTTGCGGATTAGCGGGCGTTACACAAGGCGTTTCCCCATCCTCTGACACGCTGTATTGATTCGCCAGAAGGGCTGCAAATTGACCGGTTTGGTTATCAATGGTTTGTTCGGCAATGATTAAACGGGTATTGGATTCGCCTGCACCAATGCCATCCGCACGTGCATTGGTAATCTTGTTGCCGCTTTCCCCATTGCGCCATTGAATGCCTTCACTATTGACGTCATTCTTGCTAGCAATTAAACCATGCTGGCCGGTGTTATCGACCCAGAAGACTATCCCGCCTTGATACAGCTCCCCTATTTGATGCGTAATGATATTGGCACTAATGACTTCCCCTTCAATGCGAATGCCACTACCGGCCTGATAATGGCCTGCTGGACCTCGTTCCCCTTTTTGCCCCGGAATGCCCTGTGGACCTTGAGGGCCTGCGGGAATGGAGGCAATTCGATTCGCCAAAACGATTATTTGATTGGAAACCAAGACCATTTGGTCTTGCAGCTTGCCAATGTGTTCCCACATGTCAACATCACCTGCTTGAGCACTGTTAAAACACAGACAAGACAAGGCAGTAATAGCGAATTTTTTCATGAATCACCTCATTAATAGTTCCGGGGTTGCTCCTTTGAAATAAATCCATGAAATACCGCGTCCATTGGGTGTTTTTTGCAGTTGAATGATGACATCCACTACTTGATTGATTTCGCGCAAGATATCGTCATCGCGCATCGAGGGCACATTGTTGAGTTTATAGAGCTGCACCATGCGCATCAGTGCGATTTGCGGGTTATTGGCATGAATACTGGTCATTGACCCTTCATGTCCGGTGGAGCAAGCAGCAATAAAATCCAATATCTCTCGCCCTCTGATTTCGCCCATCATCAAACGGTCAGGGCGAAGCCTTAAGGAGCATTGCACCAAGTCTTGCATGCAAAGAGCTGATTCACTTTTGGTTTTAGGGGCTAGCAAATTCACTTGATTGGAATGAGGCAATCGCAGTTCGTAAGTATCCTCTAAAGTGATAATGCGCTCATGCTCAGGGATTCGTTGACAGCAGGCATTTAAGAAGGTGGTTTTACCGGATGACGTACCGCCCGAAATCACAATATTTTTTTTAGCCAAGACGGCCGACTCGATAAATTCAGGCCAACATTGTTTGCGGTAAAGGGCTAGTAATTGTGTATCGGTATCACTTTCCAGCGAATTTTTCCCGTCTATTAAAAAGGGGTTGGCATTCCGATAAAAATCCCGCTCGTAATCGTTTAAATTGCGACTAGCCACGGTTTGACGGCGAATTGACAAGGTATAATGCTTCGCGGCTGGTGGAATTACTAATTGCACCCGTGAGCCATCCATTAGATTACCGGATAACAAGGGATTTACTTCATTTAAAAGCTGTTTATTCTCATTGGCTATCAAGCCAAAGAGCCGCTTTAGATGAAGGCTATCCAATGCCGGCACGGTATGCACCTGCATTTTACCCTGTTGCTCGACAAATACTTCTCGCGGTCGATTGATTAGGATTTCAGAGACGCTGACATCATTAAGCCAAGGCGATAAGGGGGCTAACAAGCCGTCTGAACCCGGCGCGTAGAACGATTTCTCAGTCATTAACCTCTGCCTCCACTGACACCAAAGAAATCCAAGTCATGCGCAACAAAGACATTGATTAAGGTACCTTGATTGACTTGTAAAGTCGGTCGAATGGCCATGCCTGCATTGACGGCCTGCCCTGCGGTTTGCTGAAAGCTTGATGCAATCGCATTGCGGTATTGCGACTGGGAATTATATTGGTCTTGTCCGTTAACGCCACTGGTGGCCGTATAAGCACCCAAGATGGACAACAAGGCACTGGTGCCAAATCGCTCAAAGAAATGGCGATTGATATAATCGGCGCCTTGTCCTGAACGGCCTATTGCATCCGTGCTGGGGCTGTTTAAGCTCACGATAACCCCATTGGTGAGCTGGATACGATTCCAAACCACTAAGATGCGGCTTTGCCCATCCACTACCTGCGAATCAAATTGACCGACCAAGACCGAGCCTTTAGGAATCAAACAATGCTGACCTTCCAATGAAAAAATATCGCGCAGGGTAATGGCGCGCACCATGCCCGGCAATTCCGAGTTAATGGCCGTTTCCAAGGTAGCTGCCAGCATTTCGCCTGCGGGTACGGTGGCTGCAGGATGCGGTAACTTCTGGGCGGTTACGGAAGTAATTTCATTTTGCTGATTTAAAAACTGGGTATTTGGATTATTGCCTGCAAAAGTATTGGTTGTTCCTGATTGTCCGGCCTCCAAAGCGCTACCAGCCGCTTGCCGGTTCACCAGAAAGGTAGTCGGCGCATTCATGCGTGCTAACATTTCCTTGCTTAAGTGTTCTTTATGGCGAAGCTTGGGCGGTCTGATGGGTTTTGCATGCGCTAACTGATTGTCGCCCTGGTGAAGGGGCTTGGCAGCGTCTGCCTTCATCTTCTCAATCAGCTCAAGATTCTGTGACAAGGTGTAATCGTTTTGCGAATGGCTGGCTGGTTCTTCTGCCTTGACCGTTTTCGCATGCTTTGGCATAAACGCATAGCCTAACAGGGTAATTGAAACACCCATTACCACCGCCAGTTTAGGATTTATTCCGAAATAGGACTTCTTAGGCGGTGTCACTTGGGATAAGTCGCTTAATGGTGCATCATTATTGTGTTCTGTAGGTTGCATGCTTACCTCCTGCCTTGTCGAAGTCGTTCGATTTCATTGCTGTTAAAAATGGATGCCACTAAACCACCGCTTCGCAAGGTAAACTGCGGGCTTAAGCGCTGAATGATTAAGAGATGCCCTTGACGGCGCGTATTGACAATTGACTCTTTACCTTGCTTGTTATCGACAGCAAACACTGCTGGCACTGGTTGAGTGGGGGTGAATTCAAAATAGGTAAATTGCCCATCGTCATAGACATGCTGCGGGGTTAACTCCGCACTGCCACTGAAGCGATAGTTCCAGTTCAATGTTTTAGGGTCTTTGTGCTGTTGGCGAAGGGCTTGGTTACGCAGTACGGCCGCTTTTCGCGCTGCCTCAAGCTTGGCTTTTTCTTCTTCAGGGTAAGTAAACTGAAGCGCATAGATGGGTTTGACGGCCGTTTCTTTGATGGACTTGTTGCTGGTCACCTGAAAATAATAATTATGCTTATTAGTCACCACGGTCATATTGGTATTGCTATCAAACAACGTGGGTTTGACAAACACCATATAAGGCAAGTGTTCATGATAGGTCACCATCCAGCCGGCAGTGTCGCCTCCTTCCACGGCGAGAATGGTTTCTTTGGGGTTAAACAGAATTTGCGTGGTGGTAAAGGTGCGCGCCTTGAGCTTAACGACATTATGCTCTTGAAAAGGCACGAGCGTTACCCGTGCATCCTGCTTGGTTGATTGGGGCAGTTGTTGCCCAAAGGCAATCGTATTGGCAAGCAATGCCACCATCGTTATTAATTTCTTCATCATCACCTCACACATTCCGAAGTTGTTTGCTATAACGGGTCACCTGAAAGCCATCCCAGTTTTTCCAGCGGATATCCGGCGCATTCGAGGGCTGGTTATACACCCATGAAATTAAAGCGTTGTATTGGGTTTCCCTTTGCTGGCCGGTGGCTTTATCGGTGTCGATTAGGGTAAAGACCACCTCGGCCACGTTGTAATGGTTTCGTGGAAAATCCTTGTCGTTGAACAGCACATTGTCGAGGAAGTTAATGCTGTACACGTGCACGCTTCGCGTGAACTTGGTGCCGAGCTGCAACACGGGGGATTGCGCATTGCTTTTGGATTGCTCGCGAAGGTATTCATCATTGACCGAATCGCTGGATAAAAGCCCTACCAAGTCGTATTGGGCGCGATACGCGCTGACTTCATAACTTTCGCGGTGCGTGATGTAACGCACAATGTCGCTTTCAACCTGCGTTTGATTGATGGGGGCATTGGTTTGAGTGACGGGTTCAATCGTGGTTAGGCCATTGTCATAATGGTGTACCAGCATCGGCACGAGTGTTTGCATCGGCGCCAATACGGCAACCGCAAGCACCGCACAAAGGTTCAATCCCATCGAAGTGAAAAAGGCCATTTGATAACGGTTTCTTGAAACTTCCACTCGGGCGAACTGGTCATCCGCCCAGTGCTTGGCTTGTTTAAAATACTCATTTAACGGCTGTTTGCTTGTTGTCATGATTAACCTCGAAAGGATTGAAGGTTTAAGGGGGAGCGTGACGCTTGATAGACTTGCACCGGGGATTTGGCACTGGCCGGCACCATTTGCTTTAAAGCCTCCTGTGATTTGCTGCTGGCATCTTGCGCTTTACGGCTTGCCCCGATTGCGCCACCGACAAACCCGCCGAGCATGGCAGCGCCGTTGCTGGTCGAGCAGGAAGCGCCAATGCTTTTGGCAATGGCGGTGACTTCGAGCAAGGCCATGACACAAAAGGCAGCGACTAATACGATTGGGATCCAATCCGATAGGCCGATATCAAGGGCATGGTTGGCATAATGCGCATAGACTGCCCAATGAATCAGGCGCATGCAAAAGCTGGCTACAGACGACACAAAGACTAGTATTAGCGAGAAACCTACCAGTACGCCTATCCAGCGCTCAAAAAAGGATTTGGTCACATCAAACAAGGTGAAGAGGATAAAAATGGGCGCGGTACTTAAACACACTGCGAGCATCAATTTTGCGATAATGAGTTCAAATAAGGCCAAACCTATGACCGCAAGGCCTGAGAGATAAATCATTAAGGCGACAAAAATCGGGCTCCAGTGTTTAAAGCTGGCCTTGTCCCACGTCCAAGCCCCTACGCGAACCACCTCATTTAAAACCGATTGCAAACCGCTGTTCACCCCGTCCACGGATAGGCCTGAGAGATTAGCTTTCATCAATACACCGCCCAGCTCACTCGCCCCATTGACGAATAACCCGACAAAGTATTCAGAGAAAAAGCCCCAGTTCATGGCGAAAAGGTAAATACCGCCGATTCGTAAGGCTAATTTCATTAAATCCTTAGACGGCATGCGGATAAAGCCCATCATGATGCCAAACCCCATTAAGACCAAGGCAAATACACAAGCACTTGCCAAAGGCTTTTCCAAGTGGTTAGCCAGTGCCTGATAACCATTCATCACAAAGGTTTTGCTGATGGCATCGATTTGGCCGGTCAATTGGCTAATGAGGTTGGCATAAGTTGGGCTTTCCATTGGCTAGTCCTCAATGCTGTTAAACACGCGTTGCTGGTAGGCAAGTGCAATGGGGTTATAGAAGGACTTGTCGGTAATCTGTTTAACCTCAACAGAAGCAAAGGCGGGATGCGTTCGGAGTTCATCAACCATGAGCTTAAACAATAAGTCGCAATCGATATGGGCATCATTCAACCCCATGCAGCTCGGATAATAGCCCCCGCCAGTGCCAGTGGTTAAGTGCATGGCCTTTTCGGCGGTGCGCGAGGCTTGCATTAACGCATTGACCTGTTCGGCTTGTGGTCGTGACTGCAAGGGATTTTTATTGCAGGCGCTTAATGCTACGGTGCAAGCAAGGGTTAAGGTGAGTGCTAATCGGTTCATGATTTTATTCTTCCTTTTATTGTTTTTATTCATTTACAGGTTGTTGCGAGCAGGCTCTGCCGTAATTCGGACAAGGTGAATCCAAGTCCGGCGGTTGGCTGCAAGCGCTAGCATTCAGTATTACAAGGCATACAAGGATGATTCGCATTCTGTTCTCCTTATTCATCGGGCAAACGGTTAAAGCGTGCCATATCGGTTTCACTACTGATGTCATTAAAACTGCTCATGGCTGACTGTTGACCGATTAGGGTTTGCAGTTTTAATTGCTCGGTTTGGATAAAGGCGAGTTCTGCAATCAGTCGTGAATTTAAATCCACGGCTGCCTTGGTGTTTGGGGTTTTCTCAATATGAGCTGAGAGCTCATGAATGGCTTTTAAATGCTGGTTGATTTCGTTATAGGCATAAGTGGCTTGCACACTGACTGCTTCATTTACCGCTTTGTTTTGCTGGTATTGCTTCAAGCGCTCGGTGGTCGCCCCTTTTAAGAAACTGGCATCGTCCAGTGTGATGTGGCTTTTTTCATAGGCTTTGACCAGCTCTTGGTAACGGCTTGGATTGCCTCCTGAGATGTTCTTTAACGCCTCATCCCAGGTATTGGCTGACCATTGGCGATTCTTTAAATCCGCAAGGCTATTGTTCAGATTACCAAAGCCATAATTACCACTGTTTAAGTCTTGAAGTTTCTGCAAACCATTCAATTGCGATTCGGCATTTTGATAAGTCTTTTGCAGCATCTCGTATTGTCTCCTCATCTCTACTAGTTGCTCGCCAAGCTTTTCAAGCAAGGCAATATCGGAAATGATTTCGGCATGAACATTAGAGCTTAGACAAAGCCCGGCAAGGAGGAGTCGAATCTTCATGCGCCACTCCTTTGCAGGAATACCGGCAACCAGTCTTCGGCATTGGCGCTTACCTCATCGATGATGCTGTCAAGCAGGCGCACGGTTGCTTCATTTCCCGAGAAGACGCGAATTTCTTCGGGTAGTTCACTTAAATCAAGCCGGCAAAGAATGCTCTTTCGCTCTTGTTTGTAGAGGAATAGCCTTGATTCCGGTGTTAGGGATTTGATGGTTTGATACTCCCCACGGGTTAAGCCTAAAGCACCGATATAGGTTGCTTCATTCGCTGCCGGATTGGGGAAATAGATGCTGGTCGCCACATTGGTAATGATTTCGGCGGCAATCGGTGACTGCACAATAGATTCGGGCGTTTGCGTCATGAACACGAAATGGCCGTTTTTCTTACGAATAGTCGCTGCCCATGCTTTCAAGTGCTTCAGCCAGAATGGCGAATTAAAGACCTGCCAGGCTTCATCAATAATGATGGAGGTTAAACGCCCATCAAGGCAGAGGCGTACCCGATGTAATAGGTACATGTAAACGGGCGTTGAGATTAAGGGGGATACTTCATCCATTAGATAGGTGATATCAAAGCCCACTTTATCCAAATCAACCGCCAGTGCGTCATGGTCATGGTCAAACAGCCAGGCATACTCGCCAGCCTCTCTGGTTTCATCTTCGCGAAGCCAGCGCTTTAACTCCGGCCAACGGGGAAAGTCTTTCGGAAGGCATCGGGCAATATTGCTTAAGTTGCGGTATCGGCGCTCTAAATGGTCAAAAGCATAATTCACACATTCGTTAATGGTTTCGCGAATACTGCTAGATAAATCGCTTTCATTGGGTTGTTTAATGAGCTCTGCGAACCAGTCTTTGACAAAGCTTCGATTGTGAGGCGTATCGGGAAGCATGAAGGGATTCATGGCGATACGGGCAGCATGCTTTGGTGAAATCACTGTATAGCTGCTATTGGGAGCACTCAATACATAAATCTTGGAGGCTTCATCACGGTCAAAGAAAAAGCTGCGGTTGTCGTAGCGTCCCATTTGCGCATCAAGGAACGACACCAGTGTATTCTTCCCGGCATTGGTCGCTGCAAAGATAGCCGTATGTCCTTTGGCGGGGTTCGTTTTAGACGATTGGCTGTGATAGTTAAAAAAGACCGGGGTTTTTGAGGGCGTTTCTAATAAAGTAACGGCTTCGCCCAAGTGATTGCCGTTACGAAAACCCGTATCGAAATTATGGAGTGAGCAAAAATCGACAAAGTTATGCGAGGTAATTAAACTTGCCCGTGCAATAAAGGCGTGATTGCCGGGAATTTGCGCCCAGTAAGCCAGTTCCTGGCCGATGTTCTCGCGCACTAAAACAATACCCGCTCCCGCATAGGCTTTGACTGCTTCGCGAATGGCATTCTCTAATTGGCTTTTGTCCGGGGATATGAGCATTAAGCTATTGTGATGAAAGCCTAAGCGCGCTACTTCACTGGCGAGCCCATCTTCTAAAGCACTTAACTGCTGGATTTGGCTCGCGCCTAAATCCTTGGCATTCAATAAATTGCCTCGTTTCTTATCCACTAAATCCAGTGCCACTTCGCGCGGAACCGGTGCGAAGCTATGGGTTAAGATGTATTCGGAATCCAGTTCTAACAGTTTATCGAGAATCAGGGCCTTGGTTTCTTGCCCGTATTTTTTAATCGAAAGCATGGCTGCAAAGCTGGTATTGACTGCCCCTTGAAACTGAATCGATTGACCGAAGAATAACTGTTTGTTGGTCACGTACTGGCTGAGATTGCCTTCCGGGTATTTGGCATTGGCTTTTAAAGTGTCCAGCAAGCCTTTACCGGTCATGGCGTTAAATTGAGGTTGGGTAAAGGGTAAGCGCTCGCCCGCATTAGGAATTAAGGAGAGGAAGGCCAGCAGTTCGCTATAGCCTTTTTCTCGGTCATGCTCGCCTAGTAAATGCGGTTTAAAGGGAGATAAGGAGGTTTTAAGCTGCTCCATTTTTCCAAGTAGCAAGGCGATTTGCGCTTCTCGCTGCTGTTGCCGTGCGTCAATGTGCTTAGACGCGCTGACTTTATTCGACCAGCTTAACGTTCGTGCGGCTTTGCTGGAATTATCGCCCTTGAGTACCACGGTGATATAAATTGCATTGCGGTACAGGCTTTTGCCTTGAAAACGGGCGTGGTATTTGTCGTTGACCCGCTTGGCAAACGGCGATTTAAACTCACCCTTTAAGCGAATGTCTTCTTTATGGCGGTGAATGGTCACGTAGGCCATGAATCGCTCATCGAGATGTAAAAGCGCTTGATGCAAGCGATATGACATCTCGTTTAAATACTCTGGTTCTGCCATGACAAAGGAAATGCCTTCGACTTGCAAGGTTGCACCGATTAAGCCGTCTTTGGTTTCAAATAGACTCGCTGAATTAAGGTGTGTGACCGGAAACAAGCTGCTGATTCCGGTTTCCTGTTGCAGGCGCTGCCTCATCTTAGAAAGGCTCATAGGCGCGGACTCCCCAGAAGGATGAATTAGGCAGATTAGGCAGCTTGAATAAGCGTTTGCTTAAGATGGTGAGCAAGGCCGTATCGTGTTTACAGGCAAGCCAGCCACAGGCGTGAATCGGTAGGAAAATAAGGCCGTACAGCATGCTGCCCAAGCCAATGAATGCCGCCATCGACACAATTAAGTTCATCACGTGAAACTCAAGCGTGACCCCGCCGGTCATGGCCGGGCGGGTCAGTGCGCCAAAGATGGGATTACTGTGCAAGTGATTATCAGGCATTATCCCCTCTCCACGACGCCGTAAATTTCACTGGCACCAAACACGAGGCCTAGCCCGACTAAAAAGTACACAAAATACTCTTTGGGGAATTTCTGCAATTTAAAACACATGTAACCCAAGGTGACGATAATCGCCACAGCGACCGAGCGCACCAAGTCGCCTTGCAGGTAGTTCACTGCCCCATTAATCACCGTCTCAATCGATTTGGCAAAACAGGGAACAGGTAATAAGGCACTGCACAGAGCCAGGTATCTCGCTTTTGCGAGTTGCTTAAAGCGATGAAGTTTGCGCATCATGCTCTCCTTAGCGAATCTTGGGCTGTTTGAAGTAAACGTCATTGCAGGCTTTCTCACTTGAATTAGCAGTTGCATTCTTGCGCGCAAAAATCTCCTGACGGTCGACATCAATATGCAACGGCGCTTGAATGCCCAAATACAGCATGCCGTGATGGGCTGCCAAACATTTCACCTGAATCTCACCCTCATTCAGAAACAATTTGTCGCCTAGATGGCATTGCAACACCATCATGCAATTGGCGCTAAGGTACTGAATGCCCTCAGCCGGCGTATCGATATCGATGCGCACTGAGGATTTGAACCCTAAGTGAATCAAGTCGCTATCGAGATGCAACACCTTCACTTGGATTTGCCCCTTGTCAATCAGAATCAATTCGCCTTCTCGTCTTCCCAAAATCAGCATGGTGTTCTCCCTTAGTTGCTGTTTAACATTTGTTTGATTAGTTTTAAGTACCTGCGTCCGACTTCCAGTGAGGCAGGCGTTGCTCGATCATTCGGTGCTCTGTTATTTAATGCTTCCTGCTCTTTTTCCCGAATGTGTAAGGTTCGGCACAGGTCGTAAAATTGCGGCAAGGTTGGCGGTAGTTGCTTGCGTTTCAAGCAATGATCGGTCGCCTCCTGAATAATTGCCGGTGTAAACTCCTTCAAACTGATTTGCCACTCGTTTTTCATAAACACGATAAACCTCTCTTCCTTCATGTGTGCACGCCATATCGCGCCGTAATAAGACGCAAATTTCAAAAATAAATCATCAATGTGTTCCGCTGGAGGCTCTTGGGAAGGCGATGACGTTGGAGGGCTCTTCGGCTTTGGTTTCATTTCGCCTCTTGCAGGTTGCCCAAAGCGGATCGTAGCTTCCGGCTGCTGAAGCAGGTTTTTGATGTGTTGCATGGTGTTCGTCCTTTTTGTGTTGAATCGGTAATTCATCGTTCCAGCATTGCTGAGCTATCCAGTTGCCGGCATTCTTCCAGTTGGGCATCCAGTGATTAAATGCGGTTTGTTGGTCGTGGTAAGCGATTTGTTTTTGCAAAGCGTTTATCATTCGCTGAAACAGTTCTGCTGAGGGGTTTAATTCTTGGAATGCTTGCCAAGCTTGAGGCTGGGAGCGCTTGACCGGATACACCGACCAAAATTGCTCGAATTGTTTATATAAAAAAAATAAATAATTATTATTACTATTATGAGGTATGGCGGATTCCGCCTGTTTGCCTATGGTGGCTTGCTGATTATTTGTATCGAAAGCCCTTGCCCCGCCTGGTCTATCTGAGTTATCCACAATGGCGGTATGGTGTGGCGCCTTGATGGCGGCTTTATTTTGGGCAGAAAAACGCTCACTCGCTAATAAGCACTTTAAAATAAGCGCATGCTCAGTACTTTGATTTTCAACTAAACCAGCCTTTTCCAATCCTTTAATGGCTCGGCGGATCTGATCTCTGCTTAGGATTCCACTTTGTATGCCGGGGTGTGGTTCGATATATAGGGCTTCAGCAATGGATTGATGGCTGATCTTCCGTTTTATACCAACTATACGTGTATTTATATCCATATAAGGACGTATTCCTATTAAGTAAGCCAATTGTTGAACGTGCTGTAAGCCATTAAGACCCGCAAGTTCATATTTATTAATAAAAAAATCCATAACGAATACTTCATCCCTAACGTTTTACTGCACTTGATTTTGAGCCAATACTCACATACATTGAGCGAAACGATACTTACTATCTCTTAACTCTTGCCTAATTCATTGACCATTTGATGTAAATTTGTTAAAGCTATTAGTTCAATGGATCGTGTTTTATGGGATAATACGTATATTAAAATAAATTATACCTATAATGCGTATTATGTAAATACATTATACGCAATTGTGGTATATAAATTATTTGTACTAGGTTTCTATGAATGAAAATACAGATGATCAACGTATAAATGCCGGCCGGCGTATTAAAACCGCTAGGAGTTTGGCAGGTATATCTCGCAAAGATTTGGAAGAGAAATTTGGAATTAGTATGCATACTCTCCAATCATGGGAGTTAGGCAGAAACCCTCTAAATGAAAAAACAGCATCCAAGCTTGTAGAGATATTACATAGCGCTGGCGTAAGCTGCTCTATGCAATGGCTTCTCAACGGTTCAGGCAAAAGCCCCAGCCTCTTGAATACAGATTTTGTACCTTTCCCAGCACTAGATAAAGATATAGCTCCACTTCTTAGCCAAGAAAACGCCATTCAGAGAGAAATTGAATTCTTTAAGTCAAACAATCCAAATGCTCTCGTTGTAATGATTTCGGACGACACAATGGAACCCAGTTATTCAAAGGGAGACTTTGTCGGAGGTATCAAATACCTAAATGCAGTGGATATTGAGAAATGCCTAGGCAACGATTGTATCATAGAGATCAGTGAGGGTACTTATTTTAGACGCCTAGTGAAAAGAAATAGCGGTTTCGCATTGGTTTGTTTAAATGCTCAAACTGCAGCTGAGGAACCAGTTATTTTTACAAAAAGAATATTAGCGGCAACCCCTATCATCTGGCATCGTTGGAGAATTATACGCTGAATGATTTATGAATGTTTGATATCGTTAATTATCTTCTAAATTATTTTTATAGCGGACAAGCAATTGTTTTATAAATTTGTCTTGGAAAGAGTCTTCATCAGTAATTTCATTCGTAGACATTATTTGGTTAAATTTTTCGCTATCAATTTTTAAGTCGAGAAGACCCCGAAGATAATTTCGATTATTATTAAGATCACTTAGAAGGCCAGCTCTTTCACGTAATTTCATTTCTGGCAATATTTGCATCAACTTAGTTTTCAGCTCTTCAGGATCTCCAAATAAGTCATTTTGAATATCGATATTATGAAGCTCCCTCATTTCGGACAACAAGCTTTTCGCATCAATCTTTGCTTTATTATGATTAGAGGCATATTCAATAAATTTTTCACCAGTGTATAAAATTATATCTTGGCCTGTTTCTTCAATAAATTGCTTTCGATTATCAAAATTGATACCAATTTTTTTTCCATTATAAAGTTGCCACCAATCTTCCTTTGTATCATTTGTAATAAAGATTACAGGCATTCGCAGCTTTTTAGCTTGCTGAATAGTTTCTTTCCAAATTATATAATCGCTATATTTTTTATTTTCTTCTTTTTTGTCATCTTTATGCCCGGGCCCCCTACCCTGAGAATATAGTGATTTTGCCTCTGTAATATAATTTTCTATAGCTTCATCTGAAGGTTTATTGCCTATTCTCGATTCAAATAAATTATGGATTTTTTCCAAAAGCGCATCATTTCTAACTAAATTAGGATGTTGTTTGGCTAGATTTTCAACCTCTGAAGTTATATCTTGTATTTTCTCATCAATTAAACCCAGCAAACGCGACTCATTTAAAAATGGGTGATGCTCTCGTATATTTAAACCAACAATTTTGTCTTTAAGAGTTTTCTGAGCTGAGTGGATATGGTCTAAAACACTATCTTTAACGATTGTTTGATGAGAAATTACACCAATCCTATTCTCATGAAATTCTAAACCTACTTGAAAAGGCATCCATAATTTATTAACTATGGCTTCGTGATTCAAAACCTCTAAATAAGTCTTTCGAGAGCTCTCTGAATATCTATAAATTTGTAATAAAAAATTAGTATCAGGGACAATAATGCAATTATCCCATATTTTATTAATTTCTTCTGGACATAATGGAATTAAATGTTTAAATGTATTTTTCATTATAATGCTGAGTTGATTCAATAAGCATCAATATTAACCTGCAATTGTACTACAAATTGAACGGTTATAACACTAATTACATTTTGTCCAGCTGATTTTATTTACGGCACTTATCTTATACTCAGGCGCTAAATGAGCATACCTTAATGTCATTTTTATATCAGAATGACCCAGCAACTCTCTGACAGTATTTAAATCAACTCCAGCCATAACCAATTTACTGGCAAAGTGATGACGTAAATCATGCCATCTAAATTGTGTAATTTTTGATTGCTCTAAAAGTGAAGCCCAAGACCGTTTGACGTGATTAAACGGCTGATCGCCCTTGCTGGGAAAAATCAGTATACTTTCAGCGCTTCTCTTTTGATGAAGCTGTTTCAAAATACGATACGCTTCTTCATTCAATGGAATGAAACGAGAACTACTGTTTTTAGTGATTCCACCATCGATAAAAATCGATTTGGCAGAGAGGTCTATCATGTTCCATGTTAGATTAAATAACTCTCCACGTCTTAGGCCTGTATTAATTGAAATAAGTACCATTGGCATTAAATGGTCAAAGAATTCCCCCTCCTCTAATTCCGGGTATAAGCTGTATCCACGAATCTTACGCCACTGATTAGCACTTACTCTCTTCTGCTTTAATTGGTTTTCTCGTCCTTGAAGAGTCTGCCGTAGCCGGGTTTCTTCTTCTACTGTTAGATATCTTACTTTTGGGGAGCGGTCGACTTTGAATTGCTTTAAGTTTCGTAATAGATTTTCTTTCAAAAAGCCCCATTCTGTTGCCTTAGTGATCACAGATTTAAGGGTCGTAATGTTTCGATTTATGGTTGCCTGGGCTGTACCCTCGTTTAGCCGCTTGACTCGCCATTGCTCCATTAAAGCAGGCGTAATTTCACTAAGAGGTTTTGAATATAGCTTATTAAAACATCGATGAAGGGCTTCGATGGTTTCTTGTCCTCTCTTATGATGAGCTAGAGCCCACGGTTTAAACTCATTTTCAATAAACTCTTTTAATGTATGAACCTTATTAGCACCCTTTCGGGCTGTGGGTTCAATGCCTTTGTTTGAATTACTTAATACCTCAATTGCCTTTTCTCTGGCTTGAGGCGCTGAAATAACCCCCACTGTACCTATATTAATTTTTTTCCCTCTTTTATACTGGCAGACATAGCGCATTGTTCCTGTGGGGAAAACTCTTATAAAAAATCCTTTCAAATCTATATCATGAACCTCGTACTCCTTATCTGCTGGCATTAACTTTTTTATAAGGGTATTGTTTATTTTAGCTTTCATCTATTCCCCCAAATGCTGAATCTGACTGCCTTTTACACAATAACTTTCTAACACCTCAAGCGTGCAATGGTTTTTAAAAAACTCGACAAACCCGAATTCTCTCAAGTTATTTCTTTTGTGAGTTGACATCCAGCCTATTGCTTTAAATATGTCGTTGAACTTCCTACGCAATTCAGCAATGCACTCCTGCGGCGTATTAGCTTTCTTAAATTTCCATATGGGTTCATGATGAAACAACCTGTTTCTGATCAATCTAATTTCCTCAAATCGCTTTGATATATTTTTTCTGTCATCATTCCCTCTTGCATAATGAGGGAAAACGGAAGGGATCAAATCAGGCCACAGCCTATGCGGATTAAATTGGTCAGTGTAGGTTTTTTGTTTTATTAAGGTAGTCCAAAAGCCGAATGTTAACCCTGCAACAATATCTGATGCCGAAAAGTTCTCGAACCTTTTAGACAAATCGTTTTTTGTTTCTGTAAGGATAGATTTTGACTTGCCATCTTTAATAACGAATTCAAACCAGAACTCCGTTTGAAATTTCTGAGTTGCGGCATGATGTATAGAATTACGTAAGGCAATTTCAACAGAGTGGATAAAAGGATACAATGCTTGAGATATAAGCAAATTCCAATGGTACGCACCTATAATATTTGACTTGCCTTGATTGGGGCATAATATTTCATAGCTCTTGAGTCGATCCATTGATAAGACGTTTAAGTACTCTTCCATCTCTTGCCCTTTTCTTTATTGACATATGCCTATCAAATGGCTCATAATTACTCAGTAAGCTTTTAGGGATCCGTGAAAGCGCCCCTTTAAGCAGTTGACCAAGAACCACCTTTACGGTGGTTTTTTGGTTTATAGCCCCTCAAAAATCTTCTGATCCGGCCCTGCACTATTTACAACTCTATTTCCATTTAGAAACGTACCCTAATCTTTCAGGGTGCATATAGGGTGCATTTTTATTATGGAATGTAGCATAATGATGTATGAGTGTAAATTAAAAACCGCAAGAAAGCCCTTTATATATAAGGGGTTGTCGTTCATATAGATGCATTGAAATGCATAGAGGATTATTTGATTTTGCCTTCGGGAGGCAGGGGTCGCAGGTTCAATTCCTGTCACTCCGACCAATACAAATCACAGGTTACGATATTAGCCATCGCGCTTATGTCTTCTTATAAAGTGCTAATTTATTGTATGTGAATGAGTAAAGTGTAAACCAACGCTGTAACCTTTTGATTCTCAATCCTTTATTAATTCCGCATTTCCATATCACTTAACTCAACTATCGTTTTAATCCTAAATGACACATTATAAGACATGTTAACTGAGCTTCTATCAAATAACGAGTGTTCATCTAACTGTTCCAGCTCATTGGTTGAGCTCTGGACATAGGAATCCAATTGAAATGTCGCCATGGTTCGGATGACTTCATGGAAGGAATATATTCCAAGTATGGTTCGGTGAGATTATCAAATCATTAAAATGCATTTAGTATTGTGAGCAGCTATAAAAGATTCAATTTAATTGCTCAATTTACGTCTATAATGTTTTATATTGACCCACGCACTCAGGTAAAAGTTGTATGTTATCTACTTATTTCAAATACCGTATTTTAGAATGCATCCCAGTCAAAGAAGCCTCTACAGAGGAAGAAAAGCACAAAATATATAAGTTTAGATATGAGATTTATCATAATGAATATAAAATGATAGAGGAAAACTTTGATCATCAGAGGAAAATACTTAAAGATATAATTGACGATAAAAAAAATTCAATCCTCACCTATACAACTTCCAAAAACAATATTTCAAGCACGTGCAGAGCATATTATTTAGATTGCAATGAGATATCTGAGGAAGAAAAGATGAAATACTATCTTCATCAGTTACCCCTACCCCCTAACCCATTAATCACTTTTGTAGAACGTTTAGCTGTAACAAGATCAAAACGCGGAAAATATCTCGCAGCCGCTCATGCCACCCATCTCGCAACACGATTGTTTCGTGACTTAAATAGTTATTTCACATTTTCAAGTTGTTCTCCTGGCTTACTCAAGCATTATATGCAACTTGGTTATCGACCCTACACAAATGAATTACTACAGTTTGATGACAGAGTTGAAATACCTATTGTAGTAATGCCTGACATGCAATTCTTAAAGAAAATAAAATCTGTTCTTTACCATCCAATGAATAAATACTGTTCTGATTCATTGAAAAGTTCTTACAGCAATTTTAGGCCTGAAGTATTAGAAAACTTTATAACTTCCACTAAAACTATTGATGATTTAGAGTCAACTTCTTATTTAAAATATAAAAAATCTTTTCTATACCATCTAAAAAAAGAAACAATTAATTTTATCATTAAAAATTGTTATTTTTTAAATCTTAGGAAAGGGTTTATGTTATTCAGTGAAAAAGAGCATCACCAGGAGAAATTTATTATTTTATCCGGTCACTTGAGCATATCAAAATACGAAAAAACAATTATGCATGCCCATCCTGGGGATATTGTAGGCGAATTTGGGACACACCATGACAATTATTTAAGATATACGTCTGTAAGGGCGCTGGAGGATTGTAAGCTGATGGTTATTCCTCGTGGTTTTGAGAAAAAATTATTCCGCTTTGATTCCTCTCTTTATATTAACTACATGGAATCTTATACAAAGAGCCTTTCACTCAGAGAGAGAAAATTAATCATTAATGTCCTTAATCAAAAGCAGTATACATGAGTGTTTGAATCTCTTAATCTAAAATGGGTCGACTGAGGGTAACTTTTTAATACCTGATCTCGATTATTATTCCCACAAAACTACCTGCAGTCAGATGAAAGCACCATGCAGGTAATGGCTGAGCCGAATCGGAAACTACAGTTGAGTTATATGTATAAGCCTAACGCGGTTAAGTGTTTGTTACCACTTAACCGGTTGTGCTCCATTAGAGAACGCCACGATCATCAAGCTGCAGCATCATTTTGCTATAGAGTTCAAATTCTACCTTGGCACATTGAAGCATGTCCTGGTAATCGCTTTCCTTTGTAACATTTTCATTAATTAATTCTTTTAACTCTTCCATATGACCTTGGTCAGCAATACCGTGTCGTGCAAGATAAGTCAACGCTTCATCGGGCAAAGATAATTCAGATTGGAGGATCTCACTTGCTTGAGATGCAAATAACTGACTTAATCCTTCGATCACAAAGGAGTCTGCGAGAATTGACATTGGATTCCCGATATAAGCAATATAATATAACCATGCGACTAAACAATCTGCATGAACTGATTGCTTCCGTGTTGCCAAGGTGGAAGTATCGACTCCTAATGCTTTTAAATCATTGGCTATCCACTCATGGTGCCCATATTCATCAACTGCATGATTTAAAAGCCAAATGCGTACTTTTTTATTTTCTTCAGCTACTCTTGCTCCTGCCATAGCATAGATTGTTGTGGCCATTCGTACATGTTGATAAGAATCTAACAGGAAATTAATATAGATATCTTTTAAACCATCTTTACCAACTGCTTGCATTAGAGAGAGAAGATCCTCTGACCCACTAAGTAGACCTTTAATAAAAGGAACTGACATAAATTTTTGACGCGCCTCAGAAGACTCTTCTTGTAAACGTTCATACATACCCATAGTCACCCCTCATTTAAAATAATTGTATATAAATATAGAGTATGAAATGAGTTAGTTCCAGGTACGTATTCACGAACCAGATTCCTAAATACAATACCATCCCTACTGAAGGAGTTACCAGGGTGTCTAGGTTTTTTTATCGTCCAGCCATGCATCCAAATCTTTTAAATAATGAAATGTTATCCACTTACTCCGGGCGTATAATGGTCAAGTGCATCATCTATTTTGACGGGCAATTCCGAAGAGAAATACGATTGAGAATATAGATAAGTCATTAATTCCTGCTGTTCATTGAGTTCTTGCTGCTCGATGATTATGTTGTGTTCCCCAAGCAAAATATACATCGTATCATCAACACTATGCATATTTTCTGCAGCATTTCCTTTTAATCTACTTTCTAGGTTCAATAAGGGAACACTTTCGGGTACATCTACCGTAAAAAGCTGAGGTAGTTCTCCAGCACCGCCAAACAAAAAATAATCGCTGGATAAAATCGGTCCATAACTTTCAGTTATTGCTGCCAGAATTTGACTATGAACAATATGCATATTTTGCAAAGGCGAAATATGGGCTAACACTCTGAATTCAGTTAGAAATGTTTTACCAGAAATGATTAACACCAGACAGTCACTCACTCCGATAGCGCATAAGGAATCTAAATCAAAATAAATTTGCGGTTTATCGATTACAAATTGATTCAAATTTTTAGGATTTGCTTCATATACCTGGCACACTTTGTTGGGCGTTTGAATAGTAAAGCTATCCATTTCGACTATATACAATTTTTTCCCATCAAACTCCTCTGGTTTATAAAACTGATCGCTCAGATCATAAATATCTTCCCCAGGCACTTGATAAATACTGTCAGGATTAGTGACATAATCATAGTATTCATTTGAAAATTTTGAAAAAAAATGTTTGATCGAGTTCAAACGCTCCAGGTCATCTCTAGTCATTACATGGTAATTTAAAAACTTTAGTTTCATTACAGCCATTACAATTTTTTCTAAATCATTCGTTGGTGGAATACCTAAAAGATCGTAATAAGTCATGAATGCTCTGTTCTTAGTTGGCCTAATAAGAGTATAGATGTTAAAGACGTTGGCCGACGTCCTATCAAGACGACGAAAAACAGCATCTTTGAATAGGTGGCTCCTTATTTTGGCGATCTCACTCAGCCGGTTTTGCTGAATTAATATTCCTTATATTTTAGGAATTTACCGCTTAACTTTATTGAAACTCGATCACCTGCCGGATCAGATTCGCGTTGCAAATCCATCTTAAAATCAATAGCGCTCATGATGCCATCGCCAAATTCTTCCTGAATTAGCTCTTTAAATGTGGTGCCGTAAACACTCACTAATTCATAAAAACGATAGATTAGCGGATCGGTTGGAACGGCTGTTGGCAAAGAACCACGATGAGGTACTGTTTGCAATATCGCCAAGGCTTCCTTTGGTAAGTCAAATAATTTGACCACTGTTTCTGCTTGCGCAGCATTAAATGTCATTTGCCCTAGGCAGCCTGCAGTAACCCACTCTTTGCTGCCGCCAACTGCTTTAGCTACCTCCGACCAACGCAGCTTCTTTTGTACTCGTGCAGCTAAAATCAACTTCGTTATTGTTGCCCTGTCCATGGTTTTCCTTATTAGTTAGTGCTTGAGATTTTCGCCCTGAGTTTTTGCTAATGCTTGCAAGTAGTGATCCATAAATTCGGCCATTTGTTTTAATTACATCTGTGCTAAGACGCCAATTGGAGTGGGAGCCTTAACATCTCAATTTTAAAACCAGTTAAGGCCCGGCCTATTAGTATTCTCTTCCTCCTGCGTGTCCGTATTTTGAGCGCCTAAAGATTGCTCCAAAGCAGAACAACTCCTTTTTCAATTTCTGTGAGCTTTGACAAAAGCGCTGTTTCGCTATAACTCATTTCCTAATGTTCCATCATGTTTATGCCCGGTGATGTCCGTAATACGTATACCAGGTTATCTATTCTAAAATGGTTGAATCCATAGCCTGAGTAAAGTTTCAGAAACTCTTTTGTAGCAATGACATCAATTGACTGGCAAGCTTTTTCTTTGCAATAAAGGATAGCGTACATCATTAATAATGTGACCAGCAAAACAATCATCGGATGCTGGGATTAGCGATATCACAAGCATGTCTTATTGGACTGAGCAAAGCAAAGACCAACACTCTAAACCGAGTCTCGCAATTAATGTCGAAGCCGTTAACATTGATGACCAGATTACAGCTGTTTATATATGTAAATTTCAACCTGGTTTTGGACTGGAAGGAGCAAAATCAGGGAGCGCACTTTGAACAAACCACTCCACATAATCATCGACATTCGGAGTAACGAATGCTTTGAGGTCCCAACCTAGCTCACCCCAATTAAATGGACCTAGTTCTAATCCTTTATTTTTGGCTATTCCACGAATCATCCACTCTACAATGGCACTATTACCACTTAAAATGGGTTGAAATATAGCAAAAAAATGACATAACTTTGCTATGTTAATTAAGAACGCTTCGTGCCCATCTTCTGGTTGCCAATTAATACATTGTTGAAATATCAAATCTGCTTTAGCAAATTGTTTTTCAAAATGCTTTTCTCTTTCTTCACCCTCTTCAGGGAAGGAAGGATGTATCACCAGAACTCGAAAAATACTGTCAAGTTGATATGGACGATCAGCGTTTTCAATCAACAGTACTGTGTATACGAACTGAAGAGCGTCCTCTCCATCAAATTTTAGTTGTATATCACGCTCATTCAAATGAGATTTTGCAGATTCAGGGCTGTTTTCAAAGAAGTTTGCAAAAGCATTGTAAATAAGCAGCTCCCAGGATTTTGGTCTAAAAAAAAGAATAGAGTCAGTGACATAACGCTCAGCAAATCGTCCATATTTGATAGATTTCTCAGGTTGCATTTGCGACTGATTTTTAGCGAATAAATGTCTGGCATTGCATAAATAGACATAGGCCCTACCCATTACAGACTGAGTAGCGCTTGCAGGTGCTCTAACCTCTTCATCAATTTTAAAATCTTCTGCAAATAAAGAATTAATCTTATCGGCAAATTCACTGATTATTTTTTTAGAAAACTCTTTCCAGGCGGGTTGTACCTCGGGAAAGAATCGCTGAGCTTGTGCTACACCTGATGCAAACTTAAACAATTCTCTATTCGTTTCTTCGATTTTCTCCGGGGTTTTATCTTTATCTTTACTTTTCATTAATATTTCCCATCAGGGTATAGACTTCAGATTGGCTTCAAAAACCTGTCTGTCATTTACTTGATAAATTCTAAGGTCCATTCTGTCCTTTTTCTTGCTGAAGCTTCGGAGCCTCTCTCTTTACCACATCACACATGGCTGAGCAGTGGCTGAGATAGACAATCAAATGGCTAGTATGATCTGATTTTTTTAAGATCGCATTGTCCTTCTGCTTATCTATAAGCGCCTTAATCTCATCAATTGACGTTGCATCGCCAATCTTATCTATAAGCAGTTTGGCATACTCCACTTTGGTTGCGGTTAATGCACTATCTCGAAAATAGCGGGTAGTCAGGGATTCAGAAAACTTACCCTGCACTAAAGATCCTCTTGAATTTATATAACGTGTCAGCTCTCTGATACAGCTTTCTTTAAGATTATCAAGGCTAAGCTCTCTTTCATTCAGTAATATTTTTTCCCCTTTCACAACAGCCTCTGCCAATTTATCTTTTGTCCAGAAAGAAATACTTGGCAAAGGTTTTTGAGAGCGACTTTGGCTTGAGAACGCATGGTTAACAAATTCTTCTGCCAAACTTAATTCTGAGTTTATTCCCCAAATGAGTCGAAATCCGCCTTCACTGTTATAGCCATCCGCTAGAATTTTCGCCACAGTGGGGTTAGCTTTTAAAAAGCTGGCATCAAATATATCCGGCCTCTTTTCCTTGATGAACAGTAAAGCCTTAACAGTATCCATACTTTCTGGAATTTTTATTCTCAATCCAGTGAGCCAGCGATTGAAACGAACTTTTTGTTGCTCCCATGTTTCGCTGCTAATTATGCTGTTTCTGCGCTTTCCTTTGCTGCTAATTTTGTCTTCCTCTTCTTTTTCCAGCAGCAAAGCCATGCCCACATCTATGCAAACGGTTTGTCCCTGGGCAGTAGTTATAAAGTTAAAGGGGGCAGCATCAATGATAATACGCCCTGTACGATTGAAAATATCAACAACAGCAGTGCTGATTTCCCTATCCGTAGCCTCTCGACCCTTGATGTAGGGGCAGGTCCAACCTCTGCCAAGGGATTCTAGCTTATGGATTTCAGCGGCTGGCTTAATATGGGAGTTTATCTCATTCCATATACTCACAGCACGTTCCGGTGTATCGGTGGCATCACCTACACTTAGTGGCTTTTTGAATACCAGAGTTTCCTCATCATTGACATAAGCTGTGTTGAAAGCACCCTCACCTAGTTTCTTCCAGGGCATGTCATTATCTCAATTATCCACTTTGCTTAATTCTAGACCATTGACTGCCATCGATTCAATCAGCATCTGTTCACCTAAGAAATCCAGCTAAATGGCTATACTGTATATATCCTGAATTACAGAAAATAATCATCATGCTATTAAATGAATTCATTGAACGTAACCATCAGTTTGGTAATTTGATAAATAAGCATTTAGAAATACTTAAACATCATCCAGATTTAGAGAATTTAGACATCATAATAAGCTATATCGACGATCTCTTGGGTACTGAAAATGGGCCAATTTATTTTGAAAGAATCATTAATTATCATCTCGCGAGCACATTAGCCTACATAGTCTCGGCCTTGCATGAGGAGGAATTGTTGAATGAAGAGTCCCTATTCAGGCTTACCCATTTTGAACAGCCTAACAGTATGGGTCAGGGGCTGGCTCAATTAAAATCATCAGGCTTACTGAAGGCTAATTTTGAACTGTTAAAACCATTTGATCAGATTTTATTTTCAAGGCCCATGTTAGGGGTCTGGAGTGCAATCCCATTAGGGGAGATGACTCAGGACAATGTCGATTCTTTGATCGCGATTTGCCGCAGGAATGGAACTATCGAAGAAAAACAAAATGCAATCCGTGATTATGTCAATCAGAATCTGCTCTATCTGGATGAAGAAGAACCTGTTCAATTAAATCGAGCCCAGAGCACTCATACAGCCAGCGTTCATGCAACAACAGACTTAACGGTCTGGTTACTGGATTTAAGCCATAGACAAAATCCTGTTCCCCTGAAAAGTATAGAGGAAATCATTAGTCTGCTTGAAAATTGCCCTGCCGAAACGCTGGATGTTGAACAAAAACGTGCAGCGGTTGATTGTTTGAGACGGTTACGTTCGCTGCCCGCAGAAATTGTTTTAGATCCTGAAAAGAAGGCAGTCGCTTTACGCTTGGTTAAAGAAACAGAACTAGGTAAGGAAGCGGCAATATTGCCACTGTTGCCCCTAATGGCACAGGAGGCCGAAAAGCTTCAGGTGACTAGTATCGAGCAATTTATACGCCTGATTTTTCATAACATCTCCCAGGATGATCAGCTTGATTATTGGACTGCTTTTGTATCAGCGCTTTATGAAATTCAGCGAGGCTATAATCTGGATGAGAGGGGCATTGATAATTTATCAGCGGAAGATAAAGAAATTTGTTTTGGCGGCACAGCCAATAAATTCTGTGAGCGATTACAAGGTTTATCCCCACTTATTAATTTCATATACGTGGATAATGTATCGATTATTTTAAAAATAAAGCAGCTTTTGCTCAATGAAATTCTCAATACTGCCGATGAGTTGCTTAACGAGCAAGCAAATGACGAGTTTATTTTATTGATTGGGAATATGCAGAATGATGAAAAGTCAATTCATCGTTATCATCAGGCTTTTAGTTATTTAAAGCCCCAGCTGGAACAATTGCTGGAACTTAAAGTGTATTCCATCATCTCTGGACAAAATGCGCTTGAAAAACTGCTCAATGATTTTGAAATTGCAATTGATAATTTTCCCGATATCACCAATCCAAAAGAGGCAAAGGATTTTAGTCCCGAATCTTTGCTTAGATTTGCAAAATTTGTGGGTATAAAAAATGGGATGCTGCGAAGTGCTGCAAATTATCCCGGCTTTTATCCTGCTGATAAGCGTCCAGGAGAAGCAAAACAAAATGAGCAAGACAATGAGCTATCAAAAAGTGATGAAGTACCCAGAAAAAATCATTGACATCACTATGGGCTGATAAAAGCATTGCCGGCAACCTTTGTTCTGAGAGGCCCAACCCCTTTGCGTGGGCCAAGGGCCGAGACTGCATTTTATTGCAGAATTCCTTAACTCAATAGCCGTGCCCTAGGGGGAGCCAGGGGATACCACTGGATTGGCTTCAGTCATTTTTATTTTTTTTCTTGATGGCTGGCCAAAAATGCCTGCAGAGCTTACGCCTGTCTCCCTTAATGCCTCTATTTCTTCAGCTCTGCGCTTAGCTCCTTCATTTTCCTCTTTATAAGCACGCAATTCAGCACACTCCTGCCTTAACTGAGACATTTCTTTAGCGAAGTCAATTAACGCTGAAGCGGAAGGAAGGTTGGTAATATTCGGAGCTCCGCTTTTACCTGACAATTCATGAAAAAGCATATCGACCCTCCTCTGGTCAACCACGGGTTGTGGCTTATAACCGAGAGCGACTGTAAATCGCTCCTCACTAAGTTCACGACTATTGCCTTGCGTGTCTAATATTTCCAGTTTTCTCATTTGAGCTTCTTGATAATAGGGGTTCTCCATAGTGATAACCCCATACATTTCATAAAGCGTATCGAGAGACAGCTTTGTTTCACTTCCCAAAGTTATGAGCTGATTAAAAAAATAATCAGCAATTTCCCAAACAAAAATATAGCATCCCTTACTTTCGACCCTCTTTAATTGTTCAATTGCCTCTTCTGTTTTATCACTTTCAAATAAACTTAGCACTTCGTCAGGTGAGGGTTTGAGTTCCAGGAAATCATAGATTTCTTTTTTTAACTCTTCCAGTGCTTCATTATCATCGAGTATATGAATAAAATAATCTAAATTACTCTCATTTTCCGTATCAAGTGTAACCTCCCAACGGGGCTCCGGGAAGGACGGCATTGAGTGATAAACTCTGTAACCGAGTTTCTGTTCCAGCTCTTGAGGAGTCATCTTATGCCGAGGATGTATAATTAAACTGCCTTCATGAGAACCAAAACTTGTATAACTTACCATTAAAGAGGGAGCTTTTGTTGTTTGAGAAATTATAGTTTTTCCAAGCATTATCTCCTTATGGTCATACTGATAAATTCTATGGAAATGCCGTTCATTTTCATTTTCATCATCAGGGCTATTACTTTCATCAACCAGTTGCCATTTCGTAAGTTTTACAACACCCTCCGGAAACAAATCCTTAATTTCTTTCCGTTTCAATTTACCCAGAAAATTAAAACCACAAGCCCTCAGATCCAGTTCTTTTATGCTTTCTCCTAGTGTTTGTGCGATAGCCTCTGCAATACGATACACATTCTCAAATCCCAAATTTCCCAAATTTGAAAAACAAAAACTGATTGTTTTAGTTTGCTCAGGTAATTTCTTTATTATTTCCAATAAATTATTTATTTCATCTGTGCTATGTTGTAGTTCAGTAAAATCTGAGTCTTGAAATAAAACCGTATGAATTTGTCTAAATTCCTCGGCATTTTTTTGATAATCCAATAACTTTTCCTTAATTGGAAGAACTGATATTCCGGCTTCAATTTTAATCAACAGTTTGTCTTTCTGAGAGTGTTCATCCTCTTGTGTAGAAACAGCTAAAATATCATCATGGTTTGATAAAATGATCTCCTTTCCTGTTAATTTAATCTTCTTCATTAAAAACTCCTAACATAGGCCTCACAAATTGGATTAAATTTTATCATTTAATACATTTTGTGATTAGGTCGAAGTTCGGACACTGTCCCTGACTTTTATATGGGAGTTAGAGGTATGGGTATCGCAAATTGATTTAATTCGACCTGAGTGTTAAACTATTGTCCTATTTATATCAATTTTTGCCTTACATATCAGCGTTGGATTCAACCCTATGATTGATCAAGAGCTACTAGACCAAATTGCTCGGAATGACACCACCCTGACCTCAATGGAGGTGAATGGTTACACAGTAAATGATGAGGATGCGCAAAATCTCGCCCAAGCACTTCAGTCTAATACCAGTCTGACCTATATTGATCTTTCCATTAATAACATTGGCGATGACGGCGCCCAGAGTCTGGCCAGGGTACTGCAAACCAATACTAGTCTGACCTCTATTAATCTTGGCGGTAACATAATCTCTGATAGAGGCGCGCAAAGTTTCGCTGAGATGCTCGAAACCAATCATAGTCTGACGGCCATTAACTTCTTTTGTAACGTCATTTGCGCTGCAGGTGCACAGCGTCTGGGGCAAGCACTGCTAATCAATAACACCCTGAAGTCCCTTAACCTTCGAGAAAATCGACTTGGATTTCAAGGTGTACACTACTTGGCGGAAGCACTTAAGATAAATACTGGCCTGACCTTTATTAACCTTGATGATAATTCAATTTTGAATGCAGGCGCGCAAATCTTCGCTAAAATGCTTGAAACCAATACCACATTAACTTCCGCTGTTCTTGACAATAATCACATTGGCGTTGAAGGCATCCGGTCGCTGGCTGAAGCACTCCGAATCAATAAAGTCCTGACCTCCATAAGCCTTTACGGTAATCAGATTGGTGTTGAGGGTGCACAGTATTTAGCGAATGGATTAAAAAACAATACAGGTCTGACCAGTATTGAGCTAGGTGCTAATCGAATTGGCGCTGCGGGTGCCAGGCACTTGGGGGAAGCACTTGAGACTAATACCAGCCTCACTTCCATTTACCTTAATAATAATTCAATCGGGGATGCAGGAACACAACCGCTTGCTAAAGCCCTTAAAATCAATAAAGCTCTGACTTCCCTTGAACTAAGGAATAATCAAATTAGCTCAAATGGGCTGCGAAGCCTTGTTGAAGCACTTAAGACTAATACCACTCTAACCTCAGTCGATCTTTATCAAAATGAAATTGATGATGCCGGAGCGCAAAGTCTCGCTGAAGTACTCAAAACCAATATCAGTCTTAGCTCACTAGATCTTGGCCAGAATAGAATCGGTACTGCCGGTGCGCAAAGCCTGGCAGAAGCACTCGAAACGAATACCACGTTAATATCCCTTAGCCTTGTTGGTAATGATCTCCGGGGGCCTGTACTTCAACGTATTGATACGGCATTGGCAAGAAACAAAAAAATTAAAGCGCTCTTTGATGAGGGGCAACAGGCCCTGACCGCCACAACAAAAGAAGTTGAAGAATTTCTAGGCGGAGGGATAGATAGCGGAGCAAGTCTTAATTCGCTGTCAGAGAAGCTTCGTCTTCTGGCGGATTTAATGAACAAGAATCTAAGTGAGCTTGAAGCACTTTGCCTCGAAAGCAAGCAACTTCATAGCTTACGCGCCCAATGGTTTAATTTCAGGCTTCAGCATGGCCTTTATCAGGACTTCGCTGCAATTGTGACTGCGTTTCGGCAATTAACCCTGACTCAATCGTCATTGCCGTATTACCAATCGTTTTTAAATCAAATGATTGCCGCGTATAATCACAAACTGAGAGCAAGCTCACAGGATCAAAACGCCCCGGAGGTCTCTAATTTCAGTCACCAGGAATTGATTGAGCTTTGTCTGCTCGACCCATCGCTAAATCCAAATATACTAGCCGAAAGCCTGAGTCATTATTTCCAGCTTGAACAGGATAATGAGTGGCCTCACAACCTACCAGAAGTTTTAACAACCCTGCACACTCTAGCGCTTGACGAAGGGGGCGAGCAGGACAATTTACGGCGCAAAGTATTGGAAATCTGCCGTTCTGCTAATTCGCAGTTAAACTTTAAAACGGCTGAACAGATCAATGAACATCTGCTTCAGGAGATCGCCTTCATTTCAGATCTGAAAAAAAGAAAAATGGCTTATTATAATGAACTTAATAAAATTGTTGATAACTTAAGTCCTGAACTAAGAAAAGAGTTAGCAATGCTGCTTTTAAACTCCCCCGATCACCTCATAAAAAAAGAAAGGCATTTTTTCCGATCTCAGGACTACTCCAATCAAACATTCACTATGCATAAAATCGTTGCAAGCTTATTAACTAATGTGAATAAAACAGCCTTCAATGAGGTTCACATTGAGGAGCATACTCTATCCCGCCATGTATCCCAGTGTTTTTAAATAATAAATGGAATCACTGACGTGATAAATTTTTTAACCCCCTCTCCCTACTCTCTCCCCCACGCTACGCGCGGTGGAGAGGGGATAATATGACTTCTTAGCCTGACGGCTATGGGTGAAAGCGCCCGACCTATGTCTTGAGCATGATTATGCCCATGAATGAATTTCGGAGAGCTCTTGATGATTAAAATATTTACAAAAAGACATCTTATCCTGTATAATGTCTATTTTTAAAACAGGTTTGTAAATATGCCATTGGTAGAAGCACTGAAAGAAAATAACCTGGAACTTGCAATAAGTCTTATCCTGAAGGGAGAAGAGTTGACCGCGGATTGTGTCATCGCTGCTTATGAAGCAGGATATGGCAAAGTTCTTACCAATTTATTCATCGATATGGATGAACTCATAGTGACTGACGCAGTACTTTATAAAGCACTTACATAACGGAATATATAAGCAATCCAACATGCGCTATCGACGAGTGATCATTCCCGGTGCCACTTATTTCTTTACTGTAAATCTGCAAAATCGAAGCAGTAAATTACTCATCGAACACATTGATGTACTTCGTACGGCCTTTCGCCGTTCAAAACATTATTACCCATTTGTAATTGATGCCATTGTCATCTTGCCTGACCATCTTCACATAATAATGACTCTTCCAGAAAATGATGGAAATTTTTCTTTGCGCTGGAATCTGATAAAAGGCATCTTCTCAAGGCAGCTACCGATAAACGAACTCATTTCTCCCATACAAAAAAACAGGCGCGAACGGGGTATTTGGCAGAAACGGTTTTGGGAGCATCTTATTCGTGATGACTTAGACATTGAACATTATGTCAATTATATTCATTATAATCCGGTTAAACATGGGCATGTGGCTCAACCAGTCGATTGGCCTTATTCAAGCATTCATCGATTTGTTAAAAATGGTATTCTTCCTTCTCATTGGACAGTTGCGAAACCATCTTATTCGCTTGATTATGGTGAAAAATGAAATGTCGGGCGAAAGCGCCCGACCTACGTTTTAATCTATTTTATGACCGTCCAAATACCGGTCATCACGCTCTTTATTTTTTTTCTCTAACTCTTTTTCTTTATTGCTTCTTCCAAATTTAATCCGATTTTCAGACGCCTTCTTGTCTTTTTCAGAATTGATTTTGGCTTTTCTTTTTTTATTAAGATTAATTACTATTGCCATAGAGGTCTCTATAAAAACAGGTACTGGTACTATTAAGTATACAGTAACTATGGTCTATAGTTATTTCAACCACATTATTAAATATAAAATAAAATGAATATATTTATCACCGGAGGATGCGGCTTTATCGGATCACATTTATGTGAATATTACCTGGAAAAACGTCATAAAGTAATTACCGTTGACAATCTTTCATCGGGGCGTCTTGAAAATATCGAAACCCTCAAAAAAAACGCTTCATTTACTTTTATAGAAGCGGATATTCTTGAATGGCCAGATTTGAAAGAAACTTTAAAATGGGCCGATGTAATTTTTCACTTTGCGGCCACTGTCGGCATGTTTAATGTTGTAAATGATCCCATCAGTACACTAATCAACAACCTCATGGGGTGCCAGCGTCTTTTAAAGAACATGAGTGAAATAAAATCTGATGCGATTGTGTTAATTGCCTCTTCATCTTCAGTTTATGGTGATAATCAATCC
The DNA here is from genome assembly GCF_900461555.1 of Legionella quinlivanii. Taxonomy (NCBI): domain Bacteria; kingdom Pseudomonadati; phylum Pseudomonadota; class Gammaproteobacteria; order Legionellales; family Legionellaceae; genus Legionella; species Legionella quinlivanii. The sequence goes on along the minus strand of NZ_UGOX01000001.1, from coordinate 632,177 downwards.
TTATCTAACGAAAATGATAATCTGAATATTCATCGTTTATCTTGTTCGACTTCAACTTATCCGATTAGTAAATTAGCGGATGAAGCACTCGCTTATGCCTACATTCACCGCTATCAATTAAATATCATCCTTGCACGAATCTTCAATACGATTGGGCCTCGGCAAACTGATTTATATGGAATGGTGGTGCCAAGATTTATAAAACAAGCCTGTAGCAATGAGCCTATTACTATTTTTGGCGATGGAACTCAGACCCGTTCTTTTTGCGATGTGCGAGACGTGATTAAAGCCATGGATATGCTAATCCACGAGCCAAAAGCTTTGGGACAAAGTATCAACATTGGAAATTCATCAGAGATTTCAATTAATGATCTGGCTCAACTCGTCAGAAGTCAGGCAAATAGCCATTCTGTAATTCAGTACTTATCCTATGAGCAAGCCTATGGCGAGCATTTTATAGATATTACACAACGCTGTCCTGATCTGTCGAAACTATACCATTTGACGAACTTCAAGCATCAGTGGACTCTAACCGATACTGTCGGGGATTTGATTGCAAGACAGAAGCAAGCGTAGGTCGGGCGAAAGCGCCCCACCTGCGTATTCTTCATATTAGTTATTCTGAACCCTTGTCTGCAATGAAGCGTCGTCCATAATCTCTTTGAACCGTTCAACATCAGAAAGCGCATTACGCAGCTCCTCGAACGACGACAAATTGCTATTTTCAAAGACCTCCAGAACACTCTTCGCCTTCTCGTTCAATGAGGATTCGTCATAGTTATTCAGCAGCTTTTTGATGTCAACGAAGGCCTGCGCGATCGCCTTCTCATCATTATGATCCAGATTGCCGACGATGCTTTTGATGTCCTCAATAATTAATGGAGTAGCGCCATCCTGATTATCCATCATAGGATCATCGAGAATGGAAAACACGGCGTAAATATTTTCCTCCCGTTCATGGGGAGGAATTTTAGCGATATTTAACATCGATTTCATGCTATATTTTGAAACATTTTGTTTTTGATTGTCTGGCATAATATCTGATTTAATCAACTCATTCATCTCTGCCAAGTCCTGCTTAAACCCTTCAAAAAATTCTAATTCTGTATTGGAGAGGGTGTAGGCCGATCGAAACAGGTTCGGAATATACTCCAGAAGACTCGCCTCATGCCTTTCATTATGGGCCAGCTTAAATCCGAACAAGGCACCGCGAACCTTTGCTTTAAAGTTGCCCCATGTCGAACCGGTGGTATAATCCCCCAACGACTGCATATACAAGGCGAAGGATTTTTGTTTTTCTGCTGGTGAAGCCTGCTCATTTAAATAAACTTTTTCCAGTAAATGGTTAAGCGGATCAATAATATTTTTGATGGTGATCGGAAATTCTACTGTTCCAGTATCCAAATGGATGATGGATTTTCGATACATCATAAAAAAGCTGGCGTAGAGGTTACTTTCTGCAAAACTCTCTTCACAACCCAGTTTTTCAACAAGACGGGCAATATTGGGGTTAGTATCTGCTTTTTCTTTTAAACGTTCTACCAGATTGTTCAGCTTTTTCATTTCCGGATTTTCAAACAGAATATCACGTAAAGCTTTCACCTCTACAGGCAGTTTTTTATCATCTGAGCGAACGCCAGTAGGCGCCTCAAGAAATCCGTTAGAACTTGCTTTACGAGAGATGGAGGCTATGAACCGCTCAAAGCCTATTTTTTCCAGCGTTTCCTCTTTTAAACCTGCCTTTTTACAATATTCATATAATTCCTGAGCGGCTTTATGGATTTCACCAGGTTTCATTTCTATTTGCGGATTGCCAATTCTGAATTCAATACCCAGAAGTAACTTATGGATCTTCCTGGGATCAAGCATTCGAGAGTCGGACACTTCTTTCATCAGCGCGTCCTTTAACTCAAGATAATCTCTGGCCAGGCTCCTGCGATAACCATCGACGCGAAGCTGAGCCTTGCCATCAATACCTCCCCAGGCATAAGTTACTTTGGAACGTTCCGCCTGATGCTCATAATAGCTATCCGGCAGAGCAATCAGATTCGACAAGCCGTCATAGTGACGGGGAATGGTTTTTAATCCTTCGTGAGGTAAATTGGGAATATCAACTGACACATTTCTAAGTCTTCCTGCTACCTCGGAATAAATGCCCAGTTTCCCCAAATACGAATGGAGTCTGGCTGCAAAACTATTCTCTCCCTGTACTCCGCCGCGGCCTCCATTGCAAATTTCCACGTTGATTTTGAGTGTACCTTTATCAGGTCCAAACACTTCTTTATTAAGTGTTTTATCAAGGTAGTCGCCAATTTCAGTATAAAAAGCGCCGGGGATATACGGGTTACTTGGGGCTCCATGTCCCCAGATATAGAGACGATCATCGGGGGTCATGCTTTCAAGAATTTCCTTATCAGCATCATCAGGTTCAGCACTTTCCCAGGTCATGTATTGACCTTCATTGATATCGACTGGATAAATGATATGTACTTCAATGTCCTCATTACCCTTTTCTTCTTCCCTGTTTTGAATTCGCCGCATAAATGCCTGAACTTCTCGTTCTTCAGATTTATCAAAGCACAAAATCACTGCTTTCTTGCCCATTTGTTTTCCAAAGCTTGTTTCTATTTAAGAATTATAGCCGCTTATACCGGGCTTGCTGGGATATCATTAAAGGGAGCGAGACTCAATCTGCATATATCGCAGCATGCTCTCAGCCGCCGAAACCCCCTGAGCAATGGCTCTGACCACTAAGTCAGCCCCTAACACCATATCGCCGCCGCAAAAGATTCGCGGATTGGACGTCTGGAAGGGAAAGTTTGCCTTTTCTGAGGTTTCAACCAGGCCTTTATCAGTTAAATCAACTCTTAAATGCTCTAGCCATTCAGGGGGATTGGCATCAAATCCATAAGCAATAATTACCGTATCGGCTGGCAAAACATGTTCACTCCCTTCCTGATATTCAAGCCTGCCGCTGGCGTTTTTCACAGTATTCACCAGCTTAACCGCTTCCACTTTTTTATCACCAATCAGCTCAACAGCCTGCTTATGGCAGACAAAATGTATCCCTTCCTCTATAGCATTTTTAATTTCTTTTCTTGCGCCGGGCATATCCAGCATCCCCTGACGATAGACACAATCCACTGAAGAAGCCTCTAGCCGCAAGGCACTGCGATTACAATCCATCGCAGTATCTCCTCCTCCGAGAATGACTACTTTTTTATTACGCAAATCTAATGGTTCACAACCAGGCAGGCCCAGAAAACTGTAGATATTATGAACCAGAAAGTCCAAAGCCTGATAGACATTCTGTAGGGCTTCCCCTTCAATTCCTGCTTTTTTTCCTTTATCAGCGCCTAATCCTAAAAACAAAACATCATACTCAAGTAATAATTGCTGTGGGCTTAAATCACGTCCTACTTCTGTATTCAAATGAAAGCGTACGCCCATCTCTTCTAAAATCTGGCGGCGCTGTTTGATAATTTTTTTCTCCAGTTTAAATTCGGGAATACCAAAAGTCAGCAAACCGCCAATTTCAGGATATTTATCAAAAACTGAAACCTCTGTTCCATTTTTAGCTAAAACAGATGCACAAGCCAAGCCGGCTGGCCCTGCTCCGATAACGGCGACCCGTCGGCCATTGGGTTTAACTGCGCTCATATCCGGACGCCATCCATTTTCGAGCGCCTTATCGGCGATAAACTGCTCTATTGCCCCAATAGTGACCGCCCCTAAACCATCATTTAGAGTACAGGCCCCTTCGCACAGACGCTCCTGCGGGCAAATGCGGCCGCAGACCTCCGGAAAAGGATTGGTTTGATGCGCCAGATTCGCCGCTTCTTCCAGCTTTCCTTCCGCTACAAGGCGCAGCCATCCTGGAATATGGTTATGAACAGGACATTGCCAGGCGCAATAAGGGTTCCCGCAATCCAGACAACGCCCTGCCTGATTTTGTGCCTGCTCGAGACTGTAAGACAGATAAACGGATGCCGAATGACGAATTCGTTCTTCAGGACTTAGCTTGTCAGGCTCCTGTCTCTTATCCGTCACAAATTTGAATTCTATAGGTTTACTTTCTTTCATAGGCCACACGCAAGGTATTCCAACCTATCGCTTTCGGTTTTACCAGCCAAAACAGAGGTAGATACTCACTGAAGGAGTCCTTAATCTGTTGCCCCCAACGACTGCCTGTTTCGTTAATATGATGGTCCAGTAGTTGTTCAAGATAATCAGTATATTCCTTTGTATCGAGCTCAGTTAATCGGTATCCTTCGACAAACTCTTCATTACACTGCTCGATAAAGCAATTTGTCAAATCCAGGACAATGGCAAAACCGCCAGTCATCCCAGCGCCAAAATTAATGCCCGTATCCCCCAGCACCATCACAACACCTGCGGTCATATATTCACAGCAATGAGCGCCGGCTCCCTCAATGACGGCAACAGCGCCTGAATTACGCACCGCAAAACGCTCGCCTACCTGGCCCGCTATATAACAAATCCCGCCAGTCGCACCATAAAGACAGGTATTTCCAGCGATGCTTGTTTTATTTGAGGCATACTGCGCCTCACTTGGCAGTCTGATGACAATTTTTCCACCGCTAATGCCTTTTCCCACATAATCATTGGCATCTCCGGTCAGATAAAGTGACATACCCTGACAAGTCCAGGCGCCAAAACTCTGCCCCGCGGTACCGGTAAAGGATAATTGAACTGAATTTTCCTTCAATGATTTAAATCCATACTGCCTGGCAATAGTTCCCGCAAGCCTGGCACCGATTGAGCGATTGCCATTATGAATAGGAAAATGCAGCTTAATATCTTGATGCGCGGCCAGCAAAGGTTCTACAGCCTCTTGTATGGCCTCAGCCAGACTTGCTTTATCTCTTGGCTTATTACTTTTAGGAAGCTCTCGCCACTGATAAGAGGCATCGACTTTGTTGCAATCGAGCATGAATGAGAGATCAATTCGGTTAATAAGCGGATCATCTGTTGTTATCTTTTGTAATAAATCCCTGCGGCCAATAATTTCATGCAAACTGGAAAAACCAAGGCTGGCGAGGATTTCTCTGACTTCCTCAGCAAGCCAGGTGAAATAATGAATTACCCGCTGTGGACTTCCCTGATAATGATTTTCTCTTAAAAAATCATCCTGGGTGGCAATACCGGTGGCGCAATTATTAAGATGACAGATCCTTAAATACTTACACCCAAGCGCCACCATCGGAGCCGTACCAAAACCAAAGCTCTCAGCACCCAAAAGGGCAGCTTTCACCACATCCATGCCCGTTTTCATGCCGCCGTCGACTTGCAGAATCACTCGATGCCGCAGCTTGTTTTCCAGTAACAGCTGATGAGTTTCATGCAAACCAAGTTCCCAGGGCGAGCCGGTATATTTAATTGAGGAAGTGGGACTTGCGCCAGTGCCGCCATCGTAACCTGAAATAGTAATGACATCAGCATAAGCCTTGACTACTCCAGCTGCGATAGTTCCAATTCCAGGGCCTGAAACCAGTTTTACCGAAATCAGGGCCTGCGGGTTAATCTGCTTGAGATCAAAAATCAATTGCGCCAGATCTTCAATCGAATAAATATCATGATGCGGCGGGGGTGATATCAGAGTAACGCCTTCACCGCAGTAACGTAATTGGGCAATCAGGGCATTCACTTTACTGCCCGGCAACTGCCCTCCCTCTCCGGGTTTAGCTCCCTGAGCGATCTTGATTTGTATGACTTCGGCATTCATAAGGTAGTCGGCAGTGACCCCAAACCGGCCGGAAGCAATTTGCTTAATTTTAGAGCGCTTAATGCTGTTGTGGCGATAGGCAGCCTCTCCCCCTTCACCCGAATTGGAACGACCTCCCAAGGTATTCATCGCCACAGCGAGCGCTTCATGAGCCTCTGGGGATAAAGCACCTAAGGACATCGCAGCCGTTTCAAAACGCGGGAAAATCTTGTCTGCTGTTTCAATGTCTTCCAAAGGCAAACTGTTTTTAGCATATTGAATATCTAGTAAATCCCGGATTGTCGTCAATGGCCGTTGCTGAATCAGCTGAGAATAGCGCTGATAGAGCGGATACTCGCCCTGTTTTGCTGCATTCAAGAGACTCATTACCACATCGGGATTGAACTCATGGTACTCATTGTCTGGCAAATATTTCAGTAAGCCGCCATGACGTGGGTAGCTATAGGGATTATGAGCGTCATCGAAATATGCTCGAGCCAGACTATCGAGATCACTGAAATCCAGAACTTCCAGTTTGGAAGCGCTCTGACTAAAACAGCGATCGAGAACCGACTTGCTTAAACCAATAACTTCAAAAAGCTGGGTTCCCCGATAACTGTCCAGTGTTGAAATGCCCATTTTAGCACTGATCTTTAATAATCCGCCCTCGATGGCTTTTACATAATTACTCAAACCATTTTCGATATTGAAGTCAGCAATCAAAGAATAAGCCAGATAAGGATAAATAGCGGCTGCGCCATAAGCCAGCAGAGCGGCAAAATGATGGGGGTCGCGCACCCATCCTGAAGCAACCAGCAAGTCACAGTCATAGCGTTTTCCTGCCTCAATCAGGCTCTCATGAATAGCTCCCACTGCCAGCAAAGGATGTAGAGGAATAGCCTGTAAATCGATGTCTGAATCAGACAATAGCAATAATACCGCCCCCTGACTAACTGCCTCCAATGCCTGTTTGCAAAGCCTTTCAATCGCCTCAAGCAGGCTTTCCTGAGTCGAATAGGATAATGGCAGTTTTACGAAAGGGAAGCCCCGAGAAGTCAGAGTCTGTAAATACTCCCACTCCCCGCTGGAAAGAACCGGGGAGCTCAAAATGATCCGTTTGGCATGCAGCGGACTTGCGTCAAACAGATTTTCCTGGCGTCCGAGGGTGATTTCAGTCGACATAATAACGGACTCCCGTAATGAATCCATTGCCGGGTTAGTTACTTGCGCAAACTGCTGCCTGAAATAATCAAACAACGAACGTTTTTGAGTGGATAGTAATGCGATCGGTGTATCATCCCCCATTGATGCAGTGGCTTCCTTGGCCGTTTGCGCCATTGCCTTGAGGACATCATTCACTTCCTCATTGCTGATATCGTATAGTTTGCGATAAAAAGCGGCTTGCTTGTCCGTTATCCGATACACTTTTAAGTCATGGTGTAAATCAGCCGGTGGACGATGGGTGTGCTGTTGCAGCCAGTCCAAATAGGGGTATTTTGAACTCAGCCTGGAATCGATTATCGCAGTAGTCATAACCTGATGGGTTTTCATATCAACGCCCAGAAGCTCGCCGGGGCCAATTCTGCCTTTAACAACGATATTTTCTTCGTCCAGATCAATAACACCGGTTTCAGAACAGACGAGCAGCAAGCCATCCTTGCTCTGTAAATAACGCGCAGGGCGAAAACCATTTCTATCCAAAGCACAGCACACCACTCGCCCATCGGTAAACACCACACTGGCAGGCCCGTCCCAGGGTTCCATTTGTAAGGAGCAATATTCAAAAAAAGCCTGTTGCTCTGAATCGAAGTTCCTGTTCTTTCTGAAAGCAGGTTGAATCAGCAGACGAATTGCCTGGAAAGGATCCATGCCTCCACGAACTAAAAACTCAAGCATATTATCAAGACTCGCTGAATCAGAGGCGATGGGGTCGATAATCGGCCTTATTTCGTCCAGACAATCCTTGTCTTTATTGGTCAACAGCGGTGCGCGAGCCAAAACCGCATGCCGATTACCCTGAATGGTATTAATCTCGCCATTGTGGGCCAGAAATCTAAACGGTTGCGTCAGGCGCCATGCCGGCAAGGTATTGGTAGAAAACCGTTGATGAAAAATGCTGAAAGCGGATTTAACTGACTTATCGCTTAAATCTTTATAAAATACGGGTAAGTACTTGGGCAAAACCAGGGCCTTATAAATTACTACCTGGGTCGAAAGAGAACAAATATAAAAATAAGGATCCCCGCTTAAACTTAGAGTGGCACGATGACGGGCGAGCATCAGTCTGGCTTCCGTCAGTTCAAGGGTCTGCTTATCATCCACATTCACAATCACCTGAGCAAAATGGGGAAAGTTACTACGTGCATGCTCTCCGCAAAGCGCACTGTCAACGCTGAGATCTCTCCAACCTGCAACAGAGAAGCCAATAGCAGTTAATTCGTTGTTTAATTGCTCTTTCTGGGCTTCTGCATTCTCAGGGTTTAGAAAACACATGCCCACCGCAAATCGAGCGCCTAAAATCCAACCCTGCTGTTCTGCATATTTTCTAAAGAAATGCCTGGGTAACTGTATAAGCAATCCGCAGCCATCAGCTGACAAGCCATCCTCGCCCGCTACTCCTCTATGAGTCAGACGTTGTAAAGCAGTTAGCGACAGTTCAACAATGCGATGGGATACTTTGCCATTGATGTTGGCAATAAAACCACAGCCGCAATTATCCTTCTCTATAATAGCCACGCTACTGCCCTCTTCAATTCTAATAATAGAGCGTCTTAATTAAGATATAGACCCAATTTAAACTGCCAGCAGACTACAAGATAAAATCCTGCAAAATTATCTATGATGGGGTCAAAATAGCTCACCTGCCAGGTGAGCTCCAATACTGTTTTTAGCGAGACTCTTAAGAAAAAATAACAGCAATTCAGCTACTGTTAAATACGTGCTTGCCTCTATATAACTCAATTCACCACAGATATCAGGCAATGGAACGTACGATGCCCCCATCAACATGCACGGAAGAACCATTGGTCGCCGAAGCCAGAGGACTGCATAAAAAAGCGACCATGACAGCCACTTCCTGAGTACTGGCGAATCGTTTAAGCAGAGAAGAAGGTCTCATTGTGCTAAAAAATTCCTGTTCAATTTCTTGCACCGTTCGAGATTGTTGCTTGCTTATCGTATTTAAAAAATCATTGACCCCATCGCTTTGAGTAGGGCCAGGAAGGACACTGTTGACAGTAACCCTGGTTCCGGCGGTCAATTCCGCCATGCCACGCGCAATAGCTAATTGAGCCGTTTTGGTCATACCATAATGAATCATTTCAGGGGGAATCTGTAAACCGGACTCACTGGATATAAAAATAATGCGGCCTTCATTTTTCTTAAGCATCAGAGGCAAATAATGGCGGCTTAGGCGTACACCGCTCATAACATTGACATCGAATATATGCAGCCAATCCTCATCCGAGATGTCCACGAATGATTTGATTTCGTAAATGCCGACATTATTAATCAGTATGTCAACAGAAGGCAGCGCCTGAATCAGCAATTCTACCCCTGCTTTAGTACTCAGGTCAGCAGGAGCAGCCCGCAGGCTGGCATGGGGATGTAAGGCATGAATATGCTCAATGGCCTGTTGCACTCGCTCTTCTGAGCGGCCATTGATGATGACTGTCGCACCTTCCTGGGCAAGCACTTCCGCGATGGCGAGTCCAATACCAGCGGTTGAACCTGTCACCAGAGCAATTTTTTCTTCCAACTGAAAATCCATTTTGATTATCCTTAATTTTTTAGTCTATTGATCTTACAGCAAGCTTTAAAGATTTCCAGTCCTGAAATCTGCTCAATAGGGATTTAAATTCTTACAGGTCAGATGATTCACATGGCAGGTGGAAGGTACTGCGCTGTGCGAGTAACATCTTGTCTTAGCACCATTAATCGCGTTATCAGCCACACGGTAAATACCGCTTTTCCAGACATGCGCCAGGCTATCCATCGCCGTGCACTGCCACAAGGGGCGCACAGAGACTCCATTAACCATTGCATCACAGTCTTCCCGTGAAATGGTGCAGGTATTGGGCTGCTTGCTCTGACTTTTACAGAGGAGTTTGGCATTGCGCAAGGCAGTCCACTCGTTTGAAGAAAGGGCGATGAAACGCTGGTCGGTATAATCATGCGCATGGCAATGCCAGATTTCTTTATAAGAAATAAAAACAGCCGCATGAACCTGAAAAGCAAATCCGCTGAAAAAAAGGCCTAAAAGCCATCCTGACTTCCTCATGGTTTTCTCCCTGATTCAATCAAATAAGAAGGGAAACATCCCTTTATTATTTAATTGTAAACCAGTTGTGGAAGTCCGTTTAAATGGCTCTGTCGTTTTACGAGATTCTGTCCTTTCCGCGCGGCATTGTGCGCAAATGAAGATGGGTGCACAAAAAACCGTCTTTGCGAGCGTTAGCGAAGCAACCCAGCTCCCTACTTTGTTCAAGTTCTGATCTGGATTGCTTAACTTTGTTCGCAAAGACGACAAACTAGTTGTGCGATTCTTTTAATGCAACAACGCCTTCCCGCGAAGGCGGAAAATCAATCTAATGGTGAATATTGGCCTTTTCACTTTCACCTTCGCTTTCATCCTCATGCTCCTGTTCCTCATCGGATAAAGAACGCGGTTTAGGCTCCATTCCCACCAATTTCTCAACCGCTTTTTGCTCCAGGCCTATCATGTTCTGCATTTGTTGTTTGAATGTTGAGGATACCTCATGGTCCAAATCGGGATGAAACAGATTTAACTCATGTTTTGGCTGCGGGCTTGCATGATGCCAGTCCGCATGAGAAACGTTATGAGTCACAGTGGAGGATGAGCTTGAAGATGAACTTGACTTAGACTTAGAATTTGAAAACGAAAAAATATCTCCGCCAAGATTATCGCTATTATTATTGTTGTTATTACTACTGTATTGCTGAGCTTCAAAAATCTCCTCTTCAAACTCCTCAGGATTAGATTCCCTGGAATGACTTAGATTGTCAGAGGACTGGTGCAAATGCTCGGACAAATCATCAGAAACGCGAATACTGGGCGCGAAATAATTCGTTGCCTCATCAGGCATATAGGTGCTTTTAGGATGGTATTTGCTGTCAATCTGTTTTTTATAAGTGAAAATTGCTGTTTCGTTCAGCATCTTGCAAAACTGCGGCAAATGCTCGGCTGGAACTCTGATTCCTTCGGCACTTAATTTAAACATTTCTGCAAGCGACTTATCCTGTAATCGGGAAAGATATTTAGTGAATGCCAGATAGGCTTCTTCTCTGCGGTTCTCAGGTTCGCAGTGAAATAAATATTCCCCGTCTTTATGACCAAGTTTCCAATTGAGTGCAGGTTGTTTTGTTGGCATTATCCGTAAATGCGATAAGACAACCTGACCATCACCGGATAAAATGGAAGTTGGATTACTAAGCTTATTTAGATTATCCAGTACATCCACCTGCTCGGGAGTCATTAACATCTTTTGTTTGAAAATCTGAAACATCTTTCTATGAGCAGTGCTGGCCCGCTCAAAAGCGTGTTCGACTTCGTGAACATATTGATCAAATAACACATTTTGATTGGATCTTGCTGAAAGTTCGGTTTTCACCTTGTCAGAAATTTTGTCTATCGTTTGTATGCGGGCTATCCGCATCGCGAAATCCGGATTTTTTGCTGAATAAGCGCGAATCATTTCTTCAATTTTACGTTGCTCCTGCAAAGAAAACACTTTACCGGCGGCATCCGGATCCATACGGTAAAGATAAAACATTCCCATCATTTTTTCGCTCATGGGCGCATCATAAAAGGCCGAAATATTTTTAAACTTTTTATTGGTATCCGCAGGCTGAATAAAGGTAAAATCATCTTTTAAACTATCCAGTATGGGATTATCTTCACGATAGGCATGCCCAAAATCAAAACCGAAAAAGTGCTCGCCGACACGCCCTTTATTTTGCCCCTGAGAACCTAATACATCACGGTCTCCCTGGGCAAGAACCAGCGGCAAGGATTGACCCAAATCTTTAACACTATCATCTGCAAGAAAACGTCCATTGACGGTTTTAGGCTCTTTATTTTCAAATTGAACCAGATGTCCCTGATATAAATCTTTCTTCACACTGCCGCGAAGCTTCCCTTCAAATACCCTAAGCTCAGGTTCCCACTTACAGGCGGTCATGATTTTGGGTTTGCCGCTGGAATATTCGCCAAAAGCAAGCTCCTGTTCCTGAACCTGCATGCCATAGGCTTTTGCTACTGAATTGGCAAAATATTCCAATACGGCATTGGTGTTTTCCACCTCAGGATCAGAAAGCCTGACTTTTTGGTATATGGCTGTGGCCGGGGTCTTCACCAAGTCAGGCAATGACTTGATGGCATTGGTTTTTTCCAGACGATCTTTTGGCGGCGACACTTTACCACTAGGCGTATCATTGTAGTCCTGCTTGATTAACCATAAATCAAGCTTTTGCTGACTGGGATTGTTTAAGTTTCCAGTTTTTCCCTCTTTTTCAATTAGCTGACTAAAATTCAGAAGCTGCCCATAGTTTGCATGAGCAGGTTCGGCAACCAGTCTTTTAATTGTTTCTCTTAACTGATTCATTGGCATGCTATTATCAAAAACAGCAGGCATTACCTCACTGATTCTTTGTCGAAAAGCAGGATTGATTTTGACACCCAGAAATCCTGGCTCAACCCCACCAGGCTTATCCCCAACATAAAAAAATTCGCCGAGTACGGTGCCTACGGGATAATGCCGATTCTCTCCGCGAGGAGGAATGATGGTTGGATCAATTTTTTCATAACTCATAATCAACTTATCCTTAAGAAATAGCAGCTGTCCAATTGATTAATTTTTGATTATTTATAGTAAATATTATACAATGCCTGGGCTGATTTTGTTTTAAATTTTTTATATAAGCTATTTAATAGCTAGATAATATCGGTTTCAACTGGTTAGATAAAGTAAAAATCCTGATAGGAGTTGAGTTATGGCAAAAGAAGTAAGGATAGAAAAAAGAAGAGACAATAGAAATATATTATCCAGAACGATTGGAAAAGTGATTCAGAAAGCAAAGGATTATTCCTCTGCTTTGACCAACACCATCGCTTTGGTATTCAAATATAACGCCGGAAAAGATCTCAATGCCTTTCATCATCTTCTGGAAGACCGCTTCAGAGAGCTGCCTATAGATCAAACCAAGATTCTTGATGTTCCAGTGATTTCTCCGAGCATTTTTCCACCCAGACTTGTGCAACGAGTCGTTGCTATCGGCAATCCCTACGTGCTTTTGGAAATTGAAAAACTCCCCTGCGCGCAATCGTTTAAAAAATGGTACGAAGACAACCCCGAGAAGCCTCCCATTAAACGCGGTCGAGCATTTTCCTCAATTCTTGAAGCGATTGGCATGGGAATTCTCACTGAAGATCAGAAAATTCACGATGACTTTCTCGATCAAATGCACAGTTTACAATTCAGCGGAGTTAAAGATCCTAAACACCCCAATCATCAGTTTCAAACGAATTTTCTCGAGGTAATAAAAAAAGAAACCGACGATTTAATTGAAACGATCAAGGCACGCTCTGGAAATAATGAAGCAATTGAATTAGATTTTCTGGTATTCTCCTTAAAGATTTTTCTCAAATCCTTTTATCCTAAATCGGACTGGAGTGACGAGAACTGGATCAATCAACTGGCCCGGCAAATTGAAAATGTGTCTCATGAAGCATTCAAGAATATTATGGATCCCTACGGGAATATTCAGTCACTGCGAGCGCTTGCCGCCAAGCATTTGGACCCCTTTATTGACAAAATTCTTGAAGATGAAGAGCCAGCCTATCTAAGCGCCGACTATGTAAAAAGAACCAGCCGGGATATTAAAAAGCAAATCATAATTGCTTTGCTCTTTGCAGGGGGAGATAACATCAGACGCCTTATTGAGCACGGTCTGGTTAAATTCGGACAGGATGAAATTTACCAGAAATATTTTTCCAAAGGGGTGACGCCTTCCGATTTGCAGACTTATGTGAAAGAGTTAGAGCGCCTGATAACCATTATCTATGCTCAACCCGGAGAGGCCGAAGAAGATTTCGTTATTGAATTTGAGGGCGAAGAATTTTTCGTTAAGGAAGGCGATCAGCTGCATTATACCACCTGGATTGCGACCACTGATGAAAAAGAATGGGGAGAGCATGCGCGGGAGTATAATCCGGAAGCGAATAAAGACAAACACAAGGAGTTGAAAGCTGACTTAACATTTGGTGCAAATCGGCGCCGCTGCCGTGGAAATATTGTCACTCACGAGATAATTCATGAGCTTTTCATGAGAATTTTGAATGAATTCGAAATTGAAAGCTTTGTCAATGGCCAAAAAGGGATTCATCCTATGAAAAAGGATTTTAATAATGAGGTGGATGGACCAGTTACCGTTAGATATACACCGAAGGCCGCTCAGAAACCAGGGGTTGAGAAGGGATGCGTCAATTCAGAAGAGCAGCGGAACCCCGAAAATACCAGTAAGGTGAAAGACTGTTACAGAGGCTTGGCTGAAAAAGGGTTTATAAGTCAGTTAAATAAAACAGAGCTTCCAGAAGTTGTCCAGGCAATGGACGTCGCTTTTGAGCCCGAAACTGAAGGTTTTTTAACCATGACCTAATCATGCTCACTGCCGTTAAATTAAGAAAATTCTGCAATGACCTGTAATGATATGGACCCATTCTCCTATCAAACGGCTTCGTAATGAGCCAAGATTAAGTTGATATCCACGAGATATCTTAATCAACAAGGAGACGGGTCCATGAAAGAGATTACCCTATTAGGAATAGATTTGGCAAAGAATGTTTTTCAATTGAAAGGATTAGATAAACATCATAAGGAGGTTTTTAAGAAGAGATTGAGTCGAAGCAAACTGGAGTCATTTGTGCGAGGCTTGCCAAGTTGTACGATCATGATGGAATCGTGTGGAGGCTCAAATCACTGGGGCAGAGTGTTTGGCACGATGGGTCACGAAGTAAAATTAATAAGCCCGCAACATGTCACGCCCTATGTAGGGAATCATAAGAATGATGACAAGGATACCGATGGGATATTGGAGTGCGGAACAAGACCCCGCACCAAGTTTGTCACTGTAAAAACGCTAGAGCAACAAGATATGCAAAGCACATTACGTATTCGAGAACGATTAGTAGGTAATCGAGTAAGTTTGAGTAATCAGATAAGAGGCTTACTACTGGAATACGGCATAGTAATACCCCAGGGTTTTTCTCATTTGAAGAAACATATTAGCCAACTTCTTGATGCAAATAGCAACGAGCTGAGTGAAGAATTAAAAGAAGGGATTAGCGATTGTTATGAAGAGTTTAAAGAGTTGAGTAAACGCATAGCCTATTATGATAGGAAAATAGAGACTATCAGCAATAAGCATGAGTATTGTCGCTTACTTCGCACGATACCTGGAGTTGGTCCGATAAGCGCCCTGGCACTTTATGCGGCAGTTGGTAATGGAAGCCAATTTAAAAATGGGCGGATGATGGCTGCGCATATAGGATTAGTCCCCAAGCAATCGTCCAGTGGGGAAAAACATCGGCTTTTAGGTATTATCAAAAAAGGCCATGCTGATTTAAAGAAACTACTTATTCATGGAGCCAGAGCGGTTGTTTATCATGCAGGTAAAAAAACAGATTGGCGAAGCGAATGGATCACTGCTCTATCTTCCAAGAAGCATACGAATGTGGTGACTACTGCTGTAGCGAATAGAACAGCTCGAATTGCATGGGCGGTATTGCAATCATGTAAACCGTATCAGGCAAAAAATGATGAATTAGTAGAAGGTAGCGCGTGTTACCCACAGCCTTATCATGCTCTCCGCAAGAATGAGGGGCTCCTAGCATGATAAAACTATGGATAACACGCGCGCTGATTAGAAATAGAAAGAGTACGTAGTACCAAGCAAGGCGATTAATCGACTATGTAAACAGGTAAGAACCGGCTTTCTCAAAACCTGACCAACCTGCCGACTATAAAAAGTCGTTTTGTAGATAGGAGAGAAAGCGCTGATTTTCATAGAGGCCAGAGTCAATAGACTCATTAACAGGTCGAATATATAGGTGCAATCTTACTTCTATTTATTTGTTGATTATAATTTTGCTTGTAAAAACGAATGGGTCCATATATAGGTTGGGCCCTTGGCCCAACCGCTCAATAATCTAATTTTAAATAAGCTTCAAACCACCCATGTAAGGCTGTAAAGCCTCCGGAATATGGATATTTCCTTCTTGATCCTGGTAATTTTCCATGATAGCGACCAGCGTACGGCCAACCGCCAGACCAGAGCCATTTAAAGTATGAACCAACTGTGTTTCCTGCGTTTCAGGATGGCGATAGCGAGCCTTCATTCGTCTGGCCTGGAATGCTTCCATGTTGGAGCAGGATGAAATTTCTCGATAGGTATTCTGACTAGGCAGCCATACTTCGAGGTCATAGGTTTTGGCAGACCCGGCTCCCAGATCACCGGTACATAAGCTGACCACACGATAAGGCAAACCAAGGCGCTGCAAAATTACTTCGGCATGGCTGGTGAGTTTTTCGAGCGTTTCATAAGACGCTTCCGGCTTGGTTATCCACACCAGTTCTACTTTTTCAAATTGATGCTGTCTTATCATTCCTTTCGTATCTTTGCCGTAGGAGCCAGCTTCACTACGAAAACAGGGAGAATGACAGGCGTGCTGTATTGGTAAGTCCTGATGAGGAATAATGCAATCTCGTACGGTGTTAGTGACCGGTATTTCTGCGGTTGAGGTGAGATAATAATTCTGATCACCAGTTAACTTGAACAGGTCATTCTCAAATTTGGGTAATTGCCCTGTTCCCAATAGGCTGTCTGCATTGACAATATAGGGCACATAAATCTCATTATATCCGTGCTCCTGAGTGTGAATATCCAGCATAAACTGAATCAAGGCCCGATGCATGCGAGCAAGCTGCTGTTTCATCACTACAAAGCGGCTGCCAGTTATTTTTACAGCCAGAGAAAAATCGAGCAAGCCTTTCGCCTCACCTAACTCGTCATGCGATTTAACTGGAAAATCAAAGCGAGGAACCTCGCCCCAACGACGTACTTCCCTATTCTCTGTTTCATCCTTCCCTGTGGGAACTGTTTCATGAGGAATATTGGGAAGAGAAAGTAACAAAGCATCCAGTTGTTTAAGAACGGCTTCCAACTCCTGCTTGTTTATTTCCAGCTGTTTTCCAAGTTCGTTAACCGCATCACGCATCGGTTCAATATCTTCGCCGCGTGATTTGGCAATCCCAATCATTTTGGAACGTTGATTACGCTCGTTTTGTAAAGCCTGCGTGGCCACCTGCAATGATTTGCGTTGTTCCTCCAGCTTCAGGAATTGTTCTGTATCAAATCGAAAGCCGCGTGTTGCCAGTTTCTCGGCAATCAGATGGGGATTTTCGCGCAACAACTGGATATCCAACATGAATTCACCTCAATTATCATATAACCAACGCCAGAACTAACCGATGGTTAATTCAGCATTCCATTGTAAAACACGGCCCGACTCGATTTTGCCATCCAAAAACTTCAAAACGTTATCTACAATGGCGGGTTCGTCCACAAACTCAAGGACCATCGGCAAATTAAAATGCATATCCATTAATTTGACCTCTCGCAGTTTGCCTGTATGACCAAAGCCCTTCACTCCGCGAAAAATAGTGGCGCCCTTTACTTTCTGATCATGAAGATAGTTATATATCTCATTCAGCCAGGGAGAATCCTCACTAAGATAAATACGCACGACTTTAACCTGCATCAATATATTCCTCCAAGCCAGCGTCCCAAATGCATGCCAAGAAAAGCCAATCCTAAAGCTAATAAATTATTCAATACCACATTCAAACAGGCAGTCCAATATTGACTATCCTGATAGAGCATCCAGGTTTCCCATGAAAAACTGGAAAAAGTGGTGAATCCACCGAGAAAGCCTACCATAAAGAATAAGCGCCAGTAATCGCTGACAGCAAATCGCTCTAACAGCAAAATCATTAAAAAGCCAGCCAGAAAAGAGCCAAAGCTGTTAACTATTAATGTGCCATAAGGAAAACGGGAGCCCCAGAGTTTCAAAGCCAGGAGACTGGTTCCCAAACGCGAAACAGCGCCTAGTCCACCGCCTGCAGCAACCAATATGACTGACCACATAGTTCACCTGATTATTAAGATCCATTTAAGTAGATTGGCCTTGACCTAATGACGCAGCCTTAAAAGCTTAACCTGACTCCCTTACCTTTCTCGGCTTGTCCCATAAGTATCTACACATCTCTTAATACAGAGTCTACTCCTCGCTTCTACGTCCCTCGGCTTGTCCGGGGGATCCAGGAATCTCATAGAGAAACACTGGACCCTGCGGACAAGCCGCAGGGCGTAGCTGTGATGTGTAGATACCTATGGGTTTGCCCGAGGGATCCAAATCTCATGCCAGGATTGGATCTCTGGATCCCTCGGACAAGCCGAGGGACGTAGGTAAATATTTTAAAGCAGCGCATTGGCCCAACCTACGATAATTCCCTTACCTGACAATACCTCGCGATGATTCATTTAAAGCATCAATCATTGGTATCACCTCTGGGCAATCAACCTGCATCTGCTCTAACTCAGCCACCGCTTGCTGAACCGTTAATCCTTTCCGGAAAATAATTTTATACGCCCGTCGCAGACCATCAATCGCATTGGATGAAAAACCGCGTCGACGCAATCCGACGGTGTTAATTCCGCAAGCAGAAGTCGTATGTCCGGCAATCATTACATATGGTAATACATCTTTGGTCACATAAGTTGCCCTTGCGATAAAGGCATAAGCACCGACCTGGCAGAACTGATGAACAGCTGCATAAGGACCAATGATGGCATAGTCATGAACAGTCACATGACCAGAAAGCGCCGCATAATTGACCATAATAATCTGGTTACCAATCATACAATCGTGGCCAATATGAGAGTAGGCCATCAGGAAATTGCCATTGCCAATACGTGTTACGCCGCCTCCTTTCACAGTGCCGCGGCTAATCATACAGTATTCGCGGATTACATTATCATCACCAATCTCCAGACGAGTCGGCTCTCCCTTATAAGTAATATCCTGCGGCTCGTCACCTACGGAAGCAAACTGAAAAATTTTGTTGTTTTTTCCAATAGTAGTCGGTCCTTGAATTACCACATGAGGCCCAATCCATGTACCTTCGCCTATTTCAACATCGGCTCCAATAATGCTGCCAGGACCTACAGAAACCCCACTCGCCAATTTGGCCGAGGGGTGAATAATTGCACCTTCATCTATCACTTTTTCACTTCCTTCGCTGCACTCATTAAATCAGCGGAGCAGGCCAGTTTGTCGCCGACAAATGCCTCGCCATGCATACGCCAAAAATCTCGTTTTTGCCCTACAAGTTTTACTTCCAGACGAAGCTGATCGCCCGGAGTCACTATCTGTTTAAACTTTGCGTTATCAATTCCGGCAAAAAAATAGATAAACTCGTGGCCCTCTTTGGGGCGCCGTGAAAGGTTGGACAAAATTGCGCTAGCCTGAGCTAAAGCTTCCAACATTAATACACCCGGCATAATGGGATTACCTGGGAAATGTCCCATAAAGAATGGTTCATTAATGGTAACGTTTTTAATTGCAATCAAATAATCCAAGGACTTATACTCATGCACTCTATCCACCAGGATAAATGGATACCGATGCGGTATAAGCTCAAGAATTTTTGGTATATCTATGGCCTCACTCATGTAATATCTCTCAATCTTTGATAATGCCTTCAATTGAAACGCTTTTGCCTAAACAACTGAAACGAATCAATCTTCTCTCAACCGATCTTTTTCTAATCTGACAAGCCGTAAGATATAATCGTCAAGACGTTTAAATCGTGCCGCATTACGCCGCCACCGATGATGCTCACTAACCATTGTGCCCGACGAATAAATTCCCGGCTTGCTTAATGACTTGTTCACCGTTGACATACCGGTTATTACCAGATCATCTCCCAAAAGAAGATTCGCCGCTACGCTGCATGCCCCGCCAAGGATACAATGAGAACCAATTTGGGTAAATGCTCCGATTACAGTACAGGCAGCAATTGCAGTATGCTGGCCTATGTTAACATCATGTGCGATTTGAACCAAATTATCTATTTGTACTCCACGGCCAAGCCAGGTGTCTCCGACTACCCCTTTAACGATCACCGTGTTGGCTCCAATAGTAACCTCATCGCTGATTACTACTGAGCCTGCTGCAGATAAAGCAGACCATCGTCCCTTGACTTTATAGCCATGAAATGGTTCAGCTCCAATCACGGCTCCACTATCGATCATGCAATGTGATCCAATAATGACGCCCTGCTCCAAACTCACATTATTCGCTATTCGAGTATTTTCACCAACGACTACATCGGAGGCAATCGAACAATTAGCACCAATATGGACATTTTGACCCAGTTTGACATTCTCAGCAATCCGGCTATTTGCCTCAATAGAAATATTTTCAGCTAGCGTCGCAGACGCATGGATTACCGCATGAGGATGAATTGCAGCCAAAGGAATTTCCTTTGATTCTGCAAACAAAGCGTGTATGGCCTGTGCAGCAGTCAAGGGATTAGAAACAGCAATGGTGCTGACAGGAGAATCGGATACATGGCGTGATGCTAATAACACAGCGCCCGCCTGTGTGTTTTTCAACATTTGCAGAGGCAGGTGGCGATCATAATATGCAAGTTCAGAGGAATTGGCCCTGAGAAGAGAGGAAAACCCCTGGATGGGCAAGCTGGGATCCCCAACGATTGCTCCATCCAGGTAATCAGCCAGAAAGGCCAAAGTATAAAAAGATTTCACGAATTAGTTGATTTGCTTCAGAACCTGATCAGTGATATCCAGTTTGTCGATGCTAAATGGAGTCGCATCTTTTTGCAGAATTAAATCATACTTTTCATTCTCAGCTACTTTACTGATTGCTTTACGGATTTTGCCGTATAACTCTTCCATAGCTTCATTATGAGCAGTACTTAATTCCTGCTGGTATTGCTGACCTTCCCTTTCAAAAGTTTGTTGTTGAGAAACAATTTTTTTCTCCATATCTTTTTTCTGGGTTTGGCTCATGACAGTGCTGTCGCGTTTAAACTTTTCCATGTCTTTTTTCAGACTTTCTTCCATAG
This sequence comes from Legionella quinlivanii, assembly GCF_900461555.1. Taxonomy (NCBI): domain Bacteria; kingdom Pseudomonadati; phylum Pseudomonadota; class Gammaproteobacteria; order Legionellales; family Legionellaceae; genus Legionella; species Legionella quinlivanii. The sequence goes on along the minus strand of NZ_UGOX01000001.1, from coordinate 611,225 downwards.
CAACCAGCTTGTCACGTCTGGGCTTGAATTCTTTTTCCAGTTTTTGCTGAATGGCTTTCATCTGACTGGAAGTTTGCATGATTTTTTGCAAATCAACCACACCAATTTTTGACCAGTCTGCAAACGCGTTAGTCATACCCAAGCTAAACAACAATGCAATAAATAACCCGCTTACACGCTTCATGTTTTTCTCCTGATTTCAAAGCCACAAATGCTAGCACAAATTCATAACACTTGCGATAAAGGGAATCAATATCTCTGATAAAAAATTTAGGCCTGTTGAGGGGACAATCTTTCTAAAAACACGGGCAAAAGTAGCCTTTGAGACTGAACCGACAAATAAGCCCCTCCTCTACCCTAAGAGTCTACGTACCCCGCTTTATGCGGGGTATCCATAACAATGGTAGTGAGTTTTAAAATGCTTTTGCCAATCAGACGCATTCCCTACGTACCGCGCATAAAGCGCGGTACGTAGGGGTGATGTGTAAATGCCTTGTCGCGGTTTCCAGGAATGCTTGTAAAAGGTCTGCCTCTGACTAAAATCCGGAGGTCAGTGAGAACTGGAAGAATTGCTGTTCGTCACCAGGCTGCATATTCAAGGGTTTCGCAATACTAAAGGCTAATGGGCCAAAAGGTGAACGCCATTCTACAGAAAGACCTGCTGAATAACGCATTGGACCATCCCCCCAGCCAGCCAGCGCTAATGGGGTTCCACGAACAAACACATTACCGGCATCAACAAAAGCCATTGTTCGAATATTGTCCCGGCTTAAAGGATAGGGCAAGGCGATACCTGCACTGCCATTGACCAGGAAATTCGCTCCCATCGCATTACCGACGCTGTCTCTGGGTCCCAGAGTATAAGTCTGGTAGCCGCGTACCTGTCCTGGTTGAGCAATACCCCCAGCGTAGTAGTTTTCAAAGAAGGGCAAGCCCTGGTTGTTAAACCCGTTTCCGTAAGCAATATTTCCCAAGAGTGAGAAAATAAAGCCATGCATTAAGGGATAATACATATGTGCTGAATAAGAGGTTTTGTAATAGTTCAAAGAATCTGAGGTCGCAGGCAATGCAAATAACAAGCTGGCCTGTTGATTCATCCCTCGCGTCGGATAAGGCATCTGATCATAGGTATTACGGCTCCATCCCGTAGTCAGGCGAATCTCATTAAAGCTTCGTCCGTAGATATTGACAAAGTTCTGGATCTGCTGAGAAGTACCGACCGATTTAATAAATAAATTCTGGAAACCATAGCCGAACTGCACACTGCTGTTTTCACTCAGCAACACGTTATAATTGACGTCCCCTCCTACACGATCCGAGGTGTAGGCGCTAATATCGAGTTTGCCGGGATCAACTGTCTGATAGTAAATGTTGACTCCACGCCCTACACCGGTATTGGTATAGAACGGGTTGTAGTAGCTCAGGTTATAATCCTGACCGTAATAACTTGCATTAAATGAAAAGCCCAGTGAACGGCCAGTTCCCATAAAATTATGCTGATTCACCGAAGCATTAAATTGCGGACCATTAGTACCATAGCCTAAGGAAGCAGTCGCCTCAGCTGAGGGAGCCTCCTCCATCTGCACATCCAGATCGACCTGATTGTTAGTGCCTGGAACAGGATTTGTTTTGATATTGATATCTTTTAAATAACTTAATAGCCTCAGTTGCCGCTCAGATTCTTTAATATTATGCAAAGAAAGCAAGCCGCCTTCGTTCTGACGAATCACGCTTCTTAATACGTAATCACCGGTTTTGGTATTGCCATGGAAATTAATCCGGCGAACGTACACATGGCGGCCAGGCTCAATCACAAACGTAATAAAGACCGTTTTGTCATTTTCATCAATGCGCGGCTCGGCATTGATTGCCGGAAACCCATAGCCTATATCTCCAAGGGCGAGACCAATGGCTGAAATACTTTCGGTTACTTTTTTTCGTGAAAACACATCGCCCTGCTTCACCTGGACCAAGGCATCGATTTTCTCTTTCGGCAATATGGTTTTACCCGCCAGTGCATAACCCGCGAAGCGGTATTGCGGACCTTCTTCAACATGAATATTGATATATACATCTTTTTTATCAGGCGATAGCAATACCTGGGAAGAGACCACATTAAACTTCAGATATCCTCTATCCAGATAAAAGGAGCGGATAGACTCAAGCGACGCATCCATCGCAGCTTTAGAGTACTGATCTTTTTTACTAAAGTAAGTAAAGAGATTACTGGTGGACAGCGACATTTCAGATAGTAATTCATTATCTGAAAAGTCATGATTGCCAATAAAGCGAATTTCTTTAATACGGGATACCCGTCCTTCAGAAACCGTGACGTTGATGGCCACGCGGTTTTCAGTCAGCTGGGTAACCTGGGATTCAATACGGGCATTATATCTGCCGCGGCCGTTATAAGCCTGTTTTAATTCTTTTTCCAAGCGCTCTAATGAAGAACGTTGAAATACTCTGCCCTTTGCCAATCCCATTTGCTTAAGCAGTTCTTTCATTTTATCGCTGGGAATTTCGGAGTTACCAGTCACGGTAATCGAACCGATAGTAGCACGCTCCACTACATTGACAATCAGGGTATTTCCCTGACGCTCCAGTGATACTGATTGAAAGAAGCCGGTATCGTATAAAGCGCGAATAATTTCTCCAGTAGAAGAAGCATCCACTTCTTCACCCACCTGTACTGGTAAATAATTGAGTACTGTCCCCACACTCACGCGTTGTAAACCAACAACCTTAATATCTCTTACGATAAATCCACCGGCCGCATGCAGTTGTATCGAAAGCGTAAGCATCGCGGAACAACAAACACCTAATACTAATTTTTTACTGACTTTATTCATTATTATTCTACGTCCAGTACTGCTTAAAATTTTGCCGACCAATCTTTTTTTATCGGCAGGCTTGGAGAAAAACAATTGCACCCTTTTATCGGAACTGATCTATCCTGTCAAGGATTGCTTGTTATCCGCAGGAGCTGCAACTCATAAGATCTTGTCATAAACAGGGGCCTATTTTAACCTGTCAGGCGGGAGAGATCATTAGTTAAAGCTAAAAACATTAATGTTACCAAAAAGGCTAAACCGATATATAAGCCTATTGTTCTAAATTCGTCTGACAATGGTTTTCGTCTAATCAGTTCGATCAAATAAAACAGCAAATGCCCCCCATCGAGCATAGGAACTGGCAAAAGATTCAATACTCCAAGGCTTATACTGACCAATGCCAGGAAAGAAAGGTAATAGGCAATGCCGCTTCGACCTGACTCGCCTGCACCCTGGGCGATTCCTACCGGACCACTTAACGTATCTAATCCCAGCTGTCCAGTTACAAAGCGCCCGATTAGTGAAAAAGTCGCCCCTGTAAGTTCAACCGTTTGCTGCATGGCAATTTTCAGAGCAGGAAGAGGAGCCTCTCTTTGCAGACGCAGCCATTGACTTGGCCAATTCACTTTTTCCGATTTAACCCCTAAAAATCCGTCGACTTGTCCATCAGTCTCTTTCGCACCTATTGTCACAGGAACTTCCAGCAGTTTTCCATTTCTTAAAACTGATAAATGCATCACCTGGTCAGGATGTTCTTTTACGAAATCCACCAGGAACAACCAGTCGTTTAATTTCTGCTTATCCATCATCTCGATGCGATCCCCTACCTGAAGACCCGCCTGATCGGCAGGCGAGCCGCTCATCACCTCACCGACTACCGGTGGTATCGAGGGTATAAAAGGCACAATACCAAGACTGCCTAACAGGTCCGGTTTCCTAGGATTGATTTCCCAGTTTTTGAGAGAGAGCCAAAGCGTTTTATGCTCACCATTGACCATTGACTTTACAGTCAGGGATACTTTCTCATCACTTCCCACCAAGGGCATGAAGGCATACTGAAAATCTCGCCAGCTGCTGATTTTTCGATCTTCCATAGCCACAATTTCCTGTTTTGCAGCCAGACCGGCATGAGCAGCAGGAGTTCCCGGTTTAATTTCATCAATCATCGGAGCAAGCGATTTAATTCCGATGATTAAAACAAGCCACAGACAGATAAATGCAAATAGTAAATTAAAAGCGGGGCCGGCAACGACGATGGCGATACGCTGCCAAACCGGCTTATTATTGAACGCCAGATGTTTTTCTTCCGGAGATACCTCGCCTTCACTTTCATCGAGCATTTTGACATAGCCCCCCAGAGGAAGGAGCGACCAGGCGTATTCCGTACCCTTTCGATCATGCCATCTGGCAATCACTTTTCCAAAACCGAAAGAAAAACGCAATACCTTGACCCCGCACAAACGGGCAACCCAGAAATGACCAAATTCGTGAATGGTTATCAGCAGAAAAAGGGCGAGAAAAAAATAAAGCAGCGTTAATATCATGGCATTATCCAGACATCCAGAACCAACCGTAAAAAAATGGCGCTGCGGCAATCATACTGTCCAGGCGATCTAAAATACCGCCATGTCCTGGTATTAAGTGGCCGGTATCCTTAATCTGCACACGTCTTTTAAACATACTGATAATCAAATCGCCAACCAGCGAAATCAGAATAACGGACAGTGCCATAAGAAACCATCTGATTGCACTATCTGGTTTAAAATAAGAGTAACCTGCTACTGCAACTGCCAGAGCCAAACCCAATCCTCCGCAAAGCCCCTCGTAGGATTTACCGGGACTTACTGCAGGAATTAATTTATGTCGTCCCCATTGCTTTCCGGCCATGTAAGCGCCGATATCCGCCCCCCAGATCAGCAGGAGAAGATAAACGACCAGTGCTTTTCCCTGAGGGAGAGCAAACACATTAATCATGCTTTGGCCAAACAAAGGTAATAATAGTATAGCTGAAAATGCGATGATGCCCGGCTTTCCCCAATAAGCCTGCGATTGAGGAAATCCGACCAAGGCAGCAATAACCAGCAGCCAGGCCAATAACCCGGGAATAAGCCAAATTTCATAAAAAAAATAACATAGAATGGAAGCCGCAATTAAACTGGCCATAAATACCAGTTTCAAAGGAAGCCGGGTAATTGGTACCAATTGCAGCCATTCTAATCCGCAGGCCAGTACCAGCAAGAAAATAACCGCAGCGAAAAACCAGTAATTCGCATAATACATGCCCAGTAAAACCAGAGGAGCCATTACCAGTATGGTTAATAAGCGCTGTACAAACATTAGACACTCCCTCTGATTTGCTCTGAGGTTTTACCGTAGCGTCTTTGCCTTTGGCTAAAGCTCTCAATTGCTTTTTCAAATTCGGCGCTGGAAAATTCAGGCCAGGAAACAGGTGCAAAATAGAGTTCTGTATAGGCAATTTGCCAAAGAAAAAAATTACTGATTCGATGCTCGCCGCTAGTTCTTATAAATAAGTCAGGATCAGGAATTTTGCGGGTATTCAGATAGTCGGCGACCAGAACTTCATTAATAGCTTCCAGTTTAATTTTTCCGCAGGAAACATCTTTTGCTATTGATTGTACAGCCTGAACAACATCCCAGCGCCCACCATAATTAACAGCGATATTCAGGAGCAATTTGCCATTGTTAACGGTTAGCTCTTCCGCTTTTTTCATCTCTTCGCATAAGGCGGCAGACAAATATTCCCTGTCGCCTAAAAAACAGAGACGAATCCCGTTCTGATGCAATTCATTGACTTCTTTATTAAGGGCATTCATAAATAATTGCATCAGAAATTCAATCTCTGGCTCTGGACGTGACCAGTTCTCACTGCTAAAAGCAAACAGGCTTAAAACCGAAACGCCTTTTTCAAGACAGCATTTAATTACTGTTTTGACGCTATCTACTCCAGCACGGTGCCCTTCAACACGATGCATACCGCGTTGCTGCGCCCATCGCCCATTGCCGTCCATCACGATAGCTATATGTTGAGGTACCTTAGTATTCAAGCTTACACCTTAATATCGCAGAAACAAGAGTTACAATGGCCGATAGTCTAACTGCTTTATTAAAAAATATTAAGCCCTTTGGTAAATATGATGACAGCTTAAGAAAAGGCATGCGTATGACAGTAAAGCATACGGCACACCATGAAAAATGAAGTGGAGTGAAGGCTGGTAAAATTAAGTGTCCTTTTATAAACTGACGAGCACAAAAAACAACGGAGCTTCATTAATGAATAAAACAATAGCCGTCCTTTTGGGCACAGGCCTTGGTCTGACGTCAACCGTATCGCTTGCAGATGCTTTCCAGACTACTTCATTGCCTCAGGGTTATAAAAACACTTTGGTTGCTGATTCATCAACACCCGGCAGCGACACCAGTACCCAAACTCAAACCGATGATGGAAAAGACGATAAAAAAGGAGAAGGTAAATGCGCTGCTGGCAAATGCGGAGCGGGTAAATGCGGTTCTTCCAACTAATTATTTGCTGAAGATTTATGCCAAGCGTTTCAAAACCAATAGCCGGTACGGGGCTGGGATTAAGAACCGGCTTTTTAAAGGAATTGATTCATACCTCAGATATCGCCTTTAATTTCCTTGAGCTTGCTCCCGAAAACTGGCTGGGAATTGGCGGATGGCGGGCCCGTGCACTTAGCGCCGTCAGGGAACGATTTCCGCTAAGCGCACATGGTTTAGGACTCTCTATTGGCGGCATAAGCCCTATCAATACTCAGTTCCTCGATCAGCTGATGTTGTTCTTTAAACAGTACGGCATTCAGCAATATACCGAGCACCTGAGTTATTGCAGTGATGAGCAGGGTTATCTGTATGAACTATTGCCCTTGCCTTTTACTGAGGAAGCAGTAAAGCATGTGAGTGCCAGAATTCGCTTTGTTCAGGATTATCTGAGCATGCGCATTGCCTTTGAAAACTCGAGCTATTACTACTGCCCTGCGCAAGAGATGACAGAAATAGACTTCATTAATGCGGTGCTTGCGGAGGCGGATTGCGACCTATTGCTGGATATCAACAACCTTTATGTAAATAGCATCAACCATCAATATCAGGCAAAAGAGTTCATCATCAAGCTGCCTGCCCATAAAATTCAACTTGTTCATGTGGCAGGTCATGAGTCTATTGATAATGATTTAATTCTCGACACGCACGGCAGCCCGGTTTGCCCGCAAGTCTTAGAGCTTTTACAGTTCCTGTATCAGCAGAAAGGCCTCATACCCACCTTGCTGGAACGCGATCAAAATATCCCGGAATGGTCTGAATTGATGCGTGAAACCAGAGCAATCCAGCAATTGCAGAGCAATATATGAGCAATTCAATAAAAATCCTGCAAACGACATTTACCAGCTCTTTACGCCAGTCAGAACAATTAGCCGACACTTCGAGAATAAATCTCTACCACAACCTGGTATTTTCAAGCTTTAATGATTTGATTAAGCCCTGTTTCCCTGTATTAAAATCCATTCTTTCGGTTTCACTTTGGGAAGAGCTAATTCGCGATTTCATTCAAAAACACCCAGTTTCCACACCTTTGTTTTATCAAATTCCAGGGGAATTTGTGCGCTTTCTTCAGGAAAGCGCAAATCTCTCCAGGCACCCTCCTTTTCTGGCTGACCTGGCCCATTATGAATGGATGGAGCTGGTGATTGAACTGGCTGTGGAAGAACAGATACCTGTTATAAAAGTACCGCCACTGAGGAGTGTTTTTCGATTTAGCTCGACCGCCGCCATGCGGCATTACCACTACCCGGTTGAACAAATCAGCCAGAATTATCTACCGCAGCAACCCGAGGACTCTTTTCTGATTATTTGGAGAGACGCCAATGACAAAGTGGAATTTATGAAAATCAGCGCCTTTGTTTATCATTTGCTAAATCATATGACAGAGAGCAAAACCTCAGCCAGCAGCACACTCGATCTGGAAAATCATCCACAAAGAGAGGAGCTGACTCCTCTTTGCGAAAGACTGTTAAACGATCTGATAGACAAAAATATTTTATTTCCAGCCCGTTAATCACTCAAAACGCAAGCCCCCTTGCCATCGGCACTCCATTGAGTATTGATCGTGTAAACGCTGCTGCAATCCGCATTTTTACAAATCATGTTAGCTGGAATCACCTGGCAAGCACCCGCCCAGCCATTGTTATTGAATGCAATGGACAAAGCCTTTGCTCCCGCGGGAAGATTGGCTGTGCCTGTGCGTCCATTGACGGTTGCAGCTGCTATCCAGTTCCCTTGTGAAGCGTCTGAATTGTAACTTAGGCTTAGTTGAGTAATTTGCCCGAGATTTCCTGCATTAAAATTAACGGTTACCGCCTGCGGCAAACCATCTTCATGAGCTCCACCTGAAATGTCGGCTTTTTCAGGGATATCGTAATTCTCACCCGATAATTTGCCGCCATACTGAAATGGATTGTAATTAAAATAGTTCATAATCACCCAGGCATTGGATGTTGTGCTCGGTAAGGTATTGGCATTCCAGCCAAAGGGAATGGCGAAACGCTTACTGGCGTAAAGGTAGGCTTGCCCCGATTGATTATCGAGGCTTACGAAATTCTCTTTGGGGGTTGCGCCGTCAAAACCTGCCGCCAGATACTGATCGTTTCGCAAATGCTTGATTCCCTGCTGCATGCTGGTCAGATCAGCCTGCAATGGGCTTATGTCTTCACCCTTTTGAGAATAATAATCAATAAGCGACTGAACCATATTAATAGCCCCCGCAGTCCATTCGGTCGACATAATATTTTCAGGATTATCCCCGGAATTATTATGCAAGGTATACCCTACTCCCCAGAGCTCGCCTTGCTGGTAATAACCGCCCTGCGCTTTGATTTTTTTCCAGATAGCCTTAGACGTTCCGTCGCCAAACCATTTGTCAACGGTTTCTGGCCCTAAGGAGGCAATTCCCCAGGTGTTAATATCAATAGCCATCGCAGCCGCCGAGTCAGAGGTGTCGGGTTGCCAGTCAGAGAGGGAAGAAGGAATCGGTGCGGTGCCATGCGTATAAAAAATGCCATGCTTTTGATCATAGGCCCCATTATAAATGAAGCTTAGTAAGCCCAGCGTTTTATAACCATTCACAGTGGTTCCACCATTAAGCATTACATCAACTTGCTGCAAAGCCTGAGTCAGTTGCGGGGTTTGCTCGCTGTTTTGCAGCACTTTCTTTAAAATCTGCAGGCCGCCAAGCGCTGAAAAATTATTTTCAACTGAAATTTCCCCTTGCGGTATCGGTCCCTGGTTTCCTTGTGAACCGCCCGGCGCGTAGTAAAAGGCACCAATTCCAGCCTGCATCGCAGAAAATGCACTGAGACTATTCATTGCATTGATTAAGGCGGGAGAATTGGCGGCTACTTTACCGTCATTCAGGAGTAATTCTGCCTGCAAAGGACCTATTAATTGTGCCCAGGCATTTTCTCCGGTAATCGGTTTCCAATCTGACCAGGTAGATACGTATTCAAAAAATTGTGCAGGATGCTTATCGGGATCATTTTTGGCTAATTCTTCCGAGTCGTAATCCCAGCTGAGCTCTTCCTGATAGCGTCCTTTATAAAAGGGATCTTTATTATGGAAATCAGCCGTGATCATCCGAAAAGTGAAGGCTTTACTGGCGTCGCTTATTGAGTTCTGATACCCATATTTAAATTGCTTGTCAGTGGCGCGATTATCCTTGTTCATAATCGCTTGCAACTGATTGCCAATCAATGTTTTTGCCTGTTCGGCTTCCAGATAATTATTTTTGGCAGCCAATGCCAGGGCGATTTGCCAGGTCGCGGCATCGTAAATATCCGCACCATACTTCATATCCGTTCGTTCAAGCTGGGCTTGCGCCTGTGCCATGTCAAGATCGCCGCCTTGCTGAGGCGGCAGGCCGCGTCCCAGAATAGCATAGGGATCATTGTATAAACTGTCCACAACGCTGCAGGTATCTGAAGGTTTACAGATATAATCACCGAAATATTTGTCAATATCTTCCTGATTGCCCGTATAGTAACTCAGTGGAACCGATTGGCCATCCTTACTGCTTACCAGAAGATCTTTGGAAACCAGAAAGCTGACCAGCTCGCGGATTTCCTTATTCTGCGCATCCTCTGCAAATAATGCTCCTGGATTGCAAATAAGACTGCTGATCGCCAGGACCAGGGGAAGTTTTCTCATCAGTTTCGCTCCGGCTAGAATATCAGGCCGGATTATAAAATTACCATAATAACAGAGAGCGTAAATTTACTAATATTTACGCTTTTTTAGCGATTGGCTTGTCCTGGGGGCGTGTTTTTGTAATTTGACTCGATAGCCTGAATTTCGCTTGCCGCTTTTTCGCTTTCTTCATTAAGAGGGGTATTAAACCAGCTGGCAAGAATTTCCTTCGCCAAATCGTCAGTCAGCAATCGATTGGATAACGCAAGGACATTGGCATTATTCCACAAACGAGAACCCGCAGCGGTTTGAGCATCAGTGCATAAGGCGGCTCTGATCCCAGGAATCTTGTTAGCGACGATTGAAGTTCCTGTGCCTGTCCAGCAAAAGAAAATACCTTCCTGGCAAGCTCCCGAACTGATTGCTTTAGCTGCTTCCTCAGTTGCAACGATCCAGGACTCATTGCTACGCGATCGCAGTGCGCCAAATAACACCGGTTCGTGTCCTGACTTTCTCAACGCTTCAACTACAAAATCATTTACTGGATAAAGCTCATCGCTGCAAACTGCTATTCTCATCGCTATCACTCCCAGCCTGACTATTTGACCAGATTAAAACCGGCATCAATCCAACCCTGTGATCCGCTCTCCAGAGAATACACCTGCTCATAACCCATTGCCTGCAGATTATCCGCAACCAGAGCACAGCGAAAACCGCCGCTGCAATACACCACGATTGGAGTCTTTAAATCTGAAATTTGTTTCTCGATATCGCGCTCAATAACTCCTTTGCCTAGATGGACAGCTCCTGGAATATGCCCGGTTTCCCATTCATTGGTTTCTCGTACATCAATGAGCTGAAAAGATTCATTGCTATCCATTTTTTCTTTCAAAGCGAGCGGAGAAATCTCTTTAATGCGTTGCTTTGCCGCTGTCACTAACTTCAAAAATCCGGGAGAATGTTGTTTCATAATAATCCTTAAGGAGAAGTGTCTCTATTATAGAAATAATATCCTTTTTAATTTAAATAAAAAAACATTGCAATCGACATCGAATGCTCGCCTAAACCTGTCCGATAAGTATATACTTAGAGATCTAATCTTTCCTGCTCAGGAAGATTTCCTTATTCTCTAATTTTGTCGGAGTTACCCCATGCAACAAAGAAAACCATTAGTATTAATGATTCTTGATGGCTGGGGCTATAGCTGCAACCAGAACCACAACGCAATCGCCGCAGCAGACACTCCTCAATGGGATGACTGGTGGGCACATCGGCCGCATATCTTGCTAAACGCCTCTGGACATGTCGTTGGTTTACCTGATGAGCAAATGGGCAATTCAGAAGTGGGGCATATGCATATTGGTGCAGGCCGTCTGATTTATCAGGATTTAACCCGTATCAATCACGCCATAGAAACCGGAGAATTCGAGCAAAACGAATTATTTCTGACTACTATTCAGCAATTAAAAGAAAGTGGCAACGCCTTGCATGTAATGGGACTTTTATCTCCGGGAGGAGTTCACAGTCATCAAAATCACTTATTTGCCTTTATAAAAATTTGCCATCAGCTTGGATTTTACAATGTGTATCTTCATCTGTTTTTAGATGGCCGTGACACTCCGCCACAAAGTGCCTTAAGCAGTATCGAAGCTCTGGAAGAACAGCTTGAGCGTTATCCGGCAGCACATATTGCTTCAATCAGCGGGCGTTATTTTGCTATGGACCGCGATAAGCGCTGGGAAAGGATAGCACCGGTTTATCATATGCTGACTCAAGGCAAGAGCCAATACCATTTTGACAGCGCAAAAGAAGCAATCCAGCAGTTCTATGCAGACGGCAAATCGGATGAATTCATTCCGCCTACTTTGATTGAAGAACATAAAGCGATCGAAGATGGGGATGCTCTGTTCTTTTTTAATTTTCGTGCCGATCGCGCAAGGCAGCTCACTGAGGCATTCATTAACGACTCATTTGAGGGCTTCATTCGTCATAGAAAACCAGAGTTGGCTGCCTTTATCAGCATGACTCAGTTCTCAAAAAGCTTACACACCGCAATCGCATTTCCACCGATTCCTTTAAGGAATACGCTCGGAAAAGTGCTTGCCGATTATCGGTTAAACCAGCTGAGGATTGCGGAAACGGAAAAATACGCCCATGTCACCTTCTTTTTTAATGGCGGATCAGAACAGATTTTCCCCAATGAGGATCGCATACTCATCCCCTCTCCACCTGTTGCTACCTATGACTTGCAACCGGAGATGAGCGCACCTCAATTAACCCATGCCCTGGTGGATGCGATTAACAGCGATGCCTATGATGTGATCATTTGCAATTATGCCAATGCCGATATGGTGGGCCATACAGGCGATTTTAACGCCACAAAGAAAGCAATTGAGTGCCTTGACCGTTGTATGAGTGAAGTTTGGCAGGCTTTGGAAAGAAAAGACGGCTGCATGCTAATCACCGCTGATCATGGCAATGCGGAATTAATGTATGATGAAAACACCAGCCAGGCACACACCGCTCATACCTGTGAAATGGTTCCCTTTGTTTATGTGGGTAATACCCAGAGACATTTTAAAGTCAGCCAGGGTACTTTAGTGGATATCGCGCCGACCATTCTGTCTCTGCTTGATTTATCAAAGCCGGATGAAATGACAGGACAAGCCCTTCTGGTGGAAGATCATGCTCATTCTGTCTAATTTCAGGTGTTATATTTCAGGATTTGTCATTGCTCTTTGCCTGGCAGGTACAGGCTATGCGGCTGATAGCTCCTCTGTATTACAGACCAAAACCAAATTAAAGCAGCTGGACACGCAAATTAATCGTCTCAAACAAGTGTTGGCAAATGCCAATGATCGCCGCGGTCTGTTGAATCGTGAACTGGCTGGCACCGAAAAACAAATAGACAAAGCCATTCAACAGCTGCGCTCCATTCAAACTGATATCGATAGCAAGAAACAAAAAATTGTAAGCCTGGAACAGCATATCAGCGAATTGAATCAGCAACTGATAAAGCAGCAGCAACAACTGGCAAACCATATCCGCACCCGCTATCAAATAGGAGGTTATCAGCCGGTTAAATGGATTATCAATCAGGATGAACCCTATTCTATCAGTCGCCTGCTCACCTATTATCAATACATCGTTCAGTCACGGCAACATATTATCGATGCGATTGATAACACGAAAAAGAATTTAACCTCCAATCAGAAAAGTTTACAGGATGAACTGGCTGAACAGCGCCAGCTACAACAGCGGCTTCATATTCATCAGGCCCAGTTACAGGAAGATAAACACTATCATAAGGCAGTTATCCAATCGCTGAGTAAAGAAATCCAGAGCAAAGAGCATACACTGGCGGAGTTTGAACATAATAAAGAGAATCTCTCCAATCTTTTAAAGAATCTGGCTTTGAAAAGCGTCGCCTTACCTAAACAAAGCTTTAACCAGATGCGGCATAAACTTCCACGCCCCATTCAAAGCCGTTCTCTTCAACGGATGAATCAGGGCGTGACATTTTTTGCCGGAGAAGGAACACCGGTTCATGCCGTCTCTTCGGGCAAAATTGTCTTTAGCGATTGGCTTAATGGCTATGGGCTATTAATCATTATTGATCATGGACAGGGCTTTATGACCCTGTATGCGCACAATCAATCCTTATATAAGCGCAAAGGGGCAACTGTACAGCAAGGAGAGCAAATTGCCTCCGTTGGACACAGCGGCGGGATAAAACAAAACGGTCTATACTTTGAGGTGAGGCAACGTGGCAAAGCTGTTCCACCACTTGAATGGTTAGCTTGATTTGTGTAATTTGACAATCATCGACATAATAATAAACATCAGCCAGAAGTAGTCAAATCCAGCTTGGTGATTCTGTGATCGTTAAGAAAGCAGTTGTGATAAACGGATTTTTCGGTTTCTGTCCCGTATGCTGTGTTGATCATGCTCGAAGTAATAGCCTGAAGCTGACGAACCCCGGCATTGCAAAAGCAATTTCCGATAGAAGTTTTCTTCTCAATAGACTCTCTGGCATTTATATTGCTTCATGTAATTTGACATCGGAAGGTGACCGCATGATGCGTGGCACACTATCCAAGGAGAACATTATGCGCAACAAACGGTTTTACTCTGGTGCTCTGGCGACAGTATTAACAACTGCGTTTTTGTTTCCAGCTCAACTCTATGCAACTGATGCCTCGGCAACAGCGACAAACACCAATTCAGAGGGGAATAAAAAAATTCCATTGGAGGATGTCCAACGCTTCTCAAATGCCTTAAGCCAGATTAAAAAATATTATGTGAAACCGACTGACGATAAAGAGCTGTTTGATAATGCCATTAAAGGCATGCTAAGCGGTCTGGATCCACATTCCACTTATCTTGATGAAGATGCATTTAAAGATTTGCAAACTTCAACAAGCGGTGAATTTGGCGGTCTGGGTATTGAAGTCACCATGGAAGAAGGAGTGGTGAAAGTAGTCACTCCTCTGGTTGATACACCAGCCTATCGTGCGGGTATCAAAGCCGGTGATTATATAATCAAACTGGGCAACCAATCCGTTCAGGGCATCACTCTGCAGGAAGCCGTTGATTTAATGCGCGGAAAAGCGGGTACGACTATCGATTTGACCATTCTGAGAAAAGGTGAAAGCAAACCACTGGTATTCTCTCTGGTTCGTGAGAAGATTCTTATCAAAAGCGTGAAAAGCAAGCTCCTTGATGACAATTACGGTTATATACGCCTGACCCAGTTTCAGGCAATGACCGGTGACGATATGGAAAAAGCCATCGCTCAACTGAAACAACAGGCTGGCGGCAATCTGAAAGGCCTGATTCTTGATCTTAGAAATAATCCAGGAGGATTGCTGGATTCAGCGATTCAGGTATCCGATGCGTTTCTGGATACCTCGAAAGATGGCAAGCAGGAAATGATTGTCTACACACAAGGGCGCTTACCCGGTTCAAAATTCACGGCACTGGCCAATCCAGGAGATATTTTGAATAACGCTCCAATGATCGTTCTAATCAATAATGGCTCAGCTTCAGCTTCCGAGATTGTTGCCGGGGCTCTTAAAGACAACAAACGGGCAATTATTGTCGGCACACAAAGCTTCGGTAAAGGCTCTGTACAGACTATCCTGCCGCTTGACGATAAACGGGGAATCAAACTGACAACGGCCCTTTATTATACGCCATCCGGTGTGTCTATTCAGGCCAAGGGTATTACTCCTGATATCGTCATCGATGAAGTCACTGTGGCAAAAGACGATAATAAAGCCAATTTCACCGGCTTTTCAGAAGCTGATTTAAGCGGCCATCTGGCAAACACCAGCGAACAAACCAAAAGCGTCGAACACTCTAACAAGGATGATAAAACGCTTCTGCATGAGGACTATCAACTGTATGCTGCCTTGACTATTCTCAAAGGTCTGGCTGTTGCCCGTAACTAAATCAAAAGCCTCTCCTTCTACGTCCCGCGACCAGTTCGCGGGATCCACGATTCGAATAACACCACTGGATTCTGCGTATAACCCGCAGAATGGCGCTGCCTTAAGGCTTTAATCCTCTCTCTCCACGTCCCTTGGCTTGTTCCTGAGAGATGGTCACACAATTTAACCATTCTATAAGAGCCCCCTGTAAGAGCCCACATGCCCCCTGTAAGAGCCCACATACCCCTTATAAGAGCCTACGTACCCCGCTTTATGCGGGGTATCCATAACAATGGTAGTGAATATTAAAATGCTTTTGCCAATCAGACGCATTGCCTGGATACCCCGCATAAAGCCTGAGGGATCCCCTCATAATTCTCTCCCTGCAACGAGTATCTCTATTTGCAGGGCCTCGACGGCTTTATCATAATCAATTCTATATTTAAATTTCCTTTGTATGATTCGACAGCCGAGATAGAACAAAGAAAGCACTCGTTTTTTTTGGGATGTGTTGGCTTGAAAAGAGAGATGCCATCGCTTGTTTTCAGCAACGAAGCCGGTTAAATAAGCAATTAAAGTAGCCAACATAGCAATCATTAGTAACACTTGAATTCGCTCTATTGATTTTGAGTAAGCATGTTCAAAGCTAAAGCCATATTGAGATGACTTTAAATCTCGAAAATTCTGCTCTATTTGCATGCGTTTGAAATAGATTGAAAAAGGGTTAAACGATGTTTCTGTATTGTTTAATGAACTTGCTAAAAGCCAAGGTTCATTGGCTGATTTTGAATACACCTTGTCTTTCTTGCTTTGCGCTTTCTTTTTGTACTTATTAAAACGTGTACGTTTTTTTCCGGATAGCTTTATTAAATAAAGAAATGTTTCTATTGGGTCTGTTTTAGAGACAATGCCCCACCCCAGAGATTGCCCTTGTTCGGTCGCCTTTTCCTTTGAATCACAATAATATTCCCAGTAAGTATGGGTATCCAATCGATAACATATATTACCCCGAATACGGCCAACATAGTCCCAACCTTGTTTTAACACCAACCGAAACCATGAATTATAAAAACCAGCATCCGTAACTAATATCGGGAGACTTGTCTCAGGCAGAACTTGCTTTAAATTCTGTAAAAATAAGTGATGCGCTTTGTCACTATTTTCATATTGGCGAGGAAATACCTCTTCATAGACTGATAACGCACGGCCTTTAGCGACTAATGAGGCTCTAAGCAAATAATGCGTTGTATTAGGAACATGGCTCCAATCTACCAGGATAATAGGACGACTATTTGTTCCAATTAACCTATGGGCTGTTTTTTGGTATATCGAGAATCGCTCTCCATGCAGGTTTTTATTCCCTAAAAAACGATCACAGCGTTTAATATTATTCTTTTCTTGAGCCTTATTTTTTAATGCTCGCCCCAACTGAGTTAACGACAGCTTTTTTTCCCTGAGTAAGGCATTGATAAATAAATTAAGCGTATTAAATCGTTTTCCATGGATAGTACTTGATAGCAAATTGTGTAAAAATCGCTTTATGTGCATGAGATATCCTAATCAAAATTGTTCGCAAAACTATTTGATCATATATCTTCATGCACTGCCACTTTTTAATATCCTTATTTATGAGGGGAGCCCTCAGGCATAAAGCGGGGTACATAGGGATTTAACATTATAATTATAAATCAATCGGTTATATAAAATTTGCGACCATCTCTCAGGAACAAGCCGAGGGACGTAGCAGTAGGAGTTAAAGCCTTAAGTAAGTGTCATTAGGCCCCTTTGCCTAACATTGAGTTCGGAGTGGTACACCCCTACTTAACTCAATGGCAATGGGGCCTAAAGTATATCCCTTAATAAAACCTTAACCATTTCTGACTATAATTAGACCAATATAAATAACTAATGAGCAATATAATGGCTAGAGCAAAGCGGGATAATTCTTCGTTAAAAGCGTTAGTTGTAGGAGATGCAAATAGTGCATGGTCTGAGTTCCTGGAACCTACCATTCGAAAATCCAGGACAGCGCAAGGGGAAACTAACACAGAAAACTCTTCTGTTGTTAGAATCCGAAAACCTCTCAGAGAACCTACTGAAGGCGAGTTAAGACGACATCGGAACAATCCCTCTGCTCTTCAGGCAAATATACTGAGTCAGGATCATGCCCCTTTTTTGAATCTGGTAAATGCCACAGCCGAACCCGCGCGAGCCAGGATGCATGTGGGTAAAGATGAGAAGAGCGCGGATGTGCTCATTTATGTCGTTAACCTATCCAGTGACCAAAATAATATTGAAGAATTAAAAGCAAATATTAACACTTATCTCCAACAGATGCGCCCGGATACACGATTGATTTTAGTAGGAACTCATCCTTCCTCGGGTCTGTTTGACTTTCCCCAAACATCCGACAATGAGGAGGTTCTGAACAGCCTTCGAGGTACTTTTGCGGCAAGATTAATTCATGTGCTTAACCTTCCGCCCAATCCTATAAACCCTTTCGGTGCGAATCCTAAAGATAAAGAAATAGAGAATTTTATAACACAACTCGATTTCTATGCGAGCAACAGGCCGACACCCCAGGTACAGTTATCGCAACCGGCCACTCTAAGTCACACAGCTCCAGCGGTTGAAAACGCAAGAACACCACGCCTGAATTTAAATATTGAACTCGAGTTTCCCTCTCCACCCCAGCAATCGCCAGCTCAACCTTCTCCTGCGCCGCAGAATGTATCTCTGAACCGACATAATTATCCAAAGTCATACCATGCGATGTGGACCAGGCAAACACTCCCGCATTTATCCATGGAGAAAAGGAATTATCTGGCAGCGAGGACTATCCTTGAAGACTATGCACTGAGAACCTCGGATACCGCGAGCAGATGGCAACGGGCGGGGCATTTTTTTGCGCACCCGCGGCGTGGCCACACCGAAATTATTAATAACTTTTTAAAGAATTATACCGGTGAGGAGAATGTTCCGGCATTGCTTAGCGCACTCCAGCAGACATTGAAAAAAGAAATCAAAGAAGAGTTTAATCCTAAAGGAAGTCTTGCAGTCCGTATGGATTATATTGAAGAGCAGTGTAATTTGAATGATGATAATCGAATCATAAACCACCAGGAAATCATTGAGGCCAGACAGGAACGTATCGATGCAAAAAAACCCCAAAGCTTGTGCTAACTGAAATAAACATCTTGATATGCAAAAAGCATATCAAGAAGTAATATTTTCAACCGGGACGCGCAATTTCGGCAGAGCTATTATCTTCTTCGGCAGGGGCATTATTGGCGGCCTCTACCGCGGGTTCCACTGACTGAGGTCGCATATGGTTTAGTGCATCGCGAAATTTATCTGTTTTTTCAATATCTTTCTCTCTTTCCTGAGCAGGATTATCTACGTCATCAAGACTGTCCTTTTTAGTAGAATCCTCTGTTCCCAGATTATCCTTAAAGCTTAAATAAGCCTCCCGCAAAGCTTCCCCACGTTGAATTTTTTGTATTTCCTTATAGGCCTGATAAGACTCCCTCATTGACATTTTGTGCATGATGGACTGACTTAACACATAGGAGACACTTCTAAAAAAGCTCTTCAGCGCATAAAGCAGACCCAAACCTTTACTGCTTTTGGCAGCAATTTCCTTAAACTGCGAATTATTCTCCAGATTTTTAGCCTCGTTATAACGCATATTGATAGGCACAGCAGGATCGCGAAATTTATCTACAAGTTTTTCGCCAAACTCAGACAAATCTTTATTTTCTCCGGGTTTGATTTTGCTCATGTGATCATTGATGATATGGGTTACATTGTCGACAAACCGGTAAGCTTTGTATTGATTGGTCTGAATATTATCAAGCCCCATTTTCAAATCGTCCATTGACAGGCTGTCAGCTTGCCCTTCACTGATTAATTTATCCCGGTTATTCTTATAGTAAGTGCGCAATTCATTGATATATTGAGTTTTAAATGGTTCATTCAAACCTTTTCCAGACTGTACGATCGCCGGAATGTATACTTTACTTAGCAATTTTTCAAACTCGCTATCCAGTATTTTTCCTTTGCGCTCACTATAGTCTTCAGAATAAGCGTTGCCCACCTCATTCAGATAGCTCAATTTGTTAGAAAGTGCCTGCATTTTGAATTCGATATCTGTTTTTTCCTGAGGACTTGACGCTTTATTCAGATCGTCATTTAACTGGGCCATGCGGCTAGCCGTTTCTGCCTTTAAAATCGTCATAAACTGATCTTGCTGTATAATAGCCAATTTATCCTCATACGGCAGATCCAGCTCGCTTAACATAGATTCAAAAAAGACATTCAGTTTCTGCATTGTAGGCAGAAGCATAGTGCCTGGTTTCAGATAAAGATCGTCTTCCATACGGCTTATTTCTGCCAAAACTCCTTGATATAATTGTGTTTTCAAGGTGCCTGCTTTTGCAGTGGCAATATCACCAACGGTAGCGCCAAGTTCTCCCATCTGCTCACCGAAGCGTTTAAGTTGAGCCAATAAGCCTTTTGACTTCCATAATCCACCTACCTGCGACCCTTCCGAAAGCTTTTCAAGACCACGTAAAATCTTATCCGCTTCTTTTTTCATTGTCTCGGGATTGGCTAGTTGCTCACGCGTATATCCCTTAAATTTACGTCCCTTATCCACTTCAAGACCAAAATAATCGGCTAGCTGCTGCTGTTTGTCTGCAACATAGGCAGAAGCAGCAAACAGGCCGTCAACTCCCTTCTGAATGTTTGATCTGGCCGCCTGGAGCTCTTGTGCGCTCTGACTTTGCACCTGTGCTGGACTTACTACAGAGCTATAAGACGTTAATACTTTGGCAACTGAGGCATATTGCTCTTTTAGTTCAGGGGTCATGCTGTTCAGGGTATTCCAGGATGCTTTTAACTGCATGAGCACATCTTTTAAAACAGTTAATTTGGTAACCAGTGAATCGTCATTGTTCATTTGTTCAAAAGCCGCCAGCGCTTTTTGCAAATTATATAAATTATTTTCCAGATCCTTTATTTGCTTCACCACTTTGGGATCCGCTGGATCCTCCGCATGGGGCGGCATCTGTATTCGGTCATTGACCTGTGTCGATAAATTATTAATACGGGTAGTTCTGACATACTCACTCAGCTTGCCAATTGATGTAGATAACTCCATCTCCTGAATCGCAGCGAAATTACCTCGTAAATTATTAATTGAAGAAACCTGAACTGGAGATAATTTATCGACAGCAGGTAACGGCTCTCTTTCTTTGTTGGAAAGATCAGTCAGAAACAGCTTTCGAGTATTCAGCTCTCTGAAAAAATCAGGGTGCCGTAAGTCAGCATTGATTTCTGCTAACTGTGCTTTATCTCCGGAATTAAGCGCTGCGGTTATTTTTGCATCCAGTTCCTTATTCGTATGATAAATAGTAGCCTGTAGTCTTAAATATTCACTTTTTAGATAAGTCAGATCGTTCTCAGAAACTGCTTCTGAAGAGTCGACAGCTTTTTTGATTGTATCAAGCATGGTGGGCAATATTTGCTCGACGCGTTCAAGAGCATCTAATCCCATAACGCCCTGCCCACTTAGTGCTGCCGTTGTCTCGGGTGCCAATAAGGCCTTCTGATCTCTTGCGGCCAAAACCTCCTCATAGGGAACAATTTTTCCTTTGAATTTTTCCGCGAGACTAAACTCTGCTTCATTAATAATTTCCAGCTTAAGATTTTCAGCATTTTGTTTATCATCATAATATTTCAAAATCTTTTGTCTTAATCCACCAACCAGATTCACTTCTCCGTGCCAGTAACCGCCGATATCATTCATCAAACCACTAATATCCGCTTTTTTCAGTTTCTCAACCCCTTTCCAGAAGCCAGCGAACCGGCCTGCGGCCGGCGGTGCTTCTGTAGCATTAAGAGCGGATACAATTTGCTTATCCAGCTCAACATTAAAGGTTGCAACTGCCGATTGAATCACCTGATAAGACTGCTTTAATCGCTGCTTATCCTCTAAGCTGATATCCGCCAGATTTTTTCCGGCATATTGATTAAGCAGGTCAAAAAACTCTTTTGCCTGGGAAGCTTTAAACTCCAGCTCCTGTATTTCGGTATAAGACGCTACTCTCGATTCATCTAAAGCATGAATACGGCTTTGCGCTATGAATGATTTGGCCGAGCCTACTTTAGCCACTCTGAGCACATCAGCCGCATTCGCATCAGGAAGCTTTTTAACGGCTTCTGATTGAGCTATGCGTGCTTCAATGGCATCCCGTAGAACGGTTGCCTGTTCAACAATTGGATCAGAAAGAGTACCCGGTTTTAAATAATTTCGACGTTCAAAATCGTCAGCCAAAGTAATCAAAGCCGTTAATCCTTCATTGCCCCACTTGATATAAGCTTTTATTGTTTCCTCAGAAAGGTTATTTCCTTCGGCCACAAGCCGCTCATTGATCTCTTTAAGACCTTTTATGGCTTTTCTGGCAGAAGGCAGAGCGCTCAGCGTATGCTTATCACTGAATACCGCATCAATCAATTGACCTATTGCCTGCTGTTTTTTTGCGGATGTCTGTAAGGCTTCAGGACTTTGCCTGGTATCGGGATTTATCGCAGTTGCCGCAGAATTTAGCAACCGCGGCAATTGATTCAATAATCCGCTTAGCACATTCCCTTGTAGTGTAGTTTTATCGCCTTCCTGCAGTGCATTGACACCTTCTCCCAGCAGAAGCCCGGCGCCGCCGGCCAAATCCAGATGCTCATATTTTTCTTGTAAACCTAAGGCTTGCACCGCAGAAGCGAGATTGTTGTATACGGGCTGGATAAGATCCATATTTTCCCGCAATAATTCCCTGATCTCGGGTGCCGCTTCATTAAAACTATCGAGAGCCTTGTATACATTATACAGATCATGGGCAATCTGTATCTGATTGCTTAAAACACTATGCACCATTCCCAATTTACTTGAAGAATCAATCTTCTGCCATATTTCGGCCTTGGCCGCGTTCTCAGCATAATATAAACTATTAATCAGTTTTTTTATGGATGCAACCTGTGGAGGATCCTTGTCAAGATCAGTATAGGGAACGCCCTCTTCATTAGGGGTAAGCTGTTCACTAATTGGCGCACTCAAACTGGTTTTCAGCCGCTCATTCAAGGCGGTTCGAGCATTACGAATCGTCATAAATAAGGGCAGCGCAGGTGCAGTTTCAACAGCTGCTGGTACTACTGCTACTTTGGCAATAGGTTCCGCTGGAAGTATTACATCTGCAAGAGCCAAAAACGATTTAACCTCTGTATTCCATAGATCCGCAACCTCCATAGAGCGCTGTAATTCCGAAAAAGCAGGTAAAGCCATCTGGTTAATACGGCTCTCTAAAAACGAAGCACGAATTTTATCTTCCGATGTCAGGGCATTCTTGTTTCTGAGGCCGCGCAGCTCATGCAAATCTTTAACCAGACTGTTCCAGGGAATAGCCCTTAGCTCGGGGGCGGCCTTTTGGTCCTGATAGTTTGCTGAATCCAATATTTCTTTAATTTTATTGGTTAATGCAGGAAAATCAGGCGCAGGACTGCTGATAACTGCTTTGCACGCAGCAAATAGTTCACTTATTCTTGGGGTTCTGTCAGCATCTGAGGACATGAGAAAAACACTTTAATAGTCTGAATGCTTAAATTATAGTCAAAAATGAAATGCTTATTAGTCTTAGCCCCAATCCTCTTGGAAAATAATGGAGACTTTAGCAAACAACCAGTATACTCATTCTCTTTTAATGTATTTTGGCTTCGCAGTATCAATTAGTTCCAACAGCTGAAGCCAGTATGGGCTTTGGTATGCAAAAATTGTTTGGTTATGCGTTTTTACTGGCGTTTACTTCGTCTGTTCAATCCAGTGTTGAGCAGCATTTTAATGAGATCCGGCAAGATCCTAATGCTTTATACGCGTTTCTTAAAGAAATGCCCAAGGGCGGGGAACTGCATTATCATCTAGCAGGTGGCGCCTACCCTGAAACTATGATTGAACTGGCAGCCAAGCAGGATTATTGTTTGAATCCGCAGTCATTTGGTATCAATAAAATCAGTGAAGCCTGTAACGGAATAAAAAGTAATCAAATACTGAGCAATCCTGAATTGTACGACAAGCTTGTCCGAGCCTGGTCAATGAAGGATTTTATTGCGGGTAAGGAATCCGGGCATGATCATTTTTTTGCCACCTTTTTCAAATTCACTAATCTGATCATGGACAATCACATCCCGCTTCTTGCAGAAGTCATGCAGCGCGCCAGCGAGCAGCAGGAAGAATATATGGAAATCATGATGATGCCCGATTATGCCAAATCCACAGTTGTCTCAGAAAAACCTGATCTGGCACAAGGCTTTGAAAAAGCGAGAAAGCTTCTTCTTGATGATCCAGCCTTTGTTCAGGAAATCTCAAATACAGTAAAAGTCAGCGACCAGTTACTGCCAGATACCAGAAAGTTTTTGGGCTGTGACAGCAAACCCGAGCAATCCGTTTGCCATCTAACGGTAAAATTTCAGTATCATATTCTTCGTGAGCAGCCTCTTCAAAGCTTTTTTATGCAGGCGCTGCATGGATTTGCCGCCGCCTCCCAATCAGAAGCAATCGTCGCCATTAATATGGTACAGGCAGAAGACGGCATTATCTCCCTTAGAGATTATAAAAAACAGATGGAAGTGATTGACTTTCTGCACCAGCAATATCCGCAAGTCCACATTGCACTCCATGCCGGTGAATTAAAAGCCGAGGATGTGATGCCAAAGGAGTTGAGATTTCATATACGCGATGCCGTGTTAACCGGACATGCAGAACGAATAGGTCACGGGCTTGATATTGGGTTTGAGGATAAAGCCAATGACACGCAAAATTACATGAAAACACACCAGATCCCGGTAGAAATCAATCTTACCAGCAATGAGAAAATATTTAATATTAAAGGAAAAGAACATCCTGTTCATTACTATTTAAAGCAAGGCGTGCCTCTCGTCTTGTCGACAGATGATGAAGGTATTCTGCGAACTGATCTGACACGCCAATATGTGAAAGCAGTAATTGAACACGACATTGACTATCAGACACTAAAGCAGATGACTCGTAATGTACTGACCTATGCCTTTTTACCTGGCAAAAGTATCTGGGTTGATCCCGCCAGGCAAACTCTGGTTACTGAATGTGCTGATTTGAACAGCGCCGGCTGTAACAGTTTTGTAAATGGGAATCAAAAAGCAAGTTTGCAGCGAAAGCTTGAACTAAGGCTTGCTGCTTTTGAAAAACGCTTTGATAATTAATCATCAATCAGGAAGAATTATATGTTAGGGAAAACCGTTTGTGTTGCCAGTCTTATTTTGTCCTCTTCAATTAGCCATGCTGGCTTCTACATCGGCGCCAGTGTCGGACCTGAGGGAGCTGAATTCAGACAAAGATCACATGTCATCCGCCCGGGTACTTTTGACGTAATCGATAAGAATCATTTTTCCGGCACAGGCGTTTTCGGCTCCATCTTCGGAGGTTACCAGTTGCGCTATCAGCGCTATAGCCTGGCTGCTGAAGTGAATGGAAATTTGAGCTCGGTGGAATATGAACTGAACAATAAGGAATATATTCATCAAACGCTCTCAAAAACCACATTCACCGTAAAACGAAGTGCTGGAGTCAGTATCCTGCCAGGCTTTTTTCTCGCCGAAAACACGCTGATATTTGGCCGCGTGGGCTACAGCAACGCGCGAGTAAAAATTAGCGAATCCGATCCCACTATTCTTAGCCAAACTAAAAACCGCGGAGGCATTCGCTATGGTTTAGGTTTAAAACATGCCTTATCAACTAACTGGTGGCTGATGCTGGATTACAGCCAAATTAATTATAAGGGCATTAAGAGTGCTGTGTTTGAACCTTTTGGCGGAGTGTTAAAACAGACCAAAATCACGCCAAACACCGCTCAAATGGGGCTAGGTATAATTTATGATTTTGATCAGCCTAAGGTATATGTGAAGTAAAACAAAAAACCTTGATGCCTGTCTTGGGCATCAAGGTCCTTTTTCTTAGTTAAAAGGATCGCGTCTGATAATGGTGGAATCACGCTCTGGACCCGTTGAAAGCATATCGACAGGTATATTCAGTAGCTCCTCAATTCGTTTCAGGTAAGCCAGTGCGTTGGCTGGCATCTGCGACATTGACGTCAAATCAGCGGTTGATTCAGTCCATCCGGGCAATTCTTCATACACCGGTTCAAGACCTTCAAAATCCTCTGCCGATTGAGGCGGACGAGTCAGTAATTGCCCATTCTTATCACGATAGGCTACAGCAATTCGCAGCGTTTCCAAACCGTCCAGTACATCCAGTTTGGTTACACATAAGCCGGTGATACTGTTCAGTTCAATCGACCGGCGAAGCAAGACGGCATCAAACCAGCCGCAACGGCGAGGTCGTCCGGTAACTGCCCCAAACTCATGCCCACGCTCTGCCAGACGCTTTCCAGTATCATCCTGAAGTTCAGTTGGGAATGGTCCGCCACCCACACGTGTCGTGTAGGCTTTGGTGATCCCCAGAACATAGTCAAGATAGCGCGGACCGAACCCTGCGCCATTAATCACACTTCCAACACAGGTATTGGATGAAGTTACGAAGGGATACGTCCCATGATCAATGTCGAGATAAACACCTTGTGCGCCTTCAAACAAGATTGAATCGCCTTGTTCACGGTGGGTATGCAAGCTGGTGGTCACATCACAGACCATCTCCTTTAACTCAGCGGCCCACATCTTCGCATCGCGAAGAACAGGCTCTAACTCAACCTCAGGCTGTTGATAATAATTTTTAAGAACAAAATTATGATAATGTAATAGCTCAGTCAGTTTTCGGGCAAAACGGTTTTCATCAAACAAGTCGCTGACTTTCAAAGCCCGGCGAGCTATTTTATCTTCATAGGCAGGACCAATTCCACGCCCTGTCGTTCCGATAGCTTTGCTTCCCTTTAGTGTTTCACGGGCTTTATCGAGAGCAACATGATAGGGTAAAATCAAGGGACAGGCCTGGCTGATTTTCAGACGCTCACGAACATTGATTCCCTTGGCTTCCAACTCACGAATTTCCGCAAGCAGGGCTTCTGGCGAAAGAACAACGCCATTGCCGATATAACAGCTGACATGAGGCCTGAGCATTCCGGACGGGATGAGCCGCAATACTGTTTTTTCACCGTTAATTTTCAAGGTATGGCCAGCATTGTGACCGCCCTGATAGCGGACAACAGCCTTGACGTTCTGGGTCAGTAAATCGACAATTTTACCCTTACCTTCATCGCCCCATTGCGTACCAACTATTACAACATTCTTGCCCATAATTAAACTCTTACTCTATAAACTGGTGAATAATGGAGAGGAGAATAACTCCCGCTAACATACTGAGAAACCCTGCCATGCGAATTATTTTCACAACAAAATGTCTCAAAGAAAAAAGGGTTAAGCGAACTTAACCCTCTTCAACAAAATAAAAAATTATATCAGTTTTTCTTTGTTGTATCACCACTTTTTACTAAAGAATGTCTAAAGTAGTCAAAAAAAGAACTGCTTTGATCCAATACCAATAAATCCTGTTTACTGGCAAAACTTCCCTCGTAGGCCTTTAAACTGCGGTAAAATGAAAAGAATTGAGTATTCTGACCAAAAGCCTCCGCGTAAATGGCTGCTGCTTCGGCCTGGCCCTTTGCCCGAATAATCTGGCCTTCGCTTTGCGCCTTCGCCAAGGTTACAGTCACTTCAGCATCTGCTGCCGCCTGAATAGCTTCTGCTGCAGCCTGACCATCGGCTCGATGTCGATTGGCAATTTTTTGCATGTCAGCCCGCATGCGTTGATAAATGGCGTTACTGGTGTTAGCCGGTAGTTCAATTCCCTTGATCCTGACATCAACCACATCAACCCCCAAGCCCTGCGCCTGCTGTTCCGCTTTTTCACGCAACACATCAACCACGTCGTCTCTGCCGCCTGACACCACATCAGAGATAGTTCGCTTGCCAAATTCAGCACGCAGCCAGGTATTCAATTGCTGCTCCAGCAAAGTTTCAGCTTTAAACTCATTTCCACCGGTAGACTTAAAATACTGAGCCAGATTGCCTATGCGCCATTTAACATAATAATCGACAATCACATCTTTCTTTTCCTTAGTTACAATACGCGAGGATTTAATGTCCAGGGTTTGCAGGCGTGTGTCGAATAAACGCAGACTCTCAATAAACGGCGTTTTGAAATGCAAACCAGGCTCGAGCACCTTAACCTTATCAGTCTGTTTATCAATAACCAGACGCCCCAGGCGTAAAAGAATCCCTTGCTGGCCCTGATTTACAGTGAAAACACTGGCTAGTATGACCACCAAAATGAAAAACGCCAATACGACCAGAGTTGTTCTTAAAGCATTCATCTATTAATTCCTCACTTGTCGATAAGTTTGCCGGATTATCGGGCGTGTGGTTGCATGATCGTCATACTCGCCAGCGGCAGAACTTTCCTCCAGATTGGCAGCCACTTCCTCCACAGCAGGTTTGGGTAAAGAAGCTGTCACTGCGTTATGCGCCAGTTTATCCAGCGGCAAATAAAGTAAATTCCCTGATTTGCTATCTACAATAATCTTGCTGCTCTTGCTTAATACCTGTTGAATGGTATCAAGATACATTCTTTCGGAGGTTACAAGCGGGGCCAGATTGTATTGCGGTAATAAGGCCAGAAATTCAGCGACCTCACCTTTCGCTTTTAATACCACCTGCTTTGCAAAAGCCTGTGCTTCCTCACGAATACGCTGGGCATTACCTTCGGCGATAGGAACTACCCTTGCCTTGTAAGCATAAGCCTGTTCCTTAAAGCGCTTTTCGTCCTCTTGCGCCTTAATGGCGTCATCGAAAGCGTCCTGAACATTCTCAGGCGCTCTGGCAGGCTGCGGAGACACGTTGACAATCACAATTCCGGTTTTATAACTGTCAAGAATTTTAATCAGAGAGTCCTGTACATGCGTTGCCCATGCTTCCCGGCCTTCGGTGATGATTTCATTCAATGTGGTAGTTCCAACGACCTGGCGCAGCGCGCTTGATGTTGCCTGTTGCAAACTTTCCTGAGGATCAGTCACATTAAAAAGATAGGCCTGCAGATCGCCAATGCGGTACTGAACGGCCAGTGAGACTGAAACCAGGTTTTCATCCTTGGTCAGCATATGTCCTGAATAGGAATAGTCCGAAACACGTTCAACATTTCTTACCACTTTTGATTCTATAATACGAGGTATCCAGTGCGGCCCAGGCCCTACGGTTTCTACATATTTGCCAAAACGCTGAATTACAGCCTGCTCGGCGGGATCCACAATAAAAATGCCTGAAAGCGCCCAAAGAATGAAAATAACCAGTAAAGCCAGGAATGCCAGCATACCAGCACTTTTTCCAGGTACGCTTGAACCCGGATCGCCTTCCTCACCAGAATTTCCCCCCAGTAAGGTTTTTTTTAATTTATCCTGAAAGCGTTTGAGGGCTTCGTCTAAATCAGGCGGCTGATTTTGACCATTCCATTGATTTTTATCTTTATCTTTGTCTGGTTCTTTCCATCCCATTGAGTTCTCCACCCGGTACGTAAAGCTAGGATTCTAGGGCTTGCCGGAAGTTTAAGCAAGCCTCTGTACCAAACTCTGGAACAGGAATTTATTCATTTTTTCAAAACAGGTATGCGAAGCTTCGCCCGCATACCATCTCAAACTGCGGCCAAGAATCTAGATCATAAATCGTTCTTGCGCCTTTTCCTCTTCCTGCTGGGCTATCTCATCAAGAAGTGCTTCCAGCTTGTTATCCAAAGCTAATGCCGATTTGTTGTGAACACTGCTTTTATTGCTTTCAATGAGGTTATATATAGTACTTGTACGGGTACCTGCCCCTTTATCGGACGTTGCATATAATCTCACTTCATCCCAACTGTTAAACCGGCCTTCCCCCAGATTCCAGAAGCCAGCGGCCCAGGGATTCCCGCCGCAGCAAGCCTCATTGCGATTTTTATAAAATAACCGGGTAAAAACCGCCAATTTAATTTCATCACTACTAAAATGTCTATCCTTTTTCTTGTC
The DNA here is from genome assembly GCF_900461555.1 of Legionella quinlivanii. Taxonomy (NCBI): domain Bacteria; kingdom Pseudomonadati; phylum Pseudomonadota; class Gammaproteobacteria; order Legionellales; family Legionellaceae; genus Legionella; species Legionella quinlivanii. The sequence continues at coordinate 581,666 of NZ_UGOX01000001.1, read as the reverse complement.
TGGAATCTTTCCTTCAGCCTCTTTCTTACGATATTTAAGAGTCGCTTCCAATACCAGGTTTTCCATTTTTTGGGTCACTTTACCTGGATTACCCGCTAAATGAGAGAAAAAGCCGGATTCCGGGTAGAAAATTTTATGCCATGTGTTCTTGGCGTGTAATTGCAGGATAATAAACTTCGAACGCTTGTAGCTATTTTCGGCATAACTTGCAATCTCACTCGCAAGCTGTTCCCGGTATTGGGTAAGCAATTTTCGATGATTTTTACTTTCCGGAACAGTTGACCCGCGGCATATCAGCATAGCAATACCTGCCAGTAGAGAATTTATTTTATTCTTATCCTTTTCATTGCTCAGATGCTGACAAAGCACGTTGATTGGGCGATCCTGTGTATTTCCTGTGGGATCACAAATTGGAGTGTTGACTTTATCTGCAAGCAATTTCTCTTTATCTGCGCTCGATTTCTCTCCATCTGCAATTGATTGTCCTTTAAGCAATACTTGTAAGGCATCAATTTTTGCGTAACGAATGGCGATAACAAAAGGAGTGATTCGGGTGGCGGGATTGTAATAAATTTCAGGGTTTGCTCCGCTTTCAATCAGCATCCTGACCCCTTCAGCCCAATCATCTCTTACCGCTTGATGAAGGGCAGAATTCAAAACTTTGCTTTTTTGCGCAACACGGAATGCGGTCGGTTCATCCAGTCTCGGTTTTCTTAGCAATACCGCCTTAAGACTCTCTGCATCTCTTGTCTGTACTGCTCGAGCAAGCAGAGTAAAACCATTCTCGTCTGTAGAATCAATCAGACGCATCATCCCCACAGGCGCTTCATCGTCGTGCTCTTCAACAAGAACCCGAAAACGCGCATCCCTGGAACCCCAGATTTGCTCTTCAGCTTTTCCTTTAAGAGGCATAAAGTGGCCTAACAGAGGCGGAATCAGATCAAGCTTCTTCTCACGCAGCGCAAAATGAACCGGTTTGCCGCTAATGAAATTATCATGAGGCAATATATAGCTTATATGAGGTATTAAATTCAGCTCATTCGCATCATGTTTTAAAATGAGATAGTTAAGGAGAGTGAAGTTGCCAACGCCTGTAATTTCATACTTTTGCTGGGCCAGAAATCCCAGTTCTTCTTTTGATATTTCCCCGTCTTCTGATAACTCCAGGTAATCTCTCTGCTCCTCATCGGCATTAATGGATTTCAAATAACTCAAAAATTTCGACAATTCGCCGTCTTTCAGTACAGAATCCAGTACACTGAAATCAATCATTTTCAATAATCCTCTTTGTTATTAGAAGTCGGAGCCATTTAAAAGAGCATATTACACAGGCTGAAGTCCAAGTTCAAAAATTCTTTACTAATTAACAAAAAATTTCTCAATTTATTACTCACAGGCACGCCGTCATCTTGAACGCAGTGAGAGATCTCCCAAATCTGACAGGGCATGACACAGTTTGATGAAGACTCTCGAAATTGCTTTCTCTATTAATCCCCTGGTGTCGATTTCATAATGCGCTTAATGATCTATTAATAAACAAATGCTATAGTATCTTATTTTTGGAAATCCTATGGCGATAGCACATCCAAATCTGCTTAAACTTGCAATGGAACTGGGCCTTTATAACAATCCCGAAGGCCTTTGTCATGGCTTTACCATCCAGTGGATAGAGGCTTGCCTTAGCAGTGATGCAGATGAGCAGCGTTTTGAAAAATGCATCGCAGAAATTGCTGCCTCTTCTCCAGAGATCCTTACCGCGGAAATTAAGAAAGCCAGACTCAAAAGCGATAATGCGGAGTTGCTTTCGGAAAGAGAGCAGGAACTTATTGAGATCTATCAAACCGTACGCCGGATCTGTATTTTCCATAATCCCAGTAACTTTTCAGAATTATTCAATACCGGATTTCCAGTGCTTCAACGGCATTGGGAAACAGTTTCCTCAGCCATCTCTACAGAAGCTATTCAACAGCAAGGTGGACTTAAGGACTTATACTCCGCGTCTTTTGTGTTTAAGCCTGAAGAAATCAAAAGCTATCTTACAGAACTCAATGACTTACTGGAATTCAAGGAGCGGGCTGAGAAACTGAATGCGCCTGTGGCCCTGCTTTTAAATAATGCGCATCATGCCATTGGACTGGTCTATAAGCCCAATCAGGGATGGAGTTGTCGTGACATTAATCAGGATTTTACGACAGATAAGGCAGTAGCCAAAGATCCGGCGTTACTAACCGATTTTATTCATACGGCCTATAGAAATAATAGCCCCTATATTGCCTTTAATGCTCGCGTTATCCGAACCGCTTTTGCTCAGGCAAACCCGGATCTAGAGAAAAAACTGGAGCTATTTAAAAACTCACATGTGATTAACGAAGAAATGGCCCAACGACATGATGAGTATGCAAACCTGGCTTGGATTGCCGCAGTATCTGGCGATAAGACACTTATCAGTAAGTTGTCTGAATATTCAGCCAATCTGGATTTTCAGGGTATGCAGGGGATGACGCCTGCCTGCATGGCTGCCCAAAATGCTTATCCTGAAATCCTGAGTGAATTAATCACTATGGAAGCCGATGTCAATCTGCCTAACAATAGTGGCGAAACACCTGCATATATTGCAGCTAAACAAGGATTGAACGCCATCATCGAGGTCCTTGGACCAAAAGCGGATCTGGGTAAAACAACCAACGAAGACAATGTCTCTCCACTGTTTGCGGCTTCCCAAATGGGCTTTACCGATACTGTTGTATCATTAATCAAGCATGGGGCCAGTCCAAATCAGCGAACTGCCAAGGGAGCGACCAGTTTAATAATTGCAGCCCAGAAAGGCCATCAGGAAATCGTACAGCACCTAATCGGACTGGATCATACGGATGTAAATGCTTTGGATAATGGTAAAGCAAGCGCAGTCTACGTGGCAGCACAAAATGGTCATGACCAGATTGTCAGGCTGCTGGCCGAAAAGAAAGCCAACTTAAATCAGCCAAGAGATAATGGTGACACACCGGCAATCATAGCGGTCAAGAATAAACATCTTGCCGTAATTAGAGAACTTGGAGTTCATGGAGCTGATTTAAATCAGGAAAATTCAGAGGGCCTTACACCCTGCCTGATTGCAGTCGAACAGAGAGACAGCGCGATGATTAGGGAATTAAGTGCTCAAAAAGCTGATCTGAACGCAGTCAACAGCGGTCAGATGTTTCCCATATTTCTGGCAGCGCAACTGGGTTTTGCGGAGATTGTCGACATTCTGGCCGAAGAAGGCGCCAATTTAGACCAGATTGCCTACAATGGCGCCACTCCAGCCATGGTTGCTGCATTTGAAGGTCATACGGAAACAGTAAAAACTCTGATTGCTCGCAAGGCAAATTTTAATTTATCCACTGCGGATGGTATAACCCCGCTTTATATGGCCTGCGAACTGAACTTTCCTGAGATTGTGAAACTTTTGCTGGACATACCAGTAGACACCTCAATTGCCTTTCGTGCAACTCCGGCTCAGCTGAGAGAAATTATTATAGGTAAAGGTATGAGCGCAATTCAACGAATGGGAAACTTTATTGCTGCAGAATCCCCGGATAGCGAAGGAAAAATAAAGTTGCTCCCGAAAGATATTGCAGAGATTTTAGGGCATCAGTCGATTGTGGAGCTGTTTACTCAGTCTGCAAAACTCAAAACAGAGGCGGTTTTTAGTGACCCGCGCTGCTTTTTTAATCAACCATTGTCCAGAGCGGCATCACTTGAACCGGCTATCAGCTCCCCGGAACGATCTATGCCTCTGTAGAGGCATACAATCGATAAATAACAGCCTAATCTGCTACTTGATGCGACTTGCGGGGTTGCTTCATAACCAAAAAAATCGTCTTTGCAAGCATTAGCGAAGCAATCCAGATCCAAACTTTGTTCAAGGTTCGATCTGGATTGCTTCCCTTTGTTCGCAAAGACAATAGGTTGGTTGTTTCTTCCTACCGGTCTTCTTTATTTTTTAATAAAAATAAGATCCCAGACGTCATGGCCTAAACCCTGTCCCCGTTTTTCAAATTTGGTAACCGGTCGGGTTTCCGGTCTTGGCGAATAGCCTCCCTCGGTCATTTTATTGACAAGGGTATTCTCGTTTGAAAGAACCTCCAGCATTTGCTGGGCGTACTCTTCCCAATCGGTAGCACAATGAATAAACCCGCCCTGCTTAATGGCAGCAGTCAGAGTTTTTATTAGTTCAGGCTGAATTAAACGCCGCTTATGGTGGCGTTTTTTAGGCCAGGGATCGGGAAAAAAAATCTGTACTCCCGCTAGACTATCAGGCGGAATTTGCTTTGTGAAAATCTCAACCGCATCATGGACGACAATGCGGACATTCTCTATATTTTTTTCATGAAGATCGGCGATAATACTCCCCACTCCTGCTCGATGCACTTCAATACCAAGAAAATTCTGTTCCGGATGCGCCTCGGCCATAGCCAGCAGGGAGGCTCCCATCCCAAAACCAATTTCAACCACGGTTTCTGCATCCCGTTTAAACAGCTCTGACCAATTCCAGAAAGTGCCAGTAAAAGGCACCTCATAATGCGCCAGTAAATTATCCAGTGCGAATTGCTGCCTGTTACTGATGCGCCCGGCTCTCAGCACATAGCTTTTAATAGTACGTTTCATAAAACCTGCGATACAATAAAAAAGGGAAGGAGTATAACAAAAAAGCGAGAGTCTCGACCAGCACCAGAAAAAAGGGTATAATCCATTATCTTTGGTCTACAAAGCACTTTTTGATTGCATAATTTGACATTTTTTGCTATAAAAGCGCTCTTGTATTATCCCCGGCTGATTTGTGGCTTAAGCCTTTAATTCAAGCCCAGCTAGATGTAAATCTACAGAACCTTTGGAGCAACAATATGTCAAGAGTATGTCAGGTAACTGGCAAGCGACCAATCACTGGTAACAATGTTTCGCATGCCAATAATAAAACCCGCAGACGTTTCCTGCCTAATATTAAACGACGTCGTTTCTGGTTTGAAGAAGAACAACGTTTTGTCACACTCAGAGTCAGCACTAAAGGTCTTCGTACTATAGACAAACTGGGTATTAAAGCAATTGTTGACAAACTTAGAGCCGAAGGCGAAAAAGTTTAACTGACTGAGGAATTTCAAAATGGCTAAAAAAACCAGGATCACATTAAAATTAGTATCCACCGCTGGAACAGGGCATTTCTATACTACTAGAAAAAACCCAACTACTACTCCGGAAAAACTGGAATTCAATAAATTTGATCCCGTTGCTCGTAAGCACGTACCTTACAAAGAAGCAAAAATCAAATAAAAAAAAGCCTCCACTTGAGGCTTTTTTTTCATCGTGTTTAAAGCTCATCTAAAATTATCTGCTTGTTCTTTTGCAATTAAACCCACTCAAAATAAAAAGTTTTGATTCTTGTCCAATCCCCTACTGGATAATCCAAGTGAATCAGTTAAACTTACTAGTATAAACGCGGGTAAACAAAGAGGATTTGAATGAAACCATCGTTGCAGCTCAGTATTAGTCAGCAGCTGACATTAACCCCACAGTTACAACAGGCAATACGCCTGCTTCAGTTATCCACCCTGGATTTACAACAGGAAATTCAACAGGCGGTTGAATCCAATCCCATGCTTGAGGCAAGTCCCAATGAGGATAAGGAGGATTCTTCAGAAGCAGATCACCAAATCCCCGATGAGTTTGCCGACTTCCAATGGTCGCAACTGTACTCCAATAGCGGAAAACGTAGTTTGTTTGAAGATAATGATCTTAATTATGATAATCTGCATTGCACCACCACTAATCTGCAGGATCATCTACGCTGGCAGCTAGAGCTGACTCCGATGAGCGATGTGGATCGGGTAATTGCCACTGCAATTATTGATGCTATTGATAACGATGGCTTTTTAACACAGAGCCTGACAGAGCTCCATACCAGCCTGGATAGCGAAAGCCATCCTCTCGAAATGGATGAAATTGAGGTGGTGCGGCATCGCTTGCAGCATTTTGATCCCGTAGGCTGTGCCTCAGTCAATCTTTCTGAAACCCTTTTAGTACAGCTTGAACAACTACCCGGTGAAAACAGCGATGTCGAGCTTGCCAAGGAAATTATACGAAACAGCATCGAATTACTGGGCCAGCACAATTACCGGCAGCTTATTAAAAATTACCAGACTAGTGAAGAACAGTTAAATCGTGCCTTACAGATCATCCAAAAGCTTAATCCAAAACCTGGCACAGTGATTCAGGAAGAAATTACCGAATATATTATTCCGGATGTTATTGTCAAAAAAATAGATGGCCGGTGGCAGGTATTATTAAATCAGAGTACCCTCCCCCGTTTATCAATTAATAATCAATATGCTTCATTGATTCAAAGAGCGGACAATAGCCCCGATAATCAATTCCTTAAAAATAATCTTCAGGAAGCCCGCTGGTTTTTAAAAAGCATTCAAAGCAGGCAGGAAACCTTATTAAAAGTTGCCAGTTGTATTGTCGATTATCAAATGGATTTCTTCGAGCATGGTGATGAGGCGATGAAACCGTTGATCCTGAACGATGTCGCTCAGGCTCTGGATATGCATGAGTCCACTATTTCCAGAGTGACTACGCAAAAATTTATGCATACCCCGCGCGGCGTGTTTGAACTTAAGTATTTTTTCTCAAGTCATGTCGCCACTTCTACGGGCGGCGAATGCTCATCAACGGCTATCCGTGCAGTAATAAAGAAACTCATTGCTGCAGAAAATAGAAAAAAACCGCTGAGCGACAGTAAAATTGCAGAGCTTATTGCACAACAAGGGATACAGGTTGCCCGTCGTACTGTAGCAAAATATCGGGAGGCAATGGGGATACCCCCTTCCAATGAAAGAAAAAGTATTTCATAATGTAGTTGTAATCAAAGAAGGAGAAATGTTATGGAAATTAATTTTACAGGCCATAATGTTGATGTCACCCCTGCTTTAAGAGACTTTACTAAAGGTAAATTCAATAAGCTTGAGCGTCATTTTGATAAAATAACGGCAATCCATGTAGTTTTCGATATCGAAAAGCTGGTAAAAATTGCTGAAGCGACTATCTTAGTTGCCAAAGCCGAGATTCATGCTCGAGCCGAATCTGAAGATATGTATGCAGCCATTGATGTGTTGGTCGACAAACTCAACCGCCAACTCATCAAGCATAAAGAAAAAATTCAAACCCACCGCGAATAATTAACCGATTAAAAGTTAAATCGGGCCTTTTGGCCCGATTTTTTTCTGCATCACTTCCACCTTCGCACAAGGGTGTCAACATAAGAAATTCTCCTTAAATCCTCTCTCCCCTGGGGAGAGAGTTAGAGAGAGGGGATTTCTCTAGTAAACTTACTCCATATCACCAGTATATTCACCAAAGCAAGCCATACTGTTTAATTTCGCGCGTTTCAATAAAGCAGCCTGTGCTTTCTCAACATTCTCTGATTTCCCTTTCCATGCTTGCAGACAGTCTTCCTGTAAGGCTCTGCCATAAGAGAAACTTAATACCCAAGGCTGATAACCTGTGCAGTTAATCGCATTCAAATTGGCAGTAGCCTGCTCCGGACTTTGACCGCCTGAGAGGAAATTGATTGTTGGAACCGCTGCAGGAACCATGTTACGGAATACGCTGATCGTGTAATCAGCTACTTCTTCAGGAGTAGAAAATGGATTATGTTTTTTACCGCTCGTAATCATACTTGGCTTCAGAACAATGTTTTCAAGCTCCACCTGATGAATGAACAGTGAATGGAAGAGTTCGTGCAGAACCATTTCGGTCGCCTGGGCGCAATGCTCGATATCGTGATCTCCATCCATTAATACTTCAGGCTCAACAATAGGTACTATCCCGGTTGCCTGACAAATAGAAGCATAACGAGCCAGCATTTCGGCACCAGCCTTAATTGCCGTTAAACTGGGGGTGCAATCGGTAATTGAATACACATTACGCCATTTAGCAAAGCGCGCACCCAATTTTTTGAAATGAGCCAGACGCTCAGCCAGACCATCAAGTCCCTGAGTAACTTTTTCATCATTGGTGTTGGGCAATGTAATCAATCCCTTATCCACTTTAATGCCAGGCACAATCCCTTTGGCAGCAAATAATTCAGCAACAGACGTTCCATTCTGGTCGCGGTGTTCAAAGGTTTCTTCAAATAAAATCACGCCATTGATGTACTGCTCCAAACCCTCTGTGTTTGCCAGTAATAAACGGTAATCGCGGCGATTCTCTTCCGTATTTTCCACATTGATGGTTTCAAAACGTTTGCCGATCGTCCCGCTGCTTTCGTCGGCGGCCAGAATACCCTTGCCATCTTGTAAAAGCTGATCCATTGTCGTTACCAATTCATCATAATTCATAGTCACTTCTTCTCCTCATTGTTTCTTATTTCAGGATTTATTCAGCTTTGCATCAATTGGAGCTGCAATCCGGTTTTTGAGTTACCGTGAAATATACTTTTCGCGTATAACCTGTTGAGTAGCAAATCCTTTGGATTTTAACAGTTCAAAAGACTCGTCGATCATACCCGGATTTCCACATAAATAAACTATATCTTCTTCTGGATTCAGACTTAATTCGGTAAACGCGTGCTGTACATAGCCGCTGAACTGATGCTCAATTAAGGATTCGCTGGGCTCACGGCTTAACTGCGCTCTGAAAATGACCTGCTGCGGAAACGCCTTGGCTAGCTCAAGAAACTCATTTTCATACAGGACATCGTTGCGGGTTTGTCCACCAAACAAAATAACCAGCTTGAGATCGGGATCCATTTCCATACGACGCTTTAATTCAGGCAGCATTGCCCGGTATGGAGTGACTCCGGTACTGGTCGCTACCAGCAAATACCGCTTCGGCGGCTCTTCCTTTAGCGTCAGTCTTCCAAAGGGACCACTAATCTGAATCACGTCCCCTGGCTGCAGATTAAATAAGAATGCTGTGCCAGGGCCATTTTCTACATAACCTGCCGCAAACTCAATGCGATTGTCACACAATGGAACATTGGCGATACTATAGCTGCGCTTTAATTGTTTGCCATCCCGGTCGAAATGAATACTAATGAACTGACCTGGCAAGTAAGTAAAAGGCGGATCCTCTTGGAGTTCAAATATAAAATGCTTTACTTTTGAGGATAACATGAAAGCATCAGCTAGTTTGGCAGAGATAGTTTTGACTGGCATTATTGAATTACCCGATAAAAAAAAATTTAATATAGTAAAAAAACTGTATTTGCAAGAGATCTCTTTTTAAAAAAGTATATAATTAAACCATGAATAGTGCAGATTTAATTCAAATGATCGGCAATTTAAGTCGATCCCTCTTTCCTGTACAGTCCCTGATTTCCGGATTGGCCTATATATTGGGCATTTTATTCTTCATGACCGCGATTGCCAAACTGCGAAAAATTGGAGATTATCGCGCCAATTCATCTTCACAGGAAAAAATGTTTGGACCCATCGCCTATATAGTAGGCGGAGCTGCTTTGCTTTTTCTTCCCTCAGCAGTTTCTTCCTTATCAAATACGGCTTTCGGGGTTGGAAATATATTGCAATACGCTAATTATAATCCCACAAATATCTACAGCTCAATGGACTTGGTCATAAGAACCGCGGGATTGATCTGGTTTGTTCGCGGCGCTGTACTGCTGACTCATGCCAGTGAGCCGGGAGTGCAAGATGGCCCAAAAGGCCTTGCTTTTCTGGCTGGAGGTGTGTTTGCCATGAATTTTGATAATACCATTGCATTCATGGGCTGGATTGTCAACCAGTTGACCTCATTGGCACTCACATTCCGCTATGTTTAGCAGGGCGGCCAAAAAGCCAGCCTGTTGATTAATCCCCTTCCTTACAGATTTTCAAATCATTTTCTTTGGCGAAATCCATAATAGCCTGGTATACCTGCGGGCTGGTTTCTTTAAGTTTGGGATCAAGTAAAACGCATTTGTAGCCTTCTGCATTAACACTTGGCTGTAATAAGGGAGAGTATCGAATTCGACGATTTTTAAAACTGGCTAAGGTACCGCTCATGCGCTCAGCCCAATCGCTGGGACGAAAGGTTTTTCCCTGCTGAGTTACCCCTTCAATTACAATTTTCTTATCATCAGAATCAGACATTTCAAACGCATAAACAAAACAGTATGCCTATTATAGCATCATATTGAAAAAACAACGACTCGCAAAATTACTCTGACAGAAAATATGACATTCTAAATCAGAGCTATTCTTCTGGATCTAATTCAGGCTTAATCACTCAAGAGCAATAACGAATAAACGCTAACCGCTGATTATAACAAATTTATTAGAAAAGGATAATCATGGCGAGACACTTGCCAATTATGCTAGGATAATTCAATTTTTATGTAGCAGGTATTAGCAGTGAACCCCAAAGAGAGTCATTCCGGGATCTATTTACTCCCCAATCTTTTTACAACAGCAAGTCTGTTTGCAGCGTTTTATTCCATTGTCGCCTCATTAAAGAACCAATATGAAACGGCTGTCATTGCTATTTTTATTGGCATGCTCGCTGATGGCCTGGATGGCCGCATCGCACGTTTGACCAACACACAAACCGCTTTTGGCGCACAATACGACAGTTTATCGGATATGGTCACTTTTGGAGTAGCCCCTTCGTTGCTGGTTTACAGCTGGGGATTGGACAGGCTGGGTAAAATTGGCTGGCTGGTTGCTTTCGTTTACACAGCCGCAGTCGCCTTGAGATTAGCCCGTTTTAACACCCAGGTTGAGGTAGCCGATAAGCGCTATTTTCAGGGCCTGGCCTGCCCTCCCGCGGCTGCAATTGTCTCTTCTTTCGTATGGCTTTGTTTTCAAAATGAGTTTAATCATCTTTCTATTGTCATTCTAACTGCTGCTATTACAGTGATTACCGCAGTACTGATGGTCAGCAATATTCGTTATCATAGTTTTAAAGAAATTGATTTCAAAGGCAAAGTACCTTTCTTATATCTGCTGATCACCGTTATATTATTTGTGGCGATTGCTGCCAATCCCTCAGTTGTTTTATTCATTGGATTTGTTCTTTACGCATTATCCGGACCGCTTCAGCTTCTGGTATCGCTGCATAAAAAGCGGCGATTTGAAAAACAGCCTCCGGCAGAATGAGTGTGCTGGGTTTAGCTGTGGCTAAGGCTTAACCCCTGCTCCCTACGTCCTCCTCCTGTACTCCCTACGTCCATCGGCTTGTACTCCCTACGTCCCTCGGCTTGTCCGAGGGATCCAGGAAACTCATAGAGAAGCACTGGACCCCGCGGACAAGCCGCAGGGCGTAGGGGGGTGTAGATACCGATGGAACAGGCAACGGGCGTAGGTGAATATCAAGTAGGTGCCATTCGGCTAAGGATTATCCCACTATTATTCCGGCTCTCCAAATCGGTTATTGATCAACGCGACTAATGCCTTTTCCATTTCAACTTCATCAGGGCCTTCAATCACCAGCTCCAGCTCACTGCCCACTCCACCCGCCAGCATCATCACGCCCATAATGCTTTTCCCATTGACGGTTTTTTTGTTGAAAGTCACATCGATCTGGCTCTGATAACGTGCAGCCAGGGCAACAAATTTGGCCGAGGCTCTGGCATGTAAACCGAGCTTATTAATAATTTTTACTGTGGTTTTTATCATAAACTCTCATCTGCAGTGAATCGGTTATTAATTTTTATCCGGGGATTATTTGGTGCTTCCATTAGTCGATTAAAAAGCTCTTTTTCACAAGTCAGCCCGCGGCATATTCCAGTAAATTCCGGGTCGGAAAACTGAACAATGATATCACGCAATAATTTCAGATGACGCTCGCTTTGATTTTCAGGAACGGCCAATCCAATGATTAAATCCGTTAGCTGCCGGTCTTCAGCACAGAAATCAACAGGATGCAGCAAGCGGATGAAACAGGCTCTAGCCTGATTTAAATCCTTAACACGCACATGGGGAATGGCGATACCCTGGCCAATTGCCGTACTACCCATGCTTTCTCGCTTCCAGTAAGCACTGAAAAGATCTTCACGATTTAATTCAGAAAAACAATCGCTTAATATCTGGCTAATCTTTTGTAATACGGCTGCTTTACTTTTAGAATTTGAATCAATATTGACACAATCAGGAGCCATTATTTGAGCTAAGAACATGCAAGCCTCTCCAAATCCGGCCTTGTTATATAAATAGAAAACCCGTCGTCTTTGCGAACACAGTGAAGCACTCCAGATTGAATCTTGAGCAAAATCAGGAACTGGATTGCTTCGCTGACGCTCGCAAAGACGGTTTTGTATGCACCTGTCTTCATTTATGCAACAACGCCTCCAAATCCGCAGAGTCTGTATTTTACTGCTCTTGCCTACAGAGCACAATCTTTGTTTTATATCTCAAACCAGGCACAGAGAGGCAGGTGATCAGATAAGGTTCTCCAGGGTTTCCCATGCAGACAAAGGGCTTCCAGAGGTTTTAAACCCCGATAATAAATACGATCCACGCAAAGCGTGGGTTTTATAGCTGGAAACGAACGAGCGGGTTCACCCTTCAAAGTTAGAAAGGCTTCATATATCTGAAGTTCTTCCGCCAAAGGTTTAGACAAATGCAATCGCCAATCATTAAAATCACCGGCCATGATCAGAGGTTCATCCTCTGGAATAGACTCTGAGATTCGCTGCATCAACGCCCGGCATTGAAACGCCCGTTCGCGTTTGAATAATCCTAAATGTACGCAAAGCAAATGCAGATTTTTTTGTTCACTCCCCTCGCCGATTTTAATTTGACTATGAAGAATGCTTCTGGAAGCGCGGTTTCGACTGGATAAGTTAAGATTTTCAAAGGCCTCGAAGCTATATTTGCTAAGGATTGCATTCCCATGATGACCCGATTGGTACACAGCATTCTTGGCATAAAGAAAATGAGGCCATTCTTTTTCAGCAATATATTCAAACTGCGGTCTATCTGGCCATTTCCCAATTCGCTTTTCTCTGCGAATATGAAGTCCCTGCACTTCCTGTAAAAAAACAAAATCAGGGCTCAGACCAGATAAGGCCATACGCATTTGCGGTAGTAAAAACCGAAGTCTTCCCGCGCCAAAACCTTTGTGAATATTGTAGGTAATTATTGAAAAGGTTTTTCCAGATGTTGCCATGGAGCTCTTTGTCAGATGCCTGTATATCAAGAATACCACTATTTCCTGGTGCTGAAACAGATAGTTCCATATATTTCAAACTCGATGCAACAAGGTTTTATTGAAAGTTACCAGCGCATAGCTCACAATAGCGTCCCATCTTTGGACACAACGAATTAATCAACATCATCTGATTCAACCAGGAACCAACCATGTATCATAATTTAGGGCTTAACTATGACCGCAGCATTGATGATGTAGTCGCTGAATTAGAAGGAATTGACCCGGAGGAAGTGAAACAGCTTAGCATCGATTCACTTGATTCCAGTCTGTTTTCTTATGAAGACCTGCTCACTATTAGTCAGAAAGCCCCGGGATTTATTGAAGGCCTGGATATTAGCAATTTAAACCCTAATAAATTTGATCTGCAAAAACTGGGGGAGTTCTTTTCACAGCTGCCCGAACAATTTTTAAAAATCGGGATTAATATAAGAGGATTAAAACTACAGCCCATTGATAAAGTCTGCGGCTTAATAACCAGCCTGGCATCCACAGCAATACACCATTTGGAATTATCGGATAATGCCACCGACGAAATGAATATTGATGGAATCAATGAAGAGAGTTTTTTTGACCGCAGCCCCGAAGAAATTATTAAAATGGCTCGCTCATTACCTCCTCATATTCATTCATTGGCTCTGGTTAAAGCAAATATTCACAGCGGAAACTACCGAAATCTGATTCTTTTTTTACAAAACCTGCCTGAAACAGTGACGAGTCTTGATTTAAGCGAAAACTCATTTGATAATTTAAATTTCGGCCAGATACTGCGCATTTTAGCGTCTATTCCCAAACAGGTGACCTCACTTAAGCTTTGCAATAACAATCTGGGCAGATTTTCCAGGGTAATGGCTCTATTATGCGACGTATTACCTAAAAATCTGATTAAGCTGGATTTAAGTTTCAATGATTTTGCCGGAGCTTTTATCAATTTAAAGCCACTTGAGCAGCTCTGTAAATTAAAATTAGCCGGTAACAACTATGAAGCATTGCATTATCGAGCGCTAAGACTTCGTTTCCAGGGCTTGCCTGCGCGGGCAACACAAGTTATGTTCTGCTTCTCTCATCCGGAAAATCAAAGAAGCTCCTACATAAACCCGGCCAACTTCAGCTTTGCTGATTGGAATCAATCCAGCATGAAACAATTTTTTGATGTTCAGAGGTTATTTCCTCAGCCCGCTTCGTCTGGTCGATTCAATTTCTTTCCCCTGGAGGGTAGCGACAGTCAGCCTTCAGATGAGGTCAATGAAACTGACAACACAGTCTCGTTAGCAAAAGACGGAACATCTCCGAGAAGACCGTTTTAGAACTATTGCAGATTGAAACAGATCAGGGTAGATTGTTTTGCCTGATATCAACCTGGTATAGCTTCAAACCGGAATTGTTTTTTGAGGATTGGAATGTCCTGTCGATTTGAGCTTAGCAACAGCGAGCCTTGGAACTTGTTTATAGAGGTTAGTGCCGAACTCACATTCCTGCCGCTCGAGAAAGAGCAAAACCTGCAAATAATCATCAATGCGTTAACTTCGCAATTTTCTCATATGAGAAAGGTCACTCTTGCCGGCAACGGTTTAATGCAGTTCGATTACGAGGAGTATGTCAGTATATTACGCGCGCTTCCAAAAGGGCTGCGCAATCTCGATATATCCGCTAATTATTTAGATCGTTTCAATATTGAACAACTGGTATTTCTCGGGTATGTATTGCCCGCCCAATTACGCTGTATCAAAGCAAACAGGAATAACCTTCCAACACAACTGCTTGTTTCGTTTCTTAATGGACTTGCATGTAATTTGCCTTTACTGGAACAACTGGATATACGTTACAACCCACTTCCATCCTACAACAGCTTTGCGCTTGTCAGCATCTGGCAGGCGTTGCCAAGAACCTTGCGGCAATTGCTCGCAGATAGTGTCGATCTGTCAGAGTATCCCCCGGAACAGATTATTGAGCTTATTCCTCATTATCCTCTTTCTTTACGCAGCCTGCACATAGACTTTTGTTCAGGAGGCTGGAGTGCTCAATTAGTATTTTCCTTATTGAGACACCTGCCGCCTCATCTTAAAAAACTGATAATTGCCATTCCTTTTCCTCAAAGCATTTCGCAAAGCATGCTAGAAGCCTGGAAGACAGTACCCAAACATATCAATGAAATTGAAATTCTGGATACTAGTTTACAAAGAGACTGGATCAGTAGTTTGTCTGTTTTTATTGAGAACCTGAAAGTAGAAAAACTAAATCTGGCTTATAATAATCTGGGTCTTGTTGAACCAGCAGATGCGGTACTTTTAACTCGCTCCATCTCTCCTTCCACAAAGCATCTGGACTTATCCAACAACCAATTGTTAAAGAGTAACATACCCTTCTTTTTTGCCGGACTTTCAAAGGGATTAAAAACCCTTTTTCTTCACGGCAATGGTTTTGAACGCCTTAGCAGAGAAGAACTGATTGCTTATTTCAAGTTTCTTCCCCCTGGCGATATCCGTATTCATTTTGGTAAGATGAAGATTACTCCCAGAGAATTTGAGACTTCCAGGTATATAAATTACTCTCCTTTTTTATCAACGGAGCCTATTTCGAATGATAGCCCTATCATTGGCGATCCTGTCCATTTAAGCGAAAGTATTAATTTATTGCGCCATAGCTTCCACTGTCGATTTTTCAAAACGAAACATAATTTAGTGCAGCCCCCAAAAGAAAATACTACAGAGTTCACCCAATGCTCCTCTCCCACGATTTTGATGCCGTCTCCCAAGCATCCGCAATCAATTAGCTGGCTTCAAAGCAGATAAGTTCAGATGGTTTTAGTTATACTATAACGAGTCAACTGATTTAAACATTGCAGAGTAATTATGGACAACTTATATTTTGATATTCCCGGCTTTCAGATTGCCGGTAGAACCTGGGGTGACAAAAGTCTGCCTCCATTACTATGCCTGCACGGCTGGCTGGATAATGCCAACTCGTTTGAACCTCTGGCTCCCTTTTTGAGCGAAAAATTTTATGTTATTGCCGTAGACTTGCCCGGGCATGGTTTGTCATCTCATTTACCTGACGGATATCATTATCATTTTAGTGATGGCATTTTCACTGTGTATCAGATTATTAAACAGTTGGGTTATGAGAAAATTCATTTACTGGGGCATTCGATGGGAGCTTGTCTTGCGAGCCTTGCAGCCGGTGTACTTACGGAGAATATTTTGTCGTCGGTCTTAATTGAAGGTTTAGGCCCCTTGTCCTCTTCAGAGGAAACATGTAGTGAACAACTTTCCAATTATATAAAACGCAGCCTTTATAGTCCTGCCAAAGCGGCCAAACCTTATCCCTCTCTTGAACTGGCAGCACAGGCAAGAGCCCAAAACGGCCACTTACCCATTGAGTATGCACGAATTCTCTGTCAGCGCGGTGTGGATGAACAAGTAAAAGGTTATTATTGGCGGCATGACCGTAAATTGATTCACCCCACTCCACTGCGAATGACCGAAGGGCAGGTTCTTTCCTGTCTCAAAGAAATTATTTCCCCAAGCTATCTTATCTGGGCCGATAATGGCTTTGGCTTTCCCAAGGAAGCAATGGAAAAACGAGTCCAGGCTGTTAAAGGTATCCAGGTGCAGATGTTGTCAGGCGGTCATCATATTCATATGGAAAATCCGGAAACGGTTGCAAAAGCTATGCAGAGTTTTTACAAATCGCTTGAATAAGCCTTACAGGAATAGCATGATTAAGAGATGCCCGGTCAAAGCGACCGGGCTTAAGAAAGACGATTAGCTACATGAGTTGTAGTTAATAGCGACAACGCCTAATGATTTTTTGATGTCGTCGACTGAGTAGCCCAGGTCTTTCGCTGCGCTAATCATACCGCAACCGCCTTCATCAAATGTCTCATAAGGTGTCCAGTAATCCATATTAGCTTTAACCATCACGTCAAAAGCCTTTTTAGGATCCCAGCCAGCCTGATTAGACAGTGTGTAATACAATCTGTTATACACACCACTGGAGAAGTGAACGTCCAGACTGCTATCGTATTCGTCGGCGGAATCGATTGACATACCATCTTTACTGGGTACATCCATATAACGCAGAGTTTCCCAACCGCTGTCTTCTTTCATGATTTCAGCGCCGATCATCCAACTGCTTTTGCCCACTGAATAATACTCAGCTGCCATTGCCGCCATGTCAGAGAATGACTCGTTCATTCCGCCTGATTGACCATAGTATTCCAGTCCGGAATGCTGTTCAGTAAATCCGTGGCTTACTTCATGGCTGCCGACACCCAGAGAAACTAATGGATACATAAAGGTATCACCATCACCGAAGGTCATTTGTTTGCCATCCCAATATGCATTTTCATAACCTTGACCATAGTGTACGCGCATTACTAACTGCATGGGCGAACCATCTCGTTTCTTCAACGCTTCTACACCATACCAGTCGTGGTACATGTGTTTGATTACATAACCCGCATACAATGCATCATTGGTTGGTGAATAGGCGCCATTGTCGCGATCATAGCCATCCGCTTTGTAACCAGTCCAGAAAATGTCCTCATCCCCATCATTCTTCTTACAGGAGAAACTCATGGGCTTGTTGGTTGAATAATAACTATGCTCCATATCCACTACACGGACTTCTTTATTCTCCATATAGCATTTATTGAGCAGTTTGGAGCGGGTAATTTCCAGGAGTGGAAGATCACGGCCATAACTCACTTCACCTACTTTGCTGTTACCGCCAAAGCCTTTCCCTTTAACCGCAGCACGCCCTGTCTTGATATCATTCCATTGGACAAATGGTTTTAAAGTATCAGCGTCCAGAATTGCGGAGGGTCTTTCCGGAATACGGTCATCATAACGAACATAAACGCTTACTTTATAAGCCCAGTGCGCCTTGTTTTGTTTATCGATAAACACTACCGGCGTAACTTGCTCTTCGCTGACATCATTTAAATTATATTGCGCTTTGAATTGATTCAGCGCCGCGTCGCCATTTTTTATAAAATCAGCAGATGGTTTGCCTAATTCCGCTTTTAAACCGGAATACACTTTACCATTCATTGAAACCTTGCCTTTTCCAGCTACCAGGCTGTTCGCCGCATTGGTGCTATGAAGAATGGCATAACCACCGATTACATTATAACCCGCATATTGCTGCTGCATACGGACATGGTTTACATGATTTTTATCAGTGCTTTGCTGCAAATATTGCAGACTATCGTCAGACGTCGACAGACCTTGCTGTACCCCGGGTAAAGCCAGATGAAACTGTTGTTGGAGATTCTGCAAAGACGCATTTTGTAACTGCACAGGCTCGGCTGCATGGGCAGAAGAGGCAATGATGAGTGACAAACCTGCTGCAAGAGGTGATAATTTGAGATTGTAGTGCATTAATACTAACTCCTTAAGCTAATACACATGAGGCAGCTCGTCCCAGAGAGCCCATGTTGTTAAAAAACACCAGACTTGACTCAAAAAATTTGACAGCCTGACTTTGAAAAGTCTGGTAACAACCAACCAGTAAAAACAACTAACTGAATCGGTTTCCGAATTCCAGCTTAAAGCATCTGAGGTTGGCTTATACCAAAATCCGTGAAAGCAATTCTATCAGCTAGCAGTCAAACTACCATAGTTTTATTTAATTTTAAATTGTTAATTTTTAATCTGTTAATCGCCCATTATTTAAAGAATACCTTATCAGGCTTTTGCACTTGTCTGCTCTTATACTGTACAATACCGCTTTCTTTTTTTTCGTGCTTGGCATGGCTACTATTATTACTGATATTGATTTGGCGGCTCATCAGCTCATCCGGGGTGATATTGTGGCCATTCCCACAGAAACCGTTTATGGCCTGGCAGGAAATGCCAGCGATGAAGCAGCTATCGCTAAAATCTATCAACTGAAAAACAGACCCCTAAATCATCCGCTGATAGTGCATGTGGCATCGGATAGCGATTTGCTGGAATGGGTAAGTTATATTCCTCCTTATGCGTATAAACTTATGGAGAAATTCTGGCCTGGTCCTTTGACTTTAGTGTTCTCAGTCCGCCCTGGAAAAATCAGCCCATCAGTGACAGGCGGTCAGTCGACCGTCGCAATACGCTGCCCGGCTCATCCCATTGCCCAAACTCTGCTTCATAGCCTGAACTTTCCATTAGTGGCTCCCTCCGCCAATCCTTTTGGAAAAATAAGCCCGACCACCGCCGAACATGTCCAGGACAGCTTCCACAATGATTCATTGCTTATTCTCGATGGCGGTCGAGCGACAGTAGGTATTGAATCCACTATTATTGATGCGACGCATCCTGAAAGTTATCAATTATTACGAGCAGGCATTATCAATGAAGAAACACTGGATACCTTTCTCAATGCAAAAGCCTTGTCTTTAGAAAATGAAACCCGTGTTTCAGGCAGGCTAAAGCAACACTATCAGCCCGAAAAAACACTTTTTTATTTTGATAACCAATACAGCCTTAAACAATTTATTCAAAACCAATCGCAATCGGTCTACGCCCTATGCTTCGAGAAGCTTAGTCTGCCAGCTATTCATGCCAGTTATCAATTACCTGCCGATGCCAGCGAACTCGCTTATGAGCTTTATTTCCAATTACGGCGTGCTGATAAATCGGAGGCCGTAGTCATTGCCATCGAACTGCCTCCTGATACTGTAGAATGGCAGGGAATACGCGAACGGATTATCAAAGCAGGAAGACCTGGAACGTAAAAGGATAAAACCCTGAATCTATTTAGAAGCAATCTTGCCGGTATCATGCCGATATGTTCGAGCATCTGGACAATATTAAATTCTTCAGGCAGAATCCATCCAATTTTTGCAAGTTAACTAAGTCATGAAGAAAATTCTGGTATTACATGGCCCCAATTTGAATCGGCTTGGAACTCGGGAACCAGAGGTTTATGGAACATCAACCCTGGACGAAATCAATCAACGCTTACAAGAAGATGCCGGCAAAGCCCAAGTCTCAATTGTCTGTCTTCAAAGCAACAGCGAGTCAGAATTGATTGACAGAATCCATCAGGCCGCGGATGAACAGGTAAACCATATAATTATCAATGCCGCCGGCTTAACCCATACCAGTATTGCTCTTCGTGATGCACTGGCTGCTGTAGCCATTCCATTTATTGAAGTACATTTGAGTAATATTCATTCACGCGAAGTGTTTCGCCACCATTCTTTTTTGTCCTCAATCGCGGAGGGTATAATTTGCGGCTTTGGTGCCAATAGTTATTACCTTGCATTGCAAGCGATTGTGAATAATTAATAATTTTTAGAGAGTAACCAATGGATATCCGCAAAATCAGAAAATTAATCGAACTACTGGAAGAAACCGGTATTTCAGAAATAGAAATTAAAGAAGGC
This sequence comes from Legionella quinlivanii, assembly GCF_900461555.1. Lineage (NCBI taxonomy): Bacteria > Pseudomonadati > Pseudomonadota > Gammaproteobacteria > Legionellales > Legionellaceae > Legionella > Legionella quinlivanii. Next base: position 561,115 of record NZ_UGOX01000001.1, on the reverse strand, counting down.
GAAGAGTCAGTGCGCCTAAGCCGTCATTATACGATGGAAGCGCCGCAAGCCGTCCGTTATGCTCCGCCTCCTGTTGCGGCTCCTGCCAACCAGGCCAGCCCTATGCCGGCTACTGCGGAAAACAAGGAGAACATTACAACAACAGCGAAAGGACATCGGGTCAAATCACCGATGGTCGGCACGATGTATACCTCTCCCTCTCCTGATGCTCCTGCATTCGTTACGATAGGCCAGACTGTTAAGGCCGGCGACACACTTTGCATCGTCGAAGCAATGAAAATGTTCAACGAAATTGAAGCAGATCGGGCAGGCAGAATTGTCGATATTCTGGTGGCTAACGGGGAGCCGGTTGAATACGACCAACCCTTGTTTGTGATTGAAGAATAAGGGAGTCCTTATGCTTAGTAAAATTGTAATTGCCAATCGCGGAGAAATTGCCCTGCGAATTCTTCGTGCCTGCAAAGAGCTGGGAATTCAAACGGTTGCTGTACACTCCGATGTGGATAAAGACTTGCTTCATGTGCGGCTGGCCGATGAAACGGTGTGCATTGGTCCTGCTCCCTCTCAAAAAAGCTATCTTAATATTCCGGCTATCATCTCGGCCGCTGAAATTACTGATGCCGTAGCCATCCATCCCGGTTATGGATTTTTATCAGAAAATGCCGATTTTGCCGACATTGTTGAGCAAAGCGGTTTCACCTTTATTGGCCCGCGCGGCGACACTATTCGTCTGATGGGAGACAAGGTTTCTGCAATTGCCGCCATGAAAAAAGCGGGCGTGCCCTGTGTTCCAGGCTCAGATGGTCCCCTGACTGATGACGACAAATTAAACTTGTCTCTTGCCAAGCAGATTGGCTATCCAGTTATTATTAAAGCCGCAGGCGGAGGCGGCGGACGAGGCATGCGGGTTGTTCATTCTGAAGCCAACCTGCTTAACGCAATCGCCTTAACCAGCAGTGAAGCGAAAGCGGCCTTCAATAACCCGATTGTCTACATGGAGAAATTTCTTGAAAATCCTCGCCATGTGGAGTTTCAGGTGCTGGGCGATGGAAAGGGCAATGCTATCCATTTGGGCGAGCGTGACTGCTCTATGCAGCGCCGCCATCAAAAAGTGATCGAAGAAGCGCCAGCTCCCGGTATTACAGCAGACCTTCGCAAGGAAATTGGCGATCGCGTAGTGAACGCCTGCCGTGAGCTCAAATACCGCGGTGCAGGAACCTTTGAATTTCTTTATCAGGACGGTTGCTTTTATTTTATCGAAATGAATACCCGTATCCAGGTAGAACATCCGGTCACCGAGATGATCACCGGTATCGATTTGATTAAAGAGCAAATCAAAATCGCCAGCGATTTGCCATTCACTCTTAAACAAGAAGACATTAAGCTGAAAGGCCATGCGGTTGAATGCCGTATTAACGCGGAAGATCCCAGAAACTTCATGCCCTGTCCCGGAACAATTCGTCTGCTGCATCAGCCAGGAGGGCCTGGAATTCGCTTTGATTCGCATATCTATAGCAGCTACACCGTTCCCCCCAATTATGACTCCATGATTGGAAAGCTTATCAGTTATGGGGAAACCCGGGCAGAAGCCTTCGCGAGAATGCGAAATGCGCTCGATGAAATTATTATTGACGGGATTAAGACCAATATTGAATTACACCAGCGCATTCTGCGTGATAAAGCCTTTATGCAGGGTGGAACCAATATTCACTACCTGGAAAAAATGTTGAAGGAATAAGGCTGTGTGGTATCAAATACAAATTGAAAATTGTCAGCATGAGCAGATTGAACTACTCAATGACTATTTGGAAAATGCCGGCGCCTTATCCATTACGCTCACTGACAAAAATGATGATCCGGTATTGGAACCAGCGCCAGGCACAACCCCTCTCTGGCCCGATGTCGTCATTAATGCCTTATTTTCAGAAGAGAGCGAGGCGCTGCAGACATTGAACAATCTGCAATCCGATTTCCCAATGCTGAACTCTCATATGGAGTCACTTCCAGATCAGGATTGGGAGCGAAGCTGGATGGACGATTTTAAACCCCAGCAGTTTGGCAAACGCTTATGGATTTGTCCTTCCTGGCATACTCCCCCTGAACCCGAAGCGGTGAATCTCATTCTGGATCCAGGTCTTGCCTTTGGAACTGGCAACCACGCGACCACCAGCCTTTGTCTGCATTGGCTGGGAAATAACGATGTCAGCGGTAAAACGATAATAGACTATGGTTGCGGCTCCGGGATCCTGGCACTGGCAGCGCTTAAACTGGGTGCAAAGAAGGCCTATGCGGTAGATATCGACCCGCAGGCTCTGCAAGCGACCGAAAATAACGCGATCAGCAATAATTTACTTAACGAGAGCTTGTTAATTAGTTTACCGGACGCGCTGACTGAACCGGTCGACCTGATGATAGCCAATATCCTTCTTTCTCCCTTGCTTCAGCTAAAAAATGTATTTCACAAGCTGCTAAACTCAAAAAGCAGATTGCTGGTATCAGGCATTTTGAATGAGCAGGCCGAGGGCCTGGTTAAGGAATACGAGGATCGCTTTGCATTACTGCAAACCCACAATCATGAGGGATGGAGTTTGCTGGAATTTATCCGCAATGAATAATTCATTGAAATCTCCACTATTTTCCGAAAAAAAGGCTACAGGAGTATTTTATGGCTGAACAACACTGGCAAACTTTTTCTCCAAAACGTGCATTGCTTAGTGTCTCCGATAAACAGGGGATCGTCAGTTTGGCTAAACTGCTGAATGAATATGGCGTCGAACTGGTAGCTACCGGCAATACCGCTGTAATACTTCGAGAACAAGGCTTGGCAGTCACCGATGTCAGTGATTACACTGGCTTTCCTGAAATTATGAATGGGCGTGTCAAAACCTTGCATCCCGCGATTCATGCAGGCATCCTGGCCAGAGGAGAACAAGATTCTCCTGTCTTGCAGCAACATGGAATCAAAGCTTTTGATCTGGTTATTGTTAATCTTTATCCCTTCGAGCAAACGATTAGCAATCCGGAGTGTAATTTTGACAGTGCGATAGAAAATATAGATATCGGCGGCCCGTCAATGATACGAGGCGCTGCCAAAAATCATGCGCATGTCTCGGTTATCGTGAGTCCGGCTGATTACGATAAACTCTCTGAATATATTAAGGCAGGAAAGAAACCCGCGCACTGGAATTTCGAGCTGGCCAAGAAAGCCTTTGCTCATACAGCCGCCTATGACGCAGCCATTGCCAATTATTTTGGAACGCTGAATGAAAATAAAATTCCCAGCGGCTTCCCTGATACCCTGACCTGCCAGTTTACCAAACATTTTAATTTACGCTATGGGGAGAATCCTCATCAGCAAGCTGCGTTCTACCTGGAAAAAAAAGCATCTCCTCATTCATTGGCTCGGGCTGAAATCATCCAGGGCAAGGAATTATCTTATAACAACCTGCTGGATGCAGATGCCGGTTTTGATACCATCAAATCATTTACCAGAGAACAGCCTGTCTGTGTGATTGTCAAACATGGGAATCCCTGCGGTATTGCGCAGGCTAAAACCCAGTTACAAGCCTATATTAAGGCCTATGAATGCGATCCGGTTTCTGCCTATGGCGGTATTCTCGCCTTTAATGGCTGCCTGGAAGCAGAAACAGCACAGAATATCCTTTCTCGGCAATTCGCCGAAGTCATTATTGCGCCGGCGATTAGCGCTGAAGCCAAAGTCATTCTGGCAGGCAAACCAAATATTCGCGTGTTGGTTACGGGCGGCATAGCACCTTCCGAGCGTTTCGAACTGGATTCACGTCGAGTGGAAGGCGGCTTATTAATTCAGGAACACGACAGCTTTCCCATCGCCTCAGAACAATTCAAAATTGTTACCCGACAGCTCCCCTCCGAGCAGCAGAAAGAAGATCTGTTATTTGCCTGGGCGGCAGTAAAACATGTGAAATCCAATGCCATAGTTCTTGCTAAACATCATGCCACCATTGGTATTGGTGCAGGTCAAACCAGCCGCGTAATGAGTACCCGAATAGCCCTCTGGCAAGCCAAAGAGCGCCAGTTTGATTGCCGGCAAGCGGTCATGGCATCGGATGCTTTCATCCCCTTCGCGGACAGTGTGGAAATGGCCATTGAGGCAGGCATTACCGCCATTATTCAGCCGGGAGGCTCAATCCGGGATAATGAAGTTATAGAGGTAGCCAATGCCGCAGGCATCAGCATGATATTTACCGGCTTTCGCCATTTCAGGCATTAATAAAAATACTTATTTAAGCTTCCAAAAGTGATTAGCCCGATTATAATCAACCGGGCTATATCGAAGACTTGGAGCGCTTAGTCCTTAATCAATCCCAATTCTTTAACCGCTGCTTTCTCTTGACGCAATTCTTCAAGAGTCGCCTGGAATTTAGCTTGTCCGTAGTCGTTTAAAGGCAAATTCTCAACTACCGACAATTTGCCATTCTGTACGCGGCAAGGGTAGGAGAAAATTAAGCCTTTATCGACACCATACTCGCCATTTGAACGAAGGCACATAGAAAAGGATTCATGAGATACGGTATCGGTCACCAGATGATTCACACCCTGAATAATTGCATTGGCCGCAGACGCAGCTGAAGACGCGCCTCTGGCTTTGATTACTGCAGCACCGCGCTGCTGAACCGTAGAAACGAAAGTTTCTTTGAGCCAGCTTTCATCATTAATGACTTTGGCCGCTGACTCGCCTTTAATTTTTGCATTATAAAAATCAGGATACTGTGTCGCAGAATGGTTACCCCAAATAGTCATTTGCGTAACATCCGTTACCGGCACACCCGCTTTTTTAGCCAACTGGGTGCGGGCACGTAATTCATCCAGCATGGTCATCGCATAGAAACGATCACCAGGAACATCTGGCGCACTGTGCATAGCAATCAGGCAGTTTGTGTTGCAAGGATTTCCAACCACAAAAACACGGACGTCATCTGCTGCATGATCATTAATCGCCTGGCCTTGTTTGGTGAAAATACCGCCATTAATCTGCAATAAATCAGAGCGCTCCATGCCTTGTTTACGCGGAACCGCCCCCACGAGAACAGCCCAGTTAACGCCATTCATCCCGTCTTTTAAATCGGCAGTACAATGGATTCTTTTCAGCAATGGAAAAGCACAGTCATCCAGCTCCATAGCTACACCCTCAAGAGAAGGCAATGCCTGCTCAAGCTCCAGTAAATTCAGTTCCACTTCGGTTTCCGGACCAAACATTTGCCCTGAAGCAATACGGAACAGTAAGGCATAGCCAATCTGACCAGCAGCTCCAGTCACTGCAACTCTAACACGATTACTCATTATTTTTTTCCTTCTCTAACCATTGTTTGACTAAAAAAAGCGCCGCAATGCTGCGGGCTTCAGAAAAATCGGGGCGTAATAAAAGCTCATTGCTAGCATATAATGGCCATTCAATAACCTCCGGAGGTTCAGGCTCATCTCCAGATAATGACGCCGGATATAAGTCCCTGGCCAATACGACATCCAAACGCGCCCCAAAATAACCCGGAGCCAGGGTGAGAGAGTGTATCCAATCCAAACGCCTGGCTCCAAACCCTGCTTCCTCGCGCAACTCCCGATCAGCGGCCTGCAAAGCTGACTCTCCCTTTTCAATCAGCCCCTTGGGAAATGCCACTTCATAGGCATCAATCCCGGCAGCATATTCTCTGACCAGCAGCAAAGATTCGGAAGGTGTCAAGGCAACTATTAATACAGCCCCATGCCCATGATGACGAATCCGCTCATATACCCGCTGGGAACCATTGCTAAATTCTAATTGCATTTGCTCAATAGTAAACAAATTGGATTTTGCAATCACGGTTTTTTGCTTACAAACAGGTTTTTCACGCATTGATAAACTATCCCATCTTGTTAGCGCGGAGAGGATTAATTTTAATCACTCCACTTCTTTGCTGCCAAACAGCCCCTTGTGATATTATTACACTTCCACATAAGTCAGTCTAATCCGAGTCAATGATTCCAACATCACTGTATATTCATGTTCCCTGGTGTATTCGTAAATGCCCCTACTGCGATTTCAATTCACATAAAAGCCCTCAGGAGTTGCCGGAGCAACAATACGTCCAGGCTTTACTAAATGATCTCAAACAGGATCTCATTGATTTTCCTCAACGGCAAATTATTTCCATTTTTATTGGCGGAGGTACGCCCAGTTTATTATCAGCGAGCGCCTATGCCTGTCTTCTGGAAGAAGTTGGCAAACTGCTGCCCCTGGCCGAGGATATTGAAATTACCATGGAAGCCAATCCTGGCACGGTAGAACAGCAACGTTTCCGCGGCTATCGTGAAGCGGGAATTAACCGTCTCTCGCTTGGCATTCAAAGTTTCAATCCAAATCATTTAAAAACCTTAGGCCGGATTCATGATGAAAAGCAAGCGCATTTCGCCATAGAAACAGCCCGCAGCGCAGGATTTGATAATTTAAACCTTGATTTAATGCATGGATTGCCCGGACAGACTATAGAACAGGGACTAGACGACCTTAAGCAGGCACTGGCCTATGAGCCTGAGCATTTATCCTGGTATCAGCTAACGCTTGAACCCAATACTGTTTTTTACAAGCAACGCCCTGTCCTTCCAGAGGATGATGAGATCGCTCTCATGGAAGAACAAGGCTTTGCCCTGCTGCAGCAATCTGGATATCAGCGCTATGAAATTTCTGCTTTTAGCAGAAAAAACAAGGCATCCCGGCATAATCTTAACTATTGGTTATTTGGAGACTATTTTGGTATTGGTGCAGGGGCGCATGGTAAGATAACCCAGGAGCTCACTACACCGAAGATTGTTCGCACTAATAAATACCGCCAGCCTGCTGACTATCTTAATAAAGACAAGCCCTATTGCGCCGGTAAAGAATCAATTGATGCCGACTCCCTGCTTTTTGAATTTTTCTTAAACACCACCCGCCTGGAACAGGCCATTCCCTTTGAACTGTTTACAGAAAGGACCGGATTATCTAAAAGCCTCTTGCTTGGCAAGTTAAAAAAAGCTGCTGACCTGAAACTAATCGTTCTTCAGGATGACTACTGGCAGGTAAGCCCTTTAGGAAGACAATTCACCAACAATCTGCAGGAACTTTTTTTGCCCTGAGACTCTTATAGCGGTTTATCAGGAATAGATTCTAGCTAACCCTTCACAAGCTTCGCAGTTTAACTGATAATGACTATTTAAATCGCCACTGCTCAGGAGAGGTTATGCTAAGCTTTTTGCTGTTTGTTTTTGTGGTTGTACTGGGTTATTTATCCGGGTCTGTCTGTTCCGCCGTTATCGTCAGCCGCATATTCTCCCTTCCCGATCCAAGAACAGAAGGCTCACAAAATCCTGGCGCCACCAATGTGCTTCGGCTGGCCGGAAAAAAATACGCAGTCATTGTTCTATTATGCGATGTGCTGAAAGGTCTGGTCCCCGTTCTCATTGCAAAAATTTTGCATGCAGGACCTGCAGCAATCAGCTTTACCTGTCTTGCAGCGGTACTAGGCCATATGTACCCCATTTTCTTTGATTTTAAAGGCGGAAAAGGAGTAGCTACAGCCATTGGCGCTTTTCTTGGCCTGCATTTTGTAATGGGAGTTGTGGTCATCGCCACCTGGCTTTTAGTCGCTAATTTCACCCGCTATTCATCGCTGGCCTCAATAATCGCAATATTGCTTGCCCCTCTGTATGCCTTATTAAGCCTCGGCAATCTGGATACTTTTCCGCCGCTCTTTTTTATTGCCCTGTTTGTTTTATATAAACATCGCGACAATATTACCCGGCTCATCGACGGCGAAGAGCCAAAGCTTCACTTCGGCCGCTCGAATTTAAAAAATATGACGGAGGAAATCCTTACGGAAACCGCTGAATTTACTTCACACGAAGCTGCAGAAGAAGCAGTAAACCAGGCTCCGATGCATGATAAGGTAACGGAACTTCAGCCTAAAAAACCTGCAAAAAAACGAAAACCAAAGCCCACTCCCCCTTGAGGCGAAGGGATTTCCGGTTGTCTGGAACCGGAAATCCTTTATAGCAGACTACAAAGGCCAACGCGCTTTCACATCAATGGCAGCATCATTATCCTGCCGGCCAGCCAGCAAATGTAAACATCCGGTATAGGCAATCATCGCCCCGTTATCAGTGCAAAACTCTAAAGGTGGAAAAAAAACGCGTCCCCCCAATTGAGCGGTCATGCTCTCTAAACTCTGGCGAAGCTTAAGATTCGCGCCAACTCCCCCTGCCACAACCAGCGTATTAGCCTGTGTAGATTCCATTGCCCGCTTGCATTTAATAAGCAGCGTATCGACAATTGCCTGTTGAAAGGCATAGGCAATAGCGGATTTGCTTTCTTCACTTTTATCACTGTGATTCCAGGCATTTAAAGCATGCGTTTTTAGCCCGCTGAAACTGAAGTTCAAACCCGGTCTGTCAGTCATAGGGCGTGGAAATGCCGGAAGGCTATTTCGTAAATGAGCGGGACAGGTGTCCGCCAATTTTGCCAGCTGTGCCCCGCCAGGATAAGCAATACCCATAAGCTTGGCTGTCTTATCGAAGGCTTCGCCCACCGCATCATCAACGCTTTCCCCGAGCAGCCGATACTCATTCAGTTCATTAATTTCAATTAGCTGGGTATGCCCGCCTGAGACAAGCAAGGCAAGAAAAGGAAAGTCCAATTCTTTTGCCTGCATTTTAGCCACTAAAATATGCGCTTCAAGATGATGAACTGCTAAAGCCGGAATCTGCAATGCAAACGCTAAGGTTTTAGCAAAACAGGCACCGACTAACAAGGCGCCGATGAGACCTGGGCCGGCGGTGTAGGCTATAGCATCAATGGCAGATTTCTCCAGACTGCTTTTACTCAATACCTCATCAAGCAAGGGTACGAGATGATTAATATGATCCCGGGATGCCAGTTCGGGAACGACTCCGCCATATTGTTGATGTAAAGCGATTTGTGAATAGAGCGCGTGAGCCAATAAACCTTTATCAGAGTCATAAAGCGCCAGGCCTGTTTCATCACAGGACGATTCGATACCTAAAACCAGCATTAAAAACCTCAAAAATCAGTTACCGCCAGGCGAAACCAGGGAAAGAAATTGCAATATTAACAAACTTACTTCAAACTGGCATGGAAATTGATTACAATTATTAAACTAAAGTCAATCAATAAACTTGACCTTAAGCGGATCTGGCACTAGAATTGCCAACCTATTGTGTTTAATTATATCAGAGGACTATTTAATGCCCACCGTTCGTGTGAAAGAAGGTGAAAACCCCGAATACGCACTTCGCCGTTTCAAGCGCTCCTGTGAAAAAGCAGGTATCCTGACCGAATTACGCCGTCGTGAATTTTATGAAAAACCCACTGCTGAACGCAAAAGAAAGCAAGCTGCTGCAGTGAAACGTCACCTTAAAAAAATCTCACGCGATACAACTACCCGTCGTGCTATCAAACATCGTCGTAAAAAAACATCATGAGTATTAAAGATCGCATTAGTAATGACCTGAAAGACGCCATGCGTGCCAGGGACAAGCAACAGCTTGAGACCCTGCGGCTCATTACTGCTGCAATCAAACAGGTCGAAGTAGATGAGCGCATCGATGTGGATGATGCACGTTTGTTAGTTATCCTGGATAAACTTGCCAAACAGCGTAAAGAATCCATTAGTCAATTTACCTCTGCTGGCAGAACCGACCTGGTTGCTCAGGAAGAATATGAGCTGGGCATCATCGGCAAATATTTGCCAGAGCCTCTTTCTGACGAAGAAGTTATGACCTTGGTCACGCAAGCAATTGCTGAACTTGGCGCTGAAAAAATGAGTGATATGGGCAAAGTAATGGCGCATTTAAAACCCATGCTGCAAGGCCGTGCCGATATGTCTCAAGTCAGTGCTATCATCAAGGCCAAACTCAGCTAATTTTCCGGGAAACATACCCAACATGTCTGGCTTAATTCCACGGCCATTTATCGATGAGCTCCTAAACAGAACTGATCTGGTGGAGCTCATCGAGCATTATGTTCCCTTAAAAAAGCGCGGCAACAGCTATATCGCCTGCTGCCCGTTTCATAATGAAAAAACCCCCTCTTTTAATGTCGTAGCCAAAAAACAGTTTTTCCATTGCTTTGGCTGTGGAACCAGCGGAAATGCCATCAGCTTTATGATGTCTTATCTGAATCAAAGCTTTACCGATGCAGTCGAAACACTTGCCGTTCGATTAGGAATGACTGTTCCCAAAGAGCTCGCATCAAGCGAGGTCAAACAAGGGCCTAATCTTTATCAGTTACTTGCCAGGGTTACACGACATTATCAAGCTTTATTAAAAACAGCTCCCGCCGCCGAGGCAGTTAACTACCTGCGTCAGCGCGGATTGACGGGTGAAATCGCTAAACAATTTCAATTAGGATATGCCCCAGCGGACTGGAATGTTCTCGAAAAACACTTTGTTGCGGATAAAAAAGGGTTAATTGATACCGGGATGCTGATTAAAAAAGACAATGGAAAAACCTATGATCGCTATAGAAACCGTATTATGTTTCCCATTCATGATCGCCAGGGAAAAATTGTCGGCTTCGGCGGAAGAGCAATAAGCCCTGATCAACAGCCTAAATATTTAAACTCCCCAGAAACGGTCCTCTTTCAAAAGAATCGCGAACTATATGGACTATATCAGGTTTTACAACAGCCTCGCCAGGATCAGATCATTGTTGTAGAAGGCTATCTCGATGTGATTGCCTTGGCTCAGTACGGCATCAATAATGCAGTGGCCGCCCTGGGAACAGCGACCAGTTCCTATCATGTTCAGATGCTCAGCAAATATTGTAAACAGCTCATTTTTTGCTTCGATGGTGATAAGGCAGGACGCCAGGCTGCCTGGAGAGCACTGGAAAACTCATTACCGCATTTGAATACCGGTATGGATGTCCGCTTTGTTTTTTTACCCGAAGGACAGGATCCCGACAGTTTTGTACGCGAGGCAGGCCGCAATAAATTTCTTGAAATGCTGCAATCGGCAGTCTCTTTGAATGACTATTTTATTTCAAATCTTTCTGAAAATCTTGATTTGCATAGCATCGCCGGAAAAACACAGTTTATTAATCTGTCCAAACCTTATCTGGCTAACATGCCGGAAGGCACTTATAAGCAACTATTGATTAATGAGCTTTCACAGATAACCCGTCTTGAAAATCACCGCATTGAGCTAGTAATTACAGAACAGAATACCCCATCCCAGCAGGTAAAGCCCAAAAAAGGGATCAGCCGCTCCCCCATTCGCCTGGCGATTGCATTGCTGATTCAAAATCCCGAGATCTATTCAGAGGCTCAGCAACAGATTAATCTGCAACTTCTTGGTGGTAAGGAACAAGAAATTTTAAAGCAATTGATTGAGCACGTTGCGGCAAATCCCAAGATTAATACTGCGTCTTTAATAGAACAATGGCGAGACACATCCTTTTTTGAATCGCTTAATAAGCTGGCTGCCTGGGATCATCAGGTTCCTGAAGAAGCCTTGACCAAAGAGTTCCTTGATATTATTATTTTTTTACAAAAACAGAATAGCGGTAATAAAATTAATGAATTTCTTGAAAAATCCCGAAAAGAAGGCTTAACTCTTTCAGAGCAAATGCAATTGCAAAACTTGTTAAAGCAACGCCATCAAAACAGGCGTGATAAAAATTAACACATTTTTGCTGGCATGTTTTTGACGTGAGGGTTATAATCAAAAACATTTTTGTAGATTCCCCTTCATTATCTGACTAAGTGCCTATGAACATAAATGACCAAGAACAACAACGCTCACAGATCACTAAAGTCATTAGCCTAGGTAAAGATCAAAATTACCTGACTTATGCACAAATAAATGATCTGCTTCCCAATATTGTTGATACCGAACATTTTGACGTTATCATCAGTATGCTGGAGAGCATGAATATTAAAGTCTTCGAGCTCCCGCCGAGCGACGATGAACTAGCACTTCTTGGTACGACTGAAGAAGCACCGGAGGATGTGGAAGAAGCCGCAGCCGTATTGGCCTCCGTCGACAAAGAAACCGGCCGTACTACCGATCCGGTTCGTATGTACATGCGCGAAATGGGTACAGTTGAACTGCTGACTCGCGAAGGCGAAATCCGGATTGCCAAGCGTATTGAAGAAGGGATTTATCAGGTCCTGCGCTCATTGGCGCACTACCCGGAAACGGCTCAACTAGTACTTGAAGACTACGATCGCGTACAACTAGAAGAAATGCGTCTGAGTGAAATCATCAGTGGTTTCGCCGACAGCGAAGAAGAGGCGCCGCCCTCAAGTATTGGCTCCATGTTGGATGAAGGCCAGCAAGACGAATTACTGGTTGAAGAAGTTAATCTTGATGATGAAGACGAAGACGGCGAAGGCGGAGGCGGCCTTGAAGCAGATGACGGTCCTAATCCCGAAATAGCCAAGGTTTACTTTGACGATCTGCGCGAGAAATACGATTTTGCCATGACGGCTTTACGCGAAAAAGGACGCAGCAACAAACTGACTGTTGAAAAGCTTGACTCCATGGCAGAATCCTTCCTGAAGCTGAAGCTGACTTCCCGTCAGGTTGACAAATTGACGCGCCACTTCCGACTGCTGAGAAATCACATTCGTGAGTTTGAAAGAAGCATCATGCGTTTGTGTATTGAAAAAGCAAGAATACCGCGCAAGTTGTTTATTGAGACATTCCCAGGTCAGGAAACTGATTTAAACTGGTTACCTGATTTAATCAAGATTCATGGCAGAAAACTTGATATGGCTCGTCTCGAAGAGTACAACGACGAAATCAAGCGTCTGCAGAGCCGACTGGCTGCTTTTGAAGAAGAATTTGGTTTAACGATTAGTGAAATCAAAGACATTAACAAGAAAATGTCTATCGGAGAAGCGAAAGCCCGCCGTGCTAAAAAAGAAATGGTGGAAGCGAACCTGCGTCTGGTAATTTCAATTGCCAAGAAATATACCAACCGCGGCTTGCAATTTCTTGATTTAATCCAGGAAGGGAATATCGGTTTGATGAAAGCTGTTGATAAATTTGAATACCGTCGCGGTTACAAGTTTTCAACCTATGCCACCTGGTGGATTCGACAGGCAATTACCCGTTCGATTGCAGATCAGGCGAGAACCATCCGTATACCGGTTCACATGATTGAGACAATCAACAAACTGAATCGAATTTCGCGGCAAATCCTACAGGAAACCGGCAGAGAGGCAACACCTGAAGAACTGGCAGCTAAAATGGATCTGAGCGAAGATAAAATTCGCAAAGTTCTCAAAATAGCTAAAGAGCCGATTTCGATGGAAACCCCAGTAGGCGATGACGACGATTCGCATTTAGGCGACTTCATCGAAGACGTGAATATCGAATCACCAATTGCACGAGCAACTGCTGAAGGCCTACGAGAAGCGACTCTGGAAATATTGGAAACACTAACCCCCAGAGAAGCCAAGGTACTGCGCATGCGTTTCGGCATCGAAATGAACACCGACCACACTCTGGAAGAGGTCGGCAAACAATTCGACGTAACCCGCGAACGTATTCGCCAGATCGAAGCCAAAGCCCTACGCAAACTCCGCCACCCTTCACGCTCAGAAAAACTGAGAAGCTTCCTGGAAGGCGACGACGATTAAACCCAGGAGCCGAAAGGCTCCTGAAAAAGTTCAAAAAAAAGTGGTGTTACACATAATTTAAGATTACAATAACACCTTCTCTCCGGGCCTATAGCTCAGTTGGTCAGAGCAGCGGACTCATAATCCGTTGGTCCTAGGTTCAAGTCCTAGTGGGCCCACCAATAAAATCAAGTAGTTACGGTAGTTTTCAGAAAGTTCGAAAAAGTCATGTAGACGTAATGTAGACATAAAAGGAACTTAAGGTTGAGATCTAAAAATAATGAGTAACTTTCTAATAGGCTTATTTACTTTAACTGGAACCTTAAGTGGTATATGGTTAAAGGATTACCTAGAACATAAGACCTCCCGTTTAAATTCATTGAAACAGAAAGCCATAGCTACCTATATTTTGTGCAATCACTTACGAAAAGCTCTAATAGTACAACAGATAGTTTGTAAAGGGATAATAGAAGATCCAAATTACAATTACGCACAGCTTAAGCAAGATCGCCCTGACACAGTATTAGAAGATCTTGAGAAAATGGAAATTTTGATTGTTGAAAATTTTAGCAACTTATATGAGGACTTTTTGCAATTTAACTCGATGATAATTAGTCACTATCGATACTTGCTCAGGATAATGAGTAATAAACAACAAATTTCAGTTAATACGGATGAACTTAAAACTGAAATTGATAGTTATGAATCCCAAATGACTAGGTTAACTAATAACTTAAATCAAAAACTTAAAGAGCAATTTATAAATAGACCAGATATCTATCCAAATTTTTATAGATATAAAGCTGCAGTAATTAGTTTTTGGCAAAACTTCTTTAAAAAGGACTTCAATTAAATCCTGGCCCATCACCATATCCGGGGGATAGAGCCATTTAAAAGGACTTTCACTATGCTACAGGATTTTTTAAAAGACAAAGTTACATTAGTTAAAAATAATGGTACAAAGGTTAGATCTGAAATTCCTGCACAAGTTTCTTCAAATAGAATAATCATATTTGATTCCTCATTACCTATAGAGGTTGGTGATCATATTCTAAGAGAGTTAAAAAGTGGTCTCGTTGAAGATTTTATAGTTGATGATCCATGTTTTCAAACTGGACATGGAAGTATCCCAGACTCATTTCAAATCAAAGTTCACAGAAGCGGTGAACCAACTGCCAAACCAGAAGTCATTATTAATCAAATTTCAGGAAATAATGCACGCATTAATATCCACTCAACCGATAATTCAACAAATATCGTTGGCGACCACAACCAATTGTTTTCAACAATGAATCAGTTAATAGAGGATAATATAGACTCTGATGATGAACGCGAACGACTGAGGGGCTTAGTATCCGAATTAAAAGAAAACGTTGGTAAGCCAAACTTTAAAAATGCATATGATAAATTCATTGAGGGTGCAGCCAACCACATGACAATTTTTGTTCCCATTATTTCAGCGCTATCATCACTTCTTTAGTAAGTTGTGTCATAGTGACTAATCATGAAGAGTTTAATTTTTATATATGGACTTGATCAAATATTACACGGATGAAATAGTAAAATACTTTGGCCATATTTTATCATGGCTATATAATCTGATATCTAAATATACTCCTGAATTTGTGAGTGCAGCTGAGTCCAAAGATTCTATATTTGGTTTTGCAGAGTTTATATCTGCTCTTGCACTTTTAGTAATTGTCTACACAGTAACTGATATACGATATAAGTTTCGTGTTTCCGTAGCTCCAATTCCACTGTTTAGAATTACTTATTACTCAATAATCATCATTGGCATTACCGCTCTTTTTTCAGATGTTTGGTTTGCTAAACAATATCATTTGCCTGCATTTTTAAATGACCAAATTTTGGTACAAGGATTATTGGCCGGTGTCTTTCTAGTATTAGTAGTCATGTGGGTTCATTATGCTTTTATCAACCCATCTATTTTTGGTAAACGTAATTACAAGAAATACGCCCAGCATATTTACCATCTTATTCTAAAAGGCTCTGAACATGATTTATCTATCATGGCTGATGAATTAGCAAGATCTGCCAAACCTATAGTTCAATTTTCTAAGACACTACCAACTCCATGGGAAAGAAATGAAAAAACTGACAGGGATAAACATTCTATAGAAGATTATGCATACGAACTACTTCTACTAATTGGCAATAAAAAATTCTGTAGGCACATTATTTCCTCATCGCCACATACTGCAATACTTATATTCGATGAAATGACAAAACTAGAAAAGTACAATCTGCCGATAGGCCAGTTTGCCGAAAATATTACTGCAGAGGCTATCAGCAACAGTGATTCTCTCTTGTTTCACGAAGAGCATGGGTATGAGTCAGGTTTAATTGGATATATTAAACCTTTTAGCAATGCTATTTATGGTAATAGTGAATTAATAAACCAACTAGCAACAGAACACCGATCCCCTTTAGATATTAATTATAAATTCATTAGAGGTTGGAACGCGCAACAATTTGCAGCATACACACGTTGTGTTCTAATATTCCTAGAAGACTATCTAAAGAAAAAACTATGGGTACAGCACTCGTATCCGTTACATAGAACATTAGATAATATTGAGAAGTCTTGTTCGGATTTATACAAACTTGATAAGGTAGAAATTGAATACCAATCTGATATATATCAGCGCCTCCAGGTTGTGGTCGATTTTGTTGCGGATTTTATCAGTCTAATTGATAAACTCAATGAAAAGCCACCTTGTAAACTTAAAAGAAAAGAGAATGATTGCATCAAAAACAATGACATATACGATAAAATAGCAGATCTACAGTTTAAAATCATTTTTGAAGCCTCTTCTGTTACAGCGCCTTCAGATACATCTTGGTTTATTCAACATAATTCAATCTGGAGTCGATTCTTCGGAATCACTGCACGTAATGAGACATATAAAATTATACAATTTAAGTTAAGACGCCTTCTTTATAATGAAATCAAATATTTTGAAAAATTTATAAATTATAAATCTGCAAGAACTCTTGGTTTTTGTTTAAATGTAATGGGACTGGTGATAAGTACTCGTAAAGATAGCGGCAGGGCATATTATCCACTTCGATACATAGCAATTAAATGGACAAAAAAAAATTATTTATCTCTTAGAAAAGAAAATCCTGATGTTGCAGATGCCTGCCTAATGGGCTCAATCAGTTTTGACAAAGAAAATTCAAGACTGGTTAAAACCTACTTCAAAGGATTAAACCTCGAAGCACCAAAAGAATACTTGGATTTAGATTCATAAAATAAAATTTTTCGTAATCGGTATGAGAGCATTCCCATATTAGCAAGCGTAGGTCGGGCGCTTACTAATAGGTGACCCCTTTTATTGTTACGGGATTAAATTGTAGTAGTTCAAACTTGATCTGACAGTTGCCGGTTTTTAAGAAGTGTCTGTCAGGTCAAATTCAGTTTATAAATTTTTCCATCCAGATTGGTTTGCTATCCACCAAAGTTTGCATTGGGGTTCGTCCACAACACATTTTGCCCTGATGGGTTCGCTCATTATTGTAGTAATAAATCCATTCGTCCAGATCTTTCTGAAGTTCATCCAGATTATCGTAAAGTTTCTTACGGAATGTCACCTGGTAAAACTCCTGTAAAATTGTTTTATGGAAGCGCTCACAGATACCATTGGTTTGTGGTGATTGCGCCTTGGTTTTTGTATGTTCGATATTGTTAATCGCTAAATACAACTGGAAATCATGCTGTTCCACCTTTCCGCAATACTCAGTACCTCTGTCGGTTAAAATGCGCAACATCGGCAGTTGATGGTGTTCAAAGAAAGGTAGAACTGACGTGGTCAACCAAAATGTTACACCCCAGTTAAGCAACTTTCATTAATAAATCGCTCTGTTTTTCAAATTGATTTGGGCTTAAATATCCCAAATATGAATGTAATCTGTGGCTGTTATAGAACATGGTGATGTAATTCAAAATGTCCTGTTGAGCTTCCCATCGGGTTTGATAATTTCGCCATTGAACTCGCTCTTGTTTTAAGCTGCCAAAGAAACTTTCAACAACGCTGTTATCCCAGCAATCACCTTTTCTGCTCATGCTCCCAATGTATCCTTTGCTCTTTAATAAATTGCGGTATTGGTAACTAGCATATTGAGCTCCTCTATCTGAATGAACAATAAGCCCTGCTGGAGGTTTTCGCTGCCAAATTGCCATATTCAGAGCATCACAAACCAATGTTGCTTTCATTCTGGATCCCATGCTCCAACCAACCACTTTCCTTGAAAATAAATCCAGAACGACTGCTAAATAAAGCCAGCCTTCCTGTGTCCAGATATAGGTAATATCTGATACGTAGGCTTTATTGGGCTCGCTTGTGTTAAAGCGCCTATTCAAAACATTTTCATAAACCGGCTGTTTATGGTTGCTATTGGTAGTCACTTTATATTTTTTTCGATAACGAACAAAAACTTTGGCTTCTTTCATTAAACTTTGAGCTCGCCTTCGACCTACTGGATAGCCTAATATATTTAAAGCATTCTTCATCCTGCGGCTTCCATAACAATACTGGCTCGCTTCAGCTATTTTCTTCACCCACTCAATAACCTCCTCATGCTCAGGATCATCTGGTTTATTTCTCTGGCGTTGCTGATAACTGTAATATCCATGCCGTGTAATGCCCAGGAGTTGGCACATTAAGCCAACTGGCCAGGTCTTCTTATTTTGGGCGACAAACGAATATTTTATTTCGTTTCTTGAGCAAAGAAGACCGCGGCAGATTCAACCGATCATTGCAACACCTCGTTCAATTTATCTGCTGGAGACAGAAAGTTCAATGTTTTCCTAGGTCTTTCATTTAATTCTTTAGCAATTCGATCCAAATCAAATTGAGAATGAATACCTAGGTCTGTTTTTTTAGGCATATATTGTCTCAATAGACGATTAGTATTTTCGTTGGTTCCTCGTTGCCAAGGCGATTTAGGATCACAAAAATATACCTTTATTTCAGTGTCGATTGTAAATTTTTTATGCTTTGCTAATTCCATTCCACGATCCCAAGTAAGCGATTTTTTTAACTGGTTTGGAAGCTCTATAATTTTATTGGTAATAGCGTGTACAACACTGGCTGTATCGTTACCTGTAAGCTTAACTAACAAAGTGAATCTAGATGTTCGTTCAACTAATGTAGCAACGTAAGATTTATTTGAGCCGCAGATTAAATCCCCTTCCCAGTGACCTGGTACAGTGCGACTATCAATTTCTTTTGGCCTATCATGAATAGATACAGCATCTATAATCCCGCCTCGTGCGTTACCTTTTGTGTTAAATTTCTTGGACTGCCGCATGACTCTCTGTGTCCGCAGATGCGTCAATAGTTCTTTCTTTAGATGACCTCGAGATTGGACATAAAGTGTTTTATAAATAGATTCATGAGAAATATTCATAGCAGTATTATTCGGATAAGTACGCTTAAGATAACCAGATATTTGTTCTGGTGACCACTTGTTTGAAAGCTTATCTGCAATTATATCATTCAACAGTATATTAATTTGGAGCTTGGATTGTTTAGGGCGTTTTGCTCTTATCCATGTTTGTTTATCCGCTAATATGGCTCGATATTTTGAAATTCCTCCATTACGATTTATTTCCCGAGATATAGTCGACGGTGAGCGATTTAATGTCTTTGCAATAGTCCTGATAGATAAATTTGCTGATAAACCACGTGATATTTCCTCCCGTTCATACAAAGTTAATGCTTGTTTTGAGCGAATAGATTTAACAGGCTTTATACCACCGGATTTTTGTAGGAAACAAAAAATTGAACCCGCATGCTTGTTAAGCTGTCTTCCAATTTCACTAAGTGATTTGCCTTGCGACCATAAAGACCAAATTACATCTTGCTGATGTTCTGTAAAACTCCGTTTTGATAAAGCACGCACCATCGTCTCTCCTAAAAAGTTAACTATAACAAATTAGGTGTTGCAATGATCGGTTGAATCTGCCGCCGCCTTTTTTAAGATTTCCTTTTCCATTTTCAGGCGTTTATTTTCTTCCTGCAGGCGACGTATCTCTAATTGTTCTGCTGTTAACTTCCCATTTCCTCGAAATGCTTGCCCATCTTGTTCTTTGTGTTCTTTTATCCAGCGACTTAGTAGCGCTTGACCAATGCATAAATTATTTGCTGCTTCTGTTACCCCGTAACCTTGCTCTAAAACAAGACTAATTGCATCCAGTTTAAATTCTTTGGGGTATTTCTTTCTTATCGTCATTACTTTCTCCAGTTAAGTGCATTATCTCTTAACTGGGGTGGTCAAATCTATTAAACCACGTCAGTTAAGCTGGGTCGAGAAAAAAAAACTGATCTCGCGACAACCCTTGTACGGGATAAGCGATTTCGAATAAGAGCAGTTGCCAGGGCACTGCAGGTTTCTCGCTCCCACTTAACGCAGAGGTTGAAAAATATGGAACACTCCAGAAAACAAACGGTTAAAATACGTGATCAGGAACTACTGCCTTACATTCGTGAAATAACGGATAAACGGAGTAGCTATGGCTATCGTAGGGTTACAACGCTTCTTAATCATGAGTTAAAAAAGACAGGTCTTGCCTGCGTCAATCATAAACGTGTCTATCGTATTATGAAGCAAAATCAATTATTACTGCCGGCGTATGGCAAAAAACAAACACGAGTACATGATGGGAAAGTCATTACATTGCATAGCAACACTCGTTGGTGTTCAGACTGTTTTACCATACAGTGCGCTAACGGTGATAGAGTTCATGTCGCTTTTGCAATGGATACTTGTGACAGAGAAGTATTAGGCTATATTGCCTCGACAGTGGGCATTGATGGAGAAGCAATCAGGGACTTATTGCTAGAAAGTGTAGAGTATCGGTTTGGTGCAGCAGAATACATGCCCAAACAGATACAGTGGTTAACTGACAATGGCCCTTGTTATGTGGCAAGGGACACTGTTTCTTTTGCAAGAAACCTGGGCTTTGATGTGAGGACAACACCAGCATATAGCCCTGAAAGCAATGGTATGGCAGAAGCGTTTGTTAAAACGTTTAAACGAGATTATGTCGCTTTTTTTGATCTTGATGATGCGCAGACTGTTATGAAAAAGCTTCCTGAATGGTTTGACGATTACAACGAAGTTGCGCCTCATAAAGGCTTAAAAATGATGGCTCCCAGGGAATATATCAGGAGCTTATTAGCGGTGAGTTAGGTGGTTCGGTTTTATAGGGGCAACTCCATAACCGAACCGTCAGGTATGACTGGTTAAGCCAATTTTTATTCGAAAGTATTGCAGAGGTACAGCTTCATGCGACACAATGGTTATGGATGTACAATAATGAACGTCCTAATACGGCTATCGGAGGCATTCCTCCAAGACAAAAATTGGCATTAGTTGCCTAATTCCTCTATTTTTGGCTTCAGTTAAAAAGGGGGGGATTACCATATAAACGAGCGTCTTCAGTTTGTTACACTTTTTTTGTTATAATATTGGTTTACAATCAATTAGTGAACTAGCTTAGCCTTGAAGAATTCAACTTGTTCAAAAAGAACAGGCAAAAAGGCTTGCCGATGATCCTGCACATCACTTACACTTTTCAGTGTCACATCGCAGCCCATAGAACGAAATATACGATATGCTAAAGCTGAGTTGCTAAATGGTACATCCGTATCACCTCGACTACCAACTAACAATAGGCTGGCCTTTGGTGTAAATTGGTATCGGTTAAATTCACGACGTAACTGCACTAAATGTGGTTCTGTTCCTTGTTCAAAAGCATTAAATAATGCCGGATGTAATAATGCCTGTGAATTTGCAGGTAATGCCATTAGAATAGTATCGGCATCATGTTGACCATCAAACAATTCTGGAATTATTTTATCATAGGGATGCTGAAATACTTCGCTCAAGTCGGGCCAATATTGTTGGTAATGGTATAATGAATAAAAATAAAACGCTGAATAAAAAGCGCCCTTTCTCTGACCATTAAATAAAATATACTTCAATGTTTCATCCATATCATAAGGTCCGGCACCAGGAGCAGCAGCTGTAACGGTTAATTCAGGAAAATCCTTTTCAAGAGCTTCCAACACTGCCAAGGTTGAAAATCCACCTTCCGAATAACCTGCTAAAAATAATTGGCTAGTCACAGTCAAAGATAATTGTTCCGCTAATTCCTTAGCTGCTATTAATGCATCTATACTGGCTGATGCAATAGTAGGTGCATCAACATAGGGATGCAAATTTAAAGGACTGTCCCCATAACCTAAATAATCTGGCATCACTAACATCCAACCATTGACATTACTAAAAATGGCGGAATAAAAATCATAACCTGGTAAAAATCCATCGCTAGGAACATCATTATGCAGCACTCGAGTACCATGAAGATACATGACAACCGCCAAGGATTTTATATGCTTGGGAATAATCACTAGGCCGGAAGCTTGGGTTAACTTACCACCTGGGCCTGTGGTTTGATAAGTAATTTTATATAGCTGACTATCATATTGAGATTTTTGATTAGAAAAAGGAGGCAGCCTTTTAAGCCGCTGCAATGCTTCCACCTTCGTCATCTCACCCAGTAATTGGTAATTCAATAAATGGGAAGCATATGATGCATTAAATAACAGTACCAGCCATACGCCTAATACTATGTTTGACAAAAATCTTTTCATAATAATTTCTTCAAGAAAAAGGCCAGTCCTTATAATGAAGCTTCGTTAATCACATCCAAATATGATGCTAGGCTTTTCAGATCATCAAACTCAAACAATATTTTTAAAGGTAATGAAATATTAAATTTAGCCTCAATCCGCGTATTTAACTCTACTGCCTGCAATGAGTGGCCGCCAAGCTCAAAAAAATTATCTGTTATACCAACTCGCTCCAGTTCAAGTATGTCTTGCCATATTTTAGATAAAACAATTTCAGTTTCCGTTAGAGGAGCTATATACTTAGCTTGCAGCTTTGATAGATCAGGCTTAGGTAATCCTCCCAGATCGACCTTACCATTAACAGTTAACGGAAACTTGTCTATCAATATAAACTCTGACGGTAACATATAGTCAGGCAAGACTTGTTTAAGATTATGCCGAAGCGAGTTAATTAGTTTTTGGCGTAGGTCATTATTTTCCACCATATTGGCTGCACTTTCAGAGACCACTACATAAGCAACTATGCGTTTATCACCATTGAGAGTTTCTGTAGCCAACACCACCGCATCATTAACGAGCGTATCAGCTAATAAAACAGACTGAATTTCACCCAACTCTATTCTAAAACCACGGATCTTAACCTGCTGATCAACCCGGCCTAAAAATTCTAAGTCACCACAAGGTAACCAACGAACTAAATCACCCGTTTTATAAATGCGTGTGCTGCTATTGGGATCCATAGCATCGTAAAAAGGATTCATTACAAACTTTTCAGCTGTTAAAACTGGTTGGTTTAAATAACCCCGAGCAAGTCCACTACCACCAAGATACAACTCTCCTTTGACACCGATAGGAACCAGGTTCATTTCTTTATCCAACACATAAGAATTCCTGCTACTTAATCCTTTGCCTAATGATATTTTTTTAGTTGTATTTAAATAATTGGGGGTCAGCTGTTTCCATAAACTAAATGTTGTATTTTCTGTTGGCCCGTAAACATGCAACAAGCGTTCAGGTGCACTATGTTTCATTATTTTTTTTACAGCCTGTAGCGAGCAATCTTCTCCACCAAATAACAGATACTTTAAGTCCTTTACTACATCAGGTTTAATGATAGAGAAAAGATTTAACAATGCCGTAGTAAGAAATAATGTATCTACTTTTTGCTCATGAATAATCATTTGTAGCTTACTAGCATCAATTAAAGAATCCTTATTGATAATAACTAGCTTTGCACCATTTAGGAGAGCTCCCCATAATTCAAATGTCATTGCATCAAAAGACATATTCGAAGCTTGAGCAACGATATTGCTTGGACCTAAGGGTAAGTAATTTGAATTACAGACTAATGAGACAACATTTTCATGTTCTATCATCACCCCTTTAGGCTGACCAGTTGAGCCAGAGGTATATACTATATACGCCAAATGGCTCGAATTTAAACTTGACAGTTGCGCATCAAGATTATTTGTTGGCTGTTTCGTTAACTGTTGTGCAAACACCTCATCATCTAAACAAATGGTTTGTTTAGTAATAATGGGGTTCTTCAATAAAATATGACTTTTCGTTAATAGTATTGTAGGCTTTGCATCATTTAAGATATAGTTTAAACGTTCATTAGGGTAGTTGGGATCTAAGGGGACATAAGCCCCACCAGCTTTTAATATTGCAATAATACTCACAACCATATCAATGGAACGCTCGACACAAATACCAACCAAGGTATCTGGCTTTACATGATGCTCAGTCACTAAATAATGCGCTAATTGATTTGCCTTCTCATTTAATTCACGATAAGTCAGTTGATGCTCTTCAAAAACTAATGCAATCGCATTTGGGTTAACGATTACGTGTTCTTCAAACAGTTGATGAATACAACGATCTTTCGGATAATTTATCTGGATATCATTCCACTCAACAAGAATTTGATGACGCTCCGATTGAGGTAGTATAGGAATTTCTTTGACTGGCTTATTCGGCATTTCCAACAAAGCATGAACCAAGCCTTCAAGACTCGTTTGCACATAACTTAGTACACGCTCTGCACTTACAGAACAGTCTACACATAACGTAAGTTTAAATTCTACACCATAGTCAGTAACTGATAGGTCAAATGGGTAATGGGTATATTCCTCACTACTAAGGTGTTCTATATTGTTTTTAACAAAAACACCATTTTCATTATGTAAAATTTCGCCTAGTTCAACCGGTGCCGAATGCCGATAATTTAAAATAGCGCTAAACAAGGGTGAGCCAAACGGAAGATTCGCACACTTTTGGGCCTGAACTAAGGGGGTTTGCTCATAATATATTAAATCTTGAAGTGAATTTTGTACTTGTTTTATTATTTCAACAGCACTACACCCATCCAACTTAACTCGCAGTGGTAATGTATTAATAAATAGTCCTAGCATGCGTTCAGCACCAATTACTCCTTGAAGCCGACCAGATAACAAGGTACCAAAAACCACATCATTAGAACCACAACAGCTTGCGACAACCATTGCCCAAACTGCATGAAAGATCACTGCAGGGCTAACTTTTAAATCTTTCGCAATTTTTCTAATCTGGTGACAAAGCTCTAATGGAATTATTTTTTGAAGTTCGATTATTTCGCTACTGTCAGTTTGAATATCAACCAAATTAAATGGCGTCGAAGGTTGATCTATACCGGCCAGATTTTTTTGAAAATGTGTTACAGCATCACCCTGCCTAACCTGATTCAAAACATGAGCTATAAACTTACTATAAGGCACTACTGCCGTCAGGTTATCACCTAACCCTGCTTGATAAAATAAAACCTCTCTTCGAATAACTTCTATGCCAATATGGTCAAATATAATATGATGGTATTGCAACAAAATGATATATTCTTCTGAATTAAAGTCGTGTACTATTTTTGATCTCAGTAATGGAGCTTGATTTAAATCCATTTGCTGTAATTCAGGTGCACAGAGATCTTGCATGTATTTTAAACAATCACTCTCTGCTTCTAACTTAATCCAACTAACTGGTAACTCAGCTTGACGACAAACTACCTGAACAGGGGTTGATAAATTCTCCCACAAAAAGATTGTACGCAGTACATCATAACGATTAATTATAAACTGCAATGCATCCAGAAATTTATCAACTTCTGGTTTACTCTTAATTTTGAACAAATCACAAAGAACATATGGGTCACCATTTTTTTTCACACGATGATGAAATAAAACTCCTTCTTGCAGTGGACCAAGCGAATAAATATCTTTTATATTACCTACGCCACCAGGTACTTGATTCACAACAAGATCAATCTCTTCAGGACTGAGCGATACCAATTGCAACATTGCTGGAGTAATATGCTCACAACCTGTTGGTATTAAACTCTCAGTGGTCTTTAAGGATGGAACCTTATGCTCAATGGAGTTTTCAATTGATAAAGCTAGATCCATTAAAATAGGTGTGACAAACAGCTGATGAGCAGTCATTGTTATATGATGGTGCTGCAAGCTCTCAACTAATTTCATAACCAACAGCGAATGGCCTCCCAGCTCAAAAAAGTTATCAGTAATGCCAATGCGCTCGACGCCCAATACTTCCTGCCACTTCTCGCATAAAATTTCTTCTATTTCATTGCGAGGTGCTACATATTTTTTCTTTAAAGCATCTATTGCTGGTTCAGGCAGCGATTTACGATCTACCTTACCATTTGGTGTCAACGGCATACTGTCCAGCAATACAAAGGCAGCCGGAACCATATATTCAGGCAGTTTTTTTCCAAGGTGCTGACGCAATGAATTAATTACTTCGGACTGTGGACCATGAGAAATATCCTTATGAAGCACGACATATGCGACTAGAATTCCACTAGATTTATTGGAGTCTTTAACAATCGTAACTGCGTCTTTAATCATTTTATGCGAAAGAAGCGCACAATCGACCTCTCCCAACTCGATGCGAAAACCTCGGACTTTGACCTGAAAATCTTTCCGGCCAATAAATTCGATATTTCCATCTCTTAAAAGGCGCCCAAGATCGCCTGTCTTGAACAATCGATCACCAGTATCAGGATGAACGATAAAGCTACTCTTGGTTTGCGCATCATCACGCCAATAGCCGAGCGAAACTCCAACTCCACCTATGTATATTTCTCCCACAACGCCATAAGGGGCTGGGCGTAAATCACTACTAAACACAAATAAATGTTGATTAGTTAAAGCTTTACCATAAGGAACGCTTTTAACAAATTTAGATGTTTTATCTATATAGTAAATACACGAAAAAATAGACGCTTCAGTATTGCCCCCTAAGCTAATCTGAATTGCATTTGGGAACTGGACTCCTATTTTAGATGGTAAGTCAGTTGGAATCCAATCTCCTGCCATCATAATCAGCCTTAGCTGATAATTCACGCTTTTAGTATCGAGCTTCGTTAGAATTTGCATATAAGCAGGAACGGTATTCCAAATCGTAATTGATTCCATTTCCAAATATCGTTCCCATGCATTCACATCCTTGGTTTCCTTTTCCTGCGGAATTACAATAGTACCGCCAACAGACAATAAACCAAAAATATCGAAAACAGAAAGGTCAAAATTTAAGTTTGATAAAGCTAATACGGTGTCAGTATCAGTTAAATTAAATCGCATGCATAAATCATCAATGGTATTAGCTGCACCTTCATGTGAAATCATTACTCCCTTTGGTACTCCCGATGAACCTGATGTAAATATCACGTATGCGAGGTCACTTGGACTGCTACGTAAATCCAACCCGTTCATAGGAATATTAGTCATTGATTTATGTTCAAATTCGCTATCAATGGTGAAAATTGATAGCGATGTTCCGGCCAATAATATTTTCTCAAACTCGGATGTAGTAACAACCTGCGTTATTTCTCCTAATTCGAGTAATAATCTAATCCTATCTTCAGGTAAATGCGCATCAATCGGCAAGTATGCCGCACCTGCACGTACGATTCCCAAGACAGCCACGACTTGTTCCCATCCTTTTTCCATAAGAATCGCAACCAGCTTGTTGCTTGAACAACCGCTCTGGATCAAGCTATGTGCTAACGCCCCGCTCATCCTCCATAATAGTTCATAGGTCAACGATTTCTTGGAGGTTTTCACAGCAATTTTGCTGCCTCTAATCTTTACTTGTTCTAAGAAGCGGGAATGCAGCAAACGGGGTTCAATACGAACACAAAGTTCATTTCCCTTTTTACCCAAGTTTAATAGCTCCTCACATTCCTGTTCGTTTACCATACGAATGCTGGATACACGTGCGTGCGGTGTGTTCGTCAATGAATCTAAAAATACACTAAAATGGCGCGACATCTCCTCAATAGTTAATGAATCAAACAGATCTGTGTTGTATTCCCAAGTTAAAGATAGACAATCTTTACTCTCCGTAACAAATAATGTTAAATCGTATTTTGCAACATCATTAGCTTGTATTAGAGGAGTAATGCTAAGCCCAGGCAACTCCATCGAGCTAACATGATTGCCCTGCAAAGCCAACACAATCTGGAATAAAGCAGCATGATTGGTATGCCGCTCTGGTTGTATTCGTTCAACGATTTGCTCAAACGGTGCTTGTTGATGCATGTAGGCATCAATTAGTATGCCTTTGCTGCGCTCCAAAATTTCACAAAAGGAAGGATTATCGGAGAGATTAATGCGCAGCACTACGGCATTGACGAAGAAACCGATCAAATCTGAAACTTCTTCCTGCTCGCGGTTCGCTACTGGTGTTCCCATAACGATATCGTATTCATTGCTATAACGCGACAAGAGTGCAGAAAAAGCAGCATGCAGCCCCATAAACAATGTAGCACCGTATTTTTGGCATAGATTACTTAAAGCCTTGGTAGTTCGCTTACCAACATGCGAATACACTTTCGCCCCGGCAAAGCTCTGTATATTCGGACGCGAACGATCTAAAGGCAATCCGTGAGATACTGGTAAATCAGTAAGTTGTTTTTCCCACCAGCTAATTTGTTTCTCTAATAAACCGCCATTGAGCCAATTACGTTGCCAATGAGCATAATCGGCATACTGGATTTCTAACGGAGGTAGTGGATTTGTTTCCCCTTTTACAAAAGCAGAATACAAAGTACTAAACTCGTTAAATAATATTGTTACAGACCAGCCGTCAGATGCAATATGGTGCATCGTAGCTAGTAAAACATGTTCATTTTCAGCCAGTGCTATTAATTGCACACGTAACATCAAATCAGAATCTAAAGAGAAACTTCTATTTGATTCGTCCAACATAATCTGTTTAAGCTTGGTTTGCTGCGATGATCCATCCAATTGGGTAAGGTCAATCTGCGTGATAGTCAGTTCTGCATTAGGCTGGATAACCTGACATAGCTCGCCACTTTCATTAAGTGTGAAAGTTGTTCTCAAGCTTTCATGGCGTTCTACAATTGCACTGAAAGCGCGTTGTAGAGCTGTCAGATTAACGTGTCCATATAGTCTAAACGCGCTTGGCATATTATAGTGCGAACTGCCTCCATCAATAATGTCCAATAACCACAGACGCTGTTGGGCAAAGGATGGCAACATTAGACGTTCGCGTTCGACGCGAATAACTGGGGGCTGATCTATGCCTATATCTAACTCCAAAACTGTTTGCGCCAAATGCTTCGGAGTCTGTCCGGTAAAAATGGATTTTATCGGTAAGGCTACATTGAATGTTTTGGAAATACGTGCCACTACTTGCGTGGCTGTCAAGGAGTGACCACCCAGCTCAAAGAAGTTATCAGTTACACCAATTCGTTCAATACCTAGTATATCCTGCCAAATCTCGCATATTTTTTTTTCTATTTTGGAGCGTGGAGCAACATATTGTTGTTTTTGAGTAGCTAAATCTGGGTCTGGTAGCGCCTTGCGATTTACTTTACCATTAAGGGTAAGAGGTATATGTTCCAATAACATAAAGACAGAAGGCACCATATAGTCAGGTAATTGCTTGGCAAGGTAAGTACGTAAGGAGTCTATATCCTCTTTACGGTCCAGGTGCCCTCCTTCATTAAACACTATGTAAGCAACTAAATATTTATCACCGGAGGATGTCTCTTTAGACTGCACAATTGCTTCTTTTACACTATCGTGATCGATAAGATTTTTTTCGATTTCACCGAGCTCAATGCGGAATCCACGAACTTTTACCTGTTGATCAGTTCTCCCTAAGAACTCCAAATTTCCATCTGGTAACCAGCGAACTAAATCACCAGTCTTATACATCCTTTCACTACTTGCAGGATTTCCAGGCAAATAAAACGGATTATCAATAAAAACCTTTTCCGTTTGTATAGTGTCCATCCAATAGCCAGCACCCAGACATACACCAGTAATAAATAGCTCACCAGGCACACCAACAGGTACCGGCATACGGTTTTGATCTAAGACATACACACTAACATTAGCAATTGGCTTGCCTATAGGGATTCGTAACAAAGGAACTTGAGGCAGTCGATAAAATAACATCCCTATCGAAGTTTCCGTGGGGCCGTAACCATTGATTAAATCGATGGTTGGATAGGCTTGCTTGAACTTTCTAGCAGCGTTAACGGTGATAGCTTCTCCGCCGATAATGAGTGCTTTTAAGTGTGAAAGAGTATCAGCTGGCCAATTCCTGCTGCAGAGCTCATCTACAAATATTGAGAATAAAGCGGGGGTAAAATCTGTCATGGTTATCTTATGACGCGAGATAGAGTCAATAACGTAGCCGATATCTAGATTCTTATTTTTATCTGGAATGTAACAACTTCCCCCACTCATCAACGGCCAGAATATCTGCCATATGCAGGAGTCAAAGCAATGATGTGTCATCAACATAACAGCTTGATCTTTTGGATTAAAAAAGAAACGATTCATATAAGCCAGCCGATTCACAATACCTTTATGTAGATTGATCGCGCCTTTTGGTTGGCCGGTTGACCCTGATGTATGGAAAATATAGATTGGGTTATCGGGTGTTATGCTAAGTTCTAGATTATCTGGCAAAGATTTCGTGTACCGTAAATCTACCACATAAACATTTATACGACTGGTCAATTCAAGGGAAACTGAGTTATCGGCCAATACGATTTTTGGCTTTAACTTGCTCAATGCCGCTTGAATCCTATCGGCTGGCCAGCGCAAATCAATAGGAGCAAAAATAGCACCTGCTTTCATAATGGCTAAATAAGCTAACGGAATCTCTATACCCGTTTCCATCATCACTGGCACAACATCGCCTGGAGTTACATTTGCCGCTAGCAGATCATGCGCTAAACCATTTGCATAAGAGTTTAAAGCTTCATAACTAAGACTGATACTATCAGTAAAAATCGCTTTGCTATGAGGATGCTGACATACAATTGCTTCAAATATTTCGTGAACGCACTTGTTGGGCGTAAAATTAATAGCAGAGCCTGCCCACTCTGTCAGCAACTGATGCCGTTCCAACGTACTTATCATATTGACATCAAAAACGCTTTCATCTGGGTCTGACAATACTGAAGAAAGCAATATATTGAAATGAGCTGCCATGCGTTCTATAGTTGAAGCATCAAACAGATTAGTATCATATGTCCAACCTAATTGAAGCTCTTCCGAACTTTCTCGAACAGTGAGCGTCAAATCGTATTTGGCGTAGGTGTTTGCTAGCCTCATAACATTTAGACGAAGCCCCGGAAGATCCAGCGCCTCTTCGCCGATGTTTTCCAGAACTAGCATGATCTGAAATAATGGGCTATGGCTTAGACTCCGGTTTGGCTGAAGTCGTTCTACTATTTTTTCGAATGGCACTTGTTGATGCATGTATGCATCAAATAATGTTGATTTGCTTTGCTGTAGCAGCTCAATGAACGATGGCTTATTTGAGAGATCACTTCTCAATACAAGAACATTAATAAAACAGCCAATTAAATCTGTAACCTCAGGCTGGTCGCGATTGGCAATTGGACTGCCAATTACTATGTCATATTCATTACTATATCTCGATAAAAACGCAGCGAATAATGCATGCAAAGCCATGAACAGGGTTGCGCCATGAACGTGACATATATTATGAAGTTTTGAGCGAGTAGAGTTACTAATTTTGGCATAAAACGTTTTACCAGAAAAACCTTTTACATTTGGGCGCGTATGGTCAAGCGGTACATTATGAATAATAGGCAAATTCGCTAATTGCTTTTCCCAATAATTAAGTTGTTCATCCACTACTTCCCCTTGAAACCAATTGTGTTGCCAATCAGCATAATCGCTATATTGGATTAAAGGTGGATTTAAAGGATTATCTTTACCTTGCAAATATGCCGAGTAAAGGGTCGAGAATTCACGTACCAATATGGGCATTGACCAAGCATCTGAAACAATATGGTGCATAGTTACCAGCAGTGTATACTCACTCTGCGCTTCTTTTATTAGTGATGCACGTATCATAATATCCGAACTAAGTTCGAACGGACGGCTTGTTTCCTCTACCATCAATTCTGCAATTTTTTCATTTCTTCGATCTTCTTCAAGAGAAGATATATCATGAACAGTAACAGAAAAATCAGGAGTGGGATTAATTTGTTGATAAGGCTGCTCCTTAGCATCAATTAAAAAGCAAGTCCGTAAAATTTCATGCCGTTCCAAAATAGTATTGAAGGTTCGATTGAGAACTTCAAGATTAACGGAGCCGGAGAGTTTTAATGCGTTTGGCATATTATAATGCGCTTTGCTATTATCTATCTGGTTTAACAGCCATAATCTTTGTTGAGCAAATGACAATGGCACTTGAGATGATAAAGCACCTCCTCTTTTCATTATACATGGCTGAGGAGTACTTATAACCTTATTCTGAGATTGGAGGAAATGAATAATACTTAATTTATTTTCAGCTACTAATTTTCTAAGTTCGTCTGTTAATGCGCCTTTTGGAGCTCTGTAAGCAAGATTACTACCTTTTAGCGAGAGCTGTATTCCATTTTTAGCCAAAAGCGATATTATTTCCTTGATCATTTTTAATATTTCCTGTGCAAGTATTGGTATATACCACATCGACACAGTTAATATTCAAGAGCCAAT
The DNA here is from genome assembly GCF_900461555.1 of Legionella quinlivanii. Lineage (NCBI taxonomy): Bacteria > Pseudomonadati > Pseudomonadota > Gammaproteobacteria > Legionellales > Legionellaceae > Legionella > Legionella quinlivanii. The sequence goes on along the minus strand of NZ_UGOX01000001.1, from coordinate 528,766 downwards.
AGTTCAAACTACAAGCAAGCATGCTTCAAAAAGCATTAATTTCCATGGCGATTAAATGGTAAACACAAGGGTACTGCGAGTGTTATATTCCAGACTTGAATGACTACAAATCAACCATCTTGCCTTTATTGTATCATTAAAAAATTAGTTTCAATATATCAAATTCCAACTCCAGTTAATAAAAGAAAAGATTTATTTAGTTCACAATGATATTATTAAGGCCATCTTGATAAAAAACACAGGAAGATATTAATGACCCGCTCAGACTGGTTGTTTATACCTAAACCTCTTGCATTCCCACGTTTAAGACTTATATGCTTTCCATATGCTGGTGGGAATGCGTCAATCTATAAATCTTGGGGTGAACTGTTACCTAATAACGTTGAGCTAATTGCTATTCAACCTCCCGGTCGAAGTAATCGTGTTTCTGAACATGCTTTTTCAGATATGAATGAGCTGATGAAGGATCTTTTGCCCTCTATAAAAAATGCCATTGATATACCTTACATTTTATTCGGTCATAGCCTGGGTAGCAGGATATCCTTTGAATTGATGTGTCAATTAAATAAGATAGGCGCTCCTTTACCAATACATTTCATCGCCTCTGGTAGCAGAGGACCTTATATCCCTTGTACTAAAAAAGCTATATATAACTTACCTGAAAACGAATTTATAAAAGAATTAATAAAATTGAATGGAACACCTAAAGAACTACTTGAAAACAAAGAGCTAATGGCACTATTACTTCCTACGCTCAGAGCTGATTTTGAATTATCACATAAATATTACCCTTCTTCAGAAAACACTTTTAATTGTCCTCTTTCCGTTTTAGGTGGAACCGAAGACACTGAAGTAACCCCATCTGATTTACAAAGTTGGGAAGCCAGCTTTGCTTCATCAGCTACAATTCATATGATTCCAGGCGATCATTTTTTCATAGAGAGTAATAGACATCTTGTTTTACGGAAAATCAATTTGATAATCAAGGAATGTTTACTGGAATTAGCATCTTCTGATAGTCGGCAGAGCGAATTAACCTATTGAAATAAATTAATTAGTTTGATTAGATAGAGGTAAAATAGACTAATTTTAGTATAGTTAAATTTACTGTATTAGGCTAGCACTAATATGATATGAGAATAAACAGATATACTTGTAATCTAAGGCAATTATGAACGTCAGAACAACTGAAGAACAAGATTGGATGCTCTTAAAAAACATTCGACTCGCGGCACTTCTTGATACACCGACAGCATTCGGTGTTAGTTATCAAACTGCTATCAATAATAGTGACGAACAATGGAAACAACGTGCATCCTCTGAAACTGAACCAAGATTTTGGCTAGCATTTAACAATGATAAAGCGATAGGAATGATTGGTGCTGGTATAGATAAATTAAATCGTTACAATTTGATCGCGATGTGGGTTGAACCAGAATCACGTAGAGCAGGGGTCGCAGAATGTTTAGTTAATGCTGTTAAAACTGATGCATTCGATAGAGGGTTCAAAGAAATTTATCTCGATGTATCACCTGATAACTTAAAAGCCTTACGATTCTATATGAAACATGGATTTTTCTTTATTGATGAAAAGAAGCCGCTTGAAAGTCATCCGAATATTCAAGTACAAACAATGAAATGGGAATTGGTGCTTTAAGCCAGCACAAATTCCAGATCCGGAATAGAGCAGACAGGGTCATTCACTACCAAGATTGCAAAATTATATACATAATCACAAAAAAGATATAAAATGCTCATCATTTGCAGTGTAATTTTGAACCAAGCATGTTGAATCAAATCGACAATGATCAAAAAATTTATAATGTCGTCATCAATGATGAAGGCCAATATTCAATATGGCCAGCTAACAAAAACAAGCCAGAAGGATGGAGCGAAGCTGGCTTTCAGGGCTTGAAAAAAGACTGTTTGCTATACATCAAAGAAGCATGGAAAGACATGCGCCCATTATCTCTACAGAGAAAAATGGCTATAACACCAGAATCTGAAATGGAATAACTGATGGTGTAAATTAATTTGCTGGATGCATCTTTGTTATAGGAATGACTTAATAAGCAGCTAAAACTAAAAATTATAAAATAATGAGGTGGCTTTTTGCCGCTATTGTTCACAATGCCTATTTTTTTAGCTTTTATAAATACAAACAGTGTAAAAAAATGATGTAAAAGGAACTTATAATGTCGAGTAAAACGCTTCCTCTAACTCTCGCACAACAAGACATTTACTATGATCAGCTTTATCACACTGAAAGCCCAATATATAATATTGGTGGGTATATTAAGCTTGGGCAAATTAATGTTGGAAAGTTAATTGAAGCACATAAGCTACTTGTTAATTCCAATGACGCTTTTGGTATTCGAATAGCAGAGCATAACGATGAAGCTTGCCAGTTTATAAGCAAAGACCGGTTAGATTCATTACCCATAGTTGACTTTTCTAATTATTCCAACCCAATAGCTGAAGCTGAAGCTTGGGCTAAAAAGCTTTTCGAGACTCCGATTAGACTAATTAACAATCAACTTTGTTATGCCCATTTGGTAAAAATTTCTGATAATTCATTTTGGTATATAGGTATAGCCCATCATATTACTCTTGACGGCTGGGGCTTTATGAATTGGTCTGAGAATTTAGCTAAGCTTTACAGCAGCCCTCCAGAACCTTTTAACAATAGTAGTTGGAGTCAGGTCGTTCTAGAGGAGCAACAATATTTAAATAATAGAAGATATGCCGAAGATAAAAAATATTGGCTTGATTACTGTGCCGAACTTCCAGATAAATTACTTTCAGCCCACTATTTAAAGCATTTTAAAACCCAAAAAACTATTCCTAGTCGCCGGTACACTGTTAATCTATCCAGTACCTTATTTAAAGGATTGCAGGAACTGGCAAATAACTTAAAGATTGGGGTGTCCAATATATTTTTGGGAGTTTTGGCTGGTTACTTTTCGATTGCACATGGGCAGGAAAAAATCGTTTTTGGTATTCCATCACATGGTCGAAGGAATCCAGTTCAAAAAAAAATGATAGGTGTTTTTACGAGTGTGAGCCCTATAATTTTGAATATCAATAATAATAATAATAATTCATTCCAAGAACTAATAAAAAGCATTACAAAACAGCAGAAAACTAATTATCGTCACCATCGATTTTCCATAGGACAAATTGTCCGAGAGCTGCCTTTTAGAAGCAATCGTAGTCCTTTATATGATGTTTTGTTTAACTATCTGAAGTTCGATTATGGTAATTTAATGTTTGATGAAAATGAGGCCAGTCTCTTTTATTTGAGTCATAATCATCAGCAAACACCCCTATCTATCATAGTATGGGAAGGAGACAAAAATGAAGTAGCTCTTCATTTAGATTACAACCTGGCATATTTTTCCGAAAAAGAAGTAATGTTACTTGCTAATAGAATTAAATTTTTATTGGAATCTCTAAGAAATAATTTATACAGCCCTTTAAGAAATATAAGCATATTACCTGAAACAGAGCGAAATCGGCTGCTGGTGGAATGGAACCAATCTAACATGCCATGCTCTTGGATTACTATACATAGTTTGTTTGAGAACCAAGTAGCTTGCACACCAGACGCGATGGCACTCGTATATAAAGATCAACAGCTTAGTTACTCTGAACTCAATGAACGTGCTAACCAATTGGCGCATTATCTGAGGTACCGAGGTGTAGCACCTGAAGTGTTGGTTGGCCTCTTCGTGACACGTGGCGTTGAAATGATAATTGGAATATTTGGTATTCTTAAGGCAGGCGGTGCCTATGTACCGATTGATCCTAATTACCCCTCAGAACGTATTGGCTTTATGATTAATGATTCAAAGCCAAAAGTGTTGCTTACGCTGCACAACCTAAAGCCCATTGTAGATGCCGGGAACTTTTCGGTTGAGACTTTTTATTTGGATTCAGACTGGAATAAGATCAAACGGCACAGCACAGAAAATTTAATAAACAGAACTGATCCCGCTAACTTAGCGTATGTCATTTACACATCAGGTTCTACAGGTAAACCGAAGGGAACTTGTATCACGCATGAAGCTGCTATAAATTTAAAAAATGGTTTAATAAACCACCTATACAAAAATATCGGTGAAATTGCTGGTATGAAGATTGGGCTCAATGCGTCAATTTCTTTTGACGCATCAGTCCAACAATGGCTCTTATTGTTGCAAGGGGCCGCCCTATATTTGATTCCAGAACACATCCGCGGTGATCCGAAATTATTAGCTTCAACACTTAGCGCCTGGCGACTAGATGTTATAGACTGCACGCCGTCGCAACTACCACTTCTGCTTTCATCAAATCATTCTGTTGAAATAGCTAAGATTTTTCTCGTTGGGGGGGAGGCTATCAGCTATCACTTGTGGAATACACTCCAGCAACGATTAGGGCAGAGCTTCTACAATGTCTATGGCTTAACCGAAACGACTGTTGATTCCCTATTCTGCAATATTCAAACTGCATGCAATAGTCCTGTGTTGGGGCGTCCGTTCGATAATGTTCAAGTATATCTTCTTGACACGGAGCTAAACCCAGTTCCTATCGGCATTGCCGGAGAAATATATATCAGCGGTGCTGGCCTAGCTCGATGCTACTTAGGCCAGCCCGAACTCAGTGCCGAAAAGTTTATTCCTAACCCATTTAGCAACGAACCTGGTGCACGCATGTTCAAATCAGGTGATGTGGCACGATACCTACCGGACGGAAACGTAGAATATCTAGGACGTAATGACCACCAAGTTAAGATCCGTGGATTCCGAGTCGAATTAGGTGAGATCGAAGCCGCCTTGATGACCTTGGCTGGTGTGCAAGAAGCAGTGGTTATTGTCAAAGAAGACGTTCCCGGAGACAAACGTTTGGTAAGCTACCTAGTAATGGCTCAGGGGAAAGTATTACCAGAACATAAAGCGTTGCGTAATCAGTTGCTTCAATTCCTTCCGGAACATATGGTGCCAGCATATTTCTTAACATTGCCAGCATTACCTTTGACTCCAAATAACAAAATCGACAGAAATGCCTTGCCTGACCCTTGCATTCTAATCAATGAATCCGGTAATACTAGCTTCCACACAGAAACTGAAACAGTTTTATCTAACATCTGGACAGAGGTTCTGAAGCTAGATGGAATCGACAGGCTAGATAACTTCTTTGAACTTGGCGGACATTCGCTCTTGACTACACAAGTAGCCGCTCGCGTTAGTGAAGTTTTTGGCGTGGAATTACAGATTCGAACTTTTTTTGAGAACCCGCAGTTAAGCGATTTAGGAGCGGTAATAGATGCGGCCCTACAAGAGAAAATATGTGTCTCAACTATCCCACCGTTAGTCGCACAACCACGACCTCCACGCTTGCCTTTATCGTATGCGCAAGAGCGTTTATGGCTGTTAGAACAAATCGAAACGATGGGGTCAACCTACAATATTTCTGGGGCGATACGCTTTATTGGTCTATTTGATAATCATGCATTCGAACAAGCTTTAACAGAAATTGTACGTCGCCACGATTCTCTACGTACACGATTTGTCGCTGACGATGAAACTGTCGAACAGATAATTGACATGCCAGGTAAATTTAAAATACACAATATTGACTTATCTAACCTTCCAGACGAACCTAGAGCTAATGAGACAAATCATACACTGAACACGGCAGCATCACATGTTTTTAATCTATCATCCGGCCCGCTATTTCGAGTTACAGTTATAAAGCTTGCCCCTGATGAGCATATTGCTGTCATTGTGATGCACCACCTTGTCTCAGATGGCTGGTCGTTAGGTGTATTAACCCGTGAACTCGGCGCTTGCTATACATATTACTCCCAAGGATTCGGTTCTCCGCTTCAAGAATTAACATTACAATACACAGATTATGCTTTATGGCAGCGTCATTGGCTGCAAGGTGAAGCACTTGAGTGCCAAATTAACTACTGGAAAGATAGATTAAACGGCATTCCTCTTGGTCTAGATCTCCCGCTTGATCGACCTCGCCCAGCTGTACAAAGCTTCCGTGGAGCAAGCGTGAATTTTTCACTGCCAAAACTATTGACTTATAAAATGACGGCTTTGGCACATGCAGAAAATGCAACTTTGTTTATGGTGCTACTCGCCTGCTTTCAGTATCTGTTATCTCGTTGGACCGGTCAAAATGATATTGTTCTCGGTACGCCAGTAGCTGGACGCAGAGAACGACAAACGGAAGCGTTAATAGGTTTTTTTGTTAATATTCTAGTGTTGCGCACCGATGTCTCCGGTAACCTAAGCATGCGGCAGTTACTTGCACGTGCCAAGGAGACTGCGTTACAAGCATATAATCATCAGGATTTACCTTTTGAAAAGTTGGTCGAAGAAATTAATCCAATAAGGGACCTTTCTCGGCCACCAATCTTTCAGGTGATGATCAATTCAATTCCAGCAAGTGATAGACCAGAAGCACTACAGCTTCCAGATTTGAAGGTCGAAACACTTTCAGCTGGGGAAGTTAAGGCGCGTTATGAGCTAATGTTACGCGTGAGAGAGGACAGTGATTCTATCGCTTGTTCTTTAGAGTATGCTACGGATTTATTTGATGCCTGTACTATAGAAAAGCTCGCTGAGCAGTACCAATCATTACTTGAGCAAGCGGTATCATTACCAGATAACTTATTATCTGATTTCTCATTACTGAACGCGAAAGAGCGATACTTAATTTTAGAAGAATGGAATACTAAGTTGCCTGCTCTAGAGTCACAATGCGTGCATCAAATGTTTCGAGCACAAGTTGGTTGCGAGCCTAGGAGAATTGCGATCGAACTCAGCGAGGGAAGTATAAGCTATGACACTCTAGATAAATGGTCAGATTGGTTGACTGCTCATCTTCTTACCAGAGGAAGTGCACCTGGAGTGGTTGTTGGTTTAATTATGCAGCCTTCAGCAGTAACTATTGCGGCATTGTTAGGTATTCTAAAAACAGGTGCTAGTTGTTTGCCAATTGAACCCGATTATCCTAAAGCACGTATATTAGAATTGCTATCAGAAAGTGGATCATCATTAGTAGTAGGTATTCAGGCATGCAGACATAATTTGGCGAACTTAAACTATTCTATTGTTGAGCTAGATGAAGAGATAGATAAAATGACTATTCTCTCTTCTAAATTTATTGATATGCCAGTGGGAATAGATAATATCGCCTTTCTATTTCCAGAATGGGATACTAGTAACAAACTCAGGTTTTTGTCTATAACACACCGGGGCATGTCACAGCGGTTGATGAAAATGGCTGACTGCGTAAATTATAAAACGCATAAATATGCTCAACCCTTCGAGCCTTCAGCACGAGATGTGCTGCTGCCGCTAATGGTTGGTGGAAACATAACGATGGTTAGCGAATACGGATTCACTCAGAAAGAAGAAATCACTCTTTACGGCATATCCCGATACACGGAAGTTCTGCCAGGTCTATCACAGACAAAAGCCTCTGTGCATGGACGCCCTATTCCAGGAGTTTTCGCTTATATTCTTGATGAGCGATTGGCATTAGTTCCATCAAACGTGATTGGAGAGCTTTACATTGGTGGGGAACCTTGGACTCTTGGCTATTCAGGCCGTTCTTACGGAGAAGAGGATTATATCCCTTCACCTTTCATGACTGGACAACGTTTATTCCGAACAAAGGAGCGTGCGCGTTGGCGTTCGAATGGGCAGATTGAATTCATTGATAGAGCGCAGCAAGAATTAATCGATGGGCGATACATTGACTTTAGGGAAATTGAATCGGCATTGAAGGCCAATTCAGCAGTAAGCGAAGCTATAGTAATTGCATACGAAAATTTTAACCAAATGCAATTAATAGGATATATATCGCTGCACCCTAATCTTTCAGCAAAACAAAATGAAATCAACTGGCATAATGATTTATCAACAGTACTTCCAGCACACAAGTTGCCAGCTAAGATTATAATCGTTGAACGATTACCGAAGTTAGCTGGAGGAGGCGTTGACTGGGATAAATTACCGTCACCGGAAGGCCATAACATCGCATATGTAGCTCCAGAAACATTGCTAGAAAAAGAGATCGCGGCAATTTGGATTGAATTTCTGAGAGTCGAAAAAATTAGTATGGAAGATAATTTTTTCGATTTAGGGGGACATTCACTTTTAGCTATGCTTTTACTGGCACGGCTGCGTCAAGATTATGGTGTAGATCTTTCAATCCGTACATTGTTTGAATCAAAGACTCTAAGAGAGTTTGTTGAACTTGTGGTACAAGCCCAGCAGTTGAATAACAACACTTTAACATTGGAGAGCGAAAACAATGTTGATGACGAGGTGGGGATTTTTTAGTTAATTTGGAGGGTGCTAGTAAGTAATTTCTGGCAGTGTTAATTTTTTAAGGGGATTTAATAGTGGATGTACTTCAATCGGCAAGCCCATCAGTGTCTCTGCACGCTGACGCAAGAATTTATAAAGGTAAAAACTTAACGCATCGATTGATGGAATGTATCAGCTTACCTCAAGTATTAGAAAAGCTACAATCATTTAGTGAGACAATGCCTGCATTAACTTGGTATGATAGTGAGAAGCTGTCACAACAATACTCCTATGGTGAGCTATTGTTGCAGATTAAGAGGCTTGCCCAATGGTTTGTTATTAAACACGGCGTAACATATGGAGACCGTGTGGTTGTAATTTCTAAAAATTGTCCTGAAGCCTTCATCGCTCATTTATCGTTAATGTCTATTGGCGCTATAACTGTACCAGTAAGCAATACTGAATCTCTTCGTGTTTTGCAAATAATAGTCGATAAAGTGCGCCCTCACGTTCTTGTAACAGGCTCAGGAGTTGCACCGGAACTATTGAAAGCTGAGAGAGTAGCTGTGCACTCTTTACCATGTCTACCCTTGTTAGCAAATGTCGACGAAGATAATTTTATTTGGCCGGCTCAAGATGTGGCACCAGATGACCCTGCTGTAATTTTATTCACATCCGGCACAACTTCAACTCCGAAAGGTGCCTGTTTAAGTCATTATAACCTACTGGTCAATGCTGAAGGCTTAACAAGAACACATCAACTGACTAAGTTTCGAGTCCATATGTGCGTTCTCCCGCTTTTTCATGCTAATGCTTTTGGGTTTTCTATGATTGCGTCTCTTTATGCTAGCAATCATGTGGTGTTATGTGCAGGATTACCTGGCTCCGCAATCTGGTCAATCCTAAATGAACAGAATGTGAATATTATTTCACTGGTACCTGAAATGATTCGGGTCCTTTCAGCAATTTCTGTATCTAAATTAACTTTACCCAAACTCCAATATGTCGTATCAGCAGCCGCTCCTCTATCTAGCGCTGTAGCGCGTGAATTTATGGCTAACACTAACATTGACATACATCAGGGTTATGGCTTAAGTGAATGTGTAAATTTTGCTGCAACAATCCCTTGGAACGTTACTGGCAAAAGCCTGCAACGCACAATTGAAGGTTGGAAAGTTCCAAGCATCGGTCCAGAATTGTTTGGATGTGAAATCAATATATTACGCGAAGACGGCACAACCGCCTCGGAAGAAGAAGAAGGAGAAATAGTTATCTCTGGTCATACAACAATGCTAGGTTATTGGGATGAGGTTGCTGCTACACAAATGGCTCTCGAAGGTGGGGGCCTGCGTACAGGCGATTTGGGATTTTTCACAAAAATAGATGGGCAGCGATATTTCTTTGTAACGGGCCGCAAAAAAGAAATTATAATACGCTATGGGGAAAACTTGTCTCCTCAAGCTATCGAAGCTGAACTGGAAGCTTTGCGTAGTTTTTGCCGATTTGGGATCACAGGGTTCCCTAACGATTTAGCAGGCGAAGAAATTGGTTTGTATATAACCGCAGAGCGCACTCCTGCGAATGAAGAAAAGGTGCTGAAGATAGTTCGTGCTTGCACGGCACGCTATCGTCCAAGGTTAATCTTATTTGGAAATGAGCCTATCCCTGCAACTCCAACAGGTAAAATAAAGCGCAGCTTACTAGCTCAGCGTTTTCAAATCGATAGAAAAGCATTTTTTGGTGATGAGCCTGTATTAGAATCGGCTAAAATTTGAAATATTCACCCTATCAACTATGAGCAATAAATTTAAAGAGGAAAGAGGAAAGATCGTGAAAAATAATGAAAGCTTTATACCTTATCAGTTATCACATGGCCTGCTATCAAATATGGAGTCGGATATTCACCCTACTCAGTTATGGGGATGCTCACATGATTTGTTGCAATTACCAGAAAACGCGACACATTTCGGGTTTGTTTACGATGGAACTTTAATAATAAATCACGCATCTGGTGAATTTGAATTAAAAAAGGGTATGTACTTTTCGGCACCAGGAAAAACAGAAATAAGAGGTGCAGGCAAAGGCATTGCAATATCTCGTTTGGGCTATAGAGGCTTCTTTAATATTGGAGGTCCAGTCGAAGCTCAAGGCCGCTTGAACTATATTGATGGCTGTACAGACTCATTATTGATTCCGCCTATTCAAATGGGTGATAGCTGTTTAAATATGCTATATTTCCCTACAGGTATTGACCAAACGATTCATACACACCCCTCGATGAGAGTTGGTATAGTGATTCGCGGTAAAGGCGAATGCATCACCCCTTTTGGAAATATCCCATTAATGCCAGGTTGTGTTTTTGTTATACCCGCAGATGGTGAACATGGTTTCCGAACAAAGGACTCTGAAATGTCTGTTATTGCTTATCATCCAGATAGTGATTTTGGTCCAACTCACGAATTTCACCCAATGTTAAATAGAACTATAGTTGATGGTGTTTCTGCTAACAAAATTGAAAGAATATGGACCAGAGTATAACATCAAAATTCTTGTTAAAATTTATGGTTAAATCGCATGTGAACGAACCTTATCAAGACAGGTTTTTGAGATTGCTTTTTGTATGGAATAGCCATAATATGATCAATAATATTTTAGTCATATCTTCAGTAAGTTTGTAATTGGAGTTGCCCCTATAAAACCGAACCACCTAACTCACCGCTAATAAGCTCCTGATATATTCCCTGGGAGCCATCATTTTTAAGCCCTTATGAGGCGCAACTTCGTTGTAATCGTCAAACCATTCAGGAAGCTTTTTCATAACAGTCTGCGCATCATCAAGATCAAAAAAAGCGACATAATCTCGTTTAAACGTTTTAACAAACGCTTCTGCCATACCATTGCTTTCAGGGCTATATGCTGGTGTTGTCCTCACATCAAAGCCTAAGTTTCTTGCAAAAGAAACAGTGTCCCTTGCCACATAACAAGGGCCATTGTCAGTTAACCACTGTATCTGTTTGGGCATGTATTCTGCTGCACCAAACCGATACTCTACACTTTCTAGCAATAAGTCCCTGATTGCTTCTCCATCAATGCCCACTGTCGAGGCAATATAGCCTAATACTTCTCTGTCACAAGTATCCATTGCAAAAGCGACATGAACTCTATCACCGTTAGCGCACTGTATGGTAAAACAGTCTGAACACCAACGAGTGTTGCTATGCAATGTAATGACTTTCCCATCATGTACTCGTGTTTGTTTTTTGCCATACGCCGGCAGTAATAATTGATTTTGCTTCATAATACGATAGACACGTTTATGATTGACGCAGGCAAGACCTGTCTTTTTTAACTCATGATTAAGAAGCGTTGTAACCCTACGATAGCCATAGCTACTCCGTTTATCCGTTATTTCACGAATGTAAGGCAGTAGTTCCTGATCACGTATTTTAACCGTTTGTTTTCTGGAGTGTTCCATATTTTTCAACCTCTGCGTTAAGTGGGAGCGAGAAACCTGCAGTGCCCTGGCAACTGCTCTTATTCGAAATCGCTTATCCCGTACAAGGGTTGTCGCGAGATCAGTTTTTTTTCTCGACCCAGCTTAACTGCTTCACGCAGAATCTCATTTTCCAATGTCTTTTGTCCCAGAACTTGCTCAAGTTGCTTAATACGTTTTTTCAACGCCTTGGCTTCACTTTCAGGGATGACTTCTTCTTCTGTTTTAACGCTGGTCAATGCACCATTCTCCATTATTTTTCGCCAGTAAAATAGTTGACTGGGGGGAATACCGTGTTTGCGTGCAATAAAGGATACTGTTACGCCTGTTTGGTAGGTTTCATGAACTATTTGTTGTTTTTCGTAAGCTGTCCAACGTTTTCGCTTACGACTGGAGTGAATTATTTCGCTACATTCTATTGTTGTTATAGTCATATTACTAGTCCTATTCCTAGTCGTTAATTTAAAACTAGGTGGACCGGTTTATTTGGGGGGCATTACACTTGAGGAATGGCATAATTATTAGAGTTTATTTGAATTAACTTATTTCCTCTGATTAATTTTCTAAATGTTGATGGATGGCAGTATTTATAATTTGGTAGTCTTTGATGGTTGTTTTTTGAAATTGACAGCTTTTCATATAGTTGTTCTTTTTCTACAAATGAATATTTAGTCAAAGACTTATAGACACAATAATGATCTTCTGGTAAGAAATTCTGATCTTCCAATAGACAAATCCAGTTTTGTTTTAAAATCTCATGATCTAAATTATCAAAGAAGCCTTTTATGTCTATTACCAATGCCACACAGTTACCTAGGCTTACTATTTCTCTAAAAGCATGGTTTGCAAAATCTATATTACACATATTTTTTTCGGACTGAGGTTTTGGTATTTTTCGAAAGGCTAGTACATGATTGGCTAAGCCTTTGTTTAATAGAAATTGTTCATATTTTTCAGACAGTAAATGTGCATAGTATGAATAAATATGAGAATCAGCATGGGATGCATATAAAACTTGTCTTTCTTTTACATTCCTTTCAAGAGAGTTATTAATTTTTTTTTCACACAGTGTGTCTTTTATGAATGGATAGAACGAATGCTTAATAATACAGGCTGGGTTTGTAACTAATTTGATAGTGTTTTTAAGAGATAAACGACTATCAAAATGTATGTAGTTCCTTTGTTTAAACCAACATGGACTTGTTTCCCTATTCATACAACTATGTCCCTATAGAGGCTTCTGCTAAACCGATATAACTTTAGATGGTGACGGTCTACTCTATACAGAGACGTTATATCGGCTATAACACGTGATGATTAAATCACATCACAGAAAACTGCAGTCACCTGAAGTTTGAAATGTTATATACTTACATTAAGGACAAGCACATGCTATTACACATAATACTACCTTGTTTGCCGGTATTCGCATTGTTTCTCGGCGTTTCGCCGGGATGCGTAACACTTGACATTCAGTACATATCCCTAAGCACAATTGCTTAGGTACTATAATTATAACATAAGTTAATAAACTCGGATAAAACTCATAGAGGACTATTATGTCGAACAAGGGGAAAAATCAACATGTTGTCAAACATCCAAATGGCTGGGCTGTTAAGGGAGAAGGAAATAGCAAAGCTACAAAGGTTACATCAACACAAAAAGAAGCAATAGATATTGCTCAGAAGATTGCACGTAATCAACACTCAGATACTAAAATACATGGTGTTGAGGGACAAATAAGAGCCGGAAATAGTTATGGAAATGACCCTTGTCCACCAAAAGATAAAAAGTGAGAAATACTATATTTGATTACTATATTATTGAAAAATTTTATTTAACGGGCTTAGAAGATTTCTTTGGTTTTGCCTTGGATTTTAACGAACTTAACTCCAATCGGCGCTTTTCTGTTTCATCAGGGAGGATATACAGATGCTGAAGTACTTCTTTAATGACTTCGATAAGAAAATGAATTGTTGGTCCATCAAAATCTTCCCAGTCGTTTTCATGAAGCTCTTGGCTGGTTAAAATGTGAATTGCTTTTAGTTCATCTAAAAGTTCAGAATCAACCTGACTATACTTTTGTTTTAAAAGTTCTATTCTGTGATCATGAGAAAGAAAATCACCGCTATCATTAGTCTCAGGGATTCCTTCATGTTGTAATAACTTATAAATAGCTTTTCGTAATCCAGCGGAAGATCCTGTAATAAGATTATTTTTTAGAGAATTATACGATTCACTCAATGGTTTTCTAATTGAAGCTGGAACACGTTCATCTATGGTAAAAAATGATGAAGGCTCATTATAATAAAATAAATCATCAAGTTCTGATATCGGATTACCATCGTTGTCCAATATATCCACATAAATTAATTTCCCACCCTCTGCCTTTTGATTTGCAGTAGGCCTTCCATGCTCTGGTGAAAAATAAAATTTGTATGATGATTGGTAAAGGTGCTTTAAAGCTATGTTGTGTGCACTGAGATGGAAAGAGTCTTTTCTGCAATCATCATCTGAGCATGTAACAACATAAAAATAAACGGTCTTACTATTTGAACTATCAAATGAGCCATGGTCAGTTACATAATAACTTACATGTCTTCGATTACAGAACGGACAATTATACACTTTATCATTGATAAAGTACTTCATGTCTTTATGTGATTGATCATGCTTTGACACTTCATCTTCCTTTATAATCTGTCTACATTGCGTCTACATGACTTTTTCGAACTTTCTGAAAACTACCGTAACTACTTGATTTTATTGGTGGGCCCACTAGGACTTGAACCTAGGACCAACGGATTATGAGCCCCTCAATGTCCAAATAAGCAATTGATTTTATTATAATTTATATCGCAGGATTCCACTACAAATGTCCTACGGTGTAGAACAATGTCGTACTTAAATACGCAAAACCCCCACATAGTGAAATTATATTTACCTAATGAAAATATAAAAGCTCTTAGTAAATATAAATAGGATAGGATAATTGGAAGATTATGAAAATGATAAAATCACAAATCATATTATGTTATAAATTAAAAAAACCTTTTTTTAATATAAGTTAATGCCTTCCAATATTAGTGCTATTGACTATTCGTCATCTTATACAATCAAAATACAATAACAAATTGGATACGAATTTACGTATCTAACCCTTCATTCCCTTAGGGTTAGAAGATCGTAAATATAAGGTGTTACAGAATCGATTCGATTTTATCGCATTTTCATTTATTTTTTGTCAAAGCAATGTAGAAAAATGAGTATCACTTAAGTTGGTTTACTAAACTATGTTTTCAAACCTTGTAGTTTAATAAGGACGACTAGTTTCTTTACCACCGTGCAAAATCACAGTTGCTTTATTAGACCCTAAGTTTACACTGGATACATTTAATTCCTCATGAGCACCATCATTAAGTTTAGCTTCCAAACTTGAAGAGTATTTAGTATTCACTTGTATTACTCCTTCTCGATAAGCTGAAGATGCAGATGATACATTGGTGATAGTAAAAGCTAATATGTAGTGGTCTAATATGCCTGGACACTTTTATAGGTTAAAATATAACCAATAGGAGTGAAAGTAATGAATCAAAGAAAGAGACCGTATTTTAGTTTAGAATTCAAACAGGATGCTGTTCAGTTGGTGCTATCAAAAGGCTATAGCATTCCAGAAGCAGCTACAAGTTTAGGTGTTTCGATTAGTGCCCTAAGGAAATGGGTTAGTATGGAAAAAGGGGCTGAAAAGAAAGGGGCTAGTACCTCAGGCTCTCAGCTGAGCTTAAACGAACGAGAAGAGTTGTTACGCCTCAGAAAAGAAAATAACAAGCTCAGGATGGAGAGAGAAATTTTAAAAAAGGCCGCGGCAGATTCAACCGATCATTGCAACACCTCGTTCAATTTATCTGCTGGAGACAGAAAGTTCAATGTTTTCCTAGGTCTTTCATTTAATTCTTTAGCAATTCGATCCAAATCAAATTGAGAATGAATACCTAGGTCTGTTTTTTTAGGCATATATTGTCTCAATAGACGATTAGTATTTTCGTTGGTTCCTCGTTGCCAAGGCGATTTAGGATCACAAAAATATACCTTTATTTCAGTGTCGATTGTAAATTTTTTATGCTTTGCTAATTCCATTCCACGATCCCAAGTAAGCGATTTTTTTAACTGGTTTGGAAGCTCTATAATTTTATTGGTAATAGCGTGTACAACACTGGCTGTATCGTTACCTGTAAGCTTAACTAACAAAGTGAATCTAGATGTTCGTTCAACTAATGTAGCAACGTAAGATTTATTTGAGCCGCAGATTAAATCCCCTTCCCAGTGACCTGGTACAGTGCGACTATCAATTTCTTTTGGCCTATCATGAATAGATACAGCATCTATAATCCCGCCTCGTGCGTTACCTTTTGTGTTAAATTTCTTGGACTGCCGCATGACTCTCTGTGTCCGCAGATGCGTCAATAGTTCTTTCTTTAGATGACCTCGAGATTGGACATAAAGTGTTTTATAAATAGATTCATGAGAAATATTCATAGCAGTATTATTCGGATAAGTACGCTTAAGATAACCAGATATTTGTTCTGGTGACCACTTGTTTGAAAGCTTATCTGCAATTATATCATTCAACAGTATATTAATTTGGAGCTTGGATTGTTTAGGGCGTTTTGCTCTTATCCATGTTTGTTTATCCGCTAATATGGCTCGATATTTTGAAATTCCTCCATTACGATTTATTTCCCGAGATATAGTCGACGGTGAGCGATTTAATGTCTTTGCAATAGTCCTGATAGATAAATTTGCTGATAAACCACGTGATATTTCCTCCCGTTCATACAAAGTTAATGCTTGTTTTGAGCGAATAGATTTAACAGGCTTTATACCACCGGATTTTTGTAGGAAACAAAAAATTGAACCCGCATGCTTGTTAAGCTGTCTTCCAATTTCACTAAGTGATTTGCCTTGCGACCATAAAGACCAAATTACATCTTGCTGATGTTCTGTAAAACTCCGTTTTGATAAAGCACGCACCATCGTCTCTCCTAAAAAGTTAACTATAACAAATTAGGTGTTGCAATGATCGGTTGAATCTGCCGCGGCTTTCTTTGCTCAAGAACAGAAATAAAATATGAATTTATCAAAGAGCAAGAGAAAGCCTATTCGATTAAACTGTTATGCAAAATGATGCAAGTTAGCCGAAGTGCTTATTATCGCTGGTACTCTAAGGGCCACCATCCTAAACCACAAGACACAATGCTTGAGGTTAAATTGAAAGCACTCTTTGGAGACAGTAAAAATACATATGGTTCCAGACGACTAGCCAAGGAATTAACTGCCCAGGGATTTCCCGTGGGGCGTTACAAAGTTCGTCGGATAATGGAAAAGCTGCGGCTAACTGTACGTTATCCAAAGCGGTTCAAACAAACGACGGATAGTCGACATGGGTTCGAACTGGCCTCTAACCTCTTGAATCGCCAATTTAAGGTGACTGCTCCGAATCAGGCTTGGACCACGGATATTAGTTATGTATGGACTTTGGAGGGCTGGGTATATATTGCAGTCGTCATGGATCTGTATTCACGCCAAATCATCGGTTGGGCAGTCGATGATCATATGCGCACATCTTTGTGCTCCAAAGCTCTGCGGATGGCGTTTTGGCGCAAAAAACCCTCTCCAGGATTACTGCACCACTCAGATCGCGGCAGTCAATATGCGAGTTATGAGTACCAGGAGCTATTGAAATTAATGAAAATGCAGCAGAGTATGAGTCGCAAAGGCAATTGCTGGGATAACTCCCCTACAGAGCGGTTTTTTCGAAGCATCAAATATGAATCCTTGAATTATCATCGATTCGCTACTAAAGCCTGTGCCAAGCTTGCTGTGATTGACTATCTTGCCTTTTATAATGGTAGACGGCTTCATTCAACTTTAGGCTATAAAACACCGTTAGCGTTTGAACAGGAGTTTTATCAGAGAATCGCTTGAAACTGCTCAATCAGGAGCGCTGGACTGCGCGGGATTGAGGAGTCGACAAACCGCGGAAGCGGTGCGTCAGCAGGGATAAATTTTGTTTAGTAAGTTGTTTAAATAAGTGTCCGAATTTACTTGACCATTACAAATATACTTATCATCAATAAATGATTTTTTTGATTGAACATTTATAACTCCTTTCTTAATAGTTACTTATTACTGTAATGCCCCCCAAATAAACCGGTCCACCTAGTTTTAAATTAACGACTAGGAATAGGACTAGTAATATGACTATAACAACAATAGAATGTAGCGAAATAATTCACTCCAGTCGTAAGCGAAAACGTTGGACAGCTTACGAAAAACAACAAATAGTTCATGAAACCTACCAAACAGGCGTAACAGTATCCTTTATTGCACGCAAACACGGTATTCCCCCCAGTCAACTATTTTACTGGCGAAAAATAATGGAGAATGGTGCATTGACCAGCGTTAAAACAGAAGAAGAAGTCATCCCTGAAAGTGAAGCCAAGGCGTTGAAAAAACGTATTAAGCAACTTGAGCAAGTTCTGGGACAAAAGACATTGGAAAATGAGATTCTGCGTGAAGCAGTTAAGCTGGGTCGAGAAAAAAAACTGATCTCGCGACAACCCTTGTACGGGATAAGCGATTTCGAATAAGAGCAGTTGCCAGGGCACTGCAGGTTTCTCGCTCCCACTTAACGCAGAGGTTGAAAAATATGGAACACTCCAGAAAACAAACGGTTAAAATACGTGATCAGGAACTACTGCCTTACATTCGTGAAATAACGGATAAACGGAGTAGCTATGGCTATCGTAGGGTTACAACGCTTCTTAATCATGAGTTAAAAAAGACAGGTCTTGCCTGCGTCAATCATAAACGTGTCTATCGTATTATGAAGCAAAATCAATTATTACTGCCGGCGTATGGCAAAAAACAAACACGAGTACATGATGGGAAAGTCATTACATTGCATAGCAACACTCGTTGGTGTTCAGACTGTTTTACCATACAGTGCGCTAACGGTGATAGAGTTCATGTCGCTTTTGCAATGGATACTTGTGACAGAGAAGTATTAGGCTATATTGCCTCGACAGTGGGCATTGATGGAGAAGCAATCAGGGACTTATTGCTAGAAAGTGTAGAGTATCGGTTTGGTGCAGCAGAATACATGCCCAAACAGATACAGTGGTTAACTGACAATGGCCCTTGTTATGTGGCAAGGGACACTGTTTCTTTTGCAAGAAACCTGGGCTTTGATGTGAGGACAACACCAGCATATAGCCCTGAAAGCAATGGTATGGCAGAAGCGTTTGTTAAAACGTTTAAACGAGATTATGTCGCTTTTTTTGATCTTGATGATGCGCAGACTGTTATGAAAAAGCTTCCTGAATGGTTTGACGATTACAACGAAGTTGCGCCTCATAAGGGCTTAAAAATGATGGCTCCCAGGGAATATATCAGGAGCTTATTAGCGGTGAGTTAGGTGGTTCGGTTTTATAGGGGCAACTCCATCAAGGATCTCCTATAAGTGGTGTTCTATCAAATATTTATATGCTTGGCTTTGATCAGAAAATCAATGAGTTAATAATCAACGGTATATATTATAGATATTGTGATGACATGTTATTTATTGTTCCAGAGGGTAATATTGAAGCTTTTCATAAGGATGTATCCACTGAGCTTCTGAAACTAAAGCTTAAAATTTCTGAAAATAAGACACAAATATGTAAATTTACAACAATAAAAATGGTACATCTCAAAAAATATATCGTAGAAAGATATATATAAGATATTCCCACAAAGGAAGAAGGAACTTTATTCAATATGGTCATAGAGCAGCAAAAATCATGGATACTAAGTACATTAAAAAACAATTAAAACCATTCTGGAAAAAGCTAAAATTAGAGTTAGATAACGCTGATAAAGAATCGTAGCAAGTGTAGCTGCTAGAACTACCCTTAATGGACACAGCCGGCTCAATAGCATTGGTATTTTGAAATACAATTTTTTCTGTTGCGTTCCCGATGCATTGAGAAGCTGTTACAAAGACATCCCCATGCCAACCCAGTTTATCAACACATCGTGCGCGAGCGTCTACCGGAAAAACCTGTAAATAGGAGGCTAATAAATCGCGGGCAGCCCTATTGGGAGAAATACTCAATCCCAATCTTGCCAGCTCCCGCCTTACATCTGAGGCATCACCCTGCAATAAAGCCAGCGGCATCGCCCACTGATGAGTTACCCCATCATCATCCTGCCATTCCAGTAAACGCCCCCATTCACCGCTCTGAGCATCTCGAGTTTTGGCAACGACATGCAATGCTGCACATATCCACATAGGTGGTAAAGGAGCGCCATCCTTATCAATACCGATAAAGGTTAGCCCCTCATTAGTTAACCTGAAGCGACCACCGGCATAGTCGCATACAATTGGACGCTGCTTTAGTGTATTGGCTAATTCAATAACATGATTTTGTGACATAGATTATTCTCCAAACAACAGTCAACCATCGGAATGAATCCAATTCATTCTGACGAATTTTAAATTTATGCGTTCTCAACGAGCGGTAACTGACCTTCGTCACTGGTTGAATAATAAATTTTTTGTTGTTGGAGAAAACTCATCACATCGCTTTTTCGGTACAACACCTTGCGACCGATTTTTAAATAAGGAACACCACCACCCGACCAACGGTTACGTTCAAGTAACTGGGTGGAACAGTTCAATACTGCAGCAATCGTTTGTTGATTAAAAAGCGCAGAATGTGGCGCAGATTCAAATTCGTTTAATAAATGTAAACGTGTTGGTTTTTGTAAAGACATAGGGACTCCGCATGTGACTATTCATTCAGCATAATGCCGACCTGCACCGTCCCTGGAGATGAATTCAAATGCCTATCCGACTAAACTTGGACAAGTAATTGATATTCACTAGCCTTTTGGCTATGAAAGCTTCAACTTCAAGCTCGGAAAAAGTATTGCGTATTCCTTCAAATCTTGTCAAGCAAAAAAGATCGAATTCAAAACGGTGTTAATGAATGATATTGATTGATAATGGAAATAAATCCTAAGCATGGCATGTCATAAGCTCGCAATTCGCAAATTAACCATAACTTTGAGAGTAATTAACTAAGTGAAGGGATTATCTGTGTCCCATACGCCCCAAGGTTACAAAATAAGGAGGGGACGAGTCTAACCCAGTAATGACATGGATGCCCCACTTGTCCCTTTGGTCCCAGGCGTTTTTAATATGTCTGCAAATACAAGCTTCAATTGCTGAATTTAATTTCATTTGCGCAAATTTCCAATGAACATATTTATTCTCTTTAAAAATGATAAATGCATATTAATTAAACTGAACAAATTTTTACTTAGATTCCATTTTGGACGGACTTATAATCCATATTGGACGAAACTGAAAAGTAAATATAACAAATTAATTGCATATATTTGCAAAACTATATTTATATAAATTACAATTGCAAATAACACACCCGCCAAGCCTATGGAGACCACTGTCTTTAAGCTCAAATCGTGCGGGTTTTTAATAACCAAGATTTTTTACCCACCATCACTGTAGGATCACTGATTAATAAGATTTTGCGCATCGAGAAAAAGACATTAAGTATACATAAATACTACATATTTATAGGATTACTGTACACTTAATTAAATAATCGCCATAAGTAGACATTTATACTATAATTATATGGAATAAACGTCCACTTAAATTCGCCATGAATAAAGAAAACGCAACTAACGTACTTAAAGAACAAGATAGACAAGGTAAATATATTTTTACTAATCGTGATCTAGCAAAGCTATTTCCAGAGGACTCCTTCAAAACATTTAATGAAGGACTGCAACGTCTAGTCAAATCAGGGATACTTAAACGAGCTTGTCGAGACGTATATGTTAATGAAGATGCCAGGCAATTTGACAGTTATGCCATCGAACATATTGTAAAAACACTCAGACGAGGTGAGTACAATTATGTCAGTTTGGAATCTATGCTATCCGAATATGGCGTCATCTCACAAATTCCTATCGATAGAATTACGATCATGACAACAGGCAGAAAAGGCATTTACAAGACAGCCTATGGTGTTATTGAATTTACACATACTAAGCGGACGGTTAAAGATATTCTCAATAACACCATCAAAATCAATGAACGACCGCTTAGAATGGCTACTAAACAAGCAGCTTTAAGAGACCTAAAACGAGTTGGTCGAAATATGAATTTAGTTAATTTGGATGAATTAGTATGATTAAACCTACTGCCATTAACAGGGAAGATTTTAATTTATTAGTAGAACTTGCCATGCGGGAAGAAGGTTATTCGCATATGAGGCCTGTCATTGAAAAAGAATTATTACATTATGATTTGCTTTTTGCTCTGGATAAACAAGGGCTGTTGGATAAATTGACCTTTCAAGGCGGTACATCACTTCGTCTATGTTATGGCTCTTCACGTTTTAGCGAAGATCTCGATTTTGCTGGAGGTCATGATTTTACCACATCAAAACTAATGGATATGAAAGAGTGTATTGAAGGCTATATCGCCTCTCGATATGGTTTGGAAGTATCGGTGAAAGAACCGGCAGAAATGTCTATTGAGCCTGAGTATCAAGATATTAAAGTTGATAAATGGCAAATTGCCATTACTACATCACCAACTCGAAAGGACTTACCCAAACAAAAAATTAAAATCGAGGTATGCAATATCCCCGCATATACAAGAACGCCACAGGCTCTAAATACTAATTATGATTTTTTGCCTGATGGTTATGGCGATGTGCTGATCCTGACAGAAAGCCCAGATGAAATTATGGCCGATAAATTAGTCTCCCTGGTTAATACAACCAAATATGTACGTCATAGAGATATTTGGGATTTACGCTGGTTAAAGCAACGCGGAAGTTCTATTAACAAGCAATTTATTTTATCCAAAATCAATGATTACAAAATTAATGATTACCAAACTAGACTTGAATCAACAATTGCAAACATTGAAAAAATTATCTATAGCGAAGCGTTCCATAATGAGCTATCACGCTTTATTCCCTTAGATGTTCAGGAAAGAACTCTAAAAAAAGATAAATTCAAGGATTTCTTGATTAATGAAACTCAATTATTGTTATCCGAGTTATTGACGTTATTTGATGGCAAATCAGGACGAAATGAATTTTATATTTAAGGAGTGTTTTGGTCGAGTTAGACTAACACCTGATCAGGGATATACTGCAAGTACATAGGAAATTCAGTTTGCAATCCGGCTATATTGGGAGTATTTATCACCATCGTACATTGCCCTCTTTTATACTTTAAGATATCAATTTCTTTTGATAACAATTCAAATCTATCAAGCAAACTTCCCGGCTTTTTAGCACAAGAAATATGAATTGTTTCCATCGTTTTAATATCACGCCAAACAATTTCCTTATTAAATAGCCAAGCATTAAATACTTCTATATCTAGTACATGACAGTCGTGCACAAATAAATATTCCCCCAGACAACAAGATGTCAGAAGCAGTTTGATAGTTTTTTTCTTCGTTATCCAATCATCGGACAAAAATTCTGATATTTTAGGATTTGTCCTATCAAACTTATATTGATTTTTAATTACATGATTTACATTTGTTTTCAGCTTATAGCATTCTTGATGTATCTTTTCATAAAGGACTTGATGATCTTTGAAGTAAAATGGTTGTAAGAAACGTTTGCATTCAATGAAAAACAATGTGTCATCAATTTCAAAAATAAAATCAAATTCACCTTTGCGATTCGACCGATTAATAATCCCATCAACTTTTTCAATATTAATATTTCTTACAAATTTGAGCTGACTTTTTTGTAATCCTGCTTCAACCTCATTCTCAAAATGATTATTTTTTATCAATATTGTCTCATTTTCATTTTTGGCCAATGATAAAAGACATTGAATGGGAGCCAATTGAGATGCAACTGAGCTACAATAAATACTGATTGTTATTCAATTTATAAAATGGGTGATCGAATATGTCACTTCTAGCCTTTTCAGTATCTGAATTTAATACCCATGCAGAAAATATAGTTGTTGCATCTTCGTTATTTATTTGACCTCCAGAAATTATTTCAACCCAAGTATCTTTAGAATTAACAGACAGCCAATCTTTAAGAAAAATGTTAGATTTTTTATTAGATGGATTTTTAATAAAAGCTTTTGCATAATTAATTAGATTTTCATACGCAATTAACCAAACATTAATGGTGACATTGCTAATGCTAATATCAGCAGGAAATCCAAAGAAATATTCGAGACACATAATATGATTAATATTTTTTGCGTCTATTTTATCAGTAACACTTCTAATCGAATTATTTTTAATTTGATGAGAAAGTTTGTACATTCTCCACTCAAAAGTCTGCCTGCTTCTGTAATTAGAAATCATCCATGACCTATATGTTTTTTGATTTACAGGCTCGATATTAATCCTATTATTTTTCATAAAGATTGGCATATTAAGATATGCCCATAGCTCATAAATATGATTGAAATACCAAAAATCATTAATACAGGGGATATACCTTTTAAATTCATTAATTTCAGAATCAGAAAACTCAATATCATCTATAGTAGAAGTCGTTAATGTACTGAAATACAATAAAATATCTCGTACTTCCCGAGTTTGTTCTTCACAATAGTTTCCATACCCCATTAGTTCATAAAAATACGTCGGTTCATCTTCATTCTTTATATCAGGTTGAACTAAGTAGTTTTGTAAACGGTCATTCATTGATATTTCTTGATGACGATTTACTATAAGGTAATTCTCTAAAAAAATAAGAAATCCTGCTTGTTCTTTTGCAAACAGCTTCTTATTCTCAATTTTAGGTGTTTGCATAAAAATATGCTTATATATTTTTCTGAACAGCATTGACTCATATTTGAACTGTTTTATGTATTTATATTTGGAGGAAAATTGTTTGGTTAATAACTTCAATGCATCATCAAACAGTTTTTCATATTTCTTTTCTTTACTCCTGGAAACAACAATATCCGATCTTTTAATTTGTTTGATCGCCAACTCTAAACCATGCTTAATCGCCAGATCAGCAAGTTCCTTGAGATATTTTGCAGGATCTTCTCTCAATTTTTTGAACTTAGGTGTGTTTAACGTATCTGCCGAATCACTCATAAATCCTCCCATGATGCAGAAAATGACAAAAATAACTTGTTTGTTTCATCGTACGCAGATATTTTCTATATCCGCACAAGAATGTTCAATTAGTGAATTCAATTCCATCTGAATAAGTCTCTAGTGAAAAACTATTCTCATTCACAACTAAAAGTCCGTGTCCATCAGCCACATCTGGAAGATTAATATTCCACAATTTTTTATACCAAGAGTCATCTCTATCGATAGGCTTTTTAATTAGCTCATAAGCTAATAAAGCCTCATCTGAAAGACGACCTTGCTGGTACTGTTCTTCGATTAAATCAATATTGCTCTCTAGCCAATCTAAGGATTCATTCATCTCCCGGATAGTAAATTGATTCCAGGCACAGGTAAACGGTGCCCCCATATGACCACTGATCC
The DNA here is from genome assembly GCF_900461555.1 of Legionella quinlivanii. Classification (NCBI taxonomy): domain Bacteria; kingdom Pseudomonadati; phylum Pseudomonadota; class Gammaproteobacteria; order Legionellales; family Legionellaceae; genus Legionella; species Legionella quinlivanii. The sequence continues at coordinate 503,379 of NZ_UGOX01000001.1, read as the reverse complement.
AAAAGTTAGGCATAAAATGCATGATTAATCGAGATAACAGTGGTTCTTTTCCGGGGCTGACATGTGAAACAAATATCGAAGGCTTGCTTTTATCTTTAATCTGCTGATACAAAACACCAAACTGATGTAATGCTGTCCATACCTTTCCCCCATTTCCCGCAATGGGTGTATCGAATAGCTTTTTACTTACCAAAAAATTTCCGCCCAAGCCATAAAGAGAAAATTCAAGCTCATTTTCACTGTTATGGAATTGATAAAAGTGGCGTTCGTCAAGCATGTGTAGATTTTCGATATTAAGACTGGTATTTAATTGTCTTAAAACTTGGACATCCTCATGATTTCCCCAAACAGCATAAACAGGAACGGAGAACTTCTTTTTACCTGAGATATAATCTGGAAAGTCACCTAGTAATCGATTTTCTTTGACGATTTCTATTAATCTTTCACGACTCGTTTGTTTATCAACTTCATATTGTCGCCAAACTGGTGAGTGGGATACTAGCAAGCGTAACTCCCTTTGGCTGAGTCGATAAATGCTCTGCTCATCATAAAATCCAAAGTCACCCGCATGAATGACCATATCGGCTTGTGTCTGGTTCACTTTTTCGTTGATGATATCCAAATTACCATGAGTATCGCTGATTAATAGAATTTTACGCATAAGAAGCTCATTATCTTAATTTTATTCAAGTTATTAATAGTCATGAGTTTCATCATACATAGAAATCATGTGACTGATAATGTCAACTAATCCCATTAATTCATGAGACTCATCATCCTTGACTATATTCAACAGTTGAGCAAGGACATTAGCCAACTGATTATAATCCTCCGTACTATGAGGCGCACGTATTATTGATGAGATATATTTCCAGTGTTCTATTAGTTCATTGATATTCATAATTCAACGGTCTCCATCATATGCTCAAGTATAAAATTCGCTACTTGTTGCATGGGTTTTCGTAACCGCTCTGACGTGGTTTAATAGATTTGACCACCCCAGTTAAGAGATAATGCACTTAACTGGAGAAAGTAATGACGATAAGAAAGAAATACCCCAAAGAATTTAAACTGGATGCAATTAGTCTTGTTTTAGAGCAAGGTTACGGGGTAACAGAAGCAGCAAATAATTTATGCATTGGTCAAGCGCTACTAAGTCGCTGGATAAAAGAACACAAAGAACAAGATGGGCAAGCATTTCGAGGAAATGGGAAGTTAACAGCAGAACAATTAGAGATACGTCGCCTGCAGGAAGAAAATAAACGCCTGAAAATGGAAAAGGAAATCTTAAAAAAGGCGGGCGGCAGATTCAACCGATCATTGCAACACCTAATTTGTTATAGTTAACTTTTTAGGAGAGACGATGGTGCGTGCTTTATCAAAACGGAGTTTTACAGAACATCAGCAAGATGTAATTTGGTCTTTATGGTCGCAAGGCAAATCACTTAGTGAAATTGGAAGACAGCTTAACAAGCATGCGGGTTCAATTTTTTGTTTCCTACAAAAATCCGGTGGTATAAAGCCTGTTAAATCTATTCGCTCAAAACAAGCATTAACTTTGTATGAACGGGAGGAAATATCACGTGGTTTATCAGCAAATTTATCTATCAGGACTATTGCAAAGACATTAAATCGCTCACCGTCGACTATATCTCGGGAAATAAATCGTAATGGAGGAATTTCAAAATATCGAGCCATATTAGCGGATAAACAAACATGGATAAGAGCAAAACGCCCTAAACAATCCAAGCTCCAAATTAATATACTGTTGAATGATATAATTGCAGATAAGCTTTCAAACAAGTGGTCACCAGAACAAATATCTGGTTATCTTAAGCGTACTTATCCGAATAATACTGCTATGAATATTTCTCATGAATCTATTTATAAAACACTTTATGTCCAATCTCGAGGTCATCTAAAGAAAGAACTATTGACGCATCTGCGGACACAGAGAGTCATGCGGCAGTCCAAGAAATTTAACACAAAAGGTAACGCACGAGGCGGGATTATAGATGCTGTATCTATTCATGATAGGCCAAAAGAAATTGATAGTCGCACTGTACCAGGTCACTGGGAAGGGGATTTAATCTGCGGCTCAAATAAATCTTACGTTGCTACATTAGTTGAACGAACATCTAGATTCACTTTGTTAGTTAAGCTTACAGGTAACGATACAGCCAGTGTTGTACACGCTATTACCAATAAAATTATAGAGCTTCCAAACCAATTAAAAAAATCGCTTACTTGGGATCGTGGAATGGAATTAGCAAAGCATAAAAAATTTACAATCGACACTGAAATAAAGGTATATTTTTGTGATCCTAAATCGCCTTGGCAACGAGGAACCAACGAAAATACTAATCGTCTATTGAGACAATATATGCCTAAAAAAACAGACCTAGGTATTCATTCTCAATTTGATTTGGATCGAATTGCTAAAGAATTAAATGAAAGACCTAGGAAAACATTGAACTTTCTGTCTCCAGCAGATAAATTGAACGAGGTGTTGCAATGATCGGTTGAATCTGCCGCCGCCTTTTTTAAGATTTCCTTTTCCATTTTCAGGCGTTTATTTTCTTCCTGCAGGCGACGTATCTCTAATTGTTCTGCTGTTAACTTCCCATTTCCTCGAAATGCTTGCCCATCTTGTTCTTTGTGTTCTTTTATCCAGCGACTTAGTAGCGCTTGACCAATGCATAAATTATTTGCTGCTTCTGTTACCCCGTAACCTTGCTCTAAAACAAGACTAATTGCATCCAGTTTAAATTCTTTGGGGTATTTCTTTCTTATCGTCATTACTTTCTCCAGTTAAGTGCATTATCTCTTAACTGGGGTGGTCAAATCTATTAAACCACGTCAATATTACAGGGAACTCTTCTTGATAAAACATACATACTCCGAGTATATAGAATGCAAAATTATATGATATTGATCATTATTTTATCAATTAAGAGGACTGCATGAAATGCTTAATTGCAACTTCCCTGGTCCTTGGAAATGAAGGTCGAGACCGTCAGCACGATAACAAAAGTTCTTCTTAGGTCGTGCAGTATGGGGTGATATAATGTTCTGCCAAATTAAAAGCCTGCTGAGTTAAAAATGATTTTACTTGACCAACCTGGCGCTCAAAATGAAACTGTATTTATTTCTACCATGAAAAATAGCCGGGATTTTCATTTCCCTTTTGTTACTGCGCCCTGTAGCCCTGAAGAATTTCAAACTTATTTAAATAAGAGCAAACAAGAAACTGAACAATACTACATTGCCTGGAATGATGACCAAAAAATTATAGGCGTTTTTAATGTTAGTGGCATTATACATGGTTTATTTAAAAGTGCTTATTTAGGGTATTACGCCAGCGCAGAGTATGCTGGGAGAGGATTGATGAGTCAGGCATTAAAATTAGTACTTAGAGAAATATTCACAACATTAAATCTTCATCGAATTGAAGCAAATATCCAGCCTACAAATACGGCATCGATACAACTGGCAATAAAAAACGGTTTTATCAAAGAAGGGTTTTCCCCACGTTACTTAAAAATTAATGGCATCTGGCAAGATCATTTTCGTTTTGCATTAACCTATGAAGATTGGTTAGCAAATCAGTAGACGGCAGCATGGTAATAATCACACCAATATACTTTCCTTTCTGCTCGATCTTGGTCTTTAAAGTGTTTTACCACTCATCAAGGAAACAGAGGTCATAGCGCCCTTCCCATCGATCACATTGAAAAATGTCTGGGCAGCGCTCATTTTTCTTTACTTATAAGCGGTATCACATTCTATACACACGGTTATCCACAGATTTTGTGGATAACTAATAGGAGTTATTTCTCCACAGAAAATCTGTCAGGCCTTTATGGTCAAGGGGTTATGAATTGGGTGTGACACTCGAAGAAGGCGTTAAAGACGGAGTCCTGAAAACTTATCCACAAAGCGAATTACACAGATAAAATTTTCGGAAATGCATTCTATCTTCTTTTTTTAAAAAGAACCAGTCTTGACATTTTGGCACTGTTTTTCTTAGGCTCATTTCCTATGCTATGCCATTGAAAGATAGCAATAAATTTTTTTAAACACATGCCGCGACTTTCCTTGAGTTCTGCACATAGACTAACAATCGCTAAAATAGATTCAAAAAAATTTTCATCTTTATGTGGTGCACAATAAATAGCGAAATTTCTTTATCAAAATCTTCTATATCGGTATAAGATATATTTTTCAATTAGACTATTGTTGCAATATGACACCTACCAGCAAAGCGCCAGCGCATCCAGGGGAAGTTTTATTGAAGGATTTTTTGGAACCACTTAATTTGTCTCAAAAGCAATTTGCTGAGCATTTAGGCTGGACCTATGCCCGCCTTAATGAAATCGTTAATATGCGTAGAGGAGTCACTGCTGATTCCGCTTTATCATTTGCAGAATCCTTAGGCACAGAACCAGAGTTTTGGCTCAATATTCAACAAAAATGGGATCTCTGGCGAGCTAGACAAAACCATACGACGGTTAGTCCTTTGCCGCAGATTAAACCTTAACCCTATCGGGTTTTCAGAAAGGCCCCTGCCAGTTTCCATTAAGACTTAAATCGAATATCGGTATATGATATAATGCTATTAAGATACATCTTTAGCCATAAATCAGTATCCCAAGAATCGATTCGTCAATTGTTTTTATTTTAAAGCACTTTTGATGTACCCAGCTTTCTAAGGAATATCATGTTTTCCGCATTCACACGCTCTAATCGAAAAGAGAACGATTTTTTTGGTGATGCTATTATTTATCGCACCAGAGATCGCTGGGGTGAAATACTCGTCGTTGACAAAAAAACAAACAGAGTCCTCGCCTTTGATCCCATTTATGAACAAAGCTGCCTGAATTTAAAAGAACCTCACATCCCGGCCCATGAATACTGCCGAATCATGCTATTAGTCCTTGCTTTTATTAATCCCAGGCACGTGACTATTTTAGGCCTTGGTGGTGGAAGTCTTCTTCACGCCCTGCACTACCTTATCCCTCAATGCACTATCCAAGCCATTGAACTTCGTAAGAAGGTGCATGAGGTTGCTCTCAATTTCTTTTTGATCCCAATCCACCCCAATATTAATGTAGTGATTTCTGACGCACAAAAAGCAATGCATCAATGCAAAGAACAAAGCACCCAGATTATTTTTGCAGACATGTATCAAAAGCAGGGCATGGATCCTTTCCAAATACAAAAAAAATTTATTCTGCAATGTCATAGAATTTTGGATAATAGTGGATGGCTTGTAGTAAACTATCATCAACTTCCAGAACATAATTCAAGTTTCATTCAGTGCTTGCAGCGTTATTTTTCTGAAATATTTGCAGGCCTCTCTCACAGTGGAAATTATATTTTATTTGCTCGAAAAAACCGTGGAAGCCCACTAAGTAAATACCAAAATAATGTACTCGATTTAGAAAACAAGCTAAACATTAAGTTACTCACACTATTCAAGCGGATTACCCGTGTATATTCAAACAAATACTGATTCAGGCAGAATAATATTCTGCCTTTGTTTCAATCTGATGTAAAAACGCCTAGACTTTTTTCACAAACTCTGATTTGAGTTTCATTGGCCCAATTCCTTCAATTTTACAGTCTATATTATGATCTTCATCAGGTGCCAAGCGGATGTTTCTTACTTTTGTTCCGACCTTAACCACTTGGGATGATCCTTTGATTTTTAAATCTTTAATCACACTAATGGTATCGCCATCGTTTAACACCGTTCCATGCGCGTCTTTAACCACTTTGATTTGATCCTCTTGCTTTTGTTCCGTTTCTTGAGGCCATTCATAGGAACATTGCGAACAAACAAATAGCGTACCACTGGCATAGGTATATTCTGAATTGCATTCTGGGCATAGTTGGGTCATTGGGTTTATCCTGTTTTAAAAATGTGAATCATATAAGCAACTTCGTATTTCACCGGGGCTAATATGAGAGATTTTTCTCATACGCCAAATGTATAGGGTATATTTTAAAGTGAAAAATTATCTTAAGCATATCATATATCCTGTATCGATTCATGATATAATTATAATGATTTCCGCAATTCAAAATACTGCTATAGCAGTAAATTTATTTTATTTTTTAATAGACAGCTTCAAAAAAACTTTTAATCGGCCATTATTACTGCTATGACAGTAATATATTTATAATTTATGATTGACATGTCGACTAGTGAGATTGCAAATATAGTTCGTTATTGCCGTAAACAAAGTGGATTATCCCAACAAGCACAGGCCCTTTTAGCCGGGGCAGGTAAAACGGTTATCTTTGATATCGAAAAAGGCAAAGAAACTGTGCAGCTTAACATTGTTAAACAGTGTTCAACATTCTGAATATTAAAATAAAATTTGAGTTGCCTTTGGCTCAAATAAAGGATGATCACCCATGAGAAAAGCTCGTGTTTTCGTGCCTTTCCAAAAATTGAATTTGTTAAATTATTTAAACTGACACCTTGCTCTTGAATGAAAAGAAAAATAATTTAAGAAAAAGTGATTTTTTTGATTATTTTGCAATTGAGCGATTAGGAATAAATCAAAAAACTCTTGAGAAAATAAGACAAGAAATACAACAAGCCATACCAAAATGGAAAGAACTCATAGAAGTCGGTTCTTATCTTTGCTAATGAAAGAACAATATCTCCTTTATTAGAGGAGAAATGTAAGCGGCTGGATTTTATAACTATCTCTTAAGCCCCCATACCAGACTCTCCAAATCTTCCAGACTTTGAACCTGCTCTTCCCAGTTTGCAATTCTAATCTGAACTTTCAGATTACTGTATTGGTGAAGCAGCATTAATGCGGTCAACTGCTGGCTTAATTTGCTCGTTAATTCAGAAGAAGAATATCCATAAGCCGTTAAAAATGTCTCTAGCAATTGTTTATCACCTTGAATTAGAAAAGCGCCAGGCCCCAGTAAATCATATTCTGGCAAACCTAACATTGCATCGCCAAAATCAATTAATCCACTGATATGCCACATCCCATCTGTATAATTAACCAGGAAATTCATTGGTGTGTACTCACCCGTTAAAATAACTGGCTTTTTAATGGATGTGACTAATTCATTAGCCGAATCAAGATAAACAGGAAGCTGCTTCAGCAGCGCTGTTGGAAACCCATTGTTCTGGTGGTTTGTTACGCATTGTGCAATTTGTTTTTCAATAAATTGCGGCCAATGGCAGTCAATTGCCTCAAGCCCTTCTGTGGATAAAGTATGCACTTCCCGAATGAGTTCTCCCAGCTCATGAAGAATCACGATTTTATTATTTTGGGGCATCGTTTCCCAGAGAGCCTCTAAAAGTGTTCCCTCAAGCCGGCTGATAATCAGATAAGGCCAACCCAATAGCTCCCCTTCTTCTTCAAGTGTGGGTGTTCTTACTGATAACTTTCCATTCAAATGTTTTAATATCAGGCGTTCACTTTCAAATTGATTTTGATGAACAGGCGGAAAAATTTTAATGACCTTAGCCCCGAACGAAAAAACAATATTGGTTCCATCAGGAAATAACGTTAATGCAGCCTCAGGTAATTGGTGTTTATTAATAATTGCTTTCACCAGATCATTTTCAATCAAGGATTTGAGCTTTTCATAATCTTCAAAGCTATTAATTGTCGAAAGCATTTTTTTTAAATTTAAATCATTCATAACGAATCTTTGGCTTAAGCTTTGCCCATAATAGCATTATTTAGAAATCAACCCCATACCCAGCACGTTCCTTAAGAAAAGCGCTCCCCTAGCATTTCCCCCTATATATAAATGTATTACAATGCTTGCGATAAAATGATTTAAATTCAATGGCGTGTGCCGAAAAGATTTAGTCGACAGCCTCTAAAATCGGAGTTTTAATGAAACAAGATGTCTCTCATCTGCCAAGAGAACTTGGCCGTATGGTTTCATGGTCGCTTTCTCGTTTAGGGAAGGCCATTGAAGACGTGTACGGAATAGAGGCCTATGAACGATTTGAGCATATCCGTATTGCAATGCAGGACACCATTGGCAGGGATGCGTTAACGCTAAAAAACGCGCTGCTTGAGCTCCAAGCCAATCTTTCTACGCTGAACCGACAACAGCTCTATCAAATAGCCCATACGTTTTCGCTGATGATGGAGCTGATTAATGCCTGCGAAAGCGCCTATCGTATTTTTCGTATTAATCAGAGAGAAGAAAGGGTTTATCCTGATAAGCCGCAAGGGATTCATTATGTATTAACTGCACATCCGACCGAAGCGCGGACCAATGAATTTTTAAAGCTTTTCAAGGCAATTCGTGATTGTCTTGTAGAATCACTCAAATCCCCCTATCTGGTTAATGAATCCTGTTTTGATCAGATGCTTAAAATTTCACTGCAGATTAGCATTTCCTATCACGAGAAACCCAGCGTGGAAGATGAAGCGCGTTACATTTATCAATACGCGCTCAATCCACATAACATTAACCTGTATCATTCCTTTCTGGCTGAAGGCATTCCCGTTCAATTGCGGACCTGGGTAGGTGGGGATAAAGATGGTCATTCGGGCGTCGACGAGAAAGTTATGGTGAAAAGTCTCGAGCTGTCTCGAGCCTTTTTTATTCGCCACATTCAGGATTCATTGAAAGAAATCATTGAAATTGCCAGGATCTCGACCGCATTAATAGAAAACAAAGCCTTAATTAATCAACTGCTTAAGCTTGTCAAAAGTGCGCAGAAACTTGGAAAGATTCGCGAAAAAGATAATGAAAAAGTATCCGCATTTAAAAATGATTTAAGGGATCTTCAAGCCAATAGCATGGCGTTTTTTCATTTCATTCCAGATCAGTTTTCAATTATTTCAAGTATTTTTCAGCTCTATCCTGCTCTGGTCATTCCATTAGAGCTTAGGGAAGATTCAGCTATCGTAAAAGAGAGTTTAGCCAGCCCAAAGAAAACCACCATCACCCGAATGCTTGAACAGGTTTATTCAATAACTCATGGAACTGATCCCAAAAATTATATTCGCGGTTTTATTCTCAGTATGGTCGAGTCCGCTGAAGATATAAAAAATGGAATCACGCTGGTCAGACAAATCTTCCAAACTTATGCCCTTCCGGTTGTTCCTCTTTTTGAAAATCAACTCGCCTTAACCAGCGCTGATGCTATTCTAAATGAGTCGATCACCGAAGATATCCGGCAAAAGCATATTGAACAGTGGAATGGAAACTACGAAGTTATGCTGGGTTACTCCGATTCCTCCAAAGAGAATGGCGTTTTGCCTTCACGGCTTATGATTGCTCAAAGTTTGGGACGCATTCAATCCACCCTCGAAAGCAAGGGACTCTGTCCCATCTTTTTTCATGGTTCCGGCGGCAGCATCGAACGAGGCGGCGGAGATATAAAAGAACAAACGGCCTCCTGGTCCAAGGAATTGATGTCCAATTATAAAGCAACGATTCAGGGTGAAATGGTCGCGAGGCTTTTTGGTTCGAATTCAATTCTTAAGAGCCAGATTGATAAATTTCTTGATATTTACGCGCAAAAAGAAACAAACACTGTCAATGAATATCCCGAAGCCTTGCAATCATTTTCAGCTAAAGTAAGTCAGAAATATAAAGGGCTGATTCAAAGCGAATGGTTCTGGCCTACTATTGAGAAAGCATCCCCCTACCATTTTTTAAACGAGTTAAAAATTGGCTCGCGGCCGACAAAGCGAAAATCAGGACCTGACCAAAGAAAGCTTCGCGCAATTCCCTGGATTTTGTGTTGGACACAAACAAGACTTCTTTTCCCAACCTGGTGGGGTATTGGTTCTACCTGGCTTGAACTCAGCGATGAGGAACAGAACGAGCTAAAAGCCCTTTATAAAGAAAACGCCCTATTTGCTGCCTTTGTTAAACAATTAGGGGTCACCCTTTCCAAAGTATATCTGCCTGTCTGGGAGCAATATCTGTATCAATTAACCGGCTCTGATGAATATCTCAAGCCTTTTCAAACCGAACTGGAATCAAGCATTCTGTTCTTTTATGAAATAACCGGAGAGAAAGATTTTTGCTTCCATCAGCCTTGGCTCGGGGAAAGCATACAATTGAGATCTACAATGGTTCATCCTTTAAATCTTATTCAAATTGAGGCCATGAAAAGAAAAGATTTACCTCTGTTAAGAATCACGGTGACCGGAATTTCCTGCGGTATGTTAACCACGGGATAAACGAATGACGGTTTGGTCTCGCGGCTTATTAAATTGACAGCTGAAATTAAAATAGCATCTTCTAGCCACTTTGATTCCATTTTGCACGCAAATAAGGCATAGTTACTCAGGCGCCGGATTAGTTTTCCTTCTATAGGATGCTTAACATTAAGGCTCAATCAAACCAGTTAATAACCTATTGTTTATCAAGGAGTAATTTTCCATGTACACTTTTGACTCCCCTACGGGCATGCAAAATGACGACAGCGATTCTGGAGCAAGCACCTATACGATGCTGGTTCTCTTTGCAAGCTTTAGTGTAGGTATGCTTGCACTGGCCGCTAAATACGCCGAATCCAATAATCGATTAAATTATGAAAGCCGTCTGGCCCGTATTATTGCCGGCGCTTTAGTATTTATTATTAACATCTGGCATACCAAAGCCGGCGACATAACGATAAACAACAACGGGAAAGACTTAATCGCAATAGGCCCTCATTGCACAAGCGTCGAAGCCCTGGTTGTTGCATCCAAGATGGAAGGCAACCCTCCTCAATATCTCGCCACAACTAATTTTAATAGCATCCCGGGTATTGCTTCCACCTTGAAGATGTTTAAAACCATCCCGGTTGAAGGGGATAAAGCAAAAGCCAGTGATGGACGTTCTGCCAATTTTGCGGCACTTGAACGCGCAAGCCAGGCATTAAATGAAAATGGCTGCGTTGTACTTTTCCCCCAAGGCAACTTTCGCCTGCTCGGGAAGGAGCCGCCAATGATTTACTCGGGAGCTGCCAAACTTGCCATCGAGCACAAAATACCCGTAAAAGTGCTAGGACTCAGTGGAATCTGGTGTGTAAATAACTCTCTTCTTCCTGTGTGGCTGCGAGATAATAAAGTCTACCGTGCTTTGTTCTCTTTAATCCACATGAATAATATTAAAGTGACAGAATGTGGTACTATTGATTTTCATCTTAGAAAGGAAAATGAAGACTTAAGTGAAGAGGAAAAAATCAGAGGGATTTGTGCTGAGCTTTATTCTCATTTTCGACACTTTGAAATAACTGATAAAGAGTTAAAAGTGATTAACAAAGAAATTGCTGATAAAACGCATCTCACAATCTGGGATACAAAAGTCAAGGTGAATAGTTTGGAACGACAACTTTTAAACTCAAAAAAGGAATTAGCGAAACTCGAGGAACCTACTGCCGCAGGAATGAGTTTAAGCTCCTAATTGCAAAACGGATTTGGCTGTATGCCTGACGTATAGCCAATTCTCGCCAAAAACTATACCACTTCAAAGAGGGAATAACCCCTGGCCCGAGCGAACTTTGTTCGCTCGAATCCTTATTCTGTCAAGGATCCGCATAGTTTTCGACAATACTTCGGAATGTTAAATTCACTCGCGGCAGATGCCTGGCTTTCGTCGGTGGCAGACGGTGAAGCCAATAGGTCTGGGTAGCTCCTTTCATCACCAGCAAACTGCCATGCTCTAAAATTTTAGAAACAATTTCTTTGCTTTTCTTGTGTTTAAAACAAAATTTCCGTTCAGCACCCAAACTCAGTGAACCAATAGCACCGTGTTTTAGTAAATCTTTTTCGCCATCGCTATGCCAGGCCATCCCTTCACTGCCGTCATGGTATAAATTGAGCAGACAGGAGTTATAGGTTTCCTGGCTTTCTTTTTCAACGATGGCCTTCAACTCCTCCAAAACAGGAAGCCAGGGAAGAGCTGTTTTTGTAACTCCTGAATAGGTATATGAGAAAGGTTTATCGGCATACCAGGCAACTTTACGCCGGGTAATCATTTTTTTTCCGAAAATCATTGCTTCATCATTTTGCCAGAGGATCTGCTCCAATAATGCCCGGTAATAGGCATCCGCCATCTCGCGGCTCATGACTGAACCATAGTAATGCACTATACCTTCATAAGGCAGCAAATTGTGCAGCTGATTGTCGATTTTTTCAATTAGATCCACGCCAATACCTCTTCTGTCTAAATCTCTATACATCTGTTTGGGCGGCTTCCCATCCTATCATCGCTCTTTTTCGGGTTTCCCCCCACATATACCCACCCAATTTACCGCTGCTTTGAATCACCCGGTGGCAGGGAATAAGAAATGCTATCGGATTACTCCCAATTGCGCCCCCCGCCGCTCGTGAGGATTTAGGCTTACCCAAATCGCGGGCAATATCACCATAGGTTGCCAGAGAACCCATCGGTATTTTCAGCAGGCTTTCCCATACTTTCAGCTGAAATGGAGTTCCAGCCAGATGCAGTTTTATTTCATCAAGCTGCTTCCAGTCTCTTTGAAATAGTAATAAGGCGTCCTGCTGGAATTGGTCGGTCATTTGCCGATAAGCGGCCTTGGGAAAGCGCGCTTTTAAAGCAGATAGAGCGACTTGCTCATTCGCTTCAAACGCAAGGCTGCAAACTCCTTTGGGCGTCGAAGCGACAATTACTTGTCCAAACGGGCTTTCGGCAAAGGAATAATTAATACTGAGTTCAGCCCCGCCATTTCTGAATTCCCCGGGGGTCATTCCTTCAATCTTCACAAACAAATCGTGCAGGCGGCCCCCACTTGAAAGTCCGGTTTCAAAAGCAATTTCCAGGAGAGGCCTCTTTTTTTTCAATAAGGTTTTAGCATAGTTAAGGCTTATATATTGCATAAATTTTTTTGGACTGATACCCACCCATTCACTGAACATTTTTTGGAAATGCCAGGGACTCAGATGGATCACTTGGGCGATTTCTTCCAGTGAAGGTTGGGTCTTAAAATGCTCATCAATATAATGAATTGCCTTCTCAATACGTTCGTAATCGATCTGCTGTTGCCTTAACATGCGGCACTCCTCACTCAATAGCTCTTCTTCTTATCATAGAGGGCTTAAGTATCTAAATGGACCCATTTCTTGCGCTGTTTACCCTGATTCTGGATATAAACCAAGCTAGCACGAAAATACATGAACAAATTAAATTGCCTCTGTTATAATTATGAGCGAATAACAGGCTTGATGAAAGCGAGGGTTTATGTTTCCGGATACAGCTCATTTTATTTTCTTTCTCACGGCAACAATCATTTTGAATATTACCCCGGGAAATGATGTTCTCTACGTTGCAAGCCAAAGCTTGAACAGCTTCAGGCATGGAGTCGTGGCAACCATCGGCATTGGAACGGGTATTGCGATTTATGCGATTGCCTCAGCCTTAGGCCTGTCCACTATTTTACAGGAATCTCCCTTAGTTTTTAATCTGATAAAAATTGCAGGAGCTTTTTATCTGTTCTATCTTGCCTGGCAGGCATTACAGTCGAAAAACAGGAAATTCACCAGTGACAAACAAGCTGTTTCGGTATGGAAGTCCTATCAGAATGGCGTGCTTACCAATCTCTTGAATCCCAAAGTAGGTATTTTCTTTTTAACCTTCCTGCCTCAGTTTGTCGATGTTGCACGGGGAAGCGTATGGTTGCAGTTATTGTCCTTAGGCTGCTGCTTTGTAGTGTCCGGAACCCTGGTTAATTTTTTCTATGTTTTCGTATTTGTTTATTTGAAAGAACGCATTTTTTCTAACGATGCCATGCAAAGACTGTTTAACCGACTAACTGCCTTTATTTTTGTAGCATTGGCTTTGAAAGTGCTGAGTGCCAAGCAAGGTTAAAAATCAGGCCTATTAATTATTAATTATGAAATACTGGTACTTCGTTTGACGCAGACTATCTTGCTAATCGCTGACCATGGAAATTTTATCTTCATACTGTCAAAATAGCTCCTTTTAATTCACTGCGAACTGCTTTGTCCCGTACCCAACGTCTTTTAGAGCTTCTCCAGATTTTACGCCAGCATCGCTATCCTGTTAGCGGAAAAGTGCTGGCGGAAAATTTGGGAATTAGTTTGCGAACTCTTTATCGCGACATTGCCACACTGCAATCCCAGGGTGCCGATATTGAGGGTGAACCCGGTTTAGGTTATGTCCTGCGGCCAGGATTTATGCTGCCTCCTTTAATGTTTTCGGAAGAGGAAATAGAGGCTCTGGTGCTCGGCTCACGCTGGGTGGCAAAACGAGCGGACCACAAACTGAAGCTGGCTGCCACAAAAGCACTGACCAAAATATCCTCGGTACTTCCTCCTGAGCTACGCCAGCAACTGGAGTCCTCTGGCCTGCTGGTTGGTCCTGCAAAGACTCAAGGCAATGATGATTATGAAACCTTGATACGGTATGCGATTCGTAAAGAATTTAAGCTGAAAATGACTTATTCAGATGTTAGAGAGGAAAGCAGTACCCGCATCATTTGTCCGCTGGCCCTTGGCTTTTTTGATGACAGCCGTATGCTTATCGCCTGGTGTGAATTAAGAAATGATTTTCGTCATTTCCGAAGCGATCGAATTTCTTCGCTGAGCTTAATGGAAACGCGCTACCAGCAAAAACGCCAGGCGCTTTTAAAACAATGGCGCACAAGATTCAATATCCCGGAGCAATAGCTTCACGCTGCTGACAGAAACTGTCACTACACTGCCTTAAATTTCTCCCTGTTACTTTTAAGGAGAAGAATATGTTAGAACCCAGTGCTGTAATCATCTATGTAAGCAATGTCGCCACGAGCAGTTCCTTTTATCAGGATTTGTTAGGAATAAACCCAGAGGAACTTTCCCCAGCCTTCAGTGCATTTCAGCTGCAAAATGGTATGACCATCGGTTTGAAAGACAGGCAAACAGTTGAACCGGTTGCAGAGGGAAATGGAGGATTTGAATTGGCCGTCACGGTTACAACTAAGGAGCAGGTTGACGTGCTGTTTAAGCAATGGAAGCATAGAGGAATATCTGTTGCCCAAGCGCCCGCGACGCTGGCTTATGGATATACTTTTGTCGCTCTGGATCCTGATAATAACCGGATTCGGGTGGTGGCTTTGGAGAATAAGGAGAGTTAATGATGATTGAACCAGTGAAAAAAGAAATTGCCAGTTTTATTGTTAAAGGATTTAGCGTTAGAACAAAAAATCAGGATGAAATGAATCCGAAAACCGCAAAACTGCCCGCGCTTTGGCAGCAATTTTTTGCCAGTGAATTGGCGAACACAACCAGTATATTTGGCGTTTATTCCGATTATGAGTCCAATGAAGACGGTTTTTATACAGTCACCGCCGGAGTTTCCAGGGAAACAAATAATGACAATCTTAATGCGGTTACGGTTTTATCCGGGCCATATCTGGTGTTTGAAGCAAAGGGGCCAATGCCTGAAACCGTGATTAATGTGTGGAAATCAATCTGGGAATTTTTTGCAGCCAATCGCCAATTTCAGCGAAAGTTCGCAAGCGATTTTGAACTCTATTCAGGATCAGAGCACATTGCGGTTCACATAGGGGTTTTCTCTTAAAAGAAATCTTCCCTAAAGTCCTCTCTCCCCCAGGGAGAGAGTTAGAGAGAGGGATTTTAAAATCTCCCCTCTCCCAGCTTGTGAGAGGGAATTCACTTGTTATCATTTCGTAAATTCCCCTCATTTCTTGATTAATTTTTAGCCATAACCTATCCTAAAAAAGCAAACATAGCTAGTTACAGGAGCATATCTATGTCATATAAAACCAAACATGAAAAATTGAACAAAGTTTCTGATAGTGAATTGGAAAATCTTTCAGGGGGATACGCCCCCATTGGCCCTGGTCAAATTGAAAAAGCGATGGCTCAAAACGCGCCTCACATTGGTTCATCACCGGGTGTCAGCGTTAAAGATAATAATGGGAAAAAAGACAAAAAGAAGAAGCATAAATAGTCTTGAAATGCCCATCGTTATGCTTCCGGAGTAAGACATTCCGGAAGCTTGAGAGACGTTTTAAAGCAACCTAGCGTGACTTAATGCTTCCGCTGCATACATCGCCTTCCTCAACCCCCTCATCCCAGAGCTTAAGCTGCTCCACCCTGGCTTTGGTTAGCTGGTATAAAGCCATACAACGGCACATGGGGCTTACACTGCCATTATCCCCCTCATTTGGGTATAAGGAATCCAGATGCGCGTCCCTGAAGGATAACCATTTTTTCTGGGCCGTTACAAAGTTGGAAATAAAGAGTTTATCATCCTGATAGCTTTGTAAAATCCGCTTATAAATGGCATTTAAGGAGCCATCCATTGCCTTGAATTGCTGGCAAGCATCCTCGGTCATCTCAGATTGTGTCTCAGAAAAACTGGCTATAGTAAAAAATATCGCAATTATACACATTATTTTTTTCACTTTTTCCTCCGGTGAATATTCATATTAACTTCCTGATTTATCCCAGAATACGCTAATCCGTACGCTAATTCGACATGAATTAAAACCTTTGATTTCTTGATAAATTTATGAACAGATTCTATGCTAAAAATGCAACCTTTTAAGCCATGGGAGAAAATGTATGTCTAAAAAGCAAGAATTGGATCAAACCAATAAAGTTTCAGATAGCGAATTAGAAAAATTATCAGGTGGCTCAGGCTTACCTTTACATATTGAAATAGGAAAACAGCAATTTCTTGCCAATAATCCTGATTACCTGACATCACAACCGGACTATAACTCTGGCGGTAAAAGTAATAAAAGCGGCAAAGGTGATAAAAAGAAAGGGAAAAAAGACAAACATAAGAAATAGACTCACTTTATCATTTAATACCAAGTGCTCCCGGAATGTATTCATTCCGGGATTTTATAGGGCAGTTTATCCAGGGTCTGATAGCAGGATTCAGGCAAAAGCCCGAATACAGCGAACACGATTGTTAATTAAGTCTTTGTTATACCCAAATCCGTCATTGCCAGAGGGAAAACTTACGCCCCAGGCAACGAAGGAAAATGGAACTTGTTGCGTGGAGCTCCAATAAACACCTGAAAATCCGCCAAAATTACATGGGAATGCCGCATTAGAGCATAGCGCACTATGGATATCGCTTAACTCACTTCTTGCCGGAAGATACCAGTCTGCACCAATATCTCGGCAACGTTGAGCCGCACAGTTTCCTGGATCGTTTGAGCAAGATGCATCCACCACAATGGCATTCGTATTGGCAAGCCCATCGTCAAAGCTGGTTGAACCCACTATATCACTGCTAGTACCAGTCCATAGGCTAAAAAAATTATCTGCTTGATCTATGATAATCTTACCAATACCGCCGCTTTCTTCAAACACCAGGCCTCCCAAATGATAAAAAGCAATCAGGGTTTGCGGGCTGGTGGTATTGGTCCCACTAATAGTAATTATGCAGGGCGCATAGGGGGTGTTGGAACTTAATTCCAAGGTACAGTGCCCCCCCGGTGCAACACTGGCACAATCGCTGTCATTTACAGACAAGTTGGGGCAGGCGGCGTGGTTGCTCACTGTAATCCCATTGGCATGATCGACACTGTCCGCACTATTGGTAATCTCTAATGACAAAGGGGTCATTCCTGAAACCGTCACAATCCGGCCTTGCTGCACAGGATTAGTAATACTGATCTGCACCCGATTGGACACGGTGACATCCACACTGGTTGTATTGGTATTGTCCCCTGCGATATAAATCGCTGTTGGCCCTTCCGGTGTGCCTGAAGCGAAGGTAATTGTGCAGCTTGCCCCAACGGCAAGACTGCTGCCGCAGGTTGTACTTTGTATGCTGATAGCACTGCCATTAGGAATGGTTGCTGCAATATTGGTCGCTGGCGACAGAGAGCCTGCATCATTGGTAACAATGACATTGCCTGTTGAATTTTGTGTAAACCTTAATGTAGGTGGACTCAGCTTAAGCGTGGCAGGTGGAACCTGGCTGCGGGTAATGTGTAAGCGATTGGCGATCTCTGGCTGGTAACATTGATTGGGATTCGCCTGCGTGCAAACCACAGGGCCTTCCGTAACCACGCTGTTTATCTGTGAGCCGTTAATCTCTAAGGACAAAATACAGCCAGTTTTGCCGTGGAGCACAAAGGGATTCCC
Organism: Legionella quinlivanii; assembly: GCF_900461555.1. Lineage (NCBI taxonomy): Bacteria > Pseudomonadati > Pseudomonadota > Gammaproteobacteria > Legionellales > Legionellaceae > Legionella > Legionella quinlivanii. Next base: position 485,281 of record NZ_UGOX01000001.1, on the reverse strand, counting down.
GCAAACACCAGGTCCTGAAGTGATTTGTGTAATGCCCTGGATAGGCCGCATAGTTAAGATGTGGGCTCTGGCAGATTGATTAGTCACCCGGTATTGCACAATAGCCTTGCCATTTGTCGGCACTGTAATTGTGGTGGCCGTGAGCGGCTCAAACGTCCACAAAGGGCTGCCTGAAAAAGCATTTGACATGAATCCTAATAAAATAACAATCAGTATCTTCTTTATTCCAAATAGTTTGTAATTGCCTTGCATGGTTTAGTCCTTTATGGCCATAGTAAAAGTGAAATAACAATCAAAAGGCTAAACATGATACTTAGTAAAGACTGAAAATCAAAGCCTTAAGTGCTGAGAAACCGATCCTGAATAAAGAAATGATCTACCGGGCCATTCCCCTGCCCTATTTTTAAGTATCGACCCGAAACAATAGCAGCAGTTAAATAACGTTTTGCCTGTTCGATAGCAGAATGCAAATTCATTTCCTGTGCAAGAAAGGAAGCAATGGCTGACGACAAGCTGCAACCTGTCCCATGGGTATTATTTGTGTTAATTCGTTTTTGATGAAAGAAAAATAGTTGCTTTGTTTTCTGTAAGCAGAGGATATCTGTACTATTTTCTCCTGGTAAATGGCCGCCTTTAAGCAGGACATTCGTCTCATAGTGTTGGCTTATTGCCAGAGCAGCTTCCTGCATATCGTCACAGCAAGTGATTTCTTTCCCGCAAAGCATTACCGCCTCAGGAATATTGGGGGTGATTAAACTCGCCAGAGGCAAAAGCAGTGTTTTGAAAATGGAAAGGCTTTGTTTATCCATTAAAGAGGAATTGTCCTTGGCAAACATAACCGGATCAATCACTATGCGAAGTGGTTTCACCTTTTGCAAATAAGAAGCGATAACCTCGATAGCTGCTTTCGTATGGACCATGCCAATCTTGACTGCAGCCACTTCGAGGTCGCTAAAAACAGCCTCTAATTGCTGCTCAATAAAATAGGGAGCAACCGCTTCAACCGCGATTACGCCGCAGGTATTTTGCGCGACCAATGCGGTGATTACCGAGGCAGCATAGGCTCTGGTTGCAGAAATGGTTTTGATATCGGCCTGAATACCGGCTCCACCGGTGGGATCGGTTCCAGCAATACTCAGGACAACCGCTGGTTTTTTCATGCGACGAGCCTCTCACCATTAGCCAGATGATCCAGAAAATGCATTTTGAATGAACCAGGTCCTGACGCATCCTGGGCCGCCCGCTCAGCGCATAGGCTGTAGAACAGTGTCGCCGCACAAGAGGCCTGAAAAGGGTCTTCCCAGACGGCAATAAACAGCGCAATGATCGCGGTGAATAAACAGCCGGCGCCAGTCACCTGCGACATCAGCGCTGAGCCACCCGACAACCATTCGACTCGCTTCTCGTCAACAATCGCATCACTGGCACCGCTAACAACGGTGATTAGCGAGTAAGCCCGGGAGATCTCTTTCGCACTTTCTATGGCTTCTTCGGTAAAAAGGCGGGTATCCACTCCGCCACTGCGTATTCTTGAGCCAGATAATGCAGCAACCTCACTGGCATTTCCGCGAAGCAGGTTAAAATTGAATTGGCGCAGCAGACTCAGACAATGGCTGGTGCGATATTCACTGGCTCCCGCACCCACAGGATCTAAAACAAGTGGTTTGCGGCAATCATTCGCCTGACGTGAAGCCCGCTCAGCAAGCGTTATAAACTCCTCGTTTAAAGTGCCGATATTAATCACTACAGCTTCGGCAAGCTGTATCAAATCATCAATTTCCTGAATAGCCTGCGTCATTATTGGTGAAGCTCCCAGCGCTAGTAAGCCATTTGCGACAAAATCCATGCTCACCTGATTACTGATGTTTAAAACCAGTGGGCGCATGATTTTTATTCGCTTGAGAATGGCATTGATCGTTTCAAGCATAATCGACTCCCAAAATGAGACGATGAAGTGATTTCGCAGCCCCTTCGGGATTATCTGCTTCAGAAATTGCAGCAATCACTGCTACGCCGAAAGCGCCCTGCGACATAACCGAGGAAACATTGCCGAGATTAATTCCACCTATGGCGATTATCGGATACTTCGATAATTGCACCAGCTTTTCAAGGCCCTCCAACCCCCATAAGGTTTTAACATCCTGTTTACTGGAGCTTTTAAAGACTGCGCTGGCTGCTACGTAATCCAAACAATCCAGGCTATTAGCAGCCTCAAGTTGTTGAGTACTCTCAATGGACAAGCCAATTAGCTTGTCAGGCCCCAGCAGGCGTCTTGCCTCCTCCGGGTCTTGATCCAATTGCCCAAGATGAACACCAGCGGCGTCAATTTCCTGAGCCAGCAACACATTATCGTTAATAATCAGGGGAATTCTAAAGCGATCCAATTGATATTTGAGCTCTTTGGCCTTCTGATAATGCAGCTTGAAGGACAGGTTTTTTTCACGATACTGGACCGATGAAACGCCCCCTTTAATGGCGGAAAAAAGCAGAGATGGCTTGGAATAATCAGTGATATAACAATATTTGAGCGCAGATATCATCAATCTTCCTCGCGAATACAACAAGCAACAGGCTCTAAAGCGGAATAAGGTGCTGCGGGTAAAAAGGAGTTGGTATAGCAATCAGTGATTGCAAATTGTTTATCAGTAATCCCCAAATGCCGGGTATAGCGGCCTACTTTATCCCAATCTCTCTCGATATTGAGTAGATTTCGCGAAAAAAATGGCAAACTGCGCATAAAAATAGTTTTATATAAAGCATTTCGCAATTGCGGCTTTTGCTCACAAAGGCATTCAAATGCTTCTTCGGGGTTTTCTACAGTATAAGCGGCACCTCTCTGAGTGGCCTTAAGGAATCCTTTAATGATGTGTTCCTGTTGAAACATACGCTCATGAACAATGAACTGGATTGAGCAAAAGCAGCAACAGCCTAAGCCAGCCAATTCGTCCAGGCGCAGAAAAACGGTTTCTCCTGCCAAATGCTCAAGCTCAACTCGTTGAAAATTAATAAACCCAATGCCGGCATCAATGATGCCTCGATGAATGGCATCGGTCACATTCATACCGACCCGCACTGTCTCATAACACTCAGAAATACCCGCCAGTTTGGCCAGATCATCAATAATTTTTTTTCCAAACTCACCGATATAACCAATGCGCTTACCTGCAATGTCCTGAAAATTGCGAATACCGCTGGATTTCAATGCGATTAATCCTGTGGGCGGCTCATCGAGCAGGGTACCGATTGACGTGACTGGATAGCCCTTGGCGCGGGCAGCCACGGTATGAATCATGGCTTTTACTCCAAAATCAATCTTACCCGTACCCACAATTTCAGTGACATCACTGGGATCGCAGGGTTCTAAAATGGCTAATTTGATATTTTCATCCTGATAGAACCCAAGTCCCTGAGCCACAAAAATAGGGCAATGGTAAGGATTGGCATACCAGTTGAGTAATAAAGTGGTTCTTGATAATTGATTTGACATTTTGCCATAACTCCTGTTAAAAAAATAAACAAAAGATGGCAAGCAAGACTCTCGCTTTCGCAAAGAATTTGAATTGAGGCAGTCCTTACGCTGGTATGAACCAGTTCAAGTTCGACGGGTAATTCTCAGCCGTTTTAACGACACCCCGCGCCATCTGTGTTCTGATAGTAAGACCTGAAAAATTGATTGTCAACAATGAAATTTATGGAAACTGTCAGCCTGCATTACTCGCAAGCTGACAGCAAACAGAGCTAGCGTAGCCACTCCTCTAACAATTGAACAAATGTTTGTCTGGCAGACTTCAAGGCGCTGGAGTCAGTTTTTTGCGGCGTTCGCAGATCATCACAGTGGGCTGAGCCATCAATCAGGGTATAGTTTAATTGTGGGTTGCCGGCATTTCCATTCGCCACTGATAAGGATAGTTTTGACCAGGGATCATTACTGCCATTGGTAAAATGAATTCTCGATACGGCGGATTCCAATAAGGGCCAATAAAAATTCTGATTAATGTAGGAAGTATCCACCTCAGCATCGATTCCAAATAAACGTCTGCAGACTTCACGATGATAGTCTGCATTGATTCTCGCAGAACGTGTGGATTGAAGTGGATCAGGATGTGCGTTTTGCCAGTAGCCATATTCTGTACAGGATTGATAATACCATTGCCGCGCACCAACTCCCTGACTGTAATATTCACCGTCTTCACTGAAAGCCCCCTGAGGGGTCATATCACTTGCAGTAATCTGCCAGCGGCTGAAAAGGGTTTTAGTAAACGCAGCATAGCCTTCAAGTGCGCTCGGACTTTTCGCCAAAGAAGAACAAAACTCCTCATGCATACCATACTGCACCGCAGCAGCACCCACATCAGCAATCATGTAAAGAAAATCGGTATTATCCTGTAATTCACTGGCTGAAAATTGCTCCTTGACCTGAGCGATGCTTTGCAAATCATCCTGCTCAAGAATGTCCTCCACCTGCCTTACTACTTCACGCATTTTGCCAGCACATTCGCTGCCAGCTACCCGGGTTACATGCTGATCGTAGTCGCTAAAATCATCCTTTGCCATCACTGGCGCAGAAGAAGCCAAAGCTCCCACCACCAGTTCAGGATGCTGCAAACGATAATAGGCGGAAAGAGAACCGGGATAAGACCCACCGAAGGCAACCCATTTCCCCTGCCAGTGCCTTTCCGCCATCATCGCGCTTTGAAAACTGGCCAAATCATCGAGTGCTGCCTGGGTAGAGAGGTATTTAAGATTATCGACAGAGAGTTTTCCAGGGACACTTTTTCCATAAAAACGATGTTCCAGCGCCACTAATTTGGCGTGATATTGCTGCGCGTAAGTACGAATGGCGCCATATAGAACAAATGGCGAGCAGGCCGCTTCACCACAGATATAAAAAAATACCGGCGAATCCGCTGATTTGCCATAGGTTTCATCCACATAATACCGTTGAGAAAAACTGCCGGCAGCAGGATCCTGATGGTTAATCCATTGTGTAAAATAATCTTCGCGAATTGACGCATTTAAATTGATCTTGCGATGTTTATCTAGATAACGCTGATGATAATAATCCAGTGGATTTGAAAATCCTGCCAAAGGCAGTAACAACCCTATAGCCATCAGGTTTTTTTTGCATAAATCCATTTATTTACTCTCCATAAAGAAAACCGTCTTATCCTAACCCGATTTGCTATAGAAGCCCAATATTCTCCTAAACTTCTTTGCAGCCTGAGAATTCCAATAGTTAGAGGAGTAACAAATGATTAAAATCCTTTTTTTAACCACAATGGGCGCTAAAAGGTTTTCAAAAATCTATTTTTTAGATAAAATGCTCTTTTACTTATCAATTGGGGCGCAAAATGTCCACAGAGATGGCTTGTTTTGTATATCAGGACCCCTGCTATTCTGACTATCGTATGGCTTCAGATGCACTAGTGAACAGTTTTCCATATAGTATGCCCTCTCGCCAATTGGACATTACCGCAGAGCGTATGGATTCTTTAGCCATAATAAAGACTCCTGTAGGACTAAATCCGAATGCCTTGTTCAAAAATGTAAATCCGAGAGATGCATTTTGCTCCAGTAATAAGCAATGGATATTAAAAGGCAGAATGTCCATTTATAATCCGGTCGGCATTCGGCAATTCAACTTTGTATAGGCCCGTTAATGGATAGACCCTGTTCAATATTAATTTTTTTAGAGACTTATTATTATGCCTTCAATAGATGAATTTCAAAGCCAACTCAATGGACTTAGAGAAGGAATAAAAAATAGCTTAAACTTAAGCCGCGCATCGATCAAAAATCTGCTTAAGGAAAATCTATTTTATATTAATGGATACGTCATCGGCTTGCAGGATAGTGTTTATCAATCCATATGGCTGGACATTCTGCAAGGCTGGAATGAAGCATTGAAGGATATAAAGAATAATCAACTGCCGCCTCCTGCCGAACTTGGCAGTCGAAAGAACTATTCACCTGCACAAACTCTGGGATATTTACGGTGCTGCGGAGTTAGTTACTCAGAGCATCCTCATTATCAGGAACAGCTGCAGGCATTGGCATTACAAGCCTCCCAATCTGCTTTGCCAAAAGAAATATCAGCTCCTCTTTTAACCCCTACAATCGCTCCAATTCTGGACAGTACCGCTGAATCGACCTCGCTTAACCAGGAAAATGTAGAATTATTGTTAGCAGGCAATTCTGATGCAAAATCACATAATCAACCTCTTCCTTTATCCCAATTATTTGATGGTAGAAGCTGCTATTATATTCAAGGTTATATCAGCGGCTTAAGCAATATTAAGTTTAACCGGATCTGGGAACTTTACTTATCCGGATGGATCAGCGCAGCAAACGATATAGCTGCTAGCCAGCAAGAAGATCTCCTTAATCTTTATTCAAGAAAAACTGAAGACAATATCTCTTATATTCTGGGATATTATGATTACTGCGGATACAGTGTTACTGATTCAAGATACCTACAACTGTTAACCGACCTCAATAGTCAGCAAACTGTTTATGGCCAAGGGATGCGTGCCGCCATGCAATGGTCAACGATATCCATCCGGCCTGCAATTCCTCCAGCAAGCGCTGTAATAAGCACAGCAAGCTCATCTCATATTCCTGCAACCTCTATCAACACCGCAGCCCTGGCTGATGCAGCTGAAACCAGCGGATCAACTGAAAAAAGAAAGATTTCAAAGGATACGAAGGCAGGTGCTCAATCAAAAGCGAGTAACGAAAAGCTAATACAAAAACGCAAAAAAATACTGTCTGATATCACTATGCCTCAATTTATCACCGAGGAAATGGGGATGCTGTTCTTACAAAGATGCGATACAGCTCGAGTAAGAGTTTATGAAGACTTACATGGCAAAAAAATTGATGTTAGCAGTACGCCACTCAAAAGCAAAAAAGCGATTCATGAACTGGCTTCGGAGATAAATAAAGGATTAGAGGATCTAAATCGTCCTCAGGGTTATCTTATAGAGGAGCAATTATCTTCTCGCAAAAATAAGCTGTCATTGAAAATGATCGCTAGCTTTGCCTACTATCTGGCTTATCATGGCAGAAATTATCGCGGCGATACTTTGAGCGGCGCTGAGGTTCTTTCTATGATTTCCAAGGAATGTGAGAAAGAAAAAATTAATTCATTACAAGAATTAATCAAGCATATTGCCGCGGGTAACATGCCCTGCTTTTATAAAGCTGAATCACCCGAGAAACAGCCGGCTCAAGAGGCAAGAATACGCATCCAGCCAATATCTCCTCCAGCAAGTTCTTGTTCAAGCACATCAAGTTCATCTTACAAAAGGTTAGCCTCTGCCTTAAATTATGCATCTGAAGCTAGCGGCGATCCAACTAAGAAAAGAAAAACTGCAGCGGATACTAATAATACCAAAGCCCTTCACTCTCTTCTTTTTATTGATGGTCAGGCGGCAGCCAATCGTTCATCAGAAAAGGTAATAAAAAAACGTAAGGAAGCACTTGAAGGTATCATTTTACCCCCATTTATCAATCAGGAAATGGCGATTGAATTCTTACAAAAATTCCATTCGGGCCGATCAAGAGCTTATGATGCAATACGCGGTGCCGAAAAGCCCGAAACTGGCATTGCGCCGAGATGGCGTGGGTTATGGAAGGCAAATGCTATCCATGATCTGGCTGCGGAGCTAAATAAAAAATTAGAGGAGCTATATGATAGCTCTCTGGATTATTTTACAGAGAGGGATTTCCCTGCTCGTCATAATGATCTGTTAACGGAAAGCATGAGAAGACTTGCCTATTATCTAGGTTATCATGGCAGAAACGATCACGGCAAACCCTTTGGCAACTCTGAGATTATCTCAATCCTTGTCAGGGAATGTAAGACAGGGAACATTGATTCGGTACAGGCATTAATCCGGCATGTGGCTGCGGGTCGCATGCCCAGCTTTTACAAAACAGAACCGATTGAGAAAGCGCCGGAGCCGGAGAAAGAGCCTTTGCAAAACCTAATGGCTCCCTAAACCCCTTCCGGCAGCAGGATGCCACAAAAACCCGTCTTTGCGGGCGTTTGCGAAGCAATCCAGATCATAACTTTGATCAAGCCTCGATCTGGATTGCTTAACTTCATTCGCAAAGAGACAAGTTCACTGCTCGACTCTATTAATGCTCCATGCTCTTCGGCAAAGCGACAAATAATAGGCCCGACTGGTTGTGTTCATTGGCTTCCATGCCAGCCTGAGCCCCTTCTCCCTTATAAAGGTCGACATGAGCCCCCACAATAGCACCACCGGTATCCTGGGCCACGCACCAGGATGTCCGGTTTTTAGTGTTATAAATAAAATTCATCCCCACGGGAATCACCCGATGGTCTGTAGCGCATGAAGTATGAGGGGTTAAGGGAATATTTTCCGACCCATAAGGTCCGCCATGTTCTTTAGCAAAAAATACATAACTTTGATCTCTGTTTCGCAGGTCAAAGGCTTGGGCCTGATTGGCGAGACTATTCAGATAATTGCGAATTAATTTTTCTGAAGCAGCACTTTGCCTGATTTTATCCGTAAGATTACAGCGTAATTTAGCCTCATCATGACAGTTGGGATCTTTGGCGCATCGCTCCATTGCATCCAGATTGCCGCCACAGCTGGGGTCTTGCGCACACTGAACAATGCGGCCGAGCATGGTCCGCGGCCTGCCATTGTAGCCGTCGTAATTAATATGGAATAACTGACCGTCAAGAAGCAGGGAGCCAGAGCCTTCAACCATTAAAAAGGCGGGATCGTTTGGATCTTTAACATAGCCAATCACATGCTTCGGATGCAAGGCGCCATGTTCAATTTCACTGCGATCCGGAGCCACTGAATAGCTGCCATCGGCGTTCTTCATACAAAATCCACGTGGCATTTTTGTGAGTGGATCCACTCCACAGAGAGGCGCTTTCAGTTTACGCCTTCTGCACTCCAGAGCGACATTGACTACCCCCGGATTTCCATAGATTGGATATAAAAAGCCCGCCTGCTTCTTACTTCTCGCCTCAACGGCCGCGGGTGCATAATAAGCAGTAAACTGAAACTCGCCTCGTTTAAATCCGGCATGATTTTCTGGCCAGCCCTCACTCTTATACCAGTCAAATTCAGTTTTTATTTTTGAAAGAAATTTACTGAAATCTCCATGAGCTGCTTTGGCAAAAGCAAGCATTCGCTGATTGGTATGCAGGCACCATTCTTCACGCTTGAATCGATGACCGGCAATGGTAATTGTCTGGAACTCTCCGCGGCTTTTTTTGCAGTTTTTTATCTGAATATTTAAAGCATTAATCACTTCATTCATGTTACCTGCGGGATTCTCCAGAGGCAGTTCGGCAGGTGAAATTTTATGAAACTTAAATCGCAGCACTCCGGGCTCTTTGGCAGCCATCTTTTGCCTGGCTGTGAAATCCACGAGCCTTCGGACGTCCAGACAGCGCTGAATGGGGTCTTGGGGAAGAGCGGCCTGAGTGACAAGGCCCAAACTCATTAAGGCTAATAAAACAATCGACTGAAACCTGGACATCATAGTTCTGGCGCACTCTTTTCCTTGAATAATATAAGCAATAATTATATCGATATTCGATGTGGATTCAAAACTTAAATATTACAGATCACAGCAAGTTTTCTATACTTAAAAGTGTAAGGATCATTTTCAAAGAAGAAAGAGGACTGTTATGTGCCGACTGGTGGCCTATTTAGGAAAAAAAATATTACTCTCAGAAATCCTGATTAAGCCAAAAAACTCCATTATTAAGCAAAGCCTTCTGGCGCGCGAATCCACTACTCTGACTAATGGAGACGGATTTGGTCTTGGCTGGTATATCCGGCAGGATGAAACCCCTGCCTTGTTCACCTCGCTCTTTCCTGCATGGAATGATCGAAATTTATCCTACTTATCAACAAAAATAGAATCCTCCGTCTTTTTTGCACATGTCAGAGCAGCCAGTACAGGCGGGATTTCGCAGTTTAACTGTCATCCTTTTTTATTTGAGCATTGGATGTTTATGCATAATGGATGGATTCCCCATTTTGATAAAATTAAACGGCAACTCCAGGACTTGCTGGATGATGATATTTTTAGCTGGATCAAAGGCAGCACTGACTCGGAATTAGTATTCGCTTTATTTCTGCAGTTAGCAAAAAAATATGAGTCGCCAAATCTTGTGGATATTGCCAGTACCATCCAGGAAACATTTCATATAATTAATGCTCTGGTGAAAAAAAACACCAGAAAAAGCTCTCATTTAAATATATGTATTACGGATGGAAAGCGCCTGGTAGCAACGCGTTATTGCAGTTCCAAGCGTGTAAAACCGGAGACGATGTATCTGTCTCTCGGAAAACGGGTTAACCCGCAAAAACGGCAAATCATTTTAGAAAATAAAATAACACCTCCCTATATTGTGGTAGCCTCTGAAAAGCTATCCAAATCTGAACTAGAGTGGCAACCAATCCCTGCGAATAATTGTGTGATTATTGAGTCCAATTTGAAATTATCTTTTCACGCTTTAGATTAATCGGGATAAAAGGATCTGGTTAACCCCGGGGAGATTAACTCGAGGGATATCATGAAAACTGAAATAGCAGCACATTGTAATTACAACAAATACGCGTTTAAAAATTATTTAGTATCAGAGACTGAACTATTAAACGTTTGGTTCAAACGCGAATATTTCAAAACGGAGGGCTTAAAAGTCGGAGCAGAAATTGAATTTCTCCTGCTCGATACAAATTATCATTTAACCCCTCAGAATCAGTTATTCACACAGCAATTAAATGATCCCAACGTCATTCCAGAAGCCGGAGCCTCTCAACTCGAAATAAATACTGCAGTGTTTCCACTATGCGACAGCTTTTTATCGGATCTGCATCAAAGCGTTCTTTCAACATGGTCAAAATGCTGTTGTCTGGCGCGTAAAAATAATGCTCACCTGGCGCTAATCGGCTCCATGCCGCAAGCTGAAGAGTACCATTCCGCACCCGAATATATCACCCCTCATCCTTCGTATCAGCTCATGAACGACAATGTGTCTAAATACCGGCAGGGGCGGCCCTTATCGTTGAAACTGAATGGCGCCGAGGAAGAGTTCATGTTCCAGCCGCAATCTTTATCAGTTGAAGGGCTCATTTCCTCGTTGCAACTTCATCTGGAGGTTAGTCCTGAGCAATCGGTTATTTACTACAATATCATGCAAATGCTTTCTGCTCCTTTGCTTTCACTTTGCGCTAACGCTCCTTTCTTTTATGGTAAAGAGCTATGGAGTGAATCAAGAATCGCAATTTTTGAACAGTTATATGCATTTCCCTCTCCCTACCAGAATTGCGTTTTCTTCGAGCCTCATTATCTAAAGAATAGTTTTTTCTCATTATTTAAAGCCAATTTGAATAATTACCCGCATCTTCTACCCGAGGTGGCACAAGAAGAACCCAGCCATCATCTTTTTCACTTACGCAAGCAAAACAGCACTGTATATCGCTGGAATCGACCAATTGTTGATTTTAATAATCATAATGAACCTTATTTAAGAATAGAGCACCGCCCTTTATCTTCCGGGCCAAGTATTGTCGATATGATTGCCAATGCCGCTTTCTTCTATGGACTGGTTTATTTCTTTGCAAATCAAAATGAGCCTGAAGCCTCTTTAATTCCTTTTAAGGAAAGTTATGCCAATTTTTATCAGGCAGCCTGTTCTGGTCTTCGAGCACGGTTTATGTGGAATGGCATTGAAGTGGATGCGCTTCATCTTTTAAACGATTTTCTGCCCTTAGCAAAAATAGGTTTGGAAGACCTGGGTATAGTTAGAGGTGATATCGATTATTATTTAGAAATTATTCATCATCGTCTGCTTAAACGGCAAAATGGCAGTATCTGGCAACAAAACTTCATTAAGTACTATGGTTATAATTTTGAGAATTTGCTCGGGCATTATTTAGAGAATCAGTACCGGGAGATCCCCATATCTGAATGGCCTATTTAAATTAGCCTGTTAGTAACGAGGATAGCGCTGGTTTAAAAATAAAAAAGCCCCGCAGTTTGAAACTGCAGGGCTTTTTTATTACGCGAATCAGGCTTTGGCAGCTTTCTTCTCTTTTTCTTTGGCAATCACTGCTTCTGCCACATTCGCAGGGCAAGGAGAGTAGTGAGAGAACTCCATAGAGAATTGACCTCGACCTGAAGTAAGTGTACGTAAGGTACTGATGTAGCCAAACATTTCTGAGAGAGGAACATCGGCTTTAATGCGAACACCCGCAGCACTTGGCTCCTGGCCAGAAATCATACCGCGTCGACGGTTCAAGTCACCAATCACATTACCCACATCTTCTTCAGTGCTATACACGTCAACCTTCATAATAGGCTCAAGCAACTGAGGACCCGCTTTAGGTATGGATTGACGGAAAGCGCCTTTCGCCGCAATTTCAAACGCGATTGCTGATGAGTCTACCGAGTGGTATCCACCATCAGTCAGATTGATTTTAACGTCTAATAAGGGGAAACCGGCCAATGTACCTGAATCCATCATTGAACGAAACCCTTTCTCAATCGCAGGGAAGAACTCTTTAGGTACGTTACCGCCCACAACAGAAGTTACGAAAGTGAATCCACTGTTCGGCTCACCGGGTTCAATCGTGTAATCGATTTTACCGTACTGTCCAGATCCACCTGATTGCTTCTTGTGAGTATAGCTGTCGTGAACCGTTTTAGTGATGGTTTCACGGTAAGCAACCTGAGGTTGACCCACTATCAGTTCAACGTCATAGGTACGCTTCAGAATATCCACTTTAATATCAAGATGCAGCTCACCCATACCACGAAGAATCGTTTCACCGGAATCTTCATCCGTCTCAACTCGGAAGGTAGGATCTTCAGCAACCATCTTGCCAATGGCAATAGCCATTTTCTCAGTGGAAGTCTTGTCTTTCGGTGAAACCGCAATGGAAATTACTGGCTCAGGGAAAACCATCGCTTCCAGTGTACATTCGTGATTCGGATCACAAAGTGTGTGGCCTGTACGAACGTTTTTCATACCGACGATAGCAATGATGTCGCCTGCTTCCGCACTTTGCAATTCATTACGCTCATTCGCCTGCATTTCTACCATTCGGCCAACGCGTTCTGTTTTGCCGGTAAAGGAGTTAAGGATAGTATCCCCTTTATTCAATCGTCCTGAGTAAACTCGAATGAATGTCAGAGCGCCATAACGGTCGTCCATAATCTTGAACGCCAGAGCACGGAATGGTTCATCAGGAGAAACAATAGCAAACTCACCATTTGGCTCACCTTCAGCATTAGTCAAAGGCTGTGGGTTCACTTCGTGAGGAGCAGGCAAGTAATCAACGACTGCATCCAGTAATAATTGCATCCCTTTATTCTTGAAGGCCGAACCGCAATAAGTCGGGAAGAAAGCAAGTTCGAGGGTACCTTTACGGATACAACGCTTGATATCTTCAATGGACGGCTCTTCTCCTTCCAGATAGGCCATTAATAAATCATCATCCATTTCCAGCGCAGTTTCGATAAGCTGAGCGCGGTACATCTCAACATCATCGTGCATATCAGCCGGTACATCAGTAACCGTATAATTTTCTGGCTGTCCAGATTCATCCCAGATGTACGCTTTACGGGTTAATAAGTCAACTACCCCTTTGAAGCTGTCTTCAAAGCCAATCGGCAGGGTCATAATCAGTGGGTGTGCACCGAGTACCTTTTTAACCTGTTCAGTGACATTAATAAAGTTCGCGCCGACACGATCCAGTTTGTTTACAAAAATCAAACGAGATACTTTAGAATTATTCGCATAGCGCCAGTTAGTTTCTGATTGAGGCTCAACACCACCTGAACCACAGAATACGCCAATACCTCCATCGAGTACTTTCAGTGAGCGGTAAACCTCTACAGTAAAGTCGACGTGTCCTGGGGTATCGATAATATTGAAACGTGTACCTTTCCAGTAGCAACTGACCGCTGCTGACTGAATAGTAATTCCGCGCTCGGCTTCCTGTTCCATGAAGTCGGTTGTTGATTCCCCTTCGTGGACTTCACCCATTTTGTGGATTCTGCCGGTGAGCTTGAGGATCCGTTCGGTAGTAGTGGTTTTTCCAGCATCTACGTGGGCGAAGATGCCGATGTTTCTATATAGATTTAAATCAGCCATAGCAGTCTTATACACTTTAAAAAGGGTTAAAAATAGTCCGGCATTATACAGCACTTTATTTAGATTTACAGCATAAGTTTATCTAATCAGTTCATTTTTTTCCGAATGCTGATATAGATCCAAATACGGCCTTGCCAAAAGTTGGTCAGGGATGATTCTGGCAGCCCCATAGGATAATATATAGGCGATATGACCGAATTTAAACCCATGCCGCTCTTGGAGTAAAAACTTGTTTAAATCTTGCCGAAACAAACGCTCTCCAGATAAAATCGGGTTTTTATTTTTGAAAAAACCTATGCGCGCTTCCAATCCCATTAAAATATTATTTACTGCCATTGCGGGCACAGGTCTGCAATGGTACGACTTTGCACTTTTTGGTTATTTCGCCCCGATTATCGCCTCAAACTATTTTCCAGAAGAAAACCAGTTCGCAGCGCTCCTTAGCGCCTTTGGCGTGTTGGCTGTAGGATACTTGCTGGCACCGCTAGGCTCCTTATTTTTTGGTTATATTGGCGATCGTTTCGGCAGGAAGTACGCCTTAATGCTAAGTATTCTGGCCATGGCAGTTCCTACTGCCCTGGTGGGATTGGTACCTTCTTATTCTGCTATCGGAATAGCGGCGCCCATTTTCATTACGATATTGCGAATCCTGCAGGGTTTTGTTGCCAGTAGTGAATACACAGGTTCAACCTTGTTTTTAATTGAACATGCGCCGGCAAACCGAAAAGCCTTATACGGCTGCCTGTCCAGTTCCGCCTATAGCCTGGGCTCAATTGGAGCGGGGCTTGCCGCTTCTTTCTTTACCGCCTCATTCATGCCTGACTGGGCCTGGCGTTTGGCATTCGTGCTGGCCGGCATTTTAGGGCTGTTCATTTTCTACTTAAGAAACTCACTTGAAGAAACACCCGAATTTATCCAGATTCACGAGACAGAAAAACAAAGACAGCCCTTTTGGGCTGCTCTTCGAGAAAAGCCTCTGGCCATAGTGGGAGTGATTGGACTCGCCTGGTTAACCGGCATCATGACCTTTGGCACCTATGTTTTCTCAGCGGCTTACCTGCATCACTATTTTAATATCCCGCTAAGCTTCGCCACCCTGGCGATTAGTTTTGCCTTATTAATCGACGCATTGATAGAACCCTGTTTCGCCTGGCTGGCTGATAAAACAGGGCATTTAAAAATTATGATCGCGGGAATGCTCGGTATTATACTTTTGGCAATCCCTGCCTATTATCTATTATCCTCAAATAACAGCTTATTCATAGTGCTGGCATTAGTCATTCTGACTCTGCTTATCGCCATTACCTTCTCGCCTTTAAATGCCTATATGACCTCGCTGTTTCCCCGTTCCTATCGTTACAGCGGTTTTGGGGTTGCGTTTCATATCGGTATTTCGTTGTTTGGCGGCACAGTACCACTGGTTATGATGTGGTTAACCGAGAAAACCGGGAATCTAATCGCACCCGCCTGGTATTATATTTTTGGCGCCGTTATCGGTCTTATCTCCGTAGGAGTTTGTGAGTTAAGCCGCCTGCGGCAGCCACGGCAACATGCCGAATTGAAGTTAAGTAACCGTCAGGGACTATATGATTAAAATCGGCCTGTTAAAAGACCAGCCAGAGAAACTCACACAGGTCGCTCAAATCTGGCATAAGGAATTGGCCTCGATCTGGGCTCCTGAGTTTTCCGTAGCTCAAGCCGAAGAGCGCTTTACGAGCCATCTAAATGATAGTGAAATGCCATTAACCCTGGTGGCAATTATTAATGATCAGGCAGTGGGTATGTGCAGCTTGCGGCAAAACGATGGAATAAGGCCTGATTTGTGTCCCTGGTTAGGAGCATTGGTAGTAGACTCTAATTACCAGAGACAAGGTATTGGACGCTTGCTGATTGAGGCAGCAAAAGAGAAAGCCCGACGCATGGGCTTCACGGAATTATTTCTTTTCTGCTTCGACCCAACAATCCCTGCTTATTATGAGCGGTTGGGTTGGAAAAAAATTGCGCTGGACCAGTGTAGAAATCTTCCGGTTACTGTTATGGAGATTGATTTAAATTAATTTTCCTATGCCTTGCTCGGCACAAAATGTCTTGCGAGCATCTGCAGATCAGAACACAGTTCAAGGTCGTTGTGGATTGCTTTACTCTGTTCGCAAAGATCACAGTTTCTATTGTTTTAGTGGAGTTTAAAGATGGAAGTGAGTCAATCGATTGTATTAATTGCAGCGCCTGAAGTTCTGGCGATTCCAGTGGTGGAAAATCACAATCCGCTGATTGATATTAAAGGGAACAATCGAATCCTCATTGGCCCGTCACCGGAAATCCCTGATAATACCGATTATACCCAGATGCGTGAGGAAGTGTTTCACCGGCTGCTCAACGCTCAAAGCTTGTTACCCGCAGGACTTCAGTTTTGCCTGTATGAAGCCTATCGCAGCCTGGATTTACAGAAAGCGCTGTTTGATGAGCGCTACGAGCAGCTACTGGCTTTACATCCCGATTGGTCTCATGAGGAACGCTTTAATGAAACAATGAAGCTTATTTCACCTGTAATTAATCTGGACGGAACTAAAAATGTTCCACCGCATGGAACAGGGGCCGCGATTGATGTCTACTTGCTTGATGAAAGCGGAAAGCCTGTTGACATGGGGATTCACCCCAAGGACTGGATGACGGATATCGATGCTCATATTTCAACAACCAACAGCCGCTCGATCTCTGAAAAGGCACGCGCCAATCGCGATATCATGAGCAGGGCTTTATCATCTGCGGGTTTTGTCAATTATCCAACAGAATACTGGCATTGGTCCTATGGAGATCGCTACTGGGCATTTATGACCGGCCAGTCACATGCCTGCTATGGCTGCGTGTCATCGTTGATCCGCTAAATTCATTCATCAAGGCTTGCTCTACGGGCCCTGATAAATGATTCTACCCCTTTTATATCAGAGCAATAATTCCTCCGCATCAATTTCTTCGAGATATTGATGATAGGATTGTACCCTCTCCTCATGGACATCAAACAAAATGGGGCCTGACACATAGGAGTAGAAGTAGGTATGATTAGCGTCCAGTCTCTGAGCAGGAACCAGGCAGGAGAACCAGTCATTCCATTCCGGCATATTGTCATCTTTCTGCCAGTAACATGGAATTTTTAAACCTCTGGACAACTCATCCAATACGGTGCTGCTCGCTCCATTGCGCTCAGCCAGATTAAAATGGGTTTCCAGATCAGCAAGGGTTTTCATAACTAAAAAGCTGACATTCGCATCGTCGTCTAAAAGCATAAAACTGCCCGAGTAATCCGCGAGATAATATTCCACAATCCCTTTTTCCCTGCATAATTGACGAAAAAAATAGCTGAATTTGGGATCGCGCAAACAATGGGGAACAGGAATGTTAAGCATTCGGACAAGATTATCCGACATCGCCTGAAAATATTGTTGTTGCAGCTCATTAATACTTTTAGTAATCAATTCCGCAGCCTGCGTATCACTTTTATGGATGTAGCGGTGAATTAATCCTTCATTAAATGCCTGAATAGCCAGCTTCTCATCCGCTTTTCCAGTCAGAAGAATTTTTTTGATATTGGTGTTGGCAAGACGACGGCAGAACTCCAGCCCATCCATCCCCGGCATCGCATAATCGACAACGATAACCGACACTTCGGTAAATCGGTTGCGGTTATAGATCTCGGCATGAATTGCCGCCAGATTATCATTCATATTCAAACTGGTGGAATGAGCTTCTCTTATCTCTTCAACCTGGTCAGTACAGCTCTCGTTCAATGCCTCTAACTGGCAGCGTTTTTTATCCAGAAAATCGAGTGCGTCGAAAGGGGAATCAAATATGCGATATGCCAATCCCTCATCGAGTTGCAAAACAAAATTCAACAGAAAATCCCGGCTATCATCGATAAACAATGCGGTGCTTGGAAAATAACAGGTAGGTATTGAGAGATGTTGCATGGCTCCTCCTGAGCAAGCGTCCTTTATAAAAACCTACATACATGGTGAGTTACAAGAGCCATGTCCCTTATTACTATTTTTTCAGCGAATGGTTGATAGCGGCAATTTCGCTTTTACTCAACCCGCTAACACTAAAATTCTAATGACTGTCTATAAAAATAACATGATTGTTCAATTTTTCAAATAAAACAGGGAATTAATTTTCACGATTGCGATACTCACAGGTTAGGACTGCTCCTGGCTAATTGGAAAAAACAGCATGAACTGCGTAAATTCGCCTTCTTTGGCTTCACATAAAATATCGCCTCCAAATCGATTCATCACCAATTTGCAAAAAGACAACCCCAAACCTGTTCCCATATAAGTCGTGGTGTAAAAATGATTAAAAAGCCGATTTAATTGTTCTTTGGTCATCCCTCTTGCCGTATCTTTAAAATAGAGGCAATTATACCGCTCGCCGCTTACAGCCCAGATATGGATATCCCCTTTTTGGGCGGTAGCTATCGCATAAAGGGCATTTTTTAATAAATTAAATAACACATGCTGCATTAAAAGCTTCGACCCCTTAAATGTGAAATTACCTTCCCAGTAAATCTGATTACGCTCGACAGCTGATTTAAAAGGATAGCGTTGCAATGCTTCGATGACACATTCAGCTATTGAACACTCTTCAAGCGCACAGTTTTCAAGTGATTTTTCGCGGCCTGCTTTAACCAATAGCATATCAATAATGGTATTCGCATAATCAATTTCATGAATAATACGGTCCTTCGTACCGGCTATCTGCGCAATGCGGGCTTCGCGAGCCACAGGTTCCAGCAGATTATGCTGTCTTGCTAGATGATAGGCCTGAATTAAAACCGGTAGATATTGCTCAATAGCCTTGGTGCCGCTTTTTATACCGAGAAGCGGCGTTCTGAGTTCATGAGCAATCATTCCTGCTGCCGCAAGAATCCCATCAAGGCGCTGCTGCTGGAGTAGAGATGTTTTATAGTTAACTGTTGAGCCGGCAATAATCACAAAAATGATCATCACCAGCATTTCTATATGTTCCTCACCAAAATAAGAGATCGGCGAACTAAAATAATGAAGCAGCAAAGCCGCACTCCATCCAATCGCTACCAGTAACAATAACACCGGCAGCTCCACCAGAAGCACTAATAAAAAGATGCTGCATAAAAGTGACATGGCGGAAATGACACTGGCATTATTCATTAAAAAGAAGTAGGCAAAGAAAAAAGACAAGGCATACAGCAAACAAAAAAACCAGTAAGCAGGAAGCAAAGACTTTAAGCGAACAGGCCAATAATTTCCCAACATGAGTCCTAAGCCTAGCAGACTCCCAATCAAACGCCATGTCAGTGATTCATAGGGTTGAGGAAACCATTCTGTCCAAATCCAGTAAAACACAGGAAAACTGACAAAAATAATGAGGCCTAAGGGGAACAGTTGATGCGTCGCATAAAGCGAGTTGTACTGAATCGCTTTTTTAAAATAAGCAGTTAATCCTTTGAACTTCATCACGATACTTTCAATCCTTGAAAGAGCTTGTCAACTGGGAATCCTTTCTCAATTCTCTCCCATCTACTCCCTACGTCCCTCGGCTTGTCCGAGGGATCCAGGAATCTCATGCCAGGATTGGATCTCTGGATCCCTCGGACAAGCCGAGGGACGTAGAGTGGGGGCTAAAGCCTTAAGGCAGGCCATTTGACCAAGGGCCCAAGCTACAATAATTCTTTAACCGGCAAGCATTAAATTGTTAAATAAGCTGTAAGCAAAAGTCAACAAGCGATTTGCCTTTAGCACTTAGTCTTCGCTCATGTTATCATAGACTTTTCATTGAATATCATGAACATGGCGCGAACTCTACGTATTGCAACGCGAAAAAGTCAGCTGGCCTTGTGGCAGGCTAATTTTATAGGTAAACAACTTCAATCATACTGGCCTGAAATTTCCTATGAACTGGTGCCGATGCTCACCTCAGGTGATAAATTTACCCAAAGCAAACTGCAAACTCTGGGCGGAAAAGGCCTATTTGTTAAAGAGCTGGAAGAGGCTTTATTGGACAAGCGTGCCGATTTAGCCGTTCATTCGCTCAAGGATGTGCCCGCAGAACTTCCCCCTGCTTTGCATCTTCCTGTTATTTGTAAACGGGATAATCCTTTGGATGCGCTGGTGAGCACGCAATTTTCCAATATAAATGATTTACCCAGAACGGCTCGAATCGGTACCAGCAGCCTGCGCCGTCAATCGCAGCTTCTGGCCTGGAGGCCCAGTCTGGAAATTGTTCCCTTGCGTGGCAATATTAATACCCGTCTGGAAAAACTTCAAAATGAAACCCTCGATGCAATTATTCTGGCTGCTGCAGGCCTGGAGCGCCTGGGTTTGCAACAGGTCATCCGTGAGGTCATTAATCCTGCACTGATGTTACCTGCTTGCGCCCAGGGCGCGCTGGGAATCGAGTGCCGGAAAGACGATCAGGAGTTGCTTGGCTTTTTAAGCCCCTTAAATGATCAATTGACCTCGGCTTGTGTGAAGGCAGAGAGGCAAGTCAATGCGCTGCTTGGCGGTAATTGCCATGTGCCTCTGGCAGTTTTCTGCCAACCAACAGGTGACGGCCAGTTGCATCTTCAGGCCAGAGTTCTAAATCTTGATGGAAGCCAGATTATTGCCGATGAACAATCAGGAGCCATTGAAGCAGCAACAGCTATTGCACAAAACTGTGCTGAAAACCTTCTGAAAAATGGCGCTCGGCAATTACTTGCGGTCCACTCCTGACAGACTTGTCGGGTTTAAGTGTTTTAAACACTCGCTCTGCCAATTGCAGCGGCTATGGCAGAATAATGAAGTCGATATTATACTGTTTACTAGTCGGCAGAGAATATAATAATCACTCCCTATAATAAATTCTGGATAGTCTGTATCAATTCAAAAAAGGATTCGCCAATGACCACAAAAAATGAATCTCCTCAATCCAAACCCATTGAAGCCGGCCCGCAGCAAAAGGCTAAAACAGCCTCTCCTTCAGTCTTTGAGCAACATTTTGTAACTCTGATTATTGGCCTGGCTGCCGCGATTGCCCTTATTTTATCGCTGATTAGTTTTTTCAAGGTGAACCATTTCCAACAGTCTGCCGGTGATCAGAAAAGCAAGTTACAGACAAGATTTGCAGCCCTTGAACAAGAGCAGACAAAACTGACAGCCAATTTGGCAAATCTCGGCCAAACCCTGCAGCTCTCTAAAGAAAGCATTCAGCAACAGGTCAGCAATTTAAATCAAAGCCTGCATAAGGCCTTGCGGCAACGCCATTACCAACGGCAAGACTGGCTGCTTCAAAAAGCGAAATACTATCTGGAATTGGCTCAAATTAATGCCCACTGGAGTGACAACCAGGAAACAACGATCGCACTTCTCCAAGCAGCGGATACCGTTTTGCAGGATGTGTCTGATCAGCAATTATTCAAAATCCGGCAAACCATTGCCACTGAGATAACTGCAATCAAGGCGATACCCAAACTGGATTTGGCGGGACTGCTGAGTCAGTTAGATGCCGCTCAGCAGATGGTTTCCTCCCTTCCTCTTAAACAGGGAATTAATAATCCTTCTGAGGAAAACACGGCCCCTGCTGATGAGGACACATCCAGTGCCTGGAAATCCAAATTACATGAAAATATGAAATTGCTTGAAAAATTAATTGTCGTTCGTAAACACGATGATGATATAGAGCCTATTCTTTCTCCGCTGCATCAGGAAGCGCTGCGAGAAAGTATCCGCATGAATCTTCAGGAAGCACAATGGGCTTTACTGGAGCATAACAGCGCCGTCTATACGCAATCCCTCAAGCAAGCCATTGAGGAAATTAATCGTATTTTCGATATTTCCGCAAGTCCGACGCAGGCCTTGTTGAGTGACTTGCAAAAGTTAAGAGGAATTTCGCTGGACAATCAACGCCCCCTGGTGAATGGATCACTCAATTTGTTAAATCAGTTCATTGATAACCAGAAAAACTCTACGGTCAATCAATCGAACCCGGATGGAGCACAGCCATGACACGACTAATTATTGGGCTGGTCGTTTTACTGCTTGCTATAGTTCTTGGTATCCAGTTAAATCATGATCCAGGCTATCTGCTAATTGCTGTGAACCATTGGACCATAGAAACTACCTTATGGTTTGCTATTTTGGGAATCATTCTTTGTTTCTTTCTTTTGCACTGGCTGATTCTTTTTATACAAAAATTATGTCATTCGCGCTCGAACTATCGTGCCTGGCGTGCCCGCCGGCGCGCACAGATTGCTCAGGCCAAAACGAGAAAAGGCCTCATTGAGTTTAGCGAAGGATACTGGGATGCAGCGAAGACCCATTTAATCAAAGCTCTTCCCGATACCGATACCCCCTTACTAAATTATTTGACTGCGGCCAGAGCTGCCCAGGAAATGGGTGATAGTCAGTTAAGAGATGATTATCTTCGCGAAGCACAGCAGTCCATGCCTGAAGCACGAATAGCTGTGGAACTGACCCAGGCTCAACTGCAGCTGGCCAATCAGCAGTGGGAACAGGCCCTGGCCACTTTGCGGCATCTGCAGGATCTGGCACCGCGCCATCCCTACGTATTGAAACTGCTAATGCACCTTTACCAGGAAGTTCGTGACTGGCCGCAGCTAATAGCTCTGCTGCCGGAGCTTAAACGAAATAATATTATTTCAGCCGCGGAATATGAGCAGTTGCAGCTTCATGCCTATAAACAGGCAATGGCTGATTGCATTCGTCTTTCCCAACGAAAGGAACTGGATGCGTTAGTGCAAAGCCTGCCTAAAGCTATTAAAGATTCTCCTGATTTGATGGCGCAATACTGCAGTTATCTGATTAAAGACAATCAACAGGCACAGGCGGAAGCCATTTTGCGCCGTAGTTTACGCAAGCAATTTAATGAGCAACTCATTAAACTTTATGGCCAGATCCATGTGAATGAACAGCAGCTTTCGTTCGCTGAAAGTTTTATTAAGAAGCACCCTAACTCCTCTGTTCTATTGTTAACCCTGGGACGCTTATGTATTGCCCAACACCTTTGGGGTAAAGCACGCAGTTATTTTGAGAACAGTCTTGCTTTGCATCCAAGTCCGGAAGCCTACGCAGAAATAGGCGCCTTATATGAGCGCTTTGGCGAACAGCATGAGGCCTGTCAGGCATTTCGGCAGGGATTGAAATTAATTGATGGAAGTTATTTCAACGAATGATTTGCGGCTATCTAAGCTTGAACAGCAATCCAGAATTAAATCTGGATTGCCCTACTCATAAAGCAGTCTGCTTGTAGGAACTAACGCTCATTCGGTGAGCAAGCATCCTCGCAATACTCAAGGCTGCTTTCTACCTGTATGGTGACATGGGTAATGTTATGGCTTTTTTCCAGCATGCTAACCACTTCACGGCGTCTTTCATCGCTCAACACTTGCTCAGGCATCCACAAATGCACCGAAAGCGCATTTTCACGAGTACTCAAAGCCCAAATATGCAAGTCATGCACCTGCTTTACACCGGGAATCGCTTCCAATTGATCCCGCACAGCAATCAGGGAAATGCCAGTGGGTACACCGTCAATTAATAGTCGGAAACTGTCTTTAAATAATCCCCAGGTTCCTTTAATAATGATTACTGCAATCAAAATACCCACCACGGGGTCAATCCATTGCCAGCCAGTCCAGTAGAGAATAGCCGCAGAAATAACAACTCCCACTGAAATGAATGCATCATACAAAAGATGCAGGAAAGCGGATTTAATATTCAGATCATCGGTGCCCTTCATAAACAGGGCAGCAGTTGCCCCATTAACCAAAATTCCAATCGCGGCCACAATCATAACCGAAACCGCCTGCACTTCTGTTTCTGAAAATAATTTATAAACCGCATCGGTCGCAATAATTCCACAGGTGAAAACCAGCAAAATCCCATTGGTTAATGCTGCGATGATAGAAGTCTTTTTCAAACCATAAGTGGTTTTATCGGTCGGGCTTCGTGTTAAAAGACTATTGGCTATCCAGGATAATATCAGTCCAAGCACATCACCCAGATTATGGATAGCATCGGCCAGCAAGCTTGATGAATTTGCGATAATAGCAAAAACAATCTGGCAGATCACAAAAATGCCGTTAGCAACTATCGCAATTAAAAAGGCCCTGCTATACGCGGGAGCAGGATGGCTGTGTCCATGTGAGGAATGATCATGGTCGTGATGGGAGTGTTTGTCCTGAGTAGTCATTTTTCATCCTGTGGTTTTGCACTGTCTTTGGTACTTTCATTTTCGTAATAATTTATGCCGATTTTGATTCGCTCACGTTCATTTTTCTTTCGCCAGGCATTAGTATCTCGCAAAGAGTACACGCAGCCGCAATACTCCTGTTTATAAAAATTTTCACGTTTGGCAATCTCATACATGCGCGCGGCTCCGCCGTCCTTACGCCAGTTATAGGTCCAATACACAATTCCAGGATAACGGCTGGCTGCCCGGGTGCCTGAATCATTGATCTGGTTCATATCCTTCCAGCGGGATATCCCCAGCGAGCTGCAGATCACCGGAAAATCATGCTCATGAGCATAAAGGGCTGTGCGCTCAAAGCGCATATCAAAACAGGCAGTGCAGCGTTTACCACGCTCTGGCTCCCACTCCAGACCTTTAACGCGTTCAAACCAGTTATCCTTGTCATAATCGGCATCGATGAATGGAATATTATGCTTTTGTGCGAACGCTTTATTTTCCTGCTTGCGAATTTCGTATTCCTGCACAGGATGTATATTGGGATTATAAAAGAAAATAGTAAAATCAATTTCTGAAAAAACCAGAGCTTCCATCACCTCCCCTGAACAGGGGGCGCAACATGAGTGCAGCAATAGCTTGCCGGCCTCATTGGGAAGAGTTAACTGCTCACGTTTATACATGCGTGTCACCTGATAAATTAATAAAGTGCTGCCGATAATAAACCAGCTCGGCTATCGAATCTTTAATGTCATCGAGCGCCAGGTGCTTGGATTCTTTTATGAGGCCATCCATTAAACGGGGATTCCAGCGCTTGACTAACTCCTTTAAAGTACTGACATCCAGATTGCGATAATGAAAAAACTCAGCCAGATTGGGCATATATTTATACAGAAAACGCCTGTCCTGGCAAATACTGTTTCCACACATTGGTGATTTTCCACGATCCAGATATTGGCTTAGAAAATCGATTGTTTTCTGCTCAGCCTCTGCCTCGGTTGTTTTGGATTCTCGTACACGCTGTACCAGACCTGACTGGTTATGCTGCCTTGTATTCCATTCGTCCATTCCGAGGAGCAATTCTTCACTTTGCGAAACAGCAAACACCGGCCCTTCTCCAAGAATGTTAAGCTTGGAATCGGTTACAACCGTTGCGATTTCGATAATGCGATCAACCTCTGGATTTAAGCCAGTCATCTCCAGATCGATCCAAATTAAATTATTGTTATTTCTCATTATTTTTCCAAAATTTTACAATTAAGTCGACACAAGCCACTCGATGCGCATGCAATCCAGTTTTAATGTCTGCCCCTGTGTAGCCTTGCTCAATTAATTTCTGAGCAGAAATTTTAGCACATTGTTGCAAGGCATATCGCCAGTTTTCAATTTGTTTATATTCGCTTTTCTTGCCTCGGCCCTGGGCATCTGCCTGACAAGCTAATAACAACTGCTCAAATAGCTGTGGTCGGCGAAAGGCATCAGCCCGCTCCAGAACATTCACAATTGTGACCGGTCTCAATTCCCTGATTCGATGGATTAATAAATGCAATCGAGAGACCTGAACCGCTAATTTACGATATTCAGCCGGAATTCTCAGGCGCTGACATAATTGTTCAATTATTGGAACGCCCCGGTCCTCATGCTGACGGTGCTTGGGCCACTCGTTCATTGGTGTCGCTGTTTTTCCAAGATCATGAACCAGAGCCGCAAAACGAACCAGCGGGTCGCTTGTTAATTCCGTTGACCTTGCCAGAACCATCATCGTGTGCACGCCGCTATCAATTTCGGGATGATGATGCGGCGGATTAGGCACTCCAAAGAGGCGATTGATTTCGGGTAGCACGATTTCCAATGCCCCGCAAGCCCGTAATGTTAAAATAAAGATTTCAGGATTTCTCTCAGTCAGGCTGCGCTGCCATTCCTGCCAGACCCGTTCGGCAATTAAATAATTTAACTCGCCATTTTTAGCCATTTTATACATTAGCAAGCGCGTTTCATCCGCCAGTTTAAACCCCAGGTGATGATATCTTGCCGCAAAACGCGCAACTCTGAGTACTCGAACAGGATCTTCAATAAAAGCGGGCGAAACATGCCGCAGAATTTTTGCTTCAAGATCACGTTTTCCCTGATAGGGGTCAATCAGGTTGCCGGCATTATCCATAGCCATGGCGTTAATGGTTAAATCCCGGCGCTGCAAATCCTCTTCCAGAGTGACTTCTGGCGTAAAATCACACTCAAATCCGTAATAGCCATGCCCAGACTTTCGCTCAGCTCTGGCCAATGCATATTCTTCGCGTGTTTCGGGGTGTAGAAACACCGGAAAATCACGCCCGACCCGGTTATAACCTTTTGCTAATAAATTTTCCGGGGTTGCCCCAACGACTACCCAATCTTTTTCAGCGACAGGATAATTTAATAACTGATCGCGGACAGCGCCTCCTACTAAATAGATTTTCATTAATAAAATCATCCTGGATGTTGTATAATAGCTAAACGATAAACAGCGTAAAATTGAACAACTACCATGTAGTACCTCTCATAATTATAATCCAATTATTGAGCGGCTATTCAGGATAGCGAACTGTTCAGGATTATACCTCAGCTTCCTCTTATGAGTAAAAGACGAATAAATAAACAGCAAGCAGCCCGTATCCAGAAAATCCAGGCTGATTTTCTGGAAGCAACACATCCTCTGAACGACTTGAATCATCAGGGGCTAGTTGTCACGCGCTATGGAAAGCACGCCGAAGTGGAAACCGAAAAGGGCGAAATCATTCATTGCCTCATCCGGCCCAATATTGACTCGCTGGTTGCAGGTGATCAGGTTATCTGGCAAGTACAGGGAGAAACGCAAGGCGTTATTGTCAGCCGCTTTCCAAGAAAAGTCGTATTGGAAAAACAGGACAAGCGAGGATCAAAGCCGATTGCGGCCAATATAAGCCAGTTAATTATCGTGGTCGCCCCCAAACCGGCGATTACCTGGTCGTTGCTGGACAGCTATCTTGTTATTACTGAACATTTAGGTTTGAACCCCATCCTCCTGCTTAACAAGACTGATCTGGAATGCGCTGAACTTAAAGCAGCCTTTGTTTATTATGAATCCCTAGGCTACCCAGTTCTCTTTCTTAGCAATACTGAGCCTGACAGTTTTTCTTCTCTGGAAACGCATCTGACTAATCAGATCAGCGTGTTTGTAGGACAATCCGGGGTTGGTAAATCATCAATTATTGCACAGATTTTACCGCATGAAAGCATCCAAACAGCTGAGATTTCGCTTAGCTCCGAATTAGGATGCCATACCACCACGAATTCCCGATTTTACCATCTGCCCAAAGGCGGCGCTTTAATTGACTCTCCGGGAGTACGGGAATTTGGTCTTTGGGAAATGCCGCGGCAGGAGATTATTTATGGTTTTCGAGAGATTCGCAATTTAACCGCCGATTGCAGATTCAGAAATTGCGATCATCAGCAAAGCCCCGGCTGTGCAATAATACAAGCCGTTTCTGATGGAAACATTTCAACTAAACGTTATGACAGCTTTTTAAAAATCCTAATGCAATATGGAGTGGATCTTTAAGTTCTTTAGACTAGCTGTACACCATAGTCGTTTGGTTAACCGCAAGAGCACTTCTTCGATCGGGAATGGGCTTGGTTAGAAAGGCTGCATACTGAAAGCTAAATGTTTTTTTATCTTCTATCTTTGATTCACCCAAGGTCATGACCTGATCTTTAAGTGAAGCAGGGCTCACCGATTCATCGCAGTTACTTACCAGATTACCATGCAGCGATGCATCGGAGAAAAATCGGGGGCTTGCTGCTTTCGTTTTAACTATCTGAATTTCACTTCTCATCTTAAGAAACTCATTGCTTAATACGTTAAATGTTGATCGCACTTCTTTCAGATTCTGTTGTTTATTCGCTGTGCGCAGTTGTCGCAGAATTTCATTCTGCACATCTGGTTTTAACTGATGCAGGAAGTTCTGAAATTTAATATTGATGCGAATCCAGATTTTATTTTCATTTTCTTTTTGCAGCATTGTTTTTAAAATCTGATCGAGAAAATTCAATAATAGATCTGGTTCAGCCTCTTTGGTCTGCAGACGCGGCATCAACACATTAAACAATAATTCAGGCTCAAAACAGGTGACTGTGGAGGGACTGAATAGCCTTCCCGTTTGTATACTTTCAAGCCAGGTGGTTGTCTCAGAGTATCGAACCCAGAGAGACTTCGCCAATGCCGGGTCTATCACAGTTTCCATTATCATAGAATAATCACGTTTAACATGTTCCGGCTTATTACCTTCGATAAAATGATGTAACTTCCCCAATAAATCGTCGCCTGTTCCTGTCACCTGATTGCTGCAGTCCCACAGTTTGATATGAATGACCCGGCCGTACGTTCTGAATTTATGAGTCATTAGCGACACCAGAATAATCCGAAGCCTTCTCAGGCATTCATCTTCCGACAAACTGTCGGCATTCCTCCAGCTTACAGAGTCATTTCTTAAACAATCCATGCTTCTGGAACGTTTTAACTCTGGTTTTGCGGGAGATGGAAGAAATACGGCTATCATTTTTGTAAATAAATGAGCATAAGCAGGAAGCGATTCATTAGTCTGCCCCTTGCGTTTATCATTTCCCCAAATCCTCTCAGAGATTAGGCGGGTAATATTTTTCTCACTCTCCAGTGAAATTAATTCAGCATCCAGTTTTATTTGCTCTTCTTCCAGCAACTGGCTTTTGAGTGAATGAAAATTGGATTGAATTTCTTTTGCAGTTAGTTCCTCACTTGCCTCTCGCAGCTGGCACAGAATTTCACTCTGAAGTTCGGGCCTTAGTTTACGCAGTACGTACTGAAATTTAATATTCGCTCTAATCCAGATTTTATTTTCATTTTGCTTTTGCAGCATTGTTCTTAGAAGCTGATCGAGAAAATCCAGCAACTGCTCGGCTTCAGTATTTCTTATTTTCAATCTCGATACCAGCACTGTAAACAATAGTTCGGGTTCAAAACAAGTCAGAGCCGATCCAGCAAATAAACTTTCTTTTTGGATATTTTCAAGCCAGGCGGTTGTCTCAGGATAGCGCAGCCAAGTCGCTTTTGTCACCGCGCCGGAAACTATATCCATTACCATGTAATAATCGAATTGAATGTGTTCCTGTTCGTCATAGTTAATAAGATGTTTCAATTTATCAAATATTTCTGCACCGGTGGTGGTCAAATTGTTCTTGCAATCCCAGAGCTCCCGCCGGATATCAGGACCATACTTGTGGAAAGTATACGTCATTAGCGATACCAGAATAATTCGGATCCTTCTTAAGCATTCGTCCTCAGGTAAACTGTCTTTATAGGCGCGTTTCCAGGAATTGTTTCTAAGATACAGCATATCCATACTATCAGACTGCTCTAACTCATCATTGAAATACTTGAATGAATGATCACTAACCAGCTTAGCGAAAAAGCGGCCACCCGAGGCCATGCACAGGTTTTGTTTTTCCCAATCCCCGTTGTCCTTCCCCCAAATCTGCTCGAAAATTTCCTGAAAGGTGAATTCATCGCGTTCTAAAGTGATGCGCTGTGAATTAAGATTTTGTTGCTCATCTTTCGGTAATTGTTTAAAAAAATCCCGGAAAGTCGCATACGCCTTAGCAGCGTTTTGCCCCTGAGTTTTATAATCATCTATTGTGTTAGCTAGAAGCCCGTTATTATAGACACTGCCTTTAACAAGCTCCCTCACGGCGTCGACAGTGGATCTAAGTAATGGTGGGTTGGGAGCCTTCCTCACTTCTTTATTAAAATAATTCAGATATTCACTGGCAGCAAAATTCAGACGTTGTGTTTCTTTTGGAGTTAATGGAAGCGGGGGCTCGGTGCTGCAATTCAAAAAAGTACGCCGCGCTTTGTGCTGATTGACACAATTACTGAGATAAATCAGGTAACGGCCATTTTCTGACAAAATATAATGAGACAATGGATAGTTAGTTACTGGATCACCGCTGATTAGCTCAAGATCATTTTCAGGAGATAAACCAGGGATTAAGAATCGATAATAATTGGGCTCGATTAAAGCAGCACCAGCCAGATTCTGTGCCAGCGCAATCCAGGGCTGGTTAATTCCATTCTGCAGTCGTAAATAGTCATGCTCCTTATCAACTACCGCTTTAAAGCGCTCAGCATATAAATCTCTTAGCTTTTGCACTATCTCTTCACTGGGCAGAGCATCAGGCAAGCCTTCTCCAGCTTCCAGTATTAATTGATTAAGTGTTGGTAAAAGCTCCGCTGAACAACTACTTTGCAATTGATTCAAGGAATTTTTCAAAGCGGCGTTGTCAAAATAAGGGCCTAATTTACGTGTCCTGTACACTGAGTCAAGCGCAATATTTTTGACAATTAACGAACCATCTTCACATAACCATTGACTCATGGCCACTATCCAGCAGAAATCGAGTTTTTGTTCGAATATGTCAAGGAGAATATCCAGCAAATATTTTTCTTTATTTTCTGCTGTAAATTTCAGGCCGTAAAAATGATTGGCATCTTCAATACTGGCTAATTTCAGTTGAAGCGATAATTGGCCATACGCTTCGTTGAAGCGCAGCGGCGTCTCTGCATTATCTGCATCAAGCAACAGATAAGTTTCCAGAACCGCGAGCAATAATGGTTTGAGAGCGTGGAGAATTTTTCCTTTCTTTTTCCATTCTGGTGCGGCCTCTCTTATTAGATAATCCCAAACACTCTGGTAAGTTTGATCTTTCACATTAAAGGATAGCTCCCCTTGTCGGCTTCTCAGCCTTAAGAGCTCCTTCAATGTCATGGGGCGGGGTCTTAATTTATTGTAGGTATCATAGCTATACAGGGAATGAGCATCCTTATGTATTGTATTGAATAAACCCAATACCCGATGCCAGGATTTATCGTCATCACCTATAAAAATAGTACGGGGATCCAGGTCATTACTTAAACGCGTGAGCATATCCGGTTCAACATGATCAATCAAAACTGGAATTAATATTTTTAGATAAGGAATGTTAAGCTCAATGCTTAATTCTTTGGCGAGTTCCACCCAAGGCAGATTGGCTCCCCTCGGATCAAAGGTGTAATTCAATTCCTTGTCGATGACTTCTTGCCAGCGCTTGTTGAAGTAACCCAGCAAACAGTTAATCTGGCCTTCATTGAGATGTGCTGGAATAGTATTGGCTGATTCATTGAGCGTTTCATTTGCCTGAACCTGTTCAAGCTCGGGTGCGGCGTTATTAACTTGTTCAGTTTCAGAGGACGCATTTAAAATGGCGAAATCCTCTTGCATGGAGGTAAGCAATTTCATATCGCAAGGCTCTGCGATAGATTTTAAATCTTCAAAGAATTGATGCAAACGGCTTACTAGCATACAAAACACATCCCTTTGTAATGATAACTTATTCTACTTCATTCAATTTTCAGATTCGAGTAGCTATTTAACTATTTTGAATAGTTGATGATAACTCAAGTGACAATGATAATCATTATCATTTGCAATAATTCGGATAGCGTTCATGACTTTTAAAGCAACATTTTAACCTGTATCTGACTCAAGGTTTGCCGGGCTTTGGCGCGCGCCTCATCCACAGAATGTCCAAGAGCCAGGCAAACGCCCATTCGCCGCTCTCCATGCACCTCAGGCTTACCGAAAAGTCTGATTTCTGTGTCAGGGATTTCCAGTGCTGATTGCAGATCATATTGGATATTCTGACTATCGCCCTGAACCAGCAGCGCAGCGGAAGCAGCCGGTCCAAATTGCCTGATATGTGGAATTGGCAAGCCTAAAATAGCCCGAAGATGTAAGGCAAACTCTGACAAGTCCTGCGAAATTAAAGTAACCAGTCCAGTATCATGGGGTCGCGGAGAAATTTCGCTAAAATACACCTCATTTCCCTTTATAAAAAACTCCACGCCAAAGAGACCAAAGCCCCCCAGGGCCTCTGTAACTGCTTTAGCCTGCTGCTGGGCTTGCTCAAGAACCTGTGCTGGCATTGGATGCGGCTGCCAGGATTCCCGATAATCTCCCTGAATCTGCAAATGACCAATGGGTTGACAAAATGAAGTGCCTTGCCGATGACGCACGGTAAGCAAGGTAATTTCATAATCAAAATCAAGAAACTCTTCCACGATGACGCTGCCTTTCATACCCCTTGCCCCTGCAAGAGCATCCGCCCAGGCTGCCTCCACCCCCTCCTGATAACGAATGATGCTCTGCCCTTTACCAGAGGAACTCATGGTGGGCTTCACCACGCAAGGCAAACCAATCCGTTGGATTGCAGCCTGATATTCTTCCAGATTGTTTGCAAAAGAATAGTGAGATGTTCTAAGCCCCAATTGCTCTGCCGCAAGACGGCGAATACTTTCCCGATTCATTGTGGAATGGACCGCCTGCGCAGTCGGGCTAACCACATAGCCCTCTTTCTCCAATTCGAGCAAGGCGCTAGTGGCAATCGCCTCAATTTCGGGCACAATGAACTGTGGATTTTCTGTCTTAATCAAGCGTGTCAGCGCTTCTCCATCCAGCATGGAAATTACATGAGAACGATGCGCTACCTGCATCGCCGGTGCATGCGCATAGCGATCCACTGCAATAACTTCAATGCCAAGACGCTGCGCTTCAATGGCAATCTCTTTGCCCAACTCGCCAGCTCCCAACAGCATTAAACGAGTTGCGGAACCAGTATGCGGTGTGCCTAACAGGACCATATTCTCTCCATGAGTCAGTCGAAGCCTAAGGGATATCTTACTGCAAGCAAGTCATTTAGGAAACGGGATTCACGATTGAACAGATATTGCAAGCTCCCTCTGCCTTCTCTTTGAGCCAGATACTGCTGAATAATAAAATTCTATATCAAATTTATTTATCAAATGTTTCATTAACTCAAGCGTTCTACAACGAAACCCGAAAACAAAATTAAAATACATATAGATTGTTTTATACTTTATCTGGCGTTATATTATACATATTTTTTTAAGTTGGATAGATTGGTGAATATAGATCTGAATGAGCCATATGATGATGACGAAGCTCGAAATCGAAATGATACGCTAAGGAATACACCTGCTCCTATATTGCGTATTCAGGCAGCGCTTTTTCGTAGAGCACAGGCTAGAGGTGTTTCCCTGTCTGAACAAATGATGCATGAGATGACTCAAGAAGGTATTCTTCCTGGTTCCATGCCGGGTTTATTGGCTAACGAGGCTCCTCGAAGCGAATTAGAGCAGCTTATTCTGTGGGAGAAAAAAAAAGTATTTAGGCCATATGTACCGGTTAGAATAGAGGACTGGTTTGACCGTCCACAAGTACCATTTGGAACTGCATCCGAGAGTCCCTTATTACCACCACCAGCACATGTATTACAATTTGAGGCTGAAACTTGTCTAAGAGCAAGAGCTAGCGGCCGTCCATTTTGGAACCAAATACGGCATGAACTTCAGCAAGCACGTGTTACACAAGACCGTCTTCGTGCTTTAAATGAGGGAGCGTCTCCTAAAACCCGATTAGAACAGTTTGTAGTATGGAAAACTCAACTAATTTATCGGGAAATGGTGCAGGACGCTCAAGAATCTCAAATCGAGACACCAGCCCCCCTGCATATCTGACTTAGGGTCAACGCCCCCAACGCTTAGAAATAAGACATATTGGTGTTAGTGTTTCTTTCTTAGAATGTTTGCCTTATGGGCTCATAGCGAGCGTTAGGGACGCAAAGACGACAGGATTTCCGTCTGCAGGGTGGTTTGAAGTTTTTTCAGACAAAAAAAAAGCGACCCGAAGGCCGCTTTGCAATAAAGCCCTGGCGATGACCTACTTTCACATGGAGAAACTCCACACTATCATCGGCGCGAGTCTGTTTCACTTCTGAGTTCGAGATGGGATCAGGTGGTTCCAGACTGCTATAGTCGCCAGGAAAACGGGTTGACCGTGGGACACAGCTTCGTCTTGGCGAAGCCGGCCTCGGCCGGTAAAGAGTCGAAATACAATCGAGATAATAATCTCTGCACACAGTCATTCATTTGTTTGTTGTCCCATACAACCCAAGACAACTCAGGTTATATGGTCAAGACAATCAGCCAATTAGTACGAGTTAGCTTCACACATTACTGCGCTTCCACACCTCGCCTATCAACGTCGTAGTCTTCAACGGGCTTCATGGGAAAACTCATCTTGAGGGAGGCTTCCCGCTTAGATGCTTTCAGCGGTTATCCCGTCCGAACTTAGCTACCCGGCAATGCGACTGGCGTCACAACCGGTACACCAGAGGTTCGTCCACTCCGGTCCTCTCGTACTAGGAGCAGCTCCTCTCAATTTTCCTACGCCCACGGCAGATAGGGACCGAACTGTCTCACGACGTTCTAAACCCAGCTCGCGTACCACTTTAAATGGCGAACAGCCATACCCTTGGGACCTGCTTCAGCCCCAGGATGTGATGAGCCGACATCGAGGTGCCAAACACCGCCGTCGATATGAACTCTTGGGCGGTATCAGCCTGTTATCCCCGGAGTACCTTTTATCCGTTGAGCGATGGCCCTTCCATACAGAACCACCGGATCACTAAGACCAACTTTCGTTCCTGCTCGACACGTCCGTCTCGCAGTCAAGCACCCTTTTGCCTTTACACTCTTGGTACGATGTCCGACCGTACCGAGGGTACCTTTGTGCTCCTCCGTTACTCTTTGGGAGGAGACCGCCCCAGTCAAACTACCCACCATACACTGTCCTCGTCCAGGATGACTGGACCAAGTTAGAACCTCAATAATAACAGGGTGGTATTTCAAGGTCGGCTCCATGCGAACTGGCGTCCGCACTTCTTAGCCTCCCACCTATCCTACACAGTTATCATCAAAGTCCAGTGCAAAGCTGTAGTAAAGGTTCACGGGGTCTTTCCGTCTAGCCGCGGGTACACGGCATCTTCACCGCGATTTCAATTTCACTGAGGCTCGGGTGGAGACAGTGTGGCCATCGTTACGCCATTCGTGCAGGTCGGAACTTACCCGACAAGGAATTTCGCTACCTTAGGACCGTTATAGTTACGGCCGCCGTTTACCGGGGCTTCGATCAAGAGCTTCTCCGAAGATAACCCCATCAATTAACCTTCCGGCACCGGGCAGGCGTCACACCCTATACGTCTTCTTACGAATTTGCAGAGTGCTGTGTTTTTAATAAACAGTCGCAGCCACCTGGTCTCTGCGGCCCTCAGATGCTTACAACGCAAGGTCTTCACATCCAAGGGCGTACCTTCTCCCGAAGTTACGGTACCATTTTGCCTAGTTCCTTCACCCGAGTTCTCTCAAGCGCCTTAGTATTCTCTACCTGTCCACCTGTGTCGGTTTCCGGTACGGTTCTCTATAAGTTATGGCTAGCAGCTTTTCCTGGAAGCGTGGCATCAATGACTTCTCTGCACCCCGTAGGGTCAGAACCACCTCGTCCCTCAGCGTTAATGAAAAACCGGATTTGCCAGGTCTTTCCGCCTAAAAACAGGTACCGGGGCTACCAACGCCCGGCTCACCTAGCCTTCTTCGTCCCCACATCACCACTTATAAAAAGTCCAGGAATATTAACCTGGTTCCCATCGACTACGCTTTTCAGCCTCGCCTTAGGGGCCGACTCACCCTGCTCCGATTAACGTCGTGCAGGAAACCTTGGACTTCCGGCGAGAGGGCTTTTCACCCTCTTTATCGTTACTCATGTCAGCATTCGCACTTCTGATACCTCCAGCCCACTTCTCAATGAACCTTCATCAGCTTACAGAACGCTCCCCTACCACGCATGCCTCGAAGGCACACATCCGCAGCTTCGGTAAATAGTTTTAGCCCCGTTACATCTTCCGCGCAGGCCGACTCGACCAGTGAGCTATTACGCTTTCTTTAAAGGGTGGCTGCTTCTAAGCCAACCTCCTGGCTGTCTATGCCTTCCCACATCGTTTCCCACTTAACTATTATTTAGGGACCTTAGCTGGCGGTCTGGGTTGTTTCCCTCTTCACGACGGACGTTAGCACCCGCCGTGTGTCTCCTGTGATTCAATTAGCCGGTATTCGGAGTTTGCATCGGGTTGGTAAGCCATGACAGCCCCCTAGCCGAAACAGTGCTCTACCCCCAGCAATCACTTCACAAGGCGCTACCTAAATAGCTTTCGGGGAGAACCAGCTATCTCCGGGCTTGATTAGCCTTTCACTCCTAGCCACACCTCATCCGATAATTTTTCAACATTACCCGGTTCGGACCTCCACTTGGTGTTACCCAACCTTCATCCTGGGCATGGCTAGATCGCCCGGTTTCGGGTCTACTCTCAGCGACTCGCGCCCTATTAAGACTCGATTTCTCTACGGCTTCCCTATGCGGTTAACCTCGCCACTAAAAGTAACTCGCTGACCCATTATACAAAAGGTACGCAGTCACCCAACCAAAGTCAGGCTCCCACTGCTTGTACGCAAACGGTTTCAGGTCTATTTCACTCCCCTCTCCGGGGTTCTTTTCACCTTTCCCTCACGGTACTGGTTCACTATCGGTCAGTAAGGAGTATTTAGCCTTGGATGATGGTCCACCCATATTCAACCAGGATTTCACGTGTCCCGGCCTACTTGTTCGTGTGCTTAGTTCCTTATCAGTGCTTCGTATACGGGGCTATCACCCTCTATCGCCAACTTTCCCAAGTTGTTCTACTCACACTCATAATAAATCACACCAGGCTCTTCCCCGTTCGCTCGCCGCTACTAGGAGAATCTCGTTTGATTTCTTTTCCTTCGGGTACTTAGATGTTTCAGTTCCCCGAGTTCGCCTCCTTAACCTATGGATTCAGTTAAGGATAATCACCGTAGTGATTGGGTTCCCCCATTCGGACATCTCTGGATCAACGCATGTTTCCAACTCCCCAGAGCTTTTCGCAGGATTCCACGTCCTTCATCGCCTCTTACTGCCAAGGCATCCACCGTTTGCGCTTCTCTTCTTGACCATATAACCTCAATTACCTCAAAGTCATACGACAACAACAAAAACTTGCAATACTAATGCGCTTGTATTTCTTCTCTTTACCTAATTGTTAATGAACTTCTGGATAGTCCAGAAAACATAATACTCTCTTGAATATTATCTTTTCTGATCTATCTGAGACAAGATATGGTGGGTCTGAGTGGACTTGAACCACCGGCCTCACCCTTATCAGGGGTGCGCTCTAACCAGCTGAGCTACAGACCCAATTTTTTTTACTTCGGCTTTTTGCTTTACTCTTCGTTATCTTGCTGCGCGCGTTCAGTCACGTACAGTAGTACGCTCCTTCACTTGCTTAGCAAGATGCCTCGATTAAAGCAAAAATCCTCGTAAAAGCTTTCTCCGAACCTTTTCTTTCGGTATCGCTCGCTTTGCTTGCGATTCCTTTTTTGATTGGGTCA